>NZ_JAHCLU010000016.1 GCF_018448785.1 Halomonas jincaotanensis | reverse complement strand
TGGCGGACCGGACGGGACTCGAACCCGCGACCTCCGGCGTGACAGGCCGGCATTCTAACCGACTGAACTACCGGTCCACTGCGTGATTTCCACATGATCAGCCATTACCCAGAGGCAATGGTGGGTGGTACAGGGTTCGAACCTGTGACCCCCAGCTTGTAAGGCTGGTGCTCTCCCAGCTGAGCTAACCACCCTTGGTCACGTGGCGCAGAATTCTACAGGGGTACCCAGCAATGTCAACGCTTTTCCCCGCCAAGGCCCAAGGAGCACTGCGCGGAGAAACATCGACCATTCATCGACTTGCCGACGACCCAAAGATAACGTTGTATTCTCGTAGCATGGCATTCATGACGCCCTGGCCATGAAAGAGGCAATGGCCCCGGCAGCCTCCTGGATCAAATCAAGCTGGACACGTCCTGAACTGCGGCGCGGCTTCCAGTCATGATCGCCATCCTCCAGCCAATGCAGTACCACGTTGTCCGGCAGAGAATAGCCACTCGCCTCGTCTTGACTACCGAAGGGGTCGCGGGTGCCCTGCACCACCAGCGTCGGGCAGGCAATCAGTGGCCAGTGCGACAAGCGTAGCGTGTCCGGCTTGCCGGGGGGGTGAAAGGGATAACCGCAGAGCACCAGGCCCGCGGCAGTGTCCCGGGCAGCCAGTAGGCTAGCCGCTCGCCCACCCATGGATTTGCCACCAACCCACAGCGGCGGCAGGTCATTATGTGACATGGTGTCGCACCAGCGCGCCAGTTCGTCGACCAGTCGATCGATCCTGGGCGGAGGACGTCGGCGTGCCTCATGGCGCATCTGCTGCAGGTAGGCGAACTCCATTGCCAGAGTCTGAACCCCGGTCTCGGCCAGGGCATGACGCAGCTGATCAAGGAACACCGAATCCTGTCCAGCCCCCGCGCCATGGGCGATTAACAGGCGTCCCAGGCGTGCCTCGCCGCGCACCGCCAATGGTCCCAACCCATCGACCCACCATGCACCCACCTCACCCGAACGTAGAAATTCGAGAAGCTGTTGACGTGAAATTCGCGGTTCGTTCTGGTAAAAAAAAGTTGTCACGCTACCACCTTCTCGAGTTCATGCACCGCTATATTGACATGTTCAGGCGAGACCGCGGTGCGATAGCATCCATATTTCTGACATGATCTTGACCTGCATCATCCTGCGAGAGGCCGCCACGGGGCACAATGCCGGGGGGTCGACCCCAACACCGCATTCGATGGGAACCTGACATGAGCACAGCACTTGAACACCCGACCTACAACTACACGGTAGTTCGGCAGTTCGCGATCATGACGGTAGTTTGGGGCATCGTAGGCATGCTCCTCGGTGTCGTCCTTGCCGCACAACTGGTCTGGCCGGAACTCAATCTGGGGCTGCCTTGGACGAGTTTCGGCCGCCTGCGGCCGCTGCACACCAATGCTGTGATTTTCGCCTTCGGTGGCTCGGCGTTGTTTGCGACGTCCTATTACGTCGTCCAGCGCACCTGTCAGACGCGCCTTTTCTCGGACAAGCTCGCGGCCTTTACCTTCTGGGGTTGGCAGGCGGTGATTCTCTCGGCGGTGATTTCACTACCCCTTGGCTATACCACCACCAAGGAATACGCCGAGCTGGAATGGCCGATTAATATTTTGATCGCAGCAGTGTGGATCAGCTACGCCATTGTCTTCCTGATGACCATCAAGTTGCGCAAGACCTCGCACATTTACGTCGCCAACTGGTTCTTCGCTGCCTTCATCCTGACAGTGGCGGTGTTGCACATCGTCAACAACGCCGCCATCCCGGTCACCGCCATGTACTCGACGTCCATTTACGCCGGCACGATCGATGCCATGGTGCAATGGTGGTACGGTCACAACGCCGTGGGTTTTTTCTTGACCGCAGGGTTTCTGGGCATGATGTATTACTTCGTGCCCAAGCAGGCCGAGCGGCCGATCTACTCCTATCGTCTCTCGATCGTGCACTTCTGGGCATTGATCATGGTTTACATGTGGGCCGGGCCGCACCATCTGCACTACACCGCCCTGCCGAACTGGGCGCAGTCGCTGGGCATGATCATGTCGATCATCCTGCTGGCGCCCTCCTGGGGCGGTATGATCAACGGCATGATGACGCTATCGGGCGCCTGGCATAAGCTGCGTACCGACCCGACCCTGCGCTTTCTGGTCGTAGCGCTGTCGTTCTACGGCATGTCGACCTTCGAGGGTCCGATGATGGCGGTGAAGACGGTCAACGCTCTCTCCCACTACACTGACTGGACCATCGGTCACGTGCATGCTGGAGCACTCGGCTGGGTGGCGATGATCACCATTGGCTCGATGTATCACCTGATTCCGCGCCTGTTCGGCCGCACAGAGATGCATTCGGTCAACCTGATCGCCGTGCATTTCTGGCTCGCCACCATCGGCACCGTGCTCTATATCGCCGCCATGTGGGTCAACGGCATCCTGCAAGGGCTGATGTGGCGTGCCATCAACGCTGACGGCACGCTGATGTACACCTTCGTCGAGTCTGTCGAGGCCAGCGGCCCGGGGTATATCGTGCGCCTGATCGGCGGCTTGTGCTGGGTCGCCGGCATGCTGATCATGGCTTACAACGTGACGATGACCGTCAAGCGCAGCGATGCTGCTGATGCTCGCCAACCGCTTGCGCAGACCGCCTGAGCCAACCGGGGAACCCGACAGCAATGAAACATGAGATCGTCGAAAAGAACGTCGGCCTGCTGGCAGTGTTGATTCTGGTGGTGATCAGTTTCGGCGGCCTCGCCGAGGTCGTGCCGCTGTTCTTCCAGAAACAGACCACCGAACCCGTCGAGGGGCTCGAGCCGCTCAGCGCCCTGGAGCTGGAAGGCCGCGGTATCTATCGCCGTGAGGGCTGCGTGGGCTGCCATTCCCAGATGGTGCGCCCCTTCCGTGCCGAGACCGAACGCTACGGGCACTACAGCGTGGCCGGTGAATCGGTCTACGAGCACAACTTCCTGTGGGGCTCCAAACGCACCGGCCCTGACCTGGCCCGCGTGGGCGGTCGCTATAGCGATGATTGGCACCGTGCCCATATGTACAATCCGCGCGACGTGGTGCCGGAATCGATCATGCCGGCCTATCCTTGGCTATTCGAGAACACCCTGGATGGCCAGGACACCCCGGCCAAGATGCGCGCCCTACGCACTGTCGGTGTGCCCTATACCGATGAGCAGATCGACGGCGCCACAGAGGCGGTGCGCGGTGAGCAGGAGATCACCGCCCTGATTGCCTACCTGCAACAACTGGGTACCGTACTCGAGGGAACGCGCTGATCATGGATACCGGCACCTTCCGCGGCATCATTACCGGCCTTTTGATCATCGCGTTTCTGGGACTGACGTTCTGGGCCTATTCGAAGCGCCGCAAGCCCGACTTTGACGAGGCGGCCAATTTGCCCTTCGCCGATGACCAGCCCTCCTTCGACGAAGAGAGACCCTCGACTGATGACACGCGAACCTCGTCCGACGATCGCCGCCGCGACACCGATCCTCGACATGGCGGGCCCCAAGAGAACCAGGGAGACAAGAACACATGAATTACCTTTGGAATGACTCCCTTTCCGGCTTCTGGAGTGCCTGGGTCATCGTCATCACCCTTGGCTCCATCGGTTTTGCCTTCTGGCTGCTCTATGCTAATCGTCGCACCGACAAGACCCCGGACGCCGAGGGCAACGTCGAAACTACCGGCCATGCCGCCGATGGCATCGAGGAGTACGACAACCCATTGCCACGCTGGTGGTTCCAGCTTTATGTCGCCACGGTAGTATTCGCACTGGGTTACCTGTTGCTCTATCCAGGGCTCGGAAACTTCGCCGGGGTACTGGGCTGGACTCAGGAAGGCCAGTGGGAAGAAGAGGTCGCCGAGGCGGAGGAGCGCTTCACGCCGATCTTTGCCCAGTACGAAGAAATCCCCATTCCCGACCTGGCGGAGGACGAGGAGGCAATGCGGGTGGCGGAGCGGATCTACCTCAACAACTGTGCGGTCTGTCATGGCTCCAACGCCCGTGGTGGCTATGGCTTCCCCAATCTGACTGATGACAACTGGCTCTACGGTGGCGAACCCGAGGCGCTTCTGACCACGCTGCATCAAGGGCGTAACGGCCTGATGCCCTCCTGGCAGCAGCTGGGCGCGAACAACATCGAGAACCTGACTCAGCACGTGCTGGCTCTCTCCGACCTCGAACATGAAGAGGAGCGTGCCGACCAGGGCGCCGCGGTGTACGCCTCGGTTTGCGCCGCCTGTCATATGCCCGACGGCACCGGCAATCAAGCATTGGGCGCACCCAATCTGACCAACGATATTTGGCTCTACCAGGCGCCGGGGCAAAGCGTAGCCGACTCGATTCGCCAGACCCTGCGCAATGGTCGCAACGGTCACATGCCGGCTCAGGCATCTTATATCGGCGAGGAGCGCGTCCACCTCGTAGCCGCCTACGTCTACAGCCTACGGTTAGAGGAATAGTCTGCGCTCTGTTCGCCCTATGGGTTTACGGAATAACGGCAGCAGGGTGCGGCCACGGGTCGCATTCTGGGCCGCGACATGGGAGGCTCGCTATAATGACTGTTGCCATCCTGTCCGCGCTGCCACTGTCATGAGCCTGCCATGAGCGACCAGATTCCGACCCGTGACGTCACATCCGACGCCGTAGGGCATCACGCCCCTCAGGCGACCGTTACTCAGGAAATGTACGCCAGTCGGCGCCATCTCTACGTGCGTGAGATCAAGGGAGCCTTCCAGCGCCTGCGCCGCAGCACCAACTGGGCCTTGATGCTGGGGTTTTTCCTGTTGCCCTGGGTCAACTGGGGTGACCGGCCAGCCATCTGGTTCGACCTGCCCGGGCGTGAGTTCCATATCTTCGCCGCCACCTTCTATCCGCAGGAATTCATCCTGCTCTCCTGGCTCTTGATCATCTGCGCCTTCGGCCTGTTCTTCATCACGGTATTCGCCGGCCGCGTCTGGTGTGGTTACACCTGCCCGCAGAGCGTGTGGACCTTCCTTTACATCTGGGTGGAACACCGCATCGAAGGTAGCCGAAACCAGCGTATCAAGCTCGACAGACAGCCGATGACGGTCGACAAGGCACGCCGCAAGACGGCCAAGCACGTCATCTGGCTCGCCATCGCCCTGGCCACCGGGGTGACCTTCGTCGGCTACTTCACGCCGATTCGTGACTTGGTCGTTGCCCTGCCAACCCTCGATGCCAGTGGCTGGGCCTACTTCTGGGTCGGATTTTTCACCGTCTTCACCTATCTCAATGCCGGCTGGCTGCGTGAGCAGGTCTGCATCTACATGTGCCCCTACGCCCGCTTCCAGTCGGTGATGTTCGATGCCAACACCCTGATCGTCTCCTACGATGAGGCCCGCGGCGAACCCAGGGGCGCGCGCCGCAAGAGTCTATCGCACCAGGAGGCGCGTGCGGCGGGTCATGGCGACTGCATCGATTGCGACCTTTGCGTACAGGTCTGCCCCACCGGTATCGACATTCGCAACGGCCTGCAATACGAATGCATCTCCTGCGCGGCCTGCATCGACGCCTGCGACAGCGTGATGGACAAGATGGGGTATCCCCGTGGACTGATCCGCTATACCACCGAGAATGCCCTTGAAGGCAGGCCCAGCCGGATCCTCCGCCCACGCTTGCTGGGCTATCTCGCCGCCCTGCTGGTGATGATCAGCGTCTTCGCCTGGGCCGTTGCCGACCGCACACCGCTGGGCCTGGACATCGAGCGCGAACGCAGCCGGCTCTTCCAGACGACGCGTGACGGCCAGATCAGCAATGTCTACACCCTCACGGTTCGCAACCTGGACAACCAGGACCATGACTATCGGCTAAGCGTCTCGGGGTTACCGGGACTGACACTGGACACCGACCGGATCAGCGTACCCGCCGGGGAGGCACGCCAGCTGGTCGTCGAGGCCAGAGTAGACCCCGAGGCGCTCGCGCTTCCCAGCCAGGAAATCCTGATGCGCCTCGAGGCCGTGAACGACGACATCTCGATCGAGCAGGAAAGCCGCTTTCTGGGAGAAACCCGCTGATGAGTTCATCCCCCCCCTCCCCCCAGCCTTGGTACAAGCAGTTCTGGCCCTGGTTCCTGATCGGCCTGTTACTGTCGTCCATTGTCGTCAGCACAAGCTTCGCGGTGCTCTCGGTTCGCTCCTTCGACGGCATGGTCCAGGAGGATTACTACGAGCATGGCAAGGCGATCAACATGGTGCTGGCCAAGCAACAACACGCCGCCGACCTCAACCTAGCCGCCACACTACGCATCGACCCCATGACCAGCGATGTGGTGCTCGACCTGACGGGCAACGACCGCCCGGAGCGCCTGATGCTCAAGTTCATCTTTCCCACCGAGGCCGACCGCGACCAGGAACTGATCCTGGAGCACGTACGCGAGGGTCGCTACCTGGGCCAGGCGCCCGACAATTTCCGCTACCGCTGGTATCTGCAGCTTCAGCCTGACCAGGAAACACCCGCCTGGCGTCTGGTCGGCGAAGGCCGCTTTCCCGATGAAAGTGAAGTTGCTCTGACCCCGGGACGCGCGGCCGACGCCTGATGAGTGGCGCCCCTGACCGAGCGACAATGACCATCACATCTTCCCCAGCCCCTGCCGCCACCGCGACCCCAGAGTGCTATCACTGTGGCAGCCTGGTGCCCGATGGGGCGCCCTGGTCGATCACCTTCGACGAGCAGCGCCATCCGCTGTGCTGCCCCGGCTGCGAGGCGGTGGCTCACGCTATTGTCGACGGTGGACTGGGCAGCTACTACCGCTTTCGCACCGAACTTCCCGAACGCCCCGAGGATCGCCAGGCCGCCGATGCCGACACCTGGGCGGTTTTCGACGACCCGGGGTTGCAGCGCCGCTTCGTTCATCCCGAGGCCGGTGCCGAGGGGCGGGTCCAGGCCACCCTGGCGGTCGACGGCATCACCTGCGCGGCGTGTGCCTGGCTGATCGAGCACCGTCTCAACGCGCTGGAGGGGGTCGACACCAGCGCGGTCAACCTGACCCACCATCGGGTGCGCATCAGCTGGGACCCACAGCGTCTCAAGCTGTCGCGCCTGCTCGCCGAAATGGCCGCCATCGGCTATCCGGCCCAGCCCTACGAGCCCGACCAGGCACAACAGCGCCTGCAGCATGAAGAACGCATGACCGTACGCCGGCTGATTGTCGCCGCCGTTGGAATGATGCAGGTCATGATGTTTTCCATCCCGATCTACGTGTCCGACCCCGGCGAGCTCAGCGCCGATTTTCACGCCCTGTTCCACTGGCTATCCTTCGCCTTGGCGACTCCGGTGGTGCTGTTCTCGGCCCAGCCCTTCTTTCGTAACGCTGCCCGCGACCTGCGCACCCGGGTGATGGGCATGGACGTTCCGGTTTCGCTGGCCATCGGCGGCGCCTATCTGGCCAGCGGCTATGCCGTCATCAGTGGCACCGGCGAGGTCTACTTCGATTCGGTGGCCATGTTCACCTTCTTCCTGCTGTTTGGGCGTTACGTGGAAGCTCGCGCCCGGCGCCGCAGCGGCCACACCGGCAATGCGCTCTCGGGCGCCCTGCCGCTCTCGGCAACACGACTGACCGCCGAGGACGAGGAGCGCATCCTGCCGGCCAGCGAACTGGTCGCCGGCGACCGGGTGCTAGTCAAGCCCGGCCATGGCGTACCGGCCGACGGGGTGATCGAAAGCGGCGAGTCGAGCCTCGATGAGTCCATGCTCACCGGCGAAACGCTGCCGGTGACGCGCCGGGCCGGGGACCTCGTCACCGGGGGCAGCCAGAACGTCGAGAGCCCGCTGGTGGTGCGCGTCACACATGCCGGACGCGACGCCCGTATCGCCGGCATCGTCGATCTCACCGACCGCGCCTTTGCCAGCCGTCCGCGTATTGCCCAGCTCGCCGCCCGCATGGCGCACCTGTTCGTGCTGCGGTTATTGCTGGTTACCGTGGGGGTCGCCATCGCCTGGTGGTTCATCGACCCGACACGGGTACTCTGGGTCACGCTCTCGGTCCTGGTGGTGACCTGCCCCTGCGCCCTGGCCCTGGCGACTCCCACGGCGCTGACCGCCGGCCACGGCCAGCTGCGCCGTCGTGGCGTACTGGTCACCCGAGCCAATGCCATCGAGACGCTCTCACAGCTCGACCGAGTGATCTTCGACAAGACCGGCACCCTGACACGTGGCGAGATGCTGCTGGCGGAGACTCGTCCCCTGGGGGACCTGGCGAGCGACGAAGCCCGCGCCCTGGCGGCCGCCCTTGAGGCGCACTCCGAACACCCCATCGCCCGTGCCTTTCACCCCTGGAAAGCGTCAGCGCGGCGAGCCCGCAATGTCACCAGCGTTACCGGCCAGGGCCTTCAGGGCGAATTCGAAGGCCAGACCTGGCGCCTTGGCAAGCCGGACTTCGCGGTGCCCGACGCCCCGCCCGCGCCACCCGGCGAGGGACAGTGGCTACTGCTCGCCGAAGCCGGCGAGCCGCGCGCCTGGTTTGGCCTCACGGACCCGCTGCGCGAGGATGCTGCACAGGCCATTGCTGCCCTGAAGGCGCAGGGCCTGGAGGTCGAGCTGCTCTCTGGCGACACCGCCATAGCGGTCCGCCCATTGGCCGACCGGCTGGGGCTCGACACCTGGCAGGCCTGCACCGGCCCTGAGGACAAGCTCGAGCATATCCGTCATCGCCAGGCGCTGGGCGAGACGGTGGCGATGGTCGGCGACGGCATCAATGACGTGCCGATCCTCGCTGGCGCCGATGTCTCCATTGCCATGAACGACGCCACCGATCTCGCCCGGACCAGCGCCGATGCGGTCTTGCTCGGCCCCCGGCTCATGCGTATCGTCGAGGCCATCGAGATCAGCCGGGCCACCCGGCGCATCATCCGTCAAAACCTCGTCTGGTCGGTCTGCTATAACGCCACGGCATTGCCACTGGCCGCCATCGGCATCGTACCGCCCTGGCTGGCAGCCATCGGCATGTCGGCAAGCTCTCTGGTCGTGGTCGGCAACGCCCTGCGCCTGACCCGCTTTCGCGTCGCGCCACCACCTGCCGAGCCGCGCCCACGCCTGGTGAATGCATGAGCATCCTTTATTTGCTGATTCCCTTGTCGCTGATACTGCTGGGGCTAGCCGTGTGGGCGTTCTTCTGGGCAGTAAAGCATGACCAGTTCGACGACCTCGAGGGGCCCGCCTATCGCATTCTCTTCGACGAGGACGAGAACGACCTGCCCCCGGAGGCACGCCAGCGCCGACAGCAACCTGACAGCGACGACGCCGAAGACACTCAAGACACCTCTCGAGCCAGCACCGATACGGCTAGTCTCGGTAAAGATCGACCCAAGCCGGATCGCGACACCTGATGGACCCCACAGGCCTCGACCTCTCGCCCCTGGCCGCGGCGTTCGTCTTTGGCCTGCTCGGCGGCGCCCACTGCATCGGCATGTGTGGTGGCATCATGAGTGCTCTGACCTTCGCCGTACCGCCCAGCATGCGCCATCCCGCGCGGCTCACCGGCTTGCTGCTCGGCTATAACCTTGGCCGCATCGCAAGCTACATGACGGCTGGAGCGCTGGTCGCCACACTAGGAACGCTGGTCGCCATCACCCCCGCTGCCCGATTGGTGCTCCAGGGCCTGGCCGCAGTGATGCTGATCCTGATGGCGCTGTATATCGCCAACTGGTGGAAGGGCCTGCTCAAGGTCGAGGCCGTCGGCCGGCGCCTGTGGCGGCACCTGGAGCCGGTGGGCCGGCGGCTGATGCCAGTGGTCAAGGTACCCCAGGCAATCGCCTTGGGCGCCGTCTGGGGCTGGCTGCCCTGCGGGTTGGTCTACTCCATGCTGGCCTGGAGCCTCGCTGTGGCCGACCCGCTGCATGGGGCGGCACTGATGGGCGCCTTCGGCCTGGGCACGCTGCCCGCGCTGCTCGCCACGGGATTCGCTGCCCGCCAGCTCGGCACGCTGATTCGCCACCCGGCCACGCGCAGCCTCGCCGCCCTGACGATCATTGCCTTCGCCCTCTGGCAGCTCTGGTCGCTTATGCCCAACCACGCACACGGCTGATGCAAGCGCGACGGTAGCCGGGAAATCTTCTAGACTGTTCTTGATCGAGATCAAATCATTACTTGATCTCGATCAACCAGGAATGCTCTGCTGCGCGGAAACGCCATCCCCATAAGGGGCAGCCGAAGTTTCAAGGAGAACGGGAGAGAATGAGCATGCCTGATACCACCGCCGACAAGCAGCGCTCCATGCTCAACGAGGCGCGTTGTCAGACTTGCAGCCTCAGCTCGCTTTGCCTGCCACTGGCCCTCGAATTTCCCGACATGGACCAGTTCGACGCCATCATTCGTCGGCGTACACCGCTCAAGAAGGGTGAGGCGTTGTTCCTGCAGGACGTGCCCTTCACCAGCCTCTACGCGGTTCGCTCCGGCAGCCTCAAACAGGTGACCACGGAAGGCTGCGGCGAGGATCAGCTAACCAACTTCTACTTGCCCAGCGAACTGGTCGGCCTGGACGGCATCGACGAGGCACGCTATCCAGGCTCGGTGATCGCGCTGGAAACCACCACCGTCTGCGAGATCCCTTTCGATCGCCTGGACTCACTCTCCCAGGAGATTCCCGAGCTGCGGGGCCAGCTTTTTCGCACCATGAGCAAGGAACTGCGTGACGACCGCCGCATGATGCGGCTGCTCTCACGCAAGACCGCGGATCAACGCTTGGCCTCATTCCTGGTGAGTTTATCCGAGCGTTTCCGGCGCCGTGGCTACTCGCCCTATAGCTTTCGCCTCTCGATGTCTCGCGCCGATATCGGCAATTATCTGGGGCTTGCGGTGGAAACCGTGAGCCGAATCCTTAACCGTTTCCAGCGACAGACCCTAGTGGCTGTCTCGGGGCGTGAGGTGCATATCCTCGACCTGGATAGCTTGAGCCGCGTCGCAGATGAACAAGGCGTCGACTCGCCTTGCGCTCACTAATCGATCTTGGTTTGCGGTCATTGCCTGACTAATGCTTCAGAGCGTTGACAATATCGATCCTGTCGGCCTGCATGCGGGCCTGTTTGTCTTCGAGACCCGCAAAGTCGAACAGATCTCGATCGGCAAGTTGTGACGGGGCGACCTGAGTCACCGCCTTGAACATGCTTTCCAATCGTCCGGGGTGCGCCTTTTCCCACTCCGCCAGCATTTCCTTGACGACCTGGCGCTGCAGGTTGGGCTGGGAGCCGCAAAGATTGCAGGGAATGATCGGGAACTCCATCAGCCGCGCGAACTCGGCAATATCCGCCTCGCGACAATAGGCCAGCGGCCGGATAACAATGTTACGTCCGTCGTCGGAAAGCAGCTTCGGTGGCATCGCCTTGAGGCTGCCGCCAAAGAATAGGTTGAGAAATAGTGTCTCGAGGATATCCTCCCGGTGATGACCGAGCGCAATCTTGGTCGCCCCGATGTCTTGGGCGAAACCATAGAGCGACCCTCGACGCAGTCGCGAACATAGCGCGCAGGTCGTCTTGCCCTCGGGTGTCTTCTCCTTGACCACCGTGTAGGTATCGCGCTCCAGGATATGGTACTCGGCACCGATTCCCTCGAGATACTCGGGCAGTACATGTTCGGGAAAGCCCGGCTGCTTCTGGTCCATATTCACGGCCACCAGCGAGAAACTGACCGGCGCGTTGCGCTGAAGGTTGCGCAGGATCTCCAGCAAGGTGTAGCTGTCCTTTCCACCGGACAAGCAGACCATCACCCGATCGCCTTCACGAATCATATCGTAATCGATGATGGCATGCCCCACCTGCCGCCGCAGACGCTTCTGCAGCTTGTTGAACTCACTGCGACTCTTGCCAGGGTCGAGGCCGTCCCGGGTCACAGGTTTCTCGTCGCAGGGAGATCGTGAGTCAATGGAGCGAGGATCGAAGTTCAGGGCATCTTGCATGGTCGGTTCACTGCCAGAGCGGCTGGAAATGGTGGGCGCTTATCCTATCATCGCCGCCGCTCGCTGGCGACGTGAGCCCCACTCTGGCCGCCACAAGGCGTGTGAGTGGTGTCTCAAGAACTGCGTTTAGACAGCATGGCGCCGCGTTCCAGGCGCAAGTAAATTAGTGCAGTGGTCACGGCATCGCCCAGTGCGGTGTGGCGCCCCATTACCGGCACTCCGAGCGTCTCGGCGACCCGTTCGAAGCACAGGCGAGGCTCAACCTCGGGGTGGCCGCGACGAAGCTGGCGGGCATAGGTCTGGGCCACATCGATGCCGGCATTGGGCAGCTCGAAACCAAAGCGCGGACGTAGTTCACGATTGAGAATCGCCAGATCGAAACCCAGATGCCAACCCACCAGGGGGCGATTGCCAATGAAGTCGAGAAAACTGGTGAGTGCAGACCCGACCGTCTCGCCATCCATCAGATCAACGCCGCGCAGGCCATGAATGCGGATCGAATCGCCGCTGAGGCTCGCGGGACGTGACAGACGCAGATCGAGTGAGTCGCTGGTGAGCACCCGATCATCGCGAATCTTGACCGCCGCAAGCGATACCAACTCGGCGCGACGCGTATCGATTCCGGTCGTCTCGCAATCGATGACCACCAGCTCATCACCGGTATAGGGGTGAAACAGCCAGGCGTAATCTCCACCCGCCTGGCGGCGTCGGTCGGCAGCCCGACGCAGTATCTTCAGCATCTACGCGCTCCTTGTCGTCCTAATCGCCGGCCAGTGATCGCCTTCTGACGGCCGATAGTGACGTCTCATGAATATTCCAGGTGATAGCGGTGCGAGAGACGCTGCTTGAAATCCTTGACGATATGCAGAGCTTCGCGAAGCAGGTCGCGCTCCAGGGACGACAGTTCTTGCACCACGACACGATCGGGGTTGTTACTGTCGCCCTGGGCATCGTCGATACGGGCCAGCTGTTGCCTGAGCCTGAGCTCCGTGAATAACGACAGGGCCTCACCTAGATCGTCGGCAAAGTCACGCTTCAGGCGCCCGTCTTCCGCTAGGGCGTCGAGGCGTTCCAGCGTCGAGGTGACGTGAATACGGCGCTCCATCGCCAGCGTGCGCACGCCGTGAACAATAGGAAAAATTCCCCCTTTCTTGATATCGATACCGTGCTGCTGCTTCTTCAGGGAGCCGAACAGCGTCAAAGGCGTCGAGAACCGCAGGGTAGTACGCGCGAAATAAGACAGCAGAATCTCGTCTCGCGAGCAGCGCTCGAAGAGCTCCTCGCGCACCCGGTCAAGCAGTATCGGATTGCCGGCGACGGCATGCGAATCGAGCATGATGGCGAGTTTCATCAGGCTATCGCCATCGCGTGTCGCCGCCCAGTGAGCGATGCGGGCTCGCCATTCGCTCTCGGTGGCAACCCACTCGGGGTTGGAAACCATGATATTGCCGGGACAGGGCGGATACCCCAGCTTGATCAGCGTTTCGGTCAGCTGCTGCATTTGCTCGGCGCAGTCGGGCCAATCCACATCATCGGCGAGAACCAGGCCATTATCCTGGTCAGTCTTGAGGATCTGCTCACCGCGCCCTTCGCTACCCATCACCATCAGGCAGCTGTCAGCGTGGTAGCGCTCATCGATCACAAAGCTCCACGCCTTGCTCATGATGCGACCGTTCAGTGCCGAGAGCAGGCCCATGGCGAAGCGCAGGTTGACCCCCTGGGCCATTAGCGCCTTCACCAGCTCGGGGGTTCGCCGACTGGCGGCGGCCAATGCCTCGAGGCTGTTGGCCTGCTCGACCTGCAGAGTAACGACATAACTACGACTGGAAAAGAAACTGAGTACATCAGTGATTTCCACGACGCCCACCGGACGCTTCCGGTCGATGACCACCACCCGTTCCACCTTGAAGCGAGTCATCAGGACCAGCACTTCGAACAGATACTGTTCTGGCGCCACGCTGACCAGCTCGAAATGGGCAATGCTCTGAACCGGACTGTCCTGCGCCAACCCTTGCAGCACGAGGGCGTTGAGCAGGTCGGTCTTGGTGATCATACCGGCCCCCCGCTGGCTTTCCACCAGCAGACTGTCGGCATGACTCTCGTGCAAGGTAGTCACCGCCTCGGTAATAGTGGCCGTCTCGCCAACACAAAGCGGCTCACGCATGCATTCACTCACCTTGGCAAGCATGAAACCTGCCATGGTCACGCCACCCTCGGCACGCTGCTCGGTCAGCAGACGCGCCTTGTGGGATAGCGTCTGACGGAAGAATTCATTGAAAGGAGGATAGTCATCACATAATTGCAGGAATAGCCCCTTGGGCAAGAGGTAACAGAGACTCTCCTGCTCGGCACGAAAACGGTAGCGGCTTTTACCGTTGATGATGCTGATGGCACCGAAAAGATCGCCGGCAGTGTAGTGGCCAATGCGTGACTGGTTGCTGGGCAGGGTAGGATCCAGCTCCGCGACTTCACCCTTGTGAATAATGAAGACGTACTCCCCGGGCTGGCCCGTTTCGAGAATGATCTCGTCGCGATCGAAATAGGCCAAGTCAATGCCACTACGGATACGCTCGCGCCCCTCCTCGTCGAGAAAGGTGAAAGGCGGCTGGGAGAGATCGACCTCGACCATGGGGGTGTCCTCGTTAGGCGGCCGTCAGGACCCCAAGGGGATAGCGGGAGATCACAGCCGCGAAGATTTCACGATAGCAAAGTCGTGTTTCAGGAAAGAAGCTAGACGATCGTCCTATTTGTTGGTGTTAGACCATTGGCTGAAGCCTCACGAAAGGTAACACTCACCGGCGCGTCTGGTGCCTAGACAATCGTCCAATGTCTCCTCACAAAAAAACCGGGCATAACGATACAATAAAATTTTATCCTATTGATTAAAAAGGAGTTACCAGGAGCGAAGACGATTAACCTTTTTCTCATGATACCAAAGTCTGGGATTTATTTTGGGCACTCATTGCCCACTATTCAGCAGTGTGAAACTCAGGGGCAATCGCACGTCGACAAGACGTCTCGTCACCCGATAAGCAGCCCGATACGCGGGCACCATGTCGGCGAGAAGAAATGACCATGTATACGCGCAATTGCCCTGGTGAGTCCGCCGATTAACGGTTCAAGTAATCATCCCGAAAAAAAATGGAGAGCAACACGATGGCTGAAGACACATCTAATGCTGATGCATACTGGAAGGCGAATAAGCGCCTGATAGGAGGTTGCCTAGCCGTCTGGGCGCTGGTGTCCTACGGCTTTGCCATCCTGCTGCGCCCGCTGCTGGCGGGTATCCCCGTTGGAGGAACGGATCTGGGCTTCTGGTTCGCCCAGCAGGGCTCGATCCTGACCTTCATCTGCATCATTTTCTTTTACGCATGGAAAATGAATCGGCTCGATAAAAAGTTCGGCCTGGGGGAGTAAGCCAGCATGAGTCAATTTGCGATCAACCTATTGTTCGTGGGCGCCTCGTTCGCCTTGTATATCGGCATCGCGATCTGGGCGCGAGCCGGATCGACCAAGGATTTTTATGTCGCTGGTGGCGGTGTGCATCCGATTACCAACGGCATGGCGACAGCGGCCGACTGGATGTCTGCTGCCTCCTTCATCTCCATGGCAGGCCTGCTGGCCTCGGGTGGTTATGCCAACTCGACCTTCCTGATGGGCTGGACCGGTGGCTACGTCATCCTGGCGATGCTGCTTGCGCCCTACCTGCGCAAGTTCGGCAAGTTTACTGTGCCCGACTTCATCGGTGACCGCTTCTACAGCAATACCGCGCGTCTGGTCGCGGTTATCTGCCTGGTTGTGGCGTCGGTCACCTACGTCATCGGTCAAATGACCGGTGCCGGGGTGGCTTTCTCGCGCTTTCTGGAGGTCAGCAACACCTGGGGCATCTGGATTGCAGCCTTCATCGTGTTCCTCTATGCGGTATTCGGCGGCATGAAGGGCATTACCTATACCCAAGTGGCCCAGTATGTGGTGCTGATCATTGCCTACACCATTCCAGCGGTCTTCATCGCCTTGGAGCTGACCGGCAACCCCATCCCGATGTTCGGTATGTTCAGCACCCACACCGAATCGGGTGTGCCACTGCTGACAAAACTGGATGAAGTGGTCAATGCGCTAGGCTTCAGAGACTACACGGCCGATGTCGACAACAAGCTGAACATGGTGCTGTTTACCATGTCGCTGATGGTCGGTACCGCAGGCCTGCCGCACGTCATCATCCGTTTCTTTACCGTTCCCAAGGTGGCCGATGCACGTTGGTCTGCCGGCTGGGCACTGGTGTTCATTGCCCTGCTGTATCTGACCGCTCCCGCCGTCGGTTCCATGGCGCGCCTGAACCTGCTGACCACGGTCTATCCGGATATGGCCGGCCAGGTCGAAAACTATGACGAGGCCATCGACAATCCGATTCTTTACGAAGAGCGCCCCGAGTGGGTCAGGACCTGGGAAGAGACCGGGCTTATCACCTATACCGACCTGAATAACGATGGCCGCATCCAGGTCTATAACGACGCTAGTGACGACTTCGCCGATACCGCCGAAGCACAGGGATGGGAGGGCAGCGAACTGGACGTTAATAACGACATCCTGGTGCTTGCCAACCCGGAAATCGCCAACCTGCCACCCTGGGTCATCGGTCTGATTGCCGCAGGCGGTATCGCGGCAGCCCTGTCCACGGCAGCTGGTCTGCTGTTGGCGATCTCCTCGGCAATCAGTCATGACTTGATCAAGACGATGATCAACCCGAAGATTTCCGAAAAAGGCGAGATGTTGGCCGCCCGTATCTCCATGGGGGGCGCCATCCTGCTGGCGACCTATCTAGGCCTGAACCCACCCGGGTTCGCGGCTCAAACGGTAGCCCTGGCCTTCGGTATCGCCGGTGCATCACTGTTCCCGGTATTGATGATGGGGATCTTCTCCAAGCGGGTGAACAACAAGGGCGCGGTTGCCGGCATGCTCTCTGGCCTGCTCGCCACCCTGCTCTACATCTTCACCTACCTGGGCTGGTTCTTCGTTCCGGGCACCGAGATGCTCGCCAATACCCAGGAAAACTGGATACTGGGTATTTCCCCGCTCTCCTTCGGTGCGGTAGGTGCGATGATCAACTTCGCCGTTGCCTTCGCCGTTTCCAGCGTTACCGAGGAGCCTCCGCAGGAAATTCAGGATCTGGTGGAAAGCGTGCGCTACCCGAAAGGTGCTGGTACTGCGCTTGATCATTAAGCGATAATGGATTCCTGACACAGACCGTCTGCGTTGTGGAATCAACATCCAATCGGGCTTCCATCAGGAAGCCCGATTGCTTTCAGGAAGAATGATTTATGATATGGCACCTCATCGCCGCAGTATTTGCTGGACTGGGCGCGGCAGGGGTCGGGCTTGTGCTCCGTCTCGTTAGTGGCAAGCGACTACCGCGCTGGATTGTCCCGGTGTGCGCCGGGCTGGGCATGCTGGCCTACCAGATCAACCATGAATATTCCTGGTTCAACCACAAGCAGGCCCAGCTACCCGATTCAGCTAAGGTGGTAGATGTCGAAAAGGGACAGGCCTTCTGGCGTCCCTGGACATATGCCTTTCCGATGACCATCGCCTTCAGCGTCGTCGACCAGGACGATCTGATAACTGGCCAGGCAGACGGCCAGCGACTGGTCCAATACCGACGCTATCGTTTCAAGAAGGAATACGTGGATCAGGTCACCCACCAGGCCTATCTGATGAACTGCACCTCTCGTGAAACCGTCCCACTTGCCGGCGAACCACCACGTCCGCGAACCGAGGCAATGCAGACGTTCACGGAAACGGATCACCTCTTTCAGGTCGTCTGTCAGCAGAAATAGCACGACACCATCGCCGGCCGCTACTGCCCTCTCCGCTCGCATTCCCCTAGAATGCAGGCACCCAAAAGGAGAATTGCATGTTCGCTGGCTGGTTATTGATCCTCGTCTCGCTGACCTACATTGCCGTGCTGTTCGGCATCGCCTGGCGTGGCGACCGTCAAGCCCGCGAGCATGGCGCCAGCCGCCGGCGTCCGGTGATCTACAGCCTGGCACTGGCGATCTACTGCACGTCATGGACGTTCTATGGCGCAGTGGGGCAAGCCGCGACTGCGGGCTGGTCCTTCGCGAGCATCTACGTGGGGCCGATTCTCACCTTTTTGCTGTTCTGGCCCGTGCTGACCAAGATGATCCGCGTGGCCAAGCACCAGAACGTTACCTCGATCGCCGACTTCATCGCCTCGCGATACGGTAAGACCCAGTCGCTGGCAGCCTTCGCCAGCCTGGTCGCCCTGATCGGCACGCTGCCCTACATCGCCCTGCAACTGAAAGCGGTCTCGACATCGTTCAGCGTACTCACCGACGATGCCGACATGATCCGGGCGCCGCTATTCGGCGATACCGCCTTCTTCGTGGCGCTGGTCATGGCGGCCTTCGCCATTCTCTTCGGTACCCGTCATGCCGACGCCACCGAACACCATGAAGGCTTGATTCAAGCCGTGGCCTTCGAATCGCTGGTCAAGCTGATCGCTTTCCTGGCGCTCGGCGCGTATGTCACCTGGGGCATGTTCGATGGCCTGGGCGACCTACTGGGCCGCGCCGAGGCACTGCTGGAACTCCAGAACCAGCTGGCCCACCAGGACTTCGGTCAGAGCTTCTGGGCCCAGACACTGCTCGCCATGCTGGCGATCCTCTGCTTGCCGCGACAGTTTCATATCGCGGTCGTGGAAAACACCCACCGAGATGACGCTACCAAGGCGCGCTGGCTTTTCCCGCTTTATTTGCTGGCATTCGCGTTCTTCGTGCTGCCGCTGGCCGCCGCGGGCCTGACGGTGTTCGCCGGCAGTAATGTCGAGCCAGACACCTACGTACTGGCGCTGCCCATGGCAGCTAACAATCAATGGCTGACCCTGCTGACCTTCATCGGCGGCTTCTCGGCAGCCACCGGCATGGTTATCGTGGCTGCCGTAGCGGTTTCAATCATGATCTCTAACGAAATCGTCATTCCGGCACTGTTCCGGCTGCGCTGGTTCGATACCAAGGCGCGCGACTACGGGCGGCTGGTGCTGCGTGCACGGCGAGTCACCATCGCCGCTGTCCTCGCCATGGCCTATGGGTTCTACCAGTTAATCGGAGAATTCGCGTCGCTTGCCTCCATCGGCATGCTCTCCTTCGCCGCTGCGGCCCAGTTCGCCCCGGCGCTGATCGGGGGCCTCTACTGGAAGCGCGGCAACCGGCTGGGGGTGGTCGTAGGCATGAATGCCGGCTTCGCCATCTGGGCCTACAGCCTGTTGATGCCTGCGATGATCGGGGCCGGTGTTTTGCCCGAGACCTGGGCCAATGGCGGTCCGCTGGGACTCGCCTGGCTGGCCCCGACTTCGCTGTTCGGTCTCAACGTCGGCGACAGCTTCACCCATGGCGTGATGTTATCGTTGGGGGTCAACCTGTTCTGCTACATCTTTGTCTCCCAGATGACCCCACAGCGGGTCGTAGAGCGCATTCAGGCCTCGTTGTTCGTCGACAGCGTCGAGACCCGCCAGACCTCGGTAAACCGCCCCTGGACCGGTGCCACTACCGTGGGTGACCTCAAGGTACTCTGTGAGCGCTTCCTTGGAGCAGAGCAGGTCAACCGAGCCTTTGAGGACTATGCCCGGCGCACGGCGAAGCCCCTCGAGAACGGCACCCGAGCCTCCATCGACATCATCCAGTTCACCGAGCGCTTTCTCGCCTCGGTACTTGGGGCCTCTTCGGCACGCATCGTTGTCAACTCGGCCCTGCAAGGGCGAGGCATCGGCATCTCCGACGTCATTTCCATCGTCGACGAGGCTTCCCAGGTACTCGAATTCAACCGTGCCCTGCTTCAAGCAACCATCGAAAATATCAACCAAGGCATCAGTGTCGTCGACCAGAACCTGCGCTTGGTGGTCTGGAACCAGCGCTATCTGGAGCTGTTCCGCTTTCCCGACCACCTGATCCGGGTCGGCGCGCCCATCGATCGCATCTTCCGCTACAACGCCCACAACGGCGAATACGGGCCCGGCGACCCCGAGGAGCATGTGCAGCTGTTGATCGACAACATTCGCGCGGGGCACCCTCACCGCTACGTGCGCTATCGCCAAGACGGCAGCGTGCTGGAAGTGCAGGGCAATCCCATGCCCGGCGGTGGCTTCGTCTACACCTATCAGGACATCACCCAGCAGAAGCGCATCGAGGAAGCGCTGATCCGCTCAGAAAACAACATCCGCATCTACACCGATAACGTACCGGCACTGATCGCCTACTTCGACAAGGAGTGCCGTTATCTCTTTACCAACCGGGCCTATGAACAGGCTTTCGGTATCGACCGCAACGTAGTGATCGGCAAGCAGATCGATGAGGTGATCTCTGACGAGATGTTGCGCCATCGTGCGCCCTGGATCGATCGTGCGCTGGCCGGGGAACGTGTCAGCTTCGAGGTGTCGCTGCCTCTCGCCGACAAAACCCACTACATGCTGGTAACCTATACGCCCCACTTCGGCGACAACGGTGCCATCCTGGGCTTCTTTGCCCTCTACCAGGACATCACCGAGCGCCGGTCGGCGGAGATAGCCCTCAAGGAGACCAACGAGACACTCGAGGAGCGCGTGCGCGAACGCACCCAGGCACTCTCGGAGGCCAACGCTGCCTTGCGACAGGAAAACCGCGTTCGCGCCGAAGCCGAACTCGCGCTACGCCAGGCAAAGCAGTTGGCCGAGGACGCCAATGCGTCCAAGACTCGTTTCCTGGCAGCCGCCAGCCACGATCTGCTGCAACCCCTCAATGCCGCCAGGCTGTTTACCTCGGCCCTGGCTTATGAAAGCGCTGCCGTCGATATGAAACGCACCATCGGCCATATCGACAATTCGCTTCAGGCGGCTGAAGAACTGCTCGGCACCCTGCTCGACATCTCCAAGCTCGATGCCGGCGCCTTGACGCCTCGACGCAACCATTTCGCCCTCGCCGATATCTTCCACCCGCTGCGCGCCGAATTCGAAGTGATGGCCGAGGACCGAGGGCTCGACCTGGTGGTAGTCCCCACTCGCGCCTGGGTCGACAGCGATCCGCAAATGCTGCGCCGGATCGTTCAGAACTTCCTGTCCAACGCCATTCGCTACACTCAGGAGGGCCGCGTACTGCTCGGTTGCCGACGCCTCGGCGAGCGACTTTCCATCGAGGTGTGGGATAGCGGCCCGGGCATCCCGGCCTCCAAGCAGAGCGAAATCTTCCAGGAATTTCGCCGCCTCGATCAGGCCTCGCGACACAAGGAGAGCGAAAAAGGGCTGGGGCTCGGACTCTCGATTGCCGATCGCATGAGCCGAGTACTCGATCACCCGATCCGTATTCGCTCACGCGAGGGGCAAGGCACCATGTTTTCGGTCACCGTGCCGGTGGTCGCACCACGCAGCGCGGCTCAGCAGAGCGAGGAGGCGACCCCGAGGCGAGCCGGCAACAAGCTCGCTGGCACCCGGATTCTGTGTATCGATAACGAGACACTAATTCTCGAAGGCATGAAGGCTATGCTTTCCGGCTGGGGCTGCGAGGTCTTTACCGCCACCTCCATCGGCGGCGCCAAGTCCGAGCTTCGCCATCTTGAGGTAGACCCCGATGCCATCCTCGCCGACTACCATCTAGACAACGAAGTCACCGGGCTGATGGCCCTCGACGCCTTGGCCGAACGGCTCAGCGGTGCGGTACCGGGCATCGTGATTACCGCTGACCGCACCGAGGAGGTCGCCGAGGAAGTCAAGCGCAGCGGCTATCATCTGCTGCTCAAGCCGGTACGGCCGGCAGCCCTGCGCGCACTGCTCACCCGCACTCTGCAGGCGAGTCGGGCGACTAGGGCTTAACTGGAAGCTCTAAGCTCAAGCAACAAAGCACGACGCCATGAAAAGCAAAGCCCCACGGACGCCTGGTCAGTGGGGCTCTTTGCTTATGGCTTAAAGCTTATGGCTTACAGCGCCTGAGCCGACTCAGGATTCCACCTTTGGCGGCTCGACCTCGAGCTTCTGCGCGGCAATGACCGCCTGGGTGCGGGAATGCACACCGAGCTTGCGCAGGATGGCCGTCACGTGAGCCTTGATGGTCGCCTCGGAGACGTTGAGCTCGTAGGCAATCTGCTTGTTGAGCAGGCCCTCGGTCAACATATTGAGAACGCGGAATTGCTGAGGCGTCAGCGAGGCAATCGACTCGGCGAAGCGGGACTCTTCCTCGTTGGATTCACCCAGCGTCGCGGCGAGCTCTGCCGGCAGCCATACCTCGCCGTCAAGAATCTCACCCACTGCCTCGGCGATCAGCTGAAGCGACGATGATTTGGGGATGAAACCCGAGGCGCCGTAATCGATGGCGCGGCGAACCACGTATGGCTCATCGCTACCCGACACCACCGCCACGGGAATATCTGGCGTCTGGCCGCGCAATTGGATCAAGCCGGAAAACCCATGGGCACCGGGCATGTGGAGATCGAGCAGGATCAGGTCGGCATCCGGATGTCGCGTCACCACCTCGGTCGTGGCTGCCATGGTGTCGGATTCCACGATCTCGGCCTGGGGTGCCAGCTGTCGGAGAGCCTGGGTCAGGGCTGCACGGAACAGCGGATGATCATCGGCAACGATGAATTTCTGGGCATAGGCCATGGATTGTCCTCCGGTTCCTCAAGCAGCGGGCGGGTGGCCGCCACTGGGATAGTGCTGTTGGTCTGGCATGTTACCCCATGCACAAAGCGATACCCAAGCGCTTGAAAGCGCGGCGGCAACGGCCGTGATCCATGTCAACGTCTGGATTACCGCTGCGCGGCAACGCCGGGCACAAAAAACCGGCCACACGGGCCGGCGACAGGAAGGAGGAAGGACAAGCTGGCGCGCCCTCCGGTAGCTCGCAAGGCGAGCCGACATGCGCGGGAGTGTCCTTCCCCCTGAAGAGGAACCTCAGCGGTTGGCGCGATGCTCAATCAACTCATCGACCACCGACGGGTCAGCCAGCGTACTGGTGTCACCCAGGCCCTCGCACTCGTTAGCGGCGATCTTGCGCAGGATTCGACGCATGATCTTGCCGGAGCGGGTCTTCGGCAATCCCGGCGCCCATTGAATAACGTCCGGCGAGGCAATCGGGCCGATATCCTTACGCACCCATTGGGTCAACTCTTTCTTGAGCTCATCGCTCGGGTCCACGCCATCGGTCAGGGTGACATAGATGTAAATGCCCTGCCCCTTGATGTCGTGCGGGAAGCCGACCACGGCGGCCTCGGCCACGGCATCGTGGGCCACCAGCGAGGATTCGATCTCGGCGGTGCCCATGCGGTGACCGGAGACGTTGAGAACGTCATCGACGCGACCGGTGATCCAGTAATAGCCGTCTTCGTCGCGACGACAGCCGTCACCGGTGAAGTACATGCCCTGATAGGTGGAGAAGTAGGTCTGGACGAAGCGTTCGTGATCGCCCCAGATGGAGCGGGCCTGGCCCGGCCAGGAGTCCAGAATCACCAGGTTGCCGTCGGTGGCGCCCTCGAGCAGGTTGCCTTCATTATCGACGACCGCCGGCACCACGCCGAAGAAGGGCAAGGTGGCGGAACCCGGCTTGAGATCGGTGGCGCCGGGCAAGGGTGCGATCATGATGCCGCCAGTCTCGGTCTGCCACCAGGTGTCGACGATAGGACACTTGGAATTGCCGATGACCCGATGAAACCACTCCCAGGCTTCGGGATTGATGGGCTCGCCCACCGAACCCAGTACGCGCAGGCTGTTGCGCTGGCTTGACGCCATGACATCATCGCCGTGCGCCATCAGCGCGCGCACTGCCGTTGGCGCGGTGTAAAGAATATTGACATCGTGCTTGTCGACAATCTCGCCCATGCGACCATGCGTCGGGTAACTGGGGACCCCCTCGAACATCAGGGTGGTGGCGCCGTTGGCCAGGGGCCCATAGACGATGTAGCTATGACCGGTGACCCAACCCACATCGGCGGTACACCAATAGACTTCGTCGTCTTGATAGTCGAAGACGTACTGGTGAGTCAGGGCGGCATGCAGCAGATAGCCGCCGGTGGTGTGCTTGAGCCCCTTTGGCGCACCGGTGGAGCCGGAGGTATAGAGGATGAAAAGCGGATCCTCGGCATTCATTTCCTCGGCCGGGCAGTCGCTGGACTGCTTGTCGACCAGGTCGTGATACCAGACGTCGCGTCCTTCTTTCCATTCCACCTCGCCACCCGTGCGCTTGACGACCAGCACGTTCTTCGCAACATCGGTGCCGGGACGGGTCAGGGCCGCATCGACATTATCCTTCAGTGGCACCTGTTTGCCGCCACGCACGGATTCATCAGCGGTGATAACGAGTTTGGAATCGGCGCCGATCACGCGCTGCGCTACGGCATCCGGTGAAAAGCCACCGAACACTACCGAGTGGATTGCGCCGATGCGCGCACAGGCCAACATGGCCACCGCCGCCTCGGGAATCATCGGCATGTACAGGGTCACGACATCGCCCTTGCCGATACCCAGTTCCTTGAGCGCGTTGGCGAGCTTGCCGGTTTCGGCATGCAGCTCGCGATAGGAAATAAGCTTGGATTTGCCGGGATCATCGCCCTCCCAGATAATCGCGGTCTGGTCGCCGCGTGTCTCGAGGTGGCGATCGAGGCAGTTGACGCTGGCGTTGAGGCTGCCGTCCTCGAACCAGCGGATGTCCACGTTGTGCGAATCGAAGGTCGTATGCTTGATCTTCGTTGGCGCCTTGAACCAATCAAGACGCTTCGCCTGTTCGGCCCAGAATCCTTTCGGGTCGTCCAGCGACCGCTGATACATGGCCTGATACGTAGCCTTGTCGGCGTGGGCATTGGCGGCGAAATCGTCGCTTACCGGGTGGACTTTCTGCTGTTCGGTCATGAATCGGCCTCTTCCAGGAAATGCGTCCTTGATTGACGTTACCGACTTTTTCTTGGCGACAAGCCGGCACTACCATTCTCCCCTCAGCATATACGCTAGAAGGCGACCTTCCCTTTAGACATTGGTAGAAATATTTTTTCTTTTTATAACAGCATTTTATGTAGGGTTTTTACCAGCGACCGCACCAAGATATACCAAGGTCTGAGCACAGTGGCGGCAGCGATAGGGTCGGTCCTGGCGAACGAGGGCGTGACGCCGAGGGGTGAAGGCATGCTCGCGACAACCGCAAGCGTAGCGATGCGGCGCGGGGCTGGCCCGACTGACGTCGAAACGATGCGTGGTGCGTGGTTCGAGGCCGAAGAGGCGGCGCATGACGGTCTGCCACTCGCGACCATGGGGGCGAGCCAGATGCCCCTCGTCGAGGTGGAAGACCAGCCAGTGAGCCATTTCGTGCGGTATCACCTCAACCATGAAGGCAAGACGGTTCTCTTCCAGCAGCACCGGGTTGAAGCGCAGCCCCCCACGGCCCAGGTGTGCCTGTCCGGCAGACTTCCCACGCAGGTCCAGCCAGACACGAGGTTGCGGCAAGCCAGGATGGATCTCCTGACACAACTGCCAGGCAGCCTCTGCCCGTTCGTGAAGCGAGGCATGCAAGGCCCGGGTATCGAGACCGTCGAGACGGTCGGCATCCGGAGAGGGAAGCACGGGAATGGCCATGGAGTGGTAGAATGCCGCCTTAGTGAAAATGCGTATAGATCCCCGACAACGTCCTCGACGATGTCAAGCCAATGTTAATCAGCGAGAGCCGCCATGTCAGATGCCGAGACGCTCCCTCCCCATCCGCTGCTCAACGACGAAGACCTCGACAGGCTCGACGATTTTCTCGATTCCGAGCAGGTCGGCCCGGATGCGCTGGACCTGATCGGCGCGCATGGCTTGCTGGTTGCGCTCGCCGTGGCACCTCGCGACGTCGAGGCCGCCACCTGGATAGCCGAGCTGTTTCAGGGTGAGCCCAGGTTCGCCGACACCGCCGAGCGTGACATCGTCCTTGGCCTCCTGGAGCAGCTCAAGCACAACGCTATCACTACGCTAGAACAAGGTCTGCTTCCCGAACTGCCATTCGAGCTAACGCTCGATGGCTTGCCACCGGAAGAGACTCCCATCGGCGATTGGTGTGCCGGATTCATGGAAGGCGTGTTCCTCGACGAGACGGCCTGGTTCGAGACCGATGAAGAAACCGTCGCGACTCTTCTGCTGCCGTTCATGGCGCTATCGGGGCTTTTCGACGAGGAGCCGGACATGGCCGATTTCACCGCCGATCCCGGGCGTCTGGAAAGCCTCGCCGGCCAGCTCCCCGATCTAGTGCTCGACCTCTACCTGCACTATCGTGTACCGCCCGAGACACCCAAGCCCAAGCCGCGTCGCAAGCCTCCCGCTGGTCGGGGCAAGCGGCGCTAGCGAAGCCGCGTCAGCAGGCCATCCAGCGAGCCGAAGAGCCACTCGCGTAGGCGTTGCAGCCGCGAGCGACGCGACCAGTCCCGATAATCGATTTCGTGGCTGGTCACAAAGTTACGCTCGAAGAGTTCCGACACGTCCCCGGTGAAGCGGCCGTCTTCCACTTCCTGGTTGGCTTCTAGGTTCCAGTGCAGGCTCCAGTGATCGAAATTGCATGAACCAACGCTGGTCCAATTATCAGCCAGCGTGCATTTTGCGTGGATGAAGGTCGGCTGGAACTCGAAGATGCGCACTCCGGCTCGCAACAGGCGGCCGTAGAAGCGCTGTCCTGCATAGCGTACTCCGGGGTGGTCGTGATGCTCGCCGGGCAACAACAGCCGCACATCCACGCCACGTCGGGCGGCCCTCGCCAGGCGTCGGCGCAGATCCAGCGTCGGCACGAAATACGGCGTGCATATCCAGATACGCTTCTCCGCCGAGGACACGCGGTATTGCAACGAGTCACGAATCGCCTGATAGCGGTAGCCCTGGCCCCAGACGACCCGGCCGCGCATGCCGCGATAGTCCGCCAGAGGCGATACCGCCAGGCGCAGATGGCGCACCAGCGCCGGGTCGCCATTGCCCTGTGTCAGGGACGAGTCCCACAGGCGGCTGAACAGACGCACCCAGTCCGCCACCACGGGGCCCTCCAAGCGCACTGCCACCTCGTACCAGGCATCCAGGAATTCGTCCACGGCGCCGAAGCCGCCGGTGAACGCGATGCGCCCGTCCACCACCAGCAACTTGCGATGATCACGACTCAGATTGCGGGCCAGCGAATGAAAGCCCAGTGGATTGAAGAACCGCAGCGCTACGCCACCGGTTTCCAGACGCTGGCGATCCTCATCGTCAAGCCCCATGGCCCCGTAGCCGTCAAGCATCAGCATCACTGTCACACCACGATCGACTGCCTTGCACAGGGCCCCGATCATCGCCGAGGCCAACCGTCCCGATTCCATCAGGTACAGCTCGATCATCACCGACTCACGCGCCTCGCCAACCGCCTCGAACATGGCCGGCAGGAAACGAGCCGCTTCCGGCAACAACTGAAAATGATTGCCGTCTTTCCACACCCCATGCATAACAGCGTTCCCCCGCGAGACCCAACCGCATTGACGCATAATTGCCGGGGTGAGGAAAAGCCGCAGGCCTGACCGCGACATGCCAGGGTGGCTATACTGGCCCTCCTTCCCCACGGCAAGGACGACCGGATGGCCTTTTCTCTCTCGCGCCTGACGCCCCGGCGAGCACTTCTCGCTCCCCTTCATGCGCTGCTCGGCCGCCTGCTCGCGACCTGCGGGGAGGTGCGCCTCATTGAACCCGGTCCAGAGTCGCTGGGGCTCGATGCTGCGCTACCGGTGTTGTACGTCCTGCCACGTCCGGCACTGTCCGATGCCCTGCTGCTGGCATCGCTGGCACGCCAACATGGCCTGCCCCCGGCAAATGGCCACCGCCAGGTGGGATCGCTGCGCCTCCCCGCCTGCCTGGCCCTGCCCGCTTCACGGCGCCGGCTCTGGCGCCGAGCGTCACCCCCCGAGGCGCCCTTCCTCGACCTTCTGGCACAACGCCGCGCTCATCCTGAACACGAGGTGCAGTTAGTGCCCGTGAGCGTTTTCTGGGGACGTGCGCCTGGCAAGCGTTTCGGCTTCTGGAAGATGCTCGCGGCCGACAGCTGGCAACTGACCGGACGATTACGCCGGGCACTTTCGGTCATGGTCAACGCCAGGAACGTGGAAGTACACTTCGGTGCACCGTTCAGGCTCGGCGAGATACTCGATGATCGTGACCCGGCCATCACCAATCGCAAGACCGCCAGGCTGCTGAGAGTGCATTTCCGCCGCCTGCGCACTCGCGTGCTGGGTCCCGATCTGTCCCACCGCCGTACCCTGATCGAGGGCGTGGCCGCGAGCCCCGAGGTGCGTCGGGTCATCGACGAGCTCGCCGGTGACGGGCGAGCTTCCCCGGCCCGCCTTCAACAGCGCGCCCGACGCTACGGGCGCGAGATCGCCTCGAACATGGCCTATCCGGTGCTGCGTTTCATGGACGGGCTGCTGCGAAGGCTCTGGAATCGCCTCTACGATGGTGTCGACGTGCGTGGGCTGGATGACCTCAAGCCACTGGCGGGGGATCACACCTTGGTCTATGTGCCTTGCCATCGCAGCCACATCGATTACTTGCTGCTCTCCTACGTGCTCTACCACGAGGGCCTGATGCCACCCCACATCGCCGCCGGCCGCAACCTCGACATGCCTCTGATCGGCCCGCTGCTGCGCCGCTGCGGTGCCTTCTTCATGCGGCGCAGCTTCCGCGACAATCCCCTCTACGCCGCGGTCTTCAATGAATACCTGCACCGCCTGCTCTCGCGCGGACACCCCCTGGAGTACTTCATGGAGGGCGGGCGCTCGCGAAGCGGACGCCTGCTGCCGGCGCGCCCGGGCATGCTCGCCATGACCCTGCGCTCCTACCTGCGCAGCGCCAAGGGCGGCGGCCCACAGCGCCTAGCCTTCATCCCGATCTACATCGGCTATGAGCGGATACTCGAGAATGCCAGCTATCAGCGCGAGCTACGCGGCGGGCGCAAACGCAAGGAAACTCCACTGTCGCTGCTGCGGGTGATCGGCCAACTGCGCCAGCCCTTCGGTCGCGTGGCGGTGAACATCGGTGATCCACTGATCTTGTCCGACTATCTCGACCGCAAGGTGGGTGACTGGCGAAGTGGAATCAGCGACACGCACCCGGAGTGGCTGACACCGCTGATACCGCAGCTGGGAGAGGAACTTTCGCGGCGCATCAACGCCGCCGCCGCGCTCAATCCCGTCAACTTGGTGGCGCTGGTGCTGCTGGCCTCCCCGCATAATGCCTTAGAGGCCAGCCTGCTCGAACGGCAGCTGGCGCTGCTCGTCACGCTCCAGCGCTATTGCCCCGGCGGTGATCACGCGAGTCTGCCGGAAGGCGAGCCTGCCGAGTGGATCGAAAAGGTCTTGGCGCTGGGCATGATCGAGCGACGCTCCCACCCTCTGGGCGACATGCTGCTTGCCGACCCCACCCAAGTCAGTCTCTTGGCTTGGTACCGCAACAATGTGCTGCATCTCTTCGCCCTGGCCGGGCTGACCGCCTTCGCCTACCGACATCGCCCGCGTCACACGCTCGACGAGTTGGAAGCGATGCTCGCGCCAAGCTGGCCGATACTCACCCGTGAGCTGGTCATCGCCCCACCGGCGTCGCTGCGAGCGGCACTGGCGAAGATGCTCGATTTGCTGGTCGAGCAGGGCTTGTTGCGACGTGACGGTGACACCTGGTGGCGCCCCGACACGCCGGTGGAAGCCGGTGAGCATTTGCGCCTGCTTGGCCAGCTGATGCAGCCGGTTCTGGAGCGCGGCTACCTGCTCCTCGTCCTGCTGCTCGAGGCGGGATCAGGCCGGCTGGAGCGCGAGGAGTTGGCGAACCTCAGCCGTCAATTGGCAGAACGTCTCGCGGTACTCTCGGGGTTGGATGCCCCCGAGTTCTTCGATACCCGTGTCTTCGTGAGCCTGGTGGAGAGTCTTGAAGTACATGGCTGGCTATGGCGGGAGGAGGATAAGCTGGTCTTCGATGAGCGGTTGCCGGCAGCAGCCAGGCTGTCCGCCGAGTTATTCGATCCGGCACTACGTCATCGCCTGCAGTTGATTACCCGTCATCGCAACGGCGAATCAATCGGGCTTTAACGAGCGATGGACGTACAAATCATAGCGGCTGGTCTTGCCTTCGATGACGTGGCGCGGCGCAGGGCCCTCGATGGGTGGCGCCTTGCGTGGCCGCTTGACCACCACGCGATGGGTCGCCACGTCCAGGGCGGCTTCCAGGAGTCGCGAGGCGTCAGCGTCGTCACCCGCCAGGGCACGAAACAGGCGCATCTCCTTCTTGACCAGTGCCGACTTGTCGCGGTGGGGAAACATCGGATCCAGGTGAATCACCTGAGGCGCCACACCGGTGCCAGCGACCAGCGCAGCCAGCTCCCGGGCGCCGTCACCATGAACCAGTGACATCCGGCTAGCGATGTCGCGGGTCGCCGGTTCGGCCAGCGCCCGCATCAGGCCATCCTCGAGTAGAGCGAAGATCGCTGGGACTCGCTCGACCATCAATACCCTGGCCCCCAGACTCGCCAGCACGAAGGCATCCCGTCCCAGACCCGCCGTGGCGTCGACCACTGCAGGCGTCACCCCTTTGCCCAGGCCACAGGCACGGGCAATCAACTGGCCACGGCCTCCGCCGAAGCGTCGCCGATGGGCCGAACGGCCCGCGACGAAGTCGACTGCTAGCGGATAGCCGTAACGTGCGGGGTCGCCGACCAGGCTGAGACGCCCCTCGCGATAGGCCAGCGTGAGATCGGCCACTGCCTCGTCGCCCTCCCTCAGACCACCGCCTGCCGTCATCGCGACTTTTTCCAGGCGACCTGGTCGCGCAGGTAGACCGGCTGCACCTCATGGGCCGGACTCCCCTCGCCGGCCTCGAAAGCCCGGGCCGCCAGCAACACCATATCGCAGGCTTCGGCTTCCCACTCCGGAAGGTGCTGGCTGATACCGACTTGCACCTCGGCCGGCATGCTATCCCACAGCCCCCAGCCGGAACCGACACCCACCCAATCATGGTCTTCGTGACCGTGCGGGAGGCACAACCGATCCGGCGGCATCACGGCTTCGGGGGTGAGTGCCTCGGGTACGCCATCACGGCACTGCCAGGTCGCCACGTAGATCTCCCCCATGCGTGCATCCAGGGCCGTGATCAGATAACGATAGTGATAACGGCAATGCCCACCGAGCGCCAGGGCAGCCAGGGTCGAGACCCCGAGCAACGGACGGTCCAGACCGAAGGCGAGCCCCTGGGCCGCGCCGGCGGCAATGCGCAGCCCGGTGAAGGAGCCGGGTCCCCGGCCATAGGCCACCGCGTCGAGGGCCGAGGCTGGGAGGCCGGCCTCCGCCAGCACCTCATCGACCATCGGCAGCAGCCGGCGGGTATGCTCGCGAGGCGTGAGAGCAAAACGGGAAATAACTTGGTCATCGGCGCCCTCGCGCCGCTGCAGCAAGGCGGCGGAACAGGCACTCGAGGAAGCGTCCAGGGCGAGCAGGATCGGCATGGGCAAAACGTATCGGAGGGAAATATCGGAACATTATACGACAACGGCCCGCGGGATGCGGGCCGATGAATTCGTCTGAAGAGACGATCTCAGCCTTCCAGGGCTTCGATCACCTGAGCGGTGATGTCATCGATGCTACCGATGCCCTCGATGCGATGGTAGCTCGGTGCGGTCTGTGGATCGTCCTTGGCCCACTGCTGGTAGTAGTTGACCAGCGGTGCGGTTTGCTCATGATAGACCGCCAGGCGATTGCGTACCGTGGATTCACGATCGTCGTCGCGCTGGATCAGTGGCTCGCCAGTGACGTCGTCCTTGCCCTCTTCTTTTGGCGGCTGATGCTCGACATGGTAGACCCGGCCGGACCCTGGATGGACACGACGGCCCGCCAGGCGATTGACGATTTCCTCGTCGGCAACGGCGATCTCCAACACATGATCAATCTTCACATCCGCATCCTTCATCGCTTCCGCCTGGGGAATCGTGCGGGGGAAGCCGTCAAAGAGGAAACCGTTCTCGCAGTCCGGTTGGCTGATACGCTCCTTGACCAGGGCGATGATGACCTCGTCGGACACCAGACCACCGCTGTTCATGATCTCCTTGACCTTGAGCCCCAGCTCACTGCCTTCCTTGACCGCCGTGCGCAGCATGTCACCGGTGGAGATCTGCGGGATCTTAAAACGCTCACAGATGAACTGGGCCTGTGTACCCTTGCCGGCGCCTGGGGCACCCAACAGGATCAAACGCATTAGCGACTCCTCATTTTTGGTAATTATCTTGAATTGTCAAAATGTTGTAATGGGTGAAACGAATGAAATGAACCTTACCCGTGGGCCCGATCACAGACAAGCGAGTGTGTCACCAGACAGTCCGCTCTGAAACAAAAAATCCTCGTGATCAAGGATTTAACAAGAAATAACACTTTGGTCTGCCCTGCCTAGTTGACAGGCAAGCGACGGCGCCTGGGGCGCCGTCGCTTGAATCAGAGCAACAGGCGACGGATGTCGGTCAGCGCCTGAGCCAGGAAGGCAGTGAAGCGCGCTGCATCAGCACCGTTGACCGCACGGTGATCGTAGGAGAGACACAACGGCATCATCAGGCGTGGCGCAAAGTTGCCACCGTCCCACACCGGCTTCATCTGCGCCTTGGAGATGCCGAGGATGGCAACCTCCGGGGCGTTGACGATCGGTGTGAAGGCAGTGCCGCCGATGGAGCCCAGGCTCGAGATGGTGAAACAACCACCGGTCATCTCCTCGCGCTTGAGCTTCTTCGACTGCGCCTTCTTGGCCAGATCCACGGACTCCTTGGCAAGTTCGATCAGCGATTTCTGATCGGCATCACGAATCACCGGCACCATCAGTCCGTCCGGCGTGTCCACGGCGAGGCCGATATGCACATACTTCTTGTGCACCACCGTCGCGCCATCGGCCTTGAGGCTGACGTTAAACTGCGGGTACTGGCGAAGGGCGAAGGCACAGGCCTTGATCAGGAAAGGCAGTGGAGTGAGCTTGGCGCCCTGGGCCTCGGCTTCGGCCTTCATCGACTTGCGGAAGGCTTCCAGCTCGGTGATGTCTGCCTCGTCGAACTGGGTGACGTGGGGCAGGTTGACCCAGCTGCGATGCAGATTGGTCGCCCCCATCTTCATCAGCCGGCCCATCGGCTTCTCTTCCACTTCACCGAACTGGCTGAAGTCCTGATCGGGAATCGGCGGAATGCCGCCTCCTGCCGCCGCCGGGGCCTGGGCGGAGGGCGTCTCGGCCTTGCCGGCCATTACCTGCTTGACGTAGGCGTGGACATCCTCCTTGAGGACCCGATCCTTGGGACCGCTCGGCTTGACCAGACCCAGATCAACGCCCAGCTCACGCGCCAGCATACGCACCGCCGGCCCGGCATGAACCAGCTTGCCATCACGCGGCTTGTGGTCGGCCATCTGCGCTTCGGGGCTCGGCGACGACGTGGTGGAGGAAGATGTCTCGGCCTTGGCCGACGCCGGTTTATCAGCTTTTGCGGAGGATTTTTTGGCGGCAGCCGGCTTGGCACCGGCCGTCTCGATGTAGCCGATCAGATCGCCTTCGGAGACGGTATCGCCCTCCTTGACGGTCAGTTCGACCAGCTTGCCCTTGTAGGGGCTCGGCACGTCCATGGAGGCCTTGTCGGACTCCAGGGTGATCAGAGGATCTTCCTCGTTCACCTCGTCACCGACGGCAACCGCCATCTCGATGATCGGCACATCACTCGAACCTGACAGGTCCGGCACGCGGATTTCCTTGCGCTCCGGCTCTCCCCCGCCAGCACTGTCGTCCTCGGCGGGCGCCGAGTCGGTCGATTCAGCATCGGACGGTGAGTCGTCGGCTGGCTCTGACTCAGCGGGCGCCTCGTCGCCACCTTCTCCGGCGATTTCCATGGTGCCGATGACGTCCCCTTCGGAGACGGTATCGCCCTCCTTCACCGCCAGGCTAGCCACCTTGCCGGCATAGGGGCTCGGCACATCCATGGAAGCCTTGTCCGATTCCAGGGTGATCAGAGGATCTTCCTCACTCACCTCGTCACCGACGGCCACCGCCATCTCGATGATCGGCACATCGCTCGAGCCCGATAGGTCGGGCACCTTGATTTCCACGGTGCGCTTGCCACCCGAGGACTTGGCAGCGGGCTTTTCCTGCGGCTTCTCCGCGGCGGGCTGCGACGACGACTCGGGCGCCTTGCTGGGCTCCTTCTCGGGCGTCTCGTCGCCCTTGTCGTCGCCCTTGTCGTCACCCTCAGCGTCGGCATCGCCGTCACCTTCGGCCTCAAGCTCGAGGATATCGTCACCCGCCGAGACGGTATCACCCTCCTTGACCAGCACCTTCAGCACCTTGCCGCCCTTGGGCGCGGGCACGTCCATGCTGGCCTTGTCGGATTCCAGGGTGATCAGGGTATCCTCGGCCTCGATCACATCGCCTTCGGACACCGCGATCTCGATGATTTCCACGTCGGTGTCACCACCGATATCGGGAACTTTGATGATTTCGCTACTCAAGGTCGCGCTCCTTCAGAATCTTGTCAGGGGCGGGCCGGAAAGCCCGCCGTTCCTCCGGATTAGCCGGTCGACGCCTCATACCGACAAGGGGTTGGGCTTGTTCGAATCAATGCCGTACTTGGCGATGGCGTCGGTGACGACCTTGCGATCGACCTCCCCCCGATCGGCAAGCGCCCTGAGCGCGGCCACGGTGACGAAGTAGCGATCGACTTCAAAGAAGCGACGCAGTTTCTCGCGGGTATCCGAGCGCCCGAAGCCATCCGTCCCCAGTACATAGTAGTCGGTCGGCACCCAGGCGCGGACCTGATCGGCGAACAGCTTCATGTAATCGGTGGAGACGATGGCCGGCCCTTCGCGACCCTCGAGGCACGCCGTGACGTGTGGCTTGCCCGGCTCGGCATCGGGCTTGAGGAAGGCCTGGCGATCGATCTCGAGAGCCTCGCGACGCAGCTCGTTGAAGCTGGTCACGCTCCAGATATCGGCGCCGATGTCCCACTCGTCGGCCAGCATGTCGGCCGCCGCCTCGACCTCGCGAAGGATCGTGCCAGAGCCGAGCAGCTGGACACGGCCCTTCTTGCCCTGGGTCTCGCGCAGCAGGTACATGCCCTTGATGATGTCATCGGCAGGGACCGTTTCGAGCTCGGGATGTTCGTAGTTCTCGTTCATCACCGTTAGGTAATAGAAGCAGTTCTCCTTGTCGGTGAACATCCGCTTCAGGCCATCCTGCACGATCACCGCCACCTCGTGGCCATAGGTAGGGTCGTAGCTGCGGCAGTTGGGAATAGTGGAGGCCAGGATGTGCGAGTGCCCGTCCTGGTGCTGGAGGCCTTCGCCGTTGAGCGTGGTCCGCCCGGCGGTGCCGCCGATCAAGAAGCCACGCGCCTGCATGTCGCCGGCTGACCAGGCCAGATCGCCGATGCGCTGGAAGCCGAACATCGAGTAGTAGACGTAGAACGGCAGCAGCGTGATGTTGTTGTTAGAGTACGAGGTCGCCGCGGCGATCCAGGCCGACATCGCCCCGGCCTCGGTGATGCCTTCCTCGAGGATCTGGCCCTTCTGATCCTCGCGATAGAACATGATCTGGCCCTTATCGACCGGCTCGTATTTCTGGCCTTCCGAGGTGTAGATCCCGAGCTGGCGGAACATACCCTCCATGCCGAAGGTGCGGGCCTCATCGGGGACGATCGGCACGACTCTCGGACCGAGCTGCTTGTGCTTGACCAGGCCCGTCAGCACGCGCACGAAGGCCATGGTGGTCGACACTTCGCGGCCCTTGGAGCCACCGGTCTGGGAGGCAAAGATCTTGTCATCCAGCGACGGGATGTCCAGCGCCTCGAAGTCGCTGCGCCGGCTCGGTACGAAGCCACCCAGTCGCTCGCGCTGAAGATGCATGTACTTGAGCTCGGGTGAGTCTTCCTCGGGCTTGTAGTACGGCACTTCCTTGAGCTGTTCGTCGTTCAACGGAATACCAAAACGGTCGCGGAACGTCTTGAGCGCCTCGTATTCCATGGTCTTGACCTGGTGGGCCTCGTTGGCGGCCTCACCGTCGCCGCTACCCATGCCATAGCCCTTGACGGTGTGCGCCAGGATCACGGTGGGCCGGCCGTTGGCATTGTTCACGGCCTGATGGTAGGCCGCATACACCTTGAAGGGATCGTGGCCGCCACGGTTGAGCTTCCAGATATCCTCGTCCGAGAGGTCCTTGACCATCTCCTCGGTTTCGGGGTACTTGCCGAAGAAATGCTCACGGGTATAGGCCCCGCCATTGGCCTTGTAGTTCTGGTACTCGCCGTCGACCGCCTCGTCCATGCGTTTCTGCAGGATGCCCTTCTTGTCCTTCTCGAACAGCGGGTCCCACAGGCGGCCCCAGACCACCTTGAGCACGTTCCAGCCGGCACCGCGGAAGACGCCCTCAAGCTCGTCCATGATGCGGCCATTGCCGCGCACCGGACCATCCAGACGTTGCAGGTTGCAGTTGACGACGAAAATCAGGTTATCGAGCTTCTCGCGACTGGCCAGGTGGATGGCACCCAGTGATTCCGGCTCATCGCACTCGCCGTCGCCCAAGAAACACCAGATCTTGCGATCGTACATCGCCTTGAGCTCGCGGGAATCCAGGTACTTCATCACGTGGGCCTGGTAGATGGCCTGGATCGGCCCGAGACCCATGGAGACGGTGGGGAACTGCCAGAACTCCGGCATCAGCCAGGGGTGGGGATAGGATGACAGGCCATCGCCATCGACCTCCTGACGGAACTTGTCCATCTGATCTTCGGTGAGACGGCCAAGCAAGTAGGAGCGTGCGTAGACGCCAGGCGCCACATGCCCTTGTATGTAGACCAGATCGCCTTCGAAGTCGCCATTGGGGGCGCGGAAGAAGTGGTTGAAGCCCACATCATAAAGAGTCGCCGCCGACATGAAGCTGGCGATGTGCCCGCCAAGCCCCGGGTTGGCGCGATTGTTGCGAATCACCTGGGCGATGGCGTTGTAACGGACCAGCGACCGAATCCGCCGTTCCATAAAGATATCGCCGGGTAGAGGGGCCTCGCGGTGCACTGGGATGGAATTGCGATGCGGCGTGGTCACCGAGAAAGGCACCTGCATGCCGTCACGACGTACGCGATCCACCAGGCGGGTCATCAGATACCGGGCACGGTCCTCTCCCTCACGATCCAGCACCGATTCCAGGGAATCCAACCATTCCGTGGTTTCGATCGGATCGATATCTTCTCTTGATTCCAGACTCATAGACGTGTCTCCGAATAACGATGGGTGTCGGTCACCCCGTCACTGCCAGGGCGCCAGACGCTCTCTCGGGGATGAGGATTATTGTTATCGCCTTACGTCGCGTCATGTAGTGATTTACAGGTCGTCCAGCATGGCGGCTATTAATGTTTCCGAAGATACCTCAAACCGGCGCCCCTGCCAATTCGATTGGATTTGGAAATATTTTCTGTAAATAAAATATTGCAATGCAACACAAGGCCTTACGTAGGCATCGCTATGACCCAGCCGACCAGGACAAGGGGTTGTAGGCCAACTAGCATATGAATCGAACGTGTAACCGAGCAGGGCACTACCGGACTTATCACGCCTGACGACTTGCCTAATGGGACGGCCTGCGCAGCCGCTGGCGAAAGTAGGCCCAGTCGAAAGTCGGACCGGGGTCGATCTTGCGCAGCGGGGCGACGCGCGCATGACTGGTGATGCGCCGCTCGTTGATTGCCGGGTAGTGCTCCATCAGCCGCAGGGTCACCTCGGCCAGCGCGCGATACTGGGCATCGGTGAACGGCGTATTCTCGTCACCTTCGAGCTCGATACCGATAGAAAAGTCATTGAGGGCCGAGCGCGGCCAACCATCGTCGCACCAGCGCGAACGGCCGGCGTGCCAGGCACGAGCCTCGAAGGGCACGAACTGCACGCTTTCTCCGTCGCGCCGGATCAACAGGTGGGCCGATACCTTCAGCGTGGCGATGGCGTTGAAATAAGGATGGGCGTCGGGATCAAGCCGGTTGGTGAACAGCTTTTCGATATCCGGCCCACCAAACTGGCCCGGTGGCAGGCAGATCGCATGCAGCACCAGTAGCGAGACTTCGCGGTCGGGACGGTCGTCCCGATTGGGTGACGGCACGCAGCGTGCCGCTTTCCACCACCCCTGATTGATCGACATTCGAGTTCCCCTGACGCCTCGCCGCTGAGCCCCTATAATGGCTATCCTGTTGGCGATCGCCCAGCGCTTTGTCCATTTTTGAGAGTGACCCGCCCACCATGCATTATCAGGACGCCCTTGCTGAAGAAATCCGCGACAGCGCCGCCCGGTTGCTGGCTGAAGATGTTGGCCCCGGTGACATCACCGCCCAGCTGATTGACGCTTCCACCATGGCAACGGCTCGCGTCATCACGCGGGAAGCCGCCGTCCTCTGCGGCGTGGCCTGGGTCGATGAACTGTTCCGGCGTCTCGATGCCAGCGTCAGCCTGCGCTGGCATTCAGCCGACGGCGACAGGCTCGATGCCGGCCAGGCCTTCCTCGAACTGGAAGGGCCGGCGCGCAGCCTGCTGACCGGTGAGCGGGCCGCCCTCAACCTGCTCCAGACGCTCTCCGGCACCGCGACCCGCACCCGCCATTACGTGGATCTGCTCGACGGTACCGGCGTTCGCCTCCTCGACACCCGCAAGACGCTGCCCGGGTTGCGCCTCGCACAAAAATACGCCGTGACCTGCGGCGGCGGCCATAATCACCGCATTGGCCTCTATGACGCCTTTCTGATCAAGGAAAATCATATTGCCGCCTGCGGGAGCATCGAGGCTGCCGTGAAGGAAGCGCGCGATATCGCCCGCGAACTGTCGGTGGAGGTGGAAGTGGAAACCTTCGACGAGCTCGATCAGGCGCTCAGCGCCGGGGCCGATGTGGTGATGCTGGACAATTTCAGCCTCGACGACATGCGCGAGGCGGTAAGGCGTAACGCCAGCCGAGCAACGCTGGAAGCCTCGGGCAACGTCGATGAAACCACGCTGCGCACCATCGCCGAGACCGGCGTCGACTGCATCTCCAGCGGTGCCCTGACCAAGGACGTCAAGGCCATCGACCTCTCCATGCGCCTGATCCAGTACTGAAGCGGCGCTTCCGCGAGCGGGGCATCAGGTTTCCACGAGGCGCAGCGCCTTCTCCAGGCGCTTGCGCTTCAGGCGTTGCCCGCCGCGCTCGACCCACTCCTCGCCGAGTTCACGCCAGCCCCGGCGCACCAGGCTATCGGCCAGTACCAGGCTGGCGTTGATGCGGGCCCGAGACACGCCATGCTCCAGCAGCATCCGCTCGGCATGGACCAGTAGCGTCGCGCCGATGCCGCGCCTGGCGAGCGACGGCCAGACGTACAGGGTTTCGATGTCTCCGCTATCCAGCGACAATTCGAGAAAGCCGATACAGCGGCCGTCGCAAGACGCCACCAGGGTAGTGAATAGCACGTGGCGAGCGGCCCAGGCACTCGCATTGCGTGGCAGCGCTGACGCCCAGGCCTCCCGCTCGGCCACGCTATAATGCGCCATGGCCCCCTGCATGACTGCATGATGGAAGACTTCCGCCTGTTCGACGGCATCGCGTGCCAGGACCGACCGGTAAACGATGCGCGGCGGCCTCGGCATCCTGCCCGCCGCCCCCTGCTCGGAGGGATGGTGTTTCATATGGTATGCCCTGCGATGGGGACGGAAAAAGACGTGAGGCCTCTTGCGGCGCCTCTGGTTGCAGCCTACACAAGCCATTGCCACCGGCCAATCCCTCGCCCCAGCGTTGAGGAGTCGGCATACTGCCTCCATGAACTCTACACCTCCTGTGACCGCCACCGCTGACTTTTCGATGACGCCGATCGGCCGCATCGAAAGCGACTACCCCGACAAGTTCGGCGTCCCCCGCCAGCCAGGGCTCGCCCCGGCCGCGCGGGCCCGCCTGATTCTCACCGCGCCTTTCGACGATCCGCTGGCGGTTCGTGGCCTGGAGGCCTTCAGCCACCTGTGGTTGACCTTTGTCTTTCACCTCAGCCCCGAAACGCGCGATTCCGAGCGCTGGTCGCCCCTGGTGCGCCCGCCACGCCTCGGCGGCAACGCCAAGCTGGGTGTCTTCGCCACGCGCAGCACGCATCGACCCAACCGCCTGGGGCTGTCGCTCGTCGAGCTCACGGGCATCGACACCGGCGGTGGCGTCACGTTGCATCTCGTCGGCGGCGATCTGGTCAGCGGCACCCCGGTGCTCGACATCAAGCCCTACCTGCCCTGGGCGGAAGCGCTGCCAGAGGCGCGCGCCGGCTTCGCGCCCGAGGCCCCGGCGATCCTGCCCGTGAGCTTCTCGCCGGAAGCCGAGGCCACACTAGCAAGTCGCACCGATGGCGGCACCTTGCGCGAGCTGATTTGCCAGGTGCTGGCTCAGGACCCGCGTCCGGGCTACCACCAGCACCGCCGCCATGGCAACGAGGACAGGCGCTACGGGGTAAGGCTTCGCGATCTGGACGTGCGCTTTCGTGCCGAGCAAGCCCCCGGCGAGCCGACGATCCTGCGAGTCATCGCGATCGTGCCCGCTTGACGCTTTTCACGCCCGCTCACCATCACAATGATCCCTCGCTTCCACGTCCGCCACTCGCTTCCACAAACAACAGAGGCCCCGCAGGGCCCCTGTAGTCTTTCTTTGGCTCGTCCTTCATTGGTGATCGCCGCTCAATCGAAGCGCACCCCGATGCGCCGCCCCACTTCCTCATAGGCCTCGATTACACCGCCGAGGCCCTGGCGGAAACGATCCTTGTCGAGTTTCTCGCGGGTCTTGGCATCCCAGAGACGGCAGCCGTCCGGGGAGAACTCGTCGCCGAGGACGATCTGGCCCTTGAATAGCCCGAATTCCAGCTTGTAGTCGACCAGCAGCAGGTCGCCTTCTTCGAACAACGCCTTGAGCACCTCGTTGACCTGGAAGGTCAGCGACTTCATCTCGGCTAGCTGCCCGGGCGTCGCCCAACCGAAGGTCTCGGCCAGCGATTCGTTGATCATCGGGTCGTGCTTGGCATCATCCTTGAGAAACAGCTCGAAGGTCGGAGGCGAGAGCGCCTTGCCTTCCTCGACCCCCAGGCGCTTGACCAGGCCACCGGCGGCGATGTTGCGCACCACGCACTCCACCGGGATCATCTCGAGCTTCTTGACCAGGCTCTCGGTGCCGGAGAGTCGCTTCTCGAAATGCGTGGGAATGCCGGCCGCCTGCAGCTTCTCCATGATGTAGGCGTTGAAGGTGTTGTTGACCATGCCCTTGCGGGCCAGCGACTCCATGCGCTCGCCGTCGAAGGCGCTGGTGTCGTCGCGGAACGTCAGGACCAGCAGGTCGGGGTCGTCGGTGGCATGGACCGACTTGGCCTTGCCGGCATAAAGTTCGTGGCGTTTTTCCATGGCAGCCTCCGCAGGCGCAGATAAGGGAAAGCGGACAGGCATCAGGCGATGGCCTGCCACGCCAGGCTGTCGTCCTGGGCGGCCACCATCAACCGTGACGCATCGCCATCGAGCAGCGGGGTCAGGGTTTCGACCACCAGTTCGGGGCGATTGTTGTGTTCAGACAAGTGCGAGCAGACGATGCGTTGCAGGCCATCCAGCCCCAGGCCGCGCAGCAGCGCGCTCGCCTGGATATTGGCCAGGTGCCCCCAGTTACCGCCGACGCGACGCTTGAGCCGCGGCGGATAGGGGCCCTCGGCGAGCATGCGGACATCGTGATTGCACTCCAGCACCAGGGCGTCACAACCGGCGAAGGCCTCCACCACGTGATCGCTGGGGTAGCCCAGGTCGGTCAACACGCCCAGGCTCCTGCCCCGGGCATGGATGCGAAACTGCACCGGCTCACGCGCATCGTGGGGCACCGTCACCGGATCGATCACCAGCCCCTTGATGGCGAAACGCGCCTGGGGCGTGATCCAGTGACGCACCGGCAGGTCATTGAGCCGGCCAGAACGCCAGGTACCGGGCGTCAGATAGACCGGCAGGTTGTAACGCCGCGCCAGCGCACCGACGCCGCGGATGTGATCGCCGTGCTCATGGCTGACCAGCAGTGCATCGAGCTGGCGTGGATGCAAGCCGAAGCCGGCCAGCCGGCGCTCCGTCTGGCGCAAGCCGAAACCACAATCGACCAACACATGGGTGTCGCCATCGCTGACCAGGGTGGCGTTGCCCTTGCTGCCGCTGCCGAGCGATCCGAACCGCAGCCGGGCGTCGTCACCCACCCGACTCGCCATCAGCGCAGCAGACCCGCCACCCGCTCCAGCAACTCGCGCTGGTCGCCGGGGCTGAAGTCCCGCTCGCTGGCGTTCACGGCGCGCAGGACGGTCTGCTCGGGGCCGGTCGATTCCAGCACCAGGCGGATCTGCTGAGACATCTGCCGAACGTCAGGACTGAAGACGATCTGAAGCGGGTTGCGGTTACGCTCGGTAAGCGTCATATAGCTGATCAGGAAATCATGCGCCTGGGGATCGCTTTCCAGCAGTTCACGACGCTCCTCAACGGTGAACTCCTGCTCGAGCTGGTGGCTGAGTTCGGCCCAGGTGCGGTCGATATCCAGCGGAATCGCTACCACCCACTCGTCGCCCTGCTGCTCGAGGCTCACGCGCTCCTCACCGGCCAGGCGCTGAGCGGCCAGCGACGAGGCACTGGCGGTTGCACTGCGCGCACTGAAGTACTGCTCCAATGCGTCGAGACACTCGACCACCGTCGTGCCGCCCTGGTCACAACGGATCTCGCTGTCGCCAGCGCGCAGGCCCTGACGCAAGCTGAGACGTGCCTGGCGGGTCTCGATCACGCCATTGGCGGAATCGGCAGAGGTTACGCCGAGGCCGCGCGTGTTGGCGAAACTCTCGAGCTGCGGCCAGACGGTGCCGGGGTCGGCGGCAACGATCAGCCAGCTATCGCGCCCCACACTACGCCGCTCGACGAATTCACGCTCGACAGAGCGGCCGCCTCCCAGTGCCTGGGGACTCGGCGCCTCGAAACCCTCCTCGCCGGCACGAAACTCGCGATTCGCCTCGGGTATCGGCATGGCGTCGCGGTAACGATCGGGATTGCGCGTCTCGGGAAGCGTCAGGGGCGTGCCTTCGCGAGCCTCGACGTAATCGATGTTGCGATCGTCATAGTAACCTTCGCGGGCACAGCCAGCCGTGACCAGGGCGAGGGCCGCCACCAGCGGCATCCATTTCAGCGCAGAGTTCATGCGTCCACCTTGCATCTTGTTGAGGTTCCGGCGCCAAGCGCCGGTCAGTCATCGATCACGCCGGCCAGCTGCAGGGCTTCATTGATGGTGGAGTGATACTTCTCGGAGAGCCAGGTCATCGGCAGGCGGATACCGGGCTCGATCAGGCCCATGCGATGCAACGACCATTTCACGGGGATCGGGTTGGCCTCGATCCCGAGGTTGGTATGCAGCGGCATCAAGCGGGTGTTGATCTGGTGGGCGTGGTCGCTGTCGCCGGCCACGGCAGCGGCACAGAGCTCGTGCATCGCCTGCGGGGCGACGTTGGCGGTAACCGAGATATCGCCGTGGCCACCCATCAGCATGAAGTCACAGGCGGTGCCGTCGTCGCCGGAGTAAAGCATGAAGCCGCTGCCCTCGAGGCGTGCGATCAGGTCCTCGGCGCGCTCAAGGTTGCCGGTGGCATCCTTGAGGCCAATGATGTTGTCGATCTCGGCGAGGCGCAGCACCGTCTCATTATAGAGATCCGAGCAGGTCCGCCCCGGCACATTGTAAAGAATGACCGGCAGCTTGCTGCCTTCGGCCACGGCCTTGAAGTGCAGATAAAGGCCGTCCTGGGTGGGCTTGTTGTAGTAGGGACACACCGACAGGCAATAATCGGCCCCCACTTCGCCGGCGTAACGGGCTAGCTCTACCGCCTCGGAGGTGGCGTTGGCGCCGGTGCCGGCGATGACCGGAATGCGACCGGCGACCTCTTCCACCACCGTCCGAATCACGTCGAAGTGCTCGGCAAAGGACATGGTCGTGGGCTCTCCGGTGGTGCCGGCCGCCACGATGGCATCGGTGCCGCTTTCGAGGTGAAAGTTCACCAGGCGGCGCAGCGCCTCCCAATCGATGTCGCCATTGACCTTCATCGGCGTCGCCAGAGCGACAATGCTGCCAGTGATCATCCTCACATTCCTCTCGATACAACTGCTGCTCGCTTCCTCGGCGACATCTGCCGATTCATCGCTCGCCGGAAGACATCGCAAGCGATGGCACGTAATAATCAGGGGGTAGATGGTACTCAGCCGATCAGAGCCTGTACAGCACGGGTGGGCGCGACTTTGACAGCAGCCTAGTGCCTAGGTGTCATCGACCCTCGTTTTCGCGAGAAGAAGGACGTCTTCCCATACGTCCCGGCATTTCGACGTGTCGAAAGCCCAATTCTCGAAACGCTGAAGTTGCATTCGCCGAAACGCTAAAGGCTTATTCCTCAATGCGCTGATGGCTCATTCCTCGATCAACGCCGTCGCGGTCATCCCGTTCTTCCGGCGGCGCTTGATGCCGCGCGGCCAGGCATAGACGAGCGCCTTGAGCAGGGTCGCCAGTGGAATGGCGAAGAAGATCCCCCAGAACCCCCAGATACCACCGAAGAACAGCACCGCCAGGATGATCGATACCGGATGAAGATTGACGGCTTCGGAAAACAACACCGGGACCAGGACATTGCCATCCAGTGCCTGGATGACACCATAGGCGATGAGCACATAGACGAACTCATCGGTAAGGCCGAAATGAAACCCCGCCACCGCCGCGACCGGCAGGGTCGCCACCGCGGCCCCGATGTAGGGCACCAGCACCGAGAACCCCACCAGCACCGCCAGCAGTGCCGAATAGGGCAGACCGAAATAGGCGAAGGTCACGAAGGCCACGCTGCCCACGATGGTGATCTCGATGAACTTGCCGCGCACGTAGTTGGCGATCTGGACGTCCATTTCCTGCCAGATGCGGTTCATCAGGTCGCGATTCTGAGGCAGCAGCGACAGGGTGAAACCCACCAGCTTGTCGCGATCCTTGAGCATGAAGAACACCAAAATCGGCACCAGCACCAGATAGATGATCAGCCCCATCACATTACCCAGCGACGCCAACGACATGGTGAGCGCCCGCTGGCCGAACTGCGTCATTTCGCGCCCGGCCACATCGATCCAGTTCTGGATCTGGTCGGGGGTGATCAAGTTGGGGTAGTGTTCCTGCAAGTCATCCAGCAGTTGTTGGCCGCTGGCGAACATGCGCGGCGTTTCCTGGACGAGCCCCACCAGCTGATTCCAGATCAAGGGCATCAGAATGAACGCCATCGACATCAATATGCCGATAAACCCCAGAAACACCAGGATCACCGCCAGGAAGTGGGGCACACTACGCCGCTCCAGCCAGCTCACGGCGCCCTGCAGCAGAAACGCCAGCACTAGCGCCGTGAAAAACGGCGCCAGCATCCGCCCCAGCCAAATCACGGTGGCGAAGCCGAGAATCAGCACCACCAGCAGGATCACCGCCTCTTCATCCGAAAAGTAATGGTCTACCCAGCCCCGGAAAACCGATCGCAAGGTCATGGCGACGGCTCCAAGGCCTTGCGGATCCAGTAATAATAGACGTCGCCGCGCTCCTCCCGTTCCGGCATCTGGTGGTCGCTCTGTTCGATGAAGGTTTCAAGATCGCGCCAGGAGCCGGCATCGGTCGCGATGACCTCCAGCACCTGGCCTGGCGCCAGTCGAGACAGCGCCTGCTTGGCCTTGAGCAACGGCAACGGACAGGGAAGACCTCGGGCATCGAGCACATCGTCAGGTTGCAGCGCCATGTTGTCTCCCATGAGAATGTAGTGAAGGACATGCCACATGACCGTCTTGGTCTCGGCCGGCATGAAACCCCTTGAGATTTAAAGGCACTTTCTGATTTAAAGGCACTTTGCGGGTCGAATCAATGTCGGAAGAGAACTCCGCCGCCCACCCGACAACCAAGGATGACCATGCCGCGCCGAATCACCCGCTGCCTCATCGTCTGCACGCTGAGCCTGGCGCTCGCCTCGCCCGTTTCAGGCCAGCCCCAGTGGAACAACAGGCCTCTCGATTTCAGTGTGCGAGATTCCGCCGGCCATGACATCGGTGCCGAGGATTCTAGCGGACCGGCGTTGCCGAGCCTTACCAGCAGCGTTGGTCAGGCGGCAAGCAACGAGGAAGTCCAGCTGGGGCGCGCCTGGTTGCGCCAGTTCCGCGCCCATGCGCCGCTATGGGACGACCCTGTCACCCAGGACTATCTGGAATCCCTGATCGCCAGGTTGTTGCCTCACAGTGGCCTCGGAAACGCCAAGATCCTCGTCACTCTGGTCGAGAGCCCCACGCTCAACGCCTTCGCCGTCCCCGGCGGCGTGGTCGGCGTCAATGCCGGCCTCTTTGCCTTCGCCGAGGGCGAAGCGGCGCTGGCCTCCGTACTTGCCCACGAGCTTGGTCACCTTTCCCAGCGTCATTATGCCCGCGGCGTGGCACGCGCCGAACAGACTCAGATTCCCGCTATGGCGGCCATGCTCGCCGGCATGCTGATCGCCGCGGGCGGCGGGGGCGACGCCGGCATCGGGGTCGCCATGGGGTCCCAAGCGGCCCTCTTGCAGGACCAGCTCGCCTACTCGCGGCGATTCGAGCAAGAGGCGGATCGCATCGGGCTGCAAGCCATGACCGAGGCCGGCTTCGATCCCATGGCCATGGTCGAGATGTTTCGCGCCATGCAACGCATGGCCAGTCTACAAGGCGGCAATCCACCGGAATTTCTGCTTTCCCATCCCGTCACGGAATCGCGTCTCAGTGACACGCTAGATCGTGCCAGGCGGTTGAGCGTCGAGGCGAGCCCCAGGGATGCCCTCGCGTATCACCTGATCCGCGCTCGAGCTCTTTTGGCAATCCACGATCGTGATCCGGGCCAGGCTGCCACGCGCCTCACTGAGGATGGCGCCCCGCAAGCGTCACAGCGTTACCTGGCGGCATTGATCGACGCCGACGCGGGCAAGGCCGATAGTGCCCTGCGCGAGCTCGATGCGCTCGCCCGCGAACATCCCGATCTTGCCATGCTACCCGTCTCCGCCGCCTATTTGGCGTTCGACGCCGGGCGCATCGACGAGGCCATCGAGCGCAGCCGACGTCAGTTGCGGTTCATGCCGGGCTATGTCCCCGCCACGCGGCTGCTTGGCGAAGCGCTGCTGCAGCGCGACCCTGACGAGGCCTGGCGAGTCCTCGACGAATTAGCCAACCGCCGCCCTGAAGATCCGCAGGTGTTCACGTTACTGGCGGAGGCCGCCGGGCGCAGCGGCCGCGAGGCATTGGGGCATCTGGCACGTGCCGAACAGCTCCAGCTCACCGGGCACATCGACGCTGCCATCCGCCAGTTGGGCGTGGCGAAACGAGTCGCCGAGCGAGAAGGCAACACGCGTGCCACCACTCGCATTGCGCAGCGTCGTGAGGCGTTCCTGGGCTACCGAGAAGCGCTGGAGAGGTTCTAGGAGCCCATCGGACTCAACGCTGGAAGTTGAGCATCCGCTCCAGCGGCTTGAGTGCCTTCATGCGCAGCGCGTCGTCGACGAAGATCTCGCCGCTGCCATCGCGCAGTGCCCCCGCCAGGTTATCCAGCGCGTTCATTGCCATCCACGGACAGTGAGCGCAGCTCTTGCAGGTCGCGCCGGTGCCGGCAGTGGGTGCCTCGAACAGCGTCTTCTCCGGCACCGCCTGCTGCATCTTGAAAAAGATCCCTCGGTCGGTGGCCACGATCAGCTTGTTGCTCGCCAGTTCCTTGGCCGACTTGATCAGCTGGGAGGTGGAACCCACCACATCGGCGAGCGCTACTACCGACGCCGGCGACTCGGGATGTACCAGCACTGCTGCTTCCGGGTAGAGCGCCATGAGATCCTCGAGACCCTTGGCCTTGAACTCCTCGTGGACGATGCAGGCACCATCCCACAGGACCATGTCGGCGCCGGTCTTTTGCTGGATGTAGCCGCCCAGGTGCTTGTCGGGAGCCCAGAGGATCTTCTCGCCACGCGCCTGAAGGTGCTCGATGACCTCCACCGCGATAGACGAGGTCACGACCCAATCGGCGCGCGCCTTGACGGCGGCGGACGTGTTGGCATAGACGACCACGGTACGGTCGGGATGTGCATCGCAGAAAGCCGAGAACTCGTCTGCCGGACAGCCGATATCCAGCGAACATGTCGCTTCCAGGGTGGGCATGAGCACACGTTTTTCCGGGGAGAGGATCTTGGCAGTCTCGCCCATGAAACGAACGCCGGCAACGACCAGGGTGTCGGCCTCATGGCGCGCGCCAAAGCGCGCCATCTCGAGGGAATCGGCGACACAGCCGCCGGTTTCCTCGGCCAGTTGCTGGATGGCGTCATCGGTATAGTAGTGCGCCACCAGTACGGCATTGTGCACTTTTAGAAGGCGTTTGATTTCATCGATGCGCGCCTCATCCTCAGCGGGAATCCGAGCGGGGCAGTAGGCGCGTGCCAGGTGCTCGCGCACCTCAAGGCGGGAAGTCATGATTGTCATGTGTCTATCACCGTGACTGGCAGGGGCTCCCCCTGCGTTTCACCAGGTATCGCGCATGCACGCTCCGTGCGAGGCGATACACCATAGGGCCGGCCCTTGCGTCTCTCGCGACGGCCAACCCATCATCTATTCTAGACCACAATCGTCTGCAATTGCTCCCTCAGGATGCCGTCAGCATCTTGGCGTAGAGCGCACGATCGGCGGCATAGCATCCACAAGACGCCTCGATCAGGCCCGGGCGGTCAAGCACCATAATCTCGCCACGGGAATAGCGGATCAGACCGCGCGTCTGCAAGGCGATCGCCGCCAGGGTAATTCCCGCACGCCTAACCCCCAGCATCATGGCAAGAAATTCATGGGTCAGCTGCAATCGGTCGGAATTGGCGCGGTCCTGGGTCATCAGCAGCCAGCGGGACAGGCGTGCCTCAACCTGATGGAAATGGTTACAGGCGGCCGACCGCGCAAATTGGTTCATCATCACATAGAGATAACGTTTCATGCGGTGGTGTAATACGGGGCTGTTCAGCAGCAGTTGCTGGAAGCTGGCAGCTTCCATGCGCAGCGCCGATCCCGCGCCTTGAACCAACGCTGACAGCGGCGCTTCCTCTATTTCGAGATCGAGCACCAGCGAGATCCCCATCATGCCCTCGCGTCCCGCCATCGCCACTTCCAGCCGATTGCCATCATCGAGAATGACGATCAATGAAATGAAACCTTCGAGGGGAAAATAGACGTGGGTGATCCGCTCGGCGGGCTCGACCAACACCTCGTCGAAGGTGAGCTCAACGGTTTCACAAGCCGTCATGAAGGCGTACCGCTCGCTGGCCGGTAGCTTGTCAAGCAGTTGATTGTTAACGGAAATCTTAGTGAGAGCCGTCATGTTTCGCTCCGGTTGAAGGAACCTGGCAAACGGCACAATGAAAGTCAAACTCATTTCGATGTCGGCTGCAGATTGAGACGCCATCGTTGATCTTTCGATGGCATATCAATAAATTACCATCAGACACAACGCCCGTCGGCACGCTAGCGTACATAACTCGGGAATATCACTGCATCGGCCTGGTTCATTTACATGACGGCGTCATGCTCCAACAGGCGATCGTACTCGCGCTTGACCACCTCGTAACACTCACAGACGCGCGCTTCCAGGCCCTGTCTATCGGTCACGGTGATACGGCCACGCCGATAGTCGATCAACCCGGCCTTCTGAAGCTTCCCCGCCGACTCCGTCACGCCCTCGCGACGCACGCCCAGCATGTTGGCGATCAACTCTTGAGTCATTTTCAGCTCGTCACCCGGGATGCGGTCGAGGCTGAGCAACAGCCAACGGCATAGCTGCTGGTCGACGCTGTGATGACGATTGCAGACGGCCGTCTGCGCCATCTGTGTCAACAAAGCTTGGGTATAGCGCAGCAGCATTCGTTGCATCGCGCCGGCACGATAGAATTCGTTCTTCATCAGCCGGCCCTTGAGACGGTAGGCCTCCCCGGCGCTCTGGACGATCGCTCGACTGGGCGTAGTCTCCCCGCCCATGAACAGCGACACGCCGACGACGCCTTCATGGCCTACCACGGCGATTTCTGTCGACGCCCCATCCTCCATCACACAAAGCAGTGAGACGATGCTATCAAGCGGAAAATAAACGTGGCTCATGACTCCGCCTGATTCGCTGAGCGCTTCACCCAGCGTCAAGTTCACTTTTTCCAGATCAGGCAATATCCGCGATAGCTCGTCTTCCTCAAGCGAACCAAGCAAGGAATTTTTCTGGAAGTCATGCGGTTCATGCATTGAGCTTTCCTCCTAACACTCGCTGTTGCGCTGTCTCTTACCCAGCACCAAACCCCTCCCCCCGCAGGAGCGCTGATTTCCACCGCGCCTGCGGGGGTCCTTTTAAACATCAAATACACTTTCTTGAAGTATAAGGTGCTTTACGGCAATATCTGTACGCTACCGCACAGATGCTGCGAAGGCTGGGCCAACCGTATGCCAAGCGAGTGATTCGCAACGCCGACGCTGACTACTGGAACCAAAAAACGCCGTAATTTCGTGATGCTATGTTCGTCACCGCACAGAGCGCGCGAGCCATTCCGGCCATTATCGGCCCCGAGTGTGGCAAGGGAAATGCTTAAACAGGATGTTGCACTATGCGCTGCAAGGAACGCAGCGCCGCCCTTATATCGATGTTCTCGATAGCGGACGGCATCCGTAACGAGAGCGTTGACACGGCAAAGCGCTTACACACCTCAATGCGACACACTACCGTTGGGGGGGTATCTTACTGTTGACAAAGCCTGCTGATGACATCACCAGGTTATGAGATCAGGCTCTTTAACATCATTTCATTAAGATAGTATTTTTTCCTATAGATACCATCGTTAACAATGACCGATAACGACGACTCTCAGCTTTTTTTCAAGGGATAGCTTATCGAAGTCTCAGGCTTTATTCCCAGCTTGACTATAAGGAATGACCACACACTCTCTTGATGACGCGATAGCATTCGCAGGCACGTGCCTCGAGTCCGCTCCTGTCGAGAATACTAATACGCCCACGATGGTAGGAAATCAGCCCTGCCCCTTGAAGTTTACCCGCTGCTTCCGTGACCCCCTCTCGACGCACGCCAAGCATGTTGGCCATGAACTCCTGGGTGACTACCAATTCATGGGTAGGCAAGCGGTCAAGGTTCGATAACAACCAGCGGCACAGTTGCTGATCGAGGGTGTGATGACGATTGCAAACCGCTATTTGTGACATCTGGATCATCAATACCTGCAGGTAGCCGAGCAAGCGCTTCTGAAAATCTCCCACTTGCTCAAATGCCTCCTTCAACCATTTGCGCTTGAGGCGATAGGCGCTACCCGCACGCTGCACGACGGCACGACCCGGCATCCCCGCCTCATTCAGGACAAGCGATATGCCTACCATTCCCTCGCTCCCCACCATGGCAACTTCGGTAGAAACCCCGTCATCCGTCGTGCAGAGTAGCGACACGACAGCATCCATGGGAAAATACGCATGGGACATTGATTCACCCGGTTCACCCAATGAATCGCCCAACGCCAACTCGACCTGCTCAAGATGGGGCAGCAGTCTTTCAATCTCTTGGATCGGCAACCCATCGAGCATATCGTTCTTCGACGCATGGAGTAAAAAGTCATCATCCCTGAAGGCCTTTATCGACATGGTGAATTCCTCCCTTGCAATCAGTTCACTAATTGTAAAATAATTCTAATTTAGAAAAACTACGCATGAGTCCTCCTGTCACTTGTCTCTCAATACGACACTGGATCGTGGCGCTTGATGATCCGTTAAGACATCCGCATGACTAGCCGTATTTAGCTGACCAATGCTCAATAAATCAATTTTTCAATGAACAATTATAATTAAGGAAATTCCCGCCATGCTTTTTTATGGTTTTATTCATTATTGTTATGCAAAACATCGGGAAATAAACTATGCGTTCGGTAGCGCACAGAAGCGGGCAAGGGCGACCTTAGAATCAATTAACTCTAATGTAGCGTCTTTATGCACAAAGGACGAACTCCTCTCGGATGCTTAAGGAGTAGAGGAACAAGGAGCGGACCCATGGCATTGGAAACGATCTTTCAAACCAGATCAATGCCTTTTGATATCTGGAACAATGTCGAGAGGAAAGACGCAACGCTGCAAGTATTGCTCATTGAGGACGAACCTCAACAGGCACGCCATGTCATATCAGCCCTCGCGTCCCCCCTGGGGCGCTTCCGTCTCGTATGGCGACAGGCCCTGGATGACGCCGAGGCGGCACTTCACCAACATGCGCCCGACATTATCCTGCTCGATCTGACGCTGCCCGATACATTCTGGGCGCACGCCCTTGATCGGCTGGTCACAGCGGTGCCTCACGCCATGATCATCGGCCTGAGTGATACTCAGGACCCGCCAATCCAGCATGAGATCATGCAGCGCGGCATGCACGACGTCTTCTTCAAGTGCCATCTGGATGGCTACTGGCTGCCTCGCGTCTTGAAAGCTCCCTTTAGCCACCAAGCCACCCTGGCAGCGCTGCGTCGAGGCGAGGAACGCTTTCGCCGAATGATCGATGCGTTACCCCACGGGACCATGATTACTGACAGCAAGGGCTCATGCACTTACAGCAACGCCGCTTACCGCAGAATAGTCGGGCCATCAGTGCTGCATGGCCCGGGAACTCACTGGAGTCTGCCAATCCATCCTGACGACCGGCCTCGGCTACAGCAAGCATGGGCACAGGCACGATGTCATCAGCAGCCTTTCCACGCTGAAGCGCGCATTGTGCGGCCTGATCAGACCACAGTCTGGGTGCGCATCACCAAAGACGCCATTCAAGGCAGCACGAGCCACGAAGGTGACGTTCAGACGATCGAGGTTATTACCGAGCAGAAAAACATTGACGCGCGGTTGCGTGACGCCGAAGACGCCTTGCATGCCGCGACGAATTGGGCTCAGGTGACATTGAATTCGATCGGCGATGCCGTGATGACCACTGACCTGGATTGTCGGGTCACCTATCTGAACCGGGTGGCTGAAACGCTGACCGGCTGGTCGAGTACCGAAGCGATCGGCAAGCCTCTAGCTCAGGTCTTTCCGCTCATTAATTGCCAGACGCATGAGACGGCGACCAGTCCGGCACGGCGAGCCATGCAAGATAACCGCACCGTCGGGCTCGCGATGGACCGCGTGCTGATTCGCCAGGATGGTAGCCAACTGGAGATCGAAGACTCGGCGGCGCCCATCCATGATCGTAATGGTCGCGTCATCGGCGCAGTGATCGTGTTTCATGATGCCCGCCAGTCACCCACCCAATCGGCGAAGCTGGCTTATCAGGCACAACATGATGCCCTCACTGGGCTGCCCAATCGCATCCTGCTGGCAGAACGCCTCACCCGCGCCATCGGACTGGCACACCGACACCAGCATCAGGTCGCCCTGATATACATGGATCTCGATGCCTTCAAGCCCATCAACGACTCGCTTGGCCACGCCTTGGGTGACAGTTTGCTGCAGTCGGTCGCAGGCCGGCTGAGCGAGTGCGTCCGCGACACGGACACGGTATGCCGTCAGGGGGGCGATGAGTTCGTGGTGCTGCTGAGTGAAATCGAAAAACCCCAGGATGCCGCCAAGATTGCAGAGAAAATACTTGCCGCATTAGCGGAGCCGTATCGAATAGGCAGCCATGAGTTGCGCATTACCACGAGTATCGGCATCAGCCTCTACCCCGATGACGGAACCGATGACCATACCTTGCTACATAATGCCGACACAGCCATGTATCACGCGAAGAAATGCGGTCGCAACCACTACCAGTTCTTCAAGGCCGAGATGAATGCCTTGATGATGCAACGTAGCTATGTCGAAACCCAATTGCATAGGGCGCTCAAGGAAGACGCCATCTTCCTCGATTTCCAACCCAAGATAGACATCGCTACCGGCTATCTGGGTAGCGTCGAGGCCTTGGTCCGCTGGCGCGACCCGAATCTGGGTCTCATGACGCCCTCGTCGTTCCTACCCATTGCTGAGACCTGTGGACTGATCGTTCCGATCGGCCACTGGGTCCTGCGTGAAGCCTGCCGACAATTACAGGCATGGTACGAGGAAGGCGTCAAGATCGTGCCCATGGCGGTGAATATGTCGGCCTTTGAATTGCGCGACAAGACACTGCCTGCCCGTATTACCGACATCCTGACCGAGACGGAGCTGGAAGCACGGTTTCTCGAACTGGAAGTGACCGAAACCGACCTCATGCATCTCACCGACGCCTCGGCATCGACGCTGTTTGAGTTGAGCGGCTTGGGGATACGTATTGCCATCGACGACTTCGGGGCCGGGAGTGCCAGCCTGAAGCACTTGAAACGCCTTCCTATCGACACTCTCAATATCGCCCCCTGCTTCGTTCACGACATGATCGACAACCCGGACGATGCCAGTTTCATCAAAAGCATCATCAATCTTGGCCAGAATCTGGCACTGCGCGTCGTCGCCAAGGGCGTCGAGACCCAAGCCCAGTTTGAACTCCTTATGTCACTAGGTTGCGATGGCGCCCAGGGCTTCCTGTTCAGTGAGCCACTATCGGCAACAGACATCCGGGCGTTACTCGACCCCGCTTGGCCAACTTGGCAGCATCATCAAGTGGCGAATGGCCAGGCCCCTGGTTCGCCGCGCACGCCCGCCGAGTAGAAACCAACATTTCCACCCATCGTCCCGATCCACCACTAGGCGGCCCACCATTGGACGGCCAAACAAAAACGCCCTCGCTTCCTGAGAAGCGAGGGCGCTTGCATGACTGGTGGGTCGTGTACCCATCGGATTGGCAGTATATAAGATTGTTTTGTAACATGTTTTTTTATCAGAACTTTATTAATACCCCCATATGTACCCCCACACACCTGGGATGCCAGGGATCTATGTGGGACATCTAGGGAAATTACAGTTACTCAACACGCCAACGCGCCACATAAGACCAAAGTATAACCTCTACCTTGGCAACACTCCTGCTTACAAGCTGAGCAGATGATATCACCAGATCATGGGTCCTTGAACAAATTTGATGTCCATAGCCACCTGCTGTCAGGGGATCAACGCCACACAGACAAGAAGGCGGCGAAGCTGAAGACTGAATTTTCTTGCCCGCGTCTCGATGCCGACGTCCTGCTTTCCCACCGCATCGTCGGAACCCCCTGAAACGATTGGTTCGTCCAGGGCCTCGACTATCCCACGTCCTACATATACTTTACCGAAGCATCAGGCATTTGGCACGGGAGTACCCTTCTTTCTATTTGACCTGTTCATGGCGAATCAACCCATGCACGTGGGGCAGCGTGAGGCAGGGCAACTGGTCGCTAGGGCGTGCTCGATTCACCCATACACTGGAGGCACCGAAATTCTATTTAGACGCCGCCCAGGGTAATGCTCATCTGGTGCCCCTCATCCTCAGACTATGAAACCCAATCCTATTAGTGTGTCACCTCCACGCCAGAGTGGTTGAGGAAGAGACCCTCCCATTGGCTAGGTGTACTTAGCTGGTCAAGATATCCGCAGTAGCTGGGCAAGATCAGTAGCGCCTGCATAAATGACAAAAGGGTATTGACAAACAGAGGAACTGTACATATCATCAGCCGCAAGAAAGCTTTGCAGGCAAAGCCTCGCAAGGCGCCCTTGGTGCAAAATGTCAAAGCGACTTATAAAGAAAGAAATTGTTCTCGATAAGACTTCTTTAAGCAAATCTAGCTTGTATCGTCTGATCAAGGCAGGCAAATTCCCTCCCCCTGTACCACTGACAGGCAGAGCCGTAGCATGGCTTGAATCAGAGATTGATGAGTGGATTGACTATCAAGTCAACGCACGCTGTTATCTGTCAGAACTGAGTTAATGACAAATCTGGTATCCATCAGTCAGGCAGCATCCCTGTTTGACTGTTCGGTTACCTGCTCCCCGTCCTTGAACTTGATGTTGCTGAAGACCAGAACCAGCTTCTGGAAATGCCTGATTCCTCTCCTATGTGCCTCGGCGCTCTGAAACAGCGTGAAGACCATTGCCATGGCCGTCGCACGGGACTCGCAGTTCTTACTGCGCTTGCTCCACAGGCGAACCGTGACGAAGCGGATGGCCGCCTCGATCGACACGACCGCGTTGGTGGTGCGGATACGCGTCCAGTACTCTGCCGGGTAGTCGTAGAACGCCAGCAGCTCCTCCCGATCCTTGGCCATGCACGCCATCGCCTTGGGGTACTTGGCCTCGAAGCGTTTCAGGGTGCGATCGAAAGCCTTGTGCACCCTGTCGCGGGTCTCGGCCATCCAGATGTCATGGAGGTCGGCCTTGGCCTTGGGCTGCACGGACTTCGGCAGCTTGTTCAGCTCGTTAGCCGTCTTGTAAACCCATCAACGCTGATGGTTAGTCTCCGGGTAAATCTTGCACAGAGCTAACCAGAACCCCATGGCACCGTCGCCCACCGCCAGCTTGGGGCCGCCTGGGTCAGGCCGCGCTCTCGCAGGCCTGTCAGCAAGGTCTCCCAGCTGTCTGCCGACTCGCGGAAGCCGTCTTCGACGGCCAACAGTTCTTTGCGGCCCGGCTCGTTAACTCCGATGATTACTAGCAGGCACAGGCGGTCATCCATGCGCACGTTGCTGTACGCACCGTCGGCCCAACAGTAAAAGTAGCGTCGATCTGCCAGGTCCCGCTGCCGCCACTCGGTATGCTCGTCTTCCCACTGCTTCTTGAGCCGTGACACCGTGTTGGCCGACAGCCCTTTGGCCTGGTCGCCCATCAGCGCCGCCAGGGCCTCCTGGTAGTCGCCGGTTGAGATCCCCTTCAAGTAGAGCCAGGGGATCAGCGCCTCGATGCTGCGGGCCCGCTTCAGGTAGGGCGGTAGCAGGCTGCTGTTGAAGCGAGCGCCACCGCCAATGCGGTCACGCACCTTGGGCACCTGCACGCTGACGTCCCCGATCCCGCCCGGTCTGTACCGTGCGCTCGGGCATGTAGCCGTTGCGAACCACGGCCTGGCGGCCATCGTCGAGTCGCTGGTCGGCAGTCTGCGACAGGAAGCTGGATAGCTCAGCCTCGACGGCATTGGTGATCAGGTCACGGGCCCTGGCGCAGCAGCTCGTGCAGCGGGTCAGTGACCTGGTATTCTGGTTGTGAAAGAGCCCGGAGGGTAGAATCGGTCATGGCGTATCCATTCCGTGTTGATTGTGAGCTGGCGAGATCAATCAACAGGGCACGCCACCTTTCCTACCTCCTCCCGTATACCAGAAGTCACCATAGCTCGTAATCAGCCGGCCGGCCTGCATAACCGCCGGTATCGCCATAGCGTAAAGGTGCCAATACTCCAGTTGTTAGAACGTCAGAACGTCGGTATCCAGCGGGTGGATATGGGCGGGTGATTGCTTCTAGACGGGTCTCCTGCTTGGAGCCTCACACCTACTTCAGCCCCTTGTCTGCTGCAATGCAGCAGAATTTCCGATTTATTCCGAATCACGATAACTCCCTGATTCTTGCACTCGAATCGACACGTTCGCCTCTATACTCATGGTACTTAATCATGAAAACCATTGTGGAAAGGGGCTTACGATGTTCAGGACAAGGTTCTTGCGTCCCCTGGTGCTGGTCCCACTGACGGTTTTGCTGACCCTTGGCGGCGCCGCGCTGGCACAGCCGCCGGATAACCCCGGCCGTGGCCACGGGGCTGCTCAGCGACACGGGCATGAACGTGGCGATGCAGTCTCGCCTGGCAAGGGGCAAGGGAAGGGCAATAGCCAGCACCAGCGGCAGTCTCGCCCGGTGGAAGACGACCGCCGCTATCGCGAGGATAACCGCGACTATGATTACCGGGCGGATCGCGAGCGGCGCGACTATCGGGATCGCCGCGACGGGCCTGTCATCGAGGAGCGCGAAATCCGCCGGATCTTCGAGCAGAGGCCCGATCGGCTATCCCGTAAAGAGATCGAGCGTCTTCCGCCGGGTATCCGCAAGAACCTGGTTCGTGGCAAGCCATTGCCTCCTGGCATCGCCAAGCGCTTCGACGACCGCCTGGTACATGAGCTGCCACGCTACCCAGGCTATGAATGGCGCCATGCGGGGTCGGATGCCATCCTCGTGGACGCCACCAACGAGATCATCTACCGAATGTTGACCGACATCCTTCGCTGACGCATCCCTCAGCCAGACCCAGACGCCGTGGCATCTGCGACGGCGACTGTGTCCTTTACATTTCCTCGCGATCGGTATCGGCCATTCCGGCGCGTCATTTATCGAAGCGGCCTGACGCCCTACGCTGATCTCGTCACTCACCGACGGGGAATCTGCTCCTATGCCTACCAAACACTATCCACCCTACCCGGCTGAGTAGCAGCAGGACCTAATGGAGTGACCGAGGCCCGCTATGGCCAGGGCTCGACGTTGATGGCCAGCCAGTTGTCCATCGAGTACTGGCAAGACACCATCGGCGCGGTGACGGTGGCCGACGACATCCTGGACAGGTCGGCTTACAAAACCAGAGCCAGCGAGAGGCCGATAAGCAAATCGGTTTCGATCGCCGGAATACACAACTCCACTATAGTGGACCCTGAAATCAAGACACGGGTTTAAGCTATAGCCTGGCCGATTTCGAAGGGATCGATGATGTCGACTCAGGACCGTATGTTTCCTGCCACTGCCATGCCGGACAGGGAATGGTGGCATGCTCTGTGGCCTGACCCTGACAAGGTCGTCAGTGCTTTACGCATAGGGCAAGGGATAATGGTTGTCGACCTGGGTTGTGGGGATGGTTATTTTACCGCCGCTATCGCCCGGCAGGTCGGCGCGGGACACGTCGTCGGTGTCGACCTCGATCCAGTCATGCTGGAGCAAGCGCAAGCGGCATACGAAGGAATGTCGAATTGCAGCTGGCTACTGGGGGACGCCATGGCGCTTAGCCGTCTTCTAGATGCATCGGCAGACTATGTGCTGATCGCCAACACCTTTCACGGAGTGCCAGACAAGACAGCTATGGCACAGGAAATCGCCAAGGCCCTGAAACCCAACGGCCGGTTGGCTATCGTCAATTGGCATCCCCTGCCACGAGAACAGACGACTGTGTTCGGGCACCCACGAGGCCCGAAGACCGCAATGCGCATGTCGACGGAACAAACCCGCAAGGTGGTCGAGCCTGCCGGCTTTAAACTGGAGACGCAGGTCGAGCTTCCTCCCTACCACTACGGGGCAGTTTTCATCCGTACACACTGATTCGGAAGTGACCCTCGTCCGCCCTACCGATAGAAATACTCACCAAGAGGTTCAACATGGTATCCAAAAATGAAGACGCCAATGCAGGAAACGGATCGCAGCACGAAGATGGGGGAGCTGCCAGCCCGATGATGGGGATCGACATGATGAAGAAGATGATGGCTGAGATGGACTAGGAAGGCCAAGGCCCCATGGCTAGGATGCAGAAGATGATGGGGCAGATGGGGAACCAGCCCGGCAGTGAGGCTGCAAACCCGATGCCCCAGATGATGGGGATGTGCATGTGTTCGGAGATGTTGATCGCCATTCACAGAACATCCTTGATGGCGGCCATTGCTACGTCCAAGCTTCACACCCTATTCGCCAAATGGATGGAAGGCTTGGAAAACGAGGCGCTCGCGGCTCTGAACCAACAGGGCGAGGTAGATGCAGCGACCTTGGCGACGAAGCTGGAGATCAGGGAAGAAACCGCAATCTACCTAGTTGCGAAGCTTGCCAGCAAGGGCAAGGTAAGCCTGAATATTCGCGCCATCGAGAAAGGTGAGCCGTGAGTCCCATTGTCCTGGAGTCCGTGTTGACCCGCCCCAAATTTGAATTGACACAGCTGGACGCCATCATGCCGATCGAAAACATACTAATTATTTTACCAGTGTTACAACTGCAAGGTGATGCTGTGCCCCCACCGGCGACTGCTGCGTATTCAGTTCCCTGGAAACGGTGAAATGCACGCCGAATCAGACTCAGCAAGGGCCAGCACCTTTGCGTCCAGCCCTTACTAGCTATACGTATGCGCTCTCCACCTATCCGACCTCCCATTAAATCTTAAAAGCCTTCACAATAGCTCAAAACAAGGGGAATAATTGGTTTCCTTACCTTACCCCTGCCCTACCCTCTTCTCCCTAGGCCAAATCCATTAAATCACTGTATTTCAAGCTCAGGCTAGATATAGTGGAGTGCAACTGGATTTCTCTTAATCTACCACCACCTGGCACCATCAGGTATAATACAAACCAAGCTAACAAAAGAAATATCTGACATACACACTCTATATTCAATATCTCTGGATGGAAATATATAATAGACCTGTCAGGTATTTATAGTTTAACATACATACTACTCAGGTATTATCATTTAATTAATAAACCATAGTATAGATATACTAATGAATATAATATATACCAGGTCAATATAAGGCATATTAAAGAGATGCTATACACATCACTACCAAAGGGCCACACCTATTCATACTATTAGCCAAGAAAAACAGAAAGATCAAACCCTGAAGCCCTGCACCAAGGCTAACGTCGTGACAATAATGCTAAATGGCACAGGACATGATATATTTAAAGAAGATCAGCTTCCAAACTCAAAGAAAACCCAGTCTTCTCTTTTACCCTTTTCTCCAACTCAACAAGATCAGGCATAAATTTTACGGTCACTCCATCATGCTGCAACAACACAAGATTTCCCTTCAACTCCTCAATCATCACACGCAAAGCTTCAGATTCAGCGCCCTGCAAAATATGAGACAAAATCTTAGGCTCCGACTTTGATATACTAATTTCCCTACCGGCATCATTCACTACGACACCTCCCTTTTTCTTGGTCTGTTTTGTGTAATACTCAACAACTACACAGCTCGCCTTTCTCAGATCCTCAAGTAATCCTTGCAACATCGGATGAGTAGCCAACCTCTCCACCACATCCCTACCAAGCTCGGCCTCAATCGCATTCTTTTTGTCATCAAAAGACTCACGGGAGCCTCGACACCGCAAAACAGCGCCATAAATCAATGAAATCAATACAAATTTGGCATCATCGATCGTGATACCTGCAAAGCCTGCAATCTGATTTCTAAGCAGTTTCTTGTTATCCAGATAGTAGGAAATATTTGGGGTATCAATACCGATCCGCATAGCCATCTGAGAAAGTAGCGACCAATGGCAGTTCTCAATATCAACGTCATAACATCCCTGTAATGCTAACCTACGCACCTCGCCTACGCAGCGCTGGAGGTTAACATGCCCCATAGCGTACAGTCGCCCCGCCTTGCTCTCAGAATAGATTGTGGGAACGAACATACCCTCTCCCTTGCACTGAAGAGATATTACCAACATTACTTTTGCTTGATCTCGAGCCATTCTGACACGTCCATCTGCCTTATGATGACCGTAACATCGTTCATACTCATCCCAATGCTTTTTTAGCCATCCTAAACGTGCTGAAAATAAATCACCATTCAACCAACACTCCGCCGCTTCAATTAGGTGCTGGAGGTTCTGAGTATTGATTTCCACTAGTGACGACATCACACTGCGAGGAAATCGGCATTTCGATCCTGTTGCTGTGATACTGCGAAATGCATCGGATGGTGTGCGATACGGAGCACCAGCGGCATCGATCATGCCAGTTATTAATTTATTATTTTTGGTTGCGAGGTTAGACATAAATTCTGAGAAGAATCCGGATGCAACCTCCCGGCCATGACTGGTCAACTCCCAGCCAGATGCGTACCGTCCTTTCACCCCTTCTAGTTCCTTGTCGAACCATCCCAGTTTGTCATTTATTTCATCGAACCGTGCCGCCGAAACGAAGATGTCTTGCTTCGCTCTCCAGTGGATAGGTGTCAGGTCAGGACGATGCGATTTGTGGGGAATAGCGTTTGCGAACATTGCCCACATAAATGAGGCTAACCCACGTTGCTCTTTTTCCATGAGTGATGAAAAATAAGAATCTTGATGTAGAGAGGCATCCCAGGATTCAGGTCGGAAATGGAAAAAACTGGTGAGCGCCTGGTTGGCTTTAGACTTTTTTCTTGTAGACATATTCTGATGTGATTGTGTGAATATAGTATCACATCAGCCAAGAAAATAAAGAGTAACTTTAACGTTCTTTTACAAAACATGAACTTTGTCCAATAGTGGACAGTGCCAGATCTCGGAACCGAAAGAGATGCCTACTATCGGCAATGTCATGTGGGGCGCTATCTCGACCGCTCGACGGTCGACGCCCTTGTCCATTAATGGACAGTATCAGCGTCTGGCGCGGCAGCTCGGCATCAATCACACTGTCCACTAGTGGACAATGCCGGGACCCGGAGCCTGATAAAATACTATCCTTCGTTGACTTGCTGTGTCGGAGTATTCTCTAGGCGGCAAGACATTGGGCGTATTATTCATAGTATCAGTCCATCGCTTGATGCTTTATCAAGCCCTTATCATTGGCAGTTTGTTATTGTTGGTAAAAATGCGGCTCACGAAACAAGAAGTGAAATCACCTTGTCCAAAACGGCTTTATGACACCTATAGGGTCCCATTCCCAACAAATAAGGCTTTATGTCAATTTATAACAGTAACAACACTCGACGTTTCAATTAATGATCAATCCGTCTTGCGCCCCTCGTAAATGCAGCTATTATTAACAAATCCAGACAGGAGATAAACATGATACTCAGCGAAGAAGACAGAAAAAATGAAGAAGAGGCCCTGCGTGAGCGATACAGGAATAAATTCCATCCTGATGTGGTGGAAGCTTTCATAAAACAGCTTTGCGAGTACCGAGTTGTCCATGCCAATCCGACTTGGGCTGTGGCAGAAGAAGGAATCGAAAAAAAGGCTTGCATAGTAAGAGACTGGGAAATCATAAATGTCGTAGATGCTGGCGAATTTATGCAGATACTGTTTTCCGACTACGTTGTGTCAGATTACAAAGCCCGTTTCATGCCAGGGGAGTACGTGTCTACCAGCAAAATCAGTCATTTTGATGAAGACACTGGCTTGGTGAAGACCGCAAACTCACTTTACTGCTTGTCTGGCAATGGCGAGGAGGTTAATGCAACGCTGCGAGAAGCCTACAACGTGCGCACGCTGGGACAGTCCCTGCATGTGCTGAGGAATGTAGAAGGTCAGCTAGGCCCGGATGCTTCCTTCAGGCCGTCCGATGAATGAGACCCTTGATCAGCTTGCTTCTCGATCATTAAGGTATCAGCCTGAGCCAGGGTACACGAACATGATGTCAAACGCCGACGGTGAAAAAGATCGCCTAGAGGCCCTCAAGGTCCAAATAAGCACTTAGGTCGAGTTCAACAAAATGGTGGGAAGGCTGAAGTCGCTACACATATTCAGAACGGTCGAGCGCAATATCGGCACCATCCAGGGTCGCACCGAGTAGTCCTCAGGCATAGCCGCCCTGGTCGATGTGCTCAATGTAGCTCAGCACCTCAGCCATCCTCCCCCGGGCGACCAATTGCTGGACCGTGAGGTCTTCCAGTGCGGGAATTGGCGTCTCCCTATACCAGCGCAGCGCTTCTGCTCTAGAGCCCGCCCATACCTCGACACGAGGCAAAATGACTTTCTCCGCTGGATCCTTGCCGTGTATCTGATCGATTCGATAATGCAGGAAAGACAGGATCTCCTCAGGATCGCGGAGCTGATGCATCTCGGGGTGGCCTGATGGGTGATCGATTCCCTCGACGCTGATGTAGAACCCTGCGTCTGAAAATGCTGTCGAGATAGTGATGTTGTAGCGGTTCCCCTGTGCATCTGATGTCCAGAGAAAAGCCTCGCGGCTCCAGAGATCTAGGTCGACGCCCTCTCCCGCAAAATCACTTCTGCGGGACTCCAGGATGCGCAGAAGTCGCTTCTCCATTTGACGCCGCATGCGCATCGACCAGTGAGGCATAGTGGACTACCCTTTCGAGATGGAAAAGATGATACGTGTTGATAACTATAACTCACTCCGCTTTATAATGTGGAGCTTCCCAGGGGTTAAAGAAATTTCTCGGGAAGACGCACATATGCGCTACGCGTCGACGTGGGAATATGTCTTTATCCGCTCGCTTGAAGATCACGAAATTCATTTCATAAATAGCTTGATAGAGGAATTTGGACCGATCATTCCTCAGTATCGCACATTTCAAAGCTATAGCAATGAGCGGCCCTATACCTCAGGTCGCCCGATCACTCAACTCTCCCCGCTCACCACTTCCATTGTAATAACCGTGGAAGACTACCCGCAATTACACAAAAGCGCACTCCGCCATAATTTAAGCGACACAGAGATGACGCGGAACGATGCATTTCTATGGTACACAGAGCATTGGTACGATATTGATCTGGATACGATGGTTGATCGCGAAAATCACTTCATCAATGAACTGATTTTTGAATTCGGGCCTATCCTGCCATCTGTCGACCCCGAAAATGAGGATGTTGTCGGAAAGCCCATCATCAGCGTGAGACCGCTAATCATCAGCTGGATCGAACGGCCGGTGAAATGACTTTACGCTCCCACGTAGCCGATTCAGTGGTGTCTGGGTCGGGTCAGGACCACGTGGCGATACGTGCGGCACGATATAGACTCCATCCGTCACGAGCACATCATTTGCCGCCGACTGTATCGCCTCAGCGCCCGGTATGCGTAGCTGGTCAATCAGAACGTCCAGCTCCAGGGAATGCCCCTTCCCGCGTCGAGCAGCGCTGCACTCGGCATCAGGGTGCGTTTCAGAAACCCATTTTGTGAATTTCTCAAGAGCCGCCACCTAAACTTCATCCAGTTCAATCATCACCCCTCCTTTCTGGTCTCGTCACTTCTTCCCTGTAATCCAGTATTCTGCAAAAGCAACGCCGACTGCCATGATAAGCAGCGTCGACGCCACCAAAATCCTTTCTAAATACTCATTCATAAACGACCTACCCTTACGCCTGTCCCTTAGTTCGGGCGCGCTGTGCGGCAAAATACGCCTCCACTTCTTCATTGGTGAAGCCTTGCCTAGTTCTACTGTGTCACAAATTGACTTTGCTAAGTGTAGGGTCCCGGATGATCAGATGACCCATAGGAGTTATTTACTGATGGAAGGCAGAGTGCTTCTTCAGCAATTAATTCGGGTACATGTTCGTTCCCATCCAGCTGCGTAAACAAACCACCGCGACACCGAAGATCCGTGCCGAGATCCAGGCAGCATCCGCCGGCATCAGCGATAGCGCGCTGGCCCGCCAGTACGGTGTCGGAGATTCGAACATTCGCCGTTGGCGGTACCGTGATGATGCTCATGACCGCTCACACACGCGACACAACCTGCTGGCCACGCTGACGCCAGAGCAGGAGGAGGTGCTGATCGCTCCCGGGCTTTCCTGCGCCTCGGCCTCGATGACCTGCTCGTCGTGGCACGCGAGTTCCTGACGCTCGGTTGTCACGCTCCGGCCTGCATCGCATGCTCAAGCGGCGTGAGGTGCCGACGCTGGCGGCGCTGGCTCGGCAGGATGCCGGCGATGACGATAAGTCCCGACACAAGCCCTTCAAGGCGTATGAGCCGGGGTACGTGCACATCGACATCAACCCGGGATAGTCATGAAAAAGGACTGAAAAAAAGATAGCGGATGGCAATCTTTAAAAAAATCAATCAGTTCCGGCAAGAACGCGATTCCAATAGACCAACCGCTATGTAAGCGAGCAGACCCAAAAAAAGGAAATATATGCTCCCCGCTGGACGCAGGAGACGACCATTGGCACATGCTGCGTAGAGCGCCATCTCGTTTCGGGTCGAAGCTCCTATTCGCTTACTTCCAGTAGTGCAGTAGATCATAGGGCGCACGCCTCGGCCGCCCAGGGAAATCAAATCCAACGCACGTACCGCCCAACCGATGCTCGACCAGTTGAAGCGGACCCGTACGCCTCTACTGTTTCTCCGTCGGGGTCTCCGTCGGGAATGTAGGTGCTCCGTCGATAACAAGCTCGACGTCCTCGGCTAACATCAGGTTTTCGTCAACAAGATCCTCTGCCGCAGCTCGCACTGCCTCAACGTAGCCCTCCTGACTGTTATAGCGGACGCTGACCGGACGACGGCTATCCGCGTCAGTCTGTGATGCTGGAAACGCGACGAAGCTGCCGGTCAGGCCGCAGAGGCCCCCCTCACCAAACCCCTCGTCCCGCAGATTCCAACCCCAGTATGTCCCGAGCGGCGCCGCGATGAAGGGCTCGTGCACGCCGCCCTGTGGAATGCCGTCGTCGTCCACCGTCGGCACGCGGACCGGGTACGCCTCGCCGGCGGTCGGTGGCGTCGTGCCGTGATCCATCACCCGCAGAACATTGGGCACTGGCTCCGGAACGGTTCCGTCGATGCGCGGCAGCTTCAGCGCATCCAGCTCGACCAGAGTGCCAGGTTCGAGGCCGGGGTAGACGCTGGCGGGTGGCTCGGTTCCGTCTTTCACCCACGCTTCCATAGCGACGACGAGAGCACGCATTGTCGGCGCCACGCTGACCGGATTGGTCGGGTAGACACAGACTGGGCTTTCACTCGATTCGCCGTCCCAGCCGTTGAAGTGCGGCGCCCCGGCGAGGAAATAGAGTCGGACGCCATCAGGCATCTCCAGTGCCTCGCCGTCAGGTGTCGTCGATACCAGCGACGCCCGCGCCTGCCAGAACTCTGTCGAGGTATCGCTGTGCATCAGCAACGGACAGGTGTTGGTAGCCTCGCATGCGGCTAGGATACTGTCCGTCTCCCCGGTCAGCGGGTCCGTCAGCTCGACATAGGTGAACGGAAACTGGTCCCCGGGGAAGTCGTGATCCTCATGCTGGCGCGAATAGCGGCCAGGCTGTGCGAACCGGTAGTTCGTGTAGGTCTTCCGCGACCCGGCGATGTGCGGCATGGCGCCGTCGAACACTCGCGCCCCGCCCTCATCCGCATTGAACCCCTGGTAGATAAGGTCGCGCAGAAACCGCCCGGACTGCGAGATACCCATCCCCACGGTGCGCTCGATAGCCGTGATGGGGCTCTCGACGTCGTGGCCCGAATTCCCACGAAGGAAGGAGACAAGGTCGCTCGTCGCGACAAAGGCAAGCCCGGTCGGCAGCGCGTCCTTGGCCGGGTAAATGAACTCGTAAATGGCGCCCGCGTCGAAACCCTCGGGCCGGGTGATTTCGACAGTGCGCTCGTCGATGTACTGGAAGGACAGCCCTTCTGGTGTCTCGCGCGGCGCTTCCGGCGTAGAGCGTACCGTAAGCGTCGCCGATGCCGGGTCAAGGTCGGCGGCCGGATAGCTCAGTGCCTCGGTGCTGACGGACTCAGTGTCGTCGAAGATGAACTCCTCGCGCGATGGGCCCGTAACGTTTTCGAGAACCGGCAGGCTCACCGTCAGCAGGTCGTCGGCAAGCCCGGTCTGCCAACCGCCCCAGACCATCGTATGGCCCTGCTCCATTATGAAGCCATCGCCGGGGTCGTCGACGGTGAAGCTGCCGCTGCCGACGGATAGGTTTAGCAGTGGAAAACTCAGGTTTCGGCCTCTGTTGGGTACCTCGTAGAATAGCGTCCCCGATCCTTCACCCGTGGGGCGCAGGACCACGACTTCGGCGCTGAACTCGACTTCTCCTCTGTCGTTGACGGGCGCCTCGTCGATATCGACGATCGCTGCTGCGCGCTCCGATGCAGTATCCAAGGCGAAATGCGCGACCGCATTGATGCGCTCGTAGGTTCCGGCTTCACCGAAGGTCTTACCGTCGTAGACGGACTCGGACGACAGGACCTCGAGACGAGTGACCTTCGCCTCGGCAGGGGTCAGAGATACCATCACGACGGCGGAAGCAGTGGCAATTGTTGCGAGGCAGTTTCTACAATTATTCATTGTAATCCTTCCAGATCTTCTGATGTTCGGTGAGGCTGACGACACGGCGGCGAAATTGACTTTTAATTAAAGATGTAGAGCAACTGCTCAGGGTTGGGGGTTTCGAGCGTATCGACCTGGGGCGGAGTTTGGGCGGCCGCACAGATAGGAAGTAGAGCAAAGCTGGTGAGAGCAATAAAGCTGACTGTACGTGCTTGCATTGGTATCGTCTCCTTTATTTGATAAGCGCTTAAGTCATGGCAGAATCAGGCGTCAGTAGCCGGCTGGCTAACCTGAGGATCAGCCAACCGCGTGGTCCCGAGGACACAGCGCACATTACTCCAAGACTTCCTTGACTTTGTCGGCAACCCCGACGCCAATTTCCTTGTGCGCCTCTGCACTGAAGTGGACGCCATCTACCCCGTCCGTTGTCGTCAGGGTGCCGACATCGAAAAACTCCGCTCCGGCAGCCTTCGCCACAGCTTCATAGAGTGCGGGAAGTGCCTCTGTTTTTTCGACGCCACCGGCAAACCTTTCAGCACGTCCTTCAGGCGCGAGATCTCCAAGTGGCGGTGGAGAAAGAACCAAGACTTCTGGTGCAGAATAAGATGTTCCAACACCGCCTCCAGTCTGATCCACAATATCGATCAGCTTACCGATGCCAAGCGAAATCCGAAACGGTGAGCGATCGAACATCGCTTTCACATCGTTGGTACCCAGCATGATCACAACCAAGTCAAGCGGCAGATGGGATGCAAGTGCCGGTGAGAGGTAGGCGGATCCATCGAGTCCGGCACCTGAAATGTGAGGTAGCGTGGGGTCAGGTATATCAGTTGTACGTGCGCTCAAACCCTCTACAACCACTTCATAGTCAGACCCTAACCTTTCTTTTAGAACGCCCGGCCAGCGAACGTCAGCTGGATAACGGGTGGTCGGGCCACTCTCGACAGGCATATACCCCCAAGTATTGGAGTCGCCGTAAATCATTATGCGCTTCACGTTCTCATCGGCAGCATACGCGACGTTTACTGCGAGAATCGCAACCACCGCCAAGCCGCCAAAAAATCTTCGTGGCATGATAGACATTCAAAATTCCCCTTATTTTTGTCTTTTAGATAAACGGTTTTTTCACTGCAATGAAGCTCATCACTGATTCACTGTAGCAAAGACATGCAGCGCTCGCTTACAAATTATTCACCTATTTATCCAGGTTGCTAGTGTCTTAGTATGTATATGCCTGGACTCGCGTATGGCCACCGATGACTGGGCGTTGACAGCCGCGACATAGCGGAGGTTGGTCTTGTTGACCTCAGATCCATTGATGCGTTTACAGCGTTTCTGAACTCCTGAAAAATGTGGGATACCATTGCCAGGATCTCTTGCAGAGAGCCACAGTGGCGGCTAAATTAGGGCTTCAGGTAGGCCGTGATGAGGAACAATGGGTTGGATACTGGAACCGCTGCACTTGCGTCTTCGCCGGTATCGTTCCGGACACGATGGCTGATCGCGAAAAGCAGTTCCTCAATGAGTAAGTTTTTGAGTTTTGGCCGATCCTCCCCAGCATCGCGCCTGACTCAGAAGAAGTCGAGGACGCTATTATCAGCGTGTGATCTGTTACCCAACAACGGGTCGAATGGAAAATGTTAGGTCGTCACACTCCTGCGCAGCCTGTTTGGGAGAGGCATGGTTTGGTCAGCTCCTACAGAAGCTCTTTCCCCCGTCGTGCAATACCGAACTGAAAGTCGAGGTATGCCTCCAAACCCGTTTGTTAGATTTCTTAAGCGTGACCACCTATGGATTCTCCAGATTAATCATCACGCCATACTCTCCACAAGGATAAGGCGAGGCATACCCTACCCCACCCTGTTCAGGGAAATCTGCCAGTCGGTCAGCAGCAGCACTGAGCAACTCATCCCTCCTCACGGCGGCTTGCGGGTGGCACTCTTCCAAGCAGTCCCAGATAACGATACGGTCAGCGAACGCCTCGGATGTCCAGAACACCCTCATGCTTAATCCTCAACCCGTGCCCGACGAGCAGCGAACCTTGCCTCTACCTCAGCATTTCTCAGCCCCTCACCAGCCTGCTTTGAGCGACGGGCGCTGTGTACCTTGCCTTGCAGGAAAGCTTCGTACTCCCGCGCTTCCCGCTGCTGCTGGACATACTCACGCATCAGCTCGCGCACAATCTCAGAGGCCGAGCGGTGCGCCGCCTCGGCTTCATACATGAACTCATCATTCAGATCGGACTCAAGCGTTATCGTGAACACAGTTTGCTTCACCATTATCCCGCCTCATTCATAAGGGTGCCGGACGAGCGTTATGAACCCCTTGGTTGTCGGTACTGGACAGCATTACCGGCCTC
>NZ_JAHCLU010000015.1 GCF_018448785.1 Halomonas jincaotanensis | reverse complement strand
GTTCCGATGAAAGAGCACTGATAAAAAACGGACAATCTAAAGTGATGAAATCCGGACAGCCTTCATTGGCGTTGACAGGAGTCGGGAACGGCGCGGCTGGAGCAGGCGGTAGAGGCTCCGACAAGCCAAAAAAGTCATTATCGACGAGGCGGGGCTAGCCCATTATACGAGGAATTTCAAAAGCCGCATCGAGGCTCTAGAGGCTCAAAACGCCGAGCGAAGGAACTAGCCGATGCCACCCGCTGTGAACGAGACATGCCTAGGGTGGGGCTGTTTGCTTGTTTATACAGCACTTCGATCAATTTTCTGCTTGCTGCTTCCAAGAGCATATTTCCCAAATCATTCCGGCAAGGGGAAGATTTTCACTCTTCCCCAATTGGGTTTTTCTTTCTTTATCGACCATGACACTTTTTGTACTTCATACCACTTCCACAATAGCACGGCTCATTACGACTAATTTTTTTTGTACGCCTAGGCATCAACGCATCTACCCCACGCGAAGGATTTACTTTTCTTATTTTCTGGTTCATTCCTCTAGCATCGTCAAAAATATGCGCATTCTTCTTAGTCCGCTCAGAAGGAACATAAATTTTAAAGTGTTGCGCCTTGTTATAGAGCTTTCCTGGGCCGACGTGAATTAGCACACCAACAGCGTCGGAAGACTTAGCACAAAGAGCAGATGCACTTGCCTTATCATTAATCCTTTGCCAATCAACAGCATACTCCGAGCTTTGCATCCAGACAAATAGTAGTTGACCATCGCCAGCAAATGCGAAGTAACGTACGAGTTTCTGCTCTATTGTTTCGCCCAAATCCGAAAGGACCTTGGCAAGATCCTTACGTGCTTGCTCTCCATAGTTGCGGATAAGACTCTCGGCTGAAAGCCAACCCGGCGCACGAGTAGTGTCGAGCGATCCAAGCAGCTTCAACAACTCATTCGGGAAATCCTGAGTCGGCATTGGGTTGTTCTCCCAATTCTCACCCCCGAAGCTCCTGTCCACCACATCGCTCATTCCATGCCACACCACTAAATCGGCTTCTCCGTCGCGCAATTGGTCAGCAATGTCATTATCAAAACGGTTCTTGGTTATGTACGCGCCTAGGTGATCGAATTCATCATAAAGATGAGCGCGCCTCATTCCAGCAACAGCCTGCCGCACTTCCATGTAGTGGGCGAACATCCCTGGTGTAGGCAGAATACGCTTGAGGACGAACAGGTCATCAATCGACATTGATACGAAGCCATATTTCCCGAGAAGTGGCTCGATCTGAGCCAAGTCCTTGCAAAAAGTCGAAAAGGGCGAGAATGACTCAACCGTGAGTCCTATGGGCACCATCACACGATAATCCGAGCGACGAACACGGCCACACTCTTGATAATCGCCATTCACTAGATTATAAAGTGGCACCTCGTCCGCAGAATTTAGGTAATCAAAAAAGCGCTCGCATTGCCTGTAAGCCTTAAGAACTAAGTCTTGTACGGACTGGGCGTGTCGTTTAAAATCGAGTGCAGGGGAAGCAATAGTTGCTGCCGCACCCGCTTTAGCTTCGACGAGGTAGAGCACATCATCGATTAGGATAAGCGTGTCATTTTCGGACCACTGTCTCGTCGTGGGATCCTTGTAATATATCTCCTTGTAGACTGTCGCTCCAGGCAGCTGCTCGGTAAGTATGTCTGAAAATGCCCCTTCGCTCATTACCTTCTGACGATTTTCGAAAGATTTCTTGTAGCCCGGTTTTCGCTTCAAAAGATTGAAAAGAAGTGCGCGATACCCTGCATCGCGGGTGAAACAGGGATCAACAGCGTAGTAATCCGAACCAAGCTTTATTAACGGCTTTTTGCGCGCAGGTAGTGTCCTGTAGGGGGTTCCTGAGAAGATGCCTTCAGCGAAAAACTCAGACTCTTCACCGCGTTGATAAGCCAAATCCGCTAATAGGGCCGCTGGTAAGTTTGTGTGACGACTGACATTGGCGATACCTCCTCTGAGCATATCGTCCGAGGCCAGCCTAGCGGCTTCTAATTTACCAGCATGTTCCTCAGACCATGTCTGTATAACATCTTCAAGAGGTTTTTTTTGCTTCGCAGCGAAAGCCTGTACAGCTTCGAACTGCTTTATCATTTCTTCCATGGCGTTCGCCTGCCCCGAACGGGTAGCGTTGGCCATATCTTGGAAGCCTTCCGAAATCTCAGTTGCTCCAGTACCATAAACCTCTTTCAGGACATCATCGTGTGGCGCAAGCACGTAGCTGTAAAATTCACCTTCTAAGACTTGATGGCGGTTTCCCCGGAGCATAACCCACGTCGATTTTACGTAAAACTCTATATCAGCCGTATCAGGGCCAAAGTCCTCGTTTCCTGTATCAGCAGATGAGGCCATCGCGAAACACATAGCTTGCTGTTGGAGTTTACGGCTAAGCTCTAACAATTCGACGCATTGCGCTTCATCGAATTCAACTTCGTCGGGAGCTGCGTCTGATGCAAGGACGGCATGCACGTACTCCAGTAGAAACTGGATTTCATTGGTCGTATTATCATCACTATCTACCAAAGTTGCACTGCCACCCAATGTTATTTTCATCACGCGCAGTGCATATATGTATGCAATTAGGTCATGGGGTGGCATGCTAACTATTAAAGCCCGCATAGTTGAGGCAGTCGACTCCATCGCTTTCAACAGAGTGGCGACTTCTTCCTTTCGTTTTTTTTTGATCGTTTCAGGCGTCATGATTTTTCCTTAATGACTGCGATTTTTGGGGACTGTGTGCTCAATGGCTTAGGGCAAAAGCGAGCGTTGAGTACAGTGCAATTTAAGTACAACTGGAGTTATTTTCTTTCCAATGCATTCGCGCTTCACAGGCCCTACAGAAAGGATGGGAAGACCACTTATTTTTCCAGAGATGTGGAAAGGGCCTCCACCTGTACCTGCCCTTTCCATGATCCCTGTCTCGTTACCGGCATTGGCAATCGGTGAGAGCGCCGGAAAATTCCAACACATAGGATTCCACCATTCATTGACCTGTATCTCGCCCACTGGAGCAGGGACGCGGGATAGCTTTGGCTGGCGAGATATCTTGTCCATCGCAGATTCACTTTACTGCCTTTACATACAGCAGTATAGCGCATTACAGGGTTTTATCATCTCTAGTAGCCACACTTAGGGTAAACGGCTTACGAGTGGCAGACAGCTTTATTTCACCCTTCAAATTCTTTCTCCGCAAAAGGCTTCACTGCCTTGTAGATGTAACTGCACAGTTTTAATGAGCCAGAAGGCGTTTTCTTATAATCCTGCATAATATCAGCCTGAGTTGGTATCCAAGAAATACTTTCTCTGATTCTTCTTGCTGCATCCCTGATCGAAAGATCAAGCATTTTCCTCTCCATGCGACCTCCATTGGCCGCCAAACTCATCAAGTCAAAACAAATATCTAAAGCTGGCTCATATTTAATCTTAGCTTCATCTAGTACAGCACAAGCCTGCTCAAGCTTATATAGCTTAGATACCGACTCTGCTAATTCATCTGAAATTTTTCTATTAAGAATCACCATAATTTCTCCGTTATAATTATTGAAAAAGAATCACTCTCCTAATCAACATACTTCCACACTTTTGAGAGTGAAACGAACAACAGCGTGGGAGTATGTGGGCGGGTATGGCTCTAGTGGTTTTTATTTACTCAGGAGAGCGAGTAAAACGAGTCGAGACTGTGTCAATAAAAACCGCGACGAGCAATGAGTAAATCTAGGGAGCCCAGGCGACCAAGATTTACGAAACCGCCCCTACACAAGCACTATTACAAATTTATATGTAAAACTATTTATATGCTAGATATAATAGTATATACTGGTAATATGATAAAGGCAAAGCATGTTATTTAAAACCTATAAAAGGTACACAAGAGATTATTCGCGGGATGTTTTTGAAGAAAAAACCTACTATTCATACTTAAATGAAGCGAAGGCTTTTATAAAATTTGTAACCGAAAACGATCTTAGCGATATTAAAAGCAATAAAGCAATGAAGCAGCATTTGGATGAAAATCATGAGCTTATATTAAATTACTTAAAAATTACTGCTTATAGCAAAAGCTCAAGCACCTGGAGAAAGCTAAGAAGAAGTCTCGAAGTCGCTTTTAAAGCCTCGAAATTGAGCGAACATGCGAAAAATATGAAAAATGTAAAAAATCCTGCCCCAATAAAAAGCAGGGCAAAAAATACAAATACAAAAAGAAGGATGCAAAAAATGGACGAAAACACATACCACACAGTCTTAAGAGACAGAATAAACAAAAAAGATATCGATGCTAGCTCTCTAATAATAATTTGCAAAAACCTTGGGATAAGGCCGTCAGAAGCTAAAGGTATTAAAATATTGAAAATTAACGCTGAAAGCATAATTGTCTATATACAGGGCGCAAAAAAAACGCTAGCTGGAAAAAGAAATGAAAAAAACAAACGAGGTATTGATAGATTGCTTAAAATAAATTATAACAAAAGTTTAGAGTATGCTCTTCTATCCATACAAGGCATCGACGACAAAAGAATAAAGGCTGCGCAGATGAGAATAAGCAGAACCTCAAGAAGACTATACCCCAACGCCAAAAAGCACTTTTGTTTATATTCTTTAAGATACCAGTATGGGAGCGACTTAAAAAAGTCACTCACAGTTAAAACACCAGAATCAAGAAAAAAAATAGCTGCCATATTGGGGCACAAAAACACATCAAGCATAAGCAGCTATGGTGACGCAGTATCGGGAAATAATAGCTTTACTCCACCTTCTATACATATAAAATGTTTAGCAGAAGTGAATGATAACTACGAAAAAAACAAACAAAATATAGAAGAGTTAAATTTTAACTTAAAAACTAATAACGAAAATATTAATAAGGGTTCGATAGATGGGCCGAATATAGGGTAACTCAAAACATGGTATCGCAAGGTGAGACCGGGGCCAACTTTTCGATCTCACTCAGCCAACAAAGTAGCTAGTAAAGTATAGCTCCATGGCCGTGACGCTCAGCCTCCCTGTCGAGCCAGTGCTCATCATGGACAATCATAATTTGATAGTCACCGATTGGATCAATTACCTTCATCGGTCATCGGCTATGGCTTGACCAGCTGAGACGGCGAAGATAGCAGAAGCCGTACCGATTAAAAGCCCTTTGGTAGTCATATAATATTTACCCTGGTGGGTTTTTAGGATCTTGCCGTAGCAGAGTAAACGCTCTGCCCACCACCGTAGTAGCTGGTCATCAGATGGTGGAAGGCCGCCCCACACTTCTCGTTGTAGAGAGGCTCATCGAAGCTCTCCGGCAATCCTCGGTCAAAGACGATCTCCAGGGTGCGGCGGACATCGCCCTTGGCTTGGGCCTTCTTCCGCCAATCCAGCACTAGTTTCTCCTTCTTGAGGGTCTCCAGCAGCTCCCGACACATGGCCTTCACTTGGGCCACCTCCTTGTCGGTCATCTCTGGCGCTGGCTTGGTGATGATGTCGAACAGCGCTAGCTCTTCCTCAGTGAGCCCCTCGCGGATCGCCCGCTGATCTTCTTCTTGCAGCTCCTCGGCAAACGCCATCAACTGCTGGAAGAGCGCTTCGATGTTCACGCTGCCGGAGTTGTACTTCTCGATTAGCACCTGGAGTTTCTCCATGAAGTCCGTTCGGCTGGGGTTCTTGGCTACCATGCTCTCCAGCTTCTGGTTCAGTAGTGCTCGCAGCTTCTCCGACTCGGTGCGCTTTTTACCCTTGTCGAACTTCTCCTTGAGCTTCTCGAAGTCGATCTGGCTGAGGTCGAAGAGCTTCTCCTCGTCCGATTCCTCAATGACATACGGCACCGGAGCGACCGACTGATCTAGCAGGTCGTCCACGTCCTTCATCACTTGGGAAATGTTCACTTCAGGCTCTAGCGCCTTGATCTTCTGGGCCAGCACCGAGAGCAGCACTGCATCGGGTGCCAACTCATTGGCGGAGGGGTCGGGGAGGATGGTGCGATAGACTCGGGAGGTGGCCCTGGCGAGGTTCAGGAAGGCTTTCTTGGTCTCCTCGCTCTCCAGCAGCCTCTCGACGGCGTCGTCCAGCAGGGCTACCTTGTCGAAGCCTCCTGCCGACTTAATCGCCTCGGGGTCTACCTGCTTCTCGATCAGGAAGGTGATCGCCTTGGCAATCAGGTGCTTGAGGTACTCCACCAGCTCCGCCTTCTGCTGGATCGGGCTGCTGCCGTCTTGGGGTGGCTGGTCCCCGTATCCTGCCGGTGATTCGCCTACCTTGGATGGGGCACCCCCATAGATGGCGAGCGCCTCCTGCAACTTCCTGAACACCCCGGCGTAGTCGACGATCATCCCCGCTTCCTTGCCGGGATACTTGCGGTTGGCCCTGGCAATGGTCTGCATCAGGGTGTGATTCTTCATTGGCTTGTCGAGGTAGATGGTCGAGCACGAGGGCACATCGAAGCCGGTGATCCACATGGCGCAAACGAACACCAGCCGCAGCGGGTCGCTGGCATCCTTGAACTTCTCGTCGAGGTCTTCCTCCACCATGCGCTTACGGTGAGGAATGATGTCGAGACCCTTGTCCGCCAGATCCTTCACTTCGTTTTGGCCTTGGGAGACCACCACCGCCATGTCGGCCTTCCCCAACACTTCGATCTTGTGCTTCAGTGCCTCCCGCTGCTCCTCAGGGGCAGATGGAAGCTCAGCCTGGAGACGGGCTAGGTAGGCCCTCCAGTAGGCCTGTACCTTGTCGTACATCTTCACGGCGGTGGCTTTGTCGATGCAGACCATCATCGCCTTGCCCTGATGACCCCTGCCGACGAAGTGCTGAACCAGATCCTCGGCGATGGCCTCCAGACGGTCATCACGGGTGATCAGGTGGTACTCACGGGCGAACACTCGCTCGACCTTGCGTTCCTGATCCTCGTCCAGTTCGGCATCCTCCAGTAGCCGGGTCAGGTCATCGTTCAGGTTGTCGTTGATCAGCTGTAGCTCGGGGATCCGGTTCTCGTAGTAGAGCGGCACCGTGGCCCCATCAGCGATGGATTGACCGAAGTCGTAGACCGAGATGTAGTCCCCGAACACTTCCTTGGTCTTCTCCTCACCGGCCATCAGCGGCGTCCCGGTGAAGCCCAGGAAGGCGGCATGGGGCAGGGCCGTGCGCATGTTCATCGCCAGAGTGTCGTACTGGGAGCGGTGGGCCTCGTCGGTGATGACGATGATGTCCTGCCGGTCGGAGAGCTTGGGGTAGGTCTCGCCCTGCTTGGTGCCGAACTTCTGGATCAGCGTGAAGACGTAGCGGTGATCCTCGCTGAGCAGCTGCTTGAGGTGGGCACCGCTCTCGGCATGGGCCTCCGCCTCGTTGACCGCGCCCGTGGCGGCGAAGGTCTTGTAGATCTGTTCATCCAGCTCGTTGCGGTCGGTGACGATCACGAACGACCAGTTGCCGGGGATGGTGCGGTGGATCTTCTGGGTGAAGAACACCATGGAGAGCGACTTGCCCGAGCCCTGGGTATGCCAGAAGACCCCCAGCCGACCGGCCTCACCGGTAGGGCGATCCTTTATTCGAAGTAGCTCTTCGATGGCCTTGTTTACCCCGAGGTACTGGTGGTTCTTAGCGATCTTCTTGAGGGTGCCACCTGCTGCTTCCTCGAACACCGTAAAGTTCTCAACGATGTCCAGCAGTCGTTCAGGTTCAGCGATACCCCGGATGGCGGTCTCCAGAGACACCACGCCCTTCTCTCCCTCGTCGTTGATCCGCTTCCACTCGAAGAGGTGCTCCCAGGGGGAGAAGGTGCTGCCCACCAGGGTCTCGGAGCCATTGGAGAGCATCACCACGGCGTTATAAGTGAACAGCTGGGGGATCACCGAGCGGTAGTCTCTCAAGTTACCGTCATAGGCGGACTTGAGGGTCTTGTGGCTGGCCTTCAGCTCCACGAACAGCAGCGGCAAGCCATTGACGAAGCCGACCAGATCGGTGCGCCGGGTATGCAGCTCACCCCGAATCCAGAACTGCGAAGCCAGCAGGAAGTCGTTCTCCTCGGGCTGGCTCCAGTCGATCACCCGCACCGTCTCGATAGCGGTGCCACCATCCTCCTCGAATACCTCTACCTTCACCCCATCCTTGAGGAGCCGGTAGACCTCCAGGTTGGCGTTCACCGCCAGCAGCTTGGAGCGGTCGTGGGTCAGCTCTTCGATAGCCTTCTCCAGGGCATCAGCGGGTAATTCGGGGTTGAGCTTCTTGAGGGCTTCCCGCAGCCTAGGTACCAACACCACATCCTGTTGGGTCTGCCGCCCCTCGCTCGATACCGTTCCCGACCACTCTCCGTATAGATTGGTGGTGTACCAGCCCAAGTCAGCGAACAGCTCGATAGCGGGCCGCTCGACCAAGGCATCCTCAGAGTAGTCAGACATCCTTTTCACCTTCTCTCCCGTGACCATCAGGTCGATACCCAACCCTGCTGCGCCAGGCGTGCATATGCCTTACGGATATGCTTAGGTTTCATCAGTTGCTTTTTTCGCTGATTCCACGTAGCCACTCGCTCACGAATTTTATCCAAGTCTCCCTGTATACCTGCCTCATGTGTTACCACCCAATGAACCGTGGAGAGCAACTCCATGCCGTAGGGTGTTTCAAACCCCTCAATAAGCTTCTTGACACGCTCCAAGTGAATTTCTGCCTCAGGCCTTCTCTCTAGATACGCCTTTGCCTGTTCCGCAGCCCGAGGCACCAAACGGATCTCTGCCTTGGTAGAGCGATCACCATAGCCACGTATAAAATGCCCCTCGATATGTTGAAGTGCATGGTTAAGGTTGTCCGCATAAGGGCCCAGGTAGTGCGGCTGATATCGAAGCCTCAACGGCTCGCCTGCTATTTGTAGGAAGTAGGCGAGTTTCTGAACCTCCAAAAGGCTATGGCGGTAGCCCTGTCGGCCATATAAATCCAGAAGGCGAATTAGCAGCGCTCTACCAGGAGTCATGTTCGGACGTTTGGTACGCACCGGCATATGCTCAACAGGAGGCGCCCCCTTTGGCTCAAATAGCAGCACATGGACATCGGGAAAATCAGCAAATGCAGCCTCAATCCGTAGTTTCACCTCAGACCAGTTCAGCCCGCCAAGCCCTGCACCAAGGGGGGGAATAGCAATGGACCGAATGTTGTAGCGCTTTACCTGCGCAACTAGATCCGTCAGCCCTGCTTCAATATCTTCCATCTTAGATTTTCCCTTCCAATGGCGCTTGGTAGGAAAGTTTATGATGTACTTAGGGTTGACCATGCTGCCGGTCTCGAATATAAGAACTTGGCCGGTACGCAGCTTATTTTCCTTGCAAACCTTAGCATAATGCGAGAAGTTTTCCGGGAATGCCTGTTTGAACTGCAAGGCGATACCTTTCCCCATAACTCCCACACAATTAACTGTATTGACAAGAGCCTCGGCATCAGCTTCCAGCAAGTTACCTTGTGTTTTTTTGATCATGACGCCACCTCAATAGTACCAGCCGGTTTTCACAGCAACCGGAATAGTCAAACCAAACTCCGCAAGTAGCACCTCGGCTTCGGCTTTCTTGCTTTGATTGACCACGCCTACTCCCCCTATTAAATCGATAGGAAAACGCTCATATACTAAAAGCTCCGCCTGACGACGGCGCTTACGGTCCGGGTCTTCGTTGGTATCTGCCCAAAAGCGGGCACCCATCAGTGACCAATCAACCTCATCCAGTTGGGCAGGATCATCATAGAAATCAGTGATCGCCATGATCCCGTGTCCGTCAGTAAAAACGAAGCCAAGCCCCGCAGCCTGCACAGCCTGAACCGTTGACACCAAGTGCACGATGGATTGCTGCCCGCCAGTAAACCCGTCCACGTTGCCTCTCGAAAGCGTGTATAGCATGGGTGACCGTGGCCCAAAGTAAAACGGCACATAGTCGTGCAGCACACCGCAGGGGCCACATGGTACCGACGTATGGGCACGACGATCCTGAATCGTCTGGTGTGCGATGTTAGTATAGCCTGCATCCTCCTGATCAAGCGCCCGCTTTGCCCGCAACTCGCCAGCCACAAGGATCATACGCAGGTTCTCGATAGGTGTGATATGAAAAATTGGGGTCGGATTCGGTGTCATAAGCATCAGCCCAAGTCAGCAAACATTTCTATGGTGGGCTGCTCGACCAGGGTGTCCTCGAAGTAGTCGTAAGCAGGGGATTGCAGGGGTGTCATGCGGCTTTAACCTCCTTGTCGTAGGGCTTGGAGATCTCGGGCACGTCTATCTCACCGGATACGAGCTTGGGGAGGAGCAGATCGCGCTGGGCGCGGAGGTTGGAGTTTTTCCGATGCAATTTCCGAATTAGTTCATAGATCGGTTTGCAGTGGCTCGAAAAGTCTTGCAGCACCTCGTCGCTGGGCTTCAGGAACGGAAGTGAATATGCTTGGTTTCTATTCAGCCCAGGTACGGCAGCATCGTTGTTCAAGAACCTCTGCCTTTTCAAGTTGAAAAAAGCGTACTCCAGAGGAAGGTCTGTCTTGAGATAATACACAGTATCAATTGGATAAAAGTCGTCCTCCGTCCAGAACAAGCTGCCGACATTACCTTTTCTTCCCAGAATTATTCCTGGCCCTTTAACCAAAGCCTTGCAATGGGTGCCCACCTCACCACTGGAGCCATAGACAGGATAAGGCCCTGACTTCCTGTCAGACTTTTTGAGAGCTTTACCGTAGGCAAGTTCAATGCAATCCTTTAGGCTACCGCACTCCCACTCCTTAGGAATCCTTCCAAGTTCACTCTCCTTAAAACCTGTCTTCTCATGCCCAGGGAAGCGGAAGAGAACGAACCACTCCTCGTACAACCGCCGGGCCATCTCCTCAAGGATTTCGATGCGGCGCGTGTTGTTCTCGACAAGGTCGTCATAGGCAGAGAGAATGGCAGCGATGGACTCTTGGATTTGCAAGTGAGGCACCAGCACAGGCACCTGGCTAAAAGAGGTTTTATTGATGATCGGCGTTGCTGCCCCACCTGCCAATGACTTTACTCCTGCTGATATATGGCGAAGCAAGTAGTAAACAAACTCAGGGCAGTGCTTTTCTTTATCGACAACAATGCTATTGATTTGCTGATTGGTAAAACTCTCCACCGATGTCAAGCAGAGCTTGCCAATGGTAGCGCCGATACAGACAAAGCATGGCGTTTTGGCTGGTAGCTTGATCCTTGATAGGCTCTCAGCGCCTTCTTCAGAAATCCCGCGCTCAGGCCAGATAGATCGATTAGAAAAGGTCATATCCGTCGGGGTGATGAACGGATAATGATCACCAAACAACTCAGGTTTGCTGGATGGCGGAGTCCTGCCCGTCACAACTCTTCCTAAGTCCTCAAGGATAAGCTGTTTCCAATCATGGAGTCCCGTGTTGATCACGCTGACACCTCCAGTAATCGGGCGACATTTTGGCCAATCTGGTCTTCAAGCTCTCTGGCTTCAGAATTCAGCACCTCCAACTCCTCAGCCAGCTCCTCAAGACGCTCATTAAAGTTCACATCTTCAGCTTCTCTCGCTGCTGCCCCGACATAGCGCCCAGGGTTCAGCGACCAGCCCTGTGCTTCGATCTCCCCCAGAGTGGCCACTTTGCAGAGCCCGGGCACATCGGTGTAATCCTCGCCCAGCCCCTTCTCGGCCAGCAGCGTCTCACTGCCTTGATCCAGCTCTACGGTTTCGCCACGGTAGAGGCGCACGATGTTGGCCAGGAACTCAACCTGTTCCGGTAGCCAATCGCGATGCGCCCGGTCGATCTGGCGGTATAGATGGCGAGCATCTATGAACAGCACCTTGTTGCCACGCTCGGTTTCGCTCTTGGCCCGGTCGAAGAACCACAGGGTGCAAGGCAGTGTGACAGTGTAGAAGAAGTTCGGACCCACCGAGACGATCACATCCACGGCACCGGATTCGATCAACTTCTGCCGGATGGTCTGCTCGCTACCTCGGGCATCACCTGCCGAGTTCGCCATGACAAAACCAGCACGCCCGGACGGCTTCAGCGATGCGTAGAAGAGCTGCATCCAGAGGTAATTGGCGTTATCGGTCCTGGGCATCCCGAAGGGAAAGCGTACATCGCCCTCCAGTCGCTCCTTATCCACCCCTGAGACGTTGAATGGGGGGTTGGCCATGACGAAGTCAAAGCGGCCACCCAAGCGGTCGGCTGCATAGAAGGGATCTTCGTAGTAGGTGTTGGACACCCGCACGTCACCAGAGAGGCCATGCACCGCCAGATTCATCTTGTTGAGGTTAACGGTGGTCTGGTCCTTCTCGGTTCCGAAGATCGAGATCTCGTCCATGGCCGTCTTGTGGTGGCGCTGCACGAAGTTCGCCGAGTGGACGAACATGCCGCCAGACCCACAGGCCGGGTCGAAGATGCGCCCATGGTATGGCTCAAGGATCTCCACGATTAGCTTTACGATGGACTCGGGGGTGTAGAAGACACCACCCTTCTGGCCTTCCTTGAGGGCGAAGTTGCCGAGGAAGTACTCGTAGACCTTCCCAAAGGCATCCCCTGACAGATCCACCGGGCCGAGCTGCTTGAGCAGTTCCATCAGCACCCAGTTATCCAGGCGCGTGTAGTCGCGTGGCAGGGCACCCTTGAGGTCGGTGTTCTCCTCCTCGATGGCCTTCATGGCTTCGTTGATGGCCTTGCCGATGTTGTCGCCCTCGGTGAGTGACAGGAGGTAAGAGAAGCGAGCGGTCTCGGGAAGGAAGATCACACCCTCGGCCAGGTAGTCGTCCTTGCTCACCTTGCGGCGGCCACCGGAGCCCACCGGCCCCAGCTTCTCCTCGGCGGCGGCATACTTTTTATCGGCATACTTCAGGAAGATCAGACCCAGGACAGGGGTCGAGAACTCAGCGGGCTTGAGACCGGTGTTGGCCCATAACTGGTCAGCAGCTGCCCACAGCCGTTTTCCTATGTCTCCATTGACCAAGGTCTTGCTCCATTTCGTTTTACTGAATTCATCATGATTTTTGAATGTCGCCAGCTTACTACAGCGACCCTGGCGGCTGCATGACGGCGTATGCAGTTGCAGACTGCCAGCGTCTTCGTGACGATTGCTATGATCCAGGACATCACCATGAAGGGGCTGGTCTCCTTGGTCGTGGATTCAGTTCGCTAGGTGTTAACCTTGGCGAATTGCATCTAGACGCTGGGAAAGCTTCCGTGACTCGGGGTGTTTCAGGCGGACTAACCTTCCAACTCGTCCTTTCGCGCTGTCCCATTTTTTGCGATTTTCTGGAGTCATTCCCTCTTTGCCGACAGCTTTCTCCAGGTTATGGACTGCCGAGCGAATTCTTTTTCGTTCATCCTTGTCAATTGTTGGCGAGCTTCCGGCTGTAACCAGTCCAGTGACTTCGAGCTTCTGTCCCTTGCGGCAGACGTGACTCTTTGAGCGTTTGGGGCGACAGCCCTTTGATGCCAGCATCCTATACACCTTGGCCCTGGCGTTGCCGATGGTGCTGTTTAGAATTTGGCGGTGCGACGAATAAGTCACATCGTCGACGAACCGGGAGTATGTCAGGCCTATGTTCCCGAGGTCTTCAACTAGCTGCGCTTCCTTGTCCCAGAATGCCAAATTGGCCAGGTAACTACTCGTTCTTGCGCCCTGTGGTACGACTCCATGGCGCGTCGTCAGATTCGTAAGTAACTCCGAAACCTCTGGAGAAAAGCCGAAGAACCTTAGCCAGGTCGTGAATACCAACTGCCTATCGAGGGAGGGGTAGAAATCAGCAATGTCGTCCAGCACCAAGATCGTGGCCCCAGTGTGCAGTGCTGCATTTGACACATGATCGCGAGGAAAGTCAGTGTCTCGAATGCCACCGTGCAGATATCGAGGGAAACGCACCTTGCGGAGAATCTTTTTGACGATCTGGTGCTGTATCCGCTTTAGCTCTGGATAAGCATCATAGGTCATCCGAGGGGTGCCATCTTTTTTCATTTGAGGAACTGGGCGATACGAGCCGGAAGCAACATTTGCGATGTCCTTCAGCTTCTCCGGGGGCGTATTCAGCAGAAGGGCGAGGTGTTCAGGGTCAATGATGGCGTTGTGAGGGTAGGTCGAAGTTAGCTCGCACCTTGATCTCATGCGGTCTCTCTCATCAAGTTCAGAGCAGCCGCAGAGAGCTTTTCCTTCAGCTCTGGAGAAAACCCTTTCAAGTCGCTATTTTCGGCTGCGAGGAAGAGAAGCAGCGTCATGGGAACATCCAGCCCTTTAGCGATATTCTCCAAGGAAGATAGGCCCGGATCTGACCGCTCACCCCGCTCAAGCAGCGAGAGATAGGAAACTGACACGCCAGCCCGCTTTGCTAACTCTCCTTGAGTCAGCTTACGCTGCTGGCGGCATAGCTTGATTGCGTACCCAATATTCATATCGCGCAACCAATCGGAAATCTTAAAGTAGTGGTTTGCTGTGTCACATCAAGTCCTCAAAAAGCGCCTTGATTCCTGGCAGATACTTCAACGCCTCACCTAGCTTGGCCAGAGCGGCACTCGCCCTAGCTGGCTTTGGATCGGTAGTCAGAGCTTCCTCCAGAATCATAATCGCCTCATTCAACCTATCAGTAACGCGAGCATCTACGTCGTCGTGCATTTCCGACTGTACCTGCTTCAGCAGAGTGACAGTCGTGATCAAACGTGCTTTATCCATCAAAAATACCTCGTTCGTTATCGGATTGGGCAATTGCCCCGCCGTCAAGCAATTGAGCCGATAAGGAACGCGTAGATGCTCCAGCAAACCACCGTTCAGCTCCTTGTTAAAGGAGCCTCCCGCCGTACAAGACTACTGGTCGCCGGGACGCCGGGCAGCAGGACCGTTGTGCGGCAAGTGAACCCTAGGTGAACAACTCCCTGGGTTGACCAACTAAGTTGGTCCGCTTGCAAGCTCAATCGAGGTAAATCAACACGTTTAAAGAGCACCTGGGTGGTACACCCAGCCTGTGGGACACACTAGCTGTAATTTTACTGGCAGTCAAATCCTGGTTGCGTGATGCAGCCAGCATACGGGTGAGTGGTTCAAGCGGGCTCAGAGGGGGAGAATTGAACGTTTGAACTCTCAATAGCACCCCCCCGTTGTCTGGGAATAGGCTTCCTACATTGCCGCCCACATCATCATGTAAGGCGCTGATTTAAAAAAAGATAGAGATGGTTGGCTAATTACATCATATCAGCCTACGTCTCTCACTTCCGGGCCAGCGATGAGAACCAACCCACCGACACAAAGCGGGCCAAAGCAGTGGGAAAGGCCCTCGGGGGGGGGGGAAGTCATCAATGATGGGGATGTAGACCAATGGCGTCAGGAGAACAGTGCCAACATTAAGTCTACAACGGAACGCTTCGACATCCCTTCGGCAACTGTTAAGCGAGCCTGTCGTTCAACCAAGGAGAGCCTCAATGCTTAATTAAAAAAACTATCGATTAGACGGAATCAATAGTTTAATTTTATAATGATCATCTTTGCGAATGGGGTGACTTTTTTGTCGATGGAAAGGCCATAGGATCTGGCTAGAAGAGTCCGTATTATAAGCCACAAAAATCATATGAGAGAATATAGTAAAGGCCACTCCATAGAGAAATGGCCTGTCGTATAAGCATCTTAAGATTCAGGACTTATGGCAACCCATCCGCTTGGCTTATTTTGATTATTAACTAAGCATATTTCAAGATAACCTGCGTCAACAAGTAAGCCAAGTAACGATCGCAGTTTTTTAGCGCTTCGATAGGCACTAGGCATACGCTTAAAATCATGAGCTGACAGCTGGCCGCCGAATTTCTCATGGATAGCATCCAACACCTCGCGTGCCTGAAATTCCCGCTGGTCGTCCTGAGCTTCCTCGACTTGCGAAGCCATGGATTGCAGGTAGTAGTCCATTAAAGCTACCGCCCTCTCTATGTGGGCTACTTGAGGATGCAGCCCTCCTTCTATGTATGAAAATATTGCAGCGATTCGAGCTGCGTTGTCCGCTGCCTTAGAGGCGAACCCCTTTACTAGAGACAGCCGGCCCGATTTTCCCAATTCGCGTTCAACCTTGTCGTGAAATTCAGCCCAAGCTCGAAAAGCATCGCCTTCAATTTTAGCCAACTTAGGTCTAAGCTCACCGGTCTCCTGATCAACGTCCAAAGGACGATTAACAACTTCTGCAAGCGCCTCCCAATAGTGACCTACGGCAGTTTCATGCTCGACGCCATAGCGTGGGTCTCTGTTCAAAAGGAAGCGACCACCTATAAGTGATGGCGCGCGCATAAAGAGGAAGCGGGCAAGAAATCCTTGTCCGGTCAAAAGCGGGTCACCCATGACCTGGGCAGCCACCACAGGTTGTAGCATCAAGTGAGCGGAAAGCCGCCGCCCAGCTAACACTCCTGATTCACCTACAGCGCCTCGAGTTCGGCTGATACTCCCACCATCCCATAATTTTGAAAGCGTGGCGATCGTTCGCCCCCGATTCTCCTCACGCATTCCATGGCCACCAAAGAACCCGACCCCTTCATCCGAAAACAATCCAGCACTGGGATGTCCCTCCTGAAAATGGCGGTAGATACCCTCTTGAGTTGGCTCCTCAAAGGTCATCTGGGGCCGTACCGGTGTACTTGGCTCGTTTAGCTCGTGGTCAGCAAGTAACTGAGCGAGTCTCTCCTGCTCATGGCTTTCAATAACTTTGTCAGATTTTCCTTTGGCCACACTCACCAATGATTGTCGACGCAAATGCCAAGCTTCATACTCTGCCTTATATCGGGCCGACTCTTCTCGTTGAAATTCACGCCGCACGCGCTCCCAATCTCGTACCGGGCGGAGTGATAAACGCTCTAAAGTGCTTTTCCTCTCACCACTCTCAGCGTCAGTAATGCAGAACAAGGAGGTGGGCCCCATGCCAATCAGACCGCGCGCTACATCCACATGCCCTTGCACCACTAATGCCGCCGCTGCCAATACAGACTGGCCCGCCATCCCTTCCGGGGCTTGCACGTGCCAAGCAAAGCGCTCGGCAGCCTCACCCAGCAACGGACCAAGCGCTTCCATAGGATATCTTGGAAGAGATGACCGGGACGCAAGCGGAAGAGGCCTAGGGTCCATATTTCTTGTCCCCTGCGTTGCTGGCTTCTTCGCTTCGTTGGCTGCTGAAAATGAGTACCGGGATGGTTCTTCTTGTGCAGCTGATACGTTACGAGGCATCGCAGCACGCCAAGCACTAGATAACGTAGCTTGGATCTCACCTTCATTTAAGCCAGTCTCCATCGCACCACGCGTCAGTGTCTCACGCACCTCAGACTCAGCCACGTGCCCTCCCTTAACTAGTCCGAAGAGGCCAAATGCTTCGCGGTTGAGCGTGTCATTCCGCTTACCTACGTCTGCGGCCCGAACAGATGAAGCAGCTTTCTCTAATGCACGAGATGCATACGTAATGCTACCCACTGAGGTTAACGGATTTTCTGGCGCCACCTTTGATTGCTGAGATGATTCCACCATATATGGCCCCAGGGAGTTGCGCAGTATCTGGCTGGTATGGCGGCGCCCTTGTAACACAGTGCGCACGGCAAATGGCTCATTTTTATGGTGCATGAATCCCGGTAATCGCACCACACGGGACAGGTCACAGACACTAGGGTCACTACCGCATGCACGTGCCAATGCCTGCTGCAACGGCTTGAATTCTTCGAGAGCGATCTCTCCTGGCTCCTGAGTCAACCAGTGACAATGGTACTTTCCAGGGGAGGTTTCTACCACTATGGTCGGCTTCGGCAGACCGGCGCCTTCTATGTAAGACAGCATGCTAGCTAACGTTTGCGGTTCGTCAAAATCGGCAAAGAGACCGCGCACAGAGGTAATGTTTTTTGCCTTCCTACCAGCCCCATCTGTGATGTTAAGGCAAAGGAATACCCCTGCACCTTGTTTGTTCAATACTATGAGCTGGCCATGTGTATCTCTAAGTGGACCATGAAATGTCTGTGCCAGATCACGCCGTTTTTTCTCCTTATCGTCAAAAGTTTGAAAAATAGAAAAATCACAACCGCCCAGAATCTTAATGAATTCATTTGCTGAGGATTCATTAACTTTAGCCACTGGGTGCATGTCATTTGAATTCTGGTTTTCTATGTCAGTCAGCTTTTCGCCGCATATGCTCATTGCAGCGCCCTCCCGTTCTCGGCCATTTCTAAGTCACCCCACATAACACGATAGAGGTGCTCATAGGCCCCATAAAGACGGTCGAAATTTTCTTTGTCGCTAATATCATCAGGGTCAACAGGCAACCACAGCATTCGGCTCCATGCAGCTCTAACTCTCCCACCGCTAAACCTTTCCTCTAGGTGGGTACGCGGGGTCAGGACCACACACACACTGTGTTTGACACCGTCATAGGTAATGTTTGCTACGTAGTCTGGGTTGACTATACTAATTTGATAGCACAGATCCATGATTCGCAAGAATATCTCCCGATACTCTAGTAACGTTTCATTGTGCTCAGGGCCACCATTAATAAAAGTCAACATTAGGCGGCCTCCTTCTCGCGACTTGCCTCGATCTTTGACTCGATCCAAGCAGTCACCTCTTCTTCCAGCCAAGCTACAGCACGCGGCCCTAATTGGATGGGCGGAGGGAACTCTCCCTTATTGATCAAACGATATAGAGCTGAGTCACTCAGCGTGGTGCGCTCGCGCACCTCAGGACGTTTCAGTAGTACAGCCATGCCATGGACCTCCGTGGTTTGTGATGGGCATGGCTGAAGGATGAATGGCTCACTTCCGAATGTATTTACAAATTTTCGACCATTTTTTGTAAATGGGATTTCATCTTGGAATAACTCCCCTCATCTAGATTGTAGTATGCATCGCGAACAGTCGAACCTGACATACCATATCTACTCCCAACATCACTAAAAAGGGCTGGTGCAATGGGATTAGCTTTGGGATCTTTGAGATTCCGAATAAACACATCAAAAGCTGCCAAATGCCGATCTGTAAGTCTTCGGTCTATTTTTCCAGCTCTCTTAGAAATAACTTCAACCCCAAGGTTTTGTCCAAAATGCTGACTTTCACCTTTTAGATATGAGGTTGCTGCGATCCCGAGGTAAAAAAACTGCACGTCATTGAGTGGATATGGTGGTTCTTCATCCCATTTATTCAAGGCCTTTATTGCATTTAGAAAATGGCCTTTATCAAGGCCGTGTTCAGAAATATCCTTGGAGATTTCCTTCGAAAATTCCACTTGTTTGAAGTAAACTAAGGAAGCCGCCTCCTTAAGAGTCCTTTTTTTATACACGTTACAACGATCATGCGGTTGCGAGGCATAGCAATACACAGCTTTAACTGCTTCGTCGATATTAATATAGTCTAGCTCCATCCACATGTTTTCTAGCCGTTCGTGCTGCATGCATAGCTTAATCCTCAGAAGCAAAGAATCAAGCTCGGCCTGAAGCTCTTCGAATGTATCGAACTCATCTTCTTCAATCATAATAGTCATCCGCAAAAATTCCGCATTTGTTCCGCAACATCTAGTCACTACCTACGAGTGTTTCCATCTTCCCGCAACTTCCGCAACTAAGCGCATCAATGAGAAAATTTCTCTCCATTGCTGTCTCGAAGGACTTCAAGATAATCGGCCCAGGCTTGCAACATTTCTCGACGCTGTTCAAGAAATTTAGTCCGGTTGTAGGCTCGCCCGTTGAAGTCTCTAACCACATGAGCCAATTGCTGCTCGATATATTTTTCTGGATAATTCAGGCGCTCGGCAAGGATTGTACGTGCCATCGCACGAAAGCCGTGGGCGGTCATTTTCCCTTTGAAGCCCATACTGTCCAGTGCGCTTTTAAGTGTGTTTTCGCTCATTGGTCGCTTGCTGCTTCGCAGCCCCGGAAATACGTATTGACCACGTCCTGTCAGTCCGTTCAGGTCTCGAAGTATCTGCACCGCTTGGCGTGGCATCGGCACGATCAGTGGTGGCGAACCTTTGCCAGGCTGGAAGGTCCAGGTAGCCGCCTCTAGGTCTATTGCATCCCAAGCGGCGTGTCGAAGGTCACCAGGGCGGACGAACACCAAGGAGACTAGTTTCAATGCCGCAATGGTTACGGGTTGGCCACGATAACCATCGATGGCGCGTAAAAGGGGTGGTAGCTCCTCGGGGTCCGTGATGGCTGCGTAGTGATTTACCTCGGGCTGACGCAATGCACCGCGTAGGTCGGCACTGGGGTCGCGTTCGGCCCGCCCTGTAACAATGCCATAGCGAAACACCTGGCCACACACTGTCTTCACACGGATAGCGGTTTCAAGATGCCCTCGCTTCTCGACCCTGCGCAAGCATTCCAGCAGCTCGGGAGCGGTGATATCAGCGATTGGGCGATTCCCCAGCGCCGGAAAGGCATCACGCTCCAGGCGACGCTTGTTCTTGTCGTAGTGGTCAGGCACCACCTTGTGCTTATGAACCTGCTCAAGCCATTCGATGGCCACTGCGCGGAAGGTGTTGGTAGCGGAAGCCTTGCCCTCCTGCTTGGCAATTTTCTTCGCGGTACTAGGGTCCAGCCCCTGCACGAGCAGCTCTTTAGCCTTGTCGCGGGCCGTCCTGGCCGCCTTCAACGACACTTTCCCCTTTCCCTCGCCATAAACGCCAATGGCCAAGCGTTTCTCTTTGCCATGAATGCGGTACTTCATCCTCCAATACTTTCCCCCCTTCGACGTCACCTCCAGGTAAAGCCCCCCGCCATCAGCAAGGCGATACGTCTTAGGGTTCTCAGGATCGGGAGCAGCGGTACGGGCTTCGACCGCTGACAGCTTATTCAGCTGGCGTGCATTACTCATGGGGGCACCTATAGCCGGGGGATTAAAATGCCCCCTTATGTGCCCCCATATTAAGTGGGATGTCAAGGGAATTCCTGGGAACATCAGGCAGAAGAAATCGCTTTCATACAATGCCTTGCGGTGCTTTGCGTAGCCTCTGGGACTGTATGAAAGCTGAATTTGGTGGGCCCAGCTGGACTCGAACCAGCGACCAAGGGATTATGAGTCCCCTGCTCTAACCAACTGAGCTATAGGCCCTTGCTTGCGCGGGCGTATGATAGCGAATGCCGAACAGCAGGGCCAGAGACATGTGATACTCTAAGCCTGGGGTCAGTGAACTTACCGACAGCTCAGGCGACTAAGTGGCGTGGGATGGCGTCTATCCGCCATCGTACACACGGAATTTTTCGCTCAAAGGAGTTCTTTCATGACATCTTCCTATCCCCGTAATCCCGCGCTTCTTGGTCTTTTGGTCGCCGGTGGCCTCGCCTTCGGCGGCAGCGCCATAGCGGCGCCGGATGGCCTGTACTCCACCGAGGAGCTGCTTGATGCCGATGTCTACACCCAGGCCAACCCTGATGAGGAAATCGGCGAAGTGGAAGACATCCTGCTCGACAATGACATGCAGATACGTGCCCTGGTAATCGATACCGGCAACCTGCTCGACATGGGTGAGAAGCAATATGTCTTGGAAACCGGCCAATTCACCGTCGAAACCCAAAACAGCGATGATCTCGACGACATGGAATATCGTGTATTGGTCGACATGAGCGAGGAAGAGGTCACCCAGCAGCCGGAGTACACCAATGACTGGTGGCAGAATGCGCGCCAGAGCACCCAAGAGGCCTGGGAGCAGACCAAAGAGGGTGCCGCCAGTGCCTGGGAAAACACGCAGGAAGGCGCCACCAAAGCGCTGGACCGCATCGGCGCAGCATTGGAAAACGTCGGAGAGCGCACCCAGGAAGCGGCTTCAGAGTAACCCCGCCTTCCCGATGGCCACTTAACCATTTAGCCGAAACCTTAATTGGCAGCAACGCAAGCAGCCCGATCCCCGGATCGGGCTGCTTGCGTTTATCAGTGCCCCTTTCTCTACCTCACTCCTCGACCACTCTCCCCCGACAAAGCTCACCGCCCCCGCTCTCCGGCTAACACGGGGTGTGGTGAAAGCTCGCATTTCAAAAAGTAAATAATTCCATTAGACTCAAAATATCATTTGATAAAAATTATCACTCAAGGTGGTGAATCGCATGGAATATCCTTCTCGATGCGTGTGGACACATGCCATAGTCGTTGCCGCCGCGTCCATACGCTGGTACTGATCGACGGACGCCGACGGAATGCCGCCGGCAGCGTGACGCCCAATGGTTTCGGTGAAACGTCCACCCGTTTCTTCCCGCCGGTCTCGAGCATTGAACGTATCGAGGTGATTCGGGGGCCGATGTCGACGCTGTACGGCTTCGATGCCATGGGCGGGGTCATCAATATCATCACCAGCCGCATGGGGCGTGAATGGACCGGCTCAGTGGGAGTGGAAACCACCGTCAATCAGGACGACGACTTTGGCGATAGCCGGGCCATCAACTTGTAAACCAGCATTCCGTTGGTGGCGGACCGGCTTGGGCTGCAGCTGCGAGCCGGACCCGGGCACGGCCAATGGCTACGCGGACGAGTTGCGCTTCGAGCGTGAACCGCTGGCCATTGGCCACACGGGACGCTTTGCCAGCGGCACATTGGAATCGAGCGTGATGCACAACACCACCTCGACCGAAGGGCGCACTATCCCGGGCACAATCGGCGAACCCTATGCCGGTTTCCCCTCGATCATTGGTGGCCAGCCACGCGAACTGGAAACCCACAACCGGGTGATCGACAGCAAGTTCATCGTGCCGCTGGGCGATCATGTCGCGACGTTTGGCGGCCAGTGGTGGGATGCTGAACTCGATGACGGCCTGGCGACCGAGGCCGTCACTCGGGGTATCGAGCTATCCAGCCGCATCCAGTTGGCCCTGGCGTGGAATCTCGGCGCCAACTGTTCCTACACCGACAGCGTGCAGAAGCGCGGCGATTTCAAGGGCCTATTCATTGTTCCACCTGGGTTGCAATTACGCCGTCTCCGACAACGTCACGCTCAGCGCCACCCTCTATAACCTGCTCGACAAGGACTTCGTCGACTATCGCGCCTACTGGGACGGCAGCCGTTACGGCAATGTGTATGCCAACAGTGAAAAAGGCCGCCGCCTCTGGATCTCTGCGCGTTATGAATTCTGACAGACAAGCGCGACCCCGGTTTTGGCCCAGCGCCGGCACCGGGCTCGACATGCCACTTGCATCAGGGCTGAGCAATTTACGACAATGGTCGAATACTCGTCGCCGCTTGGAAAAACGCATGCTTGCCCAACTCTTCGCCGTGATGGCGCCTGTGCTGACCGGGGCCGGCCTGGGCTTTGCCTGGATACGCCTCGGCTATTCCTATCCGATCGAGTTTGTCACCCGCCTGGTCTTCAACATTGGCACTCCGGCGCTGGTGCTGGCGTCACTCTCCGGCGCCGACATCGATGCCGGCAGCTTCGGCCTCACCATGCTGGCCACGGCGCTGGTGCTAGTAGCCATGGCAGGGCTGGCCTTCTTTCTGGCCTGGCTGCTGAAACGCGACTGGCGGGTGCTGCTGGCACCGACCATGTATCCCAACACCGGCAACATGGGGTTGCCGGTGGTGCTCTACGCCTTCGGCCAGTCGGGCTTCGTGTTCGGCATCACGGTGATGGTCACCGTCGCGCTTTTCCAGTTCACCTTGGGCACCATGCTAATCAGCCGCGGCAATCCGCTGAAGACCCTGGTGAAGACGCCCACCGTCTACGCCATTCTGATCTCGCTGGCGCTGTTGGTGACCAACACCGACCTACCACTCTGGCTGCACAACAGCGTGGACCTTATTTCCGGCTTCACGGTGCCACTGATGCTGATTACCCTGGGGGTGTCGCTGGCCAGCATCCAGGTCAGGAACCTCAAGTCCGGCATCCGCTTCAGCCTGCTGCGCATTCCGTTGGCGGTCGGGGTCGCCTGGGGCATCGGCCATCTGCTCGGGCTGCCACCCATGGCCCAGAGCATCCTGATCCTGCAGATGAGCATGCCGGTGGCGGTGTTCAACTACCTGTTCGCCCAGCGGGCCAAGCGCGAGCCCGAGTACACGGCGAGCCTGGTGTTCTGCTCTACCCTGCTATCGCTGGTCTACCTGCCGATCCTGCTGGCACTCCTGATGTAATTCCGAGATCGATGGCGGTCCTCACGGGGAACACCCTTCTCCCGGCGAAGTCCCTATGCAGGTATAGTTATCGAGGGGAAAGCCGCATGCACACGCCACGTCACGCACTCTTGACCGCCTTGCTGCTAGGCGGCGCCCTGAGCGCCAGCCCGGGCCAGGCCGCCGAGATCGTCGAGAAGCGCATCACCACTAAACATCACGATCTGCGCCTGGAGCGGATCGCTACCGGGTTGGAAAACCCTTGGGCCATGGCCGAGCTGCCCGATGGCCGCTACCTGGTGACCGAGCGCTCCGGGAGCATCGCGCTGATCGACACCGACGGCGAAGTGGTTCGCCTCGATGGCGTGCCCGAGGTGTCGAATCATGGCCAGGGCGGCCTGCTCGATATCGTCCTGCACCCTGACTATGGCAATGGCGGGAGCAGCAGCGACAGTACTGGTGCTACGGGAGAGCATGACTGGATCTATTTCACCTGGAGCCAGGCGGGCGATGGCGGCACCGCCTCCACCCTCAGCCGCGCACGACTCGAGGGCGAGCGCCTGGTCGATGTCAAGGAGGTATTCGTGCAGGACCGCTTCTCGCAACCCGGCCGCCACTATGGCTCGCGGCTCGCCTGGCTCGATGACGGCACCCTGCTGATGAGCATCGGCGATCGCGGCGTCACCCCCGAGCGCGCCCAGGACGGCGGCGACCACGCCGGTAGCTTCCTGCGCCTGACCGCCACTGGCGACGTGCCGGACGACAACCCCTTCGTCGACGATGACGATACGCTCGATGCGCTCTACAGTCTCGGCAATCGCAACCCACAGGGACTGACCGTTACCTACGACGGCGAGATCTGGTCGACGGAGCACGGCCCGCGCACCGGCGATGAGCTCAACCGCATCGAGCCCGGTGTGAACTACGGCTGGCCGGAGGTAAGTCGTGGTAACGACTACGCCACCAATCAGCCTATCGGCGTCGACAGCGCGCCCGGCATGCGCGACCCAGTGCATGTCTTCGAAGGCCGCTTCGCCCCCTCGGGCCTGGCCGAGGTCACGGGCGACGCCTTCCCGGCATGGCAAGGCGACCTGCTGGCCGGCGGCCTGTCGAGCGAAAAGCTGGTACGTCTGTCGCTCGATGGCTCGGAAGTCAGCGAACGCGAGCTCATCCTCGAAGGAGAGATCGGTCGCATCCGCGACGTGCGCCTGGGCCACGATGGCGCCATCTACCTGCTCAACGACGAAGCCGATGGCAGCCTCTTTCGGCTGACGCCTGCCGACTAGCCTTCCCCTCCCCTTGCGTTGACTCACAATGACCGGGCGTTTTCACGTCCGGTCGTGTCGTCATGCGAGACTGTCAGCCCGAATGCTGCACCGCATCTAATTTGAATGATCGTTCAAAAACCAATAGGGTAGGCAATCTTCAGCCGTCAACGGTGCCCAGTGGCATCATGTCACGGTCATCCTATGTCTCGATACTCGATCCTTCGGGCGCGTTTGCGTCATGCGGGGAGCTGACAAAAAAGGCTTAGCCAATGAACGAGAACCGCAACGTCAAGATTCGGGTTCGCAACCTGACCAAAGTCTTCGGTAACCAACCGAAGAAAGCATTAGAGATGCGCGAGCAAGGAATGCGGCGTGCCGACATTTTCGAGAAAACTGGCCAGACACTCGGCCTGTCGAATATCAATTTCGACGTTCACGAAGGGGAACTGCTGGTCATCATGGGACTATCGGGGTCCGGTAAATCGACCTTGATTCGCTGCCTCAATCGTCTGATCGAACCCACCGAGGGTGAAATCGTCATCGACGGTGAGAACATCCCCGAGCTTGGTGACAAGGCGCTGCTGGAATGCCGCCGTCGCCACTTCTCGATGGTCTTCCAGAACTTCGCGCTTTTTCCCCACCGCACGGTGCAACAGAATGCCGAGTTCGGGCTGGAGATTCGCGGCGTCGACAAGACCGAGCGCGCCGAGATCGCGCGCAACGCACTCAAACAGGTGGGACTGGAGGGCTGGGAAGACTCCCTGCCCAACCAGCTTTCCGGTGGCATGCAGCAGCGCGTGGGCCTGGCCCGAGCACTAGCCAACGACGCCACCGTGCTGTTGATGGATGAGGCTTTCTCGGCACTCGACCCGCTGATCCGCGGCGACATGCAGCAGGAGTTGCTCGAGCTCCAGAGCCGCATGCAGAAGACCACCGTGTTCATCACCCATGATCTGGACGAAGCCCTGACTATCGGTGATCGCATCGTGCTACTCAAGGATGGGGAAGTGGTGCAGATCGGCTCCCCTGAGGAGATCCTCACCCAGCCCGCCGACGACTATGTACGCCGCTTCATCGAGGGCGTCGACAAGTCACGCATCCTGACTGCCGAGAGCGCCATGCGCCCGGTTCGCGCCACCGCCCGCGAGGATGACGGTCCGCGCACGGCGCTGCGCAAGATGAAGGACAATGCCATCGACTCGATCTACGTCACCAGTCGCGACCGCAAGCTGCTGGGACTGGTCGAGGCCGATGCCGCCGACCAGGCCAGCAAGGACGGCAAGGACAATATTCGCGACTGCATGATCCAGGATTTCCGATCCGTGGGCCCAGAAGAGCCGATGCATAATCTCTTCGCGATGTTCAGCGAAAAGAGCTTTCCCATCGCCGTGGTGGATGAAGACCGCCGGCTGCTCGGCGTCGTGGTCAAGGGCGCCGTTCTCGACCAACTGGCACAGGCAGGAGACAAATAATGGCAATCGAAATTCCGCGCATTCCGTTGGGCGATTGGATCGAGGGCGGCTTGACCTGGCTGACCAGTGAATACTCCATCGTCACCCGAGCAATTTCCCGCGTTACCCAGACCGGCATCAATGGCCTGAACGACGCCATGATGTGGATTCCGCCCTGGGCGCTGTTGGCGATCATTGCCTTGTTGTGCTGGAAGGCAGCAGGCCTGCGCCTGGGCATTGGGGCGGCGATTGGCCTGGCGCTGATCTGGAACCTGGGCCTCTGGGACCCGATGATCGAGACCCTCACCCTGGTGGTGATCGCGACACTGGTGGCTGTGGTCATCGCACTGCCCGTAGGTATCATCGCGGCTCTCTCCGAGCGGCTCTACAAGACGATCATGCCGATACTCGATTTCATGCAGACCATGCCGGCATTCGTCTACCTGATCCCGGCGATCCCCTTCTTCGGGATCGGCTCGGTCTCGGCGATCTTCGCCACCGTGATTTTTTCCATGCCGCCGGCGATCCGCTTCACGACGCTGGGCATCCGCCAAGTGCCCGTTGAGCTGATCGAGGCCGCCGACGCCTATGGCGCCACGAGCCGCCAGAAGCTGTTCAAGGTGCAGCTGCCGCTGTCGCTCCCCACCGTGATGGCCGGCATCAACCAGACGATCATGCTTGCCCTGTCGATGGTGGTAATCGCCGCGATGATTGGTGCCGATGGCCTGGGCAGCGAAGTCTGGCGCGCCATCCAGCGCCTGCGCCCGGGCGATGGCTTCGAGGCCGGCATCGCTGTGGTCATCCTCGCCATGCTGCTCGACCGCCTGACCCAGTCGCTGCGCAAGACACGCAAGTCCTAGTCGTCAGGGCCGGGCCCTAACGCCCGGAGCATTGAGGCCGGAGGTTGATTTCTTCAGTGACCGTCGCCATATTGATACGGTCACTCCAAAGAAGAGGTAGATTGATGCTCAAGCAACCGCTTAGCCGTCATATCCGTTTTGCCAGCCTGGCACTGATCGCGGGTGCAGGTCTTACCGCCGGCGCCGCCCAGGCCCAGGACAAGGGCAACGTACATCTCGCTTATGTGGAGTGGTCCTCCGAGGTCGCCTCCACCAACGTGGTGCGTGCCGTGCTGGAACAGGCCGGTTATGAGGTCGATATGACCTCGCTGTCCGCTGCCGCCATGTGGCAGTCGCTGGCGACCGGCGATGCCGATGCCATCGTGGCCGCTTGGCTGCCCACCACCCATGCCGATTACATGGAACGCGTCGGTGACGACGTGGAAGATCTGGGCGTCAACCTGGACGGCACCAAGCTTGGCCTGGTCGTACCGGAATACACTGACGTTGACTCCATTGCCGAACTCAACGATAACGCCGATACGTTCAACGGCGAGATCATCGGTATCGATCCCGGCGCTGGCCTGATGGGCCTGACCGAGGAAGTTATCGAGACCTACGACCTCGACCTGGATCTGCGCAGCGGTAGTGGCGCCACCATGACCGCGGCGCTGGCGAACGCCATTCAGAACGAGGAAGACGTCGTGGTCACCGGCTGGACGCCGCACTGGAAGTTCGCTCGCTGGGACCTCAAGTATCTCGAGGATCCCGAGAATGTCTACGGTGGCGCCGAGCAGATCCACACCATCGCTCGCCAAGGGCTCGAAGAGGACATGCCGGAGGCTTACGCCATCCTGGAGGCCTTCGAGTGGACGCCCGAGCAAATGGGCGAAGTCATGCTGATGAATCAGGAAGACGACGCCGACCCCTACGAGAACGCCAAGCAGTGGGTCGAAGACAACCAGGACGTTGTCGAGGAATGGCTCTCCGCCGCTGAATAAGGCGATATAGCGGAAAGCACCTCACGAAGCGGGGAGGCATCCAGGATGCCCCCCGCTTTTTTGTTGCGTTGGTGCTTTTTTTACCGCATTTCGTAGCGTCATCACCGCCACCGACTTTTCTCAGCCTGGCGTCACGCCCCGCAGCCGCTCGCCACGGCGTCGCAGCAGCTCCAGCGTGGTCAACAAGAGCATGGAGAGCAGCACCAGCAGTGTCGCCACGGCGAGAATCGTCGGGCTGATCTGCTCGCGAATGCCCGACCACATCTGGATCGGCATGGTGCGCTGCTCCGGGCCGGCGATGAACAGCACCACCACGACCTCGTCGAATGAGGTGATGAAGGCAAACAGCGCCCCCGACACCACCCCCGGGGTCACCAAGGGCAGCACCACCTTGAAGAAGGTCCGTGTCGGGTTGGCCCCCAAGCTGTGCGCGGCGCGGATCAACGTGGTGTCGAAGCTCGACAGCGTAGCCGTCACGGTGATCACCACGAAGGGTATACCCAGCGCCGTATGGGCCAGGATCACGCCCACATAGGTCTGGGCGAGATTGACCTTGGAAAAGAAGAAGAACATCGCCGCCGCAGAGATGATCAGCGGCACGATCATCGGCGAGATCAGCAAGGCCATGATCGCACCCCGCGCCGGCATGTGCCGACTCGACAATCCTAGCGCCGCCAAGGTCCCCAGCACCGTGGCCAGCAGCGTCGAGGCTATGCCGATGATAAAGCTGTTCTTGATGGCATTGAGCCATTCGCTCGACGTGAAGAAGTCCTGATACCAGCGCAGCGAGTAGCCGGCCGGATCGAAAGTCACCATCGCCTTGCTGAAGGTAAAGTAGGGCTCGGCATTGAACGACAGTGGGATGATCACCAACAGCGGCCCGATCAGGAACAGGAACACCAGGCCGCAAATGACCAGAAAGAGATAATGCCAGATACGCTCGCCACGGGTGGCGTAGGAAGGAATGGCCATCGTTTACCCCAGCTTGACCTTGTCGACGCCGATCAGGCGATTGAAAATCAGATAGCAGATAATCACCACGAACAGCAGTATCGAGGCGATGGCGGCTGCCAGACCCCAGTTGAGCGATGTCTGCATATGGTAGGCGATGTAGTTGGTGATGAAGCGACCCGACTGCCCGCCCACCAGGGCCGGCGTGATGTAGTAGCCGATCGACAGGATGAACACCAGGATGCCGCCGGCGGCGATGCCGGGGATCGTCAGCGGGAAGTAGACTCGGCGGAAGCTGAGAAACGGCTTGCCACCCAACGAGCGCGCCGCCCGCATATAGCTGGGTGGGATAGTCTTCATCACCGAGTAGAGCGGCAGGATCATGAAAGGCAGCAGGATGTGCGTCATGGCGATGATGGTACCCATCTTGTTGTGGATCATCTGCCAACGTGCCTCATCGGCAATCACGCCGAGTGCCACCATCACGTCATTGAGTACGCCCTGTGATTGCAGGATGGCGATCCAGGTGGTGGTGCGCACCAGCAGCGAGGTCCAGAACGGCAGCAATACCAGGATCATCAGCAGGTTGGAGTGACGTGCCGGGAGACTCGCCAGCAGAAAGGCCACCGGATAGCCGAGCAGTAACGTCAGGCCGGTAATAACGGCGCTCATCCATAGCGTTCGCCAGAATAGGGTGGCGTGGATCTGCATATGCTCCGGCACCTTGACGATCTCGCCGTCCGGACTCAACTGGCGGTCGATCGCCGCCAGGTAATACGAAATGGTGTAGGGCGACGCCTCGCGCTGGATCAGTTTCCAGGTATCGAGCTCCCCCCAGGTATCATTGATCTCGATCAGGGACTCGCGATACGGCGGTTCCAGCGTGCTGACACGACGCGCCGTACGGCTGATGGTCGAGCGCATGCCCGATTTTTCATAATTCAGGCGGCTGGACAACAGGCCCAGGTTGCGCTCCTGCTGGCCTTCGCGAAGGTCTTCGGCCAGGGCCGCAAAAGCGGCTTCATCGGGCAACGCCTCACCGTTCCAGCCTTCCAGTGCGGAAACGGTTCGCGATAGGTGGGTGGACACTTCCGGGTTATCGACACTGCGCCAGAGCATTTCGAACAATGGCATCAAGAAGGCGATGAACAGAAAAGTGAGTAGCGGCGCGACCAGCAACAGCGCCTTGATTTTCGAACGTCGTATGGCGCGACGTAGACTGACCTTGAGCGGCACACCATCGGCCGTTCTCAAGGGGGCTGCAGGAGATTCGGACACGCAGGTCTCTCCATCAAGCGAAGGAAGCGATCAGCAATGATCAGCTAACGCAATACCGCCACCCGATCTTCACCGGGCGGCGGCAGAACCTTACCGGGACAGCCAGGCGTTGAAGCGCTGGGTTAGCTCATCGTTGTAGTCGGCCCAGAACAGATCGTCCTTCTGCAGCGCCGTTTCGAAGTTGGGCTCGTAGGTCGGCATGTGCGGCGTCATCTCGATGCCGGTTTCAGCATGGGTGGACACCAGCTCAGAGGAAGAGAGGCGTGCCGGACCGTAGGAGATGTACTGCGCCTGGTCGGCGAGTCGCTGGGTATCGGTGGCGAAATGGAGGTAATCCTTTACCTTGTCGAGCTTACCGGTGGGCACGACCCAGCCGTCCAGCTCGAACACCTGGGCGTCCCAGATGATCTCGAAGGGCTGGTCCTCGGTGACCATGGCATTGAAAATCCGGCCATTGTAGGCGGAGGCGAAGGCGACTTCCTGGTCGGCGAGCAGCTGGGGTGGCTGGGCGCCCTCTTCCCACCAGATGACCTCATCCTTGATGGTATCGAGCTTGTCGAAGGCGCGCTGTACGCCTTCCTCGGTCTCGAGCATGGCGTAGACCTCGTCACGCTCGACCCCATCGGCGATCAGTGCCCATTCCATGTTATTGATCGGCTTGCGCAGCAGGGCCCGCTTGCCGGGGTAGTTTTCCAGGTCGAAAACGTCTTCGATGGTGCTGGGCTGGTCATCCTCGGGAAACATCTCGCTGTTGAAGGCGACGATGTTGGAATAGACGATGGATGCCACGAAACAATCGCCCAACCCGCCTTCGACGAAGTCCTCACTAGGCGGCGTCCCATCTGGGGCATCGGCCAGCAACTCATCGTGATCGAGCGGCTCGATCAGGCCTTCGGCACAGGCGATCATGGCATCGGCCGGCAGCATGTCGACCAGATCCCAGGTGACGTTGCCGGCCTGGGACTGAGCGCGCAGACCGGCCAGCGCGTTGCCGCTACGGTCGATATTGACGATGTCGTCGCCGGTCTTCTCCATCCACGGCTTATCGTAAGCCTCGTGCTGACTCATGCTGTAGGCGCCGCCCCAGGAGACGATGTTGAGCGTCTCGGCCTGGGCACCGACCGCGATGGCGAGTGCCGAGATGCCGGCTATCGCCAGGCCCGTTCCCTTGATCACACGATAGGTCTTAAGGGTTTTCATGGTGTTTCTCCGTTTGTTGTTCTTGCTCAGTTCTCTGCTACATCGCTTGCATGGCATCGGGGTACGATGCCGACCGGGTCTTAGGGGATAATTCGACCCAGCCTGGTGCTCACGCATCCAGGGCGCGACAGTCACGCCAGGACCAACCGACCTCAACGCTCTGGCCGGGCTTGAGTGCCGGGTGGCCTTTGGCGTTGGGTGTCTTGAGGATGAAATTATCGTTGCCGCAGACCTGCAGACGCGTGCGCAGATGATCACCCAGATAGATCACCTCGAGCACCTCACCGCGAAAGCAGTTGTCGAGCTCGTCCTGACGGCTGTAGTCGAAGATGGTGACACGCTCGGGACGCAGCGATAACGTGGTCCTGGTACCCACCTCACCGCAGGCAATGGGTGTCGCCGTCACGGTCTCGCCGCTGTCGAGACGTACCCGGCAATGCTCGTCCTGACGTTCGATCACCTCCCCCAGCAGACGGTTATTCTCGCCGATGAAGCTCGCCACGAAGGCATTTTCCGGGGCCTCGTAGAGCGTATCGGGCGTGGCGAGTTGCTGGACGACGCCGTCGTTGAAGACCGCGATGCGATCCGACATGGTCAGCGCTTCGGTCTGATCGTGGGTGACGTAGATCATGGTCACGCCAAGGCGGGCGTGAATGCGCTTGATCTCGTACTGCATTTCCTCGCGCAGGTTCTTGTCGAGCGCCCCCAGCGGTTCGTCCATCAGCACCAGATCGGGCTCGAATACCAGCGCCCGGGCCAGCGCGACTCGCTGTTGCTGACCACCCGAGAGCTGGGCGGGACGTCGCGCGCCGAATTCCTCCAGGCGCACCATGGCGAGAACTCGGTCCACCTTGCGCCGGATTTCATCCTTCGGGAGATGGCGAACCTGGAGAGGAAAGGCCAGGTTCTCGGCCACGGTCATGTGCGGAAAGAGCGCATAGTTCTGGAATACCATGCCGATGCCACGCTTGTGGGGTGGCAGGTCGTTGATCGGTTCGCCCTTGAGCAGGATCTGACCGTGGGTCGGGGTCTCGAACCCCGCCATCATCATCAGACAGGTCGTCTTACCGGATCCCGACGGGCCAAGCAAGGTGACGAACTCACCGTGCCGTACATCAAGATTGAACCCCTTGACGACCAACTCGATGCCATCGTAGCTCTTTTGTACATCGATGAAGCGGGCAAAGCAGTCGGCGGAATCGACCTGCGCCGACGACTCCTCGTCTCTGTCGAGAATCTGCTGCATGAAAGCTCCCTGATCAGGCTACCTGTGGTTCAGAGCCGTAACTTGTCTACCGTCTCGATGACCACTCCGCAAGACGCGCACCATCAAATGATGTTTTGCCAGGAGCCCAGGTTATTGTTTTGACTAATGTAGGCTCACAGTAGAGGGTACCAGGGCTGTATCGCAATGCTGCTGGAGGACAAACAGCGTTGAACGTGAATCGTACCTCCGGTCAGGAAATTGGGTATGCAAGGGGGGTGATGCCGTGATGTCGCCTCAGCGCATTCGGCAGAGCCGTCCCCATCGCGTAGCATGTCGTAGTGGAGTAACGTGAATCGCGCATTACACCCCTCCCTTGTCGGGAGCAAGGAGACTGAACATGTATCGCAAGATCATGGTACCGGTAGACTTGGCACACCTAGACGTCATCGAGCCGGCACTGGAAAAGGTGGCGGACCTGGCTCGACACTACGATGCCGAAGTCTGTTATGTGGGCGCTACCTCAAACGCTCCGAGCAGCGTGGCCAGGACACCACAGGAATATGCCCAGAAACTCGAGGCCTTCGCCAAGGAACGGGCCCAAGTACATGGTCAGCCGGTCAGCACCAAGACCATCAGCAGCCCCGACGTGGTCGCCGATCTCGATGATCTCTTGATCAAGGCGATCGATGACGTAGGCGCCGACCTGGTCGTCATGCCGACCCATCCACCCAAGCACCTGGACGTCATCATGCCGTCTCATGGTGGCAAGGTAGCCACCCACACAAAAGCGTCGATCTTTCTGATAAGGCCGTGACATCAGAGCGACGCTGGGCAATTTTCTAACAACGCCACCAGCAGGGAGATAATTCGTGGAAAATCATTCCAACGACGATAAACCCCGGGGATCCAACGGCGACTCCGAAGGCATTCCGGCCCCCTCAGGGGCCGCAAACTTGATTGATACCGATTACGTGATCGGTCAAGACAACATTACCGCTTCACCAATGGGAATCAACGTGGACCTGCACGGCAAGGTCTTCTTGTTTTCCTCGATAGTGATCATGCTGTTCGTGATCCTGACGCTGGCCTTGCAGGATCAGATGGAGCCGATCTTCAACAGCATGTTCAGCTTCCTGACCACCAATCTTGGCTGGTTCTTCATTCTCGGAGCCAACGTCTTCGTGATCCTGGCGCTGGTGCTGATCTTTACCCCGCTTGGCAAGGTGCGCATCGGCGGCGCCGATGCCACGCCGGACTTCGGCTACGCGGGCTGGTTTTCGATGCTGTTCGCCGCCGGCATGGGCATCGGGCTGATGTTCTACGGCGTCTCGGAGCCGCTGGGCCACTACGGCACGGCCATGGGCGGCATCAGCATGGGCGAGGATGGCGTGCGCACCGACTGGGCCCCCCTGGGCGGTGCCGAGGGTGACCAGGCCGGCGCCATCGACCTGAGCATGGCCGCCACCATCTTCCACTGGGGCTTTCACCCCTGGGGGGCCTACGCCATCGTCGGCCTGTCGCTGGCGATCTTCGCCTTCAACAAGGGCCTGCCGCTGACCATGCGTTCGATCTTCTACCCGATCCTGGATGAGCGCATCTGGGGCTGGCCGGGGCATGTGATCGACATCCTGGCGGTATTCGCTACCCTCTTCGGCCTGACCACCTCGCTGGGCATCGGCGCCACCCAGGCGGCCGGGGGCCTGGAGTATCTGTTCGGCATCCCCGCCGGCGACACCACCCTGGTGCTGCTGATCCTGGGGATTACCCTCGTGGCTCTGGGCTCGATCATGCTCGGCGTCGACAAGGGCGTGCAGCGTCTCTCCCAGTTGAACATGGTGCTTGCCGCCCTGCTGCTGCTGTTCGTGATTGCCGTGGGCCCCACGCTGATGATCGCGACCGGCGTGATCGACAATCTGATCGGCTACGTGACCCACCTGCCGGCGTTCTCGATGCCGTTCGGGCGTGAAGATGCCAACTTCAGCCAGGGCTGGACGGCCTTCTACTGGGCCTGGTGGATTGCCTGGTCGCCCTTCGTCGGCATGTTCATCGCCCGCGTCAGCCGCGGCCGCACCGTGCGTGAGTTCCTGATCTCGGTGCTGCTGGTGCCGACCCTGGCCTCGGTGGTGTGGATGACCGCCTTCGGTACCACGGCCATCGACCAGGTGGTCAATGCCGGCATCACCCAGGTGCAGGATGCCGACCTGGAGCTGCAGCTGTTCACCATGCTCGAGCAGTTGCCGCTGAGCGCCATCACCTCCTTCGTCGGCATCACGCTGGTGATCGTGTTCTTCATCACCTCCTCGGACTCCGGTTCGCTGGTGATCGACTCCATCACCGCCGGCGGCAAGGTGGACGCTCCCAAGCCCCAGCGTATCTTCTGGGCGCTGATCGAGGGGGCATTGGCCATCGCGCTGCTTCTCGGCGGCGGCCTCGCCGCGCTGCAGACGGCGGCGCTGACCACGGGGTTGCCCTTCACCCTGGTGCTGCTGGTGGGTTGCTACGGCATCGTCAAGGGCTTGATGAGTGAACCCAGGTCGGTGTAACACCCGGACCGGAGATTCGGTGTGACATTCGAGGGGGCGGCCATCGGGTCGCCCCCTCGTCGTTGGTTGTCCTGAGCCCCTGGTCCAACGTCAGCTCCAGAGCTGGCCGACAGGGGTATCCAGCGTATAACGAGCGGCGATCTGTGCCTGGAGGAGTTCGGCAGTGGCCAGGGCATCGATCAACGCATGGTGCCCCTGATAAGCCGGTAGGCCGTAGCGCGCGCGACTGCTCTGTAATCGGATCGACACCGGGGGACGGCCCATCCAACGACGAAAGCGCGCCCACAGCGGCTGGCGATGAATACGTGCTTCGAGAGACATGGTATCGATGACCGGGAAGCGAATCCCCTCGCCGAGTCGGGCCTTTACGGCGACATCGAGAAACGGCCGTTCGATATGGCGGAAATGGACGACCGCCAGCCGCCCCGCCAGCGCCTCGAGCAGGTCGGGAAGTATCACCTCCAGATCCGGCGCATCGGCCACCTGTGAATGAGTGATGTGGTGAAAGGCCACCGATTCCCGATTCAGCGGCTGCCGGGGTTTGACGATCCAGTAATGACGCTGTATCAGCCGCACACGCGACAAGGTAAAGGGTACCAGGCCGATGCTGACGATACCGTGGCGGCTTGCATCGAGGCCGGTCGTCTCCATGTCCATGGCCACCATCGGCACCTCGGCAATGGGCGTCTCCGGGCTCAGGGTGCAAGCGTCGAAGTAGCGTTTCAGGCAGGGATGCGTCGCCGCGTCGCGTCGTGCCGCCAGGTAACTGGGCCAGTCGGGCGACTGCCGCTTTTTTCGACCGTTGGGACTCACTTCGATAGCGGCCTTGTAGGCATGCCATAACGGAACTTGAGAAACTTCTGGGCATTGCTTAACGCCTGGAAGGCATCCTTCAGCGTATGACGTTCGTTGTCGGCGACATTTTCCGGCTCGATGGTGTTATCCGGTGTGCGCTCATGGTGCAGATCGATGACCTGATGGCGAATCCGTGACATGGCGAGAAATTCCAGCGCGTAACGCAGCTTGTCGCTCACCCCCGGCGCCAGTAGCTGGGTACGACCAATATCATCGAGTCGCTCGAAGCTGTTCTGGGCACGGGAGCCGCAGGCCAGGGCATGGATGCGGATCAAGTCGACCATGGGCGCGGTGCCGCGGCGCTTGAGGTTGATGGTGTTATTCTGCTTTCCGTCCTTTTCCATCACGAAAGTGCGAAAGAAGCCCAGCGGCGGCGTACGATTCAGGGCATTGCGCGACATCGCGGCTAGGAATTGCGGGCTGTTCTTGGCCTTGTCGGCAACGAGTTCCTGTAGTTGTTCAACAAACACATTCTCGCCGTACACGCTATCCAGGTCGAAGAAGATCGAACTGTGCAATAGCCGCTCGGGCGTGGGATTGTCGATCCAGTCACGAAAATAACCTTTCCATACCGCCAAGGGCTGGCGCCATTTGGGGTTGGTGGCCATGATACCCCCGGTGCAATAAGAATAGCCGCAGGCATTCAGGCCATCGCTGACTCGCTGGGCCATCGCCAGGAAATAGGCGTCGTGTCGCTCGGGGTCGAAGTCATCATCGAGCACCAAGGCGTTGTCCTGGTCCGTCACGAAGGTCTGCTCATTGCGCGCCATGGAGCCATTGGTCATGAAGCAATAAGGCACCGGCGGCGGCCCCAACTCCTCCTCGGCCAGTTCCAGCAGACGCCGAGTGAAGCTACGTCCGATGGTTGACAACGCACTGCCGACCATTCGTGAGTCGGCATCGTCCTCGACCATGCGCATAAATGCCGCGCGCACATCGGGGGCCAGCTTCGCCAGGCCCGCCGCCGATGACTGGTTGAAGATATTGCTGACCAGATAGAGGCTGCTGTGGGTTTCATGACGAATGATGTCGGAGAGATGCACGATGCCCACCGGGCTGCGTCGATGCATCACTGGCAAATGGTGAATATTGTTGCGCAGCATGCACAGCATCGCCTCGTGGACCGACTCGTCGGACTGGATGGCGATGAGTCGATCAACGATCACCTCACCCACCGGCGTATCGGGTGAGCGCCCCTCCGCCACTACCCGCTTGCGAAAGTCACTGTCGGTGAGAATGCCCCGGACCTGCCACGCGCGTTCCTCACAATCACGGACGATATAGCGGGGATTGTCACCGGGCGCATCGAGCACCAACACCGCCGACGCCTGGGCCTCCCCGATCTGCTGCGCCGCATGCTGTACTGTGCTGCTCGCCTCGACCATCAGCGGGTAGCGGGTGAGCAACTTGCGCACCCGGGTGATCATCAGATTGTTGTTCTTCTTCTGTTGCTCGGAGGCGGTTTCCAGTCGTGGGCGTTCCAGCTCGACGAAATCAGCGAAATGCTCGTCGGCCTCGCACAACTCGTGAAACGCCGCTTCGGGGATGAAATAGATCAGCGTGTCTTCCAGGGCGCGAGCCGGAAAACGAACCCGTTGGTCGCGCAACAGACTGAAGTGGCCGAACATATCTCCCTCACCCAGGCGATTGTAGAGTTCACCATTGCGGCGATGGACCTCGACCGCACCGCTGCGGATATAACAGAACTCGTGTAGCTCCTGTCCATAGGTCAGGATATCCGTGCCCGCCTTGAAGTAGGCGACTTCTACTTGGCCTGCCAGCCCATCGAGAAGCTCGTCGGAAATCAGGTCGAACGGGGCGAAGCGCCCCATATGCTGGCGGATCTCGAGCAGCTCAACCTCCATAACAGCACTCATACACAGTGTTCATGCACTCGGCTCCGGAAAGGCATTTGTGGTCAGTTTGGAAGGTCACGTAGGCGCTGTAAAGCCGCTACAACGACGAAGGCCACCCCATGGGGTGGCCTTCGTATTGCCGATGGGAGTCGGCGAGAATGGCGTGTCGTCTTAAGAAGACTGGGCCATTTCCTGGACACGCTGCATCAGCTCAGGATCCTGCTGGATAGCCTGGCCGATAGCATTGAAGGTATCCACATCAAGGCCACTGTCCTCGACAATTTCCACCATCTTCTCGTTGGCTTCCATGCGCACTTCTTGTTGCGTGTCCTCGTCTTCGGCTTCTTGCAGACGCTGCGTATATTCTTGGGAAACCGCAGCAATTTCCTGGGATGCGTCAGCGAATTGCTCAAGCTGACCGTCATCGAAGTCCTGAGCGGGGGCGCTGGCCTGCGGCTGCTCGGTGTTAGCCGTTCCTTCCTGGGCATGAGCCGTGGCGGTCATAAGACCGGCGGCGAGAAGTGCGGCTGAGAACAGGGCAGTAATCCGTTGCATGAATACCTCCAGGGTTTTCTATGTGAATGTGCCCCCCTGTGACGGCAGCGGGCGGCACGCGTTCAGAAGTTTGTTGTTACGGTTTGTAAAAAAGCTCCCCAGTTTGGGGAGCCTACACAAGACGAAGAACATCAAGGCCAAAGGCAATAGGAGCAGCACCGACCAATAGAGCCAGTGCGGCAGGACGAAATTGATCTCAAGATTCATGGAAACTCCTCCGCAGAGCCATCACCTGAGGGATGGCTACGGATCGTCGAGCCGGCGGGTGCGGGATCTAAGGTTGCGCCCTACCGAAACCGGGTGCTGCGGCCCGAAGACAGCAACACCCGGTAGAGTCAAGCCGGAACGTTATACGTTGAGCTGGTAGTCCTTGATGTCCTCATCGGTGATCAGCGCCACCGCAGGGTCCATCATGGTATCGAGGTGAGCCTTGAACAGCCGAGCGGCGTCCGCGTCCTTGTTGGCCCACTTGAACCACAACGGGATGGCGGCATCACGGAAGCGGCTGGCATCGTCTTCGGTCAGGTGGATGATCTCCACGCCCTTCTCGCGATACTTGGGCCAGGCCTCGGCGTTGGCCTTCTGGATTACGGCATAATGCTCGCGGGAATAGGCAGCGACCAGGTCATGCATGAGATCCTGGGTCTGCGACGACATGCGCTCGAAGACGCGGCGGTTGACCGAGATATCCATGAGGTCGACCGACTGGTGCAGACAGGGCGTGGACGGCGGCCCCATGACGATGTAATCGGCGACCTGCCAGAAGCCCAGCTCGAAATTCACTGCTGCGCCGGTAAAGTCGGCGGCATCGATGGTGACCTTCTCGAGCGCGGGATAGACCTCGGGACCCGGCAGTAGCGTGGTACGAGCGCCGATGGCGGCAAAGGTCTCGGCGACGATGCCACCCGGCATACGTATCTTGATACCATCGAAGTCATCGAAGCTGCGCAATGGCACCTTGGAGTGAATCAGGTTGAGGTCGTGATGAACGTAGCCCAGCAGTTCCTGGCCCTGCTTGCGATACAGGTCCTTGGCGATGTCGAAGCCACCATAGGCGCCGAACATCATATTTCACTGGTGGGGCAGCGACAGGCCCATCGGGAAGGCGGTCAGGAAGACACCGGCGCTGAACATTGAGATTCCGATGCCGATAACCCGCGTCCTTGTCGGGCAGGAAGCCTTACCTATCTGGAAAAAACTTCCACAATCGAAAATAGCGAAAACTCCAACGCATGGCTGAGCCAGCATCAGGCAAAACACTCCGAAAAATACGCTAACTCCTTTTATAAACTTGTCTAATTATGGTAATACCAATATTCCAGCGTCGTCTCGCTGTTCGACCAAAGCACAAGATCGGGGATTGGCTTGTCGAGCTCACGACCGCGACGATGCTCACTTTCCTTAATCACTCGATGAGTCTCTCATGACCGCGCAACGTCGTCGCCAGGCCTGGCTGACCGCCATGCCCTTCCTGTTCGTCGCCTTGTGGAGCACAGGCTTCATCGGTGCCAAGTTCGGGCTGCCGTATGCCGAACCCTTCACCTTCCTGTTCATCCGCTTCGTGCTCACGCTGGCGTTGCTGGTGCCCCTCGTCCAGTTGATGGGGGGTGACTGGCCCAAGGGGGCCCCATTGTGGGGTCATATCGCGGTCTCCGGTCTGCTGGTGCACGGTGCCTATCTGGGCGGTGTCTTCTATGGCATCTATCAAGGAATGCCGGCGGGTCTCGCCTCTTTGCTGGTAGGTCTGCAACCTCTGCTCACCGCTATCCTTGCCGGCCCCCTGCTGAACGAGCGACTGAAGCCGACGCAATGGATGGGCCTCGCACTGGGGCTCGCTGGCATCGTTCTGGTGTTGGGGGGAAAACTCGATCCCGGTATGCATCTGTTTGAGGGATTCGGCCTGGGGGCACTCGCCAGTGTGCTGGTCGCCTTGATCGGCATTTCTTGTGGAACCCTGTATCAGAAGCGGTTCTGCACCGGCATGCCGTTGCTGTCGGGCACGGTGGTGCAGTACCTGGGCGCCGGTGTGGTACTTGGGCTCGGAGCACTGCTCTTCGAGGAGCGTCACGTGGAGTGGACACCGACCTTCCTGTTGACGCTGGGCTGGCTGGTGCTGGTGCTGTCGATAAGCGCCATCCTCTTGTTAATGGCATTGATCAAGCGTGGCGAGGCGTCAAGGGTGGCCAGCCTCTTCTATCTGGTGCCGCCGGTCACAGCGTTGGAAGCCTGGTGGTTGTTCGACGAGCAACTACCGCTGACCTCACTCGTCGGAATGGCGATCGCCATCACCGGCGTCGTGCTGGTGGTTCGGGGCAGACCATCTGCCAGATCATGACAGGGAACATTCGACTCGGCGCAGGCGGGTACTGGCGAATACCGTGGAACTGGGCCAACATCGTTCAGGACGGCAGAAACAGAGCCGAGCTTGGTAACATCGGAGCAATAAACCGGGACAAAAAAGGATAATGCACCCACCATGAAGGCAACGACAACGCGACGACGATTGTTGAGAAACGCGGGACTGACTGGGCTTGGCCTGCTGCTGATTCCCTATACGGCCATCGGTCTGGCCGGTACACGAACGGCGCGCATCGGAGCCAGGACCAGTGACCCCACGCCGGTGATGCGTCATGGCTGGTTGCTTACTCAAGACGACCTCTGATGTACGTTCCCTTCGAGACACTCGGAGAACCGGGTGACGAGGTGGACGTATGCCTCATTGGTGGTGGCGCCGCCGGTGTGGCGATGGCCGTCAAGTTGGCCCGCCAGGGCCATCGCGTTCTGCTCTGTGAAGGCGGCGACCAGACCTTCAGCGAGCGCTCCCAAGCGCTATACGAGGGCGAGGTGCAAGGCAATGCCTACCCCGCCCTGAAGGACACGCGGCTGCGCTACCTAGGGGGCTCGACGAATCATTGGGGCGGCATCAGCCGACCTCTGGACCACTATGACTTCGCGGCGAAGCCTGCCGCTCCCGACACGGCATGGCCAATCGCGCGCGAGGCGCTCGATCCCTACTATGACGAAGCCGCCGGGATCCTTGAACTGCAACCCATCTCGCCAGACCAGGAGATTGCCGGGGCGAGCCTGAAACGGATCCACTTCTCCCGCGGCAACCCGGTTCGGGTCAGCCAGAAATATGCCGCAGAGCTCAGCGACTCACCTACCCTCAGGTGCTGTCTGGCGGCCAACCTGTTCGGCCTGGAAACCCACCGTGGCACGGTGACGAGCGCCGCCTTCAAGAGCTACCAGGGAGTCCTGCGTCGGGTACGAGCGCGTTACTTTGTGCTGGCGTGCGGGGGTATCGAGAATTCGCGGTTGCTGCTGTGGTGCAACCGGCAGACACAGGGGCGCCTTATCCCGCAACCCGCCGCACTCGGTCGCTACTGGATGGAGCATCCCCACGCCACGGTCGGGCATGCGCTGATCCTCAACCCTGCGCCGCTGGACCTGGTGGATCACTTCAACATTTTTCTCTCCCCGACCGCCGAGGCCATCGCCGAGCGCGGCATCCTCAATTGCGGCCTGCGTCTGCACCGCATGAGCGATGTGGTGACCCAGCAGTTGATCGATGAACTCGCGAGCGTTGCGCCATCATTGGCGCGACGTTTCAATACCTTGAACAGTCAAAAAGGTGGCATCTACAGCCTGTTGCTGCGCGCGGCCTGGGAGCAGGAGCCCCGCCGCGAGAATCGCATCGAGTTGACGCGCGAGGTGGATAGCCTCGGCATGCCCCGCGCCAGGCTGGTCTGGCATCAATCGGCGCTCGACGTCCGCACCATCCGCGATAGTGCGTTGTTGTTCGGTGACTATCTGCGCCATCACGACATCGGGCGCCTTCAGCTCGCCGACTGGCTGACGACAGCGCCGATTCACCCGCCGGTCGAGGGCGAGCTGGCCGGCCGCCATCACATGGGCGGCACCCGTATGAGCCACTCGCCCGACCACGGCATCGTCGATAGCGATTGTCGGGTCTTCGCTCAGGACAATCTGTACATCGCCGGTTCCAGCGTGTTTCCCAGCGTCGGACATGCCAACCCGACACTGACCCTGGTGCAACTGGCGATACGCCTGACCGCTCATCTGGAGGGCCGGCTCGGTCAACAAGCGGCGCACTTGAATCCGACCATCCTGCCTTAGCCACCCATACGGATCACGCACCAACCTCGCCGGCAGCTCACTGCCGGCATGCTGGCTAACGCGTGAAAATTAACGTGTAAAGACCACGGTACGACGCTGATGCAGGAACACACGGCGCTCGACATGGTAGGCAACGGCCCGCGCCAGGGTCAGACACTCAATGTCACGCCCCTTGGCGACCAGGTCATCCGGGGTGTCGGCGTGGGTCACGGGTTCCACGCCCTGGGTGATGATCGGCCCCTCATCGAGATCGTCGTTGATGTAGTGCGCCGTGGCGCCGACCAGCTTGACCCCCTTTTCAAAGGCCTGGTGGTAGGGACGCGCGCCCTTGAAGCCGGGCAGCAGGGAATGGTGAATATTGATCGCACGACCGCTGAGTTTATCGCACATCTCGCTGGAAAGAACCTGCATGTAGCGCGCCAGGATCACCAGCTCCGCCCCCGTCTCCTCGACGACCCGCCACACCTGCGCCTCCTGCTCGGCCTTGGTCGTGGAGGTGATGGGGAGGTGATGATAGGGAATGCCGTGCCAGGCAGCCAGAGGTTCGAGGTCGGGATGGTTGGAGACCACCGCGCGGATGTCGATGGGAAGCTGGCCGGTTCGGTAGCGATAGAGCAGGTCGTTGAGGCAGTGGTCGGCCTTGGAGACCATGATCACCACCGGCAAGCGCGTCCCGGGACGCGTCAGCTCGAAAGTCATGTCGAACTCGGCGGCGCGTGGGACGAAGGCCTCGCGAAAGGCATCACCCTCGAAGGTCTCGTCCTCGGGGCGGAACTCGGCACGAATGAAGAACTGCCCACCCAGCCGATCATCGAAGGAACTCAGCTCGGTGATGTAGCAGCGCCACTCCCTGAGGAAGCGGGTCACCACGTCCACGGTGCCCAGGCGGCTCGGGCACTGTGCCGCCAGGATCCAGGTGTCCGACGGTTGGCTCATGGCATGGCCCCACGCGATTCATCCCCCAGCTCGACACCGATGGCGTACTCCTCACCGGCATCGAGCAGCCAGCGAAGGCAGTAGTCGGCAAAGCTGCGGCGCACCACCAGCTGCCAGCATCGCTCGTTCGGACGACGCACGATGGCACTGGTCTTGGCGAACACCGTGGTCACCCCCTTGCCCACTGGGAAATGCACCGGATGAACGTCGTAGACCACGCTCTTCAACAACAGCTCACGGACGGCGTCGCCCTCGAGCTCGAGCAGGGTCTGACCGCCGCTGACATTGACGATGGCGAAGCTTGCATCCGCCAGCTGCTGGCGCAGGCGTCGTTCCAGGTTGAACTCCTCACCGCCGGGCACGACCAGCAGCCACTCGTCCGGGGAAAGCCACTGAATCGAACGCTCGCCCGAAGCATCCAGGGTCAGCCCCTGGGGCCGGCCAGGCAGGTTGATCCCCAGTTCCTCGCGCACCGCCTCGTCGAGCACAATGGCACCGCCGCGCAGAATGAGGTGCCCGAGGAAGGGACGTTCGCGCACCACCACCCGGCTGTCGCGGCTGACCGCCGGCAGATCGCCCCGGCTCTTCGAGAAGGCAAGTGGCGACTCGGCTTTCGCCAGATCGGCGCGGCTATCGAAAAGATTGACGCTGGACGGATTAGACATTCTGACGCTCTCCCTTGGGATCGACGAAGATCGGACCGACGATCTCGGCTTCGTGAGTGGTGCCGTCGGCCATAGGCAGGTAGACGGTCTCGCCCATGCGCTTCTGCCCCCCCTTGACCACGGCCAGGGCGAAGCCGGCCTCCAGGATCGGGCTGTAATAGCTGGAGGTCACATGGCCCACCATGGGCATGGGGATCGGGGCCTTGGGGTCGAACACGATCTGGGCCCCCTCCTGCAGCACCACTGCCGGATCCTTCGGCTTCAGGCCTACCAACTGCTTGCGGTTTTCACGCCGGGTGTCGCTGCGGGTCAGGGCACGCTTGCCGATCCAGGGGAAGGGCTTGTCGTAGCCCACGCACCACTGCATGCCGAGGTCCTCCGGGGTCACCGAGCCATCGGTATCCTGGCCCACGATGATGAACCCCTTCTCCGCCCTCAAGACGTGCATCGTCTCGGTGCCGTAGGGTGTCAGGCCGTACTTCTCGCCATGGGAAAACAGCGTCTTCCAGACATGCATGGCGAAGTGAGCCTGGACGTTGATCTCGTAGGTGAGCTCGCCGGTGAAGGAGATGCGGAAGACCCGGGCCGGCACATCCGCCACCCTGCCCTCGCGCCAGTCCATGAACTTGAAGCTGTCCCGGTCGAGATCGATGTCGCAGATCTCGGCAAGCAGCCGGCGAGACTCGGGGCCGGTGATGGTCATGGTCGCCCAGTGATCGGTCACCGAGGTGAAGCTGACGTCGAGCTCGGGCCACTCCGTCTGGTGCCAGAGCTCCAGCCACTCGAGGATCGCCGCCGCCCCGCCAGTGGTGGTGGTCATCACGAAGTGGTTCTCGGCGAGGCAGGCGGTTACGCCATCGTCGGTGACCATGCCATCGTCCTTGCACATCAGCCCGTAGCGGCACTTGCCGACGGCGAGTTTTTCCCACTTGTTGGTGTAGATGCGCGCCAGGAACTCACGGGCATCGGCTCCCTGAATATCGATCTTGCCCAGGGTCGTGGCGTCGAGGATGCCCACCTTCTCCCGAACCGCCCGGCACTCACGGGCCACCGCCTCCGACATGCTCTCGCGTTCGCCCCCGCCACTACGTTGCAGGGGATAGTACCAAGGGCGCATCCACTGCCCGACCACCTCGAATTCGGCGCCGCGCTCGACATGCCAATGATGAAGTGCCGTGTAGCGCTCGGGATCGAACAGCGCCTTGCAGTGGCGCCCGGCGATGGCACCGAAGGTCACCGGCGTGTAGTTGGGCCGGAAGACCGTGGTCCCCACCTCTGGAATCGTGCGCTTCAGGCAGCGCGCGGCGATGGCCATTCCGTTGATGTTGCCCAGCTTGCCCTGGTCGGTGCCGAAACCCATGGCCGTGTAGCGCTTGACGTGCTCGATTGACTCGAAGCCCTCGCGGGTGGCGATCTCGATACCCGCGGCGGTGACATCGTTCTGCAGGTCGACGAACTGCTTGGGCGCGCGCAGGGCCGTCTTCTCGTGGGGCACCTGATAGAGGGCACAGGCCTCTCCTTCAGACAGGGCATCCACTTGGGGGAGCTCGATATTCGCTGCCTCGAAACCACAGGATGAGGCAGCCTGCAGCCCTGCCTCGCGCCCTTCTGCCAGCACCTCGGGAAGCGGATAGGTACCGCTTGCTCCGCCAGCGGCGCTGACACCCTTGACCAGGGAAGGCACGAAACCCAGGATCCTGTCGTTCCAGTTGGGGCGGGCCCCGGTGTGGGAGGCCAGATGGATCACCGGACTGTAACCCCCGGAGCTGGCAATGGTGTCGCAGGAGAGCTCCTCGACGGGCCCAGTGACCCTGAAGCCCTCGAGATCGATCTTCGCCACCCGGGCAGCCGTCACCCGGTTCGTGCCCTTGGCCTCGATCACTGCACTGCCGGTGATCACCCGGATACCCAGGCGGCGTACCTGTGCCACCAGATCACCCTGGGGGTTGGCGCGCGCGTCGACGATGGCCACCACCTCGCGTCCGGCGCCTTTGCCCTGCTCGGCCCAGTCCAGGGCGGCACGATAGGCGTGATCGTTGCTGGTGGAGAGCACCAGCTTCTGGCCGGGCATCACCCCGTAACGACGAATATAGGTAGAGACGGCACCGGCGAGCAGGTTGCCCGGCACGTCGTTAGCCGCATACACGAGGGGACGCTCGTGAGCACCGGTAGCGAGTATCACCCGCCCGGCCCGAACATGATGCATGCGTCCACGCGACTGCCGAAGACCATCCACCCTCGGCGCCGTACCGCCAAGATGGTCGGTACGCCGCTCATGCAGGGTGACGAAGTTGTGGTCGTGATAGCCGTTGGCCGTAGTACGCGGCAGCACGGTGACGTTGGCGAGCTCGGAAAGCTCGGCCATCACGGCACTCAGCCATTTCTCGGCGGGTTCGTCGTCGACCAGCTCGCGCGACGCAAGCAAGGAGCCGCCCGGCTCCTCCTGCTCGTCACAGAGGATGACCCGGGCACCACTGCGACTGGCGGCCAGGGCGGCGACAAGCCCCGCCGGGCCGGCACCGATCACCAGAACGTCGCAGTGCCGATGCTGGTGATCGTAAATATCGGGGTCGGATTCGGTGGAGCTGCGACCCAGGCCGGCACTCTTGCGGATGTACTTCTCGTAGGTCATCCACAGCGAAGCCGGCGCCATGAAGGTCTTGTAGTAGAAGCCGGGAGGCATCAGCTTGCCTCCCAGCTTGCCGACGACCCCCATCAGGTCCCGCTGCACGCTGGGCCAGCCATTGGTGCTGCGAGCCACCAGGCCCTCGTAGAGCGCCTGCTGGGTAGCACGCACATTGGGGACCTGGGAGGCTTCTGAGGCACCCAGTTGGACCACAGCATTGGGCTCTTCGGCACCGGCGGCGACGATGCCGCGGGGAAGTGAATACTTGAAGCTGCGGTTGACCACATCCACGCCGTTGGCCAGCAACGCCGACGCCAGGGTGTCACCGGCATGGCCCTGATAGGTCTGGCCATTGAAGGTGAAGCTCAGCGGGCGCGAGCGGTCGATGCGTCCACCCTGTGTCAAACGATTGGACTGCTGTGCATTGCGCGTCATACCTTGGCCCCCCTGACGAAATTCACCGCGCTGTCGCTTGCGCCCACGGTCTGCTGGCCACCATCGGCGACCTGTACGCCGTCCGCGGTTTTATCGTCTCGCGACAGGCTCTCCGCGGTAATCGTCGGCTGCTCGCCCATCTTGTAGGTCTCGAGGATCTCGTAGCTCACGGTGTTGCGCGTGATGTTAAAGAACTTGCGACAACCGATGGCGTGGACCCAGAGTTCATGGTGGATTCCCCGGGGGTTATCGCGGAAGAAGAGGTAGTCACCCCACTCTTCATCGGAGCAGGCCTCGGGGTCTTGTGGCCGGGCGATGTGCGCCTGGCCCTTGGCGTGAAACTCCGGTTCTTCACGAAGCTCCTCGCAGTACGGACAGTAGATCAGAAACATGAATTCTCCCCTCCATCACCGGGATGAAAGTCGTTATCCGGGGCTGTGCTGTCAGGCAGCAGCGTGCGGAACTCAGTGGGCCACGCCGGCAGCGCCGTGCTCGTCGATCAGCGCCCCGCTATGGAAGCGATCGATGGAGAAGGGTGCCGCAATGGGGTGCATCTCGCCCTTGGCAAGGCTGGCAGCGAATACGTGACCCGAGCCCGGCGTCGCCTTGAAGCCGCCGGTACCCCAACCGCAGTTGAAGAAGAGCCCCTTGACGGGTGTCTTCGACAGGATCGGACAGGCATCCGGGCAGGTATCGACGATGCCTCCCCACTGACGATTCATGCGCACCCGGGAAAATATCGGGAACATCTCGACGATGGCCTGGAGGGTATGCTCGACGGTCGGGTAGCTGCCGCGCTGGCCATAACCGTTGTAGCCATCAATGCCGGCACCGATGACCAGATCGCCCTTGTCCGACTGGCTGATATAGCCATGGACCTGATTCGACATCACCACGGTGTCGAGAACCGGCTTGAGGGGTTCCGAGACCAGCGCCTGCAGCGGATGCGACTCCAGTGGCAAGCGGAAACCGGCCATCTTGGCTAGCACCCCCGAGTTACCGGCGGTCACGCAACCGATGGTCCTTGCCTCGATGTCACCGCGATTGGTGTGAACGCCGTAGACTTGGCCGTCACGAATCTTGAAGCCGGTGACCTCGGTATTCTGGAGCAGGTCGACGCCCTGGGCATCGGCGGCCCGGGCGTAGCCCCAGGCCACGGCGTCATGGCGCGCCACGCCGGCGCGCGGCTGCCAGGAAGCACCGAGGACCGGATAGCGGGCTCGGGTCGAGCAGTCGAGGATCGGCACGATCTCCTGGACGCCCCGGGTATCGAGCACCTCGCCGTCGATGCCGTTCAAGCGGTTGGCATTCACGCGGCGCTGGATGTCGCGCATGTCCTGCAGCGTATGGCCGAGGTTCAATACCCCGCGCTGTGAAAACATCACGTTGTAGTTGATATCCCGGGAGAGCCCTTCCCAGAGCTTCATCGAATGCTCGTAGAGGGCCGCGGATTCGTCCCAGAGATAGTTGGAGCGCACGATGGTGGTGTTACGGGCGGTGTTGCCGCCGCCCAGCCAGCCCTTCTCGAGCACGGCGACATTCTTCACGCCATGCTCCTTGGCCAGGTAGTAGGCCGTCGCCAGGCCGTGGCCACCGCCGCCGATGATGATAACGTCGTACTGCTTCTTGGGGGTGGGATTGCGCCACTGGCGCTCCCAGTTCTCGTGATGGCTCAGCGCGTGCTTGACCAGCCCGAAGCCTGAATATCGTTGCATGTTGTCTCTCCTGGATCGGCCGTGGCCGGCGGTGCAGGCGCTACCCTGACGAAATCGACTCAGCCTACGGATGATGCCTTGACACTGGCGGTCTCGGCCTCGGTCTCTGCATAGACCGGGTAGCGAGCGCACAGCGCCTCGGTCCTTTCACGCACCTCGGCTTCCACCGTGCTGGTGTTGCCCTGCTCGGCCAGCACATCGAGGACGTCGCAGATCCAGCCGGCGAGTTGCTCGCAGTCATCGGCACCAAAGCCGCGGGTCGTTACCGCAGGCGTACCGATGCGCAGGCCGGAGGTCACGAAGGGGCTCTGGGGATCGTTAGGGACGCTGTTCTTGTTGACGGTGATATGGGCGCGACCCAGGGCGGCATCGGCATCCTTGCCGGTGATGCCCTGACGGATCAGCGAGACCAGGAAGAGGTGATCGTCGGTACCGCCCGAGACCACATCGAAGCCACGGTCGATGAACACCCCGGCCATGACTCGCGCATTGTCGATGACCCGCTGCTGGTAGGTCACGAACTCCTGGCTCATCGCCTCGCGAAAGGCCACCGCCTTGGCGGCGATGACATGCATCAGTGGGCCACCCTGCTGGCCCGGAAAGACGGCGCCGTTGAGCTTCTTGTAGAGACTCTCGTCGGGATGGGAGGAGAGAATCAGCCCCCCGCGCGGGCCACGCAGGGTCTTGTGGGTAGTAGTGGTGACGACATGGGCATGGGACAGCGGGCTCGGATAGAGACCGGCGGCGACCAGGCCGGCCACGTGGGCCATGTCGACCATCAACCAGGCGCCCACCTCATCGGCAATGCTCCGGAAGCGGCGCCAGTCGACGACACGCGAATAGGCGGAGAAACCGGCGATGATCATCTTGGGTTGATGCTCACGCGCCAGGCGTTCCACCTCGGCGTAGTCGATCTCGCCGGTCTCGGCATTCAGGCCATACTGCACCGCGTTGTAGTGCTTGCCGGAGAAATTGGGCGCCGCACCATGGGTCAGGTGGCCGCCATGGGCCAGGCTCATGCCCAGCACGGTGTCACCCGGGGAAACCAGCGCCATGAAAACGGCGGCATTGGCCTGGGCCCCTGAGTGGGGCTGGACATTGGCGTAGTCGGCACCGAAGAGGGCACAGGCACGCTCGATGGCGAGTGTCTCCACCTTGTCGACGAACTCGCAGCCACCGTAGTAGCGCTTGCCGGGATAGCCCTCGGCGTACTTGTTGGTCAGCTGGGACCCCTGGGCCTCCATGACATGCCGGCTGGCGTAGTTCTCGGAGGCGATCAGTTCGATGTGCGCCTCCTGGCGCACCGTCTCCTCGGCGATGGCCGAGGCCAGGGTAGGATCGTAGTCAGTCAGGGAAGCCTGGGAGCGGAAACCTTCGCGATGGGTCATCTGGGAAACTCCGGATCTATTGTCGTTGGGAAGATCGATTCGGTTGTGATGCGTGCGGTGATGGTATCCCCGGCGGGGTGCGGCATGCTGCTTGCAAGCGTCACGGCCCGGTGTGTTTACGACAAGGCCGTATCATCCGCGCCATGCCGGACAAGCCGGCATGGCGCTCGCTCAGTAGTCGACCACCACATCGCCGAGCGGCTTGCTGCAACAGGAGAGGATATAGCCCTCGGCGAGGTCCTCCTCGGTGATGCCGCCGTTGTGATCCATCTCCACCTGCCCCGAGCTGAGGGGGACCCGACAGGTCCCGCAGATGCCCATCCCGCAGGCCTTGGGGATGTGCAGGCCCAGCTTGGCGGCGGCGGAGTGCACCGTTTCGCCGGGATGGATGCGCACGCTCTTGCCCGAAGAGGAAAATTCCACGCTGATCAAGTCGGCGACGTCGAACTCCTCGGCCAGCGCCTCGGCCTGCTCGACATGCTCAAGCACCTCCTCCTGGACCTCGATGGGCGTGGCAGCGAAGGACTCCTCGTGGTAGTGGCTCATGTCGAAATCGTTATTGCGCAGGAGTCTCTTCACGGCATTCATGTAGGGCGTGGGGCCGCAACAGAAGATCTCGCGGTCCATGAAGTCCGGCACCATCAGCTCGAGCATCGCCTGGGCGAGATAGCCCCGGTAACCCGCCCAGCTCTCGTTCAGTTCACCGCTGCGCTCGGTCACGATATGCAGCTTGAATTCGGGTATACGCGAGAAGATATGCTCCAGTTCGCGATGGTAGATGATGTCGCGGGGGGAGCGAGCGCTGTGCACGAACTCCACGTCAACCATGGAGTTGGTATCGAAGAACCAGCGCACCATGGACATCAGCGGAGTGATCCCCACGCCACCGGAGAGCATGAGCACCTTCTCGGCGGGGTAGTCCATGATATTGAAGTTGCCCACCGGGCCATGCACTACCAGTTCGTCGCCGGCCTTCAGGTGGTCGTGAAGCCAGTTCGAGACCTTTCCGCCAGGCAGGCGCTTGACGGTGATCGAGATACTGTAGGGAATCGAGGGGGAGCTCGAGATGGTGTAGGAGCGCATGACCTGCATGCCGTCTATCTCGAGCTCCAGGGTCACGAACTGCCCGGGCTTGAAGAAGAACAGCACCGGCTGCTCGGCCATGAAACAGAAGGTACGTACGTCCCAGGTCTCCTGGATCACCTTGACGCAACGCATGGCATGGCGGCCATTGGTCCAGGTCTGGGTCGTGACGGGGTTGAGGAAGCTCGTTGTCATTATCGGGTCGCCTGCAATGCACCATGGAAGGCTCGGCTGCCGCGCCATCGCCTGTTGGGGCGAATTCTGCGCCACGCGACCCCGTTGCGACTTGCCTGTCAGCGACATGGCCATATCCATGACTCCCACCCCTCGCCCCTTTATCCGACCCCCGCGTCGTCCCTGCATCGAGATCCGTCGTCGGCAGACAACTCGCCCTTTAAGGGCTGATCCAGAATCAACCCTGATCTCGTCGTGCATCCATCAACCGGCACACGAACAAACCCAAGACACCCGAGCCTCCCTCGCCACCAATCTTTGTCACCTGCCGTACATGCGGCCTGCAAGAGGATGTATTCCATGGACCCGATCTCCCTTGTCCACCTGGATGATGAGCTGACACCGACCCGCGAAGCGGCGAGCCGGATGCTTGCCAGCCATCCCAGCCACTTTTCGCTGCCACAGCCCTTCTACAACGATGCCCGGGTCTTCGCCCTGGACATGCAGGAGATCTTCGCCAAGGAGTGGTTGTTCGCCGGCCTGACCTGCGAGATCCCCACCAAGGGCAACTACCTGACCCTGGAGATCGGGGAGAATCCGGTGATCCTGGTACGCGGCAGCGAGGGCAAGGTACATGGCTTTCACAACGTCTGCCGCCACCGCGGTTCGCGTCTCTGTGTCCACGAGAGGGGCAAGGTAGCCAAGCTGGTCTGTCCCTACCACCAGTGGACCTATGAGCTCGACGGCCGACTGCTGTTCGCCGGCAGCGATATGGGCAAGGACTTCGATCTCTCGGCCCACGGCCTCAAGCCGATCCATGTGCGTACGGCAGGGGGCTACATCTTCATCAGCCTGGCGGAACAGCCACCCGCCATCGATGATTTCCTGGTGACTCTCGAGCACTATCTCGAGCCCTACGACATGGCCAATGTCAAGATCGCCGTGGAGTCCAATATCGTCGAGAATGCCAACTGGAAACTGGTGCTCGAGAACAACCGCGAGTGCTACCACTGCAATGGTGCCCATCCGGAACTGCTCAACTCGCTGCAGGAGTTCGACGACACCGACGACCCGCGGGCCACACCGGCCTACAAGGCTCTGGTGGCCAGGAAGCAGAGCGAATGGGATGCCCAGCAGGTGCCCTGGCAACTCGAGCGTTTCGGCAAGCGCAATCGCCTGACCCGCACTCCCCTGCTCGACGGCGTGGTCTCCATGACCATGGATGGCAAGCCGGGCTGCAACAAGCTGATGGGCCGGATCACCAGCGCCGACATGGGCTCGCTGCGCATCCTGCACCTGCCCAACTCCTGGAACCACTTCATGGGCGATCACGCCGTCGTGTTCAGGGTGCTGCCGCTGGGACCCCAGCAGACGCTGGTGACCACCAAGTGGCTGGTACACAAGGATGCCGTGGAAGAGGTCGACTACCAGCCCCATGAGATCCGCAAGGTATGGGATGCCACCAACGACGAGGATCGACGCCTGGTCGAGGAGAACCAGCGCGGGATCAACTCCGTGGCCTACCAGCCGGGACCCTACTCCGAGACCGCCGAGTTCGGCGTCATCGATTTCATCGACTGGTACAGGGAAAGGATGCTGGAGAACCTGGGAAATACCGCCCCCCACCTGCAAGTCGTCCAGCGCGGCTGAGTGATGTTTCGCGCCCCGTGGATCACTCCACGGGGCGCGCTATCTAGAGTGACTCGGGATCGAGATCCCGCGGCTCATTGCGCCCTGGATACCAGGGCACGCGCCCTTCCAGCACGCCGGTGGTCTCGATGATCTCGGCGACGCTGTGCTCCTGCCGGTAGGCCATGATATGGGCACCGCTGACGCCCGGCATTTCCCGGATCTGGTTGAGCAGTTCCATGCACAACCGCTTGCCCTCCTCCTTCTGGTCCAGGGCCCCTTCGAGCCGACGAATCACCGACTCGGGTATATGCACGCCGGGAACCTTGTCGCGTATCCACCGCGCACTGCGCGCCGTGGCCAAGGGGCCGATGCCCGGCAGGATGAAGACACGACCGGGGCCTTCGAGAAGGCCCAGGTCATTCACCTTGAGCATGAAGTCACGCAATTGCTCGATATCGAAACAGTACTGGGTCTGGAAAAACTGGGCACCTGCCGCCACCTTCTTGGCCAGGCGATGGGGCCGCAGGTCATGGGGTGGGGCGAAGGGATTCTCGACGGCCCCCAGGAAGATCCGCGGCGGCGTATCGAGCCGCCTGCCACTCTGGAAACGACACTCGTCGCGCATGCCGCGGGCGATCGTCAGCAGCGACATCGAGTCCAGGTCGAACACCGGCTTGGCCTGGGGATGGTCTCCTGCCTGGACGCCATCTCCGGTCAGGCAGAGCAGGTTGCAGGCCCCCATGGCGGCGGCCCCCAGGATCTCGCCCTGCATGGCAATGCGATTGCGGTCACGACAGGACATCTGCAGGATGGTGGCGTAGCCGACCCGGGTCAGCAGGGAACAGACTCCCACACTCGACATGTGACAGTTGGCGCCGGAGCCATCCGTGGCATTGAGTGCATCAACGTGGCCATCGAAGATCGCCGCCCGCTTGAGGACCTCGCCCGGGTCGGCGGAATCCGGCGGATCGATCTCGCTGGTGATCGCAAAGGTGCCGGCACGCAGCAACCGCTCGAGACGCCCAGGCGACACATGGCCGGGGAGGAGGGGCAGCGAATAGCCGGGGACGGGTTCATTCTCCAGGATCATCGCGGCCGTTGCCCCCGGCCATCGCCACCGGTGACTCGAGACGCCTCGCGCACCACCCGCAGCCAGGAAGAGCTCCCCGCCAGGCGGAAATCCACCGGCTCCTGGAGCACCTGGATGTCGCTCTCGCCCTTCATGGCTTGGCTGCCCGTCCAGGCATCGACCCAGACGCAGACCATCTCCGGCTTGACCTCGCAGCGGCCATCACCGCGCACGCCGCCACAGGGCCCATTGCGAAGCTGCTTGGGACAATTCATCGGACACGACATGCCGGTGGCCCCCAGGGTGCACTGGCCACACATCCGGCAGTCGAAAAGCAGACCCTTGACGACCCTCTCCACCCAGCTGAACGGCGCCTCGAGACGCGCGTGACCCAGTCGATTCCACACGGGATCGAGCCTGATCAGGATCGACTCCAACCCTCGGTAGAGGATTTCGAAGGCCCTGGAGTGGCGAACCACCCAGCGACGCACCCTGTACATGATCCTGTCCCTCCCTCGTTCACGGGCAGTCTGTTCACTCCGCCAACGCCGGGATGGCCGCGCTCAGACGGCAGGCGGCATACTTGAACTCGGGAATCTTGCCGTCCGGATCCAATGCGGGGTTGGTCAGCAGGTTGGCCGCCGCCTCCACATAGCAGAAGGGGACGAACACCATTCCTTCCGCCATCAGCGGGTCGACCCGCACCTTCAGCGTGATCGCACCGCGGCGGGTGGTGATGGTGATTGGCTCACCGGCCGAGATGCCCAGGCGCACGAGCTCCCCCGGGGAGACACTGGCCACCGCCTCGGGCTCGAGATCGTCGAGCACCTGGCTGCGGCGGGTCATCGAGCCGGTGTGCCAGTGCTCGAGCTGGCGACCGGTGGTCAGCACCGTGGGATAGTCGCCGTCCACGGGCTCGTCCGGCGGCAGCGGCCGGGTGGGAGCAAACTTCGCCTTGCCTCCCGCCCGCGGGAAGGCGTCGGAGAAGACCACATCGGCCCCCGGTGCGCCTTCCGCCGGGCAGGGATAGGTCACCGAGTCCTCGCGCTCCAGGCGTTCCCAGGTGATATTGTCCAGCGATGGCATGCCCTGCTTCATCTCGGCGAACACCTCGCGGGGGTGGCTGTAGTCCCAGTCGAGCCCGAAGCGCCGGGCGATCTCCTGGATGATCCACCAGTCGGGCTTGGCATGCCCGGGCAGGGGGACGGCGGCACGGCCCAGCTGCACCTGTCGGTTGGTATTGGTGACGGTGCCCTCCTTCTCCGACCAGGCGGAGGCCGGCAGGATGACGTCGGCATACTGGGCGGTCTCGGTGACGAAGAGATCCTGGACCACCAGATGCTCCAGGGTGGCAAGCGCGGCCCTGGCATGGTCGAGGTCCGGGTCCGACATCGCCGGGTTCTCGCCCTGGATGTACATCCCCTTGATCTGGCCCGCGTGGATCGCATCCATGATCTCCACCACGGTGAGCCCGGGCCTGGCCTCCAGCGGGGTGTTCCAGAGCTCCTCGAAGGAGGCGCGGATCTGCGCATCGCCCACCGGCTGGTAGTCGGGCAGCACCATGGGAATCAGGCCCGCGTCGGAGGCGCCCTGGACGTTGTTCTGGCCACGCAGCGGATGCAGCCCGGTGCCGGGGCGGCCGGTCTGGCCGCAGGCCAGCGCCAGCGAGATCAGGCAGCGGGCGTTGTCGGTGCCGTGGGTGTGCTGGGAGATGCCCATCCCCCAGAAGATCATCGCCTTGTCGGCGGTGGCATAGAGCCTGGCCACGTCGCGGATGGTCTGCGGCTCGACCCCGCAGGTCGGCGCCATGGCTTCCGGGGTCATGTCGGCCACGTGGGCCGCGAGGGCCGCGAAACCCTCGGTGTGGGCGTCGATGTAGGCCTCGTCATAGAGGCCTTCGCTGACGATCACGTTGAGCATGGCATTGAAGAGTGACACGTCGGCCCCTGGGGAGAAGCGCACGCTCATGTGGGCGTAGGCGCTCAAGCCCTGGCCGCGGGGGTCGATGATGATCAGCTTGGTCCCCTGCCTGGCGGCCTGCTTGAAGTAGGTGGCCGCCACGGGATGGTTCACGGCCGGGTTGCAGCCGGTGAGGATCACCACCTCGGACTGCAGCGCCTGCATGAAGGAGGCGGTGACCGCCCCCGAGCCGATGCACTCCATGAGTGCGGCCACGGAGCTGGCGTGGCAGAGCCGGGTGCAGTGATCGACATGGTTGGAGCCGAAGCCGGTACGCACTAGCTTCTGGAACAGCCAGGCTTCCTCGTTGGAGCACTTGGCACTGCCGAAGCCGGCCAGGGCATCGGGGCCGTTGGTGGTCTTGAGGTCGATCAGGCCCTGGGCGGCAACGCCCAGCGCCTCGTCCCAGCTCGCCTCGCGGAAGTGGGTGAGCGGCCGCGCCGGATCGAAGGCCGGGTCGAGCCCCTTGGGCACCCCCGCCTTGCGGATCAGCGGCCTGGTCAGGCGCGAGGGATGCTTGGGGTAGTCGAATCCGAAACGCCCCTTGACGCAGAGACGATTCTGGTTCGAGGGGCCATTGCGCCCCTCGACGAAGAGGATGCTCTCATCCTTGACGTGGTAGGTGAGCTGGCAGCCCACCCCGCAGTAGGGGCAGATAGAATCAACGCTGGTTTCGGCCACCGCGGAATCCCCCCGCCCCTGGGCATCGACCAGCGTCGCCGGCATCAGGGCTCCGGTGGGGCAGGCCTGCACGCACTCGCCGCAGGCCACGCAGGTGCTCGCCCCCATGGGATCATCGAAATCGAAGACGACCTTGGCTGCCGCACCGCGATGGGCCAGGCCGATGACGTCGTTGCCCTGCACCTCGCGGCAAGCGCGCACGCAGAGGTTGCACTCGATACAGGCATCGAGATTGACGCTCATGGCAGAGTGGGAGCCGTCGTGCATCAGCGAGCCCTCGCGCCGGGCCACATGGTGCACGGTGGGCGCGTCGCGCGCCTCCCGCGCGGGCAGCCACTCACGGACCCCTGCTACATCGATGGCCAATTGGTCGGCCATGGCCCAGAAGTGGCTGGAGCGGTCGGGACCGGCATCGCGCTCGGGCTGATCGGCGATGAGCAGCTCCATCACCCCTTGGCGGGACGCCCGGGCGCGCTCGGAGGTGGCGCTTTTCACCACCATGCCGGGCCGGGCTTCCCGCAAGCAGCTCGCCGCCAGCACCCGCTCTCCCTCGATCTCGACCATGCAGACACGGCAGTTGCCGTCGGCGCGATAGTCGGGGGCGTCCTTGAAGCAGAGATGGGGGATGGTCTCGCCGGCCCGCCTGGCGACCTGCCAGAGGGTCTCGCCGGGGCGGGCAGTGACCTCGACGCCATCCAGCGCCAGGGTGAAGGTATCCTGTGTCATGACGCTTACCCCTTGATGATCACGTTCTGTTCGGCGAGCTCGCCGCGGAAGTCCTTGAGCAGTCCGAGAACCGGATTGGGCGCCGCCTGGCCGAGGCCGCAGATCGAGGCATCCATCATCACCTGCGACAAGCGTTTGAGCTCTTCGACGTGCCACTCGTCGCGCTCGAGCAGCGTCAGCATCTTCTCGGTGCCGACCCGGCAGGGGGTGCACTGGCCACAGGACTCGTCGGCGAAGAAGGCCAGCAGGTTAGTGGCCACGGCCTGGAGGTCGTCCTGGTCCGAGAGCACGATCACGGCCGCCGAACCGATGAAGCCGCCGTGCGCCTGGAGGGTGTCGAAATCCAGGGGAATGTCGGCTTTGCTGGCAGGAAGGATGCCGCCGGAGGCGCCGCCGGGCAGGTAGCCGGCCAGCCGGTGTCCCTCGGCCATGCCGCCGCAGTACTCGTCGATGAGCTCCGCGAGGGTGATGCCCGCCGGTGCCAGGTGCACGCCGGGGCGCTTCACGCGACCCGAGACCGAGAAGCTCCTGAGGCCCTTGCGGCCATGGCGGCCCTGCCCGGCGAACCACGCGGCGCCCTTTTCCCAGATCTCGGGAATCCAGTAGACGGTCTCGACATTGTTGACCAGGGTGGGACGGTCGAAGAGGCCGCGCTGGGCGACGAAGGGGGGACGGTTGCGCGGCTTGCCGGGCTTGCCCTCCAGGGACTCGATCATCGCCGACTCCTCGCCGCAGATATAGGCCCCGGCGCCACGGCGCAGCACGATGAAGTCCGCGGCGACCAGCCCCTCCGCCTCGAGCTCGTCGATGGCCTCGCGAAGCACCCGATGCAGGCCGGGATACTCGTCACGCAGGTAGATATAGAGCGCCTCGGCCTCCACGGCCCAGGCACTGATCAGCGACCCCTCGAGGAAGCGGTGGGGAGAGCGCTCCAGGTAGTAGCGATCCTTGAAGGTGCCGGGCTCGCCCTCATCGGCATTGATCGCGCAGTAGCGCGGACCCGGCTCCTGGCGCACGAAGGTCCACTTCTTGAAGGTGGGAAATCCGGCCCCACCCAGGCCGCGCAGGTTGGCGGCCTCGAGCACCTGCATCAGCGCCTCCACCGTCACCCTGCCGGTACGGCAATCGGCGAGCAGCCGGTAGCCACCGGCGTTCCGGTACGCCTCCAGCCGCTGCCAGAGGATGGCCTCGGGATGAAAGTGCCCGGTATCGACCACCGCCTCGATGCCCTCGCGGTTGGCAAACAGCACATGGTGGTGACCCACCTCGACCACCGGCGCACTGTCGCAGCGACCCATGCAGGGCGCGCGCAGCACCCTCACCTGACCGGGGTCCATGCCGGACTCCAGTTCGGCCTTCAGCGCCCCGGCACCGGCGAGCTGGCAGGAAAGAGAGTCACAGACCCGGATCGTCGTCGCCGGTGGCGGGCTCTGGTCATCGTGAATCACATCGAAGTGCGCATAGAAGGTCGCGGTCTCGTAGACCGCGGCCATCGGCAGGTTCATGTAGGTGGCGAGTGCCCGCAGGTTCACCAGCGACAGAAAGCCATGAGCGTCCTGGATGACGTGCAGGTGCTCGAGAAGCAGGTCACGACGGCGCAGGTCGGGGTCCTTGCGCTCATCGCCGAGCAATTGCCGAAGCTTGGCCAGGGCGATGGGGGGAAGGTCGCGGCCACGGGGCCTGTCGCGAAAGCGGCGCTTGGGGGTCAGGATCTCGACGGTCATGAGCGGGCTCGTTGTTATCGGTGGGTGCTGCACTTCCATGATCTTGGCACCGGGCCTGAGCACGGGCAATGCGCGACAGGCCTTTCAGGCAGCCCCGTAGAGGCAGATGTCGTTCCGGGAAAAACTGCCGGAAATCGGGGCCGGTTGGCTAGGGAGGATCAAGCCCCGGCCCCGCGGGATCAGGCAGCGATACTACCGTGGGGGTCGATGACAAACTTCTTGGCGGCTCCCCCATCGAAGGCGGCGTAGCCTCGGGGCGCCTCATCCAGGGAGATCACCTCGACATTGACCGCGTCGGCGATCCTGGTCTTTCCAAACAGGATAGCCTGCATCAACTGGCGGTGGTATTTCATCACCGGGCACTGCCCCGTGTGGAAGGAGTGGGATTTGGCCCAGCCCAATCCCAGGCGCATGGAGAGATTGCCGTGCCTCGCCTCGCTGCTCTCGGCGCCCGGATCCTCGGTGACATAGAGGCCGGGGATGCCGATCTGTCCACCGGCCCGGGTGACATCCATGCAGGCATTGAGCACTGCCGCGGGTTGCTCGTGGGAGTGGTCGTGCCCATGACAGCGCGCTTCGAAACCCACGGCATCCACTGCGGCGTCCACTTCGCGTGCTCCCAGTATCGGCTCGAGCATGTCGGCCATGGGCGTGTCCTGGCGCAGATCCAGGGACTCGCAGCCGAAGCTTCTGGCCTGCTCCAGGCGCTCAGGAATCATGTCGCCGACGATCACGCAGGCCGCACCGAGCAGCTGTGCCGAGACTGCCGCGGCCAGGCCCACCGGGCCGGCGCCGGCGATATAGACGGTGCTGCCGGGCCCCACCCCGGCGGTCACGCAGCCGTGAAAGCCGGTGGGGAAGATGTCCGAGAGCAGGGTCAAGTCCTGGATCTTCTCCATGGCCTGCTCCCGGTCTGGGAACTTGAGCAGGTTGAAGTCGGCGTAGGGCGCCATGACGTACTCGGTCTGACCGCCGACCCAGCCGCCCATGTCCACGTAGCCGTAGGCCGCCCCGGGGCGCGACGAATTAACATTGAGGCAGATCCCGGTCTTGCCCTCCTTGCAGTTGCGACAGCGTCCGCAGGCAATATTGAACGGCACCGAAACGATATCGCCGACCTTGAGGTACTCCACATCGCGACCGCACTCGATCACTTCACCGGTGATCTCATGGCCCAGCACCAGGCCGGACGGTGCGGTAGTGCGCCCGCGCACCATGTGCTGGTCGCTGCCGCAGATGTTGGTGGTTAAGACTTTCAGTATCACGCCGTGCTCGCACTTGCGCTTGCCCAGTGCCAGTTCGGGGAAGGGGATCGACTGAACCTCGACCTTGCCGGGGCCCATGTAGACGACCCCACGGTTGGCTTGGCTCATGGCAGGCTCCTCTCGTTGTTGTGTTTGTGGCGGTTGATTCCGCTGCTCAAGCCTATTCCCTCCATGGCGTCGGACTTGCCCCACAGAGGCACTCACGTATCTGTCCGAGACATTCCCGACGCGACGGATAGCCGAAGGTCGTTTTCAAGACACTGCCCTTTCCCGGCCAGGCAAAGAATGTTCTCGCTCGCCGGTGTCACGGCAGCGCGAGACCCTCAACACAACAACCGCCAAACCTCCGATAACAAGAGTCGAGAACCTCCGATGAAACGAGATGATGCCCCCCTCCTGACCGCCGGGCAGGACAATACCAAGATGCTGGGGATGGATTTCCACAATCCCGTCTTCCCCATCTCCACGGTGGCCATCCTGGCCTTCGTTCTCTACGCCCTGGTCTATCCCGATGCTGCCAATTCCCACCTGACGGCAGCGCGTGGCTGGTCCATCGAGCATTTCGACTGGCTGTTCATGATCGCCGGCAACCTCTTCGTGCTGCTCTGCCTGGTGCTGATCATGCTGCCGCTGGGGAAGATCCGCCTGGGTGGTGATCAGGCTCGACCCGAGCACTCCACCGCCTCCTGGTTCGCCATGCTGTTCGCCGCAGGCATGGGCATCGGCCTGATGTTCTGGAGCGTGGCGGAACCGGTGGCCTACTACACCGACTGGTACGGCACGCCCCTCGATGTATCGGCCCACACCCCCGAGGGTGCCAGAGCGGCCATGGCGGCGACTATGTTCCACTGGGGCCTGCATCCCTGGGCCATCTACGCCCTGGTGGGACTGTCGCTTGCGTTCTTCGCCTACAATCGCGGCCTGCCTCTGAGCCTGCGTTCGGCCTTCACGCCCATCCTGGGCAGACATGCGCGCGGATGGCCCGGCCATGTCGTCGACATCGTCGCGGTACTGGCGACCATCTTCGGGCTGGCCACCTCGCTGGGCTTCGGGGCGTCCCAAGCGGCCGGGGGCCTCAACTACCTGTTCGATGTCCCTAACACTATCGGCACCCAGATCGCCATCATCATCCTTGTCACCGTGGCTGCCCTCTTCTCCGTCTGGCGGGGTATCGAGGGGGGAGTGAAGCTCTTCTCCAACATCAACATGGTGTTCGCCATCGCCCTGCTCGCCTTCGTGGTCGTTACCGGTTCCACCCTGCTGTTCCTCAACGGTCTCTGGACCACCACCCTGGCCTACGCCAGCCATATCGTGCCGCTCTCCAACTGGATCGGCCGCGAGGACACCACCTGGTACCACGGCTGGACGGTGTTCTACTGGGCCTGGTGGATCTCCTGGTCGCCCTTCGTCGGCATGTTCATCGCCCGGGTCTCCCGCGGGCGTACCGTACGCGAGTTCCTGCTCGCCGTGCTGGTGGTACCAACCCTGGTCACCATCGCCTGGATGAGCGCCTTCGGCGGCACCGCCCTGCAGCAGTCCGTCACTGGCGTCGGGGAACTGGCCAATGGCATCAGCGACGTATCGCTGGCGATGTTTCAGATGCTCGAACAGCTGCCGTTCGCCACCCTGACCTCGAGCCTGGCGATCCTTCTGGTACTGATCTTCTTCATCACCTCCTCGGACTCCGGTTCGCTGGTGATCGACAACATCACCGCCGGCGGCAAGAACGATGCGCCGCGTGGTCAGCGGGTCTTCTGGGCCTGCCTCGAGGGGGTAATCGCCGGCATCCTGCTCTATGGTGGCGGCAGCACGGCCCTGGGAGCCCTCCAGGCGGGTGCCGTGGCCACCGGCCTGCCCTTCACCCTGATCCTTCTGGTGATGGCCTATAGCCTGGTGAAAGGGTTGGTGGAGGAGCATCGCGAGATGAGCATCAAGGCAACGAACGCAGCATAAGGCGCTTTCCCGCAAAACAGGAACCCCGGCCAATGGCCGGGGTTCCTGTTTGGGCAGTGAGCTCGGAGTCAGCGCAGCACGCCCTCCTCCTCGAGGAGCTTGTAGACCGCCTCGGCACCCTGCTCGGGAGTGACGTTGCTCAGCACCTGGCCACCGCCTCCCTCCGCCTTGGCGGCAGCCGCCTTGAAGCGTTCCCGTGCCGATGTCGCCTTGATGATCTTCAGACGCTTGGGGCGCCTGCGGGCCGGCGAGAACGTCCACTCGGTCAGCTCCTCGTCGATGATGGCGACTTCCTGGAGGGAATCCAGCGCTCCTCGCTGCGCCGGGCCGAAGGCGCTCTGACGAGCGGCAGGGGCTGCTGCGTCCACGCTGAGGATAGCCGGCAGGCGCACCGTCAGGCGGCGACGCTGGCCCCGGGGCAGCGCCTGCAGCAGCGTCGCCACACCCTTGTCGATGGACTCCACCTCGACCACGCCATTGACCAGCGGCCAGCCCAGACGCTCGGCCAGCGCATAGGGCACCAAGCCCGAGCCTTCACCGCACTCGGCACGACTGCCGGTCACCACCAGCTGCGGTGGGGCCATGGCCAGCACATCGGCCAGGGCGGGAATCACATCGGCTCCCGCCGGCTGTTCCACGAGGGTCAACGCTTCAAGGCCCATGCCCAGATACCCCCGCAGGGCGGCATCATTGTCGGCATCGTGGTGACCGGCATGCAGCACACGCACCTGGAGCCGGTCGAGGTTCCTGCTCAGGCCGAGTGCCAGCTCGAGGCCACGGGCATCGTGGTCGGCTCGCCGAGCTCGGCCGGTCAGAGGATGGCGGCCGACCGAGAGCAGCACCGCCACCTCGAAGGGTCGTGAATCAGGCTGCATCGCGAGATTCTCCTCTGTTTGCCTGCGATCGACGGCTCTCCACCAGGTCGACCAAGGCGGCCAGTACCTCGCTCGCATCGGCTATCACCGCCAGGTCTGCCCGCTTGACCATGTCACAGCCAGGATCGCTGTTGATGGCAACTACCTTCTCGCAGCTCTGGATGCCCTGGAGATGCTGTATGGCACCGCTGATGCCCACCGCCACATAGACCCGAGCGGTAACCCAGGTGCCGGTGGCGCCCACCTGGCGATCGCGCGGCATGAAACCATTGTCTACCGCTACTCGAGAGGCACCTTCCGTGGCCCTCAGGCACCTGGCGGCGTGATGGAAGCCATCCCAGTCGCTGACGCCGTTACCGGCGGAGAGAATGAACTCGGCCTCTCCCAGGGAGACACTTCCGGGATCCACGGCGACCTGGCCGAGATCCTCGATACGCGCCAGGTTCGCAGGTAGCTCGATGTTCAGGGCGAGCTCCTCTGCCGCATGCAGGGTCTCGCTGACCGGCTCGGCGCACTCTGCCAGCACCAGCGCCACGCGCGGCAGCGGCCGCTGGATATCCAGGCTGCCGGCAGCGCCGCGTGCGGTACAGCGCCAGCCCAGCATGCAGGTCTCATCGGCCTCGACCTGCCATACGCCGGTAGCGGCCCTTTCGTCCAGGCGCACGGCCAGGCGCCGACCGAGATCGGCGCCCCCCAGGGGTGAGTCGGGCAGCAGCCAGTGGCGTGGAGATAATTCACGTTCAGCCGCCGCGAGCGCCGCGATCCGCGCTTGCGGTGCGAAGCCGTCGTATTCGTCACTTGTCAGGTGAAGGAGGCGGTCAATACCCGCCTCGCCCAGTGCCCGCTCCTTCGGCTCGCCCTCCCCCTCGCCCTTGTAGCTGCCGAAGAACACGGCCAACACGGCACCGGGCCGCTCAGGATCGGCATCGGCCAGCTGCCGAGCCAGACCCAGCAGGTCACGGTCATGATGCGAGAGTCGCCCGCCACTCATTTCCGGAACCACTGCGATGAGGAAAGCCGGCGAAGCGATCTCGACGCGTCGGCGACTCTCCTGGCGCCCTCTCGCGGCAGCGCTTGGGGCGCCTCCTTGCTGTAGGCCGCTGCGGTCGATGCGCCTGAGCCCGTTGGGGCCGATAAAACCGGCGGCATGGGGATTCTTGCGCATCACGCCATGGGGGCCCATCCACTCGATAGCAGCGGCGGATCCCTGTCCCAGCTCGGCCAGCACCCGGTCGTGGTCGGGGTGCAGGCGGTTACGGGCGATCCACTCCCTGCGCGGATCGCGACGCGGTATTTCGGTCATCACGTCACCGGTCATGACGTCACCTCCTCGAAAGCCGGTTGATTGCGACGCTTGCCCCCGCCCGGATCACTCTCGAGCACCAAGGCATCTGCCGCCAGTTCGGCGATATCGCGCACCTCGGCTGGGGTATCCACGACGCCTTCCAGCATGGCGGTACACTGCGGGCAGCCCACCGCCACCAGCTCAGCGCCGGTTTCCCTGACATCGTTCATGCGCATGTCGGGAATCCGTTGCTTGCCGGGGATGTCGGTGATCGGCGCGCCGCCGCCACCCCCGCAGCAGCGGGAACGAAATCCCGAGCGCCCCATCTCGGCCACATCGATGCCCAGCGCCTTGAGCACATTGCGCGGGGCCTCGTATTCGCCGTTGTAGCGACCGAGGTAGCAGGGATCATGGTAGGTGACCTTGCCGCCCTTCCAGGACGCGAAGGTGAGCCTGCCGGCGGCATGCAGCTCGGCGATATAGGTGGAGTGATGAGATACGGGGTAGTGACCACCAAGCTCTGGATACTCGTTGCCCAGCACATGGAAGCTGTGAGGATCACAGGTGACGATACGCAGGAAGTGATACTTGGCCAGGGTGGCGATATTGCGCCGGGCCAGCGACTGGAAGGTCGCCTCGTCGCCCAGCCGTCGTGCCACATCGCCGCTGTCGCGTTCCTCGTTGCCGAGTACCGCGAAGTCGACGCCGGCGGCGCGCAGTACCTTCACCAGTGCGCGCAGGGTGCGCTGGTTGCGCATGTCGAAGGCACCATCACCCAGCCACAGCAGCACGTCGGCCTGCTTGACGTCCGCCATCAGCGGCAGGTTGAGGTCCGCCGCCCAGTGCAGCCGCGAGCCGGGATCGAAGCCGCCGGGATTGTCGGTGGCGATCAGGTTGTCGAGCACCTCGGCGCCCTTGTTGGGCGTATTGCCGTGTTCAAGGGTCAAAAAGCGGCGCATGTCGACGATGGCATCCACGTGCTCGATCATCATCGGGCACTCCTCGACACAGGCGCGGCAGGTAGTGCAGGACCACAGCGTTTCGGCATCGACCAGCGCCGTCCCTTCCCTGGCCACGATCGGTCCGTGCGGGTCGCCGGCGTGCTCACCCACCGGCTTGCCCGGATAGGGGCTGCCGGCATAGGCGGCATCGCTGCCCCCGGCCATGCCAACGACCATGTCCTGAATCAGCTTCTTGGGGTTGAGCGGCTGGCCGGCGGCGAAGGCCGGGCATACCGCCTCGCAGCGTCCGCACTGCACGCAGGCATCGAAGCCGAGCAGTTGGTTCCAGGTGAAGTCGCTGGGCGTATCCACGCCCAAGGGGGCCTCGGGGTCGTCCAAGTTCAGCGCCTTGAGCCCGGTGGAGCGTCCCTCCCCTCCCGCCTTGGTGGAGAAGCGCTCCGGACGGCGATGGAAGGCCAGGTGCAGGGCGCCGGCGAAGGCGTGCTTCATGGGCCCGCCCCAGGTCATCCCGACGACCATCTCGCCCAGGCCCCAGGCCACCACCGCGGCCAGCACCAGCGCCAGCAGCCAGTGGCCGGCATCCGTCGGCAGAATACCAAGGGTGGGCAGGGTGATCAGGAAGACGCCCAGCGAGAAGGCCATAAGGCTTTTCGGCAGGCGCATCCAGGGCCCCTTGGAGAGTCGGGCCGGCGGGTTGAGGCGGCGCCGGGCAACGAAGAGGCTGCCGGCGAACATCACCGCACTTGCCGCGAGCAGCAGGCCGCCCAGGAATGGATTGGCAAGGCCCAGGCCGTGCACCAGTATCATAAGGATCGCGGCCGCCACGAAGCCCCCGGCCGTGGCCACATGGGTGTTGGACATCACCTTGTCGCGACCAACGACATGGTGCAGGTCCACCAGATAGCGGCGCGGCATGGCCGCCAGGCCCTTGAGCAGGTCGACCCGGGAGGGCCGTCCCTGGCGCCAAAGGCGGATACGGCGCACGGCGCCGACCACCGCCAGCGCGAGGGCGGCGAAGATCAGAATCGGCAGCAGGGTCTCGAGCATGGTGCTCTCCTCGATGAGGAGCCGTAAGCCTTACGCTGTAAGCGGTAAGTTACCTCCCCCGCTTACAGCTTCCGGCTTACAGCTTACGGCTAGGGGTTAGAAATCCTTGCAGAGCCGCAAGGCATCGTAGATCGCCGCATGGGTGTTGCGGGGCGCATTGCAGTCACCCAGCCGGAACAGCAGGAAGCCATCTCCTGCCTTGCTCAGGCAGGGCTGCGGCTCGATCGCATAGAGCGCCTCGAGGTCGATCTGGCCGCGGTTGCGTGACTGCTCCTTGAGGGCATAGTAGAGCGCCTCGTCGGGCCTGACACCATTTTCCACCACCACCTGGTCCACCACCCGCTCCTCCTGGGTACCGGTGTACTCATTCTCGAGCACCGCCACCAGGCCTGAACCCTCTCGGTAGACCCTGTGCAGCATCAGGTCGGAGGTCATGATCACCTCCTTGTCGTAGAGGCTGCGATAGAAGGTGGGGAAGGTGGTGCCCCCCACGGCGGCGCCAGGCTTGATGTCGTCGGTTACGATCTCGACCCTGGCGCCCTTCTCGGCGAGATAATCCGCCGTCGAGAGACCGGAGAACTCGCAGATGGCGTCATAGATCAGCACATTGCTGCCCGGCGCCACGCTGCCCGAGAGGATGTCCCAGGTGCTTACCACCAGGCTCTCCTCGGGGTTTTCCGAGTAGCCCCACTCGGGATGCTGGGTCATGAAGGGCTGGCCGCCCGTGGCCAGCACCACGATGTCCGGCCTCAGGTCCTTGATGGTTGCCTCGTCGGCGCGGGTACCCAGGCGCAGGTCGACCTTGAGACGCGCGAGCTCCAGCTGGAACCAGCGAGTGATGCCGGCGATCTGGTCGCGCTGGGGTGCCCGTGCCGCGATGGTGATCTGGCCACCAAGCTGCTCCGCCGCCTCGAACAGGGTCACCTCGTGGCCACGCTCGGCCGCCACCCGGGCCGCTTCCATGCCACCGGGGCCACCGCCGACCACCACGACCTTGCGCTTGGGCCCTTCGCTCTTCTCGATGATGTGCGGCAGTCCCATGTACTCCCGTGACGTCGCGGCATTCTGGATGCAGAGCACATCGAGGCCCTGATACTGGCGGTCGATGCAGTAGTTGGCGCCGACACACTGCTTGATCTGATCGATCTGTCCCATCTTGATCTTGGCAATGAGGTGCGGGTCGGCGATGTGGGCACGCGTCATGCCCACCAGATCCACATAGCCCCCCTCCAGGATCCGGTTTGCCTGGTTGGGATCCTTGATGTTCTGGGCATGGATCACCGGTACCTTGACCACCTCCTTGATGCCCGCTGCCAGGTGCAGGAAGGGCTCCGGCGGATAGGCCATGTTGGGGATCACGTTGGCCAGGGTGTTGTGGGTGTCGCAGCCAGAGCCGATCACACCGAAGAAATCCACCTGGCCGGTGGCATCGTAATAGGCAGCGATCTGCTTCATGTCCTCGTGGCTGAGGCCATCGGGGTGAAACTCGTCCCCGCAGATGCGCATGCCAACCACGAAATCGTCGCCCACCTCGGCGCGCACCGCCTTGAGCACTTCCATGCCGAACTTCATGCGACCCTCGAAGCTGCCGCCCCACTGGTCCTCGCGCTTGTTGACCCGCGGGCTCCAGAACTGATCGATCAGGTGCTGGTGCACGGCGGAGAGCTCGACACCATCGAGCCCCCCCTCCTTGGCCCGTCGCGCCGCCTGGGCGTAATCGCCGATGATGCGCCAGATCTCCTCCTCCTCGATGGTCTTGCAGGTGGAGCGGTGAACCGGCTCGCGGATGCCCGACGGCGACACCAGGCTCGGCCAGTCGAAGCCATCCCAGCGCGAACGACGGCCCATGTGGGTGATCTGGATCATGATCCTGCCGCCATGCCGGTGCACGGCATCGGCGAGATTCTGGAAGTGCGGGATGATGCGGTCGGTGGAGAGGTTTACCGAGCTCCACCAGCCATGGGGGCTGTCGATGGACACCACCGATGAGCCGCCGCAAATGCACAGGCCACAGCCACCCTTGGCCTTCTCCTCGTAGTACTTGACGTAGCGGTCGGTGGTCATGCCGCCATCGGTGGCATGCACTTCGGCATGGGCGGTACTGACCACCCGATTACGGATGGTGAGCTTGCCGATCTGGATCGGCTGGAAGATTGCATCGAATGCCATGGTAACTGTCCCCTCAACCCTGCTGTCGCGTGTCGAACCGCGGCTTGACCTCGAAATACCCGACCTCACACCCCGCCTCGGCACCACTCTGGGTCTGCTCGGCGACAGTGCGCAGGTTACTGCCACGGGTCGCCAGGATCTGGTCCATGGCACCGGAGAACCAGCCGGTGAACATGTACTCGATCTTGCGATCCACCTTGCCCAACTGGTAGACGAAGGCGCTGTGCTCCAGGCGCACCCGGGCGGTGCCTTCCTCCAGGTCGATCGCCTCGGTGATGAACCTGCCCCAGCCGCGCTGGGAGAGCCGCAACATGTAGTGCTCGAACACGGCGACCCCCTCGAGGCCGTGGAGTTCGGCCTCCTTCTCGCACCAGTGCCAGGCGCTCTTGTAGCCGGCATGGTAGAGAATCTCGGCGTACTTCTCGGCGCCCAGTGCCTCCTCCACCGCCATGTGGTTGTTGATGAAGAAGTGTCGCGGCACGTAGAGCATGGGCAGGGCATCGGTGGTCCAGATGCCGGTTTCGCTATCCACTTCGATGGGCAGTTCGGGAGCCATCTTGGTCACGGTCGAATTCCTCTGAAATCGTTGTTCTTGGGGCGTGTAATTCGCGAATGAGTCCGGGCCGTCATGAGTGCAGCGGGAACAAGGCGCGAAGAAGAGAGAAAGCGGAGTGGACTGGTGTCCATGAGCATTTCGAACGACCTCGCGACGCAGTAACCGCAAGCGCAATAGGCCCCATGTTCGGTTAAGAACTCCACACCTCTTTTAAAATCCGTACCCAGTTCTCGCCCATGATCTTCCTCACCTGGGGCTCGCTGAAGCCGTGCCTGAGCAGCGCCTCGGTGAGATTGGGGAACTCGCCGACCGTACGGATACCCTCGGGATTGATGATCTTGCCGAAGTCGGTAAGACGGCGTGCATAGCCCTTGTCGTGGGTCAGCCACTCGAAGAAATCCTGGCCATGACCCTGGGTGAAATCGGTACCGATACCGATGGCGTCCTCGCCGACGATATTCATCACGTAACCGATGGCCTCGACGTAGTCGTCGATGGTGGCGTCGGTACCGGCACGCAGGAAGGGAGTGAACATGGTCACACCGACGAAGCCGCCGTGGTCGGCGATGAACCTGAGCTCCTCGTCGGACTTGTTGCGTGGATGCTCCTTGAGACCCGAGGGCAGGCAGTGGGAGTAGCAGACGGGTTTTGTGGAAGCGAGAATCACCTCCTCGGAGGTCCGGGAGCCGACATGGGAGAGATCGCACATGATGCCTACCCGGTTCATCTCGGCGACGATCTCGCGCCCGAAGCCGGAGAGCCCGCCGTCCCGCTCGTAGCAGCCGGTCCCCACCAGATTCTGGGTGTTGTAGCAGAGCTGCACGATGCCTACGCCGAGCTGCTTGAAGATCTCCACGTAGCCGATCTGGTCCTCGAAGGCGTGGGCATTCTGGAAGCCGAAGATGATGCCGGTCTTGCCCTCTTCCTTGGCGCGGCTGATGTCGGCGGTGGTACGGACGGGGCGTACCAGGTCGTTGCATTCGGCCATCAGTGCGCTGGACTTGACGATGTTGTCGACGGTGGCCTGGAAGCCCTCCCACACCGAGACGGTGCAGTTGGCCGCCGTGAGGCCGCCGCGCTGCATGTCCTCAAGCAGCTCACGGTTCCATTTGGCGATGATCAGGCCATCGATGACGATGGCATCGTCATGCAGCTCACGTGGGGTCATGGGGGAGGCTCCGGGGTTGTCGTGGACTTGCCGGCAGCATATCCCCGGCCACCCCCCTTACGACGCTTGGAAGCGACGGCGAGAATTCCAAAAACGTCATAGCGGTTCGCGAACCCGGCGAGCCCGGAAACCGCTACATACAGATACGCCGACAGGCGTTCGGTGGCTGAAGGCTCCAGCCATTCGAAGCTTGCCGTGCGAGGTCGGGGGGAGCAGCACCCGACACCCGGTTCATGTTCTCCTCACCGCTTGATCCGCACGCTGGCGTAGGTGGGTTCGCCCCGCGCCTGGTCGAGGGCGGCCTTGGCACTGGAAACAGGCCCCTGCGCGAGCGGCTCGAAGGCGGCAGACTTCAACAGAGCAGCCGCATCCTGGGTGGCAGGGATCGGCGAGAGATCCAGAGTGCCGCGTTCGTCACGGGGCGGCATGCCGAAGAACTCGCGGTAGCACTTGGAAAAATGCGGCGTGGAGACGAAGCCGCAGGCAGAGGCCACATCGATGATGGAGAAGGAGGTCTGCTTGAGCAGCTGACGGGCGCGGGTCAAACGCAGCTTGAGGTAGTAGCGCGACGGCGCGCAGTTCAGGTACTTCTGGAACAACCGCTCGAGCTGACGACGCGACAGGTCGACATAGTCGGCCAGTTCGTCGAGACCGATGGGCTCCTCGAGATTGGCCTCCATCAGGGCGACGATCTCCAGCAGCTTGGGCTGGGTGGTGCCCAGGACATGCTTGAGCGGCACTCGCTGATGGTCGTTCTCGCCGCGCACCCGATCGCAGATGAACATCTCCGAGATGCCGGCGGCAAGCCCGCGCCCATGGTGGCGGCCGATCAGGGTGAGCATCATGTCTAGCGGTGCGGTGCCACCGGAGGAGGAGGCGCGGTCGCGGTCGATGGAGAACAGCCGGGGCGTCAGAATCACCCGCGGGTAGGCTTCCTGCATGGCCGCCAGACACTCCCAGTGGACGCTCGCCTCGTAGCCATCCAGCAGGCCCGCCTTGGCCAGCGCCCAGCTGCCGGTACAGATGGCCCCCAGGTGTCGCGAGAGGCGGGCCTGGGACTGCAGCCAGGCGATGTGCTCGCGCTGCACGCTGCGGCTCGGACCGACCCCACCGCAGACGATGACCATGTCGAGACTCAATGGCACCGAGACGGCAACATCGGGAGCGACCTGCAGGCCGTCGCTGGCCTTGACCGGCAGGCCATCGATGCTCAGGGTATACCAGCGGTAGAGTTCACGCCCGGCCAGCTGGTTGGCCATGCGCAGCGGCTCGATGGCCGTGGCCAGGGAAATGAGGGTGAAATTGTCGAGCAGGAGGAACCCGAGGGTCCGAGTCCTCTCGGGAGTGGTGGCATGGGAATCTAATTTCATCGCTCTCCCCCAAGACCCCGAGGTCTCTCGAGGTCGGTATCACGGAGGCCAACATTATTGTCATTATAAGCAGCAAAGCTGTTCTTGGCCGAGTCACGAGGGGAGGTCTTCGCCTCCCTCCCACTCCCCGAGTTTAGCCGGAAACCGCAGCCATCGCCCATTCCCATGAGCACTAAGAATAATTCGGACTACTCCCTGATGATGCCGACTGCTGCGATGATCGACGCATCGACTTCTCGATCACGCAGCGTGCCCGGGGAGCACGGGGAGTGGCCGAGCAACCACTATGGTCTCACTAGGGTTCTGGGTCTGCCTCCATTGCTGCATAGGCCACCATCTCCACCAGCATCTCCTCCCTGGCGAAGCCGGATACGATGATCGCGGCACGATTGGGATAAGGCGCGCTGACGTACTCGGTATAGAGGCGATTGACGACGGCCAGGTCCTCGCGGCGGGTTACGTAGATCAGCACCTGGGTCAGGCTTGCCATGCCACCCCCGGCACAGGCCAGGGTATGGCGCAGGTTATCGAGGGTCTGGCGAGCCTGGGCCTCGATACCCCCCTCGACGACCGCGCCATCGGCACCGATGGGGATCTGGGCGGTGAAGAGGATGCCGTTACCTATCACAGCCCACTCCAGCGTGGCCTTGGCGGCATAGAGGTCGGTAGCAACTGGATGGATCATGGAGACGTCTCGTGTAGTTGGAAGGATCAATCGTTGTCATTGACGCCGGCACCGGCGCCGCCTCTTGAAGCGTCACTGGATTCCACCAGGATGCGATGGGCCAGCGTCTTGAGGCGCGCCCAGATGGCATCATCAACCACGATGCCCTCCTTGAGGGCCAGCTCTCGGCAGGCCAGGAGTTCCGACTCGGGATGATGGGCCAGCAGGTCGAGGTCGTGATCGGGGTCCAGCGACGGCAGCAGTTCCACGTGGTTGGCCATCACCAGGGTGATGCCATCGTTGGGCTCGTTCTCCTCGGGTACATCGCGAACCGAGTAGACGCGCACCTCAGGCGTGGTGTGCCCGGCACGAAATCCCACCACCTGTTCGGTGAGGGGTACCTGGGCATTGCGCCAGAAGGCAGTGATGTTCATGCCACGCCCCGCCAGCCGCGAGAGGTAGCCCATGATCAGCTGGCGATTGTGGCAACGGCGAATCTTGACCACCGAGAGACCGCGGGCCCGTGCCTTGGCGAAACCGAGCTCGGTGGCCAGGCTAATGCTGCGCAGCACGCTGAGGCCCTGGCCGTCGAGTACCGCCAGGTCGCCGTCCTGATAGATGACCCGTGTCAGCGCCTCGGGATCTTCGGCGAGCAGATAGTCCAGACCCCGGTTGAGCTGCTCGACGCCGTGCAGGCCATGACACTGCATCCAGGCGACCATGTCGGCCGCATCGGCTGCATCGCCCTCCTCGAAGCCGATCCCGCTGAACGCCTTGCGGCACAGACCCTGAAGTTCGTTGTAGGAAACCTTCATTCGATTACCCCTCCCGAGCACCCGTGGAATGGCGTTGACTCCCCTCCTGGGCGGGCTCGAGGGGAAAGCTCCAGTCGTCGAAAGCGGCGAGATCCTCCGGCTCGGCGTTGAGTTCCTCGACCAGCGGCGCCCCCTGAAAGAGGGTGATCCGTACCCAGCGATCCGACTTGGGATCGAAACGGCTCGCCCCGAAGAAGGAGAGCTTGGTGCGCAGCAGGTGCATCGGCTTCATGTCACGATGCCAGAGGTTGGCGTGGATATCGCCATAGGGCGCCTTGACCAGCGTCTGGATGCGTCGCACGACTTCGCTTGTGGCGAGGATGCTCGAGCAGGAAGTCGACCACCGTGGCCCGCGGGTGGGCCTCGAGAAAGGCGCAGACTTGCTGGTGGGTGCGCGCGACCCGCGGACCGATCGCCAGGGGCATCTCCTTCTCGGCACCGGGTTCTTCGTGGCGAACCCCGAGCCGCGGCTCCTCCTTCTCGGCGGAGCGATACCAGAACCAGTAGGAACCCTCGCGGCTCGCGTAGTCATGCGCCAGGGCCCAGCCATAGTGGGTCTCGATCAGCTGGCGGAGCCTGATCAACGGCATGTCAGGCTCGAGGTCGAGGTTCTCCTCGACCTCCATCCGATCTTCCAGGGCATCCACCTGATCCGGATAGAGCTCGATCAACAGCGTATTGATCAACTCCTGGGCTTCCAGCGGCAGGGCCCGGGCACTCCACTCGACCAGCTGGTGCCAGAGGTCGGGCTCCAGCGGCACGGAGGAAAGCCAGGTCAACACATCGGGCAGTGCGGCCACCGTGGCGGCATTGCGCTCGGACTGCTCGGCGTCCTCGGTGACCGTCTCTTCAAAGTGCGTTAGGGCGCGTCGCGTCAACGCGATCAGACGGACACGATCGGCCTCCTCGGGCACCTGGCGCAGGGCCAGCGTCAGTGCCGTCTCTCTCTGGGCGATCCACTGAGCGATCAGCTGGGGATGATTGATCAGGAAGGGTGCCATGCCCAGTCCCGTAGAGTTGCCGATGCCCAGATAGCGGCGCAGCTCGGTGGCAAGCGGGCAAGCGGTCGAGGGCGAACGACAGGCCGCCAGGTGCTCCACCTGCTCGATGGAAAAATGCCGTAGCAGGTAGACACCCGCCATCTGCGCCGAGAAGGGCCCCCGGAAATCGGGGTTGTCCAGCAGGCGGGCGAAATCCGCGATGCCGAACTTGCCGTTCCCGTAGACCGCCGTGGTCCGATAGAGATAGCCGACCCGGGTCAGCCAGGCGGGATCGGGCTGCTCGCCTCGCGACAGGGCCTCGACGAAATGGGCGAAGTTACGCAGGCTCTTGTTGGCCCGCGACAGGACCAGCACTCTGGGATGCTGGCGTCCCGCTTCCTGCAGCGGCACATTGGCCGCCATCTGCGCCAATAGGCTGTCGTCGACGTCGCCCTCTACCATTCCGAAGGTCACATCCCAGGCCTCGGCGATGACGCGGTCGGAGCGGCGTGCATCATCCAGCGGTTGGGCGAACATCACGCCATGGTAGCGACCATGGGGCGTCTGCAGGCGATAGATGGCCGTCCCGTTGCCGTTGGCATCCAGATCGAAGCGCTCGCGGCTGATCTGCCACCGCTGGCGGGCCATCTGGCGGACCAGGCTTCGCACGAAGCTCAGACGGGTGGCATGCAGACTGCCGAGCCGCTCAAGTTGCATTACCTCATCGGCGGGACGCAGACCCAATGGCGCCGCCGCAAGGCTTTCAGTATCAGTCATTGACGATCACCTTGGAACGAGTGGTGAGCCCCTGCTGACGGGCCATGGCATACGCCGCCTGGGGACCGGTCCACAGCGATGGCAGCAGTACCAGCGAGACAGGAATTGCGGTAATGACGATGAACTGCTGCAACACACCAATCTGCCCCGAGCCCATATAGAGCAGGATGGCGGCCATCAACGACATGGCCACCCCCCAGAAGATACGCACGCCGGTGTGTGGCTCGTCGTGCCCGGTGCAGACCACGGCGATGGCGTAGCTCATCGAATCACCGGTGGTGGCGACGAAAATGGTGGTCAGCAGCAGGATGGCCAGGGCCATCAGCGTGCCGCCCGGTAGTGCCTGGGCCACCGTGAGCGTCGCCACGTCAATCTGGAAGTTGTTGAGCGCCTCGGTCAGGTCGATGGCTCCGGCCATCTGGAAGTGAATTCCCGAGCCCCCCAGCAAGGTGAACCAGACCGTCGTCGCGATGGGCGCCATGACCGCCACGGCGAGGATCATCTGGCGAATGGTGCGGCCGCGCGAGATACGCGCCACGAAAATCGCCATCAGCGGCCCATAGCCGATGAACCAGGCGAAGAAGAATACCGTCCACCACTGCATCCACCAGGCGGGGGCGGTTTCCGAGGTCATGGTGGCCATCGTCAGGAAAGAGCTCACGTACTCGCCGAAGCCCTGCAGGTAGGCGTTGGTCAGGAACAGCGTGGGACCAAACAGGAAGATGATGGCGGCAATGGCCAGTGCCAGGAAGACATTGAACCGGCTGAGCAGCTGGATGCCCCGGTGGATGCCGGTGGCAGCCGAGGTGACATAGACCGCACCGAGCACCACCAGGATCACCAACTGGGTGACGTAACCCTCGGCAATGCCAAGTAGCTCGTGCATACCAAAGCTGACCTGTGTGGCCAGAAAGCCGATCGGCCCAACGGTACCCGCCACCACGGCGATGACGCAGCAGGCATCGACCACGCCACCGATCCAACCTCGCAACAAGCGTTCGCCGAACACCGGATAAAGCAGTGTGCGAGGCTGCAGCGGCATGCCCTTGTCGTAATGCCAATGGGCCAGCACCACGGCGGTCAGCGAGCCCAGCACCGCCCAGGCCAAAAACCCCCAGTGCATGAACGACTGCGCCAGTGCACCCGCCACCGCTTCCACAGTACCCGCCTCGGTGTCGAAGGCCGGTGGCGTGACGACGAAGTGATAGACCGGCTCGCCGGCAGCGAAGAAGACGCCACCACCGGCCAGCAGGGTACAAAGGATGATCGATAGCCACTTGAAGGTACTCAGCTCGGGCGTATCGAGACCGCCGACCTTGGCACTGGCCGCCGGCGAGATTGCGAGCCCCATGGCAATGAAGAAGGTCAACAGCAACAGCAGCTGAAAGTAGGAGCCGAGTATGGCGGCGGTCCAGGCGAAGCCACTACCGATGGCAGCGGCCACGCCCTCCACGTCGATGATCGACAGCACGACGAAGAGCACGACGAAGCCGATACTGAGCCCAGGACAATGGGATCGCCGAAGCGATTTGCGTGGCCGGAGGTCGGCCTTTCCGATGAATGGTTGTCAGGCGTACTCATGATGTTTTCCTTGTTATGGGATGAACCGTCAGGTCGGGAAGGTCAAGCCGCGGCAGGGGTAGCGGCGCGCTGGAGCAATGCCACCCAGTTACGACCCATGATCCGCTCGACCTCATCGTCGGCGAAACCTCGCTGACGCAGCCCTTCGATCAGGTTGGGAAAGTCGCGGCTGTCGCGCAGCCAGGCCAGCGGACGCGGCCAGCCGGCATTACTGGCGCTGCCCTCGCCGTAGTCCATCTCCTTGGACCAGCGGCCGTTGCGCATCCACTCGAGTACCGAGACGGGCTGGTCCTGGCAGAGGTCGGTCCCGATGCCCACATGCTCGATCCCCATGAGGTCCACGGTGCGGGCGATCATGTCGCAGTAGGATTTCAGGGTGCAGTCCGGTCCATCCTTGAGGTGGAAGGGATAGGCCGAGAAACCCAGCAGGCCGTCGCACTCGGCGATCGCGGCGAGCACGCGGTTGGACTTGTTGCGCTTGGCCGGGTGGAAGAACTCGGGATTGGCATGAGAGATGATCACCGGACGCTCGGAGAGTTCGATGGCTTCCAGGGTGGAACGCTCGGCGCTGTGTGACATGTCGATGATCATGCCGACGCGGTTCATCTCGCGGATCACCTGGCGGCCGAAACGGGTGATGCCGCTATCCTCGCTCTCGTAACAGCCACAGGCCAGCAGGCTCTGGTTGTTGTAGGTCAATTGCATGATCAGCAGGCCCAGGCGGCGCATCACCGCCACCATGTCGATGTCGTCCTCGATCGGCGAGCAGTTCTGGGCCCCAAGGAAGATGCCCACCTTGCCGGCGGCACGCGCCCGCTCAATATCACCCGGCTCCCGCACCGGCATGATCAGATCATGATGCTGCTCGAAGCGGCGGTTCCACTCGCCGAGCCTGGAGAGCGTCTCGCGGGTCGTCTCGTGATAGACCAGGGTGGCATGCACGGCGTCCACGCCCCCCTCGCGCATCTGCTGGAAGATGTCGCGGGACCAGTTCGAGTATTGCAGGCCGTCGATAGTCAGCATTTTCTTGGACACGGAGCGCTCCTCAGGCCTAGGCTCAGCCGGCCTTGACATAACAGGTCTTGACCACAGTGTAGAATTCCCGGGCGTACCGGCCCTGCTCGCGGGGGCCGAAACTCGAGTCCTTGCGACCCCCGAACGGCACGTGGTAATCGGTACCGGCGGTGGCCAGGTTGATCATGACGCAGCCTGTCTCGGCACGAGCCTTGAACTCGCTGGCGAGTTTCAGGGAGCCTGTGATGATGCCGGCAGTAAGGCCAAAATTGGTGTCGTTCAGGGTCTCGATGGCCTCTTCGGCATTCGCGACCTTGATGACGCAAGCAATCGGGCCGAACACTTCCTCGCGGTTGATCGCCATGTCGTTGGTGGTCTCGGTAAACAGCGTCGGCGCCATGTAATAGCCCTGGGTGTCTCGCTCGAGAGGCTCGCCACCGAAGACCAGCCGGGCACCCTGCTCCTTGGCCCGCTCGATCCAGGCCAGGTTGGACGCCAACTGGCGGGCATCCGCGACCGGACCTATCTGCACCCCCTCGGCCAATGCATGCCCCACCGTCGCCCGCCCCAGCCGGGCGACGAGCTTATCGACGAAGGCATCGTGTACCGCCGCGGTGACGATCAACCGCGAGGACGCCGTGCACTTCTGTCCGGTACCTGAGTAGGCACCGGCAAAAGCCGCTTCCACGGCCAGATCGAGGTCGGCATCATCGGCCACGATCAGCGCGTTCTTGGAACCCATCTCCAACTGGCACTTGACCAGGTTGCCGGTGGTGGCGGCCGCCACGCGCCGTCCCACGTCCAATGAGCCGGTGAAACTCAGGGCTTGGATATCGGGGCTGGAGATCAGGGCATCACCGACACTGCCGCCGGGCCCCATTACGAGGTTGAAGGTACCCGCGGGCAGTGCCTGGCGGCTGATGATCTCGGTCAATGCCCAGGCGCTGGCCGGCACAAGGTTGGCCGGCTTGAAGATCACTGCATTACCGAAGGCCAGTGCCGGCGCGATCTTCCACACGGCGGTGGCCATGGGGAAGTTCCAGGGACTGATGACGCCTACCACGCCGACCGGATCGCGACGCGTCTCGACCTCGACACCGGGGCGCACGGAATCCACGCGCTCATCGATCTGGCGCAACACCTCGGCGGCGTAGTAGTGGAAGAACTGCGCGGAGCGATAGACCTCCCCCACGCCCTCGGCCAACGGCTTGCCCTCCTCGCGCGACAGCAGCCGCCCCAACTCATCCTTGCGCGCGGCAAGTTCGTCGCCGATGGTCATCAGCACGCCGTAGCGCTGCTCCAGGCCGGTCTTCGCCCACTCACGCTGACCACGCCGCGCCGCGGCGATCGCCTCACTCACCTGGGCGACGCCGGCCTGGGCGTAGTGACCAATCAGGTCGCCGGTGTCCGAGGGGCTGTGGTTGGCGATGGTAGACTCGCCATCTTGCCATTGGCCATCGATAAAGAGGGGATAGGTATGCGACATGGAATCTCTCCTGGATTGCGTTGACATCATCCTAGGAAAGCCACGAAGATAAGGATAATCAATAAATTCGATAAAATGATCAGGATATCTTACCGTGCAACCCGAGTTGAAGCTGCAGCAGCTCCGCTGCATGCTGGCGATTCTCGACCAGGGTGGCTTCCATGCCGCCGCCAGGCACCTACATCGCAGCCAGCCGGCGATTTCCATGGCGGTCCGCGACCTCGAGGAACGCCTCGGACAGCCACTCTTCGAGAAGGGCAATGGCAAGGCAGCGCTGACGCCATTCGGGCAATGGTGCCTGCCGCGCTTTCATGAACTGGTGGCCCACCACGACCGGGTAAGCCGCGATGCCCTGGCCATGACCTGCCACCAGGCAGGCCGAGTTGATATCGCCACGGTACCCTCGGTGGCCAGCCGACTGATGCCTGCCATTCTGGCAAGCTTCGTGGTCGATTACCCGGGGATCGAGATCAGCCTGCAGGACGGTCACTCCGAGCTAGTGGCCCAGATGGTGTTGACGGGAGAGGTGGAACTGGGGATTACCAGCCTCTGGCAGCCCCAGGAGGCGCTGTCGTCCACCCCGCTGCTGCATGATGAAATCGGCGTGGTGTGTCGGGATGATCATCCGCTGGCCGGACTTGATCGACTGCACTGGCGTGAGCTGGCGGGATATTCCCTGATCCGCAACGGCACCTCGCGTCTGCTCGTCGGCTCACCGGCCGCTGAACTGCTGGAGCACAGTTCGCTGTTCATCTCCAACATGATCTCGCTGACCGCGATGCTCGAGGCTGGTATCGGCATCACCACTTTGCCCCGCCTCGCGTTCCAGGAGGAACATGAGCGGTTGTGTTTCGTGCCTCTGGCCGAGCCCCTTCTGGTGCGCCGGATCGGCCTGTTGTGCCGAACAGGCGTCAGCCTCTCACCGGCGGCGGCCGCCATGCGCCGCCATGTGATGGCACATTTGGGCGGGTCCGTTGCATGATCGTGAAGAAACGGTGCGCGACACCTCATCCTGCGAGATGACTTGTACGTTGACTGCCCTCGCAATGGTGCCCCGCTCTCGTGACCCAAGGGGACTCGACCTCGAGCGAACTAGCGGGCATGGTAGGCACTATCGTTCACTACCAACCAAACCAAGGGAGGTTGCGCCAATGCCGCACCGTCTTACTCAAGGTCTATACATGATGGGACTATTATCGATGTTGGTGTTGTCTCCCAACGCTTTCAGCCAGCAATCGCCAGGGACGGCCCCCGACGCCGATATCACGACAGAGTCTTTCCAGGACTGGGAGGTCCGATGCCAGCAAAATGCCGAGGGCCCGACCCCCTGTGCGATGGCGCAATTGATCACCCAACCCGGCGGTGACCAACCCTTGATGCAGGTGATCCTCGACTATCCACCCCAGATCGATGGCCCGGCGATGACCTTCTTCGTGCCGCTGGGCGTGCGTCTGGCCCCTGGCTTGCAGCTGAGTGTCGATGGCGGTGAGCCGGTCCAGTTCCCTTATCAGGTCTGCCAGGAACAAGGGTGCCGCGCCGACCTCCCAGTCGAACCCTCGCTGCTGCAGCAACTTCGCAGCGGCAGTACGGCGACCCTGAGCCTGATCGGGCCACGCGGAGACCGCATGGACCTGGATATCTCGCTGATCGGCTTTACCGACGCCGACACCCGCATCGCCCCCTGATAATTTAACCCTCACCAGTGAAAGACGCGAAAGCCTCGGTGTCAGACCGGGGCTTTCTTGCAGTCGTTGCTCCGAGACCTTGGAAAAAAGCGCTTAACGAACGCGCAAAGCCACGCGCCAGGTGACGTTGGCCGCCGCGACGCATGTCTACGAGGAGGTCGCGGGACCACTTGGTGATGATCGGGCCATCGATGACGATGGCATCGTTGTGCAGATCACGGGAGGTGATCGGGTAGCTCCGGCTTGGGTGACTTGTCGACAGCATAGCGCCTCCCTGCCGACGCCCGGATACGACGGATGAAATGTCAAAAACATCGTAACCGTCGCCGAGCTGGAAACCTCAGAAATTCTCCAGATAACCCGCTCCACCGAGGTTGTTCATCTGCTGGCGAATCCAGGCGCTACGCTGTTCGACATGGGCACTGGGCCGGGCGGCATCCCAATCCCTGGGGTTAGGCAGAATGGCAGCCAGGCGGCTGGCCTGGGCAGCGCTGAGCTGGCTCGCCGAGACGCCAAAATAGTGCTGGGAGGCGGCCTCAAGGCCGAAAACGCCGTTATCCCATTCGACGATGTTGAGATAGACCTCGAGGATGCGCTGCTTCGGCCATAGCGCCTCAATCAGCAGGGTGAACCAAGCCTCTATCCCCTTTCTCACCCAGTGACGCCCAGTCCATAGGAAGAGGTTCTTGGCGGTCTGCTGGCTGATGGTGCTGGCGCCACGCAAACGCCTGCCATTGCGGCTGGCTTCCAGGGCCTGGCGAATCGCCGCAACGTCGAAGCCATGATGATCGGGAAAGCGCTGGTCCTCAGCGGCGATCACGGCGAGCTTGGCATGGTCCGAGAGCGCCTCCCAGTCGCGCCATTGGTGTTCGATAGCCAGCGGTTCTCGAGCTACCCAAGAGGCTACCTTGCGCTCGACCATGACCATCGAGCCGAACACCGGTACCACCCGGAACAACAGTACCAGGAGGAGCGAGAGCGCCACGAAACCGATTGCCACCAGGGCAAGGGCACGCAGGAATCCGCGCAGCGAAGGGCGGAGTCGGAGCAACGACATGCAAGGTCCTTTGTAAAAGGGAACGGTGCGAAACGAGCCAGACCCTGGCTCGAGAAATGTCGTCGACAGTATAACAAGGCCTCGTCCCGAACACGGCACAGGCCCTCAACGTGGTGATGAGAGCAGGGTTAAAGTTGTCGAGCAGCAGGAAGCCCGGAGTCTGGGGGGCCGGTGGAGACTGGCCCGACAAGAGAAAGACCCAGGAGGGAGGAAAAGAGATAGGGATGAGAAAGAGGTTGCCTTGGAACCCACCGGGAGATGATCCCGGCGGGCAGATGCATCAGCGCTTTTGCAGCCGCTTGGCATGGTAGCGGAGGTGTTCTTCGATGAAGGTGGCGATGAAGAAATAGCTGTGATCGTAGCCCGGCTGACGACGCAAGGTCAGGGGATGATCGTGCTTGGCGCATACTGCTTCGAGTCGCTCGGGCATGAGCTGTTCATTCAGGAAATTGTCGGCATCGCCCTGGTCGATGAAAAGCGCCTGACTCGAGGCGCCTCTGGCCACCAGTTCACAAGTGTCGTACTGGGTCCAACTGCCCCGATCCTCGCCAAGATAGGCCGAGAACGCCTTCTGTCCCCAAGGGCTTTCGGACGGATTGACGACCGGCGAGAACGCCGATACTGAGCGATAATGCCCGGGACGCCGCAAGGCCATGACCAATGCCCCATGGCCGCCCATGGAGTGACCGCTGATGGATTCCCGGCCATTGACGGGAAAGTGCTGGCGCACCACCGAGGGCAGTTCCTCGGCCACGTAGTCATACATGCGGTAGTGCTTCTTCCAGGGCGCCCGGGTGGCATTGACGTAGAAGCCAGCACCGCTGCCGAAGTCGTAGTCGTCGTGCTCGCCCGGCAGGTCAGTGCCCCGTGGGCTGGTGTCCGGACAGACAATAGCGATACCGAGCTCGGCCGCGACACGATGCGCTCCCGCCTTCTGCATGAAGTTCTCGTCGGTGCAGGTCAGCCCGGAAAGCCACCACAGCAATGGCACGCGTTCGCCCTCGGCCTGCGGAGGCAGGTAAATGGAGAAGATCATCTCGCAGTCAAGCGCCCGGGAGCGGTGCCGATAGCGCCGGTGCCAGCCACCGAAGCTGCGGTTCTCCGACACCAGCTCGAGGTGTTCGGTCATGGTCATCAATGTTTCTCCTGAAAGCCGGAGAGCCCCGGCCGCACTTTTTTACACGGATACACCAGCAAATCATCGCCGGGCGCTCAAATGTTGACCCCTTCGCGCGTCACGCAGTTTCGGGCGTGAGAAAAAAGCGGCGCGTATCATCTTTCGCGCGGCTTCGAGCGCGTATTAATTAATAGTGGAGGACGGTGCGGATGCTCTCGCCCCGGTGCAGCAACTCGAAGGCCTCGTTGATCTGGTCGAAGGGCATGTCATGGGTGATGAAGTCGTCGATGTTGATCTCGCCGTTCATGTAGCGCTCCACGTAGCCCGGCAACTCGGTACGGCCCTTCACCCCGCCGAAGGCAGAGCCCTTCCAGACACGCCCGGTGACCAGTTGGAAGGGCCGTGTGGCGATCTCCTCGCCGGCCCCGGCCACGCCAATGATGATCGACTCGCCCCAGCCCTTGTGACAACACTCAAGGGCCGAGCGCATGACGTTGACATTACCGATGCACTCGAAGGAGTAGTCGACGCCACCATCGGTGAGATCGACGATCACCTGCTGAATGGGGTCGCTGTAGTCCTTAGGATTGACGAAATCGGTGGCGCCGAACTGTTCGGCCAGCGTGAATTTCTCCGGGTTGACGTCGATGGCAATGATGCGGCTCGCCTTGGCCATCACTGCGCCCTGGATCACCGCCAGGCCGATAGCGCCGAGGCCAAAGACGGCGACGGTCGCGCCTGGTTCGACCTTGGCGGTGTTCATCACCGCCCCGATCCCGGTGGTCACGCCACAGCCCAGCAGGCAGATCTTGTCCATGGGCGCCTCCTTGGAGACCACGGCCAAGGAGACCTCGGGCAGCACGGTATATTCGCTGAAGGTGGAGGTGCCCATATAGTGGTGCAGCATCTTGCCCTCGAGCGAGAAGCGCGAGGTACCATCCGGCATCACGCCCTTGCCTTGGGTGGCGCGCACCGCACCGCACAGGTTGGTCTTGCCCGAAAGGCAGAACTTGCACTGGCCGCATTCGGCGGTATAGAGCGGAATCACGTGATCGCCGGGATTCACACTGGTGACCCCCTCGCCCACTTCCTGCACGACGCCTGCGCCCTCGTGGCCCAGCACCGCCGGGAAGTTGCCTTCGGGGTCGGCACCCGAAAGCGTATAGGCGTCGGTATGGCAGACGCTGGTGGCGGCCATGCGCACCAGCACCTCCCCAGTCTTGGGACCCTCGACATCGATCTCGACCAATTCCAAAGGCTTGCCGGCTTCCAGGGCAACGGCGGCGCGTGACTTCATGAACGTCTCCTCGTATTGGGTTCGGCAGCCTGACTAACGGGGTATTCGAATCGTTGCCCATAGCATATCAGCTGACAACGAGGATGCTCATCCCCCGGCGTCACGCGCTCAACACTCGATGGTGTTGACCGCCAGGCCCCCGCGGGAGGTTTCCTTGTACTTCTCCTGCATGTCGGCCCCGGTATCGCGCATGGTGCGGATCACCTTGTCCAGCGAGATGAAGTGCTCGCCGTCGCCGCGCAGCGCCATCTGCGCGGCGTTGATCGCCTTCACCGAGGCGATGGCGTTGCGCTCGATGCAGGGCACCTGCACCAGCCCGCCCACCGGGTCGCAAGTCAGCCCCAGGTTGTGCTCCAGTCCGATCTCGGCGGCGTTTTCCACCTGGCCGACACTGCCGCCCATCAGCTCGGCGAGGCCGGCGGCGGCCATGGCGCAGGCCGAGCCGACCTCACCCTGGCAGCCCACCTCGGCGCCGGAGATGGAGGCGTTCTTCTTGCACAGGATGCCCACGGCACCGGCGGTAAGCAGGTAGTCCACCACGTCGCGATCGCTGGCGCCCTGGCGGAACTGCATGTAGTAGTGCAGCACCGCGGGGATGATGCCCGCCGCGCCGTTGGTGGGGGCGGTGACCATGCGCCCGCCGGCGGCGTTCTCCTCGTTGACCGCCAGGGCATAGAGGTTGACCCAGTCCATGGCCGACATCGTCGAGGCGATCAGCGAGTGGTCGTCCTTGCTGGCCAGCATGCGCTGGTACAGGGACTTGGCACGGCGGCGGACGTTGAGCCCGCCAGGCAGCACGCCCTCGGCCTCCATGCCCTTCTTGACGCAGTCCTGCATGGCCGCCCAGATCGCCAGCAGGCCCTGTCGGATCTCGGCTTCACTGCGCCACGTCTTCTCGTTCTCCAGCATCAGCTCGCTGATACGCAGTCCACTCTCCCGGCACATACGCATCAGGTCGTTGCCGGTCTGGAAATCGTAGGGCAGCTCGGTGGTATTGGTGTCGAGCTCACCCCCTTCGGCCTGGGCCTCGTTGATCACGAAGCCGCCGCCCACCGAGTAATAGGTGTTTCGGTAGAGCTCATCGGTGTCCCCATGGGCGATCAGGCGCATGGCGTTGGGATGATGCGGTAGGCTCTCCTCGTGCAACTGCATGTCACGCGCCCAGAGGAAGGGGATCGCTTGGTCACCATTGAGCAGCAGCGAATCGGAAGCGCGCAGGGCCTCGATGGCGGGTGCGATGACCGCCGGGTCAATGCGGTCCGGCCGCTCGCCCATCAATCCCATGATCACCGCATGGTCGGTGCCATGACCGATGCCGGTGGCCGACAGCGAACCAAACAACTCAACCTGAAGGCGTGACACCTGGGCCAGGAGATCGCGCTCACACAGTTCGTCGACAAATTCGTAGGCGGCACGCATGGGGCCTACGGTATGCGAGCTCGAAGGACCCACACCGATCTTGAACAGATCAAACACACTGATGGACATCTTGCTGGCTCCCGGGCGATCACGCGTATCGCCATCTACCCATTTCGATCACGACACATCAGTATGGCTAAAGCATCGTGCATGACTGGCTGCCCGGTGACAGCCATCATGCTATGTTCGTAGCACCCGACGACGCGGGCAATGGATAATATCTTGTCTTCAGTTTAGCAGAACTCAATCATGAGCCGTCATCTCAACGCCCAAACTCACGCCTGGCTGAAGGTATTCGCGGTCAGTGCTACTCACCTCTCCTTCACTCGGGCCGCCGAGGAGTTGCATGTCACGACGGGAGCGGTGAGTCAGCAGATCAAGCAGCTGGAAGAGCGGCTCGGCTTCAAGCTGTTTCGCCGACGGCCGCGACAGCTGGAGCTCACCGAGGAAGGCAAGCGGCTCGCCGCCGTAGTGGATCAGGCCTACCGGGCAGTGGGCCTCGAAGTGAAACGGCTGCGCTCGGGGGTCATGAGCGGCATCATTCGGCTGCGCTCGATACCCTCCTTTCTCAACCGCTGGCTGATGCCACGCCTGCCGCGGCTGCAGACGCGCTTTCCCGATATCGAGCTTCAGGTCATCGCCGAGGATAGCAACATCTCGCTGCGCGACGGCGACTTCGATCTGGCCATCGACCTCAATGACGGCCAGCTCCCGGGGCTATCGATCACGCCGCTGATGGAGGAGCGGATCTTTCCCGTGTGTTCGCCGGGACTGCTGCGCGGCCGTCCATCACTCCGTCGGGCCGAGGATCTCGCCTGGTACCCGCTCCTGCATGACGTAACCGCCTGGCGTGGCAGCCACGATTACGCCGAATGGGAGCACTACCTAGAGGCCATCGACGCGGCGCACGTCAATGTGCGGCGCGGTTACACCTTCAATCGCCATCAGCTGATCATGGAGGCGGCGACCGCCGGCATGGGCGTAGCGATCGCTCGCCAGAGGCTGATCAGTGGCGAGCTGGGCAGCGGCGCGCTCATCGCCCCCTTTCCGCAGCGGGTGACCACCGGCATGCGTTACGGCCTCGTACACGCCACCGGCGCCCTGGACGATCGCCGGGTATTGGCCGTGCATGACTGGATTGTGGATGAGGCGCGACGCTCGGCTGCGAGTTGACCGAGGAATGGGCAGCACGGATTGATGACGCTACAATGCATCACGACTGCATGTCATTGAATACAGGGACCTCATCGATGCCTGATCGCTTCTCTTCCGGCCAGTCCTGGCCCATCGGCTTCGGCGCCACTTGCCTGCGCGCCCTGTTGTATATTCTGCTGATCGCCGGCGTCATGCAGGGCGTCTACCATGAAGCACTGCAGCAGCCAGAGGTACGCTTTTCCGAGCGAGGCTTTACCGAACTGACGCAGTCGGTGGTGCTGCTGACCGCATCGGCGCTGCTGCTCTACACCCGCCAGGTTTTCAAGGCCCTGCCTACCGTCACCCTGTTATTGTTCGCCTTCGTCTTCAGCTCGCTGATCCGCGAGCAGGACGCCCATCTCGACACCTATGTCTTCGACGGTGCCTGGCAGTTGCTGGTCGGCCTGGTCGTGCTGCCTTGCCTGTTTCTGGTGATTCGTCGCCGACACAATTTCGTCGACGAGTTCGCGCGCTATGCCAACAGCTTCTCGTTCGGGCTGTTCGCTGCCGGCTTCCTGACGACCTATGTGTTCTCGCGCCTCTACGGGCGCAGCGAGGTATGGATGGCGATCCTCGGCGAGCGTTACGAGCGCACCTTCAAGGATGCCGCCGAAGAGGTCGTCGAGCTCTTCGGCTACACCCTGATTCTGATCGCCATCGTCGAGCTTGCCCTGCTGGCCAGGCGCTGGCATCGTGCCCGGCTCGCCGCCCGTAAGGACTGAATGTCTGAGCATACCATCACCCCAGAACGACAACGCCCGCAGCTGAGGCTGCGGGCGTTGTCTGTTTCGGTCGAGCGTAAACTTGTGCGCTGGTCGTGAACCCTATTCGTCCAGGAAGGAGCGCAGCGGCTCCGAGCGGCTGGGATGGCGCAACTTGCGTAGCGCCTTGGCCTCGATCTGACGGATTCGTTCGCGGGTGACGTCGAACTGCTTGCCGACCTCCTCCAAGGTGTGGTCGGTATTCATGTCAATGCCGAAGCGCATGCGCAGCACCTTGGCCTCGCGTGCCGTCAGGCCACCGAGAACATTGCGGGTCGCCTCGATCAGGCCCTCGCCGGTAGCCAGGTCAATCGGCAACAGGATGGTGCCATCCTCGATGAAATCGCCCAGGTGCGAGTCGTCGTCGTCACCGATGGGCGTCTCCATGGAGATCGGCTCCTTGGCGATCTTGAGCACCTTGCGCACCTTGTCCTCGGGCATCTCGAGGCGCTCACCCAGCTCTTCCGGCGTCGGCTCACGGCCCATTTCCTGTAGCATCTGGCGTGACACGCGATTCAGCTTGTTGATCGTCTCGATCATGTGCACCGGGATACGAATGGTGCGCGCCTGGTCGGCAATCGAGCGAGTGATTGCCTGGCGAATCCACCAGGTGGCGTAGGTCGAGAACTTGTAGCCGCGGCGGTATTCGAACTTATCGACCGCCTTCATCAAACCGATATTGCCCTCCTGGATCAGGTCCAGGAACTGCAGGCCGCGATTGGTATATTTCTTGGCAATCGAGATCACCAGGCGCAGGTTGGCCTCGACCATCTCCTTCTTGGCCCGGCGCGCCTTGGCCTCACCGATGGAGAGGCGACGATTGATCTCCTTGATCTCGGTCACCGGCAGCTGAACGACCACCTCCTCGAAGGCGATCTTACGCTGGGCACGCGTGATATCACCCCGCAGCGGTTCAAGACGATCGGCGTAACGGGGGCTCGCCTTCTGGAAGTCATCCAGCCAGTCCTGACGCGACTCGTTGCCCGGAAAGGCCTTGATGAAGGTCTTGCGAGGCACCCGCGCCTTCTTGACGCACAACTGCATGATGGCCTTTTCCTGGGCGCGCACCTGCTCGACGCTGATGCGAACCTGATTGACCAGACGCTCGAAGTGCTTGGGCACCAGTTTGATCGGCGAGAATAGCTCGGCGAGACGCGCCTGCTGGGCCTTGGCCTCCTTGGCGCCTCGCCCGTGCGCCTCGATGGCCAACTGAACCGCCTCGTTCTGCTGGCGGATCTGCTCGAAGCGAGCCTTGGCTTCCTCGGGGTCCGGGCCGCCAACGGTCTCCTCGGCTTCGGCGTCCTCATCTTCGTCGTCGGGTTCGCTTACCGGCTCGGGCTCAGGCACTTCGGCCTCGGCGACACCGGGAATGCCCTCATCGGGGTCGATGAAGCCGGAAAATAGGTCAGACAGCCGACCCGGGACTTCTTCATCCTGGGTTTTGTCGTAGGCATCGAGGATCGATTCAACCGCACCGGGCAGATAGGCCAGTGCCGACATGACCTCACGGGTCCCCTCCTCGATTCGCTTGGCGATCTCGATTTCGCCTTCACGGGTGAGCAGTTCAACCGTACCCATTTCACGCATGTACATGCGCACTGGATCGGTAGTGCGGCCCGCGTCGCTTTCCACCGCCGCCAGGGCCGCCACGGCCTCCTCGGCAGCAGACTCGTCCGTGGAGTGATCGGACATCATAAGCGTGTCTTCGTCGGGAGCCACCTCGACGACGCTGATACCCATGTCATTGATCATGCCAATGATATCTTCCACCTGATCGGGATCGGCGATATCCTCGGGAAGGTGGTCGTTGACCTCGGCATAGGTCAGGTAGCCCTGTTCCTTGCCGCGCGCGATCAACTCCTTCAGACGTGACTGTTGCTGCGCATTTCCAGCCATAGAAACCCTATCTCGACGAAGAAGAATGAAGCACCTGAAGTACTGAGGCGTTGAAACTCGATAAGCCGATCAGTATAGCGGCAATAAGCCACATGCTGCCAGTTTGATCCGTTTGCGCGGACATTCAGGTGTGTTAAGTTGATTGGTTGCGCCGTTAGTAACGATTGCGCCGGTAGTAACAATGTCTTCTAAATGGTGATGGTAGGAGATTTTTCAACCCCCTCGCCAATTTTCGGTCACCTCTTTGACGCCTCCATCACTCTCGTAGTTCGCTTAGCAACGTCATCAAACGCTGCTTTTCCTCACGGGTCAGCCGTTCTCCCGTCTTTTCCTTGCCCAGCAGCGCATCGAACTCTTCGCGAGGCGAACGGCGCCGCTGATAACGCTGAAAGTGCTCGATCAAGCCATCCAATTCAGCACCACGTGCCGCCTTGGGTATCAGCAGTTCCCGGCGCGCCAGCACCGCAAGGCGCTCCCCTTCGGAAGTGCCATGAAAATGCGCCAACAGTACCTGCGCGCTGCGATAACGGCCCGCCCGCAAGAGCTTTATCACCTCTCGACAGAGCCTGCCGTCTTCGTCATCCGCGGGACACCAGTCGTCATCGTCGGGCAGGCGCTCGACTAGCCCCGGCTCGTGAACCAGCAACTGCAAGGCACGCGCCACCAGGCTAAACGACTCGCTACGCACCGTGCGCGCCTCGCCCCGAGGCGGTGGCCCTCCTTCTACTGGCGGTGGCGCGTCCCCTGACTCGCCGGCCGCCGGTCCATTTCGAACCATCAGAAGCTCGAAGCGCGACTGGTCGACGCCGGTGCGTCGGGAAAGCTCACCCAGCATCAGCGACTTCAACATGCCGTCGGGCAGCTTGCCGAGCGCCGCCAGCACCTGGCTAGCGTAACGCTCGCACTCCTCGACTCGCGACAAATCGCGACCATTCGCCGCCTGATCGAAGAGAAATTCCGACAGTGGACTTGCGCAAGTGATGCGATCCTCGAAGGCCGCCGTGCCTTCACGACGCACCAGCGTATCCGGGTCCTCGCCCTCGGGCAGAAACAGGAAACGCGCCTGTCGGCCATCGATCATCAGCGGCAGCACGGTTTCCAGCGCTCGAGTGGCCGCCTGACGACCGGCACGGTCGCCATCGAAGCAGAACACCACCTCGCCGACTAGCCTGAACAGGCGACTGAGGTGATCTTCGCTGGTCGAGGTGCCGAGTGTGGCGACCACGTTGCGGATACCGAACTGCGCCAGCGCCACCACGTCCATATAACCTTCGACGATCACCAGCCTTTCGAGACGGTTGCTTGCCTGGCGTGCCTCGTAGAGGCCGTAGAGCTCGCGCCCCTTGTGGAAGACCGGCGTCTCGGGAGAATTCAGGTATTTGGGCTTGGCATCGCCCAGCACTCGACCACCGAAGGCGATAGTACGTCCCTTGATGTCACGAATCGGGAACATCACCCGATCGCGGAAACGATCATAGGTGCGCCCCGTGTCCTCGCGATGCACCAGCAGCCCGTACTCGATCTGCACGGCTTCGCTGATTCCACGCTCGGTCAGGTGACGCTTGAGCCCCTCCCAGTCGTCAGGAGCGTAGCCGATGCCGAAATCGCCGACGATCTCGGCAGAAAGGCCGCGGCCCGACAGGTAATCCCGGGCGCCAACCGCCTCGTGCATCTTCATCCGCTCGCGGAAGAATGATGCCGACAGCTCCAGCAGGTTGACCCCTTCCTTGCGTTTGCGCTCCCGAGCCTGAGCATGCGGATCGTCGGCCCCCTCACGGGGCACCTCCATGCCCAGCCGGCCGGCCAGTCGTTCCACCGCTTCGGGAAAGCCCAAGCTGTCGTATTCCATCAGAAATCTCAGGGCATTGCCGTGGGCACCACAGCCGAAGCAGTGATAGAACTGCTTGTCAGCACTAACGGTGAATGAAGGCGACTTCTCTTGATGGAACGGGCAGAGCCCGGAGTGGTTGCGTCCGGTCTTCTTGAGCGTCACGCGCTCGCCGACCACCTCGACCACGTCGACGCGGCCCAGCAGGTCATCGATAAAGCGTTGCGGGATCTGTCCGGCCATACAGGCGACCCTTCGCAGTGATTAGCGAATGCACCGAGACGCAAAAACAAGCGACCACCGATTGGTGGCCGCTTGGCATCCCTCTTGAATCGGCTCACACCAGTCGCGAAAGCCGACCCCAGTACGGATCAATAGAGCCGTTCGAAACGCTTGCGCTCACGCTGGAGCTTCTTGGCGTGACGCTTGACGGCGGCTGCCGCCTTGCGCTTGCGCTCCGCAGTCGGCTTCTCGTACTGCTCACGACGGCGGACTTCGGAAAGCACCCCGGCCTTTTCGCAGGAACGCTTGAAGCGACGCAGCGCGACGTCAAACGGCTCATTATCACGTACTTTAACAGAAGGCATTAAGCACTCACCTACCTTAGGAAACTTGAGTTCGGTTTGTACGCACGCCTTGTCGGAGCTTGATCACCAGCGCGCATAAATTTCTCGAGTCGCCAGGCGAACCGAGACGATGCGTAAGCTAGCGAGGATACACTCCTGAGCGCACGACCCAGTCTTGCAGCGCAGAGTAGTTTAGACCCGACCACGGCGCTTTGCAAACCGAATTACCGAGCTAGTGGATGCAAACCCTGCCGCCGGACGCGCGAAACACGTAGACTAGAGACCTTTCAAGCACCGACGAGCCACTCATCATGCGCGTACTGGGCATCGAAACCTCCTGCGACGAGACCGGCGTCGCCCTCTTCGACAGCGAACGCGGTCTGGTGGCCGATGCCCTCTATAGCCAGGTCGCCATGCACGCCGACTATGGAGGTGTGGTGCCCGAACTGGCTTCACGCGACCACACTCGTCGCTTGCTGCCGCTGATTCAGCAAGTGCTCGCCGAGGCAGGTCTGGCGCGCACCGACCTCGACGCCATCGCCTATACCGCCGGCCCCGGCCTGGTGGGCGCGCTCATGGTCGGCGCCAGCACGGCCCACGGCATGGCCAGAGCGCTGGGCATATCCGTGCTCGGCGTGCATCACATGGAAGGCCATCTACTGGCGCCAATGCTGGAGGACGAACCGCCTGACTTTCCCTTCGTGGCACTGCTGGTCTCGGGTGGCCACACCCAACTGGTTGACGTGCAAGGCATCGGCCGCTACCGGTTGCTGGGCGAATCGGTCGACGATGCCGCCGGCGAGGCCTTCGACAAGGTCGCCAAGATGCTTGGCCTCGACTACCCGGGCGGCCCCCTGGTCGCACGACTCGCCGAGCAAGGCGACCCGAAGCGCCTGCGCTTTCCGCGACCGATGACCGACCGACCCGGACTCGATTTCAGCTTCTCGGGCCTCAAGACCCACACCCTGACCGCCATCCGCCAGTTCGAGGCGGCCGGCGAGTTGGACGAGCAGGCCCGCGCCGATGTCGCTCGCGCCTTCGAGGAGGCCGTGGCGGACACCCTGGTGATCAAGTGCCGCCGCGCGCTCGACCAGACCGGGCTCAAGCGTCTGGTCGTCGCCGGTGGGGTCAGCGCCAACGCGCGGCTGCGTGAGCGACTCGCCCACGAGACTGACAAGCGCAGCGCCCGCGCCTATTATCCGCGCGGGCGTTTCTGCACCGACAACGGCGCCATGATCGCCTATGCAGGAACCCAGCGCCTGCTCGCCGGCGAACATGACGAGATCGGCATCATGAAGGCTGTTCCGCGCTGGCCCCTGGCATCGCTTGCGCCCCCAACCGATACCTGACAAGTCACCCTCGCCGAGTGGTCTGCATTCATCTAGTCCATGCAGCCACGACTATCGATGGCGACCCAGCCCCGGCTCATCGCCATGCCTCAGGCGATGGATATTGAGCAAATGGCGCAACAGAACCAGCGACGTGAAGGCGATTATTACCCCAGTGTATTCCGGCGCCAACCAGACACTCGCCAGCGGTGCCGCCGTTGCACTGGTCAGTGACGCGATGGCGGCCGTGTTGACTCGCCAGGCCAGCAGCACCCAGATCGCCGCACAGACGAGCGCCACCCCCGGGGTGAGCATCAACATCACGCCGAACGCACTGGCCACACCCTTTCCTCCCTGAAAACGGTGCCAGGCTGGATAGCTATGCCCCAACAGCACTCCCAGGCCGACCAATCCCTGCGCCCAAGGCGGCAAGCCGAGTGCCATCGCCAACCAGAGCACCGGCATACCCTTGACCACATCCACGACCAAGGTGGCCAGGGCAAGACGCCGACCATAAAGGCGCAACACATTGGAAAATCCCGGGTTGCCGGAACCCATCAATCGCGGATCATCCTCACCGGCCAAGCGACATACGCTCAGTGCACCGAGCCAGGTACCGCTTAAATATCCGACCGCCATCAGCAACAGCATCATGTCGAGTCGCGCTTCCATGGCCCTTCTCCCACACGCCATCGTGACCAGTTGTCAGAGAGTACGATTCTGCCAGTTTTGGGAGAAGGTATCCTCTGTGGCCACCCTTTCGTCTCGTTGCTCGCGCCCACTCCTGATCATGTGCAGCCGTCACATAGGGGTACGCTACTGACAGGAAGAAGTCAGGGCACAGAGGTATCGGCTTACTCCACTCGCAGTGGTTAACGTTTTGTCGTCGTGGGATTGCCCGAGAATTAGGGCTCACCCGCAGGCAGCGTATCATCGAAGAAGTGCTGGCTATCCTTGAGATTTTCAGTTATCAGCTGCGTATTATCCCGGGCCAGCTTCTGTCCGTTCTGCATGCTTTCTTCATTGAGCTTATAAAATTTGCCCAGGTATTCCTGATTCAGGTCGACAAGCGTCTCGGCGTCATCCTGCAAGCACTCACTGATGGCTTGAATGGCCCGCTGCTGATCTTCACACAACGTCAGGGGGCTGATGGGGTCTTTCATGCCCGCCCACCGCCGGGACTGGCCCAAACTTATCTTGGTGACGGTACGCGCGGCATCGAACTGCGAGTCGAGGAGTCTGGCGAAGTACTCTGTTGTGAGCGACCCATAAGCGCGCATCGGCTCGACGATAGCGCTTTCAATCTCCCCGACAACCTTTTCCATGGTTTTTTTGCTCATACAACACCTCCACTGTGAAGCCAACGTCACAAGAACCTCTTCGAACACCTGCACTGTAGCAGGCTTCTCATTATCTATCAGACGCGTATTACCACTTTTTTTCAGCCCTCAGGAAAACTCATGGATACATTAAATAAACGACATTATGGATCGAGCCGATATCAGATACATGCCTCGTAGTTTATATTAAAATCACGACGGACCAGAATGGCAAAAAACACTTTAACGAAGATATAAAATCAATTATTTCATAATATTAAAAATTCTGCGGAAGCTTATTAATACTAAAAGCGTACCTCATCGAGGTGGGCACTGGGCACGACACGCCCGCGCTGATTCGTGCACAGCATGCGTGCATGTTGCGTATGCTGCCTCTCGCCGGATTGTTAAGCAGAAAACGCTGAACATCTCAGCGACTGTGCCATGACACCCCGGCTGTCACCCGGCCGCCGGGTAACGTACAATCGCCGTCAGTATATTTTTATTGCCGTCGCTACGGGACCCAACCCCATGGATCTTGTGCTGATAGAGTCACTTGGCGTCGATACCGTGATCGGGGTATATGAGTGGGAACGCACCATCACCCAGCGGCTGCTTCTCGACCTGGAACTCGCCACGGATATCCGCCCGGCCGCCGCGAGTGATGACATCGCCCTGACGCTCGACTATGCAGCGATCAGTGCACACATCGCCGATTTCGCCGCCAAGCACGACGTCGCGCTGGTGGAAACCTTCGCCGAACGCCTTGCCGATAGTCTTCGCAAGGCGTTTGGTATTGCCTGGCTACGCCTGACCATACGCAAGCCCGGCGCAGTGCCAGCAGCGGCGGCCGTGGGCGTGAGCATCCAGCGAGGCCACCGGCCGGAGAATGATTGATGGCCTGTGTCAGCGTAAGTATCGGCAGCAACATCGAAAGGGAGCACCATGTGCGGGCCTGCCTGGACGCCTTGGCGGAAACCTTCGGCACACTCGGTGTCTCAAGGGTTTTCGAGAGCGAACCGGTAGGCTTCGAAGACGGACGTAATTTCTACAATCTGGTGGTCGCCTTCGAGAGCCGCTGGTCGGTGGGCGAGTTGCAAGCCTGGTGCAAACGCTTGGAGGCCGCCAATGGACGCGTCAAGAACGGGCCCAAGTACAGTCCCCGCACCTTGGATATCGACATCCTGACCATCGGCACCTTGACCGGCAGGCATGATGGCGTCGAGCTGCCCCGCGATGAAATTCTCCATCATGCTTTCGTGCTGCAGCCATTGGCCGAGTTGCTGCCAGATGACTACCACCCGCTCACCGGCAAGCCCTACCGTGCCCACTGGGCCGCCTTTGCCGCACAGGATCAGCGACTGTGGCCGGTCGATTTTGTCTGGAACGGGCGTCTCATCTCGTGCGCGGACTGACCTTTACCCGTTACCAAGTGCCCCGTCGATGGCGTCCCGGCGCCGAGCGGCAAGCTCCTTGCCCAACGCCCGCCCCTTGTACCCCTCCGCCACCAGTGCCTTGGGCAGAATCTGGGCGGCCAGTCGCCAGGCAAGCGACAGGTCATGGGCGAGTTCGGCGTCATCCAGGCTCACCAGGCTGATCAGAGGTGATACCCGCTCGCTGCGTCGCCAGGCATCGATGGCATCCAGCCAGCCCATCACCCGCCGTCCATCGAGCGGATGGCCGGCGGTGATTTCCTGGCACAGCGTGCGCGTTATCGCGGCCTGGCGCGCTAGGCTCGTATGGGCCTTGGGCAGCCGCAGGCGTTCGGCCAATCTCTGGCGGGCCGACTCGTCGAGATGCTCCACCAGTCTCGCCCATCGCCAGCACTCGACAGGTTCGGCGTCAGTGTCTTCCGGCAACTGGTGCAGCCGTCCCAGTGCCTCGTCCAGGGCGGCGCCGTCGCCGGCAAGCTCAGGCAGCAGCACCGCCAGGGCACCGCAATCGGCAAGGGTCTGGAAGTAGACCTCCGGCCAGGGTTCGCCGAGCGCCTTTTCAGTTTCCGTCCATACCCGCTCGGCGACCAGGTGGGAGAGCTCTCCGCTGCGTGCCAGCCTCTCCATCAGCGCCCGGGTCTCGTCTGCCACCACGAACCCCAGACCGGCATAGCGGGCCAGGAGGCGTGCGGTGCGCAGCACCCGCAGCGGATCCTCGACGAAGGCCGGGGAGACATGGCGCAGCAACCGGGCCTGAAGATCCGCCTGGCCACCGTAGGGGTCGACCAGTTTGCCATCGGGCGTCTCGGCCATGGCGTTGATAGTCAAATCGCGACGCGCGAGATCGTCCTCCAGGGTCACCTCGGGGCTGGCGTGAACCTCGAAGCCGGTATAGCCGTGGCCCGACTTGCGCTCGGTGCGCGCCAGGGCGAATTCCTCGTGGTTCACGGGGTGCAGGAATACCGGAAAATCGCGCCCCACCGGCTTGAAGCCGCGACGCCGCATGGTGTCGGGCGTGGCCCCTACCACGACCCAGTCGGTGTCCTTGACCGGCCAGCCGAGACGAGCATCGCGCACCGCTCCACCAACCCGGTAGACCTCAAGCCCCTGCAAGTGCGGATCCTCGACCGTGCTCATGGCTCAGGACTCCACGCGTTCGGGATGCCGGTATGCCCAGTCGGTAAAGCCACCATCCAGGCTGTACACCTCGGCGAAGCCTTGCCCCGCCAGCCAGGCAGCAGCCTGCTGGCTGGAATGGCCGTGGTAGCAGACCACTACCAGTGGCTGCTCTCGTGGGGCCTGCGCCAGCAAGGCCGACACAGTGTCGTTATCCAGATGCCGGCTGCCGGGAATGTGTCCTTGTGCAAAGCTGACGGGATCGCGGATATCCACCAGGGTGAGTGGCTGGCCGCCACCGAGCCAGTCGCCCAGGGTGGGAATGTCGAGATGCTGAAAGGCTGGCCGGGTCATGGTGCGATACTCCTCGTCGAGGCGTGGTCAAACGTCAGTTGCGGCGCTGCCGGCTGGGGACGTTGAGGCGCTCCCCGCTGGCGAGGTTCATGGCGGTGAGCGTGCCGCCCCAGACACAGCCGGTATCCAGCGCCTCGACGCGCACCCGGCGCTCGGGTGTCTCACCCTGCAAGGCCGCCCAGTGGCCAAACAGCAGCCAGGGGTCGTCGCCACGAGGGTACTGAAACCATGGCGCAAAGCCCGCCGGTGCGCTGTCCAGTCCTTCCTTGGCGTCGAACTCCAGGCATCCCTGGGCATCGATGAAGCGCATGCGAGTAAAGACATTGACGAGGTGTCTCAGCCGGTCGATCCCCTCGAGATCGTCGCGCCAGCAGGCCGGCTCATTTCCGTACATCCCTTCGAGGAATTCGCCGGCGCGCTCACCGCTCAGCTGGGTCTGCAACTCATCGGCACGCTCGGCGGCGGCGTGAAGCGACCAGCAAGGCGGCAGTCCCGCATGCGTCATGACGGTCCGGTGTTCGCTCGGGGCGTCGTCCTGGACCATGAAGGGTCGCGTCTGCAACCAATCAAGCAATGCTTCGCGATCGCGTGCCGCCAGGATAGCCTCAAGCGTATCCTTGCGACGCAACGAGCCACCCCCACGGGCGACGGCCAGCAGATGCATGTCGTGATTGCCGAGCACCGTAACAGCAGCGTCCCCCAGCGCCATGACCTCGCGCAGGCAAGCCAGCGACTCAGGGCCACGGTTGACGAGATCACCGGCCAACCACAAGCGGTCGCGACGCGGATCGAAGTCGAGATAGTCGAGAAGCTCGACGAATTCGGCATGGCATCCGTGGAGGTCGCCAATGGCATAGGTCGGCATGAGCATCCTCGTGTCGGTCGACGATATAGGGTCAGTGCACCTGATTGGGGCCGGCCAGCCGGAAAGGCGCAATGGCCACGTCGAAGGGGCGCTGGCTGGCGGTTTCCACGCAGGTATAGGCACCCTCCATCACACCCACCGGGCCATCAAGAATCGCCCGGCTGGTATAACGAAAGGTCTGGCCCGGGCCGATCATCGGCTGCTGGCCAACCACGCCCTTGCCGCGCACTTCCTGCACCTTTCCGCTACCTTGGGTGATCTTCCAGTAGCGGGCGAGCAGCTGGACGCTATGCCTGGAATGATTGTGGACCGTGACCGTGTAGCTGAACACGTAGCGCTGATCATCGGGGGCGGACTCGTCAGTGCGATACGATGGCTCGACGTCGACACGGACGGCGTGGTCAAGCTGCTCGGAAGGCGTCGGCGTCATGACGTTTCTCCTGTGGCGGTTTCCACCAGATGATTGGCGATGCGCACAAACTCCTCGACCGTGAGTGTCTGGGGACGGCGCCCCGGCGCGATGCCGAGCGCCTCGAGCGCCGCAGCGTCGATGCGACCCTTGAGATTGTTGCGCAGCGTCTTGCGTCGCTGTCCGAAGGCCTGACGCACCATATCAAAGAGTAGCCCCTCGTCGTGCGCCGGGTGCGGAAGGACATCGTGCGGCGTCAGGCGCACGATGGCGGAGTCGACCTTGGGACGCGGTACGAAGGCAGCTGGCGGCACGTTGAACAAGGACTCCACCCTGCAGTGATACTGCGCCAAGACCGAAAGCCGGCCCCAGTCGGTGCCGCCCGGCGACGCGGCGAGCCGGTCGACGAGTTCCTTTTGCAGCATGAAGTGCATATCGGCGACGGCGTCACCCGCCTCCAGCAGATGCACGAGCAGCGGCGTGGAGATGTTGTAGGGGAGGTTGCCAACCACCCGAAGCTCCGGCCCCTCGCCACGCAGTAACTGGAAATCGACCTTGAGGGCGTCGCCCTCATGGATCACGACGTCCGGATAAGCGAAGAACTGCACGCGCAAGCCAGGAATCAGATCGCGGTCAAGCTCGATCACCTCCAGCCGTCCGCCCGCGGCATCGACCAGCGGCTCGGTCAACGCCCCCTGGCCGGGGCCGATCTCGACCAGCCGGTCGCCCTCGCGCGGGCCAATGGCACGCACGATATGTGCGATGACGCCCGGGTCGCGCAGAAAATTCTGGCCGAAGCGTTTACGGGCCCGATGAACCGGGGGGCGAGAGGCCATGCAGGCTGATCCTTAATTTACGGTGAACAAGTATACGGTGATCGTGCAATCGATGGGTGGGCTGGAGTGTGAGGGGCGAGGCTGGCGTCCGGGCCGTTCAGAGCAGGCCGCCACGACGCGCCATGTCGGCGGCGAGACGAACCGCCACCTCCAGACTGCCGGAATCGGCCAGGCCTTGTCCGGCCAGGTCCAGCGCGGTGCCGTGGTCGACCGAGGTCCGCACCAGCGGCAGGCCCAGCGTGATATTGGCCGCGCGACCAAAGCCGGCATACTTGAGCACCGGCAGCCCCTGGTCATGGTACATGGCCAAGACCGCGTCGACGCCGTCGAGGTAGCGCGGGGTGAACAGCGTATCGGCGGGCAGCGGCCCGTCGAGCGCCATGCCCTCGCCCCGCAAGGCCTCCAGTACGGGAATGATAACGTCCAACTCCTCGCGCCCCAGGTGACCGCCCTCGCCGGCATGGGGATTGAGGCCGCAGACAGCAATACGCGGCTTATTCAGGCCAAACCAACGCGTCAGGTCGGCATGCAGGATGCGCAGGATGCGCTCGAGGCGCGGCCCAGTGATGGCATCGCTTACCTCGCGTAGCGCAAGATGCGTGGTGGCAAGCGCCACGCGCAGCGCACCGCCGCTTGTCCATCCCGGCTCACGGGCATGCAGGGCGCTATCGGTTGCCAGCAGCATCACCACCTCGTCGACGCTACAGCGGTCACGCAGGTACTCGGTATGGCCGCTGAAGCCGACATGCCCGGCATCCAGAATCACCCCCTTGTGCAGCGGGGCGGTGACCATGCCCACGGCGTGGCCATTACCGCAGGCGGTGACCGCCACATCGAGAGTCTCGAGCACATAGCCGGCATTGGCAACATCCAGCAGCCCGGGGTGCGAAGGCGCCCGCAGCGCCACCGGCCAGACGGGCAGCACACCTTGGCAAGGGGCCGGGACCGGATCACCGGGCGCAAGCGCGACAAGCTCGAGCTTGCGACCCAGCATGGCGGCGCGCTCGGCCAGCAAATCCGGGTCGCCGACGGCCACCACCCGCACGGGCAGCAAAGTGCCAGCGGCCAGCATCACGGCCAACTCGGGCCCGATGCCCGCCGGCTCGCCGGTGGTAAGCGCGAGAACCGGGGCGTCGATGTCCGCCATCAGCGTTCGGCGAGCCGATTGTCAATGAAGGCGCGGGAGCGGATTTCCTGCATCCAGACATCCAGTTCTTCGTTGGCCTGACGCTGGAACAGGGCCTGACGCGCCTGCTCCCGGGTGGCGCCCTGTTCCTCCATGAACCGCTCCACTTCACTATCGGAGATATTGACCCGGCCGCCGATCTCACGCCTCTGGACCTGGCTCAACAACATCTCGCGGCGGATCTGCTCGCGCACGTCGGCGAAGGTCAGGCCGTCGGCTTCCACGGCATCGGCAAATTGCTCGAGGCTCATGCCATTGCCCTCGGCAATGCTTCTCATCTGGCGGTTGAGATCGGTATCGTCCACCGACAACCCGGATTCACGCGCCATCTGTAACTGGATCTCCTCGACGATCATGCGATCGAGCATCTGTTCGCGAAGCACACGCTCCGGTGGCAACGATTCGTCGCGAGCCTCCAGTTGGCTGCGCGTCTGAGCGACGCGCTCCTCGAGATCACTCGCCATGATGGCACCGTCGTTGACCACCGCCACGATGCGATCCAGTGACTGGCGTTCCAGCGACTCGAAGTTGCTTTGTGCCAGGCTGGCAAGCGGCAAGGCGGTCAGGCACAACACCAAGGCCAGGCTGGCGCCCAGTGTCGCGACGCGTCGACTGCGCAGGGTACGTCGACTATGCATAGCGTTGGTTCCTCTCATTGAATCGTGCTAGTCAATTGCATCGATCTGTCATTGAATCGGCCACCGTCGTCTCACGTCACAAGGCCGTGGCGCGATAGCCAGGAATGGCCTGCTCGAAGTAACTGTCGGCTTCGCCGCCGACCCCGCCCAGGCCCTTGAACACGAAGCGCAGGAAGACACCACGGTCGACAAAATCGTCCTCGATGGTATTCGCGGTATCACGGTCATCGACCCATTCGCGCCACACCACCTGCAGACCATAGCAGCAGTCGTTCCACTGAACACCCGCCAACTGCTCCAGGGCGCGGTCGTTGGTGTTGTCGTAGAGCACGCGACCGATCAGGTCTACCTGCCGGCTGGCCTTCCAGGCGAACGACAGGTCGTACTCTTCGCGGTTATAGGTGAGCACGTCCTCATCTTGCAGGCCGGGGTCGAAGCCTTCGAGTTGCCAGCGGTAGCCTAAGTTCAGTACGTGGCCGGCATCGGCGCGATACTGCACGGCCAGTGACGTGCTCTCGGTCCGCTCACGGTCATCGTCATAGAGCCACTGCCAGCGCGAACGCCAGTGATCGGTCACCTGCCAGTCAAGGCGTGTCACGATCGGTGATCGGTCGCGGGTGGCGCGGTAGAAGTCCTCATCGCGATTCTCGGGCGGCAAGGTGTCGGGGTCGCCCGCCATGTCGATATTGCGATCCTCGAAGTAGATTGCCTGCCCGATACCCAGGGCGAGGCGCTGGCGTCCACTGGCGTCTTCCAGAAGGCGCGAATCGACCCCCAGGGATAACCGGTTGAGATCGCCCACACGATCCGACCCCGAAAAGCGATACGGCGACCACAGCTGGTTCCAGGAAAAGGGCTGTTCGGCGGTATCGAAAACGGGGAACTCGCTCTGGTCGCGCGCCGGCACGTAGGCATAGTTCACGCGGGGTTCCAGCGTCTGGCGATAGCTCCGCTCCCCAAGATCGAGTTCGCGCTCGAAGGCCAGGCCGGCATCGATGGAGCTCACCGGCACGCTGCGATTCAGGGTAGTATCGCGGTCGGTATCGCGATTGCCGTAATCCAGGTCGTAGGCGGTCGCCAGCCACTCGACCCGCGGTTCCAGATGGCCCCAGGTCTCATCGAAACGCCAGCCCGTGGCCGGCGAGAGATGCAGCCGAGTGCCCACGGCGGACTCGCGATCGAAACGCTCGTTATTGGGTAACGCTGCTTCATCTACATCACGCCAGAAATACGTCAGGTTGGAACGCCACTGCTGGTAGAAGCCACTGTCCTGGGACCAACGGGCGTTAGCCGTCAGGCTGGGCAGGCGATAGAAGGGTTTCTCGCGATCCAGCAGCGGATCCTCGAGACGCTGGAAGCCCTGAGCCCGCGCCTGAAGCTGCCAGACATCGCCGCGATGGTCGATCTGGGCCAGTCGCGGCAGATTGGAGGTCTCTTGCTCGCCGAAAGTGGTGCCGAAGTCGTCGAAATAGCGCCCGTCGCTGGCCGCCCCGTAACGCAACCGGTATCGGGTACGGGCATCGAAACGCCCGGCATGGCGGTAATCCACATACCAACGGTCCTCGCCCTCGAACCGCTGCGGCTCATCGTAGCGGTTATCGTCAGGGCCGCCGTCGTCACTGGCGAGATAGGCCCCCTCAATCTGACCGGCATCTTCCTCGTACAGGTAACGATATTCACCGCCCAATAGCAGACCGCGTTCCGATATCCAGCGTGGGGTGATGGTGGCGTCCCGATTCGGGGCAATGTTCCAGTAGAACGGCTGTGTATAATCCACAGAGTCAAGCGAGATGCCCAACACCGGCCAGAGAAACCCGCTCTGGCGACGTTCGTCAATGGGAAAGCGCAACCAGGGCCAGTAGAATACCGGCACCTTGGCCACCTCAAGCCGGGCATGCCTGGCGGTGCCGACCCCCGTCTCACGATCGAGCAGGATATCGTTGCCCACCAGACGCCAGGTGTTATTGCCAGGATCGCAGGTGGTGAAGCTCGCCTCGGTGAGGCGATAGCGGCCATCCTCGAGCCGCGCCAGGCGCTGGGCGTCGCCACGCAGGCGCTGCTCGTGGGCAACATAGTGGGCGCTGTCGATACTCGCGGCATCGCTGTTCAGGGACAGCTCGGCGGACTGCCCGCGCACCAGAATGCCGCGGTCGCGCAGTGCCAGGGGACCCTCGGCGAAGACCGTCTCGCGGGTCCCGGGCACGCGGATCCGCGGCGCCTCGAGCTGGGCGTCACCGCGACGCAGTACCACCTCGCCGGCCAGCAGGGTTTCGCCATCCTCGCCGTAATCGGCGCTGTCGGCCTCGCTGGCGACCCTTTCGTCCGCCGGGGCCGGCAGGCGATACCCCGGTGTCACATAGCGGCCACGGCAAAGCGCGCCCTCGGGACGGTCGCCTCCCCACGGTTGCCAATCGAGCTGATCGGCCGGCAACGGCTCGGGTGGCGCTGCCGACAGCGGCAGGCTCACCAGTCCGGAAGTGGCGAGGCCTGCCAAGGCCGTCCACGAGAGTCGCTTGCCCATGTTTCACGATGTCCTTGGCGAGATGAATCGGTATTATACAGGCCGCGCCCGACCTGTCCCGCTGGCATCGGCCCTGTCACCGCCGGCGAGATCGGGAAATCAGCATGCGGGGACGCCACGGAACCGTCAACCGCCCCTGCGTCACGACCCTGGAGCCTGATGACGATGCAAGACGCCACTGCCCCCTTGCGCCTGAAGCAACTGCGTGACTGGGCCGCCAAACGTCACGGGCTCGCCCCTGGAGCCATTGCGCTTGAGCTGGCCGCCGGCGACGCCAGCTTTCGCCGCTATTTCCGCCTGACATTGCCCGATGGCCAAACGCGCATGCTCATGGACGCGCCACCCGAGCATGAGGATAGCCGCCCGTTCGTGGCGATCGCCAGGCACTGGCAGGCCGCCGGCTTGCCGGTACCTAGCCTGCATGCCGTGGACCTGGAAGCCGGCTTCCTCGAGCTCGATGATCTGGGTGACACACCGCTTCAGCACTGCCTGCGCGAGGCGGCGCATCCGGTCACCCTGGGCTGGCACGAGCGCGCCATCGAGCTGCTTCATGCCCTGCAGAACCGCGCCACCGCCGAAGCGCTGCCGCGCTATGACGAGGCGTTGCTCGGCCGCGAGCTCGACCTTTTTCCGCAATGGTGTCTCGGCGCCTGGCTGGGCCTCGACACGCCGCCGGGCTGGAGTGCGTTGCGCGAGGCGTTGATCGCCTCGGCACTCGCGCAACCGGTGGTCACCGTCCACCGTGATTACGACGCCATGAACCTGATGGTGGACGACGAGCGGCTCACCCTGATCGATTTTCAGGACGCTGTGGCCGGGCCTGTCAGCTACGACCTGATCTCATTACTACGGGGACGCTATTGCCGTTTCGCCCCCAGCCGCTACGCCGGCTGGGTCGAATCCTTTCGCCAGCGAGCAGTAGCCGACCAGCGCCTGCCGGGCAGCGTGACGACCGAGACCTTCCATCACCAGGTGCAGGCCATGGCCGCCCAGCGCGCTCTGAAGGTGCTGGGTATCTTCTGCCGGCTTACGCTACGTGACAGGCGCGAGGGTTATCTCGAGCGTCTACCGCACTTTCTCGACCACCTCGACGACAGCCTGGCGGACCTGCCCGAGCACCACGCCTTTCACCACTGGCTTGCCGTCGATTTCCGCCCCGTCCTGACCAGGCGACTGACCGCCCAGTCGCGGGGGGAAGCTTCATGAAGGCCATGATCCTGGCCGCAGGCCTCGGCACGCGCATGCGCCCGCTCACCGACCGCTGCCCCAAACCGCTGCTGCTGGTGGCGGGCAAGCCGTTGATCGTCCACCATCTGGAGCGCCTGGCCGCGGCCGGTATCACGGAGGTAGTGATCAACGTCAGCTACCGCGCCGAGCAGATCATCACCGTCCTCGGCGATGGCAGCGATTTCGGGGTCGCCATCGCCTGGAGCCACGAGGCGATACCGCTGGAAACCGGCGGCGGCATCCTCAACGCGTTGCCGCTACTCGGCGAGGCGCCTTTCCTGCTGGTCAACGGCGACATCTGGTGTGACATGGCGCTCAGCGCGCTTGACGGCCCGATCGGCCTGGGGGACGACCTGGCCCAGCTGGTGCTGGTCGACAATCCGCCCCATCACCCGGCCGGCGACTTTCGCCTCGACGCCAGCGGCCGGGTGCACGCCACGGGCGAGCCGCGGCTCACCTTCGCCGGCCTCAGCGTCATCGACCCAACGCTGGTGGCCGACCAAGCGCCGGGCGCCTTCGCGCTGGCACCACTGCTGCGCCAGGCAATGGCCGCGGGACGCGTCGCCGGTCGCCACTACCGCGGCGACTGGGTCGATGTGGGCACCCCGGAGCGCCTCGACGACCTCGACCGCCGCCTGCGGGGCTGAGCACCGCCGCGCTAGCTGATATGCTGACTGGCCTATCGTCATCGAATTCAACCGAAGGAAGCCGATCCCATGAAAGCCAGCGTCAAATGGACCGATGGTCGTCAGTTCGTCGCCGAATCCGGAAGCGGGCATAGCGTGGTGATCGACGGCCCCCCCGATCATGGCGGCCGTGATACCGGCCCGCGGCCCATGGAAATGCTGCTGATGGGACTCGGCGCCTGCACGTCATTCGATGTTCTGGAAATTCTCGAGAAGTCCCGCGCCCCGGTCAGCGATTGTGTGGCCGAGGTCGAGGCCGAACGCGCCGACAGCGTACCGAGCGTCTTCACGCGGATTCACGTGCATTTCACCGTCAGCGGCAACGGCTTGAAGGAAAAGCAGGTGGCGCGGGCAGTGGAGCTCTCCGCCGACAAGTACTGCAGTGCCTCGATCATGCTCGGCAAGGGGGGGGTCGAGATCAGCCACTCCTTCTCTATCGACGAGGGCCAAGGAAACGTCGAGGGCTAAGACGCAGGACGCGCGAAGTCGCGGCTCAAAGCCGATAGACGCTACAGGCCATGGCGTTGGTCATCAGCGACATGCCGGCCTTCACCGCTCCCGGGAAGCGCACGGCGCCGGCCTCCAGAGCCAACTGGACGTGATGTGCCTCATCGATTCGCATCTGGCACAGCACGGCGCGAGAACGCTGATCGCCACGCGGCAGCCTCTCCAGATGTTGATCCAACAGTTTGCCCAGCTGTTCCTCGGTGGCCGCGGCCATACCCAGACTGACGCGATGACCTGCCACACCCGCCGCGGCGCCGAGGCCGAAGGAGGCGATGTAGATAAACGGGGTCAGACGGCTCGTGCGGTCATTCAGTTCGTCCAGGCGAGCATCACACCAGGCCAAATGTTGGCCTGCCTCATCCCGGGCGGCCTCTTCCTCACGCCCACGCCGCTCTGACAGCCCTGCGGTGAGTCCCTGTCCCTGATAAAGCGCCTGGGCGCCCAGTGCGCCGGCATGATGGATTCGCACCAGACCTGCCGCGTGACGACGTTCCTCGGCATCCATCGGGCTGTCCCGAACCTCACGAGAGGCGGGCGAAGCACGTGAAGCTGGCGCTGCGCCGGGCACCAGGGTGCGCAGGGCGGCATCGAACCGGTGGACCAGGCTGTCGGCACGGGAGAACTTGCGCGTCATAGAGACCTCACGAATGCCCGTTATCCGGCCGGCCAGGTGAAGCGCCGACCGCCCATCAGATGCATGTGGATATGATAGACCGTCTGACCACCGTCATCGTTGCAGTTCATGACCACCCGATAGCCATCATCGGCAAAGCCCTGCTGCTTGGCCAGCTTGGCGGCGGTAGCGGTTAGCCGGCCGACCAGCGCCAGATCGTTTTCCTCGATGTCGTTGAGGGTAGCGATATGCTGTTTGGGCACGATCAGCTGATGGGTCGGCGCCTGCGAATTGATATCGTTGAACGCCAGCACCTCGTCGTCTTCAAAGACGATGTCGGCGGGTATCTCGCGGTTGATGATCTTGCAGAACAAGCAATCCATGGTCGAGTCTCCTCGGAATATCCAGGCAATGGCATGTCAGCGAAAGCGTCGCTGGCTCAAGAGATGACGCACCAGCGGGCCCAGAATCAATTCCATGGCCAGGGACAGCCGCGACCCCGGTACGACCAAGGTGTGCGGCCGGCTCATGAAGGCATCCTGGATCATCGCCAGCAGGTAGGGAAAGTCCACCGTGGCAGGATCACGAAAGCGAATCACCACGAAGGACTCGGCATCGGTAGGAATATCCTGGACCTCGAAGGGGTTGGATGTATCGACCGTGGGCACCCTTTGAAAGTTGATGTGGGTACGCGAGAACTGAGGCTGGATGTAGTGCACGTAGTCGTCCATGCGCCCCAGGATTGTATCGATCACCGCCTCCTGGGAGTAACCCCGCATCTTGATGTCGCGGTCGATCTTCTGGATCCATTCCAGATTCATGGTCGGCGCAACGCCGACCAGCAGGTCCACATGACGGGCAATATCGTGCTCAGCGGTCACCAGGCCACCGTGCAACCCTTCGTAGAACAGCAGATCGGTGCCGTACGGCAGCGCTTGCCACTCGGTGAAGGTCCCCACCCGGTAGCCGGCCTCGATCATCTGCTTGTCTTCGGCATGGATATAGTGGCGATAGGTGCCGCTGCCGTGCTCGCCATACTCGAGAAACATCGCCTCTAACTCCTCGAGCAGATTAGCCTCCACGGCGAAGTGCGATAGCTCATCCTTGCGCTCGGGCTCCTCGCGAAATATCCGCGCCAGCTCTTCTCGGTTGTAGCGATGGAAGGCATCGCCATCGACGAAGGCGGCATGGACGTCCTCGCGGGCGAACATCCGCTCGAAGGTACGCTTGACCGTCGTGGTGCCGGCACCCGACGAGCCGGTTACAGCAATGATCGGATATTCTCTCGACATCAGACGCCTCCCGCCCGAGTGATCGCCTGGCTCAAGGCGTCGGGCACCACTGCCGGACGACCGCTGACGGAGTCCAGCAGCAAGAGGTTGAGCCGGGCCGTGGCCACGATGCGGCCGTCATCCTCGCGCAGCACACGATGGTAGGCAGCGATCGCCTTTCCGCGGGGCGCCGGAAGGGCGGTTTCCACCACTAGCGCATCGGGCCAGCGAGCCTCGGCCTGGAACTGCACGGCCAGATCAGCCACCACGCTGGCATGGCCACCCAGGTCCGCCTCGCTGAGGTCCAACGACCTCAGGGCATGAGTACGGGCCTCGTGAAGCAACGATACCAGGGCATCATGCCCGAGATGACGACCGTAGTTCATGTCGGTAATGCGGACCGTCAGCGGATGGCGGTGCACCAGATCAGCCTCGGGGAATTGCAGTCTGACACGTTCCATGCTCGCTCCTTCAGCCCCGCTCGCGGGCGATGGCACGGTGAGCGATATCGTGACGAAAGAGGGCTTGTGGCCAGTGAATCTTCGCCACTCCCCGGTAGGCCAGATCACGCGCCTCGCCGACCGTCTCACCCAGGGCAGTCACACAGAGCACTCGACCCCCGGCGGTAACGACCCGCCCTGCTTGCCCGGCGGTGCCGGCGTGAAAGACCTTGCAGCCAGTCGCGTCTGCGGCGTCGAGCCCTTCGATGGCGTCGGCCTTACGATAGCGACCGGGATAGCCCCCGGCCGCCATCACTACACCCACAGCAGCACGCGGGTCCCACTCACACACCTTGCCGGCGAGTTCCCCCCGTGTGCCGGCCAGGCACAGTTCGGCGAGATCCGAGTGAAGGCGCAGCATGATCGGCTGGGTTTCGGGGTCGCCAAAGCGGCAGTTGTACTCGATCACCCTGGGGTTGCCGGCAGCGTCGATCATCAGGCCGGCGTACAGAAAACCGGTGTAGGGATGACCCTCTTCGGCCATACCCCGCACGGTAGGCAGAATGACTCGTTCCATGATGCGCGCATGGACTTCATCGGTCACCACCGGCGCCGGCGAGTAGGCACCCATGCCGCCTGTGTTGGGCCCGGTATCGCCATCACCGACCCGCTTGTGATCCTGACTGGTGACCATCGGCAAGACGTTTTCGCCGTCGACCATGACGATGAAGCTCGCCTCTTCGCCCTCGAGGAAGTCCTCGATCACCACCCGCGCGCCGGCATTGCCGAAGGCATTGGCCTCGAGCATGTCACGAACCGCCGCCGTAGCCTCCTCGTCGGTCATGGCCACAATCACGCCCTTACCGGCAGCCAGGCCGTCGGCCTTTATGACGATGGGAGCGCCCTGCTCGGCCAGGTAGGCGAGGGCCGCCTCCACGGCGGTGAAGGTACGATAGTCGGCGCTGGGGATGGCGTGGCGGGCGAGAAAATCCTTGGTGAAGGCCTTGGAACCCTCGAGTTGTGCAGCCGCCTGCGTCGGGCCGAAGATGGCGAGTCCAGCGGCACGGAAGCGATCGACGACACCCTCGACCAGCGGTGCCTCGGGGCCGACGATGGTCAGCGCTACCTCACGATCGTGGGCGAACGCCAACAGGCCCTCGAGGTCGTCGATACCGACCGCCACGTTTTCCACGTTCGGCTCGCCGGCGGTACCGGCATTGCCCGGTGCCACGTAGACAGTCTCCACCTCGATTGACTGCGCGACCTTCCAGGCCAACGCGTGTTCGCGGCCACCGCCGCCGATGATCAGCACCTTCATCCCTTCAACCCTTTGGCCTCTCGTAACATCGCGCCATTATGTCAGAAAGTCGTCACGACCGTCCTTGCGCGTACCGTCTTGGGTGTCCCTTCCGCCACTAGCGCTTCTTGTCGTCCGACGCCTCTTTTTGCTCATCTTCCTCTCCGGCTTCATTCTTGTCGGCTTCATTCTTGTCGGCTTCATCCTTGCCGGCCTGGGTGATGGTGTTCTGCCAGAAGCGCATGTTCTCCTCCGCCAGCTCACGCATCAATTCCATCGGCGAATGGCGCATCGCCTGCTGCCACCGGTCCTGCATGCGCTGCTGCTGCTCCATCATCAGCCGTGTGCCCTGCTCCAGGTAGCGAGCCAGCGGCAACGGTTGCGCCATGTCGTAGACACGGATGAACTGCGCCAACAGGTCGTTGGAGAACACCTCGGAATCGCCGTCGGCCTGCTCCTGCTCGATGATGATCGACAGCAGGATGGTGCGGGTCAGATCCTCGCCGCTCTTGGCATCCTCGACCCGAAACGGGACTTGTTCGAGAATCAGGCCACGCAGATCCTCCAGGGTCACGTAGCGGCTCTGTTCGGTATCATAGAGCCTGCGGTTGGCATACTTGCGAATCACGCGCACGGCGCTGCTCCTTATTATGGCAAGTGGGCGATTGCCCCCTTAACGGGTATTGTGCACTGCGACACGCACCATGCAAGGCAAACCGGCATCACGAGGCACAATGAACCTGATCCTGCTTTCGCCAGACGACCTCGACGCGGAGGGCTTCGCCCGGGTACGCGACCCGCGTCGTCTCGACCATCTCCGCCGGGTACACCGCGCCCGCTGCGGCGACCGGCTCGTGCTAGGCACCGAAGGTGGGCGCATCGGCCACGGCGAACTGCTGTCACTGGACGCCCGGGAGGCATGCTTTGCCCTCGACGACTTTGACCAGGCACCACCGCCGGCCTTGCCCGTGCACCTGGTCCTCGCCCTGCCACGCCCGCGCATGCTGGCGCGCAGCCTTGAGCACGTCACGGCACTCGGCGTGAAGCATATCACCCTGCTGCACTGCCGCCGCGTTGAAAAGAGCTACTGGCAGTCGCCCGAGCTCACCGCCGACAAGATCCGACACCATCTGGTGCTTGGCCTGGAACAGGCACGCGATACTCACCTGCCCGACGTCCGCCTGGCCAAGGGCTTTCGTCCCTTCGTCGAGGATATCCTGCCCGCCTTGCTGGAAAAGCATCGAGGCCTGGTGGCGCACCCCGGCATGCCCCACGCCTGCCCACGCGACCTGACGGCGCCGACCCTGCTGCTGGTCGGCCCGGAAGGTGGCTTCATTGACTGGGAGATAGAAAAGCTGCTGGCCGCGGGCTGTGAAGGCATTCATCTGGGACCGCGGATCCTGCGCGTGGAAACTGCCGTGACGGCGTTACTGGCGCGCATTTTCTGAAATCACTGACTCAAGAGACTAACGCTCAAGAGACTAACGCTAAAGCACTGATCCTGGAGAAATTGGCCTGAAGGAACAGACAACGCTCAGTCCTCTTCCGACGGCTCGTGAGGCACAAAACGCGAATCGTCGTCGCAGACGGGCTCGTTGAGAAACGTCTCGCGTACATCCAGCATGCCGAGATGGCCGATGGAGCGGCGTCCGAGCAGCAGCGGATAGAACATTTCCTCGCGATCACGCAGGCTGAACTGCTCCTCGTAGACGGTGTCGCCCAGGCAGACATTCATCAGCACCACCGGACGCCGGTCGGTGCCACCGGCGCCACGCAGGCGGATGCTGCGATAGATCGGCAGCTCCATGCGCTCGGTGAACTCCTCGCCACTTCCCGTATCTTCGAGCTTCAAGCGAAAGCGCACCCACTCTTCACCCTCCTTCTCGTAGCGCTCGATGTCGCGGGCATCCAGTGATGAGGTCAGGGCACCACTGTCGAGCTTGGCCTTCACTTCTACGCCCCAGGGTTCCAGGGTCGCCTTCTCCACCCAGCCGAAGACGTTTTCGTCCTGTTCGGCCGAGACCGGAAAGGCAGCGACCAGCAGCAGGGCGGCGGTCATGAAGCGTCGTATACCGGTCATGTCGTTCTCCAAATCTTTTCCTGATTACGTATATGGCTCAGCCAGCTTCAGGAGCCGGTAAGGCATCGGCGGTGTTTTCGCCGCCACCGTCAGC
>NZ_JAHCLU010000014.1 GCF_018448785.1 Halomonas jincaotanensis | reverse complement strand
CCGCAGGCGAACTCCACCACCTCCAGGCCGCGGGTCACCTCGCCCTTGGCGTCGGAGAACACCTTGCCGTGCTCCTGCGAGATCAGCCGTGCCAGCTCGTCGGCGTGCTCCTCGACCAGCGCCTTGAACTTGAACAGGATGCGCGACCGCTTGAGTGGCGTGAACGTCGACCAGGTGGCGAAGGCGTCATGGGCGATGCGTACCGCCTCGCGGGTCTCGTCGGCCGAGGCCAGGGCCACTTCGGCCTTTTGCTCGCCGGTGGCAGGGTTGTAGACGGGGAAGGTGCGACCGCTGGCACCTTCGACCACCTGGCCGTTGAGGAAATGCTGAATCTGGTTCATGGAAATCTTCTCTCTGTAAGTCCGTCGTGCGGTAAACGAAGTGTCAGTCGGCGATCTGGAAACCGGCCTGCTCGGCGAGGGAGTGCAAATTGCGATACCCCGTCCGCGCATAGGTGAGCGGGTGGGCCACTTCGGGGTCCTGTTCGGCCTCCACCACCAGCCAGCCCTCGTAGCCGGCCTCGCGCAGGTGCGTCAGCGTGGGCAGGAAGTCGACGTCGCCATCGCCTGGCACAGTGAACAGGCCGTCGAGCACTCCGTCGAGGAAGCTCTTGTCGCGGTTGCGCAGTTCCTCGAGCACGCCGAAGCGTACGTCCTTGCAGTGCACGTGCACCACCCGCGAGGCGTAGCGCCTGGCGATGGCCAGTGGGTCGCCGCCCGCGCCGCGCAGGTGGCCCAGGTCGAGCAGCAGGCCCACGGAGTCGCGGGTGTTGTCGAGCATGCGTTCCACGTCTTCCTGGCTCTCCACCACGGTGCCCAGGTGGTGGTGATAGGCCAGGTGCACACCCTGCTCCTTGAGGTAGTCACCCACGACGCTCAGGCCCTCGGTGAGGCGGTGCCAGTCGGCCTCGTCCAGGTGCGAGCGGCGGGAGAGCGGAACGTCCTGGTCGCCGTGAACACAGCGACTCACCTCGCAAAACACCATGACCTTGGCACCACACTGCTTGAGCAGCTGGAGGTGATCCTGGAGCGCCTCGATCTCCTCCTCAGGGCTGCGCTCCAGCAGGCGAGCGGAGTACCAGCCCGATACCAGCGCCAGATTGTGCTGCCCCAGCACGGCGGAGAGCGCATCCGGCGTGCGCGGGAACTTGTTGCCCAGCTCGAAACCCGCGAAGCCCGCCTCGCGCCCTTCGCTGAGGCAGGTGTCCAGGGGGGTGTTGGCTCCGAGACTGGGCAGGTCGTCGTTGGTCCAGGTCAGGGGGTTGATCCCCAAGCGTACGGTAGACATAGAAAACTCCTGATCAAGCGAGCCCGGCGGCCCGCTTCTGGCTGTTCGGGTTTGGCTATCAGTAATGCTGACGTCGCTTGGCCTGGCGATAGCCCGCATAGGCCTCCTTGACCTGCTCTCGCTGGGAGACCTCGGGCACCGCCACCTCCCACCAGGCGCCACCCTCGGCGGTGCTGGGCAGGGGGTCGGTATCCAGGGCAATGACATAGGTGGTGCTGGCCCGGCGAGCCCGTACCAGGGCCTCCTCCAGGCCCCGGATGCCGCGCACGCTCTCTGCCTGGCAGCCCAGCGAGCGGGCATGGCCGGCGAAGTCGGTCTTCGGCGCGCCTTCCGGCACCGCGCGGCAATCGTCGAGCAAGTTGTTGAAACCGGCACCGCCGGTGGCCTGCTGCAGGCGGTTGATGCAGCCGAAGCCGCGATTGTCGAGCACCACCACGACCAGCTTGTGGCCCAGCATCACCGAGGTGGCGAGCTCCGAGTTGTGCATCAGGTAGGAGCCGTCGCCCACCATCACGAACACCTCGCGCTCGGGACGGGCCATCTTGACCCCCAGGCCGCCAGCGATCTCGTAACCCATGCAGGAAAAACCGTACTCCACGTGGTAGCTTCCGGGGCCGGCGCACTGCCACAGCTTGTGCAGCTCGCCCGGCAGACCACCCGCGGCACACACTACCGTGCCGTCCTCACCAGCCTGACGGTTCACGGCACCGATCACCTGAGCGTCGGTGGGCAGCTCGCGCCCCTCATCGGCGGTGACCCGTGCAACCACCTCGTCCCACGCACGCTTGAGGCTATCCGACTGCTCGCGCCAGGGATCGCTGGCGCGCCACTGGGCGAGTCCGGCATCGAGCGCCGCGAGGCCGTCGAAAGCATCGCCTGTCAATGGCAGGGCATGGTGCTTCTGACTGTCGAAGCGCCCCACGTTCAGGGCCACCAGGGTCAGATCGTCGCGTTCGAAGAGCGCCCGCGAGCCGGTGGTGAAGTCCTGTAGCCGGGTGCCCACAGCCAAGATGACGTCCGCCTCTTCGGCCAGGCGGTTGGCGGCCTCGCTGCCGGTAACGCCAATGGCACCCACCGCGCAGGCATGATCGTCGGGCAGCGCCCCCTTGCCGGCCTGTGTCTCGGCCACCGGCACGCCATGGGCCAGGGCGAACTCGCCGAGCCGCTCGCTGGCGCCGGCGTAGTGCACCCCACCGCCAGCGATGATCAGCGGCCGCTCGGATCCAGCCAGGGCGGCGATGGCTGCCTCCAACTCGCGGGGATCCGGCTGGGGGCGACGGATGCGATGGACTTTCGGCGCAAAGAAGCTCTCGGGATAGTCATAGGCAAAGGTCTGGACGTCTTGGGGCAACGCCAGCGTCGCCGGGCCGCAGTGTTCGGGGTCGAGCAGAGTGGCGATGGCCTGGGGCAGGCTGGTCAGCAATTGCTCGGGCCGGGTGATGCGATCGAAGTAGCGCGACACCGGCCGGAAGCAGTCATTGACGGTAACGGTCGGATCACCGAAATGCTCAAGCTGCTGCAGTACAGGATCCGGTTCACGAGTGGCGAAGGTATCCCCGGGCAGCAGCAGTACCGGCAAGCGATTGGCATGGGCCAGGGCGGCGGCAGTGACCATATTGGCGGCGCCGGGACCGATGGAGCTGGTGGCCGCCATCAGCCGCCGCCGCCCATTGGCCTTGGCGAAGGCGATGGCGGCATGGGCCATGGTCTGCTCATTGTGAGCACGCAGGGTCGGCAGCTCCTCACGGACATGATAGAGCGCCTCCCCCAGGCCGGCTACGTTACCGTGACCGAAGATAGCGAAGACCCCTTCGAATAGCGGGACCTCACGGCCCTCGTGCTCGGTGTGCTGAGCCGCCAGATACTTGACCAGGGCCTGGGCCATGGTGAGGCGAATGGTGCTCATGTCAGGCTCCCTCCACGTGAGGCGCGTCGCGGCGCAGGCGCCGCCACTCTTGGATCAGTTCGGCATAGTTGTCGGCCACTCGGGCCACCAGCGCCGCGTCATCGAGACGGTCCGCCAACCACTCTCGGCTGGCCGCAGCAAAGAGGGTACGGCCCACGGTGAAGCCCTTGCAGTGGGACTGACGGGCCGCTGGGGCGAAGCTGCGCTTCATTTCCTCCAAGGGAGCGTCAAGGCCGAGCAGCACCACACCGCGACAATGCCGATCCTGATCGTCGATGATTTTCCCCACGCTCTTCCAGGCGGCCTCGGAGAGTGTCGGCAGCTTCCACCAGTCGGGGCGGATCCCCAGGTTGTAGAGGCGCTGGAGACTGCGTGGCAGAGTCGTATCATCCACCGCCATGTCGGCCGGCGGGATCACCTCTACCAGCAACTCCAGGTCGCTGGCGCAGGCCGCCTGGTAGAGCTGGCGAAGTCGTGCTTCCTGCTCCAGGCGCAGCTCGAGGACATCGTCTGGATGGTAGAAGACCAGGCACTTGATGATGTGCTCGGCGGGCCACTGGCGCAGCTGGCTGCCCAGGTCATCGCCATGCTGGAAGCGCAGCGGCCGCGAACCGGGCAATTCCACCGGGCGTCCAATCCACCAACCGCGGCCCGATGCCTCGTTGAGGGCATCCTGGCCGAGCACATCGTCCACCAGGATGGCCGGCGTCTCCAAGCCGCTACCACGAGCGCCTTCTTCCGCCGCCTGCACCAGCAAGCGTTTCAGGACAGGCAGGCGCGCGGGGTCAGCATGCTCCTCGCAGGCCATGTCGGTGAGCTGACGACGATGATCAAATGCCAAACCGCACACCTCTGGCCACTCGTCCGACACGCGTGTGGTGACGCGGTGCAGATGATTGAGACGTCGGTCCTGATCCGGTCTCGACACATCATGTCGCCGGTCCAGATAGTCGAAGAGCTCCTCCTCGGTGGGCATGGCCGGTGCACAGCCGTGGCGGGAGACCACCAAGGCCCCACAAGCGTTGGCATAGGCGGCGCTAGTTTCCCAAGACTCGCCGCGCAGCCAGCCCCTCAGCAGACCGCTCATAAAAGCATCACCGGCGCCCAGCACGTTGAGCACCTCGACCTTGACGCCCTTGACCAAGATGCCATCCTCGATGCGCTTCGGAATGTCATCCTCGAAGACCACGCAGCCCAGGGGGCCAAGCTTGCATACCAAAGTGGCATCGGTGACGTGGCGCACCGCGCGCAGCGATTCGAGGGTATCGGTGCTGCCGCCGGCAATATGAAACTCTTCCTCGGTGCCGACAATCAGGTCGAAATCAGGCAGCCAGGCCTGGAGATCGGTAGTTACCGTCTCGTCGGCGATGAACCGGGTCTCCCCGTCGCCCGGGGAGGTCAGGCCCCACAGCACGGGACGGTAGTCGATATCCAGCACCCGCTTTACGCCATGTTCGGCGGCGGCGTCCAACGCCTTGCGACAGGCGCGGCGCGTCGTCTCGGTGGAGAGATGGGTGCCGGTGATGGCCAGGGCCCGGGCGCGGCCGATGAAGGTCGGATCGATGGCATCCGCGTCGATGGCCATGTCGGCACAGTCGCGGCGATAGAAGAGCAGCGGAAAGGCGTCGCGATCCTTGAGCGCCAGCAGCACAAGGCCAGTGTGACGCTCCGGATCTGTCTGCAGGGCCATGGTGTCGACGCCGACGCGCTCGAGTTCCTCACGCACGAAGTGACCCATCTGCTCGTCACCCACCCGCGAGAGCATGGCGGACTTGAGCCCTAGCCGAGCGGTGCCATAAGCCATGTTGCCGGAGCTCCCGCCAAGGTACTTGGCAAAGCTGGTCACGTCCTCGAGGCGGCTGCCGATCTGCTGCGCATAGAGGTCAACGGCGACACGGCCGAGGCAGATCAGATCTAAGGGTCTGTTGTCGGTGTTTATCTCTTGCATAGGGTTTCTCCGCGTCGCTTGTCGTATGGCACCCATCGAACCGGTGGCCCGGCGAACGCTACGACGCTGTTCTCCTCGCAGGGGTTAAAGGGTGAAGGCATCTCGAAAGCGGGCCAGGGCCAGCTCGTCGTCGCTGGAGGCCCAGCCCTCCAGGCCAACGGTGCCCCGATAACCGATGTCGTTCAGCGCCCGCGCGATGGCCGGATAGTTGATTTCGCCGCTGCCGGGCTCACAGCGGCCGGGCACATCAGCCACCTGGATCTCGCCGATATAGGGCGCGCAGCGGCGCACCAGCTTGATCAGGTTTCCTTCGCCGATCTGGGCATGGTAGAGGTCGAGCATGATGCGCACTTCCGGGCGATCCACGCTCGCCACCAGGTCCAGCACGTCGGCGGCACGGGCGAAGGGTACGCAGGGGTGGTCGACCTCGGTGTTGAGGTTCTCCAGCACAAACATGACGCCATGTTCCTGGCCGAGGTCCGCCAGACGGTTGAGGGTGTCATGGGCCCGAATCCACATGGCCCCAGTGGCTTCAGAGACAGGCTTGACGGGAAGACCCTGGCCGTCGAGGCCGGTGCCGTGCAGATTGAGGCGCGGAACCCCGAGTTGCTTGGCGACGGCGATCGATTCTCGGGCCGTATGGACCAACTGGTCCGCGCCCGCCTTGTCCCCCAGTGTCCCGCTGATGTAGCCGGTCATGGAGGAGAAGGTCGCACCGGTGTCTACCAAGGCTTGAATGTCGTGCTTCGTCCAATCCCAGATCTCTACCTGGAAGCCTAGGGAATCGATCCGCTTGATCCGCTCGGTGACCGGCATGTCGCGAAATACCATCTCGGCGCAGACCGCCAGGGTGAAGGGTGAGTGTTCAGCTCGTTGAGTCATTGCCACAGCTCCATGAAAGGGTGTCGTCACCCGCCTACACACACCGGACTCGGTATCTCCCGCCCGGCGGTGTCAGGCGACCAGTTGTGCTCACATTATGTGCCGGAAGAGCTCGAGGCCTCCTGCTGGGGCGCGGCACTTCCACGGCTCGCCTTCTGCTCCGTGTCGCTGCGCTGGAACTCGGCCAACTCGGCATCGAGGCTCTCCAACTCCGCTCCACCGGCCATCATGTTCAACACTTCTTCACGTGTGATATCTGCCTTGCGGAAGGTGCCCAGGCTGCCGCCGCGCGCCAGCAGGGTGAAGGCATCGGCCACCGGAAAGGCGTGATGGACGTTGTGGGTGATAAAAATCACCGCCAGGCCGTCGGCCTTCGCCTTGGCGATATAGCGCAGCACCACCGAAGCTTGCTTGACCCCCAACGCCGAGGTCGGCTCGTCCAGAATCAGCACCTTGGCGCCGAAATAGACCGCCCGGGCGATGGCCACGCACTGGCGCTCCCCGCCGGAAAGGGTGCCGACCGGCTGACTGGGGTCACGTACGTCGATGCCGATCTTGGCCATCTCCTCCTTGGCGATTCGGTCGGCGTACTTCCAGTCGATGCGCTTCAAGGGCCCCCACCCCACCGTTGGTTCGCGCCCCATGAAGAAGTTACGGGTAATGGACATCAGCGGGATCATCGCCAGGTCCTGGAAGACGGTGGCGATACCGGCGTCAAGCGCGTAGGCCGGGGACTTGAAGTTCACTGGCTTACCATCCAGGTACATCTCGCCATGGGACGGGCTATGGACACCTGACAGGGTCTTGATGAGGGTGGACTTGCCGGCGCCGTTGTCACCCAGCAGGCACATGACCTCGCCGGAACACACTTTCATCGAGATGTCGCTCAGGGCGATGACGCTGCCGAAGTGCTTGCTGACATTGCACATCTCGATCATGGGAGTACGTTCGCTCATCTCACTTGGCCTCCATCGCCTTCTTGCGCATGTAATTGTTGAACAGCACAGCGACCAGCAGCATCACGCCCAGGAAGACTTGGAACCAGTCGGTGTTGACGCCGGTATAGAAGATGCCCATCTGCACCATGCCGAAGATGAGCGCGCCCAATGCCGCGCCGATGGCGGAGCCATACCCCCCGGTGAGCAGGGCACCACCGATGACCACGGCGATGATCGCCTCGAGTTCCTTGAGCATTCCGCGAATGGTATCGGCAGAGCCGGTGTCCATTACCTGAATGCAGGCAAAGACAGTGGCCGAGAAGGCGGTGAACATGAACAGCGAGATCTTGACCCGATGTACCGGCACGCCGGAGTTGCGCGCGGCATTCTTGTCGCCACCGCTGGCGAAGATCCAGTTGCCGTAGGGGGTACAGAGCAGGATCCAAGTCGCCACGGCGGTGAGACCGAGCCACCAGACGATGGAGACCGGGATGCCGGTAACTATGGGGTTGCCGGCGAAGTTAGTGCCGATCCAGCCCTGGGAGGCCATCCAGGCAAAGAGGCCTGTGGCTACCTCGCCGGAGAAAAGGGCCGCGAACCAGTCGCCGGGGATGTGGTCTTGCACACCGCCGACTTGGGTCCGCCCGGTCAGTAAACGACTGATACCGATGGCCAGACCACGCAGGATGAACAGGAAGCCCAGGGTGACGATGAAGGAGGGCAACCCCGTCTTGTTGACTAAATTTCCGTTGATCCAGCCCACCAACGCTGCACAGGAGAAGGCCAGCAGGATGGCAGCCCAAAGTGGCCAGCCGTATTCCACTGCAGGAATCGCAATCAAGATACCAGCCAGCCCGATCATGGAACCGATGGACAGGTCGAACTCGCCACCGATCATCAGCAGCGCAGCGGCAGTAGCGATGATGCCTAGCTGAGCTGCCACCTCGAGGAAGTTGAGAATGCCGGATGGCGTGAACATGCCAGTGCCACTGGAGACGACAAGGAAGAATACGAGGACCAGAATCGTACCTGCCAGGGCGCCTAGCTCGGGGCGATTCAGCGCCTTCTTCCAAAATGACACCTTCTGGAGACGTTCATCCTGCGGTTCGGACACCGCAGCGGTAGACTGATTGGATTCATTGGACTTCATGACGGTCAACTCCCAGGGCCCGGATTCGCCGGGCCCTTCGGTTAGGTGGATATCAGCGAATACCTTGATTGCTCAGCTCGATCACTTGCTCGGCATTTTCCTGGGTCACGAAGCCCGGGCCAGTAGGAACGTCACCCGCCGGGAGCAACCCGTTTCTGACGAACTGGTCGAGGAACATGACGGGTAGGTAGCCCTGCAGGTACTGCTGCTGGTCGATGGCGAAGTCCATATCGCCAGCGTGCAGGGCGTCGAGGATGCTGGGCGAGAGGTCGAAGGTGCCGAGGGTGAACATGTCGGTGGCACCCTGTTCGCGAATGGCGCGCAACATCGGTTCGGCGGCCAGAGTACCCAGGGTCAGAATACCCCGCACATCGCTGTTCTCGTTGAGGTAAGCGATAATGGCACTGCGGATCGACGTCGGGTCGTAAGTCGTTGCCAGTTGCTCGGCATTGCCGTCGAAGCCCTCTACGAAACCGTCGCAGCGCTGGTCAAGGCCTTGGTTGCCCTGTTCATGGTTGACGCAGACCCCTTTCTCGACGCCCATCTCCTGCATACGCTCAGCAGCCTGCTTGCCGGCCTCGTACTCGCTCTGGCCGATATGCAGTTTGGTACCGTACTTAGACGCCACATCGCCGCCGGAGTTGATGGTAATCACCGGGATGCCTCTGTCAGTGGCATTCTGGACAGCACTGCCCAGGGCATCCTCATCGGTGAAGGAGACGATCAGGCCATCTGGATTAGAGGCCACCGCCGCATCCACCAGTTGCTGCATCTTGGCCATGTCGAAGGTAGACGGCGCGCGATATTCCAGCTCGGCGCCCACCTGTTCGGCGGCCGCCTCGGCGCCATTCTTGACCACAGACCAGAAGGGATCTGAGGGGATGCCATGGGTCACCATGACAAAGCGGTTCTCTTCTTGCTCTTGCGCCTGAGCCGAGCCGGCTATGAGGGCCGCGGCGGTAGTTGAGGCGAGCAACCATTGGGTAAGGCGTGCCATGGATAGAATCCTCGTGTTTGTCGTTGTGAATGTACGCATTCGCGCAGTGACGGTTTGGAATATAGATTCCAAATAGGTGCCGAAGCAAATTTTTTATTCTATACTTTGGTCTTATTGGAATTATTATTCCATTTCGCTTAAGCTGCCTCTCATCATCCAGCTAAACACCGACGCCACACCCTGGCGAAGGCAAGGAAGAGAGTCAGATGAGCGAGACACCCCAGGACTACATCCAACTTGAAGCACGCATCACAGACGACTACCCGTCGCTGAGCCGCCGACTGCAGCAAACGGCGCGCTTCTTGCTGGACCATCCTCAAGAGGTGGCCTTTGCTACAGCGGCCAAGCTGGCCGAGCAGGCTGGCGTCACACCCTCAACCCTGATCCGCTTCGCCAATCACTTCGGCTTCTCGGGCTTCTCGGAGATGCAACAGCTGTTCCGCGTAAGGTTGGTGGACGAACTGCCCAACTACACGGAACGCATCCGTGCCGTGCGCTCGGCCACCGGCGAGACACCCGACAGCACCCAGCTGCTGTGGGAGTTCGCCGAGGCCAATCGTGAGGTGTTGGAACAGCTGCCGGGGCGCATCGACCCACTTAACCTGGAGCGGGCCCTGGATATCTTCGAGCATGCCGAAGCCATTCATGTCATGGCAGTTCGGCGCACTTTCATGGTGGCGAGCTACATGACCTATGCGTTGCAGCATGTAGACAAGCGTGCCCATCTGGTCAGTGGCATTGGCGGCATGCATGGCGAGCAGATTAGGTCGATCGGTGACCGAGACGCCTTGCTGGTGGTGAGTTATTCCCCCTACGGGCAGGAGTCGCGTGAAGCTGCCGAGGAAGCGGTAAGGCGCGGTATTCCCCTAGTGGTCATCACCGATTCAAGCCTCAGCCCGCTTGCCAGGGTCGCCGATGTATCGCTCATCGTGCATGAAGCTGAGGTCAAGAGCTTCCGTGGCCTGACCGCCTCGCTGTGCCTGACCCAGACCCTGGCCATCGCCTTGGGCGTTCGCCAGGACAAGGCCCGTGATCGTCCCCCCACTGACAATGATGCCGGACACGCGTGAGCCACCCAGTACACGACACTTCTTTCACACCAAGAGGACCCCTTATGAGACTCGCCCTGATCGGCGCTGGACGCATCGGCAAGGTGCACGCCCAGGCTATCGATGCCCATCCCGAAGTGACCCTGGCCGCGGTGGCCGACTACCACGCTGAAGCTGCCGAAGCCTTGGCTAGCACATACGGTAGCCGTGCTCTCAACGCCAATGCCGTCTTCGAGGACGCCAATATCGACGCCGTGCTGATCGCCTCCAGCACGCCCACTCACGCCGACTACCTGGAGCGGGCTGCCCGCGCTGGCAAGGCGGTACTCTGCGAGAAGCCGATCGCCCTGGACCTGGCGCGCACCCGTGAGGCGCTGAAGGTGCTGGAGGCGCATCCGGTGACCTGCGCGCTGGGATTCAACCGCCGCCATGATCCCCAATTCTCTGCCCTCAAGCAGGCCGTGACAGAAGGACGGGTCGGTAATCTTGAAACGCTGACCATCATCAGTCGTGATCCTGCACCGCCCCCCGCTGAATATGTCGGCGCCTCTGGTGGCCTGTTCCGCGACATGATGATCCACGATTTCGACATGGCCCGCTGGCTGCTCGACGAACCCATCACGCAGGTCCACGCCGAAGGCAGCTGCCTGATAGACCCGGCCATCGGCGAGGCCGGCGACGTGGATACCGCCATGGTCACCCTGACCACCGCCAGCGGCCGCCTCTGCCATATCAGCAACTCCCGCCGCGCCTGCTACGGCTATGACCAGCGCATCGAGGCCTTCGGCAGCGCCGGCATGCTGCAGGCGCAGAATGAGACCGAGACTCGGCTGCGCTTCACCGGCGAGCCCGGCCAGGTAGAAGATAAGCCACATTGGTTCTTCCTGGAGCGCTACGCGGTTGCTTACCGCCGGGAGATCAACGACTTCGTGGACGCCTGGAAGCAGCAGCGTGATCCGCTGGCCAATGCCCGAGATGGCCTCGAGGCATTGCGGCTGGCCGAGGCAGCCGTACGCTCCCTGCAAGAGGGACAGCGCATCTCAATGGTTACCATCGACTGATTTCGAAAGGAGCGACCCATGAGTTCATTACTGGTACGTCCTCAGCAGCCCGACGAACTGGGCTCCGTTCTCAACGTCACCCCCGAGTCCGCCGGCTGGGAGTACGTAGGCTTCCGAATCCACAAGCTGGCCAAGGGCGAGCGCATCGAGGCAGACACCGGCAACCGCGAGCACTGCCTAGTGCTGGTTTCCGGCCGCGCCACCGTCACCTGCGGCGAGCACCGCTGGGAGGAGATCGGCGAGCGCATGGACGTCTTCGAGAAGGTGCCGCCCTACTCCGTCTACTTGCCTGATGGGGTGAACTACGCCGTGGAGGCCACCACCGACCTGGAGCTGGCGGTCTGCAGTGCACCTGGCTTTGGCAATCATGAGGCACGCCTGATTGCCCCCAGTGACGTCAAGCGCGCCACGCGCGGCACCGGCAGTAATACGCGCCATATACAGGATATCCTGCCCGAGACGGAGCCTGCTGACAGCCTGCTGGTGGTGGAGGTCTACACCCCCGCAGGCAACTGGTCGAGCTATCCGCCACACAAGCACGACGTGGACGACCTGCCCAACGAGTCGAAGCTGGAGGAAACCTACTATCACCGCCTGAACCCCTCCCAGGGCTTCGCCTTCCAGCGGGTCTACACCGATGATCGTAGCCTGGATGAATCCATGGCGGTAGATAATGGCTGTTGCGTGATGGTGCCTCGTGGCTATCACCCGGCGGGGGCCCCCCACGGCTACGAGCTCTACTATCTAAATGTGATGGCCGGCCCCAAACGGATCTGGAAATTCAGCAACGACCCGGACCACGAATGGATCACCCAGCAGTGAACGAGGTATTCCCTCCCCGCTGAATTCAGTCACGACGCCTCTTCGCCCCGCCACCAGCGGGGCTTTTTGTTCTGCAAGTCGGTCTACCCCAGCGACTTCACGATCAACTGCACGCCCACTACGGCCATCGCCGCCGTCACCAGGCGATAGAAGAGCGCTTCGCTGACCCGGTGCTGCAGCCACAAGCCACTGCGCACGCCGAACCAGGCCAGCGGTACCAGCAGCAGCGAGGCCCAGGCGCTGGTCAGGTTGATCTCACCGAGCCAGAGGTAAGGGCCGAGCTTCATCAGATTGACGGTCGCAAAGACGATCGCCACGGTGGCGATGAAGGCTTCCTTGCTCAGCCGCCGAGGGATCAGATAAAGATTGACCGGTGGCGCCCCAGCGTGGGCCAAAAAGCTGGTAAAGCCGCAGCCGATACCGGCGGGCAGCGACCACCAGGCAGAGATTGGTCGCGATACCGCTGGACGCAACAGCATGTAGACAGCGAAGACCAGCGACAGCACTCCAAGCAGGAAGCGCACGCCATCCTCGTTCAGACTGCCGATCAGTAATGTTCCCAACAGCACGCCGACCGCCAGGCCAGGAATCAATCGCCGCACCTCGGCGGCATCGTGATGCCCCCACCAGGCCTTGACGGTGAAGACATCCATGACCAGCAGCAGGGGTAACAACAGGCCAGCCGCCTCGACAGGTCCGATGGCCAGCGCCATCAGCGGTACCGAGAGCGTGCCGAAACCGCCGGCGAAACCTCCCTTGGAGACCCCAGTCAGATAGGTGGAAAGGGCGATCAGTGCCCAGGCGGACCAGGCATACTCGGGTAGCATGGTAGCTTTCCTGTAGCGAACATGAAGACACCGGAGCGGTTTCCCACTCCGGTGTCCATGCATCTGAGACCCGATACATCTCGAGGTCAAGCCGTCCGCTCGGCCCGGACGGCTAAACGGCTCGTCATTTGGCGGTGTGCATTGCCAGGCCGGTATCCAACATGCGATTGGAAAAGCCCCATTCGTTGTCATACCAGGCCATTATCTTGACCAGACGCCCATTTACGCGGGTGTGATTGGCATCGAAGGTCGAGGAGTTGGCATCATGGTTGAAATCGATGGACACCAGCGGCTCGGCATTGACCGCCAGCACTGGGGAATCGGCAGCGGCCTTCTCGACGATGGCGTTGATCTCTTCCCTGGTGGTGTCACGCCCGGCGGTAAAGGTCAGGTCCACCAGCGACACGTTGATCACTGGTACGCGAATGGCCAGGCCATCGAACTTGCCGGCCAGCTCCGGCAGCACCAGGCCCACCGCCGCCGCGGCGCCGGTCTTGGTCGGGATCATCGACTGCGTCGCGCTGCGCGCCCGGTAGGGGTCCTTGTGGTAGACGTCGGAGAGGTGCTGGTCATTGGTGTAGGCATGCACGGTTGTCATCAGGCCGTTCTCGATGCCCACACTGTCGTTGAGCGCCTTGGCCACCGGCGCCAGGCAGTTGGTGGTGCAGGACGCGCAGGAGACCACCGTATGGTCGGCGGTCAGCGACTGGTCGTTGACGCCATAGACCACAGTGGCATCGGCGTCGGGGCTCGGCGCGGAGATCAACACGCGAGCGGCGCCGGAAGTGATGTGCTGAGCCGCGGCCTCGCGCTTGGTAAACAGTCCGGTACACTCCATGACGAGATCGACGCCCAACGTTTCCCAGGGCAGCTGGCTGGGGTCGCGCTCCGAGAGAATGGCGATACGGTCGCCATCCACCGTCAGGCTCTCGTCATCGTGCTCGACGGCAAAAGGAAAATGACCATGCACGGAATCGTGACGAAGAAGGTGTGAGTTAAGCGCAGGGTCGCCGAGGTCATTGATGGCAACCACCTGCACGCGATCCCGGTAACCGTTCTCGTAAAGCGCGCGCAGTACGTTGCGACCGATGCGGCCAAAGCCGTTGATAGCTATCTTGAGCATCATGACGTGGTGTCTCCTCGTTCCAGTGAAATTTTTAGCGGCACTGATCGAGCCGTCGATAGGTTACAAGCATTGTAGATCACTGCGGTCGTACGCCTGCGGCTCTGTGCATGAGCACAATGTGACGCAGGAGCGCCACGGACTCAAGAATTTTTTAGTAACTTTACAACATATTAGCCAGATGCCCAGTTCCTTACGGTACAACATTTATGCCATTTTCGATTCATTGGCCTCGAAAACACATGTTGCGTGCGGCATCGCAGCAAGATAGGTACAATCAAACTATGTAGTAAAATTACGTCAAAAGCACTAATGTGACCTTATAACAAACCCTTGCTAAAACGAAGGAGATCAACATGCCGACCAATTCCTCGCACATGCCCATCCGCCGCACCAAGATCGTCGCCACCTTGGGCCCGGCCAGCGACCGCGAAGGTGTACTCGAAGCGATGCTGAAAGCCGGCGTCGATGTGGTGCGCCTTAATTTTTCGCATGGCTCGGCGGACGACCATCGCCAGCGCCTGACGCGCGTGCGCGAGATCGCCGATCGCCTGGGCCGCAGCGTCGCTGCCCTGGGCGATTTGCAGGGGCCCAAGATTCGCATTGCGCGTTTTAAGAACGGCGCGGAGGTGCTGGCGGAAGGTCAGGCCTTCGTACTCGACATGGCGATGGACGGCGACGCCGGCACCAGGGAGCGGGTCGGCTGCGATTACAAGACGCTGGCCGACGACGTCACCTCCGGCGACCGCCTGCTGCTCGATGATGGCCGTCTGGTGCTTGACGTTACCCGCGTGGTGGGCAAGGAGATCCACACCAGCGTGGCCGTGGGCGGCAAGCTCTCCAACAACAAGGGTATCAACAAGCAGGGCGGCGGCCTGTCGGCGCCGGCACTGACCGACAAGGACAAGGCGGACCTCAAGACTGCGGTGGACATCGGCGTGGACTATCTGGCCGTCTCCTTTCCCCGTAGCGCCGCCGACATGCAGGAAGCCCGCGACCTGCTCGGCGAGGCCGGCGCCGAGATTGGCCTGGTCGCCAAGCTCGAGCGCGCCGAAGCCGTCGCCGACAACGCCACGCTGGATGGCATTATTGAGGCCTCTGAGGCGGTCATGGTGGCACGCGGCGATCTGGGCGTAGAGATTGGCGACGCCCAGTTGATCGGCACCCAGAAGCGCATCATCAAGCAGGCCCGTACGCTGAACCGCGCGGTTATCACCGCCACGCAGATGATGGAATCGATGATCGAGTCGCCCCTGCCCACCCGCGCCGAGGTGTTCGACGTGGCTAACGCCGTGCTCGACGGCACCGACGCGGTCATGCTCTCCGCGGAAACCGCTGCCGGCGACTTCCCGGTGGAGACCATCGAAGCCATGGACCGCGTCTGCCTCGGCGCCGAGCGTGAGCGGGTCATCCAGGAGTCCGGCCACCGCATCCATGAGGGCTTCAGCCAGATTGACGAGACGATTGCCCTGTCGGCCATGTACGCCGCCAACCACCTCACGGGAGTGGGCGCCATCGCCTGCATGACGGCCTCGGGCTATACGCCGCTGATCGCCTCGCGCATCAGCTCCGGGTTGCCCATCGTCGGCCTCGCGCACAATCCGGTCGCCCAGCGGCGAATGGCGCTGTATCGCGGCGTGGTGTCGTTGCCCTTCGATACCAGCGACATGGCCGCGAACGATCTCAACGACCATGCCCTGGCACGACTGGTCACCCACGGGATCGTCAAGCCCGGCGATCACGTCATCCTGACCCGCGGCGACCACATGAACGCCCATGGCGGCACCAACACCCTGAAAATACTGGATGTGAGTCACGACCATGAATGACCTCCGACCGCGGCGGGACGTCCGTCGCACCCTGCCGGCTCGCAAGCGCATCGCGCTGATTGCCCACGACGGCAAGAAGGATGAAATGCTCGAATGGGCCGAGCGCTGGCAGGCCACCCTGGCCGAGCACATCCTGATCGGCACTGGCACCACGGCGAGCCGTATCTCGCGCCAGCTCGGCCTGACGGTCGAGGGGTTGATGAGCGGGCCATTGGGCGGCGATCAACAGATCGGCGCACGCATCGCCGAACAGCGCCTCGACCTGCTGGTCTTCTTCTGGGACCCCTTTGCACCACAGCCCCACGACCCCGACGTGAAGGCCTTGCTGCGTCTGGCCGCGCTGTGGAATATTCCCGTGGCCTGCAATGCGGCCAGCGCCGACTTCCTGATCAGCTCGCCCTGGCTCGATCAAGACTACGAGATGACAATACCCGACGCCGGCGCCTGGATATCCGCTCGCGCCGAGTGAGGGCGTGCCGGCCGTATTCTCACCGCCTGGCTAACGCCAGGCGGCGACCCCAGCGATCCCCATGCCAGGCACCCGCCAACCAGAGCGTTACGCTGATCCCCACATAGATCGGTGCCAGCCAGTAGCGCTCCTGATCGAACAGGTACAGCGTCTCCAGGCCAAAGAGCGAAAAGGTAGTAAAGCCGCCGCAGAAACCCGCCAGGAGAAACGGCTGCCAGCGCGCCACACGGCCATCGAGCCGCCGGCTCGCATAAGCCGCGAAGGCCGCGATCAACCAGGAACCCAGGATATTGACCAGCAAGGTTGCCCAGGGGAACGTGCTACCGAGCAGCCACAATGACGTCAGGTAACGCAGCGAAGCGCCAAGCGCACTACCCAGCCCCACGGCCGCATGGTGTTGCCAGATATTCATGTGAGACCACCTGCCAGCCACACGCCGAGGCCCAGCGCGGCGAAACCCGCCAGCAAGGTAGCCAGCACATTGACCAGGGCGGCGCCTGTGCGGCCCTGATGCCAAAGCAGCAGTGTCTGCAGGCTGAACGAGGAGACCGTCGTGTAGCCGCCCAACAGCCCGACCGCCAGAAGCGCCCAGCCGGGACTCGGACCTTCGGGCCCCGGCAGCCCCACCGCGCCCGCCAGCAACCCCATCAAGAACGCACCACTGAGATTGACCGCTAGGGTACCCCAGGGAAAGCCGGCGCCAAGCCATTTTGCCACGCCGTTACCTACCGCCAGGCGACTCATGCCGCCCACAGCACCGCCGGCTGCCACCATCAGCAGGCTCATCAGCTCAATGTCCATGCATTCTCATTCTTGATGCTTGCCTGTTCCCGGCCCTGACGGCCCAGGACGACACTGCAAACGTGTCGTGACATTCACGAAGGTATTAGCAAGTATGTCATGCCGTATCGTCAGTAAGAGCATGCATAGTCGTGATCCATTCCTAAAATCCGTATCATGCTGATGCTTGACTCCCCCTGACACGCACTATCCACACGCCAAGAGACGGAGGTCACCGCGTGAACCCGAAGCGATCCCTTGCCCTGATACTGGGTTGGCTGCTGCTGGCTTTAACGGCATTCGCCATACCCGCTCAGGCCCAGCAGGAGCCTAGTGGAGAAGCGCCACCGGCCTACTCCACCCTGGCCGACCTGCTCGAGAACGAACAGACCCGGCAGCAACTGATCGACCAGTTGCGTAGCTTGGCCGATGACCCGGCGAGCGCCGAAACCGCCGCGGAGGATCCTATTCGGCTCGATCTCTCGCTGCCGCGTCAGCTGGCACAGGCCACCAGTCGCATTGCCGGCGATGTCGGCGACCAGTTCGAGAATCTTATCGGCGTGGTCTCATCGCTGGTGACCGGTGGGCTTGCGAGTCAGGACAGCGTCTTCGATATGGCAGCCTTCTCCACGGCGGCCATTAACCTCGGTCTGGTGATCGTGGCGACCTTCCTGCTGTTCGCAGTCGTACGCCGCCTGGCCAAGCCGCTGTTTACGCGTATCAGTCAGTGGTCACTCAATGGCAATGGTCTCACACCGATCCTGCGCCTGGTCATCTGTGTCGCTATCGCGGCGCTCATCGACGTTCTGATCGTGGCGCTTTCCTATATTGGCGGCAACCTGACCGCCACCTTCGCCATCGGTGAAACCGGCGAACTGACCACCCAGGCCTCGCTGTTCCTCAACGCCTTCCTGGTGATCGAGTTGATCAAGGCCGCCATTCGCATGCTCTTTTCGTCTCGCTATGAAGGCCTGCGCCTGCTGCCGATCACTCCCGAGGAAGCCTCTTACTGGAACCGCTTTCTCGCCCGTCTGATCGGCCTGGTCGGCTATGGCCTGATGGCCGTCGTGCCACTGATCAGCGCCAATGTGTCACCGACCCTGAGCCAGAGCATCGGCACGCTGATCATGTTCGCTGCCTTCATCTACGCGGTCATCGTGGTGCTCAAGAATCGCCAGCGCCTGCGTGATGCCCTCAACGTCAGAGCGCAACAGACCACCATGGCGGCTAGCCGCGTCTCGCTGCAGATGTTCGCGCGCACCTGGCATCTGTTCGCCTTGGCGTATTTCCTGATGGTGCTGGTACTGACGTTGACGCGGCCTGTGGATGCCCTGCCCTTCGTGCTCTTCGCGACGCTCAAGACGCTTGCCGCGGTGGTCATCGGCATGCTCGCCTCAAGCCTGCTGACCCAGACCATCGGGAGGCGCATCCGGCTTTCCGACGACCTGCGGCGTAAGCTGCCCCTGCTGGAACCGCGCCTGAACAGCTATGTGCCCAACGCTCTGCGGGTCATTCGCACGCTGATCCTGATTGTTGTCGTGATGATCGTCTTCAATGCCTGGGGCGCCTTCGACCTGGCCGGCTGGTACAACTCCGAGGCGGGTCGCGGCCTGGTCGGCAAGTTGATCAGCGTGGCGGTGATCCTGGTGGTCGCCATTGGCGTGTGGCTGGGCCTGGCCAGCCTGATCGAGCACAAGCTCAATCCCGAGACCGGCAAGGGAGAACCCTCGTCGCGGGCCAAGACGCTGCTGGCACTGTTTCGTAACGCCCTGGCCATTGCCCTGATCACCATGACAATGATGATCTTGCTTGCCGAAATCGGCATCAATATCGGGCCGCTGATCGCTGGTGCCGGTGTGCTGGGCCTGGCCATCGGCTTTGGTTCCCAGAAACTGGTACAGGACATCATCACCGGCGTGTTCATCCAGATCGAAAATGCCATGAATACCGGCGATGTCGTCACCGTGGGCAACGTTACTGGGGTGGCCGAAAAACTCAGTATCCGCTCGGTGGGTATCCGCGACCTAAACGGTACCTACCATCTCGTACCGTTCTCCAGCGTGGATACCGTCTCCAACTATATGCGCGAGTTCGCCTATCACGTCGGTGAATATGGCATCGCCTATCGCGAGAGCATCGATGAAGCCATCGTGGCACTGCGAGAAGCGTTCGACGAACTCTCCCAGGATGACGAGCACAAGATGAACCTGCTCGCGCCGCTGGAAGTGGCCGGGGTCATCGCCCTGGCCGACAGCTCGGTCAACATCCGGGTGCGCATCAAGACCGCGCCGGGCACCCAATGGGCCACCGGCCGCGCCTACAACCGCCTGGTCAAGCTGCACTTCGACGCCAAGGGCATCGAGATTCCCTTCCCGCACACCACCCTGTACTTCGGGGTCGGCAAGGAAGCCGAAGCGCCGCCCGCCAACCTGCGGGTCATGCAGCAACACTTCGATATCAACGGACGCCCGGGAGGCCAGCCAAGCTCCGGTGAGCAGAGCCGCGAAGGGGAGGACGATCCTCGCTCACGGCCCAACCCCGCCCACAATGGCGACTTCGACGAAGACTGACTGAGCCAATCGAAGCATTGCAAAAAAACAGCGGGGCTGCCCATCATGGGCAGCCCCGCTGTTTTGTGGCGCCTGACAATGCCAAGCTTTGCTTCGGTTCAGTTCGTGCTTTCGCTCACTTCTTGACGCTCTTGTCTTCGCTGGTTTCGGTGGGTTGCGGCAGCGAGGGCAACGACTTGTCGAGCAGCTCGACGCTCTGGCGATAATAGAGCTGACTCTTGTTGTGCTCGCCGAGGTTGGCGAAAAGCCTGGCTAGCTCGGCACAGACCACCCCGCTGGACCGCTGGCGCTGGCTGGCCTCGAAATACTCCTGCGCCTTGCCCCAGTAAGCATTGCGTAGCGACAACCGCCCCAGGGTGAGCAGCAGGTCAGGATCGTTGGGGCGCTCCTGAAGCCACTTCTCGGCGTATACCAGCTGGCGGGAAGCGTCGACATCAAGCAGCCCGTAACGCAGCACCAGCCGGCTGTCCCAGTGCTCCTTGAGAGAATGACGCAACAGCCGCTCGGCGATTGCTTCCTGGCCACCCCGGACCAGCGACTCGGCATAGAGCACGATCAAATCGGTATTGGTGCGCAGATGATCGGGCATATCAGCCCAGAGGCTGCGCACCCGTTCGATATCGCCTCCCTCGCGTGCCTCATGAACAATCAGCTCACGATAGGCACGCTGCTCTAGCTCCTCACGCTCCTCACGGGCGATCAGCTGCTGGGCGCCCAATCGCGGCATCAGGCGACGCAGCCCATCCCAGTCACTGAGACTGATATAGGCCTGCTTGAGTTGCTTGAGCACCTGGGGATGGTTAGGCAACTGCCGATCAAGGCGGGTGAGGATGGCTAGCGCCTCCTCGTACTGCTGGCGATCCAGCATCAGCTGGGCCTGCATCATTCCCACTGCGGTATCGGCTCCCTCGGTGCTCAGGTGGGCCCGCTTGAGCAGGGTATCTGCCTGCTCATAACGTCCCTGGTAATGGGCGGCGAGCGCCGCGGAGAGGTAGTTGACCAGCGGGGCGCTAGAGTCGTCGGCGGCCTTGACCAGCGACTTCTCGGCACGCTTCCAGCGGCCTTCGGCCAAGGCGACCAGGCCGCGCACCGTCCGCTTCATGGCGTTGCGGTTGCGGGTGCGGCTGTTCCATACCTTGTAGCGGCTTACCGGGCTGCTCAGGCGTATCAGCAACCGCAAGACGAAATGCAGCACGATGAAGGCCGCGAGCAGCAGGACCAGGCCAAACCAGAAGGAGGTCTGGAAGGACGTGTCGCCCACTCGCACCAGCCAATAGCCGGGCACCGACATCATCAGCTGGCCGAACAGCGCGCCGATCGCCAGGCCGAGGACGATGATCAGGATCAGCTTTCTCATGCGTCATCCCCCTCATCACCGCGCGACGCGTATCGATTGTCGATGAATTCAGCCAAGGCCTGCTGAGAGCCACTGATATCGGGCAGTTCGGGACGAATGCTGCGCTGCTTGAGCTCCTCGAGACGCGAGATCACCGACTGCACACCGCTGTCGTCGGTATCGTAGTAGCCCTCGATCAGCGTCAACACCTTGTCAAGGCTGGCGTCATAGAGCTCCTGCTCCTCCTTGAGCAGCGCCAGCTGGGCCTGTTCGAGCACCAGGCGCACACTCTGGCGCAGATAGGATTCCTGCTCGGGCGAGATCAATGCTTCAAGGGCTTGGTCGTGCTGGCGCACGGTCACCAGATCCTTGAGCTCCTGGCCGAAGCGTGACAATTGATTCTGCCAGCTGCCGGTAGGCGCCTCCTCAATCTGGCTGTTGGCGGCGATCTGCTCGATATCCTGAGCCAGGGGCTGGCTCGCGAGTTGGTCCTGCTGGGCGTTGAGCGCCAGGTAAAGACCGGTGCGGTCGACATTGGGCACCGAATCCAGCGCAGCAAGCTCGTCGGCGATCTCGCGGCGCACAGGCACCAGCGCCGGGTTGTCGGCCTCCTTCAGACGCTGGTCGGCAGTGCGCAGCAGGGCGGCGGCGCCTTCCACATCACGCTCGAGTTGCAGGCGCTGGTTGGCCAGGCGCAGCAGGTAGGCGGCTTCGGCATGCAGCCATTCGCGCTCGTCGGTATCCTGCTCGCGGGAAAGCTCGGCCAGCACCTGATCCAGCGTCTCGTCGACACTGCTGCGATAGTCGTTGAATTCGCTGCGCAGCTCGCTCAGGGCCTCATCCAGCGAGGCCTGGCGCTCCTGCTCCCCCGCATCGAGCCGTGACTCGAGTTCGGCTAACTGATCGGCTGTGGCGGCTTGGTCACTGCGCGCCTCCACGGCGGCCAGCCGCTGCTGCTGCGCGTCGAGCTTCTGCCAGGCCTGCCAGCCGAACAGTGCCACGCCGATCGCCAGCAGGATCACCAGCAGCAGCGCCACGACACCGGCCTTGCCACCCCCTTTACCGCGACCGTCACCGGAGGAAGGCCGTGCCGTGGAAGCGCCTCCTCCACCCCCCGTGGCAGTCTTCGCCGTGGTAGTGGCTGGCCCCGAAGTGTTTGTCGAGCCTGCCTGGGCAGAAGATGGCTTGTCAGGCTTGCCGGCACTCTCCTTGCCAACCCCATCCTTGCCAACCCCATCCTTGCCGACCCCATCCTTGCCAGGGCCTTCTTTCTTACCGGCCTTACCGGCGTCTTCTGTGCCGGTTACCGGCTTTTCAGCGCCAGTCGGAGTCGTCCCCGAGACGGCGTCAGGCGTCTGGCTGGCGCCCTGGTCGACACCCTTGCCAACGCCGTCGCCGGGTGGCGTGCCGGCCGAGCCACTTGCTACCTGTGTCGTTGCGGTCTTGTCGTTTCCGGCAGGCGCGTCGCTAGCGGCGGACGGGGCTGTCGATGCCGGCTTGGCGGTATCTGTCGTCGATGCCGTGGTCGAGGCCGCCGTCTGGCCACCCTTGCCACGCCTTCGCGATGTCCTGCCCTTGGCGGTCGAGCCACCCTTGGCGGTATCGTCACCCGGAGTCGCCGATGCCGGTCCAGCCTTGGCCGCGCCGGCGGGCGTCTGCTGTTCGTCCTGATCGTGTGGTTGCTTGCTCATCTGTCGCTAGCCCTTTTCGAAATCGTCTTGGTCGACATCGGCATCCTCCGGGTCGCAGGCATCGGCCACCGCAGCTGCCAACGCGATAGGCGTGGCTCCAGACGCCACGACGGGGGCATGAAACCCCAACTTGCCAGCCAGTGTAGCCAATCGGCTACTGGATACGATTAACGGTTGGTGGAAGGCGGCTTCCCCGCACCATCTTGCCAGATGTTCGAGGATTTCTCCGCTACTGACCACCAACGCTCGATACTCTCCGCTCATTAACCGCTGCTGCATGAGCAAGGAAGGCGTTCGCAGGCCGCGACGGTACACGGCCAGCCGCGTGAGGCGAGCGCCCCGCTCGGCAAGGGTTTCGGCAATCAACGTCCGCCCCCCTTCACCGGCCACCAGCAGCACACGCTGCGCCTCCACACGGTTCAGCGACGCGAGCCGTAACAGCGCCTCGCTGGTATCCTCCCCCGCTTGCACTGGCGGTAGATGGGCGCGAACGCCGAGCCGCTCGTGCAGCACACCCGCCGTGGCCGCTCCTACAGCATAGTAGGCAATGCCTATCGGTAACTGCGGCCAATAGCGGTCCAGCGCCTCCGCCAGGCGTTCAGCGGCGAAGGGACTGATTACAACCACCTTGGCAAAATGATCAATATCCATCCAGGTACGGCGCATCAACGGCGTTTCCGCCAGCGGCTCGAGTTGCATCGCCGTCAGGCGCGCCACGCGGTAGCCGCTGGCCTCAATGGACGCCGCCAGCACCTCGCCTCGGTCGCCGGGACGGCAGACCAGTACCGGAAGGTTCGTCATCAGTCGGCGCCGTACACCTCGGCGAGAATGTCGCCGGCCCCTTGGTCCAGCAGGTCCTCGGCAACGCGAAGCCCCAGCAACTCGGGCTCATGGATCGACCCCCGCCCCTCGGCGCGCAATACCCACGAGCCATCCGGGTTGCCCACCAGAGCGCGCAGCCAGAGAGTCTGACCGTCGTTCTCGAGCACCGCATGGCCGCCAATGGGCACTTGGCAGCCGCCCTCCAGGCGAGTGTTCATGGCGCGTTCGGCGCGCACCCGAGTGGCGGTATTGGTGTCGTCCAACGGCGCCAGCAGCGAGATCAACTCGGCATCGTGAATGCGGCACTCGATGCCTAGTGCCCCTTGCCCGCAGGCCGGCAGGCAGGTTTCCGGCGGCAGCTCCAGGGTGATGCGCGACGCGAGGCCCAAGCGCTTGAGGCCGGAGGTCGCCAGCAGGATGGCGTCAAACTCGCCGTTATCGAGCTTGCCCAGACGCGTCTGCACGTTGCCGCGCAGGCTCGCCACCTCGAGATCCGGACGCGCCTCGCGCATCTGCAGGCCGCGACGCAGGCTGGAAGTGCCAATGCGCGAGCCCTTGGGCAACGCCTCGATGGAAGGGTAGTGATTGGAAATGAAGGCATCGGTGGGCTCGGCGCCCTCGAGAATCACCGAGAGCCCCAGGCCCTCGGGGAAGTGCATGGGAACATCCTTCATGGAATGCACGGCAATATCGGCGCGGCCATCGAGTATCGCCTCCTCAAGTTCCTTCACGAACAGAGCCTTGCCGCCAACCTTGGCCAGCGGCACATCAAGGATCTTGTCACCACGGGTCGACATGGCGACCAGTTCGACCTCAAGGCCAGGATGGGTGGCCATCAAGCGATCGCGGACATGCTCAGCTTGCCACATGGCCAGTTGGCTCTTGCGGGTGGCAATACGCACGGTAGTGATGGGTTGCACGTGAGTCTCCAGATCCGGTTCGGTGCGCGTGGTGCTCAGTGCGACTCCGGTAGTGATGGCAGTTGCCCTCATCATAAAGCACCGGAGACAGCAGGAAAAATCCATCCCGATTGGACAAGGTAGGGCAAGGCGCGCCACTCGCCAGCCTCGTCGACTCTGGTACACTTCCGAGCATGTCCCGGCAGCGACTGTGCGCTGCGTCAGACACCTTACCCACCGCAATGCCATGCAGGATGTTCAGCCCGATGAGCACAAGTCCGCCAAGCAATCGAACCAACCAGTCCTGGGGCGGTCGCTTCACCGAACCCACCGACGCCTTCGTCGAACGCTTTACCGCCTCGGTCGACTTCGACCAGCGCCTCGCCCTCCACGATATCCAGGGCTCCGTCGCCCACGCCACTATGCTGGCGCGGGTCGGCGTGCTCACCGATGACGAGCGCGACGCCATCATCGCGGGGCTCGGCGAGATCCGCGGCGAGATCGAGCGCGGCGAGTTCGTCTGGTCGGTGGCGCTGGAAGACGTGCACATGAACATCGAGGCGCGACTCACCGACAAGATCGGCATCACCGGCAAGAAGCTGCATACCGGCCGCTCGCGCAATGACCAGGTAGCCACCGACATCCGGCTCCACCTGCGCGAGGAGATCGACGTGATCGCCGCCGAGCTCGGCCGCCTGCGCGCCGGCCTGATCGAGCTTGCCGACCGCGAGGCCGGTACTATCATGCCCGGCTTCACGCACCTGCAGACGGCCCAGCCAGTGACGTTCGGCCACCACCTGCTGGCTTGGCAGGAGATGGTCGCTCGCGACCACGAACGGCTGCTCGACTGCCGTGGCCGAGTCAACGTGCTCCCGCTGGGCGCGGCGGCGCTGGCCGGCACCACCTACCCCATCGACCGCCACGTCACCGCCGAGCTACTGGGTTTTGCGAGTCCCGCCGAAAACAGCCTCGACGCGGTCAGCGATCGCGACTTTGCCATCGAGTTCGTGAGTTTCGCCAGCATTCTGCTGATGCACTTGTCGCGGATGAGCGAAGAGCTAGTGTTATGGACCAGCGCGCAGTTCGACTTCATCGATCTACCCGATCGCTTCTGCACCGGTTCCTCGATCATGCCGCAGAAGAAGAACCCCGACGTGCCGGAACTCGTGCGCGGCAAGACGGGGCGTGTCTATGGCCATCTGATGGGCCTGCTGACGCTGATGAAGTCGCAGCCGCTGGCCTACAACAAGGACAATCAGGAGGACAAGGAGCCGCTGTTCGACACCCTCGACACCGTCAAGGGTTGCCTGCGCGCCTTCGCCGACATGGTGCCGGCGCTCGAGGCGAAGCAGGACAGCATGTATGAGGCCGCACGGCGCGGGTTTTCCACCGCCACCGATCTCGCCGATTACCTGGTGCGCCAGGGCGTGGCCTTCCGCGATGCCCACGAGATCGTCGGCCAGTCGGTCGCCTTCGGCCTGCGCGAAGGCAAGGACCTCTCGGAGATGCGCCTCGAGGAGCTTCGGCAGTTCTCCGCCGCCATCGAGGCGGACGTCTTCGACGTGCTGACCCTCGAGGGCTCGGTCGCCGCGCGCAATCACATTGGCGGCACCGCGCCCGACCAGGTTCGCGCCGCCGCCCAGCGCGCCCGCGACGCCCTGGCGGCTCTGTCCCCGCAAGCGGGAGGGGAGAACTAATGCGCCGGCTGGCCTGCACCCTGCTCGCCCTGACGCTCGCCGCCGCCCTCGCGGGATGCGGCCAGAAGGGCCCGCTGTATATGCCCGACGACGAACGCGCCGCCGAGCGCTACGACCCTACCGGCCAAGAAGATTCCTCCGAGGGTGCCGGCCAGGACGACGCCACTGCCAGCGACGACGAGACCTAGGCATGGATCATTTCGACTATCGCGACGGCGTGCTCTACGCGGAAGATGTGCCCTTGACGCGCATTGCCGACGAGTTCGGCACACCCTGCTACGTCTACTCCAGGGCCACTCTGGCCCGGCACTTCCGCGCCTATACCGAGGCGCTGGGAAGCCATCCGCACCTGATCTGCTATGCGGTGAAGGCCAACTCCAACCTGGCGGTGCTGGGACTGTTGGCCCAGTCGGGGGCGGGTTTCGATATCGTGTCGGTAGGCGAGCTCGAGCGTGTACTGGCCGCCGGCGGTGACCCCGCCAAGGTCGTGTTCTCCGGCGTCGCCAAACAGGAAGCCGAGATGGCCCGCGCCCTGGAGGTGGGCATCAAGTGCTTCAACGTCGAGTCACGCCCCGAGCTCGAGCGCCTCGACGCCGTGGCCCGTCGGCTCGGCAAGGTGGCACCGGTCTCGCTGCGGGTCAACCCGGACGTCGACGCCGGCACCCACCCCTATATCTCCACCGGACTCAAGGACAACAAGTTCGGCATTCCGGTGGATGAGGCACTGGCCGTCTACGAACTGGCCGCTTCGCTGCCCAATCTGACGATCGTCGGCCTGGATTGTCATATCGGTTCGCAGCTCACCGAGCTCTCGCCCTTCCTGGATGCGCTGGATCGCCTGCTGGCACTGCTCGCGCGGCTGCGTGAGCGTGGCATCGAGATCGAGCATCTGGACCTCGGCGGCGGGCTCGGGGTGCCCTATCACCATGAGCGCCCACCGCAGCCCTTCGACTACGTCACCGCGCTGCTCGAGCGTCTCGCCGATTGGCCGGGCAGCGAGCGCCTGACCCTGCTGTTCGAGCCGGGCCGGTCGATTGCGGCCAACGCCGGAGTGCTGCTGACGCGCGTGGAGTTCCTCAAGCCCGGCGAGACCAAGCACTTCGCCATCGTCGATGCCGGCATGAATGACCTGATCCGCCCTGCCCTCTATCAAGCCTGGCAGACCATCTTGCCGGTGGATACCCGCCATGTACGCGATACCGCCACCTTCGACGTGGTCGGCCCGGTCTGCGAGACCGGCGACTTCCTCGGCAAGGACCGTGAACTCGCGATCACTGCGGGCGATCTGCTGGCGGTACGCTCCGCCGGTGCCTACGGCTTTGTGATGGCGTCGAACTACAATAGCCGGCCGCGACCCGCCGAGGTAATGGTCGCGGGCGATCAGGCTCATCTGGTGCGGCGGCGCGAGCGCCTCGAGGACCTCTGGGCCGGTGAAGCCCTGCTCCCGAACGACGCCGACGGGGAGGCCAGCTGATGCTGCTGCACTTCACCAAGATGCATGGCCTCGGCAACGACTTCATGGTGGTCGACCTGGTCACCCAGCGCGCCCACCTGTTCGACGAGCAGATTCGCCACCTGGCGGATCGCCGTTTCGGCATCGGCTTCGACCAGCTGTTGATCGTCGAGCCGCCCCGTGACCCGGAGATGGACTTCCGCTATCGCATCTACAATGCCGATGGCAGTGAGGTGGAAAACTGCGGCAATGGCGCGCGCTGCTTCGCACGCTTCGTGCGCGAACATCGGCTGACCCATAAGCGCGAGATCCGGGTGGAAACCGCCGGCGGCCCGCTCACTCTCGTCATCGAAGACCTCGATCGGGTCCGGGTCGACATGGGCACGCCGCGCTTTGCGCCGCATGCCCTGCCCTTCGATGCCGCTGAAGATTGCCTGCTGCATCCGCTCGAGGTGGGCGATGAGCGAGTCGAGGTCGGGATCGTATCCATGGGCAATCCCCACGCGGTGCTCGAGGTCGACAATGTCGATACCGCGCCGGTCGAGCGCCTGGGGCCCGCCATCGAGGCGCACCCGCGTTTCGCGAACCGCGTCAACGTCGGCTTCATGCAGGTCGTCTCGCCCCACGGGATTCGCTTGCGAGTGTATGAGCGCGGCAGCGGCGAGACGCTGGCCTGCGGTACCGGCGCCTGCGCCGCCGTGGCCAGTGGCATCCGTCGCGGTCGGCTGGAAAGCCCGGTCACCGTACATCTTCCCGGCGGCGACCTACAGATCGAATGGGCCGGCGACGATGCGCACCTGAGCATGATAGGGCCGGCCGTGCGTGTCTTCGATGGCCGCGTCGCGCTGCCCTGATCGTATCGGGCTGACGCCCCACCCTTAAAGGAGTTCGTCATGACTCGCGCCGCCCCCGAACCCCGCAAGACGCTGGACCCGGATCGAGTGGCTCAATGGCTGGCTCGCCATCCCGATTTCTTCGTCGGCCGTGAAGGCCTGCTTCAGCAGTTGCGTATTCCGCACCCGGAGGCCCATGGCACGACCTCACTGCTCGAGCGCCTGGTGCATGACCTGCGTTCGCGCGCCGAACAGACCGAATGGCGCCTCGAACAGCTGCTGGAGTCGGCGCGTCACAACGAGACCCAGTACCGGCGTACCCGCGAGCTGGTGCTGGCGCTGCTCGAAGCGGAGAACAACGATGCCCTGGGACAAGCGCTGGCCACGCAACTCAGCGAACGCTTCAATACGCCATCTATCGCTCTCTGGTGTCCGGCCAGCCTCACCGACGAGGAACCACGACCGCCACAGCCGCCCCGGCATGTGCTCGACGACCATGCCGGCCAGCGTCTCTCTGCACTGCTCGACAGCCGCGTCAGCCGCTGCACGCGCTTGACGCCCACCGACTGGAAGCGACTGCTGCCCCACGCGCCGGCCCCGCGCACGGCCGGCTCCTGTGTGCTGACCCGGCTGACGCATGGCGAACCCTTGGGCTATCTGGTGCTGGCGAGTCACGACCCCGACCACTTTCGCGCCAGCATGGATACGCTGTTCACGGAATATGTCGGCGACGTGGTGGCTCGTTTATTGGTCGGCCTGGCGCGCCATCCCCATGAATGATCATGCGCCACCGCCTCGAGGGCCGCTGAAAAGTGAGCTGCGGGCGTTCCTGGACGCCCTGGCACGCACCGCCAGTCCGGCGACGGTGAGCGCATATCGACGCGACCTGGACGCCTTGGCCGCGTTCCTCGATGCGCGCGAGATCGACACCTGGACGCGCCTCGATGTCGGACTGCTACGCCGCTTTCTCGGCGCCGAGCGCAGCCGGGGACTTGCACCACGCAGTCTCGCCCGCCGTCGCGCGGCGATCTCGCGCTTCGCCGCCCATCTTGTCCAGGCCGGCCTGCTCGCCCATAACCCCATGGCCCTGGTACAGGCGCCGCGCCAGCCCAAACATCTTCCCAAGCCACTGGACGTTGATCAGCTGGCGGGCTTTCTCGACACTCCCCACGACGGCTCACCCCTGGCGCTGCGCGACCAGGCGATGCTCGAGTTGTTCTACTCCAGCGGGCTGCGCCTCGCCGAACTGGCCGCGCTGGACCTCGGCCATCTGCAGCCTCAGCGCGTCCGTGTGCTCGGCAAGGGCGGCAAGCCTCGACAGGTGCCGGTCGGGCGGCGGGCGCGACAGGCGCTGGATGCCTGGCTCGCCGTGCGCGGCCAGCTGACCGGCAGCGACGAGGCGGCACTGTTCGTCGGGCTCCGGGGCGCTCGGCTGGGGCATCGTGCCATCCAGAAACGCCTCGATGAGCTCGCCCGACGTCGCGGGCTCGCCGAGTCGCTGCACCCTCACCGGCTACGCCACTCCTTCGCCAGCCATCTGCTGGAATCGAGCCAGGATCTGCGCGCCGTGCAGGAGCTGCTCGGCCACGCCGATCTCGCGACGACCCAGGTCTACACTCACCTCGACTGGCAACACCTGGCGGCCAGCTACGATGCCGCGCATCCCCGTGCCCTTCGACGCGGGAGCCAATGGGACAAGTCAGTACCCGCGAATACCTTCGACGACCCCCACGTCCCGGGTGACCTGCCATGACAGCCGCCAAACTGAGAGCCATTACCTTCGATCTGGACGATACGCTTTGGGACAACCATGGCGTGATGGAGCGCACCGAAACCGGTCACTACGTATGGCTCGACGCGGCACTTGCCGATTGGCTGGAACAATCAGGCGACACACCGACCGAGCGCTTCGCCGAACGCTTTCCTCTGGCGGCCTATCAGGAACGTCGGCTCAAACTAGCTCAGCGGCATCCCGAGCGGCGCAGTGACTTTACCTGGCTTCGCGAACACGCCCTCGCCTCGCTGCTGCGAGACTACGCCCTGTCCGAGCACGACGCGGCGCGCTGGGCCGGCCTCGGCATGCAGCGCTTCCTGGAGCTTCGACACGACGTGACGCCCCACGCCGAGGTGGAAGCCATGCTCGAGACACTGGCGCTGCGCTATCGTCTGGCGAGCATAACCAACGGCAATGTCGATATCGCCCGACTGGGCTGGCAGCGCCACTTTCCAATCGCCATCGCGGCAGGCGAGCTCTGCACGCCCAAACCCGACCCGCGCCCTTTCCTGACCGCACTGTCGCGGCTGGAGACGCAGCCCTCAGAGACCTTGCACGTAGGGGATTCGTGGCAGGAGGATGCCCTGCCGGCGTGGCGGCTGGGCATGCCGGTGGCCTGGATCGCCAGTGCCGATACCGGCCTGCCGACGGGCATTCACCGGCTATCGCATGTCAGGGAGCTGCCCGAGCTGCTGGCCTGGCTGGAAAAACGCTAGCTTTCGACGGCCTCGCCGAGCAGCCACTGGTTCAGGCGCGCATGTGCCTCCTCGATGCCCTGTTTCTTCAGCGCGGAAAACAGCTGAATCGACACCAGATCGTCCCATTCGCGCAGACGGCTACGCACCTGCTGCAGCGCACTCTTGGCCGCGCCGCTCTTCAGCTTGTCGGCCTTGGTCAGCAGGATGTGCACCGGCATGCTCTTGTCGTCGGCCCAGCCAAGCAGAGTCTGGTCGAACTCCGTCAGCGGATGGCGCACGTCCATTACCAGTACCAGGCCACGCAAGGAGTTTCGCCGCTGCAGGTATTCGGAAAGATGGCGCTGCCACTCCAGCTTGACCGACTCGGGCACCTTGGCATAACCGTAACCGGGCAGGTCGACCAGGCGCCGATCGCTGGCATTCTCCAGCGTAAAGAAGTTGATCAGCTGGGTACGCCCCGGCGTCTTGGAGATCCGCGCCAAGGCTCTCTGGTGGGTCAAGGTGTTGATAGCACTGGACTTACCGGCATTGGAACGCCCGGCGAATGCCACCTCGGCACCTTCGTCGGGCGGGCAGCCGGCAAGGGTCGGGGCACTGGTGAGAAAACTCGCGGTCTGGTAGTTGAGTGACGCGTTGAGCGAATGGCTATGTGACGGCATGCGGGCGGGTCCTGACGATGGTCGGGGGTGGCAGGGCCGCAGCTTGCATTCCCGCGGCCGGGGTGATTCGTTATACTGCACTATCTTCTGTCTGCGACCCGGGACACACTAGTGTATCACCGCGTCTTCGATGACCGCGAACCATCGCACCATCAAGGCAGCAGACACGCCCGGCTTGGCCTGACTTCGCAAGGTGGGCGGCACTCAGGGTAGATACCGGTCAATAACATAACGGCATAGTGGATCAGCGATGAGAAAGTTACTGGCAAGCCTGGCAATCACCATGGGCGCCGTTGGCGCCGCCCACGCGGATTTAGCCGCCGACGCGGATGCCGCGGCCGGCAGCGAGAAAGCACAGACCTGTGTCGCCTGTCACGGTCAGGAAGGCATCAGCCCATCACCGGCCTTCCCTCACCTGGCCGGCCAGCAGGCCTCCTACCTGGCCAAGCAGATCATGGACATTCGTGACGGCGAACGCGTCGTGGCGCAGATGGCCGGCCTCGTGGACGACTTCTCCGATCAGGATGCCTGGGACGTGGCCGCCTACTACGCCGATCAAGACGCCAATCTGGGCCAGGCCGACTCCGACGAGATGCTCGTCGAGCGCGGCCGCGAGCTCTACCGAGCCGGCGATGCGTCCAAGGGTATTCCGGCCTGTGCCGCCTGCCACACCCCGACGGGTGTCGGCATCGGTTCCGCTGTCTACCCGGCGCTGTCTGGCCAGGTCGACGACTATACCCTCTCCACGCTGCAGGCGTTCGCCGCCGGCGAACGGAACAATGATCCGGCCAACATGATGGGCGATATCGCGTCCAAGATGAGCGATGAAGACATGGAGGCTGTCGCCAACTATGTGCTCGGCCTCCACTGACGCCGACGCCGGTTATCGCAATGCCCGCCATAAGGGTGGCCCGACGGCCGCCCTTGTCGTTTCCGGGCCGCGCGGGGAACCCCTGGCGCGCCGGGGGTTCCAAGCCAGCGAGTTTCCTGCTCTGCTATTTTTCACGTTCCTCCGAGGAGAAATAAAACGATGATCAAGTCTTTATTGGTCGCCATCGCTGGCCTGGGTCTGTCGACGCCTGCCTTTGCTTCTACGCCGGTCGAAGGCGAACATTACACGGTCCTCGATGAGCCGGTGGAAACTCGCGTCGGGGATGATCGCATCGAAGTGACCGAGGCTTTCTGGTATGGCTGCCCACACTGCTACAACCTGGAAGATCCCCTCAACGCCTGGGTCGCTGAGCAACCCGAGGATGTGGCCTTCCAACGCATGCCCGCCACCATGGGCGGTGACTGGAACCAGCATGCCCTGGCGTTCTACGCGGCGCAGGAACTCGACATCCTCGATGCCGTCCATGAGGACTTCTTTCATGCCATCCACGAGGAAGGAGAAAGTCTCACCGACGCCGACGACATCGCGGCTTTCTTCAGTGATTACGGCGTCAGCGAGGAAGAGGCCCAGGAAGCCTTGAGCTCTTTCGGCGTCAAGAGCCAGGTCAATCAGGCCCATTCCCGCATGCGCGCCATGCAGCTCAGGGGCGTGCCGGCGCTCATCATCGATGGTCGCTACGTCGTCACGCCGGGGCAGGCAGGTAGCCTCGACAACATGCCGCAGATTGCTGGCGCCCTAGTGGAGCAGGTCCGCGAGGAGCGAGCTGACTGAGATGGCACACCGTCTGGCCAACGCTCGGACTCCTGTGCTCAAGGACGGCCACCTGAAGTTGCTCACTTTCAATCTTCAGGTAGGTATCCAGACCTCGGCGTATCACCATTACCTGACGCGCAGTTGGCAACATCTGCTGCCGCATCCCAAGCGGCAGCGCCGCCTGGACCTGATGGGCGAAGTGATGGGTCGCTTCGACATCGTCGGCCTGCAGGAGGTCGATGGAGGCAGTTTCCGTTCGGGGCACGTCAACCAGGTCGAATACCTGGCCACCCGTGCCGGCTTTCCTCATCATTTCCAACAGCTGAATCGCAATCTGGGGCGTATCGCCCAGCACAGCAACGGCCTGTTGTCGCGACTCGCGCCGGCGCATATCATTGAGCACCGACTGCCGGGCACCCTGCCCGGCCGTGGCGCCATTCACGCTCGCTTCGGCGAAGGCCCCGATGCCCTGCACCTCTTCGTGGCCCATCTGGCGCTCAGCCATCGCGGTCGCGTGCGCCAGCTCAATTATCTCAGTGAGATCATTCAACCCCTGCGCCATGTGGTGGTGATGGGGGATCTGAACTGCACACCCGAACAACTCCACGGCCATGATCGCTTCTGTGCTTCTCTGCCACTGCACCCGGTCCGCCAGATGCTCAGCTATCCCTCCTGGCAACCCAGTCGGGCTCTGGATCACATCCTGCTCTCCGATTCGCTGGAAGCCGACGAGGTACGCGTCCTCGATCACCTCTTCTCCGATCATCTGCCGATCGCCGTGGACGTGCGGCTCCCCGAGGCGTGCCTGGCCGCCTGTCTTGCATGACGCCGTCCTGACTTTTTTGCATCATCATGCACCATGGTCCTACCGTCCCAGCGCATCGGCGGTACTATCGTGTAGACAACGTTAAACAGGCCGACCCGCCTCCCGCATGTGGATATGCCACCATGGCGGCCCTTATCGACCGGACACCCACAACGAGACCCCCTCCATGGCCGACTCTCGCGAGCTGCCGGGTTTGATCGCCTGGCTCGACAGCGCTTCGGAACGGCTCGGCAAAAGCCTCTCCTGGCTGGTGCTGGCGATGATGCTGATCCAGTTCCTGATCGTGGTGCTGCGCTATGTGTTCAGCTTCAACAGCATCCCCATGCAGGAATCGGTGATGTACATGCATGCGGTGGTCTTCATGCTCGCCGCCGCCTGGACCCTCAAGCACGACGGTCATGTGCGGGTAGACATCTTCTATCGCGCCATGTCGCCGCGCCGCAAGGCGCTGGTCGACCTGCTCGGCACCATCTTCCTCTTGCTGCCGGTGATGATCTTCGTGATCCTCACCAGCCTTGGGTACGTGGGCAAGTCCTGGCGAATCTTCGAGGGCTCGCCAGACACCGGCGGCATCCAGGCGGTCTTCCTGCTCAAGACGCTGATTCCTCTATTTGGTGGCTTGATGATCCTGCAGGGCCTGGTGGAGGCCACCCGAAAATTCATGATCCTCACCGGGCGCATCTCGCCACCCGCGGATGACGACGACCCCCACCTCGAGGAGCGCCTCTGATGCTGGAGCTCATGCCACTGGTGCTCTTCGCCGTCATCTGTATCGTATTGATGTTCGGCTATCCGGTTGCCCTGTCGCTGGCCGGCACCGCGCTGGCCTTTGCCGGTCTGGGTCTGGGTCTCGAGTCTCTGGGCATCGATGCCAATTTCGATGGCGGGTATCTCGGCGCCTTCCCCAACCGCCTCTATGGCATCATGACCAACCAGACGCTGCTGGCGGTGCCGCTCTTCGTCCTGATGGGCGTGCTGCTGGAAAAGTCCAAGGTCGCCGAAAATCTGCTCGATGCCATGGCGCTGCTGTTCGGTTCGCTGCGCGGGGGTCTGGGCATTTCGGTCACCCTCGTGGGCATGCTGCTGGCCGCCTCTACCGGCATCGTCGGCGCCACCGTGGTTACCATGGGCCTGATGTCGCTGCCCACCATGCTCAAGCGCGGCTACAGCATGCCCCTGGCCACCGGCACGATCTGTGCCACCGGCACCCTGGGTCAGATCATTCCGCCTTCCATCGCCCTGGTGCTACTGGGTGACGTGCTGTCCTCCGCCTATCAGCAGGCCCAGCTCTCCATGGGCATCTTCAGCCCCAAGACGGTATCGGTGGGTGACCTGTTCATGGGCGCCCTGGTCCCCGGCCTGATCCTGGTGGCGTTCTATATCGCCTATGTCGCCCTGGTGGCCTGGCTTCGTCCGGCCTCGGCACCCGCCGCCGATCGTCAGGAACTGATGGACGAGCTGGGTCATCAAGGCGGCCTGGGGCTCTTGTTGCTCAAGGGGCTGGTCCCGCCCATCGTGCTGATCGTAATCGTGCTCGGCTCGATTCTCGGCGGCTTCGCCACCCCCACTGAGGCGGCGGGTGTCGGTGCCTTTGGCGCCTTTATCCTGTCACTCGCCTATCGCCGCCTGAACCTCGCCACGCTCAAGGAGGTCCTGCAATCGACGGTTCACGTGACCACCATGGTGTTCCTGATCCTGATCGGGGCGGCGTTGTTCTCACTGGTGTTCCGCGCCTACGGTGGCGAGGAATTGGTCACCGAGCTCTTCGAGGGCATGCCCGGCGGCGTCGTGGGCGCCACGCTGATCGTGATGCTGGTGATCTTCCTGCTCGGCTTCATTCTCGATTTCATCGAAATCACCTTCGTGGTCGTGCCCATCGTCGGCCCGATCCTGCTGGCCATGGGGCTGGATCCGATCTGGCTGGGCATCATGATCGCCATCAATCTGCAGACATCGTTTCTGACCCCGCCCTTCGGCTTCGCACTCTTCTACCTGCGCGGCGTGGCGCCGGAGTCGGTGCCCACCTCGGCGATCTACAAGGGGGTCGTGCCCTTCATCATCTTGCAGTTGTGCATGTTGCTCGCGCTTGCCTGGTTTCCGGGGCTTGCCACCTGGCTTCCGACGCAGTTCTGAACGGCATGCGTGAGATCAGTCGCTGGCTGCCTACCGCCAGCAACGCTAATGTGGCAAGAGAAAGCGTGGCACAGAGGAGCAACTGGCGTTCTCGGCACCGCTGGCGGTGCTGCTCAGGCGGCCCTGGTCGCTTCCACTCGCCAGCCCGCCCCGATCGGGGCGCTCATAACAACACCCCATACCCAGAGGGAATTCCATGAAACTCAGATCACTCGCCATTGCCGTGGCCATGACCGGCGCCTCCGCCGGCCTGCTGCTCGTCTCAAGCGTCGACAACACTGCCCAGGCCCAAGAGACCTTCGAATGGAAGATGGTCACTTCCTGGCCGAAGAACTTTCCGGGCGTCGGCCAAGGGCCGGAGCGCCTCTCCCAACTCGTCGATGAGATGTCCGATGGCCGCCTGACCATCGAGGTCTTCGGTGCCGGCCAGCTGGTGCCGGGCTTCGAGGTGTTTGACGCCGTTGCCGAGGGCACGGCCGAGCTCGGCCACTCCGCCTCCTACTACTGGAAGGGCAAGGCGCCGGCCGCGCAGTTCTTCGCCGCCGTCCCCTTCGGCATGAACGCTCAGGAAATGAACGCCTGGCTACACTACGGTGGCGGCATGGAACTCTGGAACGAGCTCTATGACGACTTCGGTGTCGACGTGCTGGTCGCTGGCGCCTCCGGCGTGCAGATGGGCGGCTGGTACAACAAGGAAATCAACTCGGTCGATGACCTGGATGGCCTCAAGATGCGCATGCCGGGCCTCGGCGGCGAGGTGATGGACCGCATGGGCGTGGCGATCGTCAACATGCCGGGCGGTGAGATCTTCACCTCGCTGCAATCGGGTGCCATCGATGCCACCGAGTGGATCGGGCCCTACAACGATCTGGCCTTCGGCCTGCACCAGGCCGCCGACTATTACTATTATCCCGGCTGGCACGAGCCGACCGTGATGTTCGAGGCGATCATCAACGAGGAGGCCATGGCGTCATTGCCAGCGGATCTACAGGCGATCCTGAAGACAGCCGTGCGCGACATCAACGCCGACGTCCTCGACGAGTACACCGCTCGCAACAATGACGCGCTGCAAACGCTGGTCGACGAGCACGACGTGGAACTGCGCCGCCTGCCTGACGACGTCCTGGCCCAGGCCCAGGAGCATTCCGCCGACGTGGTGGCCGAGCTTGCCGAGTCCAGCGAACTGGCCGGTCGCATCCACGAGTCCTATCGCACCTTCCAGGACAAGGTCGTCAATTACCACACCATCTCGGAGCAGGCCTACTACAACGCCCGCAATCCCGACGAAGCCACCAGCAACTGAGTGAGTGGCGGCACGACGTACGCTAGAGAAAAGGGCCACCTTCGGGTGGCCCTTCGCGTTGTATGGCTTCATTCAGCGGCACACCATCGCCAGCCAACACAGGATGTCCGATGCGACGCTCGCCAGGTCTCCGATACTTGTTTCAGCCACAGGAACGCGTGCTTTCAAGCGCGCTTCATCGCCATGACCCATTCCAGAGATTCAATGAGAGGGATGGGATACACCCCCAGCAACAGCACCAGCAGCGCCAGGCCGACCACCACCAGGCCGCCGGCACGGCGATGCCAGTCTTCAGGTGCATCGAATCTTGGCATGCGCGGCCCAGGCAGATATAGCGTGACCAGCACGCGCAGGTAGTAATAGAGTCCGATGGCACTGCCCAGGACGATACCCGCTACCAGCCACCAGCGCTCGGCCTCGACACCCAGCGCGATGATGTAGAACTTGCCGATAAACCCGATCGTCGGGGGGATGCCGGCCAGCGACAGCAGGCAGACGGTGAGCACACCTGCCAGGAAGGGACGCCGCCAGAAGAGGCCACGATACTCATGGAGGGCCGTCGCCTCTTCTCCCCGCCAGGGAGTGGACATCAGGGTGATCACGCCTAAAGCCCCAAGGGTCGCCACCAGATAGGTAACCAGATAGACCATTCCGGTCTCGAGAGTCGCGCCATTGACCACCGCCAGCGCCACCAGCAGATAGCCGAAATGGGCGATCGACGAATAGGCGAGCAGGCGCTTGAGGTTCGACTGGGCCAGCGCCAGCAGGTTACCCACCAGCATGCTGATCAACGCCAGCGCACCCATCACGCCCTCCAACCCCTGGAATGCCGGCACGGCCAGTACCAGTCGCAGCAGGACGACGAATACCGCCAGCTTGCTGACCGAGGCCAGAAACATCACCGCAGGGGCCGGCCCCCCTTCGTAGACATCCGGGGTCCAGAGATGGAAGGGCACGATGGACAACTTGAAGCCCAGGCCGACCAGCATCAGGGCGGCGCCGGACAGCGCCCAGACGCCCGGCTCGACGAGTGATGCGGCGAGTCCCGCCAGGTCGAGTCGCCCGCTCTGGGCATACAGCAGGGCCATGCCGAACAGCAGGAAGGCCGTTCCCGCCGCCGACAGCACCAGATACTTGATGCCCGCCTCCAGGGAGCGTCGCTCGTGGAATGCATAGGCAAGCATGCCGTAGAGCGGCATCGATAGCAGTTCCAGGCCGAGGAAGAGGGTCGCCAGGTGGCGGCTGGCCACCAGCACCATGGCCCCCGTCGTGGCACTCAGCAGCAGCAGGTAGAATTCTTCGCGTGGACCGGCAAAACCGCCAAGGTAGGCATGCGCCAAGCCGATGCTGGCCAGTGCAGCGAGCAGGATCCAGGTCATCGCGAATAGCGCCAGGCCATCGATGACCATCAGCGGCGTCTCGATCGGCGCCATCGGCGAGACAAGCAGCAACGCCAACAGCGACAGCCCGAGGCCCGCCGCGGTAACCAGCGCCGCGGGTGTATGCCGCCGCCGCCAGGCGATGCCCAGCATCACCACCAGAACCGTGGCGGCGACCAGGATCACCGGCATAAGGGCCAACAGGTGCGTTGCGGTCAACATCAGCGGCCCTCCACCGGAGCTTGTGCCCTCGACGAGTCGTCACGGCCCGTATCGGTTTCACCGAATAGCCGCTCGATATCCGCCACGGTGTCAGCGGAGGTGTCCAGCAATGGCTGGGGATAGAGCCCCAGCCATAGCACTAACAGCAGCAAGCCCAGCATCATGGCAGTTTCACGTCGGTCGGGGCCGGCGAGCCGTCCCTCCTCCCGAGCGCGCCCGAAATGTACCCGCTGCATCAGCAGCAAGGAATAGATGGCCGCCAGCAACATACCCACGGTAGCGATGGCGACGATCCACGGCACCGCCGGGAAACTGCCGAACAGGATCATGAACTCACCGACGAAGTTCGCCGTTCCCGGCATCCCAAGTGAGGCAACAACAAAGCAGAGGGTGAAGGCGGGTATGACCGGAAGCCGGTCCCAGAGCCCGCCCATTTCGCGCATGTCACGGGTATGTAGACGCTCAAAGAGCTGACCGCTGAGGAGAAAGAGGCCGGCACTGGACAGGGCATGCGCCACGAGCAGCATGACTACCCCCTGCAACGCCAGTTCGGTGCCGGCATAGACCCCCACCAGCACGAAGCCCATGTGCGAAATGCTGGTGTAGGCGATCAATCGCTTGATGTCCTGCTGGCCGCAGGCCAACAGGGCACCGTAGAAGATACCCAGCAGTCCCAACCCCATGGCCACCGGCGCGAGTGCCTGGGAGGCCTCGGGAAACAGCGGCAGAGCGAAACGCAGCAGTCCGTAGGCGGAAGTCTTGAGCAGGATACCGGCCAGCAGCACACTGCCCGCCGTGGGTGCCTGCGCATGGGCATCGGGAAGCCAGCCATGCAGGGGAACCACCGGCAGCTTGACGGCGAAGGCAATGAAGAAGCCCAGCATGAGCCACATCGCCGTAGTGTCTGAAAGCGGCGTCTCGCGCAGCACCGCATAATCAAAGGAATAAACACCGCCAGAGGCATGGTGCGCGAAGACCAGGCCGAGGATCGCCACCAGCATCAACAGGCCGCTGGCCTGGGTATAGAGAAAGAACTTGGTCGCCGCCCGGATGCGCGTCCTCCCGGCTGGGCCGCTGTGGCCCCACAGCGCGATCAGGAAAAACATCGGGACCAGCATGACTTCCCAGAACAGGAAGAACAGGAACAGATCGATGGCCAGGAAGACCCCGATCACACCAGCCAGGATCCACAACAAGTTGAGATGGAAGAAGCCCACCCCGTGGTCAATCTCCCGCCACGAGCAGAGCACCGCGAGCACCCCGAGCAGGCCGGTCAGCGCAACCAGTACCAGCGACAAGCCGTCAAGCGCCAGGTGAAACTCGATCCCGAAGCGCGGAATCCAGGCGAGACGCCACTCCATCGCCCAGCGTGGGGCCGCCGCCTCGTCAGCAACCAGCGGCCGGTAATCGCCGACCCACCACAGGCCCAGACAGACCAGCAATACCAGCAACATGCTGGCCAGCGCCGTCCAGCGCGGGGCACTGTCGCTCCAGGTCTCCCCACGCCAGGCGAGCAGTCCGCCGAGGAACGGGATCAGGATCAGCCAGACCAGCATCATGAAGCTTGCACTCCCGGTAATGGGCCTCTTGTCATGTCGATGTCGCTCTCTCGCATTCGCGCCTCCCGCCCTTCACGCATCGCGCTTCACACGCCGACAGCCAGCACCAGCAGTATCAGCACGACGCCCAGCGACAGGATGACCAGGTACAGACGCAGCTGGCCCGTCTGGGTCCGAGCCAGACCAAGATGCGACCACCAGGCCAGTCGCGCGACACCCGTGACGAGCGAATCGATGGCATCATCGCGCAGCCACCCCACCAGCTGGCGATAGGGCTGCACCAGCAGCCGGTCATATAGGGCATCGCTTCCCCAGTCGTGGTACCAGAGCCGCCACAGGGCCGCGCCAGGGCCTTGCGCCGAGGGGCCCTCGAGCCAGTTGCCCCGGCGCCACAGGAGCCAGCCCCCCAGGGCCAAGCCCGAGAGGACGATGCTGATGGCGCCGACTTCGAGCAGCGTATGCCCGAGCGACGATCCTTCGTCTGGTTCGGGAAACACCCCCGCCAGGGGCGGCTCGACCCAGGCCCCGAAGAAGGTTGACAGCAGTACCAGCAGTATCAGCGGCACGGCGTGGGCCCAGCCATGCCCCGGACGGGCCTGGCGGGCATTCTCGCTGCGCGGCTCCCCGTGGAAGGTATGCACGATGAGTCGCAGGGTGTAGAGCGAGGTCAGAAAGGTCCCGAGCAGCCCGGCCGCCAGCAGTTCCACCTGACCGGAAACCAGCGCCCGCCACAGGATTTCGTCCTTGCTGTAGAAGCCGGCGGATACCAGCGGCAAGGCCACCAAGGCTGCGCCACCGGCGATGAAGCCGGCATAGGCCAGTGGCAGGCGCCGCCACAGCCCGCCCAGCCGCCGCATGTCCTGCTCGTGGTGGCAACCGACGATCACCGCGCCGGCAGACAGGAACAGCAGCGCCTTGAAGAACGCATGGGTCATCAGATGCACGACCGCCGCCTCGAAGGCGCCGACCCCCAGGGCGAGGAACATGTAGCCGATCTGGCTCATCGTCGAATAGGCCAGGACGCGCTTGATATCGGTCTGCGCCAGGGCGGCGCAACCGGCCGAGAGCAGCGTCAGGGCCCCGATCACACCGGTCAGGTAGAGCACACCCGGGGCCAGCAAGAAAACCTCGTGCATCCGGGCGATCAGGTAGACACCGGCGGTGACCATGGTCGCTGCATGGATCAGCGCCGAGACCGGTGTCGGGCCGGCCATGGCATCGGCCAGCCAGGTATGCAGCGGCAGCTGCGCCGACTTGCCCAGCGCCCCGGCCAGCAACAGCAACGCTGCCAGCTCGACCATGGGATCGCCCTCGGCCCATAACGCCGGGACGCGCTCGAGGGCCAGGGCGATATTCAGGGTGCCCAACTGGTGGAACAGCAGGAAGAGGCCAATGGCCAGGAAGACATCCCCGGTGCGTGTGACGATGAAGGCCTTGAAGGCGGCCCGACCGTTAGCCTCAACCTGATGATAGTGGCCGATCAACAGGTAGCTGCACAGGCCGACACCCTCCCAGCCGAGGAACAGCAACAGCAGGTTATCCCCCAACACCAGCAATACCATGCTGGCGACGAAGAGATTCAGGTAGGCATAGAAGCGCCGTACGCCCGGCTCATCGTGCATGTACCAGGCCGCGAACAGGTGGATCAGGAACCCCACACCGGTGATGACACCCAGCAGGGTCAGCGACAGACCATCAAGCGCCAGGCCAATGGTGGGTCGGAAGTTGCCCACCGCGATCCAGGTCCACAAGGTGACCGTGTGGGGTTCGGGTGTGGCGAGAAACTGCGTCACAATGAACGCCGTAACCAGCGCGGCCCCTCCGGCACTGCCCACACCGATCGCGACGCAAAGGCGTCTGCCCGGGTCGCCTCTCCACAGCACCAGGGCGAGCATGCCGCCAAGCGGCAGCAGAAACGTCAACGGCAGTAGCCAGCTCATCGGGACTCCCTCATCCGCGCATCCTGCTGATGGCGTCGATATCCAGCGTCCGGAAGCGGCGGTGCAACTGAAGCAGCAACGCCAGTCCCACACTGGCCTCCGCCGCCGCCAGGGTGATCACCAGCAGGAACATTACCTGCCCTTCGGGTTGCCCCCAGGCCGTGCCGGCGACAATGAAGGCCAGCCCGGTCGCATTGAGCATGATCTCCAGGCTCATCAGCATGAACAGCATATTGCGGCGGATCATCAGCCCTGCCAGACCCAGCGCGAACAGCACCATCGCCAGGACCAGGCCATGCTCTATGGGGACGCCGCTCATGACTCCTCCCTCGCGGTGGTCGGGTCCGGCTCCCGGCTCGACCCCGCCTGGCCCAGGTGTGAGGCCGTGACCAGCGCGGCCAGTAGCAGGAAGGCGGACAATTCGACGACGATCAGCCAGGGTCCAAACAGCGTCGTGCCCACCGCCCTGGCAGTCAGCATCTCGCCCTCGACGACCGGCCCCGGATCGCCGCGCCACAGGGTGGCAAGAAGCACCGCCAGAAGCACCGCCGCGAGCACCGAGGGTCCCAGCCAGATACGCGGCCGCAGCCAGGCCCGCTCTCTGGCCTTCGCCAGCGGTCCGGGATTGAGCATCATCACCACGAACACGAACAGCACCATGATCGCGCCTGCATAGACAATGATCTCCAACACGCCGGCGAAGGGCGCCCCGAGGGCAAAGAACACCATCGCCACGGCAATCAGCGAAACGATCAGGTAGAGCAGTGCATGCACCGGGTGAAGGCTGGTGATGACTCCCAGTGTCGCCAACACGGCGACCCCACCGCTCAGATAGAAGGCAATTTCCATATTCTGTCCCTCTCGACTAGGGCATCAGCGTCCTCACATCGACCGGCGCCTTCTCGTCCTTGGCCTGGCCCTTGTCCTTGCCGGCGATCGCCAGCCCGGCCACCGCATAGAAGCGATACTCGGGATCCTTGCCGGGGCCATCGATCAACAGGTCATGCTTCTCGTAGACCAGCTCCTGGCGGCGGTACTCGCTCATCTCGAAATCCGGCGTGAGCTGGATCGCCGAGGTCGGGCAGGCCTCCTCGCACAGGCCGCAATAGATGCAGCGCGAGAAATTGATGCGGAAGAAGCCTGGATACCAGCGTCCGTCCTGCGCCTCGGCCTTTTCCAGGGCAATGCAGTCGACCGGACAGGCCACCGCGCAGAGATTGCAGGCCACGCAGCGTTCCTCCCCGTCGGGGTCCCGCGTCAGCACGATGCGGCCCCGATAGCGCGGCGGCAGGTAGACGTCCTCCTCGGGGTAGCAAACCGTCTCGCGCCGCCGAAAGGCATGCGCAAACACTATGCCCAGGGTGCGCAGTTGCGACCCGATGGCGGAGAACAGCGACAGGCGCATACTCGTCTCCTCGTTCAGTTGCCCGCGGGTGCGATCAACAGGATGGCCGCACCGGTCAGGAGTAGATTGATCAGGGTCAGCGGCAAACAGACCTTCCAGCCGAACTGCATCACCCGGTCATAGCGCGGCCTAGGCAAGGCGGCGCGCAAGAGTATGAACAGCACGAGCAGGGCCGCGGTCTTGATCGCGAACCACAGGAAGGGCGGCAACCAGGGGCCGTGCCACCCACCGAGAAAGAGGGTCACGATCAGCATCGATACCAGCAGCATGCCGAGGTATTCGCCGAGGAAGAACATGCCGAACTTCAGACTCGAATATTCGATGTGATACCCATCGGCCAGCTCCTGCTCGGCCTCGGGCTGGTCGAAGGGAGCACGATGGGTCACCGCGACCCCGGCGAACAGGAAGGTACAGAAACCGAGAAACTGCGGCACGATAAACCATAGGTTCTGCTGGGCGGCGACGATGTCGCGCATGTTGAAGGAACCGGCCATCGCCACCACGCCCATCAGCGACAATCCCATGAAGACTTCGTAGGAGAGCGTCTGCGCCGATACGCGCATGGCGCCCAGCAGGGCATACTTGTTGCCGCTCGCCCAGCCGCCAAACAGCACGGCATAGACGCTGATCCCGGCCATGGCGAAGAAGAAGAGGATGCCGACATGCAGGTCCGCCACGCCCCACGCGGGGGTGAAAGGCACGATCATGAACGACAGCAGCAGCGATGCCATGGCGATGGCCGGCGCCAGCACGAACAGGAAGCGATCGGCGAAGGGCGGGATCCAGTCCTCCTTGAACAGCATCTTGATCAGGTCGGCGACTACCTGCAGCGAGCCGAAGGGCCCTACCCGATTGGGGCCATAGCGATCCTGCCAGAGCCCCAGCAGGCGACGCTCGACCACCGTCAAAATCGCCGCCATCACCATCACGCCGAGCAGGATGGCCAGGACATGGCGCATGGCGTCAAGGGCCTCCAGGGCCGCTGGCGTCAGCATACTCATGGGGTCTCTACTCCCATCGAGTCGGGTAACGCGAGCCGGGCCGAGTCTCCCGAGGCCAGCGCCGGATCGACACCCGCCGGCACCGCCACCAGGCCCGGTGGCAACAATGGATCGACCCGCAAGGGCAGGTTCCTCCGTGTGTCTGCGGTCTCCAGCGACAGGGAATCCCCTTCCGTCACGCCGAGTCGGCGGGCATCGTCGGCCGCCAGGGTGAGGGTCGATGCGCCAGCCCGCGCCGCGATCGCTGCCGACAGCGATGAGGTCTCTTCCCCGCCGAAGAGCCTCGGCAGGATCACTACCCGCCATTCGCCATCACGGGCAGCGAAGGCCGCGGGAACCTCCGTGGCATACCCGCTTTCACTCGATCTTTCGTGCGACCTTCCATGTGACCTTTCATGGGACCTTTCACGGGACCCAGGCTCGAGCACCCTGACGCCGGGGTCGCCGCCACGCAGATGCCCACCCACCTCGTCGGTGAACTTGTTCCAGGCCTGGGGCGAGTTCCAGCCCGGTGCCCAGGCAAAAGCGACCAGACTGCGGGGGCGGTCGCTGCCGCTGTAGCCCTCCATGGAGAAGACGAAGGGTGTATCGGCGTCCGACGGGGGTCGCGGTTCGCTGACATCGAGATGAGCACGCATCGCCGTTCGCCCGCTGTAGCGATGCGGCGCCCGGGCCAGCTCGAGCCCCTCAATGCGGTAGTCGTTTCCCGGTGCGGCGTCGATGATGGCCGCCAGGGCGGGATGACGGTCGGCACAGGCGCGGATCACCGTCTCCAGTCCGACGTCACTGGCCTGGCGGTGCTCCAGCGTGGCCTCAAGCGCATGCAGCCAGCGCCAACTGGAATGAATGCGCGACTCGGGCCGGTGGTAACGCGGCTCGTGCACAGCGAAGAAGCGTTGCGCGCGGCCCTCGAGGCTGACCAGGGTGCCGCTGGCCTCGGCAAAGCTCGCCGCCGGCAGCCCCAGGTGGGCGCGTTGCCAGGTCGGTGTGCGCTGGTGATCGAGTACCACCACCAGCGCCGACGCCTCCAGCGCTCGATCCACCGGCGCGCGAGGAAGCCGCTGGTAGAGATCGTTCTCGAGCACCACCAGGGCATCGGCAGCGCCTCGGCTCAGCTCATCCAGGGCCCACTCCAGGGGGTGACCGCCCAGCAACTCGACGCCGGTGCTGTTGGCTTCGCGGCGCACCAGCGTCAGGCCGCCGCGACGCCGCCTGCCGGCCAAGGCGCGGGCGATATTGCCGGCGGCATCGAGGATCGCCGGCGACGCTAGCGAGCCGCCGCTGACCACCAGCGGGCGTTGCGCATCCAGCAGGGCCTCGGCGATGCGTCTGGCCGCCTCGCGCGTGGACTCGTCGAGGTCGTCGACGGCCGGCGCCCGGTCATCGATGGCGTGGGCCACGGCGAACCCCAGGCGCGCAATATTCTCCTCCGCCAGGGCCAGGTGATGCTCGGCGAGGGAATCAAGACCGGTGGCCGCAGGATAGGCGATGAACAGCGGATGGCGAGCCCCCTGGGCCAGCGTCATCACCGCCTCGGCATTCCAGGCAGGAATGTCGCGTGCTTCGGCCAGCACCTCACCCCGGGCAAGTACCGCCCGACGCAGCGCCAGCCCCAGCCGCGCCGCACTCTGTAGGGGATCCTCGCCGAGCACCAGGATGGCATCGTGGGCCTCGACCTCGCGCAGGCTCGGCGCCGGCAGGCCGCTCTCGCGGGCGAGCCGGGCCATGCGTGACAGGCAGGCCTGCTCGGCCGCGACGACACCGCTGGAAAAGTTGGCCTCCCCAACGAGCTCGCGTAGCTGATGGTTGCTCTCCAGACTGGCGCGCGGGGAGCCGATGCCGATGATCCGGCGAGCGCGACGCAGGGCATCTGCCCCACGGTCGAGCGCCGCATCGACCTCCAGGGGGGTGGCCGACGCCTCTCCCACGTTTCGCCACTCGGGACGGCGAGGCCGGTCGTCTCGATTGACATAGCCATGACCGAAGCGCCCGCGATCGCAAAGGAAATAGCCGTTGACCTCTCCATGGTAGCGATTCTCGATGCGCCGGATGTCACCGTAACGCTCGCCCGGGCTGGTGTTGCAGCCCACCGCACACTGATGGCAGATACTGGGGGCGAACTGCAGGTCCCACTTGCGGACATAGTGGTCGGAATGGGTGCGATCGGTGAACACACCCGTGGGACAGACCTCGGTCAGGTTGCCGGAAAACGCGCTTTCCAGCGCACCCTCACGGTAACGGCCGAAGTAGACGTTATCGTTGCTGCCAAAGGCCCCGAGGTCCTCGCCACCGGCGTAGTCGCGATAGAAACGCACGCAGCGGTAGCAGGTGATGCAGCGATTCATCTCGTGGGCGATGAAGGGGCCCAGGTCCTGGTTGCGGTGCGTACGCTTGCGGAAACGGTAGCGGCGCCGGGCATGACCGGTCATCACCGTCATGTCCTGGAGGTGGCAATGCCCTCCCTCCTCGCACACCGGGCAGTCATGCGGATGATTGGCCATCAGCCACTCGATGACGCTGCGGCGAAACTCGTACGCCTCCTCGTCGTCGATCGAGACCCGCATGGCCTCCTCGACGGGGGCCATGCACGACATCACCAGCATGCCCTGGGTGTCATCCTCGTCCTTGTACTGCTTGACCGCGCACTGACGGCACGCGCCCACGCTGCCCATGGCGGGATGCCAACAAAAGTAGGGCACATCGAGACCCAGCGACAGGCAGGCCTGGAGCAGATTGTGGGATCCCACCACCTCGTAGGCCCGGCCGTCCACATGTATCGTCGCCATGGCGTCACCTCGTCTGTGGCTCAGGCCCCGTCCGGGCGGGCGATGCCCGCCTCGAACTCGTCGCGGAAATACTGGATCGCCGAGACCAGCGGCATCGATGCGCCGGGCGCATGGGCGCAGAAGGTCTTGCTCGGCCCCAGGCCGCTGGCCAGTTCCTGGAGCAGCTCGATATCCCCCGGTTTCCCCTCGCCGACTTCCAGGGCTCGCAACAGTTTCTCTACCCATGGCAGGCCATCGCGACACGGCGTGCACCAGCCGCAGGATTCACGGGCGAAGAAGCCCTCCATATTGCGCACCAGCGTGACCAGGCTCTGGCCCTCGGCGACGACCGTCATCAACCCGGTTCCCAGGCGGCTGCCGGCCTCGCCGATGGTGTCGTAGTCCAAGGCCAGGTCGAGGTGCTCGGGCATCAGGAAGCCAGTGCTGGAGCCCCCCGGCTGCCAGGCCTTGAGCCTGAGGCCATCGCGCATGCCGCCGGCCAGCTCGAAGAGCGACTCGCCACGGGTCCCGATGGGCAATTCCCACAACCCGGGCCGGGCGACCCGGCCGGACATGCCGTAAAGCTTGGTGCCGCCATCGTCGCTGAGATTGCCCGAGAGTCCCTGATACCACTCGGCGCCGTGGCGTAGCGCTGCGGGCACATTGCACAGCGTCTCGACGTTGTTGACCACGGTCGGCTTGCCCCAGGCCCCCGACTGGCCGGGGAAGGGCGGCTTGGTGCGCGGGTTGGCGCGGCGCCCCTCCAGGGAATTGAGCAGAGCGGTCTCCTCGCCACAGATGTAGCGACCTGCCCCGGTATGCAGCACGATGTCGAAATCGAAGCCGCTGCCGGCGATATCATCGCCCAGCCAGCCTGCGGCCCGTGCCTCCTCGAGCGCACGGGTCAATGCCCTTGCCGCGGTGACGTACTCGACGCGTAGGAAGATGTAGCCAAAGGCGGAATCGTTGGCATAGGCCGCCAGGATCATGCCTTCGATCAGCAGGTGCGGCAGCTGTTCGAGGAGCACGCGATCCTTGAAGGTACCGGGCTCCATCTCGTCGGCGTTGCAGACCAGATAGCCACGGGGCAGATCCTCGCCCTTCAGGGTCAGGCTCCACTTGACGCCCGCCGAGAAGCCGCCGCCCCCGCGACCCCGCAGATTGGCGGACTTCATGGTCTCGATCACGTCCTCCGGCGACTGCCGACCGAGCACCTGTCGCACGGCCGCGTAGCCGTCCTTCGCCGTGTAGTCTTCCAGATCGACCCGGGTGCCGTCCTCGTGCAGCCGCCAGGTCAGTGGATGCGTGTCGGCATGACGTTCCCGAGCCGTCTGGTGCAGCCGGGAATGATAGCGAGTGGCGGTCATGGGTAGCCCTCCAGCAGCTCGCCCACTTCCTCGGGCGCGACGGGACCCAGCGTATCCTCATCGATCATCAGCGCCGGGCCCCCGTCGCAGGCGCCCAGACAACAGATCGGCAACAGGGTGAAGCGGCCGTCGGCGGTGGTCTGGCCGAAACCGATACCCAACGCGCCGGAGAGCGCATCGCGTAACGCCTCGAATCCCGTGAGCAGGCAGGAGCTACTGTCGCAGACCAGGATCACGTGGCGCCCCACCGGCTGACGGAAGATCAGGCTGTAGAAGGTTGCCACCCCCTCCACGTCGGCGGCTCCGACGCCCAGGACCCGCGCGATGACGGGAATCGCCCCGTCGGGCACCCAGCCATGGCGACGCTGGACGATCTTCAATGCCTCGATACAGGCCGCCTGCGGCTGCTCGTAGCAGGCGAGTTCCCGCTCCATGGCAAGTCGATCCTCAGGATCGAGCACGAAGCCGTCACCATCCGAGGCGATACGCGCTGCGTTTGCTGTCATTTCATCGATCCACATCCGCCATCACGAAATCGATACTGCCCAGATGGGCGATCAGGTCCGGCACAAAGCCGCCGCGCATCACCGCCGGAATCTGCTGGAGATGCGGGAAGCTCGGGGTCCGGATCCGGGTTCGATAGCTCATGGTGCTGCCGTCGCTGGTCAGGTAATAGCTGTTGATGCCCTTGGTGGCCTCGATCATCGCGAGCGATTCGTCGGGCGGCAGCACCGGTCCCCAGGAGACCTGGAGGAAATGGGTGATCAGCGTCTCGATATGTTCGAGCATTCGCTCACGCGGCGGGGGCGTGGTCAGCGGATGATCGGCCTTGTAGTCGCCGGCGGGCATGTGATCGACGCACTGCTGGATGATGCGCAGGCTCTGGCGCATCTCCTCCAGGCGCAGTTGGCCGCGGTCGAAGGCATCGCCGTTGGCGCCCAGAGGGACCTCGAAGTCGAAGTGCTGATAGCCGGAATAGGGGCGCTTCTTGCGCAGGTCGAAGTCGAGTCCGGTGGCACGCAGGCAGGGGCCGGTCACCCCCCAGGCGAGAGCCTCGCGTGTCGTGTAGGCGGCGATGTGCCGGGTGCGATCGCGCACGATGGCGTTTTCCATCATCGCCCGCTCGTATTCGCGAAGGCGTGCGGGCATCCAGTCGAGGAACTCCTGCATCAGGCGATCCCAGCCACGGGGAAGGTCCTGGGCGACGCCACCGATGCGGTACCAGGCCGGATGCATGCGAAAGCCGGTGATCGCCTCGATGACGCGATAGGCCCGCTGTCGGTCGGAGAAAGTGTAGAAGACCGGCGTCAGTGCGCCGAGGTCCTGCAAGTAGGTGCCGAGGAACAGCAGATGACTGGTGATGCGGAACAGTTCCGCCATCATGACCCGGATGGTCTCGACCCGTTGCGGCACCTCGATGCCGGCGAGGGCCTCCGCCGCCAGCACATAGGGAAGGTTATTCATCACCCCGCCGGTGTAATCGATGCGGTCGGTGTAGGGGATATAGCTGTGCCACGTCTGGCGCTCGGCCATCTTCTCGGCACCGCGATGGTGGTAGCCGATGTCCGGCACGCAGTCGATGATCGTCTCGCCGTCGAGTTGCAGCACCAGGCGAAAGACCCCGTGGGTCGAGGGATGATTGGGGCCGAGATTGAGAAACATGAACTCGACATCTTCGCGCTCGCGGCGCATGCCCCAGGCCTCCGGGTCGAACTTCAACGCCTGCTGCGCTTGCTCTTGGCCCGCCACGGTCAGGGTATAAGGGTCGAATTCGGTGGCCCGGGCCGGATAGTCCTTGCGCAATGGATGCCCGTGCCAGGTCGGCGGCATAAGTATCCGCTTGAGGCGCGGATGACCGCGGAAGTCGATGCCGAACATGTCCCAGACTTCGCGTTCGTACCAGTCGGCATTGGGGTAGACGCCAATACAGCTGGGCACCTCGAGATCTGTCTCGGCGAGGCCCACCTTGAGCATCACGTCACGATTCCGCGAGACCGACAGCAGATGGTAGAAGACCGTGAAGTCTGCTTCGGGCTGCTCCCGCCGGTGCTCGCGCAGGCGTTCATCGATCGCCGACAGGTCATAGAGCATCTCGAAGGGCTCGGGCATGTCGCGCAGGAAGGCCAGCATTTCCTGGAGGTGCGTCCGGGCGACCCAGACCACGGGCATCTTCGTCAGGGTGGCCTGCTCGCGCACGGCGGTCTCGCCGAAGCGTTGCCGAAGCGCCACGATAATGGGATCCGACGAGATATCGCGTGACGTTCCACAGGTCGACGACGCCTGTTTCATGCATTCTCCCTTATCGATCGTGTGGCCAACAGGGCAATACGCGACGATTCAGACATCGTCGGGGGACCGCAACTCAGTCGCCTGGATGCGCCGCTCCCTGAGCGTCTCGCGCTGTGACGGCATCTCGGTACGATAGACGCCCTGGTCGCCGACCACCCAGGAGAGGGGGCGGCGCTCCTCCTGGATAGCGTCCTGCAACAGACGCAGCCCCTGTAGGAGGGCCTCGGGGCGTGGCGGACAGCCCGGTACGTAGACATCCACTGGCAGGAACTTGTCGACGCCCTGCACCACCGAGTAGATGTCGTACATGCCGCCTGAATTGGCACAGGAACCCATCGATATCACCCACTTGGGCTCGAGCATCTGGTCATGAAGTTGCTGGATCACCGGCGCCATCTTGATGAAGCAGGTGCCTGAAATGACCATCACGTCGGCCTGTCGAGGTGAGGCACGCAGCACTTCCGCCCCGAAGCGGGCGATGTCATGGGGTGCGGTGAAGGCCGAGGTCATCTCGACGTAACAGCAGGAAAGCCCGAAATTGTAGGGCCACAGCGAATGCTTGCGCCCCCAGTTGGTCACCCCCTGGAGAATCTCCTCGAGCTTGCCGGTGAAGATGCTGCGGTGGAGATGCTGGCGCATCGGGTCATCGGGGGACTGGCGTGCCTCGAGGGGATAGCGGGAGTCCCTCGCCACTGCATCAACGGCATCATCGGCACGCGTCAGGGTGTAAGGCATTAGGTTCCTCCCGCTTGGAATAAGACAAGGTTTTTACCGGCCTACCACTACGGCCATTATCACTGTCCGGCATCACGTCGCGTGCTCTTCGGCGCCCAGTCCAGAGCACCAACGCGGCTGTCGTAGACCAGCCCGGCAAGCAGGATGAAGATGAACAGTGCTGCTCCCCAGAAGCCCGGCCAGCCCACCTCTCGAACGGCGATGGCCCAGCCGAAGAGAAAAACGGCCTCGATATCGAAGATCACGAACAGCATCGCGACCAGATAGAACCTGACGGAGAAGCGCTGGCGGGCTGTCCCGGCACCGAGAATGCCGGATTCGAATGGCTCATCCCTGGCGCGACCGCGACTACGCCCACCCAGCAGGGTGGTAGCCCCGATCATGAAGGTGCAGAGGACGATGACGGCGATGATGAAAAGTCCCATCGCCCAGGACTCTGCGATCCCTACAGTGGCATTCTGGCCCATGCCGTCCCTCGTGAAACCAAGCGCCTGTCACGTGCATCCCGCACAACGATCAACTGAGCGACATTCCAGAGTTACTCTATTTCAGAGTTACACTTCAAGACATCAAGAATGTCTTCGCCACAACATCGCTACTCATTGAGCCTAGGTAATCATATGACGTTTGTCAGCAACGAAGCCTTCGTCGGCCGCATGGCGTAGTACACTGCCTTTGCAGTAGGCTGTTCCCTCACCGCGGATAACAACGACGCACAGGCGATGGCAGCTTCTCGAATGATCCCCAATACCCTGACCATCGCCGGCTCCGACCCCAGTGGCGGCGCCGGCATCCAGGCCGATCTCAAGACCTTTTCGGCGCTGCAGACCTATGGGGCCAGCGTGATCACCGCCCTGACGGCACAGAACACCCGTGGCGTGACCGGCGTGCATCCGGTGCCCACCGATTTCATCGCCGCTCAGCTCGAGGCAGTGCTCGACGATATTCACATCGATGCGGTGAAGATCGGCATGGTGGCCGATCGAGACGTCGCCAACACGATACGCAAAGCGCTGGAGCGACGCCGCCCCCGCTGGATCGTGCTGGACCCAGTCATGGTGGCCAAGAGCGGCGATATCCTCGTCGACGCCGCCGGGATCAAGGCAGTACGCGAGGTGCTCGTGCCGCTGGCCGACCTGATCACCCCCAATCTGCCGGAAGCCGCGGTACTGCTGGACTGCCCGGTACCGCACGACCGAGCCGGCATGCAGGCGCTGGTTCCAGGCCTGCGGGCCTTGGGCGCCCGGTCGGTGCTGCTCAAGGGGGGACACCTGCAAGACGAGGCCTGCCCGGACCTGCTGATCACCGAAGAGGCCATCCACTGGCTAGAGGGGCCGCGTATCGCGACCTCCCGTCTGCATGGCACCGGCTGCACGCTATCCTCGGCGATTACCGCCCGTCTCGCCCAAGGCGACAGCCTCGCCGGCGCCGTAGCGGCGGCCAAGACCTGGCTCACTCGCGCCCTCGCCGAGGGCCACCACCTTGACGTGGGTCAGGGGCAAGGCCCGGTCCATCACTTCCATGCCTGGTGGTAAGCGATTCAGCTTGCGGGCGCTGCGTGTGCCACCCATCCTGACGGGTATCGGCCGCCGCAAAAGGCGCTACGAGAGCTTTCGATCGGGAGGATGCGTCATGACCCAAACCCTACTGTTCGCTTGTGACCTCTCGGCCGAGAACCGCACCGCCTACGCTCGCGCCGTACGCCTGGCGGTGGAAAGTGGCGCCCGGCTGGATGTCCTCCACGTGCTGGATCCCTACCTGCCGCGACGCGTGGTGCATGACCTGGAAGCGGCCGTGGTGGCCGATATGCAGGCGCTGCTCACCGACATCCGCGAGGATTACGCCCTGCCTGAGCCAGCGACCTTGATGCAGACGGTGACGGGCTCGCCCTATGCCGAGATCGTCCGTGAGGCACACGAACGCAAGGTCGACCTCATCATCCTCGGGACACACCGCAAACGCGGCCAGCCGGACCTGGTCGCCGGCACTACCCTCGCCCGGGTACTGCGCAGCGCCCCCTGCCCGGTACTCTCTGTGAGTCATCTGGCAAACCAGGACTGGGACGACATCCTGGTGCCCATTGACTTCTCACTGACTTCGCGTCACACCCTGCGCGAGACGCTCAAGCGTTTTCCCGAGGCGCGTCTCACCCTGCTGCATGCCTGGCAGTTGCCCGGCGAACGGGAGCTGGGCTCCTATAAGGGGTATGCCAACTGGCGGGATCGCGAGCTCGAGCAGCTGCGTCACCAGCTTCAGCGCGAGGTCGATCAGTTGATGAACGAGTTGGACAACGTGCCCGACATCGAACTGGTACTGGAACAGGGCGACCCGCTCGATATCCTGATGTACCGGCTGCGTCACCAACCCCCCGACCTGCTCGCCCTGGGCAGCCGAGGACAGCTTGGCCGTCATGGCCAGATCATCGAATCCCTTCTGACCGAGCCCCACTGCGACATCATGCTCTGTCGCGCCTGGTAGGCGTGAGAATATTTTACAGAACTTACACGATATGACGGTGTCTGTAGAGAATTAACTGCCTTCTTGAGAGAGTCATCATGCACCCTCCCCTCGCCTGGACCGCCGGCCCCCGGCTGGTTCTGCTTACCCTCCTATCCACCGCCGCTGCCGCCGACAGCGTGGAGGTCAAGGATGTCAGTTTTCCCACCTCGTTCGAGGCCCACGATCAGACCTTTACCCTGATCGGCCACGGTCTCTTCGAGTACCTGATCTGGGACGCCTATGCGGGCGCCTACTACCAGGCCGAAGCAGCCCCGGAACCGGCACCGCTCAGCGACATCCCGAGGCATCTGGAACTGGCCTACTTCCACGGCATCGACGCCGAGGATTTCGCTGAGGCGACGCGCGACACCGTGCGCGACAATCTCGACCGGGCCAGCTATAGCCGCCTAGAAGCTGCCTTGGAGGACTTCAACGGCCACTATCGCGACGTCGTACCCGGCGACCGCTACGCGCTGAGCTGGGATGGTGATCAGATGCGCATGGCACTCAACGACGAGACGCTCTATCAGGACGACGACCTGGCACTGGCCAATGCCCTCTTCAGCATCTGGCTCGGCGAGAAGCCACTTAACCAGGCGTTTCGCGATGCCTTGCTGGATCGTTGAGCCGAGCCGATAAGCAGCGCGCCAGGAGAGCCCGTTATGAAAGCCCTGATCCAGCGGGTACGCCACGCCAGCGTGACAGTGAATGACCGAGAAGTGGGGGCTATCCACCACGGTCTGCTGGCGCTGGTAGGCATCGAAAGAGGCGATGACGAGGCCGCCGCCGACAAGCTGCTGCACCGGCTGTTGCATTACCGTGTGTTCGCGGATGACGCCGGCAGGATGAACCTGAATCTGCAGCAGGCCGGAGGTGGGCTTCTTCTGGTTTCCCAGTTCACCCTCGTCGCCGACACCCGCAAGGGGCTGAGGCCCGGCTTTTCGAGCGCCGCCCCACCTACCGAGGGCGAGCGCCTGTTCCATTACCTGCTCGAGCGCGCCCGGACCGCCTGGCCTAACGTCGCCACCGGCGAGTACGGCGCCGATATGCAGGTCGCGCTGGTCAACGACGGCCCGGTCACCTTTCTGCTGGAAAGCTGAACGCGGCGCGAGGGCTTGGCGGCATAGTAGCTCACGCCTGCAATTCGGCCTCCAACGCCTCCAGCGCCTCCTCGGCGGCAAGCCACTCCTGCTCGAGCTGCTCCAGGCGCGACGTTAGCTCGCCCTGGCGAGCCAGTTGATCGGTGAGTTCGCTCTTGCGCGCGGCATCGGTATAGAGTTCGGTCTCGGCCAGCGCAGCTTCCACGACGGCTAGATCGGCCTGAACCTTTTCCATGGCCTTTTCGGTGCGATCGCGATCGCGCTTGAGCGGACGCAGCTTCTCGCGTAGCTCGGCGGCGGCACGCCGTGTCGCCTTGCGATCCTCCTTGGGGGCGACGCTATCCGCCTGGCGCTCGGCCTTATCGGCTCGCGCATCGCGCCGCTCGTCTTCAAGGCGTGCTTTCAGCCAGGCGCGATAATCCTCAAGATCACCATCGAACGGCTCGACGCCGTGATCGGCAACCCGCCAGAACTCGTCGACCGTGGCACGCAGCAGATGCCGGTCGTGGGAGACGATAATCACCGTACCCTCGAAACTCGCCAGCGCCTCGGTCAGCGCCTCGCGCATCTCCAGGTCCAGGTGGTTGGTGGGCTCGTCGAGCAGCAACAGGTTAGGCTTCTGCCAGGCCACCAAGGACAGCGCCAGGCGCGCCTTCTCGCCGCCGGAGAACCGCCCTACCTCGGCAAAGACGTCATCGCCGTGAAAGCCGAAGCCCCCCAGGAACTTGCGGATTTCCAGGTCCGCCGCGGTCGGCGAGAGACGCTGAACGTGCATGAACGGAGTCGCGGTCAGGTCCAGGCCCTCGAGCTGGTGCTGGGCAAAGTAACCGATGGCCAGATGCTCGCCCGGTACACGTTTGCCGGACAGCAGGGGCAAATCGCCAGTCAACGACTTGATCAGCGTGGACTTGCCGGCGCCGTTAGGTCCCAGCAGGCCGATGCGCTGGCCGGGTAGCAGCGACAGCTTGATGCCGTCGAGCTGGACGGTTTCGCTGCCATCTTCGCCACGGTAGCCCAGTCGTGCGCGGTCGAGTATCAACAGCGGATGGGAGGTCTTGTCGGCGGCGGGAATGGTGAAGTGGAAGGGCGAGTCGGCATGGGCCAGGGCGATGTCGCCCATGCGCTCCAGGGTCTTCAGGCGGCTCTGCGCCGCGCGCGCCTTGGTGGCCTGATAGCGGAAGCGGGCCACGAACCGCTCGATCTCCTCCTTGCGGGCCTGCTGCTTGGCGGCCTCGGCCTGCTGCAGGGCCAGCTTCTCGGCGCGGGTACGCTCGAAGAGGGAATAGTTGCCACGGTAGAGGACCAGGCGATGGCGCTCGAAGTGCACGATGTGGTCACAGACGGCATCGAGGAAGTCGCGGTCGTGGGAGATCAGCAGCAGCGTGCCGGGGTAGCGAACGAGCCACTGCTCGAGCCACAGCAGTGCATCCAGATCCAGGTGGTTGGTGGGCTCGTCGAGCAGCAACAGGTCCGAGGGCACGAACAGGGTACGCGCCAGGTTCACGCGCATCCGCCAGCCGCCCGAGAAGGCCGACAGAGGGTGGTCGAGTTCCTTCTGAGTAAAGCCCAGGCCTACCAGCAGCTGGGCCGCCTTGGCCGGGGCACTGTAGCCCTCCAGGGCCTCGATGGTGCCGTGTAGTTCGGCCTCGCGATGGTTGTGGCCCTGCTCGCGAGCCGTCTCCAGGGCCACTTCGGTGCGGCGCAGCTCGTGATGACCATCCAGCACGTACTCCACGATGGCGCGATCCAACGCCTCCACTTCCTGGGCCATGTGAGCGATGCGCTGGCCACCGCTCATTTCCACCTCGCCCTTGTCCGGTGCCAGCTCACCGAGCAGCAACTTGAACAGGCTCGACTTGCCGGCACCGTTGGGCCCGACGATCCCTGCCTTGTGGCCGGCGTGCAGGGTCAGTTCAGCATCCTCGAGCAGGCGCTGAGGGCCGCGTTGCAGGGAAACTTGGCGCAGTGCGATCATTCAGGCTCCACTCGGCGGTAATAAAGGGCCGCCACCCCAGGGGCGACGACAGTACAGCGACAATGAACGATTCTACCGAATTGCAGCCGGTTCTGCGGGCCCACCTGCAGGTCATGCCCTTATGGGACTTCGCCTTGGCCCTGTACGTCCGAGAGGGCATCGAAGATGCCTGCCTGACGCTTCAGGACGACGCTGGCGTGGATGTCTGCGAGCTGCTGTGGCACTGCTGGTTGTTCCATGCCGGGGTCATGTTCGAGGCCGAACCCGCAGGACTCGCCGAGGTGCGCCGCTGGCAGGCCGAGGTCACCCGGCCGCTGCGTCGCTTGCGCCGAACACTCAAGGGCGAAGCGACAAGGCGACCAGGGGTCGCCGAGCTGCGCCAAACGCTCAAGCAAGCCGAGCTCGAGGCCGAACGCGACACCCTGGCCAGGCTCGAACAGCTGACGTTCAACGCTAACCTGAGGCGGCTGCCAACGCCGCGACCCACGCTAGTCAGCCACCTTGCGCACATCCTGAAACTGCAACGAAAACCTCATCTTCGGGCACTGCATAGCGTGGAAAGCGCGCTTGACCCCTCCTTGCGCCCACGCTAGCCTGAAGCGAGACATGCAGGATTTTCACCTGTGTCTCGACTGGCAATATCGCAAGAGCTTGTCCAGTCCTCATCGCAAGGAGAATACAAGAATGACGTCACATAAGCTGTTGACCACGGCCGGTATCGGCGCGCTGATGTTCGGCATGTCCACCGCTGCCTTCGCCGAGAATTGGCGCTACGCACACGAAGAATACGAGGGCGACGTTCAGGATGTTTTCGCCTATGCCTTCAAGGAATATGTCGAGGACAACTCCGACCATACGGTCCAGGTTTTCCGCTTCGGCGAGCTCGGCGAATCCGACGACCTCCTCGAGCAGACGCAGAACGGCATCCTGCAATTCGTCAACCAATCGCCCGGCTTTACCGGCGCAACGATTCCCGAAGCGCAGATCTTCTTCATTCCTTATCTGCTGCCGACCGACGAAGAGACCGTTCTCGAATTCTTCGACGAGAGCAAGGCCATCAACGAGATGTTCCCCGAGCTCTACGCCGAGCAAGGGCTCGAGCTGCTCAAGATGTATCCGGAAGGCGAGATGGTCATCACCACCGATGAGCCGATCTCCTCACCCGAGGATCTCGACAACAAGAAGATCCGCGTGATGACCAATCCGCTGCTCTCCGAGACCTACGACGCCTTCGGCGCCACCCCGACACCGCTACCTTGGGGCGAGGTCTATGGGGGCCTGCAGACCGGTATTCTCGACGGTCAGGAAAACCCGATCTTCTGGATCGAGTCCGGTGGTCTCTATGAGGTCTCCCCGCACCTGACCTTCACCGGCCACGGCTGGTTCACCACTGCCATGATGGCCAACCAGGACTTCTTCGAGGGCCTCTCCGAGGAGGACCAGCAACTGGTTCAGGACGCCTCCGACGCGGCCTACGACCACACCATCGAGCACATCCAGGGGCTCGCCGAGGAGTCACTGGAGAAAATCCAGGAAGCGTCCGACGAAGTCACCGTGACGCGTCTCGACGAGGAGCAGATCCAGGCGTTCCGAGAACGCGCTCCGCAGGTCGAGGAAGCCTATGTCGAAATGGCCGGTGAAAGAGGTCAGGAATTGCTGGAGCAGTTCAAGGCCGACCTGGAAGCCGTGACCGAAGAATAATCTCGGGGGCTTTCCAGTCGCAAGGGGGCAGCAACGGCTGCCCCCTTGTTATTTCTGGCTAGTGGTTTCTGGTTGGCGCCTCGCCGACACCTGCGTGCATCCAGCGTTGAGGACAGGCTCAGTTGCATCGCCGACGAGCGAGTAGGCTAATGGCAGGATGGCTAGTTGTGGCAGGTCAGGCAAGGCTTCGCATGCCAAGGGGAGTGCAACGATGAGCGATGAAGAATCCGAATTGAATTACCGATCCGGCCTGCCGGGCTTTCTGGGCACCGTTGACACCTTCATCAGCAAGCTTGAGGCCGTGATACTCGCGGCAGGGGTCCTGCTGATGGCGGTGAACACCGTCGCCAACGTGATCGGTCGCTTCGTGCTGGGCGAGAGCATCATGGTTTCCGGTGAGGTCAACCGCATCCTGATCATCATGATCACCTTCGCCGGTATCGGTTACGCTGCCCGTCATGGGCGCCACATCCGCATGTCGGCAATTTACGATGCCTTACCGGTGGGAGGGCGCAAGGCGCTGATGATCTTCATCTCGCTGTTCACCTCGCTGATCATGTTCTTCCTGCTCTATTACTCGATCATCTATATCGTTGATCTCTATTCCAAGGGTAGGGTGTTGCCGGCGCTGGGGTTTCCCATCTGGATCATCTATATCTGGGTCCCGCTGGGCTTTCTGATCACGGGCATTCAGTACCTGCTGACCGCCATCAAGAACCTGACGTCGCGGGATGTGTATCTCTCGACGGGGGTGGTTGACGGTTACAAGGATACGGAAACGGAAGTCTAACGCAGGGCCTCGCGCCCGGGGGATAACAAGATGACGACAATAATGGTAGCGACCATGATAGGCCTGCTGTTGCTGGGCTTTCCGATGATGGTTCCGTTGATCACCGCGGCCATCATCGGTTTTTTCATGATGTTCGATGGCTTTGGCCAGATGGGCACCCTGATCCAGCAGATGATGGCCGGCATCCGCCCGGCGTCGCTGATTGCGGTGCCCATGTTCATTCTCGCCGCGGATATCATGACGCGCGGCCAGTCGGCGGACCGTCTGATCGCCATGGTGATGGCCTTCATCGGTCATGTTAAGGGCGGCCTGGCGGTCAGTACTGCCGCCTCCTGCACCCTCTTCGGTGCGGTTTCGGGCTCCACTCAGGCCACGGTGGTTGCCGTCGGCTCACCCCTGCGGCCCAAGATGCTCAAGGCTGGTTACTCCGATTCCTTCACCCTTGCCCTGATCATCAATGCCAGCGATATTGCCTTCCTGATTCCTCCCAGCATCGGCATGATCATCTATGGCGTGATCTCTGGCACCTCCATCGGCGAGCTATTCATCGCCGGCATCGGCCCCGGCATCATGATCCTGCTGATGTTCTCGGCTTACTCCGTGCTCTATGCCGTGATCCGCAACGTACCCACGGAGCCGAAATCCAACTGGGGGGAGCGTCTGACCGCCGTGCGTATGGCGCTCTGGCCACTGGGCTTCCCGGTGATCATCGTGGGGGGCATCTATGGCGGCATCTTCAGTCCCACGGAAGCCGCGGCGGCCTGCGTGCTCTACGCCGTCTTCCTGGAATTCGTCGTCTTCCGGTCGTTGAAACTGCATCACATCTACGCGATCGCCAAATCCACCGGCCTGATCACCGCCGTGGTGTTCATCCTGGTCGCGGTGGGTAACGGTTTTTCCTGGATCATCTCCTTCGCCCAGATTCCCCAGGCGCTGCTGGGCGCCGCGGGCATCAACGAAGCCGGCCCGACGGGCGTGCTGATCGCGATCTGCGTTTCCTTCTTCGTGGCCTGCATGTTCGTCGATCCCATCGTGGTAATCCTGGTGCTGACGCCGATCTTCGCACCCGCCATCGCGGCCACAGGTCTCGATCCGGTGCTGGTCGGCATCCTGATCACTCTGCAGGTGGCCATCGGGTCGGCGACGCCACCCTTCGGTTGCGATATCTTCACTGCCATCGCCATCTTCAAGCGCCCCTACTGGGATGTTATCAAGGGCACACCACCCTTCGTGATCATGCTCATCCTGGCCGCGGCTTTGCTGATCATGTTCCCGCAGATTGCCCTTTTCCTGCGCGACGTGGCGTTCCGTTGAGAGCCGCTGACCGGACCCTAGGAGTGACATGACGATGTTCAATCGAATCATGGTGCCGGTAGACGGCTCCAAAGGCGCCCTCAAGGCGCTAAAGAAAGCGGTGGGTCTGCAGCTGCTGACCGGCGCCGAGCTGTATATCCTCTGCGTGTTCAAGCATCACAGCCTGCTCGAGGCATCGCTTTCGATGGTCAGACCCGAACAGCTCGACCTGCCCGACGATGCGCTCAAGGAATACGCCACCGAGATCGCTGTGCATGCCAAGTCGCATGCCGTCGAGCTGGGGGTGCCGCCCGAAAAGGTGCGCTCCTTCGTCAAGGGTGGCCGGCCCTCGCGTACCATCGTGCGCTTTGCGCGCAAACGCGAGTGCGATCTGGTGGTGATCGGCGCCCAGGGTACCAATGGCGACAAGAGCTTGATGCTGGGCAGCGTGGCTCAGCGCGTGGCCGGCTCGTCGCACTGCCCCACTCTCGTCGTTTAGCGGGGCCAACGCCCTTGCGGTTTTTCCTGCCGGTTTCGCCACCTCGCGGAACCGGCAGGCGCTTGTTGGAGTCACATTACGCGCGATTGACGTTTTCATTTTCTTGTTACGGCGCTGCAGCGCCCCATCATAAGGTTTGTTCATGAAACGACTGCTGACCACCGCCTCTCTCACCGCCCTGCTGGGCGCCGCGCCGCTAGCATTGGCCGATCTGGAAACTGACGAGGAGCGTCTTGGCTACAGCCTGGGGGTCACCCTTGGCCAGAGCATCCAGCAGGATGTCGACAACCTGAATGTCGATGCATTCACCCAGGCCATTCGCGACGTCTTTGCCGGCGACGAGCTGGAAATGAGCGACGAGGAAATGGCTCAGGCCCTGATGCGTTTCCAGCAAGAAGCCACGGCCGCCCGCGAAGCCGAGACCGAGCAGCAATCCGCCTCCAACCGTGAGGCGGGCGAGGCCTACCTCGCCGAGAACGCCGAACGCGACGACGTCGAGACCACCGAATCCGGCCTGCAGTATCGGGAGCTGGAAGCCGGTGATGGCGCCTCTCCACAAGCCGACTCGAGCGTGGAAGTGCATTACGAAGGCACGCTGATCGACGGCACCGTCTTCGACAGTTCCTTCGATCGCGGTGAGCCGGTGAGTTTCCGCGTCGACCAAGTGATCGAAGGCTGGCAGGAAGCTCTGCAGATGATGAATGTAGGCGATACTTGGGAAATCGTCATCCCCTCCGAGCTGGCTTACGGGGACCAGGGTCAAGGACCGATTGGTCCCCATGAGACGCTGGTCTTCAAGGTCGAATTGCTTGGCGTAGACGACAACTGATCCGCCCCGTGCGCCTTCTGCGAACCTCGGTCGCCAGCCTCGCCCTCATGGGGCTGGCACTGCCGTCCGTGGCCCAGGAGTCTGTGGCCCAGGAATCGCCGCCCGACCTGCCGCGCCTGGCGATCGATGCCGAGAATGTCAGTGTCATCGGCGTATCCTCCGGGGGTTACATGGCCACGCAGTTGGCAGTGGCCTGGCCGGAGCGCTTCGTGGGACTTGGCGTGCTGGGCACGGGTCCCTGGGCCTGTGCCCAAGGAGCCTTAAGCCTGGCTCTCGGTCAGTGCATGGGCGATCGCCTCGGCTCGCCCGATCTCGGCCAGCTGTCGCAGCGTCTGCAAGACTTTCGGCGTCGTGACCTTGTGGGAGACGCAGACGAGCTCGCCGAAATGCGCGTCTTCATCTGGCATGGAGAGGAGGACGAGACCGTCTTGCCATCACTTGGCAAGGCACTCGTCGCCCAGTTCGATGAGTGGCTGGCCGACCCCGCGGAACAGCTACGCTTGCTGGTCAGCGAGGACGCCGGCCATGGCTGGCCCGTCGCGGCGCGAAGCGACACCCCGGTCACAGCACTGGCCGAATGCGACGAGGGCGGTGGTACCCACCTGCTGGGCTGCAATCTGGACATCGCGGGCCGCATGCTGAACTGGCTGCACGGCGATCTGACTCGACCGACAGGCGATGAACCTGAAGGCCGGTTATTGCGCTTCGACCAGGCGGCGTTCGACACCAAGGGATTTGCCGACAGCGGTTACAGCTTCATTCCCGAGGCATGCCAAGAGGGCGACTGCGGTCTGACCGTGGCGCTGCACGGCTGCGGGATGGGGGCCGAACAGATCGGCGAGGCCTTCGTGCGCCACAGCGGATTGAACGAGTGGGCCGCCGCGAACCATCACGTCGTGCTGTACCCCCAGGCGCAGACCAGCCTCCCCAATCCTCAGGGATGCTGGGATTGGTGGGGCTTCGCCGAGAGCACCTGGCAGCTCAACCCGCTCCATGACAGCCGTCAAGGCACCCAACTGAGCGGCCTGATGGCAATGATTGACCGGCTCCAGCAGACCCCGGAGCGCTGATCCCCACCACCGCTGTTCATGGACCCGGCGATTCGTGTCTAGCCTTCAAGCTCGCTCTCGAGCGCTGACCGAAGGGCATTGGGCACAGGAGAATAAAGGACGCGCCGGCGAATATCGCCCTCATTATCCACCAAATACAGCGATGAACTGTGGTCGATGGTATACGCCATGGCCGAATCCGGCGTTTCCACCTTGCGCCACACCACGCCGTAGCGCTCGGCAATGTCGTCAAGCTGTTGCTGGCTGCCCGTGGCACCGATAATGCCAGCGCCAAAATAGGCGGTATATTCCTCTAGCCGCTCCAGGGTGTCGCGTTCGGGGTCCACGGATACCATCAACGGCACCACTCTCTCGCGCTGCGCCTCGTCGAGTCCTGCCAAGGCCTGGCGCACCACCGAGAGGGTCATCGGGCAGACATCCGGACAGTAGGTATAGCCGAAGAACAGCACCGCCAGCTGATCCTCACCGAGCTCGCTGAGCGAGAAATCGCCCTGAGTCGAGGGTAGCGACACCTCGCCCCCGGGGGGGCCGTCGTCGCGACCGTCCGCCTGCTGCAGATACCAGGCGCCCCCGCCGAACCCGGCAAGCAACAGTATCGTGCCCAGACCCAGCCATAGCCCCTTGTGCTTCTTAACACTCAGCATTATCCGCCTCGCTCCACAATGAAATCGAACCAAGTGCCAAGCCGCCCTTGCGGAGTGTCCACCACGACGTTCGCTCGCCAGGCCATCGCCGCCTGGGTGCACAGTCCGACCTGGCCTTCGCCGCGAAGTGCCCCATCCTCGTGCGACAAGGGAAAGCGATGCAACCCCATCTCCAGGTCACGTCCTACGAATTCGACGACTGCCGACCGGGACGGCAGGCCATCAAGCGTTACGGTCAATGGCAGCACCTCGAGGGCTTGCACAGGGCCTTGGACACCCAGTTCAAAACGAAGGTCATCACCCAAGCCATCGAGCGTCGTCTTGCAGGCACCCTGCTGCAGGTCACAAGCGGACTCAGGCGCAAACCAGCGGATCTCACCGTCGTCGCTCAGGTGGTAGCGGACCAGATACCATACTGCCACGACGATGACGGTCAGGGTGACCAGGATCAAGAAGCGCAGCAACGGAGAATGTGCACTGGTGTCGTTCGAGCAGGGCAGGGACATGGCGGCGAAAGGAACTCTCCACTGAGGACGGGTTAACGATAAGCTTACCAGTATTTTCCCGCGGCAGAGTGCGCGGGGATGTCGCAGGCCAACCACCAGAGAGAGACGTTGCATGCATGACGTGGCGAGTGCGCTCGGCCCGCTGTTCCTGTTGATTCTGCTTGGCGCGCTGCTTGGCTGGGCGCGTCAGCCGGGCGGTGATTTCTGGCCGAGAATGGAGCGGCTGATCTACTTCCTGCTGTTCCCCGCCATGCTGGTCGCCACCCTGGCCAGTGCCGACGTGAGCCAGGTGCCGGTGGCCAGACTGGCCTTGGCGCTGCTCGGCACACTGGCCCTGTTCGCCAGTCTGCTGTGGGGCGTGCGCCACCGGTTAGGCCTCGACGCCGCCGCCTTCACGTCGGTCTTTCAGGGCGCGCTGCGCTTCAATACCTATGTGGGTGTCGCCGGCGCCGCCGCTCTTCACGGCAGTGCCGGGGCGACGGTAGCGGCGGTCGCCGTGGCGCTGATGGTGCCGGTCGTCAACGTGCTGTGCGTGACCAGCTTCATCGCCGCCGGCACCCTGGGATCATCGAGCCTCGCCGGGAGTGTCGCCGCCTTGGTGCGCAATCCGCTGATTCTCGCCTGTGTGGTGGGGATCGGCCTCAACCTGGGGGGTATCGGCCTGCCCGGCTGGAGCGGCGAGGCCGTGGCACTGCTCGGACGCGCCGCGCTGCCGCTGGGGCTGGTGGCGGTCGGTGTCGCGTTGCGTCCCGCCGCACTGATGCGCCTGGACCGAGGCGTCTGGGCTGCCAACCTGGTCAAGCTGGCGCTGGTTCCGGCGACAGTGCTCACGCTCGCCCTGCTGTTGGATCTCGACCCGGTGAGCCGAGATGTGGCGTTACTTTTCGCCGCCCTGCCCACGGCCACCTCGGCCTATATCCTGGCGCGACAGTTGGGCGGAGACGCCGAGTTGATGGCGGCCCTGATTACCGGCCAGACCCTGCTGGCCATGGCAACCCTACCCCTATGGCTGCGGCTGGCCGCGTAAGACGCCTGTCGCCACGAACTAAACAAAAAGCATTCGTATTTTCATTGACAACAGGAATGCGAATGAGTACGCTGCAGATGTGGCGTTGATGAGGCGCCACAGGCCCTGCAGGGGTCCTGCCAGTCACCTGCCAGGGTATCTCCCACTCATTGCTAGTCACGGTCCTTACCGCCGCTTCCTCGGGAAGCGGCTTTTTTATCTGAGCCTTCGTGAGCTCTTTTGGGTGAGCCGCTCAGCCATGTCGCCCGAGATGCTGTGTCAGCATCTCGCCGAGCGCCTCGACGGCAGGCCAGGAGGCGGCAGAGACACGACGCCCGTAATGCAACTGCGCCTCGCAGCCCTGAAGCACGGGCAGTCCTTCGGCTTCGCCCAGTTCACGCATGGTCGGTGTCAGCCTGTCTCGCTCCAGAATGCTCACCGCCAATCCGGACTCCACTGCCGTTTCCACCGCATGCAGGCTGGTGCTGGTGAAGACGGCATGCCAACTGCGACCGATGGCCGCAAGCGCCTCTACCCCGAGGTGGCGATAGGGGCAGTCCACCGGATGAAGCGCCAGTGGCAACGGCTGCCCCGGGGACAGCCGAAGCTCTCGAGCCCCGGCCCAGACCGGCGTAGTTCGCCATAGCGGCTCGCCACCCATGAGGTGGTGAGGGCGATCCAGGGCGACGATCAGCGACAGCTCACCGCGCTCAAGCCGTCGCGCCAGATCTCCACTGGTCGCCGTCACGGCCTCCAGCACCACGTCGGGGTGGCGCGCCAGGTAGTCGGGCAGCAGGCGCCCGACGATGCGAGAGGCGAAATCCTCGGGCATACCGAAGCGTACTCGCCCTCTCAGCCCGCGTCCGCTGATGCGTGCCACCAGCCCATCGTGCTGGCGCAACAGCTCACGCGCCTCGCCCAATAACGCCTCACCGGTCGGGGTGGTCGTCATTCCCTTGGCACTGCGGACCAGCAGGCGCGCATCGAGGTGCGCCTCCAGGCGCTTGATCTGCATGCTTAGGGCGCTGACCGTACGATGTCGCTCTTCCGCGGCTGCCGCCAGGGTGCCCAGCCTGGCGACCAGCACGAAACTGCGAAGGGCCTCGAGATCCAGCGCCGACGTTGAGACTTCAGCCATATTGAACGCTCAGTGAAAATAGTATCGATTCCCTGAAGACTTTAGACGGACCAGAATGGCGGCACAAGTCACCGACCCGCCAGGAAGTCCCAATGTTCGCTCTCAGCCGCCATTTCTCCTATCAGCTGCCTCACCCGAGCTTGTTGCCATTGGGCTGCCTGGCCGTCGCCATCGGTTTCGTTGTCTGCTGGAGCAGCGGGTTCGTCGGGAGTCGCCTGGGCGTCGAGCTGGACACCCCCGTGCTTGCGCTCTACGCCTGGCGCTTCGCGCTGGCCACCCTGCTGGTAGCAGGCTGGTGGATCCTGCGCGCCCGGCGAAATGGCCGGCAGATCGTAGCGCCTCTCGACCTTGCCGCCGATGCGCTGGTCGGTAGCCTGACGGTGGGGGTTTATCTCCTGGCCATGCTGCTGGCCATCGAGCAGGGAGTCAGCACCGGGTTGGCGTCGCTGATCGGCGCCCTGCAGCCCTTGGCTGCCATCACCCTGGCCGGGTGGTGGCTGGGCGAGCGCTCAAGGCCGCTGCAGTGGTTGGGGATGACGGTCGCGACGTTGGGCGCCGGCCTGAGTGTGCTGGATGATATGCAGGGCGTCGGCGGCGCCCCGGCCTGGAGCTATGGGTTGCCATTACTGGCTGTGGTGGCCGTCACCCTGGGCAGCGTCATGACGGCGCGCCGGCCGACCTCGCTGCCCCTGGAAGCACGCCTGACCGCCCAACTGGCAGCGGCCACGGTCGTCTTCTTCGCCGCTGCATGGGGACTCGACGAAGGACGGGTGGCCCCGCCGCCGCTGACAACGGATAGCGTGATGGCGCTGGTATGGTTGATCGTGCTGGCAACCTTCGGCGGCTACGGCTTCTTCAATGCCAGCCTGCAGCGCTTCGGCGTCGGCCGCAGTGCCGCCCTCATCGCCCTGACCCCGGCCGCCACCCTGGGCTGGACGGCCTTGATGTTCGGTGAACTGCCGGGCTGGCTGGGCACCTTCGGCATGACGCTGGGCTTGCTGGGCGCCATCGTTGCCCTGCTGGCCGGCCGACGCCAGTCACCGTCCGGTCATAAGACGACGACCACAGCCTCGCGTCGCGTCAGGCCGTACGCCGGTAGATCAGGTCCCAGACGCCGTGCCCCAGCCGCTCGCCACGCGCCTCGAACTTGGTGAGCGGCCGAAATTCGGGGCGCGGCACGCAGGATGACATGGCCGAGTCGGTGGTATTGGCATAGCCGGGCGCGGCGCCCAGCACCTCGGCCATCCACTCGGCATAGGCTTCCCAGTCGGTGGCCATGTGCAGCGTTCCGCCGATCTTCAGGCGCGTGCGGATCAGCTCGATAAAGGCCGGCTGGACGATGCGCCGCTTGTGATGCTTCTTCTTCGGCCATGGGTCGGGGAAGAACAGCTGCAAGGTGTCCAGGCTCGCCTCGGGCAGGCACTGTTCCAGCACCGCCAGGGCATCCTCACGGTACACACGCAGGTTGGTCAGGCCATGCTTGTCGGCTTCATCCAGCAACTTGCCAACGCCGGGGGCATGGACTTCAATGCCGATGAAGTCGGTGTCAGGATGGCGCTCGGCCTGCTCGACCAGCGAGGCGCCCATACCGAAACCGATCTCGACCACACGCGGTGCCTGGCGACCGAACAGCGCATCGAGATCCTGACGGCCCTCTGCCAGGGTCAGGCCCAGCCGCGGCCATACTTCTTCCAGTCCGCGTGACTGTGCCTGGGTCATGCGCCCAGCACGCAGCACATAGCTCTTGATGCCGCGACGATGCAGGGGAGCGTCCGGCCACTCGGGGCCGGCGCTGGCAGGATCGTGCGTGTTCAGATCGGTCATGGTATCTCGTGATAAAAAACGGTTCGGGAAACTCAGCCGTGGATGCGGCCGGCGAAGGGCGAAGAAGGCTCGGCGCTCTGGCGACGCGGCATGCGCCCGGCCAGGAAGGCCTCGCGTCCGGCCTCGATGGCCTTCTTCATGGCACCGGCCATCAATACCGGCTGTCGGGCATGGGCGATGGCGGAGTTCATCAGTACGGCATCGCAGCCCAGCTCCATGGCCAGGGCGGCCTCGGAGGCGGTGCCGATGCCGGCGTCCACCAATACCGGCACCCCGGACTGCTCGATGATCAGGCGAATGTTGTAAGGGTTCTGGATGCCGTGGCCCGAGCCGATCAGTGAGCCCAGCGGCATGATCGCGCAGCAACCCAGGCGCTCGAGCTCGCGGGCGACGATCGGGTCGTCGCTGGTGTAGACCATGACATCGAAGCCGTCGGCGATCAGCGTCTCGGCGGCCGACAACGTTTCGACGACGTTGGGGTAGAGGGTCGCATCGTCGCCCAGCACCTCGAGCTTGACCAGGTTGTGACCATCGAGCAGCTCGCGGGCCAGTTTGCAGGTCCGCACGGCGTCCTTGGCCGTGTAGCAGCCGGCGGTATTGGGTAGCAGGGTGAAACGCTCCGGTGGCACGGCGTCGAGCAGGTTGGGCTCACCGGCGTCCTGCCCCAGATTGGTGCGCCTGACGGCAAAGGTCACGATCTCGGCGCCGCTGGCGGCGATGGCCTCGGCCGTCTCGTCGAAGTCACGGTATTTGCCGGTGCCGACCAGCAGGCGAGAGGCGAACTCGCGCCCGGCGATACGCAGCGGCGAATCCTGGAAAAAGTCACTCATATGGGGCTCCTGTAGGCCGACGGCTAACCGCCGCCGATGGCGTGGACGACCTCGACCCGGTCGCCCTCGGTCAGTCGGATGCCATCGTGCTCGCTCTTGGGCACGATCTCTTCGTTGACTTCCACGGCGATGCGCCGACCGGCGAGGCCGAGCGACTCGACCAGCTCGGCAACCGTCGCGTTGGACTCCAGGGCTCGGGTCTCGCCATTGAGTAATATTTGCATGGCGTCCTCTCTCGATGCGCTTGCGCTCAACGAGGCATACGTCATTGGCGCTCCGCAATCGTCGTTTTCATGGAGCCATATTGTAGCCGACTCGAGACCGGCGGGGTACGGTAAGCAGCGATTCGCTCGCAAGGAGACGACGACATGCAAGACAGAGGCTGGTGGTTGGGCACGGCGCTGTCCGGCGCGCTGGTGGTGCTGGCCGGGGCCTTCGGCGCCCATGGCCTGGAGGGTCAGCTAGCGCAACGGCTCGCGGCGGCCTTCGAGACCGGCGTGCGCTATCAGGCCTGGCATACCCTGGCGATGCTGGGGGTGCTGGCGTGGCGCGCCTCCCTGCCACTCGCCGGGCAAGTCCTCGGGCTGGGGCTTTGGGCGGCCGGCATGCTGCTTTTCAGCGGCTCGCTGTACGCCATGGCCCTTTCGGGAGTCGGCGCGCTGGGGGTCGTCACGCCCATCGGAGGCGTGCTGTTGATCGGCGGCTGGCTAGCACTTGCCAGTAGTGTCATACGCGCCAGGCGCATTACTTGAGACGCTACCTCGATGTTGGCATCGGCCAGACGTCGGCATCTACCAGCTCGGGTCGCTTGAGCACGCTGGGGTCGAAGACGGGCTCTTCGATGCCTTCGCGCCGCTGGCGCTCGTAATCTTTCAGCACGGCGAGCGCCGAGGGCACCATGACCAGGATGGCGAAGAGGTTGGTAGTGGCCATCAGCCCCATGGTCAGGTCGGCGAAGTCCCAGACGAAGGTCAACTGAGCGACGGACCCTATCATCACCATGGCCAGGATAGCCCAGCGCAGGGTGTGATCAGCCGCTCGGGCGTGACCGCGAAAAAGATACTCGATATTGATCGACGAGAAGGAGTAGTTGGCCAGCAGCGAAGTGTAGGAGAAGAAGAAGATGATCACCGCGATGAAGATCTCACCGAAACCGCCGAGGTGATCGACCATCGCGTCCTGGGTCAGCTGGATGCCCTGGATGGAGTCACCGGGTGACGTCGCCAGCAGTGTCTCGTAGACGCCCGACAGCAGGATCACCACCGCCGTGCAGCTGCAGATAACGATGGTATCGACGAAGACCCCGAACGACTGCACCAGACCCTGGGCCGCGGGATGCTTGACGTTGGCCTGGGCAGCGGCGTTGGGCGTCGATCCCATGCCAGCCTCGTTGGAGAAAAGGCCACGTTTGATGCCATTCTCCATGGCCACCTTGATGGCATAACCCGCTGCCCCGCCGACGGCGGGGCCGAAACCGAAGGCACTCTTGAAGATCAGCGCCAGCATCGCCGGCACTTCGGGCAAATTCATGGCGAGGATCACCAGCGCCACGATCAGGTAGAGAATCGCCATGGTCGGCACGATCTTCTCGGCGGTACGGGCCACCGACTTGAGACCTCCAAATATCACCAGCGCGACCAGCAGCACCAGCGCGACTCCAGTGATCCACGACGGCACCCCAAAGGCCCCGCTCAAGCCCTGGGCGATGGTATTGGCTTGGGCCGCGTTGAAGGCGAGGCCGTAGGCGACGATGAGAAAGAAGGCGAACAGCATGCCCAGCCAGCGCCAGCCCAGGCAGCGCTCGATGTAGTAGGCCGGCCCCCCGCGGAAGACGCCGTCCTCATGGCGGTGCTTGTAGGTCTGGGCCAGGGTCGATTCGACGAAGGCAGTCGAGAAGCCGACCAAGGCCGTGATCCACATCCAGAAGATGGCGCCCGGTCCCCCCACCCAGAGGGCGATGGCCACCCCAGCGAGATTACCGGTCCCGACCCGAGCCGCCATGGAGGTAGCAAAGGCCTGAAAGCCGCTGATACCGCCTCCCGCCCCGCGTGACGAAAGCGTGACTCTGGCCATATGGCCAAAGAGGCGGAACTGCATGCCGCGGGTGAGCACCGTGAAGAGTATCCCCGCCCCCAATAGCAGATAGACCAGAATGTAGGACCAGACGAAGTCACTGACCGGCGTCATGACAGCGTAAGCGGCGTCGCGCAAGGTCAGGAGAAGGGAAAGCAGGACATCCATGTGGCGCATCTCCGGTCAGGGGGAAGCGATGTGGTCAAGTGATCGGCAGAGATACTGGCAGTGCCTCCTCAAGGTAGCCAAGCCATCCTCTGCTGTCAGGTGCTTCGCTCACGAGCTCGCTCGGCGCGAGGAAAAGCTCACTCCTGGTCGGGAAGGGCATAGGTCGCGGTCACCAACGCCACCGGCGCGTCGTCGCCGGCAGAGAAGAGCTGCACCTCGCCGACCGCCAGGCGCCGGCCCAGCTTGACCACGCGAGCGTTGGCGATCAGGTCACGGTCGCCACGGGCGCGCCGCAGGAAGTGGCAGTTGAGATTCGCGGTCACCGCCATCGGCTCCGGGCCGATCTGGGCCAGTATCGCCACATACAGGCAGACATCGGCCAGTCCCATCATCGTCGGGCCGGAGACGCTGGCGCCGGGACGCAGATGCTCGTCCTCGATGGCCAGGCTCATGGTGGCGCGCATGTGGTCGACGCCCTCGATCGTGCCGTCACGCTGGGGAAAGACGTCATCGAGGAAGTCCTGGATGGCGGCGGCGGTCATCACGGTCATGGCTTGGCTCCGGCAGGCGACGTGGGCTCCAGATAACCCGATCACGATAGCCCAGGCGAGCGACGGCGCACAGTCGTCACCGGTCGTGTCTATCAACGCGAGCGCCCCTGCGGTCAGACCGCAGGGGCGCTCGTAGCGCGTAACCCGTCGCGATTCCTCGTCTCGATTACTTGGCCTTGTGCACGGCACGCCAGTGATGCAGCAGCGGCTCGGTGTAACCGGAAGGCTGAACGCGACCCTTGAAGATCAGGTCACTGGCCGCCTGGAAGGCAGTGGAGGCCGAGAAATCGGCACTCATCGGCACGTACGCAGGGTCACCCGCATTCTGTTCGTCGACCACCTTGGCCATGCGCTCCAGGGTCGCCTGGATGCGCCCGGCGTCGACCACCCCGTGGTGCAGCCAATTGGCCAACAGCTGGCTGGCGATACGCAACGTCGCGCGATCTTCCATCAGGCCGACGTCATGGATATCCGGCACCTTGGAGCAGCCCACGCCATGCTCCACCCAGCGCACCACGTAGCCAAGGATGCCCTGGCAGTTGTTGTCGAGCTCCTGCTGGATCTCGTCATCGCTCCAGTTCGGATTCTCGGCCACCGGCACGGTCAGCAGGTCATCGAGGAAGTCCGGTTCACCCTGGCTTTCCAGTTCGCGCTGCACCTCGGTGACATCCACCTGATGGTAGTGCAGGGCGTGCAGGGCAGCGGCGGTGGGCGACGGCACCCAGGCGGTGTTGGCACCGGCCTTGGGGTGGCCGATCTTCTGCTCGAGCATCGCCGCCATCAGGTCCGGCATGGCCCACATGCCCTTGCCGATCTGGGCGCGGCCGCGCAGGCCGCAGGCCAGGCCGACCTGGACATTGTTACGCTCGTAGGCGCCGATCCAGGCCGAGCTCTTCATCTCGCCCTTGCGGATCATTGGCCCGGCTTCCATGGCGGTGTGCATCTCGTCGCCGGTGCGGTCGAGGAAGCCGGTGTTGATAAACACCACCCGCGAGGTCGCCTCATTGATACACGCCTTGAGATTCACCGAGGTGCGGCGCTCCTCGTCCATGATGCCCATTTTCAGGGTATCGCGCGTCAGGCCCAGGATGTCCTCGACGCGGCCGAACAGGGTGTTGGAGAACGCCACCTCCTTCGCCCCGTGCATCTTCGGCTTGACGATGTAGACCGAGCCACTGCGCGAGTTGCGCGGCTCGTCGGCGCCCTTCTTGAGGTCGTGAATGGCGATCAGCGAGGTCATCACGGCATCGAGGATGCCTTCCGGCAGTTCGTTGCCCTCGGCATCGAGCACCGCCGGTGTGGTCATCAGATGGCCGACGTTACGCACGAACATCAGCGAGCGCCCTGGCAGGGTCACGGTACCGCCGCGGGTGTCGGTCCAGGTGCGATCGGGGTTGAGGCGGCGGGTAATGGTCTTGCCGCCCTTTTCCACCTGTTCTTCCAGATCGCCCTTCATCAGCCCCAGCCAGTTGGCATAGACCCCAACCTTGTCCTCGGCGTCCACCGCCGTCACGGAATCTTCGCAGTCCATGATCGCGGTCAGAGCAGCCTCGACAACCAAGTCCTTGACGCCGGCCGGATCGGTCTTGCCGATCGGGTGGCTCGGGTCGATCTGGATCTCCAGATGCAGGCCGTGATTGACCAACAGGATTGCCTCAGGGCTGGCGGCATCGCCGTCGAAGCCCACCAGCTTGCCCGGGTCCTTGAGGCCGGTATCGCGGCCGCCCTCGAGGGTGACGATCAGGTGACCATCACGCAATGCGTAGTTGACGGCGTCACGATGCGAGCCGGTCGCCAGCGGTGCGGCACGATCCAGAACGCTGCGCGCATAGGCGATGACCTTCTCGCCACGCTTGGGATTGAAACTCGTGCCTTTCTCGGCGCCGTCCGCTTCGGAGATCGCATCGGTACCATACAAGGCATCATAGAGGCTGCCCCAGCGGGCGTTGCCGGCGTTGAGGGCATAGCGGGCGTTGTTGACCGGAACCACCAGCTGCGGACCGGCCTGGACGGCGACTTCGCGATCGACATTGGCGGTCGTTACGCTGACCCTGGACGGCGATTCGACCAGATAGCCGACCTCGCCCAAGAAGGCCCGATAGGCGGCCATGTCGCGCACCGGACCAGGATTCTCGCGATGCCAGGTATCGAGGGTTTCCTGCAGGCGGTCGCGCTCGGCGAGCAATTCGTGGTTCGTCGGGGTCAGATCATGGAAGAGGGCATCCACGCCGGACCAGAAGGCCTCGGGGTCGACGCCAGTACCGGGAAGTGCACGCTCGTTGATGAAACGGTCCAACTCGGCGGCCACCTGCAGACGGTGGCGAGTGACACGTTCGGTCATGGATGGATCTCCTCGTGCTTGGCAGCCGGTCGGTGACGAGGCCGGCCAGGGAATAGAAACAGCGTGGGGATGAATTTTGTGGAAAATACTTCCATTTGTAAACCCATCAACCCGCAATGTCATGTCGAACTCGACCAAAAGAACAAGCCACTTAAGCCTCGACCGCTTGCCTCGAACGGAATTCAGTGACTCACCTAGCGGCATGACGCTAGCATGGCCCAGCGTTGCGGAGGATGCGATGAGTGATTTTACCCCACTGCAGGCTTTGGGCCCGGTTCGTCTGGTCGAACTGACCGAGCAGGTAGCCGGTCGAGGCCACCTCGAGCATTACCTGACCCATTATGGGCTAGCACCGCTGCTGGTCGACCATGTAGGCCTTTACGCCGGTTACGTGGACGCTCCGCCCTTTCGCCTCTGGACGCAGGTGTGGAGCCCAGACGCCCCGATCGGGACGGCTTTCGTGGTGCACGGCTATTTCGATCATCTGGGACTGTATCGCCACCTTCTGGAACGGCTGCTCGATCGCGGTTGGCGGGTGGTACTCTGGGATCTGCCCGGCCATGGCCTGTCGAGCGGGCCGCGCGCCTCCATCAACGATTTTGAAGACTATGGCCGCTGTCTACGTGCCCTGCAGCAGCAGCTTGACGCCCAGGACATGGCGCCGCGTCCCTGGCTCGGCATCGGCCAAAGCACCGGGGCGGCAATACTCGCCACCGATGCCCTTGCCCGCGGCGATGACCAGCACTGGGCCGGTCTTGCCCTGCTGGCGCCGCTGGTGCGTCCCTGGGGGTGGAATCAATCGAGCTGGCTGCATCGTCTTGTGGAGCCGTTCGTGAGCTCGATACCGCGCAAGTTTCGCGATAACTCGACCGACGCCGAATTCGCCACCTTCCTCCGCGAAGGCGACCCTCTGCAGGCGCAGCGTCTGGAAATGGAATGGGTCAGCGCCATGCGCCGCTGGATGCCCCAGCTGCTCGCGCTGACCCCCAGCAATGTGCCGACGCTGATCCTGCAAGGCGAGCAGGACCTGACGGTGGACTGGGAATGGAACCTCGCGGTGCTCGAGAACAAGTTTCCCAATGCCGAGATCCACCGCCATCCTGAGGCTCGTCATCATCTGGTCAACGAAGCCGAGCCGATCCGCAAGGCCTTGTTCAAGACCCTCGACCGCTTCGTTGCTACGCTGGAACCTGATGCCACGCATCTGGCTGGCGCGCCCCCGGAGACCCGACGCCGATGAATGCTCGTCCCGCATCCCTTCCAGCAACCCTGCTGATAGTCCTTCTGACGACCCAACTGGTCGGATGCGCCGGTGCGCCCGAGCGCCCCGAAACCCTCCGCCAGGCACTCTATGGTCTCGGTGAAGTGGCCGCCGAGCGCGTCCTCGCCGCGCCGGCGCTCCCCTCGCCAGGCACCAGCCAGGTACTGCTGCTGGCGACCCCGGAGGTCGACCCCACCCTGGGCATCGACCAGGAGCGGCTACGCGAGAGCCTGACCCGGGCGCTGCTGGGCGCCACCGACGGCCCGCAGGTCCTCAACTGGAGCGACGTCATGAGAGAGGGCGGAGGCGATAACCAGTGGCGCTTGGAAAGTCGGCTGGACGCCGACGGCCCACGCCTGACCCTTTCCGACCGCGACCTGCTGCCCTATCGGTTGACCCTGGCACTGCGCCGCCCTGGCAGTGAGACCGCACTGTGGACCACCGACATCAGCGGGGCCCTGGATGCCAGCGCGCTCTAGGAGGCAGTGGGGACTTATCGCTTGAGCAGACGATCCAACTGTCGATAACCGATCGCCTCGATCAGCTGATCACGCTCGGGATGCGGCAAGCCGGCCAGATCGGCCAAGGTCAAGGCCACCCTCAGCACGCGATGGTAGGCCCGCGCCGACAGCTTGAGCCGTTCCAGCACCCCGGCCAGCCAGGCGCGATCGCCCGTCGAGAGGGCGCAAGCGGCCTCGAGCTCGCGCCCAGCCAGTTGGGCGTTGAGTGATCTCCGTTCCAACTGGCGTTGCCGAGCGACCATGACGCGCTCTCGAACCACCGCCGAAGGCTCTCCGGCCACCCGCGAGGTGAGCTGTTCGGGCGGCAGGGCCGGAACCTCCACCTGAAGATCGATGCGGTCGAGCAACGGCCCGGATAATCGAGCCTGGTAGCGCTGGATCTGCGCCGCAGTACACTGACAGCGCTGGCGTGGGTCGCCGAGGTGGCCGCAGGGGCAGGGATTCATTGCCGCCACCAACTGGAAGCGTGCCGGAAAGCGGCGCTCGTGATTGGCCCGCGCGATATGGATGCGCCCCGATTCCATGGGTTCGCGCATCACCTCCAGCACGTGACGCGAAAACTCGGGAAGCTCGTCCAGGAACAACACCCCATGGTGAGCCAGGGAGATTTCACCGGGACGCGGCCGAGAGCCGCCACCCACGAGAGCGACGGCGCTGGCGGTATGGTGTGGCGAACGGAAGGGACGACGTCCCCATTCTTCACGCAGCGCCAATCCGCTTACCGAACGAATGGCGGCGACTTCCAAGGCCTCCTCCTCGCTGAGCGGCGGCAGAATGCCGGGAAGACGACTGGCCAGCATGGTCTTGCCGGTACCCGGCGGCCCGGCAAACAGAAGATTATGCCCCCCGGCCGCGGCGACCTCCAATGCCCGGCGTGCCTGGTGCTGACCGCGCACCTCGGCCAGATCGGCGCCCAGATCCACCGCCGGCGCCGGTCGCTCGAGACGGTGCGCCGGAATCGGTGTCTGGCCGAGCAGGTGGGCCACCACCTCGAGCAGATGATCGGCGGCGATGACCTGCAGGTCGCCGGCCAGTGCCGCCTCATCGGCATTGGCACGCGGCACGATGAGCTTCCTGCCGGCTGAGCGAGTGGCGAGCGCCAACGGCAAGACGCCGTTTACCTGGCGAAGCCGACCATCCAGGGCTAGCTCACCGACGCACTCCAGACCCTCGAGGGCTTCTGGCGGCACCTGACCAGACGCCACCAGCAAACCTAGGGCGATGGGCAGATCGAAGCGCCCGCCGTCCTTGGGCAGATCGGCGGGCGATAGGTTCAGGGTAATGCGGCGCGTATTGGGAAAATCGAAGCCGGCATTGACCAAGGCGCTGCGGACGCGTTCGCGGCTCTCCTTGACGGCGGTCTCGGGCAGGCCCACCAGGGTCATGCCGGGCAGGCCGTTGGCCAGATGCACCTCGACCTGCACTTCTGGCGCCTCGAGACCGAGCCCGGCACGGGTATGGATGATTGCCAGCGTCATAAAGGCGCCCTTCGCCGCGAATGTGCCCTTAGGCTACCCCAGGTCGGCACGCCTCGCCCAATGACGCAGCGGATTACGGATTCCTCTTGTCGTCGCGGGGCTCGTTGTCTAGCGCAGAATGGCCTGGCGTGGAAGGCCCCTTTGCGCCTGGCTCGTCAGCCGTCACATCGGGAGTCGGCGACGCCTGAGAGGGCTTATCTGCCGCTTTTTTGGCCACACCTTCGCCTGCTGTTGCGCCTGTGGCGGTCCAATCCGTCTCAGTACCTTGCGCAGTCGTGGTCGATGGATTGCCCTGTACCGCTTTTTCCAGCTCAGCGACCTGCTTTTCCAGCGCCTCGATCCGGCCCCGGGTGCGCTGTAGAACATCCATCAGGATGTCGAAATCCTCGCGCGACACCAGCTCGAGGCGGTCGACGGCGCCACGCACCACCTGTTGAATCCCTTTCTGCATTTCCTCGGGGGCCCGCGAGGCGCCTTGCAAACGGTCGCCGATCTGCTGGGCCAGGCGGCTAATACGGTCATGGCTCACCATGGGGTCTCTCCTGATTAATGAAGTGCCTGACCACAGGATACGCAAGGCGTCGATGATACGCATGCTCTCCCGCCATGCTCTCTTTTAGCGCACATGCACCGCCGCAAAGCACCAAATCGGTGCACTATAACTGTCTCTACACGACGACAGCCGTATAAAGCGCCGAAACAATCTCACTATCTTACTGAAATAATTGATGACTACTGGCTTCTGGCATGCTTTACGCATGGTCGCAATCGTCATGCATCGGCGGCAAGTTGCCGTCACTAACTCAGTAGTGGAGATACGGGATGAAGCTCATCACCGCCATCATCAAGCCATTCAAGCTCGACGACGTTCGCGAGGCGCTGGCCGAGAACGGCGTACAGGGAATTACCGTCACCGAGGTCAAGGGCTTTGGCCGCCAGAAGGGCCACACCGAGCTCTACCGTGGGGCGGAATACGTGGTCGACTTCCTGCCCAAGGTCAAGGTGGAAGTCGCTGTCGACGACGCGCGACTCGAAGGGGTGCTCGACGCCATCTGCACCTCCGCCAACAGCGGCAAGATCGGCGACGGCAAGGTCTTCGTCACGCCACTCGAGGATGTCATCCGCATCCGCACCGGCGAGCGCGGTGCCGACGCCGTCTGAAGTCGCTTACCGATCCCCTCTACGGAGAGTTCCCTATGAATGATATTCCCGAACTTGTCGAGCTGATGTACGCCGTCGACACCTTCTACTTTCTGATCTGCGGCGTGCTGGTCATGTGGATGGCCGCCGGCTTCTCGATGCTCGAGGCCGGCCTGGTGCGCTCAAAGAATACCGCCGAGATCCTGACCAAGAACGTCGCGCTGTTCGCCATTGCCTGCACCATGTATCTGCTGCTCGGCTACTACCTGATGTACTCCAGCAGTGCCGGCGGCATCCTGCCCAATCTGGGCTTTCTGATCGGTGGCGAGAATACCGTCGACGCCATCACCTCCGGTGAAGAGGGCGCACCCTACTACTCCATGCGCTCCGATTTCTTCTTCCAGGTGGTGTTCGTGGCGACCGCCATGTCCATCGTCTCCGGTGCCGTGGCCGAGCGCATGAAATTGTGGGCCTTCCTGGCCTTCGCCGTGGTGATGACGGGTGTTATCTACCCTACCTCCGGCTACTGGACCTGGGGCGGCGGCTGGCTCTCCGAGGTCGGCTATTCGGATTATGCCGGTTCCGGCATCGTGCACCTGGCAGGTGCTGCGGCAGCCCTCGCTGGTGTGCTGGTGCTCGGGCCGCGTAAGGGCAAGTACGGCAAGGATGGCAGCATCTACGCGATTCCCGGTGCCAACTTACCGTTGGCGACCCTGGGTACGTTTATCCTGTGGATGGGCTGGTTCGGCTTCAACGGCGGCTCTGAATTGAAGCTCTCCGATGCGGCGTCCGCCAACAATGTCGCCCAGGTATTCGTAAACACCAACGCCGCGGCCGCCGGTGGCGTGATCGCCGCGCTGATCCTGGCCAAGCTGTGGTTCCGCAAGGCCGACTTGACCATGGCCCTGAACGGCGCCCTGGCCGGCCTGGTCGCCATCACCGCCGATCCCCTGTCGCCCTCCGCGCTAGGCGCCGCCATGATCGGTGCCGTGGGTGGCCTGATCGTCGTCGCCGCCATCGTCGCCTTCGACAAGCTCAAGATCGACGATCCGGTCGGTGCCATTTCGGTGCACGGCGTGGTCGGCATCTGGGGCGTGATGGTCGTGCCGCTGACGAATGGTGATGCCAGCTTCGGTGCACAGATCATTGGTATCCTCGGCATCTTCGGCTGGGTGTTCGGTGCAAGCCTGATCGTCTGGCTGATCCTCAAGGCCATCATGGGTGTTCGCGTCAGCGAAGAAGAAGAATACGAAGGGGTCGACCTGGCCGAGTGTGGCCTGGAAGCCTACCCGGAGTTTAGCGCCTCGAAGAAATGAGGCGACATACCGAGTGAGCCGGTCGGCTCCTACTGGCCTCCTTAGGGAGGCCTTTTTTCTTCCCAGGCCACGCGGTGTATGCTTGTCTCCAACGCCACCTCACACGCGCGATGGTGACCGCCATCGTCACCCGGACAGGACGAGGACAGAGATCATGAAACTGGTAACCGCCATCATTAAACCCTTCAAGCTGGACGACGTGCGTGAATCCCTCTCCGAAATTGGCGTTCAGGGCATCACCGTGACTGAGGTCAAGGGCTTTGGTCGGCAGAAAGGCCATACCGAGCTCTATCGCGGCGCCGAATATGTGGTCGACTTTCTCCCCAAAGTGAAACTGGAAGTCGCCATTGACGACGACATGGCCGACAAGGTGATCGACGCCATCACGCAAGTCGCCAACACGGGCAAGATCGGCGACGGCAAGATCTTCGTCATGCCGATGGAGCAGGTGATCCGCATCCGTACCGGCGAGACCGGAAAAGACGCGGTCTAAGCGCCGAGCGACGAGCGCCGAGCGCCGAGCGCCGAGCGCCGAGCGCCGAGCGCCACAGGATGATGCCACCGGTTGTTGTAACGTCCACGAAGAAACCCCGCCGGATTCCACATCCCGCGGGGTTTATCGTTTTCAACCTCTTCACCCGCCGTATCTGCCGGGCGCTAGGCGCTTGCAGCTGGGCGCTTACTTCTCCACGAAGGCGCGCTCGATCACGTAGTCACCGGGCTCACCCATCCGCGGCGAAATCGTGAAGCCGAGATCGTCGAGCAGGCCGCTGGTGTCGTCAAGCATCGCCGGGCTACCGCAGATCATCGCACGGTCCTGGCGCGGATCCAGCGGCGGCAGGCCGGTATCCTCGGCCAGCTTGCCACTGCGGATATGGTCGGTCAGCCGACCCTGGGTGTGGAAGTCCTCACGAGTCACGGTGGGGTAATAAACCAGCTTCTCGCTGATCTCCTCGCCGAGGTACTCATGAGCGGGCAGTGCCTTTTGAATGAACTCCGCGTAGGCGAGTTCGCTGACGTTACGTACCCCGTGAATCAGCACAATCTTCTCGAAGCGCTCGTACGCTTCAGGGTCCTGGATCAGGCTCATGAACGGGGCGAGCCCGGTGCCGGTGGAAAACAGGTAGAGATTACGGCCCGGCAACAGGTCATCGGTGACCAGGGTGCCGGTAGGCTTGCGGCTGACCATGATCTGGTCGCCAACCTGCAGGTGCTGGAGCCGTGAGGTGAGCGGGCCGTCCGGCACCTTGATGCTGAAGAACTCTAGATGATCCTCGTAATTGGGGCTGGCAATAGAATAGGCCCGCATCAGTGGCTTGCCGGCAACCTCGAGGCCGATCATCACGAACTGACCGTTCTTGAAACGCAGACTGCGCTCACGCGTGGTGCGAAAGCTGAACAAGGTGTCGTTCCAATGGTGAACACTCAGGACTTCTTCCAGGGCGAACTTGCTCATGCCGACTCCTCGATATTCCCGATTCGAATAATTTGTCTTGATTAGATTTGATAACAATTCTAAGAGACCGGCGAATATCTGTTAAATGGTTTGTATGGATATCGATCATCTATAATATAGATATACAGACTGAGGAGCCGGTTCATGCGCTATACCCTGCGTCAGCTAGAAGTCTTCATCGCCGTGGCCCAATACGAGAGCGTCTCGCGCGCCGCCAAGGTACTGGCGCTCTCGCAGTCGGCGGCGAGCACGGCGCTGGGCGAACTCGAGCGTCAGTTCGATTGCCAGCTACTGGATCGAATCGGCAAGCGGTTGAAGCTCAATGCCTTGGGCTTCCAACTCCTGCCCAAGGCCGTGGCCCTGCTTGACCGCGCCGAGGAAGTCGAGGAGCTGCTGCGGGGCCAGCAGGGCGTGGGATCGCTGGACGTGGGCGCCACCCTGACCATCGGCAACTATCTGGCGACGCTGCTGATCAGCGACTTCATGCAGCGCCACCCCGGAAGCCGAGTGCGACTGTCGGTGCGCAACACTCGCGCCATCATCGACCGTATACGCCAGCACGAGCTGGACCTAGGGCTGATCGAGGGACAGTGCGAAGACGACGACGTCATTACCCAGCCCTGGGTAGAAGACGACCTGGCGGTGTTCTGCTCGCCACGCCATGCGCTGGCCGGAAAGGGGCCGATCGAACTGGACCGACTGCTGAGAGAGGACTGGATCATGCGTGAGCAGGGCTCGGGCACCCGCCTGACCCTGGAACAGGCCGCCCGGCACCGTCGCGGTCGCTTCAATACCTTGCTGGAACTGGAACACACCGAAGGGATCAAGCGGGCCGTCGAGTCGGGTTTAGGCATTGGCTGCGTGTCACGACTGGCCCTGCGGGATGCCTTCCGTCGCGGCAGTCTGGTGCCTATTCCGACGCCCGAACTCGACCTTAGCCGCCAGTTCAGCTTCATCTGGCACCGTCACAAGTACCTGGCCACCGGCATGCGTGAATTCTTGCGGCTGTGCCGGCAAATGACCGAGGGCGTCAAGCGCAGCGACGAGATCGATCTGCCCCATGTGGGCTGACGTTCATCACTAAGGCAGGCCATCCCCGACAACTGACGCCGGACAGGGGCCGAACACCAGTTGTCGGGCAAACTTGCGTAGTCAGGGGAGGACAGGCCTCACTCAGCGTAGATCACTGACTGCATCCTGGATGCTTTCCAAGCTGCCCTTGGAGAGATCCTTGGAGAGGGTGTGGATTACCCGCTTGGCAGTGGGGCCGTCGAGCTTGTCGCGAAGCCGACCCAGAAAACGCGGCGGCGCCACCAGGATCAGCTTTTCCAGCGTGTTTTCGACGCGTGCCCGATAGAGACGCTCGGACACCTGTTTGGCGAAGATTTCATCTTCATGATTCGTGGCAGAGTTTTCCTGGCCTGAGGAGCGCGAGGTAGTCGATGTCGACTCGTGCACGTCGCCTCCACGATCGGTCACCAGATCGCCTTCGTGCAGTCGACCCTCGGCGTGCACCAGGCTCTCCTGCTCGACCAGCTTGAGCGCATCACGGGTGAAGATCCTGGCCCGTGCTGCATCTGCTACCACGATATAGGTTGTCATAGCCGCTCCTTGAGGCGGGGGGAGATACGACGCAGGCCTGCCCTATCCGGGCTTCCTGCCTTTGTTGCATATTCAAGTATTGCAGATTCAAGAACTGCACGTTAAAGATTGGCAAGGCCCCCTCGAAGGGTCAACAGCGGTGCGGGCTAATTGCTCTGCAGTGCTGCAGCGCCGCGAAAACTGGAGTAGCATTCCCAAGGGCCAGTACGGAGACTGGTTCGCTCATCGCCTTGATGCGTTATTCCCGGGAGGACTCCGATGCTACAGTTCCTGTTTCCCCGCCGCCCACTCGCCCGCTCCACCCTGCTGACCTGCCACCTGCTGCTGCAGTTGGGTCTGGTGATTGGGGCAGCGTTGTGGCTGGTTCCCCGTACGCCTTGGGTGGCTCCCGTCGCCTGGGTCAACGTCTGGCCGACGCTGGCACTCGGCGTTGCCGCTTGGCTGCTGAGCGCCATCGGCCTGCGGCTGCTGGCCGAGTTGTGGCTGCTGCCTTACCACCTCTCGAACCTTCGACCCGGCTTCACGCCCGGCGCCGTCATCACCCGCTCCTTCGAGCGCCGTCCCGCCGTACACGACGAGGACGACTCCTGGACCAGCGAGGCGCGTCCGGTGGACACCGACACAGGCGTGGTCGGCAGTGCCCGGGTGAGACGACCCGCCGAACGCCTGCGTCCTCAAGCCGCCAACCACGAGCCGACCGTCGATCTGGCCGATGCCGACCCGCTAGGCAAGGGCTCACCCTGAACGCTGCTCCAGCGGCAGGCTACGCAACCCCAGCAGCACGACGACAGCCGCGGCCGCGCCCAGGCCGTTGGCGAGGATATCGGCCCAGTCGCCACCGCCGCGGCCGGCGACCGGGATCTGCAGTAACTCGATGGCGATACCGAAACTCAACGCGGCCACAAAAGCGAGTGGCAGACGCACGCCAGCGAGGCCCATCAGTCCTGATAAACCGGCGTAGCCGATGAAATGATTCGCCTTGTCCCACGGCAGGTTCGAGGGCATCTCGTTTCCCGGGACGAGACTGCCAAAAGCGATCATCAACGCCGCTAGTCCGGCCAGCAGCGCCCAGCGGCGGCGCCACTTGCTATCCTCGCTCCAGGCTACCCGCCGCAGCCACTCAACCATGCTGAATCTGGCGATGATAGGCAGGGCTCAGCTCGTGCAGGGCGTCCATGAAAGCGGTGACATGCGCCGGATCGGTGAACTGGCTGATGCCGTGGCCAAGATTGAAGATATGCCCCGGCCCGCTGCCGTAGCTGTCCAGAACCCGCGCGACCTCGGCACGGATCGCCGTGGGGCGGGCGAACAGCACGTTGGGGTCGAGATTGCCCTGCAGGGCGACTCGCTTTCCGACACGCGCACGCGCATCGGAAAGCTCAGTGCTCCAGTCCAGCCCCAGGGCGTCGGCCCCCGAGGTGGCCATGTCCTCGAGCCACTGCCCACCATTCTTGGTGAACAGGATCACCGGCACCCGACGACCCTCGTGCTCGCGGATCAGACCCGCGACGATCTGCTCCATATAGCGCAGCGAGAACTCCAGGTAGGCCGGGGTCGACAGCGACCCGCCCCAGGTATCGAAGATCTGCACCACCTGAGCGCCGGCGCGGATCTGGGCGTTGAGGTAATCGGTGACCGCATGCGCCAGGGTATCGAGCAATCGGTGCATAGTGTCGGGAGTGTCGTAGAGCATCGTCTTGACGTGACGGAAGTCCTTGCTGGAAGCGCCTTCCACCATGTAGGTCGCCAGCGTCCAGGGGCTGCCGGTGAAGCCGATCAGCGGCACCCGGCCGTTGAGTTCACGACGGATCGTCGCGACCGCCCGCATCACGTAATCGAGATCGCGCTCGGCATCCGGCGCCACCAGCGCCTTGACGTCGGCGGTGGTGCGCACCGGCTTGCGAAATTTCGGCCCCTCGCCGGTCTCAAAATACAACCCCAGGCCCATGGCATCGGGAATTGTCAGGATGTCCGAGAACAGGATGGCCCCGTCCAGGGGGTAGCGCTCCAGCGGCTGCAGGGTCACTTCGCAGGCTCGATCCTGATCGCGACACAGGTCCATGAAGCTGCCAGCCTCGCCCCGCACCTGTCGATATTCGGGAAGGTAACGGCCGGCCTGACGCATCATCCATACCGGCGTACGATCCACCGGTTGGCGCGCCAGGGCGCGCAGCAAGCGATCATTCTTGAGTTCCATGCAGGCGCTCATCCACGGGAAATGTGGGCGCTATTGTACCCGAACATCCGAGCCCGAACAGCGCGCCAGCGCCTGACGCTGGCCTTACGATTCGTGAGCCCGTCGCGGCTTCCTGTTAGAATGGCCGTCCACCCGCCGCCACCGCCCTGCCGTGGACAAAAAAGAAGGGCCTGACACCGAGGTATTTCGTGACGATCCGATTCATCGCCGACTCCCGGCTACCCACTCCTTGGGCCACCTTCACCATGCATGGCTTCGAAGACGACGCCACCGGCAAGGATCATATTGCCCTGACGTTAGGCGAAGTGGCCGACAGTGCACCGGTGCTGGGGCGGGTGCACTCCGAGTGTCTAACCGGCGATGCGCTGTTCTCGATGCGTTGCGACTGCGGTTATCAACTTCAGGAAGCGCTCAAGCGCATTGCCGAGGAAGGTCGGGGAGTGCTGCTCTACCTGCGTCAGGAGGGTCGCGGCATCGGCTTGCTCAACAAGATTCGCGCCTATCACCTCCAGGACAAGGGCGCCGACACCGTGGAGGCCAACGAGCAGCTGGGCTTCGGTGCCGACTTGCGCCGTTACGATCTCTGTGTGCCGATGCTCGACCATCTAGGAATCAATGCCCTGCGGCTGATGACCAATAACCCGCGCAAGGTCGAGGCGTTATCCCGTGACGGCGTCACCATTAGCGAGCGGCTCCCCATTACCACTGGCCTCAATCCGCACAACGAGCAGTACCTCACCACCAAGGCCGGCAAGCTCGGCCACCTGATGGCACTGGATGATTTCACCCAGGCCAGCGACGTCGACATCGAACGCAAGCCCTGAGTCCGAAAGAGGTCAGCGATGGCCTGCGATATTTCGGGACCTTGGGGATCCCGGCCTATGCCCATGAACGTCTCATAACTGGCGATTCCAGGCTAAGGGCTATGAGCCTCCATCTACAACCTGCACTTCTGGCGATTCCGCAACACTGCGTTCGCCAGCGCACAGTAAGTACGTGCCGAAAGGGTCATCATTAGGGGGACGTGGCAAAGGATATGTATAAACAAGGACGTTGCTTCCCGCGCTGAAAACGTAATAACGCAGCCCTATAAAGAGTAATGTTCATGAATACCCCGAAACTTAAATCCAATTCATTCGAGAAAGTAAAATCAACTTCATTTGATGTTGAAGTCCTAGAGTTCTGGGGCGAGCGGGCGCGGATTCAACTGTCTTACATGGACGCAAATGCAGCGTATCTTGACTGAGTTTCCCTGTCACATGAAAGAATCGTTAATCTACTGATGCACACTTCTGATGCGCCATGAAAAATGTTTCTGGCAATAGTGGGGGTGTTGATACCACGAAATATCGGACTCGAAAAAAGTAGCTCTCAAGGATTCGAGTTCAAATGGCCAACTTTTTAGTGACCCTATATTTTCTGGATCAATATGCCCCCGGCCCGACCTAATAGCTTACCAAGATGCGTAATCAGGAAAGGATAATAGAGGAATAGCCATTGAACCGCGACCCGGCATCTTCAGAGTTCGGCTTCACGCTTCTCGAAGAGTGGCTGCACAGCATCAGCCACGGCATCGGTGCCCTGTTGAGCCTTGCCGGCATGATCACGCTGATCCTGCTGGCCTCGCTGGCGCCCCAGGTCGATGTCTGGAAAGTGGTCGCGGTCAGCCTCTACGGTGCCACCCTGGTACTGCTCTATACCGCCTCGACCCTGTACCACGCCACGCAACGGCTGAAACTGAAACGGCTCTATCGGTTGCTGGATCACTGCGCCATCTATGCGCTGATCGCCGGCAGCTATACGCCCTTCCTGCTGGTCAACCTTCGCCATTCCGTTGGCTGGACATTGCTGACGATCATCTGGGCGCTAGCGCTCGCGGGGATCGTGCTCAAGCTGGTCTGGCCGAAACGCTTTGGCGTACTCCACGTCATCGTCTACCTCGCCATGGGCTGGCTGATCGTGTCGGCGTCCGGCGAGCTCGGAGAAGTCACTTCTGAGACCGGCCTGAGCCTGCTGGTGGCAGGTGGGCTCGCCTATACCGGCGGCGTGCTGTTCTTCGCGATCCGCGCCATACCCTATAACCACGCCATCTGGCACCTGTTCGTCATTGCCGGCAGCGTATGCCATTACCTCGCGGTCTATACCGATGTGTTGCCCTACCAGGCCTGACGCACCTCACCAGCAGCGCTAGAGCAATGACCTCATCAGGCGGCACGGGCCTCGCGGATGCGCTCGTAGGCATTGCCAATCTCGCTGGTACGCTGCTGGGCGAGTTCGCGCATGCTCTCGGGCAGCCCCTTGCCCGCCAGCTTGTCGGGGTGGTTCTGGCTCATCAGCCGGCGATAGGCCCTCTTGACCTCGGAGTCGCTGGCCTCCCTCTCGACCCCCAGTACCCGATAGGCATCGGTCAGCGCTTCTTCACTAGCCCCCTTCGAATTGGCGGCCGCGCCATGCAGCATGGCCTCGATCTGCTGGACCTCCGCCTCGCTGCAACCCAGTCCATGGGCCACGCGCAGGATCATGTCGTGCTCGGCAGGATGAAGCTCGCCATCGGCGGCAATGGCCGACAGCTGCACCTGGAGGAAGACTTGGCGCAGGGCCGTCGGGCCGGAGGTGAAACCGCGCACCTCGGCCAGTTCGGCATCGAGGTCGAAGTCATCGGCACGTCCGCGCTCGAAGGCCGCCCGGGCCTGGTCACGCTGCTCGCCCTGAAGGTGTAGCTGGTCGAAGAGCTTTTCGGCGATATCGCGCTCGTCCTTGGACACCTGCCCATCCGCCTGACACAGACAGCCCATGACAGAAAAGGTCGAGTTCATAAAACGCGATTGCGCCTGGGCCCGTGCCTTGCCCAGCACCCGCCGCACCCGGCGCCCGGCCCACCAGCCCAGGGCGCCGCCGACCAGCATGCCCAGCGGGCCGCCAATCGCCAGCCCCAGCAGGGCACCGATCATGATAAGAAACAGCATTGCAGCCTCGCTAAGAAAGAAGATGAAGGATCAAGCCTCGCCGCTCAGGCGCGCTCGTATGCTGGCCTCGATACCCGGGGCGTCCAGGCCGCATTCGCTCAGCAGTTCGGCCGGCTTGCCGTGCTCGACGAAGGCATCCGGCAGTCCGAGGTTGAGTACCGCCACCTTGACACCCTGGGAAGCGAGCAGTTCATTGACGGCGCTACCCGCCCCACCGGCGACCACGTTCTCTTCCAGCGTCACCAACAGGTCGTGCTCGGCGGCTGCCGCCAGCACGGCCTCATGATCCAGCGGCTTGATCGAGCGCATGTTGAGGTGGGTCGCGTCCAACGATTCGGCCACCGTCGAGGTCGGGACATTGAGGCTACCGAATGCCAGCAGCGCAATGCTGCGGCCCTGTCGGCGCCGCTGGGACTTGCCGATTTCGAGCGGCTCGAGATGCTCGGGAATTTCCGCACCTGGCCCGGTGCCACGCGGGTAGCGCACGGCTGCAGGGCCAGGATGGTGATAGGCGGCGCTGAGCATGGCCCGGCACTCCGCCTCGTCGGCGGGTGCGAGCACGACCATGCCGGGCACACAGCGCAGATAAGCGAGATCCAAGGCGCCATGATGGGTCGGACCGTCTTCGCCGACCAGCCCTGCGCGGTCGATGGCGAAGGTGACATCCAGCGACTGCACTGCCACGTCGTGGATCAGCTGGTCGTAGCCACGCTGCAGAAAAGTCGAGTAGATAGCGACAACCGGCTTCATGCCCTCGCAGGCCATGCCGGCGGCCAGGGTGACGGCGTGCTGCTCGGCGATCGCCACGTCGTAGTAGCGCTCCGGGTATTCCCGGGAAAAGCGGATCAGGTCCGAACCCTCGCGCATGGCGGGGGTGATGCCGATCAACCGCGGGTCGACAGCCGCCATGTCGCACAACCAGTCACCGAACACGCTGCAGTACTTTTTTGGCTTGGGCCGGTTTGGCTTGGGCGGAGTGGTGTTGGCCGGCGTGTTTTGGGGCTTGAGCGGTACCGGCGTATCGACCGGCTTTTCCGGCTCGCGCTTTTCCAGCTTGGTGATGGCGTGATAGCCGATGGGATCGGCTTCGGCGGGCAGGAAGCCGCGGCCCTTGCAGGTCTTGACGTGCAGGAACTGCGGCCCATCCAAATCACGCATGTTGTGCAGGGTATGCGTCAGCGCATCGAGGTCATGACCGTCGATAGGGCCGATGTAGTTGAAGCCCATCTCCTCGAACAGCGTGGCCGGACTGATCATGCCCTTCATGTGCTCTTCGGTGCGCCGCGCCAACTCGAGGGCGCCGGGCAGGTGAGAGAGGACCTTCTTGCCGCCCTCGCGCATGCTGATATAGGGCTTGCTGACCAGGATGCGTGCCAGATAGCTGGCCATGCCACCGACGTTCTCGGAGATCGACATCTCGTTGTCGTTGAGGATCACCAGCAGGTTGGCATCGACATGGCCGGCATGCGCCAGGGCCTCGAACGCCATGCCGGCGGTCAGGGCACCATCGCCGATGACCGTGCAGACGCGACGGTTCTCGCCACGCGTACGGGCAGCCAGTGCCATGCCCAGGGCCGCCGAGATAGAGGTGCTCGAGTGGCCCACGCCGAAAGTGTCGTATTCCGACTCGGTGCGGCGTGGAAAAGCCGCCAGACCGCCGTAGCAACGAATTCGGGTCATCGCCTCGCGCCGCCCCGTGAGAATCTTGTGCGGGTAGGCCTGATGTCCGACGTCCCAGACCAGGCGGTCGTAAGGCGTATCCAGCGCCTGGTGCAAGGCCACGGTGAGCTCCACCACGCCGAGCCCAGCGCCGAAATGGCCGCCAGAGACGCCCACGCTGTAGAGCAGATAGGCACGCAGCTCATCGGCCACCTGGATCAGCTGATCGAGGTCCATGGCTCGCAGGGCGGCCGGAGTATTCAGGGTGTCGAGCAGCGGCGTTGCCGGACGCTCGACGGGAATGTCGTCGAACAGCTTCATGGGCTCATCTGTCGTGTCAGTGGTCACGTTCGATCATGTAGCGCGCCAGGCAGGCCAGGGGGTCCTTGGCACTGCCCAGTGGTGCGAGGGCGGCGATCGCCTCCTCAATCAGCTCGTTGGCGCGCACGCGGGCTCCCTCGAGTCCCAGCAGGCTGGGGTAGGTCGGCTTGTGGCGAGCGGCGTCGGCGCCGGAGAGTTTGCCAAGGGTTGCAGTGTCGCCGGTCACATCGAGAACATCATCATGAATCTGGAAGGCCAGGCCGATCGCCTGAGCATAGACATCCAGGGCGGTCATGCGCGGGTCATCATCATCGACCGCGATCAGCCCGCCCAGCCGCACCGCAGCACGGATCAGCGCGCCGGTCTTGTGGGCATGCATGGTGGCGAGGACCTCCACGCTCGGTTGCCCCCCTACAGCGGCGAGATCCAGCGCCTGCCCCCCGACCATTCCATCTCGGCCGGCGGCGTGAGCCAGGGTCAGCATCAGGGCTGGCAACCGCGGCGGTGCCGCACGCGCCAATACTTCGAAGGCCAGCGCCTGCAGCGCATCCCCAGCCAGCACCGCCGTTGCCTCGTCGAAGGCGCGGTGCACCGTGGGCTGGCCGCGGCGCAGATCATCGTCATCCATGGCCGGCAGATCGTCGTGGACCAGCGAGTAGGCGTGGATCAACTCCAATGCCATCGCCGGGGCATCGAGGGCGTCGTCGTCGGCACCCAGGGCGCGACCGGCGGCATAGACCAGCACCGGCCGCAACCGCTTGCCTCCCACCATTACCCCGTGGTGCATGGCGGCGTCGAGGCGCGGCGCCGTGGCCGTTCGGGCGTCGTCTGAACGGGAATCGAAGAGCGCCTCGAGGCAGGCGTCGACGCGCGCCCGATCCGCCACTAAGCGAGCCGTCAGGACCTCAGTTCTCACTCTCGCCCTCCCCGCTTTCCTTACCGCTTGGCGCGGTGAAACGCTCGAACTCGACGCTGCCTTCCGGCGCCTCGATCAGGGTACGTACCTTGAGCTCGGCCTCGTCCAGGCGACGTTGCGCATCGCGAGTCAGGCGCACGCCCTGCTCGAACGCCGACAACGATCCCTCCAGCGACAGCTCACCGGATTCGAGTCGCTCTACCAGCTTCTCCAACTGCTCGACGGTGGCGGCAAAGTCACCGCAGGACGCCTCACCTTCCGTCATCTCGGCTGGCCGCTCGTCACGCTCTGCCATGGAACCTCTCGCCAGTCACGGATCCAAAAGACGATAGTATACACGCTCTCCCCCGGGTGCCGTCTGCCCCGGCGATGCCCCAACATGCAGTCGGCTCATCACCGCAGCGCAGCATTTTCATTTTCACTCATGCCCGCTGTGCTAACATAAGCGCCTTATTTCGAGCCTGTAGAAGGGGTTGATTCGACCATGGCCAAAACGTCCCTGGACAAGGGCAAGATCAAGATCCTGCTGCTCGAGGGCGTCCACCAGAGCGCGGTGGACAACTTGTTGGATGCCGGGTACACCAATATCGAGCATCTACCGACCTCGCTCGATGAAGCGACGCTGATCGACAAGATCCGCGATGTCCACTTTCTGGGCATCCGCTCGCGCTCCCAGCTTACCGAGAAGGTGTTTGCCGCCGCCGAGAAACTCACTGCGGTAGGCTGCTTCTGCATTGGCACCAACCAGGTCGATCTCGACGCGGCGCTGGTTCGTGGCATACCGGTGTTCAACGCCCCCTACTCCAACACCCGCTCGGTGGCCGAGCTGGTGCTGGCCGAGGCGATCATGCTGCTGCGTGGCATCCCCGAGAAGAGCGCCCGCGCCCATCAGGGCGGTTGGCTGAAGTCAGCGAGCAATTCCCACGAGGCGCGCGGCAAGGCGCTGGGCATCGTCGGCTATGGCAGCATCGGCTCCCAGCTCTCGGTGCTCGCCGAGTCGCTGGGGTTCGACGTCATCTACTACGACGTGGTGACCAAGCTCGGCATGGGCAACGCCCGCCAGGTCGCGAGCCTCGAAGAGCTGCTGGCCCGAGCCGACGTGGTCAGCCTGCATGTGCCGGAGGTACCATCCACCAAGTGGATGATCGGCGCCGAGCAGATCGCGCTGATGAAGCAGGGCGGCATCCTGATCAATGCCTCACGGGGGAGCGTGGTGGCGATCGAGGCGCTGGCCGAGGCACTCGAGGCCGGCCGGCTCAATGGTGCGGCCATCGACGTGTTCCCGGTGGAACCCAAGGGTAACAACGAGGAGTTCGTCAGCCCGCTGCGCGGCCTCGAGAATGTCATCCTGACGCCGCATATCGGCGGCTCAACGCTGGAAGCCCAGGAGAACATCGGCATCGAGGTCTCCGAGAAGCTGATCACCTACTCCGACAACGGCACGACCGTCGCCTCGGTCAACTTTCCCGAAGTGGCACTGCCCGCCCACCCCGACAAGCATCGCCTGCTGCACATTCACGACAACGTGCCCGGCGTGCTGTCCGAGATCAACCGGGTCCTCTCCGAGAACGGCATCAACATTGCCGGCCAGTACCTGCAGACCAACGAGAAGGTCGGCTATGTGGTGATCGATGTCGACAAGGCCTATGGGGTTCAGGCGCTTGAGGCACTCAAACATGTACAGCATACCCTGCGGGTGAGGGTGCTCTACTCCGAGACCAACTATCAGGATTGATACGAGCGGACTGACCTCGCGAGCTAGCGACACGATCCCGTCATCACACCATCCCGGTGCGATGGCGAACTCTTTTCACGACGCCAACTTTAGAGCATTCATTGCAAGGACGCCTCATGCTCGACGCCACTTTACGTTTTGAAAACCTCATGACGGCAGCGGTGACGCTCGCCGTTTTTGTTTGCTGTGTCTCTCTGCATTACGAGGCATCGATACGCTTGAGCCGACATATCGAGACGTCAAAGCGCTCGCTGCGTTGGCGATTCCTGGTCCTGATGTCGGGGATCTTCGTTACCCATGTGGCGGAAATCTGGCTCTTTGCCGGGGGCGCCGCCCTTCTCTTGCATGTTCCTGCGGCCGGCAATTTTACCGGGGGCGAGCCTCGCCACTTTCTCGATCTCGTTTACGTTTCTACGATGGCTTATTCATCGCTTGGTTATGACAAGCTGTCGCCTGAGGGGCCTATCCGTTTCCTCTTCGGGACAGAAGGCCTGCTGGGCTTCATGATGATCACCTGGTCGGCCTCCTTGACCTTCCTCAAGATGCAGAACCACTGGGCGGTCTAACGTCCTGGCTGACGAGGTTTGACGAGGCACGTTTCACAGGGCGTTATTGTTATTTTACCTCCTGCTCATTATGCGCTCGCCCCAACTGACCTATGCTATTGGTACGTAGCTCATGCAATAGCTCATGCAATAGGAGCGCCACTACCCTTCGCGCAAAAGGGGGTGAGTACCCTAATGGCGACTCCCAGGAAAGCGCGACAATGCCAAGGAGAGCGAAATGGCAGCAGTATTAACGGGAGGAATCCTGGTGTTGTTGGGGGTGGGCCTGGCCGTCGGCGGCGTATGGCTCGCAGCCCTTGGGGGGAGCTGGTTTTACCTGCTGGCAGCGATAGGGTTTCTGGTCACCGGCGCCCTGCTGATCAAACGTCATATCGCGGCCCTGTGGGTCTATGCTGCAGTCGTGCTCGTCACCCTGCTGTGGGCGTTATGGGAGGTGGGGCTCGACTGGTGGGCTCTGGTGCCGCGTTGCAGCCTTGTCGTCCTGATTGGTTTATGGTTGCTCACGCCCTGGGTCACCCGGGCGCTAGGCACCCCTGCGTCGTTACGCTCCCCGGGCTCTGCTACCGCCAGATCATTCAGCTCGACGTTCGACTGGCCGACCATGGCGCCGCTGGCCGCCGCGGTGGTCGTGTCGGCGATCGTGGCACTGGTCTCGCTGTTCACCGACCCACACGATGTCCAGGGCCAGCTGCCCGAAGCGGCGGCGAACCCGTCTCAAGACGAAGGCACCCCGAACGATGGCCTGCCCGAAGGCATCGCCGACGGGGAGTGGCATGCCTATGGCCGTACCGGGTATGGCCAGCGCTACTCGCCGTTGGACGAGATCACGCCAGAGAACGTGGACGAACTTGAGGTCGCCTGGACCTTCAATACCGGCGATGTGCGCGGCCCAGGGGACCCCACCGAGACCACCTACGAAGTCACCCCCCTCAAGGTGGACGACACGCTGTACCTGTGTACGCCGCATAGCCTGGTTATCGCGCTTGATGCCGACGATGGCAGCGAGAAATGGCGCTTCGATCCGCAATCCCCGCAGAACATCAACCGTCAGCACCAGACCTGCCGGGGCGTCTCGTATCATCCTGGCATTGGTGAGTCAGACGCCCCGGCAGACGAGAACGCCGACGCTGACAATGAAACGACAACCGCGACAGCCGATGCCGCTATCGATACCAACGGCGAAGCTAGCGAGTCGCTCTGCCAGCGGCGAATTTACATGCCAACCGCCGATGCCCGCCTCTTCGCCCTCGATGCCGAGAGCGGCCGCGTTTGCGAGGGCTTCGGCGACAATGGCGCCATCGACCTGTCGGCCAACATGCCGAATTACCGCCCGGGCTTTTATTATTCCACCTCGCCCCCGGTGGTCACGCAGGACCTGGTGATCGTCGGCGGCGCCATCAACGACAACGTGACCACCGACAACACCTCGGGCGTGATCCGCGCTTACGATGTACAGAGTGGCGAGCTGGTCTGGAACTGGGACCCGGGCAACCCCGAGGAAACGGACCCCATCGCCAACGATGACTTCTATCACGCCAATGGCCCCAACATGTGGTCGACCGCCAGCGTCGATGAAGACCTCGGCATGGTCTACCTGCCCATGGGCAACCAGCCCCCCGACCAGTGGGGTGCCGAGCGTGACACATTTACCGAGCGCTTCTCCTCGTCAATCGTGGCACTCGACCTTGCCGATGGTCAGGTCGTGTGGGTCTTCCAGACCGTCCATCACGACTTGTGGGATTACGATGTCCCCTCCCAGCCCAGCCTGATCGACCTGAGCATGCCGGAAGGCAAGGTACCGGCGCTGGTGGCCCCCACCAAGCAGGGCGATCTTTTCGTGCTAAACCGCGAAACCGGCGAGCCGATCCTGCCGGTCGAAGAAGAGGACGTATCCCAATCGACACAACTCCCCGATATCGCCCATCCCACTCAACCGGCTTCGGCGCTCTCCCTGGAGCCACCGCCGCTGGACGAGAAGGACATGTGGGGTACGACGCTCTTCGACCAGCTTGCCTGTCGCATCGCATTTCGCAAGCTGGACTACGAGGGACGCTATACCCCGCCGTCCACCAATGGAACGCTCATCTACCCGGGCAATTTCGGTGTCTTCAACTGGGGGAGCATCGCTATCGACCCCGAGCGCCAGGTCGCCTTCACCTCGCCGGGCTATCTCGCCTTCGTGTCGCGTCTTATTCCGCGCGACGACGAGGATACCGTCCATGTCAGCGTGGATGCGCCTGGGCCAGGCATCAACGAGAACTTCGGCGCGCCTTACGCGGTTGAGCTCATGCCCTTCATGTCCCCCATCGACCTGCCCTGTCAGCAACCGCCCTGGGGCATGGTCGCCGGCGCCGACCTGCGGACCGGCGACGTGGTCTGGCAACACCGTAATGGCACCGTCCGCGACCTCGCGCCGCTACCCCTGCCGTTCAAGATGGGCGTGCCAGATCTGGGTGGCCCGGTCATGACGGCGGGTGGTGTCGCTTTCATGAGCGGCACGCTGGATTACTACGTGCGGGCCTATGACGTGACGACCGGCGAGCAACTCTGGGAAGACCGCCTGCCCGCCGGCGGGCAGGCCACGCCGATGACCTACAGCAACTCCCACGGCCAGCAGATGGTACTGGTCGTGGCGGGTGGTCATGGGTCGCTGGGCACCAAGGCCGGAGATGCCATCATCGCCTATGCACTTCCCGAATGAGTAGACCCTGGCCGAGTGAGGATCTATCTTCAGGTCGTTGCCGACACCCAGGGAAAAGGGTGTCGGCGTCCTATCCACGACGTTTTGTACGTTTAGGCACAATTCGTTTGGGAAAAGCACGTGTGATCAAAGGAGTGACAGCACATGTCCGAGCGGAAACAGCCTCCCCAGCATCAAGACACCCAGCCGGGTGACGAACATGACATGCGTCCCGAGCCGGAATTCATCCGGGCCAGCTATCAGGGTGTGGATAGACTGAAGGACAAGGTGGCGATCATCACTGGTGGCGACAGCGGCATCGGACGCGCCGTGGCGATTCACTACGCCCGCGAAGGGGCCGACAGCGTGATCGTTCACCTCGAGGAGGATCGCGATGCCGAGGATACCCAAGCCCTTGTCGAGGCCGAAGGGCGCCGATGCCTGGTGCTCAAGGGCGATGTCGGTGACCCCGCGTTCTGCCGCGAGGTCGTCGACAGGACTCTCGAGCATTTCGGCAAACTCAACATCCTGGTCAACAATGCCGCCGAGCAATACGACTGGGATGACATCACCCAGATTCCCGACGACCAGCTGCTGCGCACCTTCAAGACCAATATCTTCAGCCATTTTTATCTGACCAAGGCAGCGCTGCCGCACATGAATGAGGGTGATACGATCATCGCCACCTCGTCGGTCAATGCCTTCAAGGGCAATGACTCCTTGATCGACTACAGTGCCACCAAGGGGGCGATCCAGGGGCTGGTGCGCTCGCTGGCGACCGGCCTGGTCGACCGGGGCATTCGCGTCAACGCCGTGGCCCCGGGGCCGGTGTGGACGCCCTTGATTCCAGCCAGTTTCGACGATGAGAAAGTTGCCGGCTTCGGCGGCCAGGTGCCGATGGACCGCGCCGGTCAGCCTAGCGAGATGGGACCCGCCTACGTCTATCTCGCCTGCGAGGAGTCCTCCTACATGACCGGACAGACGCTGCATCTGAACGGCGGTGTAGTGCTGAACACCTGATTGTCCACCTTCCTGTTCCAGAGGGGATCCGTTGATGAACGTGCTGGTCATTCTTGGCCATCCGCGCGTCGATAGTCTGTGCGGAGCACTCGCCGATGCGTTCTGTGACGGTGTGCGCGCCGCGGGTGTGGCGCTGCGCCGGCTCAACCTGTCGGAGCTGGAATTCGACCCGCATGTGCACATGGCCTCGCCCAATGATCAGGCGCTGGAAGCGGATCTCGAGCAGGCGCGCGAGCTCATCCGCTGGGCCGATCACCTGGTGTTCGTCTATCCCACCTGGTGGGGAACGACGCCGGCCCTGCTCAAGGGCTTTCTCGACCGCATGATGTCGCCAGGCTTTGCATTTCGAACCTGTGAGGGCGGCATCGGCTATGAGGGGCTACTCAAGGGTCGCTCGGCACAGCTGATTACCACCATGGACACGCCTCCCTTGATCCATCGCCTGCTCTACCGCGAGCCGGGCAGAAACGCCATGGCGCGGGCGACCCTGGGCTTCTGCGGCATCCACCCGGTGCGTGCCGTGGCCTTCGGGTCGGTCAAGGATGCGTCGGGTGAACAGCGCGAGGCCTGGCTGGCGCGAGCCAACCACCTGGGCCGCCAACTGATGCGCGGCCGGATCACGCCAAGCGAGAAAGTGCGTCACAAGGCGGGGGCCTGGCTCAAGGCCGTGCGACTGCAATTCTACCCCATGACCTGGGTGGCCTATGCGATCGGCGGGCTTGCGGCCTCTCCCGAGCAGGGCGTATTTGACAACCCGGTCTTCTGGCTTGGCTATCTCTGTCTATTTCTGCTTGAGGTCGCCACCGTGTTGACCAATGAACTGGTCGATCTGGACACCGACCGCCACAATTGCTTCCACAGTGCCCTGACCGGCGGGTCGCGCGTACTGGTCGAAGGCCTGTTAATCCGACGCGAGGTCAGGGCCGGCATTATCGTCACGCTGCTGGGTTTTGTGTTCGGTACTGTATGGCTGATAGCCATCGCGCCGGCGGCGCCAATCCCGATTTTGCTCGTGCTGGGTGGGCTGGCGATACTCGCGCTCGGCTATACCGCCCCACCGCTGAAACTCAGTTATCGCGGCCTGGGCGAGCTCGATGTCGCGATCACGCACAGCATCGGTGTCATGCTGTGCGGCTATGTCTTTCTGGGCGGCGCCTGGCATGGCTCGCTGCTCTGGTGGCTGAGCCTGCCGCTGCTGCTCGCCATCATCCCGTCCATCACCTTGTCCGGCATCCCCGATCTCGAGGCCGATGCCGCTGCCAGCAAGCGCACGCTGGCGGTGCGGCTGGGACGCAGCGGCGCCCTGTGGGTGGCGCTGATCTTCACTGTGCTGTCTGCTGCCTGCGCGGCGATATGGCAGCTCGCGGGACTCGCCGAGGGCGCCTACGGCGGCATCGCTTTCGCCGTGGTGCCGCACGGTGGCCTGCTCGCCTGGTGGCTCATCCGCCAGCTTCGATCACCCAAGCCGCCCGGACGCATCGACGGACTCATGACCGCCTCGCTCAGTTATGTGTTGTGGTTCGGGCTATTTCCCTTGTTTCAACTTTCCTGAAAAATTCTCCTACTGATTAACAAAAGTTAGTATAATAAAAACTCACTGTTTGACAGCTCATTACCATTGTCTATCTTCAAGCGGTGGTTGCCACTTTAAAAAACCGTGCTAGCACGCGAGCCTAGACAGTTAATTGATGTCGACAGGAGGTTACATCATGAATGCCCTGGATCTGCTCAAGCAGGATCATGACAAGGTGCGAGATCTATTGACCCAATTGGTCAACACGACTGAGCAGGCCGGGAAGAAGCGTCCGGAGCTGCTAGCCAAGATTGAAAAAGAATTGCATGTGCATACGCAAATCGAAGAAGAAATCTTTTACCCTGCCTTCGTGAAAGCGGCGAAAAACAAGCAGGACGAAAAACTCTACCATGAGGCACGTGAGGAACACCGTGCGGTGGAAAACATGGTGATGCCCGATTTGAAAAATACCGATCCAGGTGGTGTCGAGTTTTCCGGGCGAGCGAAGGTGCTCAAGGAGCTCGTCGAACACCATGCCTCAGAAGAAGAGGAGGAGATGTTCGAACACGCCCGCAAGCTCATCTCGAAAAGTGAGCTCGAACAGCTGGGCGAAGAGATGGAGGCACGTAAAAAGCAACTTTTGGCAAGTTAACAGCAGGGCGACCGCCCTCTTAAATACAGCTTTACATTCAGCTTATCTTGATAAAATACGCTTTAATTAAACTTATTTAACATCAAGGTTTCTGGTAATAGATGTTTTTGACAACTTGCCACTGCCCACTATATTGCAATGAGTCAGCCGCCGCCCATGCGCGCGGCCCGACCAGGAAGCCAGAGGGGTGGCGCCTTAGCCCCCCGACAAGGAGGTAACGGATGAACGAACACGACCAGCACCGCGGTGCGGGGACCACGTCGCCGTCGACGACCGGGACGCGCGACGACCTCAAGGGACGCGCGCGCGACAGCGCCGAGGATATCAAGGGCGCGGCGCAGCAGCGGGCCGAAAGCCTCTTCGACAACCAGAAGAGCGCCGCCGCCGAACAGACGCACAAGATCTCGCAGGTACTGCACAAGATGGGCGACGAGTTCGACCAGCAGCAGCAGACCACCTTCTCGCGCTGGGCCAATCAGCTGGCCGATCAGACCGACCGCGTCTCCGACCAGCTGCGCCATCAGGACCTGCAGCGCCTGATGGACAGCGCCGGTGCCTACAGCCGTCGCGAGCCGATGCTTTTCATGGGCGGGGCCATTGCCGCGGGCTTTCTCGTCTCGCGGTTCCTGCGCAGCTCGCAGCGTCATACCCATGACGACACGACCGGCTCGCCGTCCTCGCGCGGCGCCTATCCGAACGCGGCCCCGGACGACCCGGGCCGGACCCCGGGCGGCGTCACCCACCCGGGTAGCCAGACGCCGGGGCTCTGACCCCGTTGATGCCGGGCCGCGCCGAGGCGCGGGCCCGGACCGCCTAATGTATAACCGTCATCGCCATGGAGGCGAGCAAGCATGGATGCAGAGCATAATCGAACCACGTCGACGTCTGAAAGCACGTCCCTGGGGTCGCTGTTGACGACGCTGACTCGCGAGATGAGTTCTCTCGTGCGTCAGGAAACCCAGCTGGCAAAAGCCGAGATGTCGGAGAAGACCCACCAGGCAATGAGCGGTGTGGGCGCCATTGCCATCGCCGGGGCCGTGCTGTTCAGCGGCTTTCTGGTACTGCTGGCCGCGGCAGTCTTCCTGCTCAACGAGGTCCTGCCACCCGACACCACGCCGTGGCTGTCGGCGATCATTGTCGGCCTGGTGGTTGCGATCATCGGCTACGTGATGCTCAAGAGCGGGCTCAAGAAGCTGCAGACCCAGAACCTCATGCCCAACCGCACGATGGCCAGCCTGCAGAGCGACAGGGACCTCGCCCGGCATCACGAGACGCATGCCAAGGAGGAGCTGAAATGAGCCAGCATGACAAGCAGCGCAGTCCCGACGAGATCGAGAGCGAGATCCACCAGACGCGCGAACGTCTGGACAGCACCCTGCACGAGATCGAGGAACGCATCTCGCCGCAGAAACTGTGGAATTCCTCCTACGAGTACCTGCGCCAGGGCGGCGCCAACGAGTTCCTGTCCAACCTGGGGAGCAGCGTCAAGCAGCACCCCCTGCCGTTTCTGATGACCAGCGTGGGGCTGGGCTGGTTGATGATGGCCCAGCGCCAACCGCCGCGTCAGGCCAGCGCCGCGCCGACGCGGCCGATCCCCGAGAGCGCGTCCTCCTCGACGCCCAGCACGAACCCTTCCCCCGATAGCGGCTTCACGACGAGCCGCTCGACCGAGAGTCGCGTCACCGCCGGCCGGCCCTACGGCAGTGCCACGACCGGCACGCATCAGGGCACGCATGGCGACACGGCCTCGATCAGCGCTTCATCCACCGGGACCACCTCGCCGGTCGCGGCGACCTCGACGGCCGGCACCCCGTCGTCGTCCGGGGCTTCCTCTAGCGCCATGGGCACCGGGATGCTCTCGTCCGCCAGTGCCTCGGGCAGCGGCAATACCGGCACGAACAGCGGCCATGACAGTGGTGGCGGCAACATGAAGGGTCGCCTGCAGGAAACGACAGCTAGCGTCAAGGAGAAGACACAGCACATGACCGAGAAGATGACGGAGCGCGCCCAGCACCTGCGCGAGAGCCTGCACGACCGGACCGCCCACGCGCAGCAGGGCTACCAGGCCCGCCGGCAGGACATGAGCCAGCGCACCCGGCACCTTGGCCACCAGACGACGGGCTTCATCCAGGAGCACCCGCTGGTCGCCGGGGCGATGGGCTTCGCGCTCGGCGCGGCGCTGGGCAGCCTGCTGCCCGCCTCGCGGGTGGAAGACGAGTACCTGGGCGAGTACCGCGACCGGGCGCTGGACAAGGCCAGCGAACGCGGCCAGGGGCAGCTGGAAAAGGCTCAGCAGACCCTGCACGAGAAGGCCGAGGAAACCCGCAAAGAGGCCCGGACGAGCGACGAGAGCCACAACTCGAGCCCAGGCGATGGGGCGCCCACGAGAGGCACCGCCTCCGGGACTGTGAGCGGCCCCGCGGCGAGCAGCAAATCCCCAGCCCCCGGTGCCCTGTCCTCGCCCGGCGCTACTTCCACGCCCGGCGGCACGTCTACCCCCGGCGGCACCGCCAGCACCCAAGGTAAGGGCACGGGCCGCCCCGAGGCGAGTAGCACGCCCCCTGCACCCGGTGCCCTGTCCACGCCTGGCGCCACCTCCACGCCCGGCGGCACGTCTACCCCTGGCGGCACCGCCAGCGCGAAGGACAAGGGCCTGGGTCAGGCAGGAAGTGGCAGCACCCCGCCGCCGCGCAACACCTGAGCGACGCCGAGGGGGTAAAGGAGACTAATGCTCGAGCCAGGCATTCAATACATCTGCCTGGCTCGAGTCTCGAGTGTTTCTACATGAAGGATGATAACAACAGGGGGATAAAGGAGGACCAGGATGCCTGCGAAATCTCAAGCCCAGCAAATGGCTGCCGGGGCGGCCCTTTCCGCCAAGCGTGGCGAAACCAAGGTTAGTGAGTTGGAGGGTGCGGCCAAGTCGATGTACGACTCAATGAGCGAAGAAGAACTGGAAAAAATGGCCTCTTCGAATCGTAAACCGGACCATAAGTCCGACTCGTGAAGCGCTATTACGGCGACCCGTCCAGTGGTGAGGATCCCAACATCAGTATGGTGCGCAAGGCACCGCGATTTATATGCCTTACCATATACCTATCTTCAAGGAGCCGTGAAGCGTTGCCCGTTAAGAAGGGAGAGGTAGGATGAGGACTGCGGACCGAGTCTCGCAGGAAAATACGCGCTCCACGGCGCGCTTGCAGACTCTGCATATCATGACAATAAACGTGCACAAGGGCTTCAGCCACTTCAATCGGCGCCATGTCCTTCCGGAGTTGCGCGAAGCAGTCAATACACTTTCTACCGATATGGTCTTTCTTCAGGAAGTGATAGGCGTAAACAGAAAACATGCACTGCGGTTTTATGACTGGCCGGATGTTCCGCAATATGAATACCTAGCCGATACAATGTGGCAAGACTTTGCGTATGGTCGTAACGCCGTATATCCAGAAGGTGATCATGGAAATGCCTTGCTCTCAAGGTTTCCAATTCTGCAGTATGAAAACAGGGACGTTTCCATCTCGGGTACCGAGGAGCGGGGGCTACTTCATTGCACGCTGGAGGTGCCAGGCCATCCGAACGTACACGCCGTTTGCGTTCACCTCGGTTTGCGTCAAGCGCATCGGCTTGAGCAATTGGCTCTCTTGTGTGAGCTGCTGGAGTCGATACCGAGAAACGAACCCATTATCGTCGCGGGTGACTTTAACGACTGGCGGCTACAGGCCAACAAGATACTCGCTGAATGCGATGTTCACGAGGCTTTTGTTTCTCACTACGGCCGTCCTGCAAAAAGCTTTCCAGCACGCTGGCCGTTTCTGCGACTCGACCGGATTTACATCAGAAATGCTCGCGTTCGCCATCCTGCAGCCCTTTACCACAGACCTTGGTCACACCTCTCTGATCATGTGCCACTCATCGCAGAGGTATGTTTGTGAACTTTGAATGGCGAGAAGGTAATCAAGTCGAACTACTCATAAATGGGTGCCAGTTCTTTCCGAGAGTCTTCGACTCCATACGTTCTGCTCGCCATGAGATTCTTCTCGAAACTTTTATCATTTTCGATGACCAAGTTGGGCGAGGGCTGAAAGACGCCCTTCTGGAAGCTGCAGAAAGGCAGGTGAGAATTGAAATTACAGTGGATGGATACGGCACGGCGGATCTGAACAGCGACTACATTGCGGAATTACGGGCCGCAGGTATCAACATGCATATATATGATCCGCGCCCGCGCCGGTTTGGTATGCGTACGAACCTGTTTCGTCGTCTGCATCGCAAGATTGTCGTGGTGGATGGTGAGGTCGCTTACATCGGTGGTATCAATTTTGGCGCCGACCATCTACCTGAAAAAGATCCCATGGGCAAACAGGATTATGCCGTCCGCGTACGTGGCCCGATAGTAGATGATATTCGCGCTGCTGCCGAAACGTTGCTTTTGGAGCACCAGGCGATTCAAGAGTTGCCCGCGCTCATGCCAGCTGCGCCTGAAGTCGGGGAAGCTGCCATATTGTTGGCCGTGCGTGATAACCATACCCACCCGACCGATATCGAAGAACAATACTTATTAGCGATTCGATCGGCCACTTCTCGACTGATAATTGCTAATGCCTATTTTTTTCCCAGCTATCGCATCTGGCATGAATTGGCTAATGCGTCACGCCGTGGCGTAAACGTGATATTGATATTACAAGGTCAACCCGACAGGCCCTGGACAAAGAATCTGTCAAGCTCACTCTACAACCCATTGCTAAGCGTTGGCGTGCGTATATTTGAATATAAAGAGCGCCCCCTGCATGGCAAGATCGCCATTGCCGATCATGAATGGACAACGGTGGGTTCCAGCAATCTTGACCCGCTCAGCTTATCCTTGAATCTAGAAGTTAACCTCTTCATTCGAGATACCAAGCTCAATCGAGAAGTATACGAGCATCTCGTTGATATCATGAATAACAGCTCTCAGGAAGTGACACCTGAATCGGCTGCGAAAGGCCCTTGGTGGCGGGCACCATTAACAGTAGTTAGCTTTCACTTTTTGCGTCACTTCCCCAATATTGTGGGATGGCGTCCCGCCCATTCCCCGAAGATCAAGCCATTGACAGTGAAGACGTCAAAAAAGAAGCGAGTGCTGCGCTGAGGCCGACATGGAAGTGGACAAGAAATCGGGTGTAAGAAAGAAGCTCAAGCGTCAACCCTGGCGTCACTGGCTCAAGCGTGGTGTTACGCTCTTTTTCTTCATTCTGATTCCGGTTCTGCTGTTTTCGCTGCTCCGCAATGTGGATTGGCCTGAAGTTGTCGCCACGCTGCAGAGTTACGGTACTCTGACGCTGCTAGCCGGAGTGGGTATCGCCGCTGCCAGCCATGCAGTATTCAGTGGCTATGATCTGTTGGGTAAGACCTATACTAGCCATCAACTACCGGCGCGATACGTCATGCCGTTGGCTTTCGTGTGTTATGCCTTTAATCTGAATTTTGGAGCCTGGATCGGAGGCATTGCATTGCGCTACCGCCTCTATACTCGTTTTGGCTTGAGTGTAGGAATAATAACTCGTGTTCTGAGCCTAAGCCTCATCACAAACTGGCTGGGTTACATGATTCTGGCCGGTGCCATATTCACTCTAGGGCTGCTCACGCTTCCAGAAAGGTGGCAACTTGGCGTGGTGGGCTTACAGTTGATTGGTGTCGTGCTGTTAGCCGCATCATTCCTGTATCTGGCGGCTTGTCGCTTTTCCAAACGGCGTACTTGGCGGTGGCGAAACCATGAGATCGTATTACCCTCGCTTCGCATGGCGCTGTTCCAGGCAGGTCTGGGAGCAATGAATTGGTCCTTGATGGCCGCACTGGTCTATCTTCTTCTGCCGGAGGATATATTTTATCCCAGTGTTCTTGGCATTCTTTTGATCAGCAGCATCGCAGGGGTGGTGACACATATTCCCGCAGGCCTGGGCGTGCTTGAAGCCGTCTTCATCGCTACACTTCAGCATCAGGTGGCCAAAAGTGAGATACTCGCTGCCCTGATTGGCTATCGCACGATTTATTTTCTCCTCCCTTTGGCGGTAGCCAGCATTGTTTACCTAAGCTTGGAAAGATGGTCAAAGATTGAGCATACGCCCGACTCTTGAAGCGCCAGTACAACCTCTCACGGCGTCTGATAGCCCAAGGTTGAACGGAGCCGGCAGCTGTTCAAAAAACACTTTTTATTGTTAACGGCGTATACACTCACGCGTCTTTTGTCTTGCCTAGCGTGTCCGCCGAGTGGGCATCACGCTGTCCCATGGGTTCCTTATGGCCAACCGTTGTATCGCGCTTGGTCTGCCGCTCCATTTCACTATTGAGTTCCGCCCCCATGAGCATGATATAGGCGGAAAGCCAGAACCAGATGAGCAGAATGATCACCGCCCCTAACGAGCCATAGGTTTCGTTGTAACTGGAGAAATTTCGCACATAAATCGAGAACCCTATCGAGCCCAGGACCCAGAGAAAGACCGACAAGGTAGAGCCAACACTCGTCCATTCCCAGCGGGGTTCGTCGCGGTCGGGGCCATAGCGGTAGAGAATGGCAATGCCGATGGACACGATCACAAAAAGCAGTGGCCAGCGCGCCAGATTGATCAACGTGCCAACGATATTATCCAGGCCCAGCAGGCCGACGATCATGGGAAGGACGATGATGGTGCCGAGCGCGACAAGCGTCATGAGGATCCCGCCCAATGTCAGGGCCAGGGTCACCAGGGTTTTCTTGACGATGCCCCGGGTTTCTTCCTCGTCATAGATGATATTCAGCCCTTCGATAAGCGCCTTGGTGCCCCTGGACGCGCTATAGATCGCAAACAGCAAACCGCCGATGGCCGCCAGACTCAGGCCGGTCGAGACATCCTGGCTGGCCTGCTGAACTTGTTGCTGAATGATGTTGGCCACTTCGGCGGGCAGTAGATGAGTGATCGATGCAATCTGCTGAGACATCTGCTGGGGATCAAACAGCAGCCCCCAGAGCGAGAGGGTCGCAACGATGGCTGGCACGATCGCCAGAAGCCCGAAGAAGGCCATGCCCGCCGCGATGATCGACACATGGTCTCGCGTCATCTCGTCCTTGACTCGCCATAGAATATCCAGCCAGCCGGACTTGGGGATTTGCGTGGGGTGCTCGGCATGGCGCCCGTGGTCGGACGCCGACGGCTTGGAGTTCGCCATATTTCCTCCGTGAAATAGACATGCATCCATGCATGCGAGAAACGACGAGAGAACTCACCTCAAGATAGTGACGTCAAGCGGGTAAAGCAAAAACCTCATCCTAAGCCTTCTTCACGCTAAGGTTTCTGGTCGTGATGATCGGATTTCTCCTTGTGATTGAGTGTTTCGTTGTGGTCGAGTTTTTCGTTGCGATCCAGTCTTGGCGACTTGGCATGGTCGAACTCCGTCGAGCGGCTTCCCTCCGAGGCGTCACGAGCGATCTCCGACAAATCGACGGGACCACGAGACGCCCTGGATTTCAGCAGCTTGGCAAACTCAAGCAGCAGTTCACGGTCATCGGCCAGCAGGGAGATGAACGCGGTATTCAGCGCCAACCGCTTTGGATCGCGGCTGTGCTCTCCATCGCTGAGCGCGAAAATGTCCGCCAAATGGTAATCCAGAGAATTAGCCAGGCGAAACAGCAATTCAAGGCTCGGCTTGGTCAAGTCGCGCTCGATGCGCGAAAGATTACCCACATGGGAGTCAACCCGCGCCGCCAATTGAGCCAGGGTCATGCCCTGTTCACGTCGTATTTGCTTGAGCGTTCTCCCGAGACTCATACCCGCCCGTTACCTCCGCTACTGCCCCTTGCATTGGGATTCTACCCTCTCTCCTGCAGAGAACCTCAATGTTCGTCACCGAGCTGACAAATTTTTCTTTATAGGCACTCATCGTTATATAAATTTGCGTGCGTAGCAATTTTTAACTGAGTTGGGTAACTTGACCCACTGTGGTTTTAACGTGCTGCCCCTCAGGAGGCCTAATGGCCAATCAAATCAGTCGTCGGCCAGAACAGGAGATACGGTTCTTCCCGGTCGTGGATACCCGGGCTTCCACCGTGTTGCGCTATACCGTGCTGCTCCCGGCGGGAGGCTTGGCAAGCGAAGAGGCAGGTTCCTCCCAGTGGAGGCGTGATCTGGCAATGGTCGAAGCGACGCTGAAGCTCCTCGCGGAACGACAACGCACCGGCCAGATCCAGATGGTCGGGCTCTCGCTGCCGATACATCCCGCTCCATTGCGAGATAGCGAGTTCATCGATGCCCTGCGCCAGTTTCTGGACGACTTCGCCCTATCGACCGTGGTGCTGAGCGTCGACCTGATCGAGCCCCCCACGCTGGATCTTTCCGAGCTGGATGCGTTTCTCGCGCCCCTCAAGGCGCTGGGCATCAACGTAGGCCTGGATAATTACCTGCCGGACAGCATGAGCATTCCGGCGCTGGTGGCCGCCAATGTCGACTGCTTGATGCTCCATGAACAGGGGCTGGTACATCTGCTCAATAACGCTACCATTTGCCGCTTCTTGCAAGGCATGACGCAGCTTTGCGAGGTGCTATCAAAAACCATGGTCGTCAAAGGCGTCAACAGCGCGGCTCAGCGAGAGCTACTGGAAAGCATGGGCCTCTATTATATGCAGGGTCGGTACTTCTCCGAGCCATTGTTAGCCACGGAGCTGGTGCTGTTCGAAGCCGAAATGGCAAAGCGACGATAACGTGACACTTAGGCGTGCACGATGCGCCTCACTCCTGCGTGGCAAGCTCTCTTCGGGTGGCTTTCTTCGGGTGGCTTTCTTCGGGTGGCTTTCTTCGGGCGCCTATGTTTCTCACTTAAGTTTGCTCATCTCGGCCCAACCACTTTCGCCGCCGCATGGACGAATCAAGCCAACTGTAGTAGTATATAACTAATATTATTGTTTTAGTTAGAAAATAAGTCCCCGGGGGAATTTGCCAACAGTACATAGTCTGACGCGATGGTCGGCTCTCGTGTATCGGTAAACACTTATCCTGTGCTGCAGGAACCGAAGGCCTAGAGGAGCTTAAAAATGCCTCACCTCACCGACTCACGCCTGCTCACCGGGGTCGCCGGTCTCGACCAGATACTTCACGGAGGCTTGATTCCACGGCGGGCCTACCTGATCCGAGGTGGCCCCGGGTCGGGCAAGACCACGCTCGGCATACATTGCCTGGTCGCCGGTCACCGCTCGGAAAGCCTGTTTATAACGCTTGGTGAGTCAGAGGAACAACTGCGCGAAAATGCCACGCGCAGTGGGCTGTCGATGAGCGATGTTGACGTGTTGGACGTGTCACCGGGGCAGGTTGGGAAAACTGACGGCACCTACAACCTGCTGGAAAGCTGGGACGTCGAAGGCAATGTCATTCATGACCAGATTCTCGAGCATGTTCGCGCGCACCGCCCCAAGCGTATCCTGATCGATTCACTCAGCCAGATGCGCTACCTGTCGGCCGATACCTTCCAGTTCCGCAAGCAGGTCCTCTCATTGTTGCGGACACTGACCGGGGAAGGCGCCACTGTGCTCTTCACCTCGGAAGAGGGAGCCGACGATGACGATCAAGCCCTGGCATTTTTAAGCGATGGCGTGATCAGCCTGGAGACGACCGAATATGGCCGGCTATGCCGGATCTCCAAGTTTCGCGGCTCGGGGTTTGAAGAAGGCGCGCATTATTACCAGCTCGGCGAGAACGGTGTAACGCTCTTTCCGCGCCTGGTACCCAACAATTATTTCCGCACCAATAACCATACCCAAATGAGCTCCGGTATCCCTGAGCTCGACGCGCTCACCCATGGCGGTATCGAGCGCGGCACGGTGACCTTGCTGTCCGGGCCTACCGGCGTGGGCAAGACCACCCTGGGCGCCCAATTGCTGAGCCAGGCGGACCCCAGCCCGGAGCGGGCGGTCATCTACAATTTCGATGAGAGTGCATCGACCTTCTTTACTCGCTGTCGCCAGGTCGGCCTGCCGGTCGAGGAGATGCTCGACGATGGCAGCCTGCGTTTCAAGCCAGTGGAGGCCTTGCTCTATCACCCCGATCAGTTCGCCGCGGAAGTGCGCAAGGAAGTCGAAGAGGCCGGCACGACCATGGTGATGATCGACAGCCTCTCGGGGTATCAACAGTCGATGCGTGGTGAAAACCTGCAGGCGCGCGTACATGCCTTGTGCCGCTACTTGGTCAACATGGGCGTGACCGTGGTGCTGGTCAACGAAATCTTCTCCATCACGGGCGATCAAGCACGGGTAACGGAATATGGCTTAAGCTACGTCGCCGATAATATCATCATGCTTCGCTACATCGAACTGGATGGCGAGCTGCGCAAGACCATCGGCGTGCTCAAGAAGCGGGCCGGCAGTTTCGAAAAAGCCCTGCGCGAGTTCGACATTACTCAGGAGGGATTGAAAGTCGGCCGGCCATTGCGTGGTATGCGAGGCCTGATGAGTGGCGTGCCGGAAATGATCCCGACAAGCAGCAGAAACACCCCATGACATCTCGTGAGCACAAGCTCCAAAAACCGCCTGTCATGATCATTGCCCTGGCGAACATGGCAAACGCCCGTCTGCTCGATCGGATGCTTGGCGCACAATTTCATTTACAGCATACGCTTGCCGAAGAGGACGACGAAACGCTCCTCGAGGCCGACCTCATCGTGGCAGACACGGCGTCATTGCAGCACAATCGCGAACGGATACTGCATATGCGCCGGCGTGCCGCGCCGAACATTCTGCCGGTGTTGCTGGTCGCCGACAGCCGGTCGCGGCTCCCTCCACGCATCACCGCCGAATTGGGTCATAGTGTCGATGATATCTTACGCATTCCGACCAACCAGGCAGAATTGCAGGCCCGGATCGACAACTTGCTACGCTTGCGCACCTTGTCGCACCAGCAGGAAACCAACCGCCAACAGCTCGTAGGCGTCGTCAGCGCCCTGCGTACCCTGAACGCCTGCGACAGGGTGATAGTTCGCTCCAAGAACGAAGACGAGATGCTCAGTTCGCTGTGCCGAACGATCGTCGCTGAAGAAGGCTACAACCTGGCATGGGTGGGGTTCGCCATCGACCGGGCCGACAAGCCCATCGAGGTGCGGGCCAGTGCCGGGCCAGCCGCCGGTTTTCTGTCAGAGCTGACGCTCGGCTGGGGCAGCGACGCCATAGGGTCTGGACCGGCCGGCCAATCGATTCGCTCGGGCCGGGTCCGTATCGTTGACGATATTACCAGCGAGCCCGCCCTGGCCCATTTCGCGGAGCGTGCACGCGCTCACCGCCTGGCGTCGGCCATCTCCCTGCCGTTGATCTTCGAGTCCGGCCTACCGGGCTGCCTGAGCATCTACTCACGAAACCCAGGACATTTCGGGCCGGAAGAACGCCAGCTGCTGGAACGGCTCGCCGACAACCTGGTATTCGGCTTGAACGCCTTGCGCACGCTGCGAGAACGCGAACATCAATCTGCCGAGATTCATTACCTGGCCTATACCGATGCGTTGACCGGTCTTCCCAATCGTCGCCACCTCGTTCATTACCTGGACGGCATGCTGGAAGCCAATGACAATAGCGAAACCTCAGGAGCGGTGCTGTTCATCGATCTCGACCGCTTCAAGCTGATCAACGATGCCCTGGGCCATGAAGTGGGCGACCAAGTGTTGGTTCAGATCGCGCAGCGCCTGCAAGGTGCCGTACGCAATGCCGACCAGGTGATTCGTCAGGGCGGCGACGAATTCCTGGTGCTGATGATCAATGATCCTCGCCAGGGTGGCACCTCGACACGGGAACAGATCATCATCAACGCCTGCGCGCTGGCCGATCGGATCATCGCTCATCTGGGCGCGCCCATGCTGGAAGGTGGCTTCACGCACCATATTGGCGCCAGCGTTGGAATCAGCCTGTATCCCGATCATGGGCGCAATGCCACGACCCTGATCGAAAATGCCGACAAGGCGATGTTCGAGGCCAAGCGCCAAGGCAGCGGCGGCCGTATGCTGTTTTCAGAAGACCTTTCGGCCAACCGCCAGCAACGCTTTGCCATGGAATCGCGCCTGCGCAAGGCGCTGGACAACGAGGAATTCGAGCTCCATTACCAGCCAATCTTCGAGCTCGACAGCTGCCGGATTGTCGCCGTCGAGGCGCTGATTCGCTGGCCACAGGCCGATGGGAAAATCCTCATGCCCGGCGCTTTCATGTCGGTGGTCGAAGAAACCGGCATGATCAAGCCCCTCGGCGACTGGATACTGGAAACCGCCGCGCGGCAGTTGAAGGCCTGGCATGACCAAGGGTACATGCTGGCAATGTCGGTCAACGTCAGCCTTAACCAGCTATACCCAGGCTGCATCGCCGAGAGTTTCGCCGCCCTGGTAAAGCCCCATGTCGATCCCCGCTGGATACATCTCGAAGTCACCGAAAATGCCTTGATGGTCGACCCGGAAGCCATCGAAACCTTGCTGGAAGAGCTGCATGCCCAAGGCTTCCAACTGGCCATCGACGACTTCGGCACCGGTTATTCCTCGCTGAGCCGGCTGCAACATCTATCGATCCAGACATTGAAGATTGACCGCAGCTTCACCAACGAGCTGGGTCAACCGGGAAGCAAGGGGGCGGCATTGGTGGCCATCATCCAGCAGATGGCCGCCAGTCTGAACCTATACACCATTGCCGAGGGTATCGAAACCGATGAACAGCGCCAGTTTCTGCTGGAAATGGCCGGTGTCAATTGCTGGGGGCAGGGTTTCTGGTTCAGCTGCGCGATTCCCGCCAATGAGCTCGTAGCGCGACTGAGAGATCAGCAAGAAACGTGAGGGATTACCACAAACGCGGGTAGCGACGATGGCGCGCAAGGTTATTGATGAGTATCGCGATCAACAGCATCACGCTAGTGCCGATACCGATTGGCATCAGCGGATACCACCAGCCCATCTGCTGAATCTCGCGGCCGCCAATGTCAATGCGGCGGGTCGGGCAGCAAACGCGCGATCTCGTTTCTGACTTTGGCATAGCATTCGCAACACAGCTGCTCGAGTTTGGGACGGTCGATGACCTCGATACGGCCACGGCGGTAGTTGATGGCGCCCAGCCGATGAAGTTTTCCGGCGGCTTCGGTGACACCCTCGCGGCGAACCCCCAGCATGGAAGCGATCAGCTCATGCGTCATGACCAGCTGGTTGCCCGACAGACGATCTAGTGACATCAGCAACCAGCGACACAATTGCTGCTGAACCGTATGGTGCCGGTTGCACACCGCCGTCTGGGCCATCTGGGTCATCAGCGCCTGGGTATACAGCAACACGTGGTGCATCAGCCCGGCGTGGCGTTCAAACTCCTCAAGAAATTGGGCCTCCTTGATACGAAAGGCCTCACCCGCTACCTGTACCAAGCCCTTGCCAACCGCCGTCTGCCCACCCATGAACAAGGCGATGCCGACCATTCCGTCGTTACCGACCAGAGAAATTTCAGCGGAGTGGCCGTCGTCCAGTTCATAGACGAGTGACACGATGCAGGTAGCGGGAAAATAAGCGTAGCGGGTCGTTTTACCCGATTGCTGAAGCACCTCGCCAAGCGGCAGGGTAACGGTTTCAAGGTTAGGAAACAGCCGTTCCTTGACCTCGTCGGGCAAGGTCGCCAACAAATGGTTCGTTTCCGGCGAAGGGAAGTCAGGCTTGTCAGTCATATATGCCCCTCTTGATTCACACCTCGAGTCGTCTTGTCTCGGTTCATCTTATAAGGTTAGTGGTCCAAGCCCGATAAATCGACTGCTGGCGCGATGCTTTATAACAGAAAGCCATAACAAACAAGAGCGTGACCAGGACCATCACGTCTGATAGTTTTATGTTATCTACCGAACATATTGGGTGCCATAATTAAGATTATTCTTTTATTAGGATGTTCATGCTAAGTCTTGATGCATGCCTGGCGAGAGGAGACGTGCCGTGATCGAAGCACTGGTTAATAAACTGGAAAACTACCTGACACTCTCCGATGCCGATAAACAACAGCTGAAGAATGCGGTTGTTCGAGTGGAAGACATTAAGAAAGACCAGGACGTGATCTGCGTGAACGAAAGGCCCGAGTTCGTTCACCTCATCGTCGATGGCTGGGCATGCCGCTACAAGCTCATTGAAAATGGTGACCGCGCAATAGTCGCTTATCTTATACCCGGCGATCTTTGCGATATCCATATTGCCATGCTGGATCATATGGATCACTCGGTCTGTAGTCTGACGCCATTAAGAATTGCTTATCTGGAGCGACAGAAAGTCGAGGAAATTTTCTTTAGCAATAACACCTTGGCCCGGGCTTTCTTCTGGTCGACGCTGATTGAAGAATCCATCATGCGGGAATGGTTCGCCAACGTGACCAGCCGGCCGGCCGATAAACGCCTGGCTCACATGTTCTGTGAAATCATGATGCGCTATCGCGCGGCGGGACTGACGGAACGCCACGACTGCATCAACTTTCCCTTGACCCAAATCGAGTTGGCCGATGCCGCCGGACTCTCCGTGGTACACACCAACAGGGTGCTTCAGAGGCTACGCAAGGAGGGGATGATCACCTTCGCCAGCAAACGCCTGGAGATCAAGAACTGGGATCGGCTGAAAGCCTTCGGCGATTTCGATCCGCGCTACATGCACTTGAGAGAAGAGGTCATGCAATAGCATTGCTGATTTTACTCGCACAGGATCAGCGCGGCTTCCAACGACAGGCCAGGGCCGAACCCCATCGTCACGCAGGGGCCGGTGGCGCCCTGGGCACGCAAACGCTCGAGAATGAACAGCACGGTAGGCGACGACATGTTGCCATGCTCGGCCAGCACCTCGGCCGATAGCTGGGCGGCCTGCTCTGGCAAGGCCAGGGCACTGGTCGCTGCGCGCAGGATCTCCGGGCCGCCGGGGTGAATGACCCAGTGGCGTATATCGCCCAGCGTCATCCCGTGACCCGCCAACCATTGCTCGACCCAGGCAGCGAGCGTCCCCCGTATCAGCTTGGGCACCGCGCTTGATAGCGTCATCTCGAAGCCGTGATCACCAATGCGCCAGGTCATCGCGTCCGCTGACCCGGAGGTCAGACGGCTGGCGGTATCGACCAGCCGCCAGGCGTTCTCGCTCGCCCCACCCACCACGACGGCTCCGGCGCCATCGGCAAAAAGCCCATTGGCGACGATCCTCTGGGCATCCCAGCCATACTGGAAGTGCAGGCTGCACAGCTCGACACAGCACACCAGCACACGCGGCCGAGCGCCCATCTGAGCCAGGGCACTCGCCGTGCGCAGGCCGTTGAGGGCGCCGTGGCAGCCCATGAATCCCAGGTGCAGGCGCCCGATATCGACTGACAGCCCCAGCCGCTCGACCAAGTGCGCGTCGAGCCCCGGCGCCATCATGCCGGTGCACGACACGCACACCAGATGGGTGATCTCGCCGGGATCAATCGTGGCATTCGCCAGCGCCCGACGGCACGCCGCCTCGGCAAGCGGCGGCGCCTCCCGCTCGTAGCGCTGCAGGCGCGACGCCGTGGTCGGCCCGCGCTCGTCCGGCGTTTGCGGCACGGGAAAGAAGGCCTCGAATCCGGCCGTTCCCTGCTCGGCATCTACCAGCACACTGCCACGACGCTGAATGCCGCTGTGCCGATAGAGGCGGCGAACCCAGGCCTGCTGACGCGGCGTGTCGCCACAACGCACCTGAGCCAGCGTGGCCGCCGTCTCCTGACGGGTAAGGGCCGGGGGCGAGGCCACCCCGAGTCCCAGGATGCTTGCCTGCAATGTGGTCATTTTGCCTCCCGTGGCTCGAGCCATCGGTCGTCATGATTGAAATAGCCTTTGAAATAGCCCTGATGGAGCCAGGCCGTGAAGGGCGCGGCCAGCCCCGGCGCGGCGTGCAGGATAGGCAACAGCGCCGAGACCAGCCGTGGGCGGCGCAGCATCGCCGCCACCCCGTGACAGCCCCGCTGACGGGCATACAGCAACTTGCCGTGTCGAGTCGTCCAGCGGCTGACGATGTTGTCATGCCAGGCACTCACCGCCTCGAGCGCCAAGGGCTCCAGGGCCGCGGCACTTGCCAGCGCCCAGCCCATGCCCTCGCCGGTAAACGGCTCGACGTAACCGGCCGCATCGCCCAGCACCAGCACGCGCTCGCCGCCCAGCCGGGTGCGACGGCGGGTCAGTCTTGGCGTGCCCTGCCAGACGCACTCGTGCAGCGCGCCGGGTGAAGGCAACCGCGTCTGCGTCAACAGTGCTGCGACCGCCGGCCCCGGGCCGCCCTGCAGCTTCACCCAATGCGGGTCGAGTGCGGCGCCGATATTGAGCGCCTCGTTCTCGACCCGCACCAGCCCGACATAGCCAGGCGCCCCGCACGCCATATGGATCGCCCCGGGCGGGTACGCCGCCGGCGCTTCGATCTTGGAACTGTGAACACCAGCGCCGCGAACAATCGTACCCAGGCCGATCCGCGCCTCGGCATCGACGTGCATGTCGCCCGGTGCAACATCGCGCAGCAACCGGCTGCCCAGCCCGTCGCTGGCGACCACCAGCCTGGCCGCGACTCTGGCCTGCTCACCCGCGGCCGCCAGCCAGACGCTCCGTCGCCCATCATCAATTCGCTCATGACCTTCGCCAATTCGCTCACGGCCTTGAACAATTCGCTCGCGCCCATGGCCACACGGCGGCTCGAGTGACGCCCGTGTCGCGGAAAGAAAATGCACCCCCTGGGCAACGGCCTGGTCCACCAACAGCCCATCGAGCCGGCGACGGCTGACGGCCCGGCCCGCGGGCAGGGCCAGCTCGGCCTGACGCTTGCCGCAGGCCAGGTGCAAGCGGTGGTAGACCGCGCCGGCAAGCTCGATGTCGGCCAGACCGAGGTCGCGAAACCCCTGCAGTGTCGCGGCGTTGAGGCAGCCGCCGCAGGGCTTGTCGCGGGGCCAGGCGGCCTTCTCGACCAGCAGTACCCGGCAGCCACGGCGCGCCAGGCGAAAGGCGCTCACGGCGCCAGCGATTCCCGCACCCACCACGACCACATCCCAGTCGCGGGGCAGACTCGCCAGGCTCATGAGCGGCTTTCCTTGCCAAACTCAGGAGACGACCACTGCATCAAAAAGCGGCTCGGCCAGTGGCACTGGAAGGTCACCGCCGCCAGGCCCGCCTCTCTGACCAGCCGGCGCGCCTCGGGCAGGGTCAGGGCCGCGCGCACCGAGCGCACGCCGTCCTCGTGCACCATCGGCGACGACGAGAGCAGGCGGGTGCCGACATAGGCCAGCCCATAGCCCAGGCGGCTTCGCAGCAGGTCGCTGATCAGCAGGTGATCGGCCTGACACGACAACTGGCGCAGAAGGGAGACAATTTCGGGGTCCTCGAGGTGATGCAGGAAGAGCGTCGAGATGACGATGTGGTAATGTCGCGGTAGCGGCTCGATGCGCGCGTCCCAGCAGAAACAGCGCACCGCGACATGCTGGCGCCGGGCCGCCTCGTCGGCCACATGCAGGGCGGTGGGGCTGATATCGCAGGCCTCGACCTCCAGGGCGATGCCCGCACGCCGGGCGCGGCAGGCGAGTTCGATCGCCACATCGCCGCCGCCGGTGGCGATATCCAGCAGCTTCAAGGGCCGGTGATGCCGCGCCTCGGCGATACGCAGGATGCACGGCCAGAGCACGGCAGCCGTGCGGCTCGCGACATTGATACGCCGCAGGCCCCGCAGTGCCTGAAGGTGCGTCTGGTCATCGAGATCGGCAGCATCCATCAGCTCACCCTCGAGCCGACGATGCGAAAGCAACGTGAACATGTCCCTATGCTCGTCGTGAAGTCAGGAATGCGGCGAGGCCACTCAAACTACTATCGTCAGCATGCTCGGGGGGGTCAAGCTGGCGGCCGGATCAGCCCCACCACGCTGACGATAATCAGCACAGCGCCCAGCACCCGAAAGAACAGCCCTGTGTCGGCCTTGAGCATGTACCGGTGAGCGCGCTCGCCGACCAGGTGACCGGCAAAGGCACACGGCAGCAGCCAGAGATGATGGATCAGCTGCAGGTCCACCCCGGCGATCAGGAACGACACCATCTTGATCACCACCAGGATGAACCACAGCACGAACATGGTATCGCGCAGTTGCGCCTTGGCCACGTGAGAAGCGAACACCGCCACGATCAGCGGCGCCCCGATCAACGACGTTCCACTCACATAGCCGCCGAGCCCCAGCAATACGTAATCGACGTATTTGTTGTTGCTCCTGAACGGCCGGTTCAGCACGTAGCCGATGGCATAGACGATCACGATCACGAAGATGATGCTGGTCATCACGTTCGCGGGCAGCGTCAGCAGGCCCACCACGCCGATCAGCTTCGGCACGATCATGACCTTCAGCGCCTTGAACAGATACGCCCAGTCGATGTTGCTTTCTTCCGGGGCCACGCTCACGCCCAAGGGCACCGTGCCGGCGCTCGTCTTTCGCTGACGGCTCTGTAGCTGACGATGGCCCTGCCAGGCGATCCAGCTAGAAAATATCAATAGATGCACGGCGATGATTGGCAAAAAGACCAGCGGCTCGTTCATCACCAGCAGCAGGAAGGGCAGCGCCAGCACGGCCCCGCCGAAACCCAGACTTGTCCTGACGAAACCGCTCCAGGCAAAGATCAAGCCGATCAGCAGATATTCGTACCAGAAGAGATCGGACATGGACTCGCTTATCGTCCCTGTGCACCACGACGCAGCCAGTCATGCACGAAGGCAAGCTTGCGCAGCGCCACATCGGACAGCACGAAGGGATAGAGGTCCGCCAACCCCATGGAGCGGTTGACGTGGTTAACGCCGGCCACCAGCGATGCCGCAACATGGATCAGACGCTCGGCATCCGGCTCGGCATAGACATCCCAGCCCGGGTGCGGCAGCTCTGGAGTCGACAACCCTGCCGCGACAAAGCTATCGGTAATATCGGTCAGGTGCAGCAAGTGGGCGGCGGTTTCCGCCCAGTCTTCATGCGGGTGTGCGGAGGCGTAGGTCGTCAGGAAGCGTTGCCTCCAATCCGGCGGCGGGCCGTCATGGTAGTGACGCTGGAGGGCGGCGGGATAATCCGCGCGCTCATCGCCGAACATTTCTCGGAAGGCATCCAGAAAATCTTCGCGCAGGCTCAAGCGCCACCACAGCATATGCGAGATCTCATGACGCATATGCCCAATCATGGTGCGATAAGGTTCTTCCAGCGCCTCGCGACGAATGGTGCGTAGTACCGGGTCGGCCTCGGCCACGCTGATGGTCACCACGCCGCCCACATGCCCCATGGGAACCGGCGTTGCTCCCTCGGCAAGCATATGAAACACCGGTGGAGCGCCGGGATCCTCGGGGCGGAACCAGTGCCAGCGGCCAAGATTGTCGATTACCCAGCGCTTGGCGGCTTCAGTTTGCGTCCAGTTCGGAATGGCATTCGGAATCGAAGGATCGGGAGCCAGCGCCGTCATGGCACAAGATCGACAGAAGGCACCCTGCTTGGGAGCGATCCAGTTACAACCGATCACCTCTCGGTTGGCACAAAAAGGCGGCATGGGCAAAAAAGCCCGAGCCTGCGGATCGTATGCAACCGGGAAGCCATCGGCAGTCACCAGGTTATCAAACCAGAGCGAACCGGAACCGACCGGGTTGGAAAAAACTCGCATGAGCCTGGCACTCCAGAAGAAAGGAAACTCCAGTCTGAGTGTGCCGCCCCTGGAAAGTCCAGAAGCCTTTACCAAGGAAGTGTGCCAACACTTTAACTAAAAAAAGAAAAATTTATATATGCACTTAGGTAGGCCATAGCGCAGTAGGCCAAGGAGAACGCGTGCCTCGGCACGTTACGCCACCGGTGCGAACAGCAGCGCCAAGTCGTCTTCGTCGAACAGCGGACCCTCGCCCCGTCGCTCGCTGCCACCCTCCAGGATCGAGGCGGCCAGGTCCGCCTTGCGTGCCTGCAGGTCGAGGATGCGCTCCTCCACCGTCCCCGCGCACACCAGCTTGTAGACGAACACCGGGTTCTGCTGCCCCAGCCGGTGGGCACGGCCGGTGGCCTGAGCCTCCACCGCGGGGTTCCACCAAGGGTCGTAGTGGATCACCGTGTCCGCCGCGGTGAGGTTGAGGCCCGTACCGCCGGCCTTGAGGCTGATCAAGAACACGGGTATCTCGCCCTGCTGGAAAAGCGCCACCCGTTGGCTGCGCGTCTTGCCGGGGGTGTCGCCGGTGAGCGTGGTGTAGGGAATGTTATCGCGCTCCAGCGCCTGGCCGATCAGGCCGAGCATCTCGGTGAACTGCGAGAAGACCAGGATACGCCGCCCCTCCTCGATCAACGGCGGCAGCAGTTCGCGCAGCTGATCCAGCTTAGCCGAGCGGCGCACCTTACGGGCGCTGGCCAGCTTGACCAGCCGCGGATCACAACAGACCTGGCGCAGCTTAAGCAGTGCATCGAGCATCACGATGCCGGAGCCAGCCAGGCCGCGTTCGGCCACCGCCTGCTGCACTCGCTGGTGCTGGGCCAGGCGCAGGCTCTCGTAGAGCTCGCGCTGTGTTCCCGTCAGGACGATCTCACGCTGACTCTCGGTCTTGTCGGGCAGTTCCCCAAGCACCTGCTGCTTGGTACGCCGCAGCATGAGCGGCGAGATCCGTCGCGAGAGACGTTGGCTCAGCGCGACATCGCCGTCCTTCTCGATGGGCGTACGGAAATGCTGGCCGAACCACTGCTGGCTCCCCAGCGCTCCCGGCGCTACCGCATCCAGCTGGGCCCAAAGCTCGCCCAGGTGGTTCTCCAGCGGCGTCCCGGTCATCGCCAGGGCGCGCTTGGCGTTGAGCTCGCGCACCGCGCGAGCGGTCTGGCTGGCGGCGTTCTTGATCGCCTGGGCCTCATCGAGCACCAGCAGGCCGAATTCGCTCTCGCGCAGGCGCTCCAGGTCGCGGATCAGCAGCGCATAGGTGGTCACCACCAGATCAGCCGCGGGCAACGCCTCCTCGAACTGGCGCTCGCGCTGCGCCTTGGCGCCCTGCAGCGCACCCCGGGCGCGCTCATCAAGCATATGCGCCAACACCTGCACGGTCTTGCCCAGCCCCATGTCATCGGCCAGGATGCCGCCGGTGCCGAGCTCGGCCAGAAAGCGCAGCCAGGCCAGGCCGCGGGACTGATAATCGCGCAGCTCCCCCACGAAACCCGGCGGCGCCGGCAGGCTGGCGGGCAGCTCGCGCAGGCGCTGTGCCAGGGCGGCCACATCCTCGCGGCCCGTTCAGCGCTCGTGCTCGGCCAGAGGTGACACTTTCTCGGCGGCACTGATCGGCAGGCACCGCGCCGGTCTCTTGGAGCCGTTCCAGCGTCACCATACCGGACGGCAAGCCGCTCATCTCCAGTGGCAGCGGCGGCGAATAGCGCAGGCGCCGCAGCAGCTCGGGGTCGCCCGACAGGCGCCCGATGCGGCCTCGCTCCTGGTCGAGATAGCAGAGTTCGCGGCCGGCACGCACCATGATCGCATTTCCCGACACGACGTCCGCCGGCTCGATATCCGCCTGCAGGTACTGATTACCCTCGGCGTCCGGCACCCAGGCCAGGGTCAACTGGCACGCCGGGCCCACGTCGAGCAGGGTGCCGGTCTGCTTCTGATAAAACAGCAGTGGCGGCGTGTCACTCTCCAGCAGCGACCACAGCGCACGCGCCTGGAAGGCCTGTGAGATCACGCCCCACAGCGGCTCATTACCGACGCTGTACGGACGCTGGGTCCCGGCCTGCAGCAGCAGCTCCAGGGCCTCTTCCTGCTCAGGTGCCCAGCCCGCTGGCGGCATGGGCTGAAGGCCGCCTCTGCTCCGTGCCTGAATGGCGCGAGGCTTCACCCAACCATGGCCGCGGGTACGCTGCCTGGAGGGGCGCAACCACACCGGCGACACCTTGAGCGTCGGTGACAAAGGGTCCCTGTCGATATCGAGAAACAGCGCCAGGCGGCACGTCTCCTCGACGCGATCCACCGGGATGCCGGTAGTGCCGGGAGCCTCAAACTCCGCCAGCCACGCCTCCCAGCGCTGCTCGAGCCTTGCCGTAGCATCGCGCTCCGGGATGCCGTTGGCCTCCATCTCGTCGATAAAGGTGCCGATCACCGCTACCGCATGCTTGCACTGTCGCCCCACTGGGCAGCTGCAGTCACTGATCACCCCCATCTCGGGGTTGCCAGGATCCACGGCCAGGTTTGTCCCGTAGCGACTGCGCCCACTGCCATCCACCTGCGCCCGCAGCACCAGTAGATCCCCCTGGCGCTCAAGGCGGGTGCCCTCGCGCACCCTGCCCTGTCGGGCATAGCCCATTCCCCGCGCGAGCGAACCCGGATCAAAGCTCTGCTGCCAGCCGACATCTTCCAGGGCGTGGTAAAGCGTCAGGGCGGGATCGGAAATAGGGACGTCCGACACGGCATCTCCTCGAGGCGAGAATGCAAGGGCACTATTGGAGCGAAACACAGACACCGCTGCAACCGGCACGCCGCCGTCATGGCCGCCAGAGAGCGACAGCGTCACGGATTCGCTGCCGGAGACGCTCATCCCGCTGCGTGTCGAGCTGACTCACTTCGAGTTCCCGGTCGATCCCCGTTGGTTCAGGGCAGAATAGCGGTACATGATATTGCCCTCACCATTCCCAGCGCGTGGCAATCATCCCCAGCGTCTCGTATAACGCCCGCTCGCTCTTGCGAAGGTTCTCGGAAGACGGCACCCAGTACGCCAGCGTATCGGGGTCCCCGCGGTGCGCCAGGTAGTGGGTAGGCGCCGCGATGGGCGCCAGGCCCACCGCCTGGAAATGCGCCATCGCCCGCGGCATATGTGAAGCCGAGGTCACCAGCAGCAGGCTCGTGCCTTCCCCCAGCACCTCGCGTACCGCCTGGGCTTCCTGGCCGGTGTCGGTTGGCGTATCCAAAACCAGAAGCCGCTCTCTTGGCACGCCAAACTCCCTGGCCGCCTCGGCGTAACCATGCGCGACGGGCTGGTCTGACGCTCGGCGACTGGCCCCAGTCACCGCCAGCACCACCTCGGGCTGTTGGCGCCACAAGCGAACCCCCTCCATCAACCGCAAGGCGGAACTGGTGTTGAGTTGGCTGGTGATCGGCCAGGGGCGATCCGGCTGCCAAGCGGCACCCAGCACCACCACCGCGCGGATCTCCTCGCCGGCCAGCCATTGATCCACCGCCGGGTAGCGCGCCTCCATCGGCCCCAACCAGCGGTCGGCCACCGGCGACCAGCTTGCCAGCAACAGCAGCAAAACCGCCCCACCCGCGATGGTGCCACCCAGCCGGCGCCAACCCAGCCAGCCAATCGCCAATCCCATCATCAAAAACATCACCACGAGGGGCAGCGGCGAGAGCAACAGCGCCGCCAACGTCTTCACCAATTCATACATTTCGTAGTTCGCTATTCCGTCAGAAACTCGGGACCCGGGTGACTGATTACGCGGTTCCAGAATAATTCGAGCCTGTCGAGCTTGACCGATCGACGCGAGAAACACGAATTTCGAGACAAGTTTACCGGTCTGATGAGGCGAATAGCCCACTAGCTAACAAATCAAGTCGAATGAACTTGGCCTAAAGGCCGGGCTCCGCAGTGGATCAGCGTTAAGTCCGAAGGCTAGAGAGTCCCCTCAGGCGGGACCTTGCCGTGTTCGCCCCCCCCCCCCGGCATCCATTTCATCCAGCCCTCGCCCTGGCTCAATCGCTTTTCCAGGAAGCGACGCGTCCGCGCCTGGCCATCGCTGTGATCGCGGGCCCACACCGCCAGGGTGGCCAGGAACAACGTCGTCAGTGCCACCTCCTCCACCTGTGCACGCCGGGTGCCGTAGCGGGCATCGAGGTCGGCCGCCTCGCGCAGCCACTGGATGGTGCGCGAGAGATCGAAGGCCATCGGCACCCAGGTGTGCAGGTGCGGCAGGTGTGCCTTGGTACGCAGCATCTCCACCGTGACGCGACGGTGGCCGGCGAAGGCATCGAACCAGGCCAGCAGGCAGTGCTCGAGGCGCGCCCGCTCCGGCCAGTGGCTGAAGCCCTCGGGCTTCTCGTCCAGCATCGCCCGCCAGCCGCGCTCGAACCAGGCATTGGCCACCGCGTCGAGATCACGGTAATCAACCAACACCCGGCTCACCGGCACCTCTAGGCGGGTCGCCACCTCGGTCAGGCGCACCCCCTCCCAGCTGAGGACCTCGGCCTGGCGTACTGCCTCTTCCACGATACGCTCGGCGAGCGGGGTCGCGTCGATCCCCGGCTCGTGATGGACGGCAATCATGCTCATTTCGCCCCTCTCCGCTGTCTGCTATCCGCTATCTGCTTAAGAGCAGCATAGCCCCCAGCGCGGGTAAGAGGATTTGAGTAACTGGCACAGGGGGAGCGGTGCATGTAAAGGATTTCGGGTGGCCATCGCGAGATACAGGGAGAACGGTTGGGTAGGCCGGGCGATTACGCGTTCCGGTCCAGTACTCCAGTTCCTCGGTGCTGGCCTGTTCCAGCCTTTGCTGCATCTCGTCATCGAGTGGGCCAAAGCGACACACCAGCTGCTTGCAGAGTAAGTGCTTAGGCAAATGTCTTCGTGCATAATGCTGTCAAGACCTTACATCAGGATGAGAGCATGGCAAGGCGTTTCGTATCCCCCCTCACGGAGGAGGAACAGCAGGCCTTG
>NZ_JAHCLU010000013.1 GCF_018448785.1 Halomonas jincaotanensis | reverse complement strand
CTCGTTGGCCGCTGGACGTGGCCTGACAGCCGGATGCGGAAACAGGCAACGGATTTGGGAGTTTTCACACAGCCTCGACCCGAAGCAGTCGTTCCGAAAACGCTGCAGGCGTGCGAACTTTGGATATATAGTCTATAAGTTAGTTAATAAGTTTAAATATTAATGTCTTGGGATATCCATGGGAGGCGGCATTTGCCGGACAAACGTGCCGGCACGCTCACCCAATCATAGAATGCACCGTCTAATACGCTGATAGCCAAATAAGAATTTATCTATGCACACTATTCTGAAATACCAAAAAATTCATGAGCTTGCGTTGTTAGCACTTTTGGGAGAGGAGCCCGAGTGGAGTTTGTTTTTGTACAACGATGTAATTGATGCGTTCAAGGAAGCACTTCTCGAAAGCGAAACCTTTGTATGCGAAAGTCATGGCAGTATTTGTGGATATCTTCGAGCTTTTGTCGATGCCTTTGGAATATACGTTAGTGAGTTATATATGTCACCACAGTTCAGAGGAAATGGTTTTGGCGCAGAGCTTCTGGCTAAGGTTAAGCAAGAGCATCCCCATCAGGATGTTTATGTTTTTTCAGATGAAGACCTTTATTATGAACAGCTCGGTTACAAGCGTGTTAGCTCGGTCTTTAAGCTATAAATTGGCTAACAAGGCCATGCACGCGACGATCGAGTGATGGCGGCGTTATATCAGTATCGTTTTAAAGTCCGCTTGTGGCCGAGGACCATGTTATGTGCCATGATCAAGTGGCGCTCGTGCAGTTCTTTGCTTAACGCACTCATCCCGATCCCCTCTCGCCTCCTTCATTCTATTGGCTACCATGCTCCTCGAAATTCTCATCGTTCTGTCCCTGATCGTACTGAACGGTCTGCTCGCCATGTCGGAGCTAGCGATCGTCTCTTCCCGTTCGACGCGTCTCCAGACGCGGGCCGCCGGCGGCTCACGTGGCGCCAGGACCGCACTTGCCCTTGCCGCCGACCCGGCGCGGTTTCTCTCGACAGTCCAGATCGGTATCACCCTGGTCGGCGTTCTCTCCGGCGCCTTCTCCGGGGCGACGCTGGGCGCCCGGCTTGCCGACGCGCTGCCGGGCCTCGGGGTTCCGGCACCGCTCGCCGATCCGCTAGGCGTGGGTATCGTCGTGGTCGCCATCACCTATCTTTCACTGATCATCGGTGAGCTCGTTCCGAAGCAGATCGCACTAGCCAACCCGGAGACGGTCGCTTCCCGTGTGGCGCCGGCGATGCACTTGCTTTCCCGCGCCGCCTTGCCGCTCGTCTGGCTTCTGGTCCGGTCGGGCAATCTCGTCCTAAAGTTGCTTGGACACTCAGGCAAGCGGGAAGCGACCGTCAGCGACGAAGAGATCCGGATGATCATCGCCGAGGCGGAGGGCGCCGGTACGATCGAAAAGGGCGAAACCAGGATGATCACCGGGGTCATGCGCATCGCCGATCGCTGCGCGCGCGGCTTGATGACCCCGCGGCACGAGGTCGAGCTTGTCGGGACCAGCGAGACCCGTGCCGGGATCCTCGCCCGGCTTCGCGCCTCTGGACGTTCCCGCCTGCCGTTATACGACGGTGGACAGGATGACATCGTCGGCATCCTCCTGAGCCGTGATCTCCACCACGTGGAAGATGAAGGCTTCGACCCCAGGTCGCACGCACGGCCTGCCCCGGTGATCCATGACGCCTTGCCGGCAATGCAGGTGATCGAACAACTCAAGGCGGCCCCCGCTCAGATGCTCCTCGTCTACGATGAGTACGGTCATTTCGAGGGCATCATCACTCCCATGGATATTCTCGGTGCGATCACGGGAGGGTTCGATGACGCGGAGGCGGACGAGCCCAAGCTGGTCGAACGCGATGATGGCTCGTTGCTCGTCGCCGGCTGGATGCCTGTCGACGAGTTTACCGACCACCTCGGTCTCACTTTGGAAGAAGACCCCGACTACGAGACCGTCGCTGGCCTTGTCCTTCACCGGGCGACGGAACTGCCGAAGGTGGGCGAGCACGTGACCGTCGGCGACTGGCGGATCGAGGTCGTCGACCTGGATGGACGGCGGATCGACAAGCTACTCGTTCAGAGAACACTGGCAGGCGAGAAAGGCGCATAGCTGTCGGGGACCGCATGGTCAAGATCATGGTGACGGGGTAAATGCTGTTCGGACGATCTACCAAGTCCCGCTCCAGGAACGCCAGGACGTTACCCTCTGTGGGGTCTCATTCGGGGGCGTGAAGAGACACCTCTCCATCCTTTACTTTCATTAATACTTCGCAGGGCATTCGAGCTTGGCATGGCCGCCAACATGAGGTCGAGATGTAAAGACAACGAAGGTTTTCTTAACACATGGTGGGAGTGGCCGAGCGTGATATGAAGCTATACCAGGACCGTGGAGGAGCGTCGACAAAGTCAGCTTTTGGTCGAATTTGGAATATTAATTTATTCTGATATACGCGTTGGGATTTATCGATCCCAAGCCGCTCTGCAAGCGAATTCTGGGTGCTTTTTTGTCCAATGTTGGAGCGGGCAGTTCAGTGCCTGTTTTACCGAGAAGGAATACATATGGTGAGAATGATACTTCTTGGAAATGCTGGGTCTGGCAAGAGCACTCTCTCCAGGAAATTTATGGCTAAGCAACCAGCTGCTCGCCTGTCTCTGGATGAAGTGGCGTTTCTGGATGGGTCAGAGAGACGTTGCCTTGAAGATAGCATTTCCGATGTAATGTGCTTTATTTCCGAAAATAAGAGTTGGATAATCGAAGGTTGCTACTCAGATATTATTGACTCGATCCTTACAGAGTGTGAAGAGCTCATATTTCTTAACCCTGGGGTTGATGTATGTGTTGCGCACTGCCGTGCGCGGCCATGGGAACCTGAGAAATTCTGCTCGAAAGAGGAGCAAGATAAAAACCTCAACAACCTAATAGAATGGGTTAGCTCCTATGAGACTCGCTCTGATGAGTATGGCCTCCGCCGACATTGGGCACTCTACGAGTCTTTCAATGGTAAAAAACGTGAGTTTACTCATCCAAGCGAGTATGAATCATTATAATAAGTCGTATCAGTGCACGGCAGGCAGTAGCCGTCCGCTTTTGTCGCCCACCGTTTAACGCTGCATTATATAAGATATATCTGAAAGACCGCTTCTGGCCGAATGGGAAACGTTAGTCTACCCTGATGGTATGGATAAAGCAGCTTATGACCCAGGCTGCGTGAAAAAAACTCGGGCTCTGCAGAAGGTGACGTTTGTATGTGGAATCTGGAGTAAGCTTGCCATGCAACTGCCTTAGAATTTGCGAGAGAGCACTAAAATTGATCGATTTTTTGACCAGCGCAAGACGCTCCAAACGTTTTCACACAGCCTCGACCCGGAGCGGACGCCTTGGGAAATGCCACATGCTCGTTCTTCCGGATTATGCAGTATGCACGATAATTGGTTTATGTAATCGAATTTTAATTAATATTTCGGTATACCGATATGTTGGGAGCAAGGTGGCGTGCGATATAATTATTGCGTGCGTAAGCATTGTAAGATACAAGCACGAAGTTTAATTTCTATTGGGCGTCTAATGGTCGAGTAAGTCAGTCTAGGAAGACTGGAGCTATGAGGAAAATCATGGGTGAATCAACTAATCGGGAGTCTGCGGTCGGCTCTCCTGCAAGGCATCCGGTGACGCGGTTCCCCATGGGGGTTCGGTGTGTAGCATTGTGGTCAGTGCTGATGCTTGTATATTTTCCCGCTATCGTATTTGCCCAATCATCATGCCCCGGAATTCACGTAAAAATCCCGAACATTCGTAATAACGCTGGGAGTGTAGCATGTGCGCTTTTTGAATCGCCAGCGGGTTTTCCTACTGAATTTCTTCACTCCGCAACCAATATAATGATGATAAAAATTCGGGATTCGCAGGCGCGTTGCAACTTTTTAGATATCCCCCCAGGAACGTATGCGTTGGCCGTCATTCATGATGAAAATATGGATGGCAAGCTAGCCACTAACTTTCTAGGGGTCCCCACGGAAGGCTACGGCTTTTCAAGCGGCGCAAAAGCCACGATGAGTGCGCCTTCGTTCGAAGCCGCTAGCTTTTCGTACAGTGGGCAAAACTTGGATCTGACGATTAGATTGAATTACTAAGCAATCATTTCATGAATACCGAGGCATTCTTTAAACCTGGATTCAAACTCACGATGATCAGCGAGTAAAAGGTCCCGTATCCTACAGGTTTCGTCGAGGTCGCCCGTCTGGGGTTCTATTGGCGAATCTTCCCCTTACCAAGGTGATTGCGGGGATTGGCGATTGACGTCTCTGGATAAACCAGACGTTACGAAGCTGCCGAAGACTTCGGGTGTCGGTGGGCATCCGTCTGGCCATGAAGTGGACCCTCCGCGACCGTTGCATGATGAAGCCAGGGTAACACTGGAGCAGGGGGGCAGATGTGGCCATACCTGTAGCGCCTAATCCCATGAAACACGGGAAATAATATTTAAAAATCATAAGGTTAAATGGCTGCTGGAGCGGCTGAAGGGAAACGAACAGGTGAGTATTCAAACGGCTTCGCGGAAAAATATAGCCGATTACCATACACTGGACCAAACAAGGCGTTTGCTGCTGGATTCCTTCATCGCACTGGTCTCAAGGCATGGCAGCAGAACGACGCCGCGCCAAGCCAGCCTTGGCAGGTGGTATTCTGTTTTCTTTAACATAGGAGAAGTCCATGCAAGATATAAGACGTCTTGAGGTTGGCATGACCACAAAGATTGGCACGGATCAGGTGAAGGAGCCTGAGGTAGGCAGGGAGTATGTTAGGGGGCTCGATTCCAATACCTGGCTCCTGTTTACCGAAGACCCGGCTGAGGATCGCCCAGTTGTTGTTCGCATCGATAGTATCGACGGCGATGTGTGCCACTGCACGGTCACAAGAAAGCCAAGTTGATAGCTGCTCTAACTTTAGGGTCCCTGATGATCAATTGAGTGATAGAAGTTATCCTCTGCTGGCGGCAAGAGAGCTTCTAGAGCAGTTCATTCAGGAGCATGGACAGTCGCTTGTGATGCAGGGCGTCGGCGGCCGCGTCGTAGGAGGGGGCGTCCTTGGCCGTGAAGCCGTGGGCTGCGCCCTTGTAGAGCTCGGTGGTGAAGTGCACGCCGGCGGCGGCCAACGCCCCGTCCATGCGGGCGATCTGCTCGGGTGGCAGCAATTCGTCCTTGTCGGCGTGGCCGAAATAGACGTGCCCCTCGATGGTGCCGACCACGTGCACGGGACTGTTCGGATCGTCGACCTCCGCCAGCCGGGCCGAGTGGAAACCGGCCGCAGCGGCAACGCGGTTGGCGTGTCCGGCCGCCATGCGCAGCGCGAAGGCCCCGGTCATGCAATAGCCGACCACGCCGACCTTGCCGTCCGCGAACTCAGCCTCGCTATCGATGCCGTCCAGCAGGGCGGCGAAGTCGCGGGATTGAGCCTCGGGCGTGAGGTGGCCGGCATACTCGACCAGCGTCGGCCGCACGTCCGGGTCGCGGAAGGACTTGCCTTCCGGCACGATGATGCCCTTGGCATCGCGGTAATAAATGTTGGGCATCAACACGGCATAGCCGTTGTCCGCGATCTGCTGGGCCTTCTCGTAATAGCAGGGGCGCAAACCGCCGATATCGGTGAACAGCACCACGGCCGGAAGGGGGCCCTCGGCATTCCCGGGCGTGAAGACATGAGCGTCGATGGTGCCGTCGGCAGCGGCGATTTCGATAGCGCGAGACATGAATGGGCTCCGGGGGTGTCGATGGCGAATGGATATCGTCGGGGACGAATGTCGCTAGAGACCAATCTAACCGGAAACAGGCCCTGTTGACGAGGTCGTCACTCTCTCATTCCGATGAACATTTGCAGCGCCTGGAGCCCGACCATTTGCAAGCCGCGCGGTGGCTTGCAAACGGCGGCTCAACTCTTCAATTGCCAGATCGGGCCTCTCGGCGCAGACCCGCCGGAAGTGCTTCGGCAGGCGGGCCGCAATCTATCGGCTTGTCCCTGCATACATCACCCCCCCTGTGACTCCCCACAGTACTGCGTGGGCAACAGGGTTTCTGGCCGCAGGCAAATCCTCATCAAATTCTCACGTGCTTATCACTCCCGGCACCTCTGGCGAAGCTATAGTGGACTCTGCCACGGAGCAATAAAGCCCCAAACCAACAGGGAGGGAATAGCGATGAAACGCCTATCACTGACCACGCAAAAAATCCGTGCAACAGCGGTACCCTGGGGTCGAAAGATCGCGTTACTGGCGTTACTGGCGTTGTCCGGCCCGGCTCTCGCCGCCGATGACAAAGCGTTCGTGCGCGAGTACGACAGCGAGCATATCCAATGGGGTCCCTGCCCCGCGTTTATGCCGGACTCCTGTGGTCTGGCCGTCTTGCAGGGTGACCCCAAAAAGAAGAATACCGATGTGCTCTTTCGCCTGCGCAGCAACACCACCGCGCCTCACCATTGGCACACCTCGGCGGAACGCATGGTGTTGTTGTCCGGGGAGATGATGGTGGACTACGACAACCAGGAGCCAGTGGTGATCGAGCCGGGTAACTACGCCTACGGTCCGCCGGAACTGCCCCATGTGGCGACTTGCCAGTCGCAGGAGGATTGCGTGCTGTTCATCGCCTTCAACGAGCCGGTGGATGCGTTCGCGGTGGATGAATAGTCACTGGCGGGTAAATTCGCAAGGGTAAGCCGCCACCCTGGCTGCCCTTGCGCAACGGACTGGATTCACTGTTAAAACTTAGACCCGATGAGCATAAGCCATGAATACTGGCAACTGGAGGGTCATTATCTTGCTGGCGTGTGTCGATACCCTGCTGACGGGATGAGCTGTCATGAGCGAATACCTCGAAAAAGTCCCCGTGCCGCTGGAGAGGGTGCGTCGCTACCTGGAGCCGGGCCCCATCACGCTGGTTTCATCGGCCTGTGAGGGGCAGCGTAATATCATGACCATGGGTTGGCATACGGTGATGGCGTTCTCGCCGTCGCTGGTGGGCTGCATCATCTCGGCCGGGAATCACAGCTTTGAGATAATCCGCCGCAGCGGCGAGTGTGTCATTAACCTGCCGACGACGGCTCTGACCGATCAGGTGGTGGGAGTCGGCAACAGCAGCGGCGCCAAGGTGGACAAGTTCGAGCGCTTCGGGCTGACCGCACAGCCGGCGGAGCGGGTGAGCGCACCGCTGATCGGGGAGTGCCACGCGCACTTCGAATGCCGGCTGTTCGACGACTGCCTGGTGGAGCGCTACAACTTCTTCATCTGGGAGGTGGTGTCGGCCCGTGCGGTGGTATCGCCCGGCTACCCGGAGACACTTCACTACACTGGCGACGGCGTCTTCATGGTGGCCGGCGAAGTCATCGACCGCCGCGACCGGTTCCTGCCACAGATGCTGTAGGCCCTGGCAGAGTGACTGGCGCCAATAGCGTCTCGAAGGCATGATATTCGCCTCGCCGCTCCCTGAAGAGGCGAGTGACAGTCACGCGCCTGAGGAGTCGCCCCATGTCCCGAACGACCCGCCTGCAAGACCTGATCCGGGTGTTGCGCCACCATACCGGCCCGATTGGCGGACCCGAGCTTGCCGAGCGGCTGGGTATTCCCCTGCGCACCCTCTACCAGGACATTGCCGCGCTGCGGGCGGTGGGGGTCGACGTCGTCAATGTACCCAACCAGGGGTACGTGCTGCCGTCCGAAGTGACACTGCCCCCCACGGCGTTGGCCGAACCCGCTCCGCGGGAACCGGCCGAGCTCATTTTCTACACCCATCCGCTCTCGCGGGGCGGGATCGTCCACTGGATGCTTGAAGAGCTCGGCGTGCCCTATCGCACGGTGCTCCTCGAATACGGCACCACCATGAAGTCGCCGGACTATCTGGCCCTCAACCCCATGGGCAAGGTGCCGGCCATCCGCCATGGGGACGCGGTAGTCACCGAGGCCGCCGCCATCTGCGCCTATCTCGCCGATGCCTTCCCCGAGGCCGGTCTGGCGCCGCCAATCGCCGCCCGAGGCGACTATTACCGCTGGCTGTTCTTCGCGGCAGGCCCCCTCGAGACGGCTATCGCGCTCAACAACCTCGGCTTGCAGCCCACGGTCGAGCAGCAGGGGCAGCTCGGCTGCGGTGACTACTGGGTTCTGATCGACACCCTGGCGTCCGCCGTCGATGGCCGGCTGTTTATCGCCGGCGATGCGTTCAGTGCCGCCGACGTCTATGTCGGCTCGCATATTGGCTGGGGCATGCACTTCGGTACCCTGCCACGCCGGGCCGAGTTTGAGGCCTACTGGGCAGCCCTTCGCGAGCGACCAGCTCTCCAGCGCTGCGAGGCCTATATCGAGCAGGTGCTGGCGGAAGGCTGATTTGTGGGCTCAGGCGCCGTGTAGCCGGCGATGCAGGTGGCGGATGCGCTCGGCGAATTCAGGCACCGGCCCTTCGACCACCGCGTCCGGCACGACCTCCCGGATCGACAGCGGACGCACTCTGGGCGGGGCCACGCCCAGCTCTTCCAGCCATTCCACCAGCTGCTCGGACGAGCTGGCATAGACGATTCGTCCCAGCCCCACCCACCCATGCGCCGCCGCGCACATGGGGCAGTGCTCCCCGGAGGTGTAGACAGTGGCCAGGGAGCGCTCCTCGGGCGTCAGGTTCTTCGCCGCCCAGCGTGCGATGAAGAACTCCGGATGCTGGGTGGCATCCCCGCCGGCCACATGGTTGTGGTCCTCCACCAGCACGTCGTCACCATCGCCACTCACTAGTACCGAGCCGAAAGGCTCGTCGCCGGCTTTCAGGGCCTCTTCCGCCAGCGCCACGCAGCGTTGAAGGTGTTGTCTGTCTGTCTCGGTAACCATCGTTTCTCTCTGATCCATTGATGTTGGGTCCCACGAGATTTGTCGGGTCTCGTGAGCCATTTTCGTGACCGATATTTACCAGACCGATTTGCCGTTCACGACATTCTCGAGATCCATACGCATTGCGTCGTCATTGACGATGGCATCGTGTGCCTCGGCGTTTTCCGGTCCGAAACTTGCCTTGTAGACGCTCGGAGACACACACAGCCTGCGCTCGAAGACGCGGCGCAGCGTCGCGGTGGTCCCGAAACCGGCATTGTCGGCCACGGCTTGTATCGATTGCGCCGACGCCTCCAGCAGGCGGCGGGCCAAACTCAGGCGCACATCCTCGATGTAGCGGGAAATCGTGATGTTCGTGACCTTCTTGAACCGACGCCCCAGCGACCGCTCGCTCATCGCCGCGCGTTTTGCCAGTCGTGAGAGGGACAAGTCTGCGCGTGGATTCTCCCAGATATACAGTTGCACCCGGCGAATCCGGGGGTCTTCCGTCGCATCTGCCATCAGTTGCGAACTGAACTGGGACTGCCCGCTTTGGCGCCGCATGACCAGCACCATGAAGCGCGCGATATCCAGTGCCAGCTGACGCCCATGATCCGCCTCGATCACGGCGAGGGCGAGATCGACACCCGCCAGCATGCCCGCCGACGTCCAGAATTTTCCCGAGTGGATAAAGATCGCGTCGGGTTCGACCTGCGTACTGAAAGCGTTGTCCGTTTGCAGGCGCATCGCTTCGAGCCAATGCGTGGCGATCTTGTGTCCGTTCGTGATGCCCGATGCCAGCAGCACGGTAGAGCCTGTGCACACCGAGCCCATCCGCACGCAACGCGGCTCCAGCCTGCGAATCCATGACGTGAAGCGCTCGTCCTCGGCCGCGGCGAAGCAGCCCGGCCCACCGGCGATGAGCAAAAGGTCGATACGGTCGGGCAAGTCCTCGCAGCAACAGGTCGGCTCGAGCTTCAGAAAGCTTCCGGCGACAGGTACGGCGGCGCCGTCAATCGAGGCGGTGATCGGATCATAGAGCCGACGCCCGGTCAGGAAGTTGGCCAGACCGAAGGGTTCGAGCGGGCCACAGACATCCACTGAGGCCACTTGGGGGTAGATCAGCATCACCACCCGGTGCAGACGATCGAAAGCAGGTCCAGTGTTCACAAGACAGTTCCTATCTACGCCACGCGCTCATGAAGAAGGCAATCACCTTCCCGAAGCCTGCGCGTTTTTCGCCTGCTGAAAACACTTGACGCCAAAAGTCGCACGCTTGCGGCCAAGTGCGTCGCCAGCACTGGAGCGGTGTGAGGGGCCGTGCCACCGTTTCATTACACAGCCTATAAACGATTGCTCACCAAGTCGAAGAACTCATGGAGCTGACGGCGCTTTGTACCTATGTGATTACGCTTGCCGCGCTGACGTTGGCTCCTGGCCCCCTTGTTGCCGTGCTGGCCGCTCGGTCCGCCAGCAGAGATCGGCGCGGCGCCTGCGCCATCGCGATCGGTATCTGTGCCGGCGACATCCTTGTCATTCTGACGATCTGCGCCGGTCTGGGCTTCTGGCTGCAGGCGCATCCCGAGGTCTTCACCTTCGCCAAATATGCGGGCGTCGGATTTCTGCTCTGGATGGCGCTCCGCATGTGGCTCCAATCGGAGGTAGCGACGGATCATTCGCTGCCGGTCTCCGGGGGCGCGACCTCGTTTCTAACGGGCTTGGCTATCTGCCTGAGCAGCCCGCAGACCGTGGTGATGTATCTCGTGCTTCTGCCGCGCGTCACCGACCTGACCCTGGTGCGATGGCAGGATGCGATCCTGTTGATCGTTGCCACGATCGGTGCGCTGTTCGGCGTCTTCCTGCTGGTTATCCTGTTGGCTGGAACAATGCAAAGCGTACTGCGTTCTTCCTACGCCATGCATCTTTGGGCGCGAGGCATGTCGCTCACTGTTGCGCTGTCGGCGATGTGGATTTTCGTGGGGTGAGTTAGGCGCATGCTACTTTTCGATATTACAGGCTCACCAACATCGCCTTGCTAGTCCCGTTGCCCAGCGGTTCCACCTGGATCTGCACGGGGATGCGCTCGTGCATTTCCTGCACGTGTGAGATCACCCCTACGCGGCGGCCCAGCGCCTGCAAGCCGTCGAGCGCTTCCATGGCGAGCGCCAGGGATTGCGGGTCGAGGCTGCCGAAGCCTTCGTCGATGAACAGCGACTCGATCATGAGGTCACCCGACGCCATGGAGGCGAGCCCCAGGGCGAGGGCGAGCGAGACCAGGAAGGTCTCGCCTCCGGAGAGGGAGTGTACCGAGCGGCGTTCGTCGCCCATATCAACGTCCACCACCAGCAGGCCCAGGGGGCTGCCGCCGCGCGCCAGCCGGTAGCGGCGACTGAGGCCGGCGAGGTGGGTGTTGGCGTGTTCCAGCAGTTGCTCCAGGTTGTAGGCTTGGGCGATGCGCCGGAACGTCTTGCCGTCGGCGGAACCGATCAGCTCGCTGATCTGGCCCCAGCGGCGGTACTCGGCACGGGCCGCTTCCAGCTCGGCCTGGCATTCCTGTTGGCGGGTGCGCCGGCGGTCGTCGTCGTGCAGGGCATGCAGTGCCTCGTCGCGATGTCGCTGTGCTGTGTCGAGTCGCGGCGCGAGTGCCTCGCCTTCGCCTGTCAGCGCCTCGTGGCGCTGCCGGATCTCGTCCTGCACGATATCGCTCAGCAGCGTGTCGTCATTCGTCTCGTCCCCGGTCAGTGCCTGGTCGCGGCGATGGGCGAGCAGTGCCTGGCGGCGCTCGGCGAGGGTGGCGTCGGCCTGCTGCCGTGCCTGCTCGGCGTCATTCACCGCCTGTTCCTGGCGTCGTGCCTCGTCGTCGGGCTGGGCCAACAGCCGCGCCAGAGTGGCGTCATCGAGTTCGGGGTGGGCGCGGCGCCAGTCGGCCATCTCGCGGTCCAGAGTGGCGCGCTCCTGACCCAGCGCGATGAGTCGCTCGCTCTCGTACTGCCCTTGCTGGGCGAGCCGTTGTTGCTGCTTTTGAGCCTCATGGAACCCGGCCAATGCCGTGTCGCGCGCCTGGCGGGCGCTGGATTGGTGGGCGTCGAGCTGTCGCTGCCAGGTGTCCGGTGAGGCGTGCTCACCGAGCAGGGCGGCGAGACGGCGGGCGCGTTCGTCACGCTGCTGACGCAGGGGGGGAAGGCGTTCATCGAGTCCGGCGAGTGCCTTGCCGAGCTCGTCGCGGCGGGTCTCGAGCCGGGTGAGCGTCAGCCTGCCGTCCTGCAGTGCCTTTTCCAGTGGTGCCAGTTCGGCTTCGGCCCTGGCCAGTTCGTCCAGCACGGTTTGGTCATGCTGACGCGCCGTGTCGCTCTCCCGCTGCTGAGTCGACAGCCAGGCGTCGCGTTCGGCGTCTTCGATAGGGGCGAATTCGCCATGCAGCGGATGGTCGGCCAGGGCCTGGCGAGCCGCTTCCAGGCGCCGCTCGATGTCCTGAAGGTCGCGGTGGTGCTGTTTCAAGGTCGCCTCGACGGAGCGATAGTCGCCCACCAGTTCGTCGCGTTGGCGCTGGGCCTCGTCCCGTTCGCTCTCCGCCTGTATCAGCTGACGTGACTCCTCGGCCTGTTGGGCGGCGAGCTGAGCGGCCTCGGGCGTGGCCGGCGGCTGGTGGCGCCAGGGGTGGTCGAGGCCGCCGCACACCGGGCAGGCCTCGCCCTCCGTCAGGCCTTCGCGCAGCGTCGTCACGCTCTCGCTGCGCACGGCGCGGTGGCGTTGAATGACCTCATGCACGGCGCGGTAGTGTCGCGCCCGGTCGTCCCATCGCTGCCGGGCGGCCTTGCCTTGCTCGCATAGCTGCGCCTTGCGTCGTTTGTTCGCCGTCAGGCGCCCGGCGAGCTTGCGGTGGTCCTCATCGGTGCGGCGGGCCGCCTGCCAGCGGTTCTCAAGCTCGCTCAACGCCAGGCTGCGCCGGGCGGCTCGGTCATGCTGGTGCTGCGCCGCCTGGCGAGCGTCGTCCAGCCGTTCGTGGTCGCCCATCAGCCGGCGCAGGGTGATTTGCCACGTCTCGCGCTGCTGGCGATGTCGTTGTTGTTCGTCGTCGGCCTGTCGGCGCTCGATAGCGAGTTCATTCGCCTGCTGTCGGCGCTCTTGCTGCGCCGTCTCGAGTTCCGTCAGCTGCTTTTCTAGGGTGGCGAGCGCCTGGGTTTCGTCACGGGCCTCGCGCAGGGCGGGCTCGGCCTGGCGGCGTGCCGTCTCGGCATCGATCAGCGTTTGCTCGGCCGCGGTGTGGTCTCGGTGGGCCTGCTGCTGCTGGCTTTCGGCGGCCTTCAGCGCTTCTTGTGTCTGGTCATGCGTCGTCTCGAGGGTGGCAATCTCGGCGGGCAGTTCGGCCTGGCGGGTCAGGCGGTGGCGCTGGGGGGCGAGCAGTCGACGCCACTCGCGATCGGCACGGTAGGAGGCCAGGGCTTGCCACTGCGTCTCTGATTCCTGTTGCTGTTGGCGCCCCTCGGCGTGGTTGCGTCGAAGCTGCTCGTCGGTATCGTGCCAGCGCTGCCGGGTTTCCAGCCGCGTGGCCTGTTGCTGGGCGGCATTCAGTTCTCGCTCGGCGGAGTCGCTAGTCCTTTCCAGCGCGGCGCGGGCCCCGGGCTCGGCGGGCAGGTCGTCGGCGAGGCGGGCCTCGAGTCTGGCGACCGCCTGTCTGGCCTCGCTGGCACGGCGGAAGGCCGCCATGGAGATCTGCGAGTATTCGGCGGTGCCGGTGAGGCGCTCCAACAGATCGCTGCGCGCGTTATCGTCGGCCTGCAGAAAGGCAGCGAACTCGCTCTGGGCCAGCAGCACGGCGCGAGTGAACTGGTCGAAGCTGAGCCCCAGGCGCTCGGGCAGCAGGCGGTCGAACTCGCGCTTCTGGGTGGACAGCAGCCGGTCATCGTCGAGATCGCGCAGCGACTGTTCCGCGGCCTGGAGGCGACCATCGGCCTTGTGGCGGGCGCGGCGCACGGCCCAACGAGCACGGTAACGTCGACCGTCGCGGCCCAGGAAGTCCACCTCGGCGTGGCCCGCGGCGGTACCGCGACGCAGCAGGGTGCGGGCGTCGCTGGTAGTCAGCGTGGAGTCCGGGGTGTCGTCGATCTGACTGTCGCGGTTGGGCGCCTGGCGCAGCCGCGGCGTGCTGCCGTAGAGCGCCAGGCACAGCGCATCGAGCAGGGTGCTCTTGCCGGCGCCGGTGGGGCCGGTGATGGCGAAGAGCCCGGCGTCGCACAGCGGGGGCGCGGTGAAGTCGAGTTCGAGTGGGCCGGGCAGCGAGGCCAGGTTTTCCAGGCGCAGGGCGAGGATCCTCATGGGCGGGCCTCACCGGTGTCGGTCGCCGCGTCATCCAGCACGTCCTGGCGCAGCCGGTCGAAGTCGGCCAGCACCGCCGCGTCGGGCGGCTCGCCCCAGCGCTGCTGCCAGGTGAGCTCGAAGAGCCGGCGCGGCCCGAGCGTCTCCAGGTCGACCCGTGCCGGGGCCTCCTCGCCCTCGACCCGGGGCAGGCGCCGTTCCAGGCGCAGCATCCGCAGCGCCTTGCCGGCCAGCGCCGCGTCCACCCGGGCGCGCAGGTCGGGGATCGGCGCCTCGAGCTCGACGCAGACTTCCAGCCAGGGCCAGCGCTCTCTTGAAAGCTCCCGCCCCCGAGCTTTTGATAGCTCCCGCCCCCGAGCTTGGGGTAACTCAGGATCGCTCTCCAGAGCCTCGAGCTCGCTCAGCACCTTTTCCAGCGGGGCGGGGCCGAGGCGGTGCATGGCCACCGGACGCGGCACGGGGATCGCGTCCACCGCGGCCAGGGCATTGCCGTCGAGCGTGACGTCCAACACCTGATGGGGATAGGCCACTTCGCTGAAGTCCAGCGGGAGTGGACTGCCGCTGTAGCGGATGCGCGCCTCGCCGACCTGCTGGGCACGATGCAGGTGGCCCAATGCCACGTAGGCGATCTCGGGCGGGAAGAGCGCGGCGGAGATCGACTCTTCGCCGCCGATCACGATGGGGCGCTCGCTGGCCTCGGAGACGGCGGCGCCCTGCAGGTGGGCGTGGCTCATGGCCACCAGCGCCTGGTCGGGTTCACGCCGTTGGCGGGCCGCGTCGATGAGCTGTGCGTGGACGCGGCTGATGCCGGTGACATAGTCGCTGCCCGCCTCTCCGTCGGGGGCAGCGATGGCGTTGCCGGTGACCTCGGCGGGCCGCAGGAAGGGCAGCGCCAGGCACCAGGCGCGGGTCATGCCCGCCTCGTCGGTGAGCGGCACCAGCAGGCGCTCGGCGTCGAGCCGGCCGTCGTCCAGCCAGCTCACCCGGCCCAGGGCGTGGGTGCGCAGCCGACGCATCAACGGTGCCGGCAGCTCGATGCGGTTGCCGCTATCGTGGTTGCCGGCGATCATCACCAGGTCGAGTCGGGGCAGACGCTCGTGGGCGCTGACGATGAAGTCATAGAGCAACGTCTGGGCTTGCAGCGAGGGATTGACCACGTCGAAGACGTCGCCGGCCACCAGCAGGACGTCGGCCCGGCGTTGCTCTAGGGTGTCGAGCAGCCAGGCGAGGAAGGCGCGGTGTTCGGCATGGCGCTCCTGGCCGTGGAAACTCTGGCCCAGGTGCCAGTCGGCGGTATGAATCAGTCTCAGCATCGGCTCCCCGGTATAGCGTCACGCAGTAAAACCACTAGTCTAACCCGAGCGACGCCGACGAATCAGGGAGCTAGGATGTCGACCACCCCCTTGCACGAATGGAATCTTGCCCCGGCGGAGGCCGTTGCCCTCCAGAAACAGCTCGCCGTCCGCCTCGAACTCGAGGATCGCCTCGATCCGGTAACCCGGATCGCCGGGGTGGACATCGGCTTCGAAGAGGGTGGCGAGATCACCCGCGCCGCCGTGGTCGTGTTGACCTGGCCGGAGCTGACGCTGGGCGAGCAGGTGGTCCATCGCGAGCCGACCCGCATGCCCTATGTGCCGGGGCTGTTGTCGTTTCGCGAGATACCCGCGGCATTGGCCGCCTTCGACCGGCTCGCCGTCCGGCCTGAACTGGTGATGGTCGATGGCCACGGCATCGCGCATCCGCGTCGGCTGGGGGTCGCGGCGCACCTGGGGCTATGGCTCGACCTGCCAACGATCGGTGTGGCGAAATCACGCCTCTGTGGCCGTTACGGTGAGGTAGGCGAGGCGCGCGGCGACTGGACGCCCTTGCTCGATCGCCACGAGACCATCGGTGCGGTGCTGCGCTCGCGGGTCGGCGTCAAGCCGCTGTTCATCTCACCGGGCCACCGGCTCTGTCTCGACACCGCGCTGGGGTGGGTGGTGGCCTGCCTCGGGCGAACCAAGTTGCCGGAGCCGACACGGCTGGCCGATCGGCTGGCTTCGCGGCGGGGAAAGCTGTGATTGACTACTGCGCTAGATATCCAGGCCGCCGGCGGTGCTCGCAATCCTCATTGAGCACCCAGTCAACTCCGGTTGCTGTGCTCCGGCGGCCGACCTGCCTATCGTCGCTCGCTACGTAAATCCCTCGCTTTCCCGGCCCTTTTACACGATATCCAGTGAGGTTTTCCGGGTGGGGGCGGGAAATGCCGCATCGAGACGCTTCAGGGCGTCGTCATCGAGTTTAATGCCCAGCGCTTCGGCATTCTGGGCCACGTGCGCGCTCTGCACCGCCTTGGGGATGGCGATCACGTCGCGATAGTCGTCGCCACGCCGTCCATCGATTGGTCGGATCGCCCAGGCGAGCAGCAGCTGAGAGGGGGTAATGCCAAGGTCATTGGCCACTTCCAGCACCGTGGGGTGGTTGAGCAGTTCGCCGCGCAGGGCACCGGCCTGGGCCAGCGGGCAATAGGCCATGGTGGGTATGGCGCGCTCGCGCTGCCAGGGCAGCAGGGCGTGTTCAATGCCTCGCGAGCCCAGATGATAGAGGACCTGATTGACCGCGCACTGGTCGCCGCCAGGAGTCGCCTCGAGGGCTTCCATCTCTTCGACATCGAAGTTGGAAACGCCGAAGCGGCGAATCTTGCCGCTCTCGCGCAGCCGCTCGAAGGCGTCCAGCGTGTCTTCCAGTGGGATATCGCCGGGCCAGTGGAGCAGGTAGAGATCCAGATGGTCGGTCTTCAGCCGGGCGAGGCTTCGCTCACAGGCGGCGATGACACCGTCGCGTCCGGCGTTCCAGGGATAGACCTTGGACACCACGAAGGCCTCGTCACGGCGACCGGTGAGCGCCTCGCCCACGATCTCCTCGGCGCCGCCGTCGCCGTACATCTCGGCAGTGTCGATCAGCGTCAGGCCGAGCTCGAGCCCTTGTTGCAGCGCGCGCACTTCATCGCGACGCGGAGAAAGTCCTTCGCCCATATACCAAGTGCCCTGACCGATGGCGGGCAGTGCGATCGGGGGTTCGTGGGCAGTGGCCGCAAGACTGACATGCGGGGTGGACTGAGTCATGACGCATCTCCTGAGTGGCGGTCTGTCGGTGGACGATCTGTCGGTGGAAAGGCATGCCTTCAAGCTGGAACAGCAAATGTCGCTTTGCAATCCGTCCACAGCCGACGGACCATACGACATCTTTCCCTGCTTGCCGAGCCTGACCATGACCGCTTCCGCCCCCCTCGCGTCGACCCGTGCCTGGATCGAGACCTTCGTGGTCGCTCACGATATCTGCCCCTTCGCCGGCCGAGAATTAGAGCGCGACACGATTCGCTACGTCGAGGTCGAGGCCGGCGACTGGGAGGCCGCGTTGCTGAGGCTTATCGAGGAGTGCCAGCGGCTGGACGACGAACCGGCCATCGAGACGACTCTGCTGGTGCTGACAGGTGGTGTCGAGGCTTTCGACGACTACCTCGACCTGCTGGACATTGCCGAGGCATTGATGCTTGAGCAGGGCTACGAGGGGGTGTATCAGCTGGCAAGTTTTCATCCCGACTACTGTTTCGAGGACGCCGAGCCAGAAGATCCTGCGAATTTCACCAACCGCTCGCCCTGGCCCATGTTGCACCTGTTGCGCGAGGCGAGCGTGGAGCAGGCGGTGGCGTATCATGCCGATCCCGAGGCGATTCCCGAGCGCAACATTGTCGAGATGCGTCGCCTCGGGCACGCTCAGCTGTCGCGGCGCCTGGCGGAACTTCGAGGGCAGGAGGTTGGCGAGGCCTGAGACAGGTCCAGGGTATTGCGTCGTTTTGCTCAACAATTCATTAATTTAACTTTTTCATTCTACTGCTTAGTTATTTAACGTTTATTTATTTAATAAGGAGTTCGCATGCAACAGGTCACCCGTGCCGGTACGCCGGTGGATGTCGATGGCAATCTTCCCGCCGTCGGGCAGGCGGCGGCGCCGCTCACGCTGACCAATACGGACCTTGTCGACGTGACGCTGGCGAACTGGGCCGGCAAGCGCAAGGTGCTCAATATCCTTCCAAGCGTCGATACGCCGACGTGTGCAATGTCTACGCGGCGCTTCAACGAGCTGGCGTCCAGCATGGCGAACGCCGTGGTGCTGGTGGTATCGGCGGACCTTCCCTTCGCCGCCAAGCGTTTCTGCGGTGCTGAGGGCCTGGATGAGGTCGAGACCCTCTCGACTTTCCGCCATCCTGCCTTTCACAAGGATTGGGGGGTGGCCCTCTGCAGCGGCCCGATGTCGGGCTTGTGCGCGCGGGCGGTGGTCGTGCTCGACGAACAGGATCGGGTGATCCATAGTCAGTTGGTCGAGGAGATCAAGGAGCAGCCGGACTATGACGCGGCGCTGAACGCCCTGAGCTAACTTGCTTGGCGGGTCGAGCCTGGCGGGTCGAGCCAGCGTTTCATCACTGACTGCCGGCGCCGGGTTGATAACCCGGCCTTGAGGTCCCACATAAAGGGGTGGCTTGTTGCCATCCATCATTTTTTCGGGAGACGTTTCATGAGCATCACCAAGACAGCCTCTGCCCGCTGGCAGGGCGGTTTGAAGAACGGCAAGGGAACGATATCCACCGAAAGCGGCGTGCTGAAGGAAGCGCCGTACGGGTTCAAGCAGCGCTTCGAGGGTCAGGCAGGCTCCAACCCCGAGGAGCTGATTGGTGCGGCCCATGCCAGCTGTTTCTCCATGGCACTATCGCTGATTCTGGGTGAAGCCGACATGGAAGCCGAGAGCATCGATACCAAGGCCACAGTAACGCTCGAGCAGGATGACGATGGTTTCAGTATCCCGGCCATTCATCTCGAGACCCACGTTCGTATGCCCGGGGCCGACCAGACTGCCTTCGAAGAGGCCGCCGAAAAGGCCAAGGCAGGCTGCCCGGTGTCCAAGCTGCTCAATGCCAATATCACACTGAAGGCCACTCTCGATAACTGACTCGAGGCAGGCTCGGCACGATCGCAACGGCCACCTACGGGTGGCCGTTTTCACGATGGGGCCCACGACCGCTCAGGGTCGGTCGGCGGCTTCGATCAAGGCGCGGATCAAGCGCTGCTGGGGGGGGTTAAAGATCAGCCATTCCGGGTGCCATTGCACACCGATCAGGAAGGTATGGTCGCGTGACTCGATGCCCTGCACCAGGCCGTTGCGATCGCGGGCGACGATCTCGATGCCGCGCCCGGCCTGCTGAACCGCCTGATGGTGCAGGCTGTTGATGCGACACCAGGTGACACCGAGGATGCGATGAAGCTGACTGTCGCCGACGATGTCCACGGTCTTGCGTGGCAGCACGGTACGCCGCTGCTTGAGCCCCTCGTGGGTGGTGTAGATATCCGGGTCGAGGGTGCCGCCGAGATGTACGTTGATCAGCTGCGCGCCCCGACAGATGCCCAGCACCGGCGTGCCCTGGGGAATGAAACGCTTCAGCAGGGTCAGCTCCAGTTCGTCGCGTTGGGGATCGAGTCGGACATCCAACTGGACTTCCCCACCGTATAAATGCGCCTGGAGGTCATCACCACCGCCGATGATCAGGCCATCGAGGTGCTCCGGTATCGGGCGTGAGGGCGACAGGCGTACCGGACGCCCTCCATGGCGCCATACGGCGAACCAGTCAAAGAGCCAGGCTATCTGGCTCTTGGCGTCGGAGGTGGTAATGCCGATCAGTGGGCGAATGTCTTGACTCACGAACCCCCCATCCAGTCGCGCAGCTTATCCATCCAGCGGGTCACCGGCGAACGCGTATGGCGAGCCAGATAAGCGGCCGAACGCTCGGTAAGCGCCACCTTGTCGGCCGCCAGACGCTCGACTTCGACCCAGCGATTCCATTCCACTGCCGACCCCCAGCCGGGTTCCGAAAGGCGCGCATCGGGGAGCCGATAGTGAAAGGTCGGACGCGGCTTGACCAGCTTGTGGTGGAACAGCGGATGGGGATAGTCGGGGCGCAGGTAGGCAAAGAGCGGGAACATATCCAGTTCGCGGTTACGCGACGGGTTATATTCCAGATAATCGCCGATCAGGGTGTCCACGTTGGGGGCATAGCTGGGTTCGAGGATCTTCAGGGCGTAGGGCTTGGGAAAAGGGTTGGCGTGGGGCAGAACCTCTCGAGTGATATCGATATCGATCTGTTCGCGCAGCCACTGGGCGCTGAGCAGGTAGGCGCGTAGATGATCCAGAATGCTCGCCACTTCCAGGCTCGGCGCCTCGGGATTGAGGTGTAGCCCAAAGCCATAAAGCAAACTGTCATTGGTGCCCTTGGCCCCATGGACGCGGAGGGCCTCAAAGAGCGCATCAAGTTCGTGGAGCTCATCCCAGCGTACCGGCGGGCAGACGATTTCGGTCGGTACCAGGCCGGTGACGACATCACCAATCAGCTCGCGGGTACGCGTATGGAAATCAACTCGTGCCTGATGGCGATGACGCTCCAGGTCGCTGTCGTCCTTGGGGCCGGCGTTGATCAAGGCATCGTCGGGATGGGCGTACTGGGTATCAAGCTCGATGACGAAATCACCCCAGCGGGTGTCCTTGACCTTCAGACGGTGGGCGCTCACCGTTACCACCTCGCCGCCGAACAGCTCCTGCACCAACGCCGTGGTATCACGCGGGGGCAAGCCGGCAAACTCGATCTCGACCCCTACGCGTCGGATCTCGCCCGACGAATTGCAGGGTTCGGGTGGCGACAAGGGCGTCATGGCGGCATCCTGTGCACGATGTGAGGTGGTAGATATTATATCGCAGCCTATCATAATGCCTGCCCTCGTCGCCGGCGGATCAGCCTAAACGAAACGGAGTTGAGATGTTGTCCACTGCATGCCAGCCGGATCGGAAGCGCCCACCGCGAGACTCATGGGTACGGGCGCTGCTGCCTTGTCTGTGGTGGGGATTGCTGATGCTTTGCCTGAGTGTTCCGACCCAGGCCCAGGTGTCGCCAATGGGACTGCCAGGCCTGTCGGAGGGCGGCAACGAAACCCAGCAGCACGATCCCCAGGCTTTCCAGAATTCTCTCGAGGAGGTGATCGCGACACTGGAGAATGCCGAGCAACGCGATGCCCTGCTGGAAAGCCTGCGCGAGCTCCAGCAGGTGCAGGGGGAGGCCGCAAAGCAGGGTGGCGCGCTACCTCGCCAAGGGCTTCTGGGTGCTCTGGCCGAAACCTTTACCGAGCTTGGCGATCAGGCGGAGGCCGGCCAGTCGCCGGTCGACGACTGGCGTCGCCAGCTGAATCAGGGCTGGTCGGATCTCACTGCACTGATGACCCGTACCGGTAATGCCGAGTTGTTGCGTTTCGTCATCGAAGGCGCCGTGCTGCTGGGAATCTGGGGCGGTCTGGTGGTGATGCTGGTAGCCCTGGGGCGTCTGTTGGCACGCCGCTATGGCTGGCCGCTGGACCTGCCGCGTGAGCCGCGGGCCTGGCTGCTGGCCATGCATTTCCTGCGTCGGCTGCTACCGTGGGCCCTGGCGTTCGGCCTGGTGCTGGGCATCTCTCAGTTGATACCGGACAGTCCCGGTCGCCTGATGGCCATGGTCGTGGCGTATGTCGCGCTCTGCGGTCGAACGCTGTCGGTGGTGGTCGAAACCTTCGTCTCGGTCTTCACGCGGGGACACCGTTACATCGCCGTAAAGATCCTGCAACAACAGGCGCTGCGCCCGCTGTTTGTCATCGGCGCACTTGTCGCTCTCGGGGATGCGTTCCAATCGACTCGGCTCATGGAGACGATAGGCAACGAGCTGGCCGGCCTGATGTCGGTGCTGGCCAATATGCTGGCGGCCCTGCTCAGCGGTCGCTTCATCGTGCGTTTCAAGCGCCCGATCAAACATCTGATTCGTAACCGGCCCTATCGGTATCGCCGAAGCAGGGGCAGTTCACAGGACATGATCCGTGTCCTCGGGGGGCTCTGGCACGTGCCTGCCCTGCTGTTGGTGGGCGGGTCGTTGGTGGCGATCTTCATCTCGGCGGGCGATGTCGGCACGGCCCTGGCGCGTTCGATCATTTCCGCGTCATTACTGGTCCTCGCTCTGGTCGTCACGGGATTGATACGTCGCCAGTCCGAGCGTAGCGTCAAGCGGCGTCGGCTCAGCGACTATCGCAAGCGGCTCGAGCGCTTCGGCTACGCGCTGTCCCATGTGATCACTTGGGTCGTGTTCCTGGAGTTGTCGCTTCAGGTGTGGGGTGGCTCACTCCTGGGGATCGGTCAGCAAGGCGTCGCCAGCGCGCGAATCGGACAGGCGTTGATGGCGATTGGCTTTACGGTGTTGCTGGCCTGGCTGGCCTGGATTTTCGCCGATACGGCCATCCACCGAACCTTGACCAAGCCGGCACGCGGTCGGGGGCGACGCATGAACCTGGCGCGCGCCCAGACGATCATGCCGATGGTGCGTAACGTGATCTTCGTGACCATCCTGATCATTGCCGCCATCGTCGGCCTGGCCAACCTGGGGGTCAACGTTACGCCGCTGCTGGCCGGTGCCGGCATCATAGGCCTGGCGATCGGTTTCGGTGCGCAGACCCTGGTCCAGGACCTCATCACTGGCATCTTTATCCTCATCGAGGACTCCCTGGCGGTGGACGACTTCGTCAGGATCAATGGCCATATTGGTACCGTCGAGGGGCTGACGCTGCGTACCGTTCGCCTGCGCGACCTGGATGCCATCGTGCACATCATCACCTTCAGCCGTATCGAGTCCATCCATAACATGTCGCGTCAGTTCGGCATCGCGCTGATGAGGATCCGCATTCCCTACACCATGAAGATCGATGACGCGATCACCCTCATGCACGATATCGCCCTGGACCTGCGTCAGGATCCGGTGATGCGCCATCATATCTGGTCACCCCTGGAGATGCAGGGAATCGACAGCTTCGAAGAGGGTTGTCCGATCCTGCGCATGCGCTTTCGTACGGCGCCGGAAATGCAATGGGACGTGGCTCGCGCCTATAACCTGCTTCTCAAGCAGCGCATGGAAGATCAGTCGCTGGACCTGGGCATCCCGCGGCTCAGTGTCAGCATGGAGGGAATGGGCGGCGGCCGTCTGGATGGCAGCAGCAGCGAGGGAGATGGCCGCGACGCAACCGGACGTGAACCCGGCGAGGCTGGCGCGGCGGACCCAGACAGCGACACCATCGTCCGGGGGGCACCAGATTCGGGTTGATAAGCGTGGATTGATGAGCTAAATGGCCGGCGACGTTGTCACAGCAGTTCGGAAAACGGCGAGGATCATCATGCCATCACTGCTCAAGAAAATGCTCGCCCCGCTGGAGTGGGTGGCCGACAAGTTAGGTACGTCAGCAGAAGTCGAGCGTAGTCCTGAAGAACAAGCGCGGGTGGATCAGGCCTGTCAGCACCTGGCGCTCTACCAGTTTCGCTCTTGCCCTTTCAGTATCAAGGTGCGACGCGAAATCACCCGTCTCAATCTCAAGATCGAGGTGCGCGATGCCCAGCTCGACCCTGAGCATCGCCGAGAGCTCAAGGAAGGCGGCGGTAAAGTGCAGGTTCCCTGCCTGCGCATTGCCAATCCGGATGGCCCGGCCCAATGGATGTACGAATCGCGCGACATCATTGCCTGGCTGCGCCAGCGTTTCGGTGCTGAAACGGTCGCGTGACCAGCCGGCCGACTGCTATCGCAACGGGTTCTCCTGCCTCGGCAAATTCTCCGGCCCGAACGCATCGGGCAGCAGCTGCTCGATACGGTAGCGCTTGAGCAGTCGACCCTGGGCATCGACCACGTGGATGAGGGTGTCGGGCGTGGCGAACTCGCGAATGCGCTGGCGACAATCCCCACAGGGCGTGCAGAGATGCGCGCCAGGGCCGATGACATAGACGTGGCGCAGCTGGCGCTCGCCGGCACTGGCCATGGCGGCAATCGCCGAGGCCTCGGCGCACAGCCCCTTGTAGTGGGCGACTTCCACATTGGCCCCGGGATAGCGTCTGCCGCTCTCGCTTTCCACCAAGGCCCCGACCGGATGGCGCGAGTAGGGGGCGTAGGCGCGATCGCGCACCGCGATCAGCTCAGCCACGATGGTGGCATCGATATCGGTTGTTTCGCTCATGACGCCGTCTCCCTGGCCCGATCGTCGCGCAGCACGCCCTCAAGGGCGACCTCCATCATCTCGTTGAAGGTGCTCTGGCGCTCGTCGCTGGATAGCGAATCGCCCTTGAGGATGTGATCGGAGACGGTGCAGAGGGTCGCCGCCCGAGCGCCCAGCTCGGCCGCCACGCCATAGAGCCCGGCGGCCTCCATCTCCACGCCGACGATCGCGTAGCGTTTGAGCAGCTCGGCGGTGTGCGGGCGTGGATCGTAGAACAGGTCGGCCGAGAAGAGGTTACCCACCTTGACCGGCACGCCGAGCACTGCTGCCGCATCGACGGCATGGCGCGTCAGCTCGAAGTCGGCGATGGCGGCGAAGTCCATACCGCCGAAGCGGGTGCGGTTGACGACCGAATCGGTGCAGGCGCCCATGCCGATCACCACATCGCGTACCGCCACGTCATCGCGTACCGCGCCGCAGGAGCCGACCCGAATCAGCGATGTGACGCCGTACTCGCTGATCAGCTCCTTGGCATAGATCGACACCGAGGGAATGCCCATGCCATGCCCCATGACCGATATCGCCCGATCCTTGTAGCGGCCGGTATAGCCGAACATGTTGCGTACGCTATTCACTTCCCGCACCTCGTCGAGAAAGGTCTCGGCAATGTACTTCGCCCGCAGCGGATCGCCCGGCATCAGGACGGTATCGGCGAAGTCGCCGGGCTGAGCGTTGATATGGGGCGTGGCCATCAGTGGGCTCCTGTCGAGGACAGCGGGGAAACGGGGGTGGAAGACGTGGCGGAGGACGGCAGAAAGCTGCTGCCATCGGCCATTGGTGGCAAGCCGAAATGGGTGGCGAGGCTCTGACCGATATCGGCGAAGGTCTCGCGGGCGCCGAGCGAACCGGCGGCCAGTCCCGCCCCCAAGGCCAGTATCGGAATGTGCTCGCGGGTATGGTCGGTGCCGGGCCAGGTCGGGTCGCAGCCGTGATCGGCGGTGAGAATCACCAGCGCCTCGTCATCGACGCGCGCAAGCAGCTCGGGCAGGCGGGCGTCGAACCGCTCAAGCGCCGCGGCATAGCCCGGCACGTCGCGACGGTGACCATAGACCATGTCGAAGTCGACGAAGTTGGTCATTACCAGCGAGTGCTCGCCGGCCGTGTCCATTGCCGCCAGGGTGGCATCCATCAGGGCGTCGTGGCCGCTGGCCTTGACGGCGCGACTGATACCGCAATGGGCATAGATGTCGGCGATCTTGCCGACCGCGATGACCTCGCCACCGGCCTCGACGAGTCGCTGCAGCACGGTGGGCGAGGGCGGCTCGACGCTGTAGTCGCGTCGGTTGGCGGTGCGGGCAAAGGTGTCCGCAGTGTCGCCCGTGAACGGCCGCGCGATGACCCGGCCGATGTTGTAGGGCGCGAGATGCTCGCGAGCGGTCTCGCACAGCCGACAGAGCCGCTCGAGGCCGAAGTGCTCCTCGTGGGCGGCGATCTGGAACACCGAGTCCGCCGAGGTATAGACGATGGGCTTGCCGCTGGCGATGTGCGCCTCGCCCAGCCGAGCGATGATCTCGGTGCCCGAGGCGTGGCAGTTGCCGAGTACGCCGGGAAGTTCGGCATCGCGAATCAGCGCGTCGAGCAATTCGCTTGGAAAGCTGTCGTGCTGGTCCGCGAAATAGCCCCACTCGAAGCGCACCGGCACGCCGGCGATTTCCCAGTGCCCCGAGGGCGTGTCCTTGCCGGACGAGAGTTCGCGCGCGTGGCCGTAGGCGCCATCGATACGCTCGGGCACCGCCACGCCTTCCGCCCATTCGCCGGTACTGGCGTGGTGGGCATGGAAGAGGCCCAGCTGTGCCAGGTTGGGCAGGCGCAACGGGCCCGAGCGCTCGCTGGAGTCGGCCTGCCCCGCCGCGCAGGCACGGGCGATATGGCCGAGAGTGTCGGCGCCTGCATCGCCGAAGGCGGCGGCATCCGGGGCGCTGCCGATGCCGAAGGAGTCGAGTACCAGAACGATGGAGCGTGTCATGTGTCCTCCAGACGGATCGCGTCGTGAATCAAGGGCCCAGCCCTCACCGCCGTGTCGTCGACTCGGGTGGCCTGGCGAACCTGATGGGCGGCACGCTCGCCACTCGCGCGGTCGCGAGCGTGGATGATCGCCAGGGGACGCTCGGCGTCGACGCGCTCGCCGATGGCGGCGATATTGGCGAGTCCTACACTGTGATCGATGGCGGCCGAGGCCTCGAGGCGCCCACCGCCGAGTTCCACCACGGCCATGCCGAGCGCGCGCGTGTCGAGTTGCTGGACGATGCCTTCGCGGTCGGCATGCACGGCCAGGCGCACTGGCGCCTCGGGCAGATGGTCGTCGGGGCGTTCCAGCAGATCGTTGGGGCCGCCGAGGCCCGCCACCATGCGCGCGAAGCGCTCGGCGGCGGCACCCGAGAACAGCGCCTTGTCGAGCCTGTCGCGTGCCTCTTCCCGCGTGGCGGCCAGGTGGCCCATGAGCAGCATTTCCACGCCCAGCGCCCGGGTGACCTCGTACAGTCGCCGGTCGGACAGGTCTCCGCCCAACAGACGCAAGGCAGCATGCACTTCTAGGGCATTGCCGGCGCAGGCGGCCAGCGGCTGGTTCATGTCGGTGAGCAGGGCCGTGGTCGGCGTGCCCGCGCGCGTCGCGACGTCGGCGAGGGAGCCGGCCAGTTCGCGCGACGCCTGCGCGGTGGGCATGAAGGCGCCGCTTCCGACCTTGACGTCCATCACTAGTCCATCGAGCCCGCAGGCCAGTTTCTTGCCGAGGATCGAGGCGACGATCAACGGCAGCGACTCCACGGTGGCCGTGACGTCGCGCACCGCATAGAGCCGCTTGTCGGCCGGGGCCAGGTCGGCGGTCTGGCCGATGATCGCCACGCCGACGTCCTTGACCAGCGCCCTGAAGCGCGCCATGTCCGGCGAGACGTCGTAACCCGGGATCGACTCGAGCTTGTCCAGGGTGCCGCCGGTATGCCCGAGCCCGCGTCCGGATATCATCGGCACGTGGCCCCCGCAGGCGGCCACCCAGGGACCGAGTACCAGCGAGACGAGGTCGCCGACGCCGCCGGTGGAGTGCTTGTCGAGCAACGGGCCGGGCAGGTCCAACGCTTTCCAGCGCAGCACCTGCCCGGAGTCGCGGGTGGCGGCGGTCAGCACGACCGTCTCGGCGTCGCTCATGCCGTTGAGATAGACCGCCATGGCGAAGGCGCCGATCTGCCCGTCGCCGATGTCGCCTCGGGCGATGCCGTTGACGAAGTCCTGGATCGCCTCGGCGGGCAGCTCATTGCCATCGCGCTTGCGGCGGATCAGTTCCTGGGGAAGCAGGGTGCCGACCATCAGTAGCCTCCAGGAGGGCCCGACGTCGAATCATGGAGGCCAGCGTCGAGCGTGTCGAGCAGGCTCCCGAGCAGGCTGGAGGCGCCGAAGCGAAAGTGTTCCGGCGTCACCCACGCCTCGCCCATGAGGCGCGTGGCAAGCTGCAGATAGGCCCGTGCGTCTTCGGCGCTCTTCACGCCGCCGGCAGCCTTGAAGCCTACCTCTCGGCTAGCGGTGTGCTGCCCACTTTCCTTGATCGCGGTCAGCAGGATCTCGGCGGCCTCCAGGGTAGCGTTCACCGCCACCTTGCCAGTCGAGGTCTTGAGGAAATCGGCGCCGGCGGCGATGGCTTGGTCGGCGGCGCGACGAAGCTGCTCGGGGTCATCCCATTCGCCGGTTTCGAGTATCACCTTGAGCGGGGCCTTGCCACAGGCAGCCTTGCAGACGGCTACCAGCTTGCGGCCCAAGGCTTCGTCACCATTCATGAAGGCCCGGTATGGAAATACCACGTCGACTTCATCGGCACCGGCGGCGATGGCTTCGCGGGTCTCGCTGGCCGCCGAGGTAACATCCGCTTTGCCGTGCGGGAAGTTGGTCACGGTGGCGACGCGCACCTTACCCGCCAGGCCATGTTCGGTGAGTGCATGGCGGGCGGTGGCAACGAAGGCGGGATAGACGCAGACCGCCGCGGGATGGCCTGCGGGAGTGTCGGCCTGTTCACAGAGCTGCCGGATGCGGCGGTCGTTGTCATCGTCGTTGAGGCTGGTCAGGTCCATCAGTGTTAACGCTTGGCGAGCTACGCGTTGCAGCTCGTTGAGTGCCGCGTCGGTCATGGCGTATTCCATCGCTTAGGTGTCGTTGATGGACGAGACGCTGCGGCGGGGCCACAGCGTGTCCTAGTCATTAAGGTCTCGTCGTTAAGCTCGTGTCATTAAGCTCTTGTTATTAAGGTAGAGGCCTTCAGCCCAGGGCGGCCAGGGCCAGGAAAAAACCGGCAATCGAGGCCGACATCAGGTTGGACAAGGTGCCGGCGAGTACCGCCTTGACTCCGTAGCGGGCGATCTCGTGACGCCGGCTGGGCGCGATGCTGCCCAGGCCCCCGAGCAGGATTGCGATCGACGACAGGTTGGCGAAGCCGCACAGCGCGAAGGACAGGATGGCCATGGTGTGGGGCGTCATCGCCTGGCCAGTGGCCGCGACGACCTGCTCGCCGTCGAGGTAGGGGGCGAGGTTGATATAGGCCACGAACTCATTGACCACCAGCTTCTGGCCGATGAAGGAGCCGGCGAGTGTGGCTTCTGCCCAGGGGACGCCGAGCAGGAAGGCCAGTGGCGAGAACAGCCAGCCGAGTAGCAACTCGAGGCTCAGCGCTTCCATGCCGACCCAGCCGCCGATCCCGCCGAGCATACCGTTGATCAAGGCGATCAGGCCAATGAAGGCGAGCAGCATGGCCCCCACGTTGGCGGCCAGCCTGAGGCCGGAGGTGGCTCCGGCCGCCGCCGCGTCCAGTACGTTGGCTGGCCGGTCCTCTTCTTCCTCGAGACGCGCCTCGGCGTCGGAAACGCTGTCTTCTGGGTCACGGGTTTCGGGCATGATCAACTTGGCAAACAGCAGCCCGCCGGGGGCGGCCATGAAGGAGGCCGCCACCAGGTATTCCATGGGAATGCCCAAGGCGGCATAGCCGGCGAGCACCGAACCGGCCACCGAGGCCAGGCCGCCACACATCACCGCGAACAGCTGCGAGGGCGTCATGCGGGCAATGAACGGCCTCACAACGAGCGGTGCCTCGGTTTGCCCGACGAAGATATTGGCGGTGGCCGACAGCGATTCCGTGCGTGAGGTGCCCAGCGCCTTCTGCAGGGCACCGCCGAGGAGTCGAATGATCCACTGCATGATACCGATGTAGTAGAGCACCGCGATCAATGACGAGAAGAAGATGATGACCGGCAGTACCTTGATGGCGAACACGAAGCCGACCTCCTCGGCATCGGCCAGCCCGCCGAACAGGAAGTCGATGCCGTCATTGGCATAGGCGACGACCTGGCTGACGGCATCGGAAATGCCCTGCAGGACCGCCTGTCCTACTGGCACGTAAAGCACGAAGGCACCGATGCTGGCCTGGATGGCGAAGGCGCCGAGCACGGTTCGCAAGCGGATCGATTTGCGGTCATAGGAGAAGAGAAGGGCGATCGCAACGAGCGTTACCATCCCGACCAGGCTCATGATGAGGGTCATGGGGCACCTATCTGATTGGGCGACTTGGGGCGGCGGGCATCCGGATGAGTTTGAAGTGAAACCTATAACATTTCTTCGACTGTGGAACGACCCTGACCCCGCTGGTCGAGTGGCTATCCGAGTATCGGGAGCTGACCGCGGTGACCCATGCCTTCAATGTGGCTAACGCACTGAGCCTGCTCGCTGGAAGGTCGGACAGCCACAGCGACACGAGAGACTCGCACAGGCTTGTTATGGATCAAGACGAGTTTGTGTGGGCTTGCTATGCTCAAGGAAGACCATGCCCGGTGGAATGGCCCGCTGCGGTGATGGCACCCGGATTAGCGCCAGGAGGCACTCCCCATGCAAGCAGCAGACGTCATGACCCCGAATGTCATCACCGTTGGCCCCGACAGCGAGGTACTGGAGATTGCGACCTTGTTGCTGGAACACGGTATCAGCGCAGTGCCCGTGGTGGATGCCGAGAACAGGGTGCTCGGCATCGTCAGTGAGGGCGATCTGATGCGTCGGGTCGATAACGAGGACGAACATCACAAGTCGTGGTGGCTCAGGATATTTTCCGCCAATAGCGCCAGCGACTACGTCAAGTCGCATGGGCGTCGTGCCCGCGACATCATGACCGCCAATCCGATCTGCATCGATGAACACGAGCCGCTTTACCGCATCGCCAAGACGCTCGAGAAACACCGCATCAAGCGGGTGCCGGTCGTTCGTGACGGTAAGCTGGTGGGCATCGTCAGTCGGGCCAATCTATTGCGCGGATTTTCGGCGACGGCACCCGACACGGCGCCCAACGTCGATGATCGAGAGATTCGCGACGCGATTCGCCACGAGATCGATGAGAACACCGGCGTGATGGTCGAGCATATCAATATCATCGTGGCCGATGGCAAGGTCGAGCTCTGGGGACTGGTGGAGTCGAAGGAGGAGAAGCTTGCCGCCCAGGTTGCCGCGGAAAACACGGCTGGCGTCAAATCCGTGGAAAACCATCTAGGGTTCTTGCCGCGCGGTGTGTCGAGCTTCTGAGTTGTTGCCACATAGGCAGCAGACTCGTCAAACCGACGGCCACGTTGAGTCAACAGGGCGGCCACCTGGCCGCCCCGCGTCGTTCAGGGCGCCGACTCCCTACCCTGGCGGTTGGGCTTCGACCCGTCGCAGCGCCGCCTCGAGATTTGCCAGGCTCTGTTCCCGATGATGTAACTTGTCCAGACCGAACAAGCCAATGCGAAACGACTGGAAGTCGTCCCCCTCGTCGCACATTAATGCCACGCCACCGGCGACCTGTACTCCTGCCGCCTTGAATTTGCCTACGATGCCGTCATCGTCGGTGTAGCACACGACCACGCCAGGCGCTTCGAAGCCGGGGGCGGCCACGCTCTTCAGCCCATGGGCGGCGAGCATTGCGCGAACCCCCTCGCCCAGCGCCCATTGTTCGTCGCGCACCTTCTCCAGGCCATAGGCCTGGGTTTCATGCATGACATCGCGCAGTTTGACCAGGCCGTCCGTGGGCATGGTGGCGTGATAGGCATGGCCGCCGTTTTCGTAGGTCTCCATTATCGACAGCCACTTACGCAGGTCACAGGCGAAGCTGGAACTGGTGGTTTCATCGATTATTTCGCGGGCTATCCGCGACAGCATGACCATGGCGCAACAAGGGCTGGCGCTCCAGCCCTTCTGTGGGGCGCTGACCAGGATATCGATGCCCAGATCCTGCATGTCGACCCAGAGTGAGCCCGAGGCGATGCAGTCGAGCACGAACAGGCCGCCTTCCTCGTGAATGGCATCGGCGACTTGTTGCAGGTAATCATCCGGAAGCAGTATGCCGGTGGCGGTTTCCACATGCGGGGCGAAGACCACGTCGGGTTTGACGTCGTGGATCGACTCGATGACGTCCTCGATCGGCGGCGGGGCGAACGGGGATGTGGCGTCATCTTCGTCGATGCGGCGGGCCTTGAGCACGCTGGTTTCAGCGGGTATTCCGCCCATGTCGAGGATCTGGCTCCAACGGTAACTGAACCAGCCGTTGCGAATCACCAGGCAGGTGCGGTCGCTGGCGAACTGACGTGCCACGGCCTCCATGCCGAAGGTGCCACTGCCTGGCACGATGATCGCGCTATGCGCATGGTAGACCCGCTTGAGGTTGGCGGAGATGTCACGCATCACTTCCTGAAAGCGTGCCGACATGTGATTCAGCGAGCGGTCGGTGTAGACCACGGAATACTCGAGCAGGCCATCGGGGTCGACATCGGGTAGCAAGCCGGCCATTTTCATTCTCCATAAAGGTTTCGTGCCCTTCTTTCGCGAAGGATTGTTGTGAAGCGAGGATATTCCCATTCACCGTTGGGAGCCAGCGCAGCCCCATTGCCGACGCAGGTATTGTTGCCCAAGGGGGGCATGCCCCTGTCATGGGACAGGCAGAAATGGCGTGATCAGGTCTGGCTTGAACCTTGGTCGAATGTATACCAGACTGAGAGATGTAAGAAAACGCTGTTTTATAATGGAGGTCTGCCATGAAAATATTCAGTATTTCAAGCGTTTCCGCCTTATTGCTGACAGGTGTAGTGGCGTCATCGGCGCAAGCGCAACAGGCCGTGATACTTGAACCCTATATTGGTGGCGATGCCCTTTTCTGGGAGCTTGACGCCGACGGGAGCGGCAAACGCGACAGCATAGGGCTGCGATTGAATGGCGGCGTGCAATTTAACGATTACTTCGCCGTGGAAGGTCATCTGGGCACCGGGGGTTCCGATGGCCCGGCCGATCTGGATTCACTGGCCGGGGCCTATGCAAAGGGCATACTGCCAATGTCTCGTGAGTTTCGCCTCTATGGCTTGCTGGGGGCGACCGAGGTGGATGTGTCTCGCGGTGGCAGTGAAAGCGACGTCTCCTATGGCGGTGGCGCGGAATTCGATCTGACGCCCAACCTGGCGTTGGGCGCCGACTACATGCGCTACCTCGATAAGTCCGATTACACGTTCGATGCCACCAGCGTGGGCGTGAAATTCCGTTTTTAAGGCCGTATATAACGATGACCCCAAGCCCCGTTGCGTGATAGCAACGGGGCTTTTTTGTATAAGGTCGAGGTGTTTTTGGCTTCGCTAAGTTAAGCCGAGATTTATATGTCGGTCGGTCAAGCTTTGCCTGAGTCTATGTGCGTCAGGCCTCTTTTATATGTAATCAAATTGGCCTGGCAGTGAAAAAAACCACCTGGTTACCGTCTTATCGTTGATACTTAACCGGTAGGCAGGTTTCTTTCTCGTTTGTTTCCAAAACCCTCAAATTGAAGGCTATGGTATTTGGCGCTTTCGGAATCATCATTACCGGCGGCAAACCGACTTGACGATGCAGGATCGCATCCTCGTGCCGCCACCTCGGCGGATGTCACGGTTCATAAAAGGAATTGAACACATGAAAAAACACGTTTCACCCAAGTCCCCCCGTCGTTCGCAGGACCTCTGGCGGCAATCCGCTACGACTTTGGCGGCCCTTATCAAATCCGGGGACGTGTCGAGCCGCGAGGTAGTCGATGCGCATCTGGCGCGAATCGAGGCGGTTAACCCGACACTCAATGCCGTTACCGTGATGTTGAGCACCTCGGCTCGGGATGCGGCGGACGCGGCGGATGCCCGGCGCAAGAAGATGGGGAAGCGCGATCTGCCGCCCCTTCATGGTGTACCGATTACCGTGAAGGAGAACATCGATTGTGTCGGCACCCCGACCACCTTCGGCCTGGCCGCGAACGCCAATGCATTGCCAGCGCAGGATGCGCCTGTCATCGAGCGGTTGCGCGTCGCCGGCGCCATTCCCATCGGGCGTACGAACATGCCGGAAATGGGCCTGCGGGTTTCCACCAGCAATCCGTTCAGAGGCCTTACGCGCAATCCGTGGAACGCTCGATTGACCGCGGGGGGCAGCAGTGGTGGCGAAGGCTCGGCTGTGTCATCCGGAATGTCGCCGCTCGGCATCGGCAATGACATTGGTGGATCCCTGAGGAATCCCGCGTTCTGCTGCGGTGTCGCCGCGTTGAAGCCCACCCAGGGGCGCGTTCCTTTCGGCGGTGGTGGCGACGGCTACCTGAGTGCCCAGGTGATGTTGACCGATGGTCCCATCGCCCGCAGTGTGGATGATCTCAGGCTCGTGCTGGAGCTGGTTCATGGCCAGCATGTGCGCGACCCTCGCTCCGTCACGGTGGCGCTGGAAGGCCCGCGGGTTCCCCGTCGCGTTGCCATGGTGACATCGCTGCCCGGCAGTGTCGTTGACCCCGCCGTCGTCGCCAGCGTGCGGGCGGCAGGCGATGTTCTCGCTGCCGCCGGTTTCCAGGTGGAGGAGGCGATACCGCCGGAAATCGAGCTGATCAACCATCTCTGGACGCAATTCCAGATGTCCGACTTGAGCCTTACGACCGAGTCGGTTCGCCCCATGCTCAGCGCGGAGGTAACCATGCTCATGGATGCCCTCGCCGCCAAGTTCGATCCCTCGGTGACGCATGCCGAGCTCCATAAGGAGCGTTCGCGTCTCGGCCGGGCCTGGGCGGCGTTCTTTGCGCATTATCCGCTTGTCCTGGGCCCCGTCTGGCCTTCGGCACCGTTCGTGCATGACGCCGATGTCGCATCGCCCGCCGGCAGTGATCTGATGCTCAACATGCAATGGTTCGTGACCCCCGGCAATCTGCTCGGCTTCCCCGCTGTCGTGTTACCGACCCGGCCGATCGACAATGCACCGATGACCGTCCAGCTGTACGCCGACCGCTTTCGCGACGACCTGGTGCTGGAGGCGGCCGAGATCATCGAGGCCGCGTTCGGTCCCTGCACACCGGTAGATCCTTTCGTGGTCTAACTCGGCGGCTGCCTGCCGGTGGATATGACCGGCAGGCTCGCTAGGTCGACGTCCCCGTGTTGGCTGGTCAACGTCAATCGGCTCTGGCTTCCCTGCTGCTGGGCAAAGCCACCGATGCGATGGTCAAGGGTGTCATAAATCTGGAGAGTATCGCCGCTCTGCACAACGAGGCGCCGAGCTTGGGCAAAGTAGGCATAGCGCAAACCGTTCTGTTCGCCGGTCGCGTTGGGCGCACCGAACTCCGCTGGCCACCAGGCAGTGTTCCTTTCCGCGACGAGCCGGCCCGGCTGCCGGGCAAGGATCTCGCCAATCTCGTGGCACAGCGCATCCACGCGGGCTTTCAACACATGGTTGACGGGGTCGCTCAGCATCAGCATGCCACCTTGCATCCACTGGCCTGGGCCAGCGAACTCGGGATGCGAAAACATCGCCATCTGGCCATTACCATCGATCACGGCCGACACCATGTGCGCAATGGCGTCACGGCTGAAATCGTGACGCTCGGTGAGCTCGTCGACGACTGCGAGTCCCTGGGGGTTGAGTGAGTGCATGACCTTAGCCTCTTCCTGATGCCAATGCGCTAAGCCTAGTCGAAGGGGCAAGCCCTGGCATGGCGGTAAAGCCAGCCGACATCCAAGCCGAAGGACCCAACGAGTCCGGCCAGCGCCGTTGCCGCCAGCCAGGCCGCGACGGTGGCGTCGATCATCGGCAGCAGGGCGAGCATCAGTGCCGCGACCTGCCAGACACATACCGCCTTGCGTCGTTGGCTCTGCGGCAGCGGGTGTTGCAGCCATGTCAGACGCAGGCCGGCGATGATGAAGGCATAACGCATGGTGCCAATCAATACGACCCAGGGACCCACCTTACCGAGCACGATCAGGGCCAGGCACAACACCAGGATAAAGAAAGCGTCCAGTTCCATGTCGAAATATGCCCCGAAAGAACTATCAGTGCGGGTACGTCGCGCAATCCAACCGTCCACGCCATCGAGCAGGAGCGCGAGGGTCGCCAGGCTGACGAGAGGAAGCGAGTGGGAGGCCAAGAGACTCGGGTCGGCAAGGGCGCCGGCGAGCATGGCGATCAGGATGCCGCGTGCCAGGGTGATGCGGTTGGCCCAGCCCAGCCAGCGCGAGCGATCCGGTATGAAATGGAGGATCAATCCGGCCAGCATCAGGAAGGTCACAATCGAGGCCAAGGGAACCACTGGGCTTGCTTCGAGCCAAAGCCACAACATCAGACTGGCAACCGTCAGGGCAATGAGGCCGGTCATCAGTTCCAGTAGTACCGGGTTGTAGCGTCCCGACAGTAGTGAGGCCATCGATCTAGCATCCTGTGGTGGGTTGTCAGGGCCGAATGGTTTTCTGCGTAGCCTAGCGCTATGGGAAACGCCTTGTGTTATGCAGGCGCAATTTCTTGTACCATTATTGTAGAAGTATGCCATCCTGATGGCTAGTCGTTTTTGTAGTAACCCTTTTTGCAGTGAATGTTTCCAGTGATCGCTAGCATGGCCATTTGGGATCATGCCGTTACAACAGTCAGCAGGGATGTCGACATGCCGAGCCACACCGCTACCGCCTACTGGACACTCGCGCCGGGTCGTGGCGCCTTGCAGCCGGAGCCCCTGGCCGAACCAACCGCGGGGGAGGTGCGTGTCAAGACGCTTTACAGCGGGATCAGCCGCGGCACGGAAACCCTAGTGTTTCAAGGTCGAGTGCCACAGAGCGAATGGCAACGCATGCGTGCCCCTTTCCAGGCGGGCGACTTTCCGGCGCCGGTCAAGTACGGCTATACCAGCGTAGGTGTCGTGGAGGCGGGTGCCCCCCCATTGCTGGGTCGCGAGGTGTTCTGTCTCTATCCCCATCAGGACCGCTACGTGGTGCCGGCCGAGGCGGTCACCCCGCTTCCCGATGGCCTCCCCGCGGCACGAGCGGTATTGGCTGCCAATATGGAAACCGCCATCAACGGGGTCTGGGACGCCGAGCCGGGCGTCGGTGATCGTATCACGGTGATCGGCGCCGGCGTGGTGGGCTGCCTGGTGGCCTGGCTCTGCGAGGCTATGCCCGGCACCTGCGTGCAACTGGTCGATGTGGCGGCTGAGCGCGCTGGGCTTGCCGCCTCGCTGGGCCTCGATTTCACGACCCCCGATGCCGACGATCTGTGTGACGAGCGGGACATCGTGATTCATGCCAGCGGTAACCCCGAGGGGTTGCGACTCGCCCTGGCCCTGGCGGGCACCGAGGCGCGAGTAATCGAAATGAGCTGGTTCGGGGCGAGCGAGGTCAACCTGCCGCTGGGCGAAGCCTTCCATTCGCGTCGCCTGACCCTTCGCGCGAGCCAGGTGGGCCGGCTTCCCACCGAGCATGCCCCCCGTTGGGATTATCGCCGCCGCTTGGCGCTCGCCCTGGAACTCCTGCGCGATTCGCGGCTCGATGCGCTGATCAGCGGCGAGAGCCCTTTCGCCGAACTGCCCGAGCTGATGCCGCACCTGGCCGAGGGCGCCGGCAAGGTGCTTTGCCATCGCCTGCGATATCCGACCCTTCCATGACCCAAGGACACTTCCCCATGTATCGCCTGACCGTTCGCGACCATTTCATGATTGCCCACAGCTTCGTTGGCGAGACCTTTGGTCCTGCCCAGCGCACTCATGGTGCCACCTATGTTGTCGATGTCACCTTCCAGCGGCGCGAGCTCGACAACGATGGCCTGGTGGTGGATATCGGCCTGGCCGGCGACACCGTTAAGTCAGTGCTGGGTGAGTTCAATTTCCTGAACCTTGATGAACTCGAGGAGTTTCAGGGTCGCAACACCACGACGGAATGTATGGCTCGGGTCATCTTCGAGCGCCTGGCGACCGCCATCCAGTTGGGTCGGTTGGGCGAAGGGGCAAGCGGGCTGGAAGCCCTGTGCGTGACACTGCACGAGTCCCATATCGCCTGGGCCAGTTACGAAGGAGCGCTTTGATGCCCCGAGCACAGCGGCAGGACCTGACACTTCTGGTGGCCGGCGACCCCGACCAGCTGACTGGCGGCTATGTGTATGACGCCCGTATCGTCGCGGCGCTGCGTAACCGGGGGTGGCAAGTGACGGTGCAGGGCCTGGACGGCCGTTTTCCCGAGCCCGATGCCGAGTCCCGCGCCAGCATGAGCCAGGCGCTGGCAGCCTTGCCCGACGGCGTTCGGGTGGTGATCGACGGACTGGCCATGGGGGGCATGCCGGAGATTATCGCGGCTCACGCCGATCGCCTGGCAATTGTGGCGCTGGTGCATCACCCGCTCGCCGACGAGACGGGGCTAACACCGTCAACGAGAGCACGACTCTTCGATAGCGAGTCGCGCGCACTGGCACTGGCCCGACGGGTGATTGTCACCAGCCCTTATACCGGCCGCGGTCTGGCGCGCTACCGGGTGCCCAGCGAGCGTATTCGTGTTGTCGAGCCCGGCGTCGACCCGGCGCCACTCGCTGCCAGTGCCATGGATCTCGAGGCGCCTGGCCCCCGGCGATTGTTATGCGTGGCCACCCTGACGCCACGCAAGGGTCACGACCTGCTGGTCGGGGCATTGGCCGAGCTCGTCGATCGCGACTGGACCTGCGAGATGATCGGTAGCCACGGCCGCGACCCAGCGCATGCCGCGAAGCTGCTTGCCCAGACGCAGCGCTTGGGGTTAGACGCACGCCTGGCGTGGCTTGGCGAGCGCGACGCCAATGGCCTTGCTGATGCTTACCATCGCGCAGAGCTTTTCGTGCTGCCATCGCATTACGAAGGTTATGGGATGGTGGTCACTGAAGCGCTGGCACGCGGCTTGCCGGTAATTACCACCACCGGCGGCGCGCTGGGTGACACCTTGCCGCCGCATGCGGGAATCGCGGTGCCACCCGACGACACGAAGGCGCTAGGAGAGGCACTTGCCGACTGGCTCGATGATGCCGCGCTGCGACGCCGGCTGCGACGCGGTGCTCGCCAGGCCCGCGAGGCGTTGGACGACTGGCAGCAGGCCGGTAAGCGTTTCATTGCGGCGCTTGATGACATCCACGCGTCGCAGGCGACAGCCGCCCATGATGCGGCGTACAAGGAGGCTCATCGATGAGCAGCCAACATCTCGATTCTCCCTCTGCGCTTGACTATCCACAGGCCCCGAGCCTGACGCCTCAGGCGGTGTTCACTCCCGACTGGTTGGAAGGCCGTGAAGCGCTCGATGCCCGTTCGCGCAGCCACACCCTGACCGGGTTGGCCGCCGACTGGCTGGCCTCTCGCGCCGGCCCGCACCGCATCCTCGATCTGGGATGCGGCACTGGCAGCAATCTGCGTTTCCTGGCACCGCGCTTGCCCGGTCCCCAGCACTGGCGGCTCATCGACCACGACCCCGGCTTGCTGGCGCTGGCGCGCCATCAGGCGGCCCGGCTGCGTGATGGGGGAGGTGAGAGATTATCGGTGGAAACCTGTTGCCGTGATCTGGCGCCGGTGGATCACGCCTTGCTGGACAATGTAGATCTGGTGGCCGCCTCGGCGCTCTTCGATCTGGTGTCACGCTCATGGGCCGAGATCCTGATCCGCACCTGTGCCAAACGCCGCCAGGCGATGCTGTTCACCCTGAGCGTGGACGGCGACTGGGGCTTCCTGAATGCCGACGGCGAGCGTCTCGATGATGGCGAAGACACCGCCGTGCGTACCCTGTTCCAGACGCATCAGTTGCGCGACAAGGGATTGGGACAGGCCCTGGGCGGCGAAGCCCCGGCGGTACTCACTACCCTTTTGAAGGACGTCGGCTATCGGGCGCAAGGCGCCGCCACGCCCTGGTATCTGTCGCCTGGCGAAGACGAGATGCTGCCGCTGGCCAAGACCCTGGTCGATGGCTGGTTCGCGGCTGCCCTGGACCAGGCACCCAGCGAAAAGGGAAGACTGTTGCGCTGGCGCGAGCGTCGCCTGGCGGAGCTGGAGAGGGGGGAGCTGGGTATTACCGTGGGCCACCTCGATCTGTTGGCGTTACCGCCGCTGACTGAGGAGGCGCAATGAGCATCGGGGGTTCTGGGTGGCAACGTCTACGTCCGGTCACGGGCCTGTTGCTGCTGGCGGGGCTCTGGTGGTGGCTGGAGCCCGCCGATATTTTCGCCGAGGTGCAGTCGCTGTCGACGGGCTGGGCGTTGCTCGCCCTTTTGATGACGCTGCCGCCGTTGCTGCTGAGCGCCTGGCGCTGGCGGCTGACGGCGAGGCTTCTCGATCTAACGCTGAGCTGGCGACGCGCGATACGCGAGTATTACCTGGCCTTGTTTCTCAACCAGCTGCTGCCTGGCGGCGTGGCCGGGGACGCCGCCCGGGCCTGGCGTCATTCGCGGGCGAGCGGCCGGCAGGGCAGCGCCTGGCGCGCGGTGATCATCGAGCGAGCCTCTGGGCAACTGGCGATGGGATTACTGACGCTGCTGGTAGTGGGATTCTCCCCGCTCTGGCACGGCTTGCTCGGCGAGGCGCTGTCGAGGCTTTTCTCTCCCGGTTGGCTCATCGGCGGGATAGCGATGGCGGTGGCGCTTAGCTGGATGGTGCGGCGTCTGGTTCGTCGTCCACCCAGTTTTCTCGAAGGGCTGGGAGCGGACCTGCATCGGAGCCTGTTGGCAAGCGCGGTGTGGCCGAAACATCTACTCGGCTCGCTGCTGGCGGTGATCAGCTACGCCTTGGTGTTCGTCTTTGCGGCGCGCGCAATCGGTGTGCCGTTGCCCTTTACCACGCTACTGGCGCTGGTGCCTCCGGTGCTCCTGGCGATGCTGATTCCAGTTTCGGTGGCCGGATGGGGCGTGCGTGAGGGGGCGGCGGCGTTTTTCTGGGGCCTTGCCGGGCTACCCCCGGCCCAGGGCGTGGCGGTATCAATGGCATACGGCCTGCTGATCCTGGTTGCCGCGTTACCTGGAGCGATGTGTCTGCTGCAGGCGAAATGGGGCAGATCCGTCCAAAATGAAGGTTCAGGGGGCGCCGGTACGGGTGAGATCCAGATCGAAGAGGGTGTCATCGCCGCAACGGAAGGTGCGAGTTACGGGACGAAGCGCCTCGCTGAGCGTCGCGATGGGTGTCGTGACCAAGCCGGGGCGTCCGGAGCCGATCAGCAGTGGCGCGACCATCAGATGCAGTCGGTCGAGCACGCCGGCCTCGAGGAAGCGCGACACGGTAATGCCGCCACCCTCGATCAGCACTCGCATCAGGCCACGCTGGGCCAGGGCGTCGAGTACGGCGGCGGGGGTGAAGCCACCGTCGCGCAGGGGCAGGGTCTGGCGGCTGACATGCGCCCCCACCGGCCCGGCGGGCTCGACGTCTTCGCCATGCAGATGCAGGGTCGGCGCCGCTCCGTCATGAAACAGCTGGAGATCGGCCGGCACCCGTCCACTCGGGTCGAGGATGACGCGCACCGGCTGGGGGCCTGTCACGTGGCGCACGGTGAGCTGCGGGTTGTCCTCGCAGGCGGTACCGGCGCCCACCACGACCGCCTCCACCAGGGCGCGCAGCCGGTGAAGGTGAATGCGGCTTTCCAGCCCATTGATGTAATGCGAATGACCGCTCTCGGTGGCGATGCGTCCATCGAGGCTCTGACCGAGCTGGGCCACGGCCATGCGTCCCGTTCGGCTGACCAGCGGGGCGAGGCAGTCGAACAGTTCACGGGCTGCTTCACTGTTGGCCACCGAGCCAGGGTCGATGATGGTCCCGGTCATGGGCGATGCGGCAGCTCGGTTCGCCGCGGCCTGCATCAGGCGCTGCCACGCCGCTTCGAGGGCAACGGGATCGTCATTGGCGGCCATGAGGCCTCCGGGCCGAGAGGGAGGCCATATCATGCGTAGTTCGGTTCACGAGGACAAGTCGAGCCACGCTCGCAACGACAGGGAGAGAACGATGCATCAAGTGGAACGCGCCATTTTCGATCTCCGCCGCGGGCTGCCGGTAGTGGTCAGTGCCGGCGAGACGCGCGTGCTGGTCCAGGCTGTCGAGAGCGCCCCAGAGGCGGTAGCGGCAAGGCTTGCCGAGCAGGCTGGTGGCACGCCGGCGCTCGTGTTGAGCCGGCATCGATTGAGCGTCCTCGGTGTAGCCGAGACCAAGGCGCCGGCACGGCTACCGCTACCGGCGGGGCTGGAATGCCGACGCATGATGGCCCTGGCCTTTGGCGCCACGCCCGAGGCGAGTCTGGGGCGTGAATCGATGGCAGACTGGCGGGCGCGGCTGACACCGGCAAGTCAGGCCGACCGGGCCGCCCTGGTGCTGATGCGTCGGGCCCTGTTGATACCTTCGGCGCTGGTGGCCAGAGTCGAGGCTTCCCATCGTGACGCGATCGAGGCCGAGGTCACCGCCGGTTCATTGCTCATCGTGCCAGCCGATCAGGCCGAACATTGCCTGGATGGCACGACCGGCATGCTCCAGCGCGTGAGCGAGGCGAAGATTCCCCTGGTCGAGGCGTTCGACTGTCGCTTCATCCTCTTCCGGGAACCGGACGGCATGCGCGAGCATGTGGCTGTGGTCATCGGCGATCCGGGCCAGGTCGGGGAAGCGGTGCCACTGCGATTGCATTCGGCCTGCCTCACGGGCGATCTGTTCGGTAGCCTGCGCTGCGATTGCGGCGATCAGCTGCGCAACGCGGTGGCCGAGATCGAAGCGCTGGGCGGCGGCGTGCTTCTCTACCTGGCTCAGGAGGGGCGTGGCATCGGGCTTGCCAACAAGCTGCGCGCCTATACCCTGCAGGACGCCGGGTTGGACACGGTGGATGCCGACCAGGTGCTCGGCTTCGGCGATGACGAGCGCCGCTATGGCATTGCGGTCGACATGCTGGGCGCCCTCGGGATCCATCGCGTTCAGCTGATGACCAACAATCCCGGCAAGATCGCGGCGCTCGCCGAAGGGGGAATAGAAGTAGTGGAGCGTCAGGCGCTCTATGGCAGCCTCAACGACCACAACCGCCGTTACCTCAATGCCAAGGCGGAACGCGCCGGTCATCTGCTCGATGGGGTGCTCGACAGCCCGGCCGACGGCAGCCGTTGATGGGCTCTGTCGGCCACAGACTATCCTGGAGGGCTGAAAGTTCAGCGACAGGCAACGTCAGCGAACGGGTTCGAGAGATGTCTCGGCGGTCTCGACCAAGAGGCGAGCGATCCGCTCGCCATAGTTCGCCACCAGTTGCTCGCCCAACTCGCGGGTGCCCAGGTGTGCATTTCCCACTACCCCGAGCGGGTGAAGGTCCTCGGCCAGCCAGGCGAAGCTTGCTTCCCCCTCTGGCCCGAGCAGCATGTCTTGTGCCGCCATGGTCTGACCGCGTGACGTCACATCGGCCAGATGGTCGAGGCGCACCTTGCTTGGCGCCAGGTAACGCATGATGGCGGTTTCCAACGCGCCACCGTGCAGGCCGTGGCGAAGTTCTTCGACGGGAAGCGCGTCGGGGGCCAAGGTATCCGGCAACGGCATGCGCGTGTAATGCAGCTTGACCACCAGCAGGCCATGGCGACGACGCAGTCGCAGTGCAGCCAGATCCATCACCGCCTTGTTGCCGCCGTGGCTGTTGATCAGTACCAGGCGTTGGAACCCGGCTCGCGCAACGGCCTCGCCGTAAGCTTCCAAGGTCGCGATGGCAAGTTCCGGCGACAGGCTCAGGGTGCCCGGAAAACTCAGATGCTCGTCGCTGGCGCCGATGGCCATGGGGGGCAGGACGACCAGCGGAAAGCCTGCGGGTAGATGCCCTTGAGCTGCGGCGAGAAGGCCCTCACCGATATCCAGGTCGGTCGAGAGTGGCAGATGGGCGCCATGTTGCTCGATGGCGCCAACTACCATGACCACCACGCTCTGGCTTGGCAACGACGAAAGTTCCCGGCTGGTAAGGTCCTGCCAGCGCGGGAATCGCAGCGGAGTCGGAACACGGCTCATCGGGAGGGCTCCTGTTGGTGGCGAGGCGACGAGAAAGAGGGTGCGCTTGCCAGGCGTGCATAGAGATCGCCGGAGGCGAGATCGCTCGCTCCCTCGGCAAGCCAGTGGCTTGCGCTATCGGCCGAGCGCCAGTCGGACCAGAGGAAGCGGCGCTGTTCGCCGGCAATGGCATTGAAGCGATAGTCGCCAAGTGCGGTCAGGCGAGTGATACAGCGCTTGGCCACCTCGAGGCTGCCGGCCACGAATTCCACCGAGACAGCTTCCACCGGTTGGCTGAGTCCGGCCAGCACTTCATCCTCGAAACCCTCGACGTCGATCTTGCAGAAGCGCGGCAGCCCATGCTCGGCAATCAAGGCGTCGAGTGAGGTGACGGGGACGCGAAGCTCGTCTTCCCAACGCACGGCTTGAAAGCCCTGATTGTGCTGGCCGATGGACTCACGCCAATGTGTCGCCAGCGTCGAGACGGTTGGAGTGGCGCGGCTCATGGCCAGGGTCGCCTCGCCGACCTGAGCGCCGGCGGCGCAGGGCAGCAGGGCGACCCTGGGGTGGCGACCCAGCAGACGGGTCAGCCAGCGATACAGGTGGGGTTGGGGTTCCAGCGCGACAACACGGGCGCCGAGGGCGGCAAAGGCCGCGGTGCGGTCTCCCAGATGGGCGCCCACGTCGAAGGCCAGGTCGCCCGGTCCCGCGAACTCGGCATAGAGTCGTTTCAGCCCGCGTTGGCGCCCCGGGCGCCAGTAGATGATCAGTGAGCGAGCCATGCCCAGCCCGCGGCTGAGTCGGTGGTGCAGCGGAGTGAGATCGCGGGTCATGGCCTTCCTGGATCGAGGTGCATGGAACGTGAGTAGATCACTCGGCTGAATTCTCAGTTGAGATGATGGTCGTTGGAGGCATCGATCTTGCCCGACGATTTGCCAGCAGTAGGCGTGCCCGGTTCGCTTTGCCGCGATACCCTTGGCTTGGCGCTAAAGGATTGCAAGGGCATGTCGCTCGGCAGCGGCGTGGGCGGCGGCCTGAGTCGGGCGCCATGATCATCCGGCGCAGCCAACTGGACATTTTGCACCAAGGGCGATGGCATGACTTCCGTGGGTACGCACAATAGGCCGAGGCGCCGCAGCCGCTTGCCATGGGTGAGGCTGCTGGTGAGCTTGACCAGCGGTGCCGACAGCATCAAGCCGATCCAGACCGGAGACAACCACCAGAAGAATACCGGCGCCAGTGAGTAGGTGGCGTAGGCCCAGCCCGCCCCCAGCAGGGTCGCGACCCAGGTGTGGCGAATAGCGTCCTTCCAGGGGACGGAGCGCCCCTCGCGCACCTGGGCATCCCAGCTGACTTTTTGGCCGCTCAGCACGCTCAGGATAAACAGGCTGTGAAAGGCCATCATGAGCGGGGCGATGAGGATGGCAATGGCAATTTCCAGCAGCGTGCTCAACAGTAGCTTGAACCTTCCACCATAGGCCTCGGGCTGCTGGATGAATGACAGCAGGAACCCCAGCATCTTCGGCAGCAGCAACAGCACCACCGTACTCACGATGAGTGGTATGATCAGGCCGGGCGTCGAGATCGGCCAGTCGGGAAAGAGCTGGTAGCCGGCGCTGAAGAAGTCGTGTCTTCCCTGGGCGCGGCCGATGGCGTCAACGGTGCTCACCACCAGCATCAATGCCCACAACAGCGAGGTCAGGTAGGCCATGGCCCCGAACAGGAAGTGGAAACGGTTCATGGGGTGGAGGCCGGGAACCCCGAGCAGCCGCAAGTGCTGCATGTTGCCCTGGATCCAGCGCCGATCGCGCTTGGCGAAATCGAGAATATTGCTGGGCACTTCCTCATAGCTTTCGTCGACGTGCACATCCAGGTGCACTTCCCAGCCGTTGCGACGCAACAGCGCCGCCTCGACGAAATCGTGGCTGAGGATTTCGCCACCCAGCGGGGGGCGCCCCGGGAGCTCTGGCAAACCGCAGCTTTCCATGAAGGCCTGGGTGCGAATGATGGCGTTATGGCCCCAGAAGTTGACGGTTTCGCCCTGCCAGAAACACTGCCCGGTCGCCAGTAACGGGCTGTGCAAGGCAGCGGCGAGTTGCGTGAAACGACCGAACACACTATCCGACCGGATGGGAATCGGAATCGTCTGTATCAGCCCGATCCGGTCGTTCGCCTGCATGGAGGCGACCAGCGAAACCAGGGTCTGGCCACCCATGATGCTGTCGGCGTCGAGCACGATCATGTAATCGTAATGCCGGCCCCAGTGGCGGCAGAAGTCCGCCAGGTTGCCGGCCTTGCGCCCCTGATTGTTCTCGCGTCGGCGATAGTGAACGGTGAAGTGCGGCGCGAGGCGTTGCTGAAGGGCGGCGATGGCGGCCTCTTCCTGGCGGGCGATCGTGGCGTCCTGGGTATCGCTGAGCACAAATGCCTCGAACCCGTTGGCATTGGGGTGCTCGAGCAGTGAGCGGCAGGTGCTTTCCAGACCGTTGGCGACCCGAATCGGATCCTCGTTGTAGATGGGCATCACCAGCACGGTGCGGTGTTCCCCCAGGTGCCGCGCCGTGGCGGGGGGCGCGACACGCGACAAGGTCAAGGGATCACGATGCCTCAGTCGCAACACGAAACCGATGATCGCCGTCCAGAATGCGATCGTGATCCAGCCAAAGGTAATCACGAACAGGCCCAGCACCACCGCCTGCAAGGGGGTGATGCCGTTGACGCGCAGGATCTCGAACATCGCCCAGCCACCAAATGCCGTGCTCGCAAGCACCAGCAGAGCGAATATCCAGCGTCTTGCGGCCAGCCAGGGGGCCCGGGTCGGAGCGCTAGCGGAGCTCATTGGGGTTCCAGACATAATTCCATGTTTCGGTCAGGGGGTGGTCGCGAAGCGTCAGCTTGAGGCGCATGTCGGTAGGACTGTCGCCGTCGGGCTCGAGCCGGAACGTTGCGCGCCAGGTTTCACCGTCGGGAAGACGATGGACTTGCAACTCGTGGAACTCACCGCTCGATACATCGAGTGTAGCCGCTACTGGGTGCGTGTCGTGCAGGGTGGACAATTCCTCGCCGCGAAAATCGACCACGAACTGACGCCGGCTGCGGGGCGGCGGATCGCTCTGGCCGGGAATGGCCCCCCAGCCCTGGCGGGTACGTACGACGCTCGCCAAGGGTTCTTCGGGCCGATTGGCGTCGAAGGTGGCGATCCGGTAGCGGAAGGTACGCTCTTCGTCGGCGCGCAACGGCTCCTCAGGAACCCAATAGGTCACGATATTGTCGTTGGTTTCGGAGTCGCTAGGGATTTCAACCAGTTCCAGACCGCCTGGCCCCCAATCATCGAGTGGGGTGATCCAGTGACTGGGTCGACGCTCGTAGCGCGACTCCAGATCCAGGTAGTCGTCGAAGTCGCGTTCGCGCTGCACGAGGCCGAATCCTTGCGGATTCTCGTCGTGGAGTCGGCTGATGCGCAGTTCCCGTGGGTTACCCAGGGGTCGCCAGATCCACTCGCCGGCATGGGTGTGCATCAACAGCCCCTGGGAGTCGTGGACCTGGGGTCGAAAGTCGTCTTCCGGATAAGGGCTGACATCACCGAACATGAACATGCTGGTCAGCGGGGCGAGCCCCAGCTTGTTCACGTCACGCCGGGCAAAGAGTCGTGCCTCGACATCCACCTTGATTTGGTCGCCGGTATGGACGTTGAAATGGTAGGCGCCGGCAACAGAGGGACTGTCGAGCAGTGCCACGATCTCCATGCTGGTGGCGTCAGGTTCTGGCTGGAACAACCAGAACTCGCGAAAGGCGGGGAACTCTTCACCACCGGATGAGGCGGTGTCGATGGCCAGGCCACGCGCCGAGAGGCCATAGCCCTGGTCGCGGCCGACCATGCGGAAGTAGCTGGCGCCCTGGAAGACCAGGAACTCGTCGCGATAATCCTCACGATTCAGCGGATAGTGCAGGCGAAATCCCGAATAACCGCTGCCACTCAGGTCTTCATTTGCCAGCGAGGCGGCATCGCCATCGTAGCGAAAAAACGCAGCATCGAAAGGGAGGGAGCGGATCTCGCCATCCTCGATGAGGTTGATCTTGACGGGCTGTCCAAACAGGAATCCGGCATGAAATAGCTGGACCGAGAAAAGCGCTTGGTCTTCCCAAAGCGCCTGTTCCGAACGAAAGCGAATGGAGCGGTAGACGTCGTAATCGATATTTTGCAAGGCCTCGGGTAACGTTCCGTTGCGTTCTTCATAAGCGCCCTCGGCCAGCGCGCGGGCCCGCTCGGTGGCCTCATCGAATACACTGGGCTGGGACGTCTCGGGTTCTGCCCACGCCGAAGGTGCGAGCCATATCAATGACAGGCTAGCTGCCAGCATTCGTGCCGGATGCATGCGGTAATCCTCCCTGGGCATTCTCTCCCTTTGAGTTGACAGCAAGATGCTCGTCAAGTTGCCGGGATATTCTGATACAAATCTTATACAATACCTTGCTTGGCTTCTATTTTCTCAGGATTTTCCCATGTCCTTTCGTCGTCATGCTCGCTGGTGGGTGGCCCCCGCGATCCTCAACCTAATATTGCTGGTGCCGCTGTGGGTGCGCTTCGGGGAGCCCACGGTCCAGTGGCTCGCCCTGGAGGCGCTCGTATTGGCGGGGCTCATGGTCATGCTGCCGACTGTAGCCCGTATCGCCTGGCTGCGGTGGCTGATAATCGTCATCGTTATGTTGGGGTTGCTGCTCGGCCTGGGGGACGCCGCAACACAGCTGACCTTCGGGCGTTCGTTGAACCTGTATCTGGATTTCCCCCTGACGCGCTCGGTTATCGACTTGCTCATCGGCAATCTGGGGCTAGTGCCGGCACTGCTGGTGGTACTCGGGGGGCTAGTAGCCGTTGGCCTACTGGTTGGGTCTCTGGCCTGGACGCTGCGAGTTCTGCAGGGCGTGGAGCGCACCCGGATATCGGTCGGTCTTGGTGCTGTGTTACTGGTCGTCAGCAGTGGTCTCGTCATGGCCGAGTTCACCCACTCTCGGTGGCTGCCGATGGCGCGCACGCCGCTGCTGAACACGCTGTATTTTCAACTGGATCAATGGGTCGAGACACGGCGAGCCCACCGCGAGTTCGCGGCGCGCATGGAGAACGCACCGGCCCCGGCTCGTGAAATGCCGGGCCTGGCGGGAAAGAACGTCCTGTTAGTCTTCATCGAATCCTATGGAGTGTCGGCGCTGTTCGACGAGCGCTACATGGGAGTTGTCCGGCCACGCCTGGACACCATGGCCGAGCGTTTCGAGTCGGCTGGCCTGTCGATAGCGTCGGGGACGCTCGACTCGCCGATTCGGGGCGGTCAGTCGTGGCTGGCTCACGCCACTGCCCTCAGCGGGCAATGGATCGATAATTCGCTATGGTATCGGCTGATGCTCGCCAGCGACCGCGCGACCCTGGTGGACGATTTTCGTGCCAGTGGGCATCGCACCCATGCCGTCATGCCCGCGATCACGCTGGCCTGGCCGGAGGGCGAAGCCTACGGCTTCGACGACATTCACGCGGCGGATGACTTCGACTATGCCGGGCCGCCGCTTAACTGGGTGACCATGCCCGATCAGTACACCCTGCACTTTCTCCAGCAACGTATCCTCGACCCGGCCGAGTCACCGATCTTCGCCCAGGCGGCGCTGGTCAGTAGTCATGCGCCCTGGACGCCGGTGATTCCCGTTCTCGCCTGGGAGGATATCGGCGACGGCAGTGTGTTCAAGCGCTGGGAAAACGCCGGCGAGGCGCCCGAGGTGCTCTGGCAGGATGCCGAAAAGGTGCGAGACCAGTATGCGCTGGCGCTGGACTATGCTTTACACACCAGCGCGAGCTGGGCCGAGCGCTACGTCGATGATGAGACCCTGCTGATCCTGCTGGGCGATCATCAGTCGGCGCCACTGATCACCGGGGAAGATGCCAGCGCCGGGGTGCCGGTGCATGTGATCAGCGGTGACGCGTCGTTGATCGACCCCTTCCTGGCGCGTGGTTTCGTCCCCGGCACCGTGCCGCTGCAGGAGGAGACTCCCCCCGGCATGGATCAATTGCGCCGCTGGCTGCATGAAGACTTCGCTTATCCCGTCGACACAGATAGGAGATTTTAACGTGTTCACCCCCGTAATCCTGGCCGGCGGCAGCGGTACGCGACTCTGGCCGTTGTCGCGCCGCAAGCGGCCCAAGCAGTTTCTGTCGCTGCTCGATGACCGGAGCCTGCTGGTCAGCACACTTGCCCGGCTCGACGGACTGGGTGCCGGGCCGCCGATCGTCATTTGCCAGGAGGACCACCGCTTCCTGGCAGCCGAACAACTGCGTCAGGCCGGGGTCGAGGACGCGATTCTGCTTCTCGAGCCTGAAGGACGCGGCACGGCGCCGGCGATCGCCCTGGCGGCATGGGTCGCCGAGACGCAGGGTCGCGACAGTCCCTTGCTGGTGTTGCCGTCGGATCATCATCTGGCCGACGAGACGGCATTTCGCCAGGCGCTCTTGCAGGCCTTGCGGCTCGCGGAGCAGGGGCGGTTGGTCACCTTCGGGGTCGTGCCGACGCGCGCCGAAACCGGTTACGGCTACCTGCAGGCCGGTGAGCGCCTCGGCGATGACGGCTACGCGGTGGCGCGTTTCGTGGAGAAACCCGACGCCGTGACCGCTGAGGCGTTTCGGGGCAGCGGCGAGCACTACTGGAACAGCGGGATGTTCGTCCTGCCGCCTGAAGGCTATCTGGCGGCATTGGATACCTTCGAGCCGGCCATGCTCGATGCCTGTCGCCGAGCCATGGCCGGCGCCGTGAGCGATCTGGATTTCTTGCGCCCACATGCCGATGCCTTCCTGGCGAGCCCAAGTGGTTCCGTTGACGTGGCGGTGATGGAACGCACTCGTGACGCCGCGATGGTGACGCTGGCGGCCGGCTGGAGCGATATCGGCTCCTGGCAGGCGCTCTGGGAGGTACTGCCCCATGACGTTCACGGCAATGCCTTGCAGGGCGATGTGTGCTGCGAGGCAAGCAAGGGAATGTTGGTCCACGCCGAATCGCGCTTGGTCGCCACACTGGGCGTCGAGAACCTGATGGTCGTCGAGACAGCGGACGCGGTGCTGGTCGCCGACCGTCGCCGGGCCCAGGACATACGTCAACTGGTCGAGAGTCTTGAGGTGGACGGTCGCAACGAGGTCTCGGAGCACGCGACCGCGTTCCGGCCCTGGGGCCACTACCAAAGCGTCGATGCGGGGCCACGTCATCAAGTCAAGCGGATCGTTGTAGAACCCGGGGCCCGTCTGTCGCGACAACTGCATCATCACCGTGCGGAGCACTGGGTCGTGGTCAGCGGTACGGCGCGTGTCACGCTCGACGATAGGCAGTTTCTGATCGGCGAGAATGAATCCACTTACATTCCCATGGGGCGAGTGCATTGCCTGGAAAACCCCGGGCTGATTCCGTTGGCTCTGATCGAAGTGCAGTCCGGCAGCTATCTGGGCGAAGACGACATCGTGCGTCTGGACGACCGCTACGGACGAGAGTGAGGCCGAGCGACAAGACGAGACCCACTGTCAGCTAGATACACACTCGGCAAGACCCTTGCGGTCAATAGAGTCGAAACGACCGATGCCGAGGATGCCCCTCCTGTTCCTGGATGACCTTGCGGTAGCGCTTGTATTCCCACTGGTACTGGCTCGGGTCCAGGGCGATGGCGGCTTCCACGCAGGCATTGACCCCAGTGGCGGAGGTGGTGTCGTCGTTGGCGTAGACACGCTCGTCGGCCGCCAGGAAATGAATGGCGAAGCCACGACCGGGCAGTCGTCTGGCGACCCCGGTGACGACACGGGCTTGCGTGCGGGCGACCAGCTTGGGCAATAGCGTGCCGGTGTAGGCCGGACGCCCGAAGAATGGGGCGAAGATACCGCTACCCCAACTGGGCTCCTGATCGGGCAGGATGCCGACCACCTCGCGTTGCCTGAGTGCCTTGAGCAGGGCAGCCACGCCACGCGGATTGGTCGGTACCAGGCTGGCCCCGGTACGCTCACGCCCATGCAGGATCAGCGGGTCGAGGTCGACGAGCTTGGGGGGTTCGTACATGACGGTCATCGGAAAGTGTCGAGTCAGCCAGACATTAAGCAGCTCCCAGTTGCCAAAATGGGGCGCCAGGACGATCACCCCGCGGCCATCGGCGCGTGCTTGATCGAGAAGCTCGCGGCCGTGGACGTCGAGAATGGCGGCATGGACCCGATCGAGGTCAGCCATCCAGGCGAAGCCCAACTCAAGCATGGTGGCGGTTGAGTGGGTCAGGCTTTGTCGCGCGAGATGGCGGCGTTCTGCGCTTTTGTGATGGGGATAGACTTGGGCGAGGTTGATTTCGGTAACCTCGCGTTCCCGCCGGCTGAAAAGGTGCACCAGCGGACCCCCGAGGCGTGCCATGCGCCAAAGGGCCGCCATGCTGCAACCGGCGAGTACCCGCCACACCAGGGTGATGGCGCGAGCCTTGAGCGAGCTGAAACGAGCCTCAGATCGCGGCATGGATCAAATCAGCCAGGTGTCCACGTTATCGGGGGCGCGGTTTTCATGGAGCGCCCTGAGGCCTTTGACGCAGCGGATCACCAGCCAGATGATGGCCAACAGCCAGGTGAGAAAGCCGATCAAGATCAGCGTGAGCAGCCCGGAAACGGCAAAGTAGACCAGGGCCATCCAGAAGGTGCGGATCTGGTAGCGGTAATGCTCGTCGAGCCAGACCGGCCCCTTGCCGCGATAGACATAGGCGATCACTACACCGACCAGCGAGGTGACGCCGCCGGTTACGATGCCGGCCAGGTGCAGGGCATACACTACGATTGCCATGGTGGTATCGGGTGCGGCGTCCTGGCGAACGACCGAGGGGTCATCGCCATGTTTGAGTGCGTCGTGCTTGGAGGAATCGTTCACGGCTTATCCTGCTACGGAAATGAATGACAACGTCAATGAATGGCGACAATGATACCCGCCGGCCGCCACAATGCCAGTCGTGAGGCATGGGGGCGCGACCCCATGCCGTCTGTGTGGTGTCTGGGCCAGTGGTGGCGGGAGTCAGGTGGCGTCGTGTTTCAACGGCCGGCTGATCTCGAGCAGGTTGCCGTCGGGGTCACGCAGGTAGAGCGATTCGATCTCGCCGCTGGCGCCCTGGCGAATCACCGGCCCTAGTTCCACTTCGACCTCCAGCGCTTCCAGATGTCGTTGTATCTCGCTGAGCGGCCGCTGACTGCGCAGGCAGATGTCCAGGCTGCCGGGCGTTGGCGTTGCCGCCTTGGGCGATACGTCGGTATCGGTCCAATGCAGGCGCAGCGCCATGTCGCCGAGCATCAGATCGACGCGTTCACGGTCGCGATAACGCACATCCAGACCCAACACCCGGGAATAGAAATCCACGGCGCGGGAAATGTCGGTCACGGTGATGACCAGATGGTCCAGACCTGACAGCATTCACATCTCCTGTAATGATGAGTTGGTTGGAAAGGATACGATGATGATGGTCTGCCCGCTATGCACATCTCGCCAGACCCTTTTTTATCATCACGATACTCGTCGTGATTATCAGCAGTGCCAGCGTTGCGAGATGGTATTCGTGCCAAAAGCACAACGCCTGTCCCGCGAGGCTGAGAAAGCGGTCTACGATCGTCACGACAATGCGCCCGGCGACGCCGGGTATCGCCGCTTTCTTTCTCGACTGTTCGACCCGCTACAACCGCATCTCGCTCCCGGGGCGCGCGGTCTGGACTTCGGTGCAGGCCCCGGGCCGACCCTCTCGGTGATGTTCGAGGAGGCGGGTCATCCGATGGCGATCTACGACCCCTTCTATGCGCCAGCGACGTTTCCGCTGGAACATTGTTACAACTTCATCACCGCCAGCGAGGTGGTAGAGCATCTATTCGAGCCCGGCCGGGAGTTCGAGCGCTTGGCTGGCATGCTCCTCCCCGGTGGCTGGCTGGCAGTGATGACCAAGCGGGTGACGTCGAAAGAGGCTTTCGCTCGCTGGCACTATATTCGCGATCCGACGCATGTCAGCTTTTTCAGTGAGGCCACCTTCGTCTGGCTAGCAAAACATTTGCAGTTGTCGCTGACGCTGCCCACCGATGATGTGGCGCTGTTGCACAAGCCCGTGCTCCGCGGCGAAGAAACAGATTGACTCGGTGTTTGCCAAGCGTATGATTCTGGCCCCGATTCCAGCCCCGGGCCGGCGAGTCAAGCGAAAACGCGCATGGTCTGCCACCCTTCGTTTTATCTTTCTGTTTCGAGGAATCTCATGTCGCGGCAACTGCTCGCCATGGCCCTGGCTCCCTTGCTGGGGCTCTTCATTCTCGGCATCGGCAATGGCTTTCTGGCCACCGTCATCACCCTGCGCCTGGACGCTGCCGGCGAGTCAGCGGTGGTTATCGGGTGGGTATCATCGGCCTATTTCATCGGCCTGGCGCTGGGCGCGATGCTCAACGATCGGCTGCTGCTGCGCATCGGCCATATACGTGCCTATGGCAGTTTCGCTTCGCTGGTAGCGGTCACCGTGCTGTTGCAGGGGCTGGTGTCGGAGCCCTGGGCGTGGTTCGTACTACGCCTGATCGGCGGCTGGGCCACGGTAGGGGTCTATCTTGTCATCGAAAGCTGGCTACTCACTGCCGGCGAGGCCAAGTCCCGAGGCCGGTTGCTGGCACTCTACATGATTTCACTCTATGCCGCCGGCGTGCTCGGTCAGCTGTTGCTAGGCATTACCGAGGCCATGGGCGGCGCTGCCTCGTTCATGGTGATTGGGATGCTGGCCTCGCTCTCGGTGCTGCCGATGGCGATGATCCCTCGCGTGTCGCCACTGATCGAGAAAGCCGAGCCACTTTCACCACTGCGCCTGATCGTCCTTACCCCAACCGGGGTGGTGGGGAGTTTTGGTTCGGGGCTTCTTGTCGCCGCGATCTACTCCCTGCTGCCCCTTTATTTGCAGCGCATCGACCTGACCGTCAGCCAGATCGGTCAGATGATGGCGGTAGTAATACTCGGTGCCATGTTGCTGCAATACCCGGTGGGCCGCTGGTCCGATCGCCATGACCGCCAGCTGGTGCTCATCGTCATCAGCGCCTTTTGCGTGGTGATTGCCATCGCCCTGCTGACATTGCCGCCTAATCGCTGGTTGCTCGCCGGGCTACTGTTTCTGCTCGGTGGCGGGGTATTTTCGCTCTACCCGGTGGCCGTTGGCCACTCGGCAGACCGCGCCCCGGCAGGAGCGCTGGTGCGGATGAGCCAGGGCCTGCTGCTGATCAACGCTATCGGGTCTACGGTGAGCCCACTGCTGATCTCGCCGGTGATGGCGATCGTCGGCGATACCGGGTTGCTCTGGGCCTTCGGTGTGCTGGGTTTCGCGCTCGTGGTTTTCTTCATCTGGCGCCGAAGCGTGCGCCCAGCGCCGGTTCCGGTGGCGCCTTTCGCGTCGTCCACGCCGATGTCTTCGGCGGGTGCCGAACTCGTCGTGACCGAAGCGCTGATGCAGGGGGCGAGCGAACACGAGCACATGGAGGATCTTTCCGGGGCCGTGCCGGAAGTCGCCGTCGCCGAACCGCTGGTGGGCCCGCCCCGCGCCGAGGAGTCGCATGTCAGCTATTTTCCTGACGTGCCAGATGTAGGAGATGAAGCCGCTCGAGCGTCGACTTAGGCGTAATGGTGGCCAGACTGTCGTGGCCCTACCATTGTCGTGATCCTTCTTTGCCGTGACCATTCTTGTCGAGGTAAGCCATGACCTCTTTTGCCGCCCCCGTCCGTGAGTATCGCTTCGTGCTGGAGGAGTTGCTCGAGAACGGCTCGCTTGCGTTGCCGGGTTTCGAGGCGCTCGGCCCGGAATTGGTGGCAGCGGTGCTGGAGGAGGCCGCCAAGCTGGCGGGAGATGTCTGGGCGCCGCTCAACGCCAGTGGCGACCGCCAGGGCTGCACCCGTCTTGGTGACGGCAGCGTGGCCGTTCCTGATGGTTTTACCGACGCCTACCGGGCTTACGCCGAGGGCGGCTGGAACGGCATTGGTGTCTCTGGGGCGCTGGGCGGCCAAGGGCTGCCCGAGGTAGTGGCCAGCGCGGTGCAGGAGATGCTGCACGGTGCCAACATGGCGCTGGGCCTGTGCCCCATGCTGACGGCCAGTGCCATCGAGGCCCTGGCCCACCACGGCAGCGACGAACAGAAGGCTATCTACCTGCCCAAGCTGGTGGAAGGCTCTTGGACGGGCACCATGAACCTCACCGAGCCCCAAGCCGGTTCCGACTTGTCGAAGGTTCGCACCCGTGCCGTCCCCGATGCCGAAGCGGGCCGTTATCGTCTGTTTGGTCAGAAGATCTACATCACCTGGGGCGAGCACGACGTTGCCGAGAATATCATTCATCTGGTGTTGGCACGCACCCCGGATGCCCCGGCAGGCAACCGAGGCATCTCACTCTTTCTGGTGCCGAAGTACTTGGTAACGGAGCACCTGGTCAACGGCGACGTTTCGCTCGGCGAGCGCAATGACGTCACCTGCGCTTCCATCGAACATAAGCTGGGCATTCACGGCTCGCCCACCTGCACCTTGAACTTCGGCGAGCATGAAGGCGCCATCGGCTACCTCGTGGGCGAGGAGGGCCGAGGGCTCAATCACATGTTCACCATGATGAACGAGGCGCGTCACAAGGTCGGGGTCCAGGGCATCGGCGTGGCCGAGCGGGCCTGCCAGCATGCCTTCGCCTACGCGCTGGATCGGGTGCAGGGCCGCAGCCCGCGCTCTGGCCGCAACGATTGCAGCATTAGCGACCACCTGGACGTGCGACGCATGCTGCTCTCCATGCGCGCTCGCACCGACGCCCTGCGTGCCCTGGCGCTCTACTGCGCCGCCCAACTCGATGTGGCACGACATGGGGTCAGCGAGGACGACCGCAAGACGGCACAGGCGAGGGTCGATGTGCTGATCCCGGTGGTCAAGGCCTTCTCCACCGACCAGGCCGTGGAGATCGCCTCGCTGGGCATTCAAGTCCACGGTGGGATGGGCTACATCGGGGAGACCGGTGCCGCCCAGTTGCTGCGTGACTCACGAATCGCCCCTATCTACGAGGGTACCAACGGTATCCAGGCGCTGGATCTGGCCGGTCGCAAGCTGCAGCGTGACGGTGGGACAGCCCTGGCAGCACTGATCGATGAGGCCGAGGGTACCGCCCGGGCCCTCTTGGCAACCACCGAGCTGGCGTCCCTCGGCGAGGGGCTCGCCGCTGGTGCCGCCGATCTCACCGCCGCCCTGGCTACGCTGCTGGAGCAGGGTAGCGACCCAGAGCGTGGCGCCGATGTCGTCCAGGCCTATGCCACCCCCTTCCTGAGCCTCGTCGGTCACGTGCTCTGCGCCTGGCAGATGGGCCGAGCGGCATTGGTGGCCACCGCCGCCCTCAAGGAAGGACGCGGCGACGAGGCGTTCTATCGCACCAAACTGGCGAGTGCCGACTATGCCATTCGCCACTGGCTCCCCGTGGGACGTGCCCAGCGCGCGGTGATCGAGGCGGGTATGATGACCCTGGCCAATTTTGACGTAGGGTAGTCGCCCCAGGCATTTATCTGACAGGCATTTAGCTGCCAGGCATTCATCTGAAAGGAGAGACCCATTATGAGCCAACAACCGATCGGCGTGGTCGGCGCCGGAACCATGGGGCAGGGCATCGCCCAGGTGCTGGCCACGAGCGGCTTCGACGTGAAGCTCTTTGATGTGGCCGACGAGCAATTGACGCGTGCCCGTGCTGCCATCGACAAAGGGTTGAGCAAGCTGGTCGCCAAGGAAAAGCTCACCGACGACGACAAGCAGGCGGCACTGGCCCGACTCGCCACCAGCGCGTCGCTGGATGACCTCAAAGGCTGTGAGGTCATCATCGAGGCCGCTCCGGAAGAGCCCGAACTCAAGGAGCAGCTGTTTCGGGATCTGTCGGCCCTGAACTCGGAGACGATTCTGGCTTCCAATACCTCATCGCTTTCACTGACTCGCCTGGCCGCCGTTAGTGAGCATCCCGAACGAGTGGTGGGCATGCACTTCTTCAATCCGGTGCCGGTGCTCAAGCTGGTCGAAGTGATTCGCGCCGAGCAGACCAGTGATGCCACGGTGACGCGTGTCGAGGCGCTGGCGAAGGATCTCGGCAAGACCGCCGTCCCGGTGGGTGACTCTCCGGGTTTCGCCGTCAATCGCTTGCTGGTGCCGATGATCAACGAGGCCGCTTTCCTGGTTCAGGAAGGAACGGCCACGCCTGAGGCGGTCGATGAAGCCATGAAGCTCGGCGCTGCCCATCCGATGGGACCGCTGGCGTTGGCGGACCTGATCGGCCTGGATGTCTGCCTGGCAATCATGGAGGTGCTGCAGGAGGGCTTCGGCGACCCGAAATATCGCCCGTGCCCGCTGCTCAAGCGCATGGTATCTGCCGGGTACCTGGGAAGAAAAAGCGGCCGCGGCTTTCATCACTATGCCTAGTGATGCCTGGCTCGTTGCGCTACGCCTGAGTCGGCCCGTTGCAAGGTGTTAAGCCGTTCGCGACAAATTAAGCCATTCGCGACAAAGAGGGGATTGCCGGCCGGGGCGGCGTTATCTAGGGTTAAGCGGTAGTTCGCCCCCTCTTCCTCCCACACGCAATGCAAGGAGTCTCCATGAGCGAAAAGCTGATAGACGTGGTCGACAACGCTGGCGTCGTCCGACTCACCATTACCCGCCCGAAGGCGCTTAACGCCCTCAATAGTGCAGTCCTCGCCGAGCTGGGCACGGTACTCGACGAATTGGAGCGCCGCGATGATTTGCGCGCGGTATTGATGACCGGGGACGGTGAGAAGGCCTTCGTTGCCGGTGCCGATATCGCCGAGATGCGCGACAAGACACCGGAACAGGCTCGCGCCTTCGCCGGCCAGGCGTTGCGCACTATCAAGCGGCTGGAAACCCTGCCCGTGCCGGTGGTGGCGCTGGTCAATGGCTTCTGCCTTGGCGGCGGCTGTGAACTCGCGCTGGCCTGCGACTGGGCCGTGGCCAGTGACAATGCCATCTTCGGTCAGCCGGAGGTCGGTCTCGGGGTGATTCCCGGTTTTGGCGGCACTCAGCGTCTGCCGCGCCGTGTTGGACCCGCCATGGCCATCGACCTGGTGACCACCGGTCGCAAGATCGACGCAGCCGAAGCCTTGCGAATCGGGCTGGTCAATCGCGTGATGCCCCAGGCCGAGTTGGAAGCCTACGCCGAGGAACTCACCAAGCAGCTCTCCGGCAATGGCCCCGAGGCGGTGCGAGGCGCCAAGCAGGCGGTGCACGATGGCCTGGATCAGGATCTGGATAGTGCCCTGGCTCTGGAGACCAGCCTGTTCGCACTGTGTTTTGCCGGCGAAGAGCAGACCGAGGGCATGGCCGCCTTCGTCGAGAAGCGCAAGCCGAACTTCTGATACGAAGGACTGGTAGGGCAGATCGCTTGGACCTTGAACAGCAGTGACGGCGACGTCACTGTCCGTCTCGCCAGCCTTGGCGCAGCCTTTCCACCAATGCCTCCATGCGTGAAACATGGCTCCCGTGCCAATAGACCTGACCACAGGCCTCGCACTGCAGGAAATGCTCCACATATTGCTCCGTCAAGGGCTCGAGCCGGTCGTTCACATCCTCCTTGGCCACTGTGACGAGGCGACCATTACAACGCGTGCAGCGGGTGAAGGGGGCGAAAGTCGGAACCAGATCGAACTCCCTGCACAATTCCTCGACCTGTCGCCAGGGATCCTCATGGCGCACGAAGTGGGCGAGCCGGATACGCTTGCGCTTGAGCAGTTGGCGGTCGCGGGTCAGTACCACGCGCATCTCCGCCTCGGCCTGGGCGGCGAGTTCGGCGTCGCCAATGTCGTTGAGGTAATGGCAGTCGAAGCCGAGCAGGCGCAGATAGCGGGCGAGTCGGCCCAGTTGGGCATCCAGCAAGAAACATGGTCTGGCCGGCGGGCGGGGACGCAGGTGCCGTGCCACCGGCGGGGCCACTGTCCAGGGATAGACCTCCACCCGCTCACCGCCGGCGAGGATGTGCTCGAAGCCCGACGAGGCGCCGTCGACCAGGATGACGTCCACCTCGGTGTGGGGTACCCCCAATGACTCGATGACGTCCTTGATGGCGGCGCGGCGCGATACGTCGTGGACGATGTTTCCGCCGTGCTGTGCCGGTGGCAGGAAGTCATTCAAGCGGTCATGGAAACGGACGTTGGCATCGGCCATGGCGTGTCCCGCGTAAGGGCATTTCCTCGGTCAGTCTAGGCTACCTCGCCACGGCGTAACCGGATCATCCGCGTGGCGATGGCGGTGCCGGCCAGCGTGATGATCATACCGACCAGTATCTGCAGGCTGAGCACTTCGTCCAGCAGAAGGTATCCCCACAGCAGCGCGCTCACCGGTACCAGGAAGGTCACCGTTGAAGTGGCGGTGGCTCCGGCGCTGGCAATCAGGCCAAAGTAGAGCAGAAAGGCCACTGTGGTGCTGAGTATCGCTAGCGCCAGGCCATTGAGCCATGCTAGGCCACTGATGGGGTCGGCAGGCCACAGCAGTAGACCCGGTACCAGCAGTATCATCGCCGACATGGCGGTGCTGCCCGCGGCCAGCACTCGCACCGGCAGGTGTGCCAGGTAGGTCTTGGAGTAGTTGGTGGCCACGCCGTAACAGAAGGTGGCACCCAGCACAGCGAGAATAAACCAGCCGTCGCCGCCGAGGTCGAAGTTCAGACGGTTAGCCGAGAGCACATAGACCCCGATGAATGCCATCGCCAGGCCGAGATACTGCTGACGATGCACCGGTGTGGCGAAGAACAGCGCGCCCAGCAGGGCGGTGAAGATCGGCGTGGTGGCATTGATCAACGAAGTGAACCCGGCCTCCAGGCGTGTGGTGGCGAGCGCCAGTAGCGAGAAGGGCAACACGTGATTAATCAGCCCCAGCATCAACAGCTTGCCCTTGTTCTCCCACACCAGCTGAAGGTAGCGCAGGCTCAGCAGCAAGGGCACCAGCAGCAAGGCACCTACGCCCATTCTCACCAACACCAGCGGTACCGGGCCAAACTCAGGAACGGCGACGCGCATGAAGATGAACGACATGCCCCACAGGGATGACAGCAGGATCAAGCGAAGGGTGTCGGCCGGTGACATGCAGCGTCCTTGTCGTTAAGTCGAAGGCGGAAGCTTACCACCTCGGCTTCTTGCGGGGTTCTTGACCTGGCGCAAGTGCTTCCCGAGATGGCTGTGATGTGATGGCGTAAAGCCAGCCTTGCACACCCTTGAGGAGATGAGCATGCCTGCCATGATGAAAGCCGCAATCTTCATTGAACCCGGCCGTATCGAGATCGACGACAAGCCGATTCCCGATATCGGTCCCGATGACGCTCTGCTTCGTGTCACCACGACCACCATCTGCGGAACTGATGTGCACATCCTCAAGGGCGAGTATCCCGTCGCCCAGGGCCTGACGATTGGGCACGAACCGGTGGGAGTGATTGAGAAACTTGGGGCTAACGTGCAGGGCTACCAGGAAGGTCAGCGAGTCATTGCCGGGGCGATCTGTCCAAGCTTTACCTCCTATGCCTGTCAGGATGGCTGCTCCGCTCAGGATGGGGGGCACCATGGTCACGGCTATAAGCCGATGGGCGGCTGGCGCTTTGGCAACACCATTGACGGGGCTCAGGCCGAATACCTGCTGGTACCCGATGCCCAGGCCAATCTGTCGCCGGTGCCCGATGGCCTGACGGATGAGCAAGTATTGATGTGCCCCGACATCATGTCGACCGGGTTCGCCGGTGCCGAGGCAGCGAAAATCAGGATCGGCGACACTGTGGCGGTGTTCGCACAGGGACCCATCGGCCTGTGTGCTACTGCCGGTGCGCGGCTGCGAGGGGCTGGCATGATCATCGTCGTCGATGGGGTCGATGAGCGCCTGGCCATGGCGAAGACACTCGGTGCCGACGTTACCCTGGATTTTCGCAAGGTCGACGTAGTGGCGGAAATTCTCAAGCTCACCGGGGGGCGTGGCGTCGATGCGTCAATCGAGGCGCTGGGCCTTCAGTCGACCTTCGAGTCGGCGCTGCGAGTACTCAAGCCCGGTGGAACCCTGTCGAGCCTGGGTGTCTATTCCGAGAACCTTACCATCCCGCTTGACGCCTTTTCTGCCGGCCTGGGTGATCATAAGATCATCACGTCGCTATGTCCCGGCGGCAAGGAACGCATGCGCCGACTGATGCAGGTCATCGCCTCGGGCCGGCTCGACCTTGGGCCGCTGGTGACTCACCGCTATGCGCTGGATGATATAACCGAAGCCTACGAGCTCTTTTCTCATCAGCGCGATGGCGTGCTCAAGGTCGCTATCCAGACCGCATGACAGATAAGCCAAGGGAAGGTGCCGCTTAACGGGGGTGAGGCGTAAAGCGTCTTGCCGCTTGCTGCGGGTGGTATCCTTGAAGATCGCCTAACTCGCGATCTATCCTTTAAGCCTTGAATTCAGGAACTCGTCTGTAGACATTGCTGGGGCTGGCGCAGCTAACGCTGTCGTTCGAGCCTTGTTGTCGATAGACTTGCTGACTCGATCAGGAAAAAGAAAAGAGTTATTGCCGGATCGATATGTGAAGTTCGGTGTCACAGTGGCTAGCCCAACAGTTGTCACGCTTGGCTGCGCACTCTGGGATAGCTATTTGTCGGAGTCGACCAGCAGTCATGGTGGTGGTCTTTTGACTCGACGGCGCGAGAGAGCAACACAAGGTTTTTGTTCCGCTTAGGCAAGTCAGCCATTGCACGGCAATTCAGCGACTAAGCTTAATTAGCGTTATTGTCCGTTACTCGAGGGTGTTCAATGCCGCCTCGACCCTTTAAACACGATGTCTCGTCAGCTATGGCGTTTGACATTAAGTAAAATCCGATATCATACCGGGCCGCATTAGCCGATAAGTATTTAACAACCTGAAAGCGACGATAAAGCTTTGTTACACTTTGTCTCGTCACTTCATTCACGGAGAGGAAATGGAAACGCAACTGAGCGATTTTGAACAGAATATGCGTCGTGAGCTCGACGCCTTCATGAAACCCACCAAGACGTCTGAAAATCCGGCGCCAGAGATAAAGCCAACCGCTAAACCCGATTCTTCTGCTGCTTATAAGACGGGCCACATCGTGAAACTGGCAGTAAGGACCAAGCAACTCGAGATGGATACGGTGTTCGAGTACGTGTCGTCCAGTATTTCCAAGCTCGAGGCACGGATGGAAGCGGAAAGAGCAGCCAAGAAGGCGGGGTATCCCATTATCGGATATGTGATCGACACGCAGCGCCTGTAAGCTAGAGAGCTTTCGACACCTTGGGGACGCTCTCTTGAATATCACGCAACTCACTATCTACCCGGTAAAATCGTTGCGGGGCGTCACGCTCGACCAGGCCAAGTTGCACACCCGAGGACTTGCCTTCGACCGCCACTGGATGGTCGTAGATGCCGACGGCGGTTTCGTGACACAGCGCCAGGTCGCCGAAATGGCCCGTGTCACCGTCAACCTTTACGACGATTCGCTGGTGCTGGAGCATCCCTCGGCCAAACCCTTGACGGTGAGCCTGGCGGGTGGTGACCAGCCCATGCTCGAAGTGACCGTCTGGAAGGATCGCTGCCAGGCCCTGGATGAGGGCCAACTGGCCGCCCACTGGCTTTCCCGTGTGCTTGGGGGCGCGTATCGATTGGTGCGCTTCCCGTCGACGGAACGTCGAGATGTCGAGACGGACTTCCTGCGTGGTGAATCCGCCCATACCGCATTTGCTGATGGTTACCCCTTTCTTGTGGTGTCCGAGTCGTCGTTGGCTGAGTTGAACCGGGTGCTTGCGAGTAAGGGGCTGGACGCCGTGCCGATGAGCCGCTTCCGACCTAGCATCGTGGTCGATGGCGAGGCCCCTTTCGCCGAAGACACTTGGGCGACGTTGGCCTCCTTGGATGAAACGACACGCCTGGGGCTTCGCAAGCCCTGCAAGCGTTGCAAGATCACGACCATCGATCAGCAGACCGGCCAGATCGTTGTGCCGGGTGAGCCGCTGCGTACCCTGGTGGAGATGAACACCCGCCGCGACCTTCAAGGCGGTTTTTTCGGCCAGAATGCAACGCTATTGGCCGGCGAGGGCAGTGTGCTGCGCGTCGGTGATGCCGTGATGGCCGGAAAAAAAGATCATCACGACCTTGCTTGATGCGTGAACGGCTCGAGCAATATCAGGGCGTAAGCTATCTCGCCGTGATTATCGCCGGGCTAATGGTTGGGGCACACACACCCGGCCTTGCCGATAGGCTCGAGCCTTGGCTCTGGCCGCTGCTGGGTGCCTTGCTCTATGTGACCTTTACCCAGATTCCCCTGACCAGGCTGCGCGCCCGACAAGTGAGTCCGCGCTTTCTTGCAGCCGCGGTGCTGGGCAATTTCGTGGTCATCCCGCTGATCGTCTGGGGACTGGTGCAGGCCCTGCCGGAGAATCCCGGGCTGCGCTTTGGCGTCATGCTGGTGCTGCTGTTGCCCTGCACCGACTGGTTCATTTCGTTCACGCATCTCGGCCGGGGTGATGCGGCCCTGGCGGTCGCTTTCACACCTCTCAGCCTGTTGTTGCAGATGGCGTTGCTGCCGGCCTATCTCGTTGTGTTTCTGGGTCATGCCGAGTTGGCTGGCCTGTTCCAGCGCGAATTGCTGCTGGCATTCGGCGGTCTGATCCTGCTGCCTCTCACCGCCGCGTTGATCACCGGCTCATGGGTTCGTCGAGCGCCACATCGGAAAGTCCTGATCGCTCGGTTGGGCGACCTGCCAATTCCATTGCTGGCGCTGGTGCTGTTCGTGGTCGCAGCGGGACAGGTGAATGAAGTGGCCGGTTCCCTGGGACTGCTCATCTGGCTGCTGCCCGTGTTCGTAGCCTTCCTGGCGGCGGCGGCGTTGCTATCGCGGTTGATTGCGTGGGTGTTTCGGCTGCCCACCGTTCAAGGTCGGGTGTTGGCTTTCAGCTTTGGTTCGCGCAACTCCTTCGTGGTGCTGCCGCTGGCATTGGCGTTACCCGCAGGCTTTGAGGTGGCGGTCATGGCGGTGGTCTTTCAGTCGTTGGTCGAACTTTTCGGCATGCTTATTTTCCTGTGGCTGATACCGAACCGGCTGTTTCCCGACAAGGTCTTATGACGACCTGCCCGGCCATTGGCCAGGCGCCCACGTCGTTGGAGAGATTGCCGGGGCGCCGAGTGCTTGCAGGCCCCGGGAGGTCATGAAACACTGCTCGCCTTTTCATGACCTCTCTTCCTCCGCAACGATACCCAACCCTCATGCCCGTTTCCTTTCGATCCAAACTGCAGTGCTTGACGATTATCGCGATGAGCTTTTCGACCTTGCCGGCATGGGCCGAAGAGGCGAAGGAGTTGCCCAAGGGGCACTATCCCTTGCCCGAAGGCGATGTGATCGGTGAGGTCTATACCGTCGAGACACAAGGCAAGGAGACACTGCTGGATGTCGCGCGCCGGCATAATGTGGGCTATGAAGAAATCCGGCGTGCCAATCCCGATGTCAGCCTCTGGGTGCCCGGCGAAGGCACCGAGGTCGTGATTCCCGCCCAGCGCATCCTGCCGCCGGTAGCGCGCGAAGGCATTGTCATCAATATTGCCGAGTTGCGTCTCTACTATTATCCCGATGTGGCAGCCAACGAAACCCCACGGGTAGAAACCTACCCGATCGGTATCGGTCGCGAAGGCTACAACACGCCGCTCGGGGTGACCGAGACCACCATGCGCTTGAAGGATCCTGCCTGGTATCCCCCCGAGTCGATCCGCCGGGAGGCCGCCGAACGTGGCGACCCGCCTCCCGAGGTCGTGCCGCCCGGCCCGGAAAACCCTCTGGGTGAGCACGCCATCCTGCTCGATATTCCCGGCTACCTGATTCATGGCACCAACCAGCCCGACGGTATCGGCATGCGTGCCAGCCGCGGGTGCATTCGCATGTTTCCCGAGGACATCGCCTCGGTATTCGACCGTGTGTCCGAAGGGACGCGCGTCAATATCATCAACCAGCCGATCAAGGCCGGCTGGCAGGATGGCACGCCCTACGTCCAGGCCTACACTTCGCTGGAGGAGCAGGAGGAGGGGATGGCGGTATTGATGGAGGCATTGACGCTGCTGGGCCAGTCCGGCGCCGAAGCGTCCGTCTCGCTCAATTATGGGCAGCTGCGCGAGGTGATCGAGTCACCGCAAGGGTGGGTCGTGGCAATTCAGCCGGCGCCAGAGCCCGAACCGGAGCCCGAGGTCGTCGAAGAAGACCGGGGACTCTATGACATGATCGGCCTCAAGAACGGTTTCCTGGAGGGTGTCGACGTCTGAGCCACGGGCGGCAGCGAGATGTCGCCTCAGTGAGCCGGGTCGATCAGGCCGCCGAGCGAGGCGTTGCGGCGAAACCAGCCGGCAATACTCGCCCGTGGCAGGCGGGTCGGCAGCACCTCGTGAGGAATGGTCTCGGAGAGAAAGCAGGCAAAGGTGCCCGCCGTAGGGCGAACGCGGACCATTTCGCGCTGAGGGTCGTCGGCCGCGAAGATCACCATCTCGCCGCCGGCATCGCTCGGCCAGTCGGGGTTGAGATAGCTGACGGTGGAAATCACCCGGTTGGCGCGACCGTGAAAACTGTCCAGGTGCCGCTGGTAGAAGGCCTGGGGCGGATAGCGGGCAAAGTGAGCCTCGTATTCGAACAAGCCCAGAAACAGCGCCAAGTTGAGTTCTTTCTGCAACGCTGCCATGGCGTCGAGATAGCGCCGCTGGGCCTGGCTTTTACGGTCCAGCCAGCGGATGGCATCGCCACGGATGTCGCGTCGCAGCGTGTGTGCCTGACCACGGCCAATACCGGCGGCGTCCAGCTCATCCCGCGCGGCCATGGCGGTAAGTTCCTGATGAAGCTCGGCGCACAGTGGCATATCGATGAAGTCTTCGCCGACAAACCAGCCCTGTTCCACCAATGCGTCGACCAGTTCGCTCAAGCGCGCCTGTGGCAGAAGGCATGGCGGCAGTGTAGAGCTCTGGGTCATGAGGTGGGGATACGACGTGCGGGATGGTAGAGGAGCTTGCCGGCGGGACGCTCATAGAGGCTGATGGGCATGGCGAAACCCTCGGCCAGCAGTTCCACCAGCATCATCGCCGAGAGCCCCCAGATGATGTGCTCCTCCCCGTCGGTATCCGGGAACCGGTAACTGGGCACATAGTAGTCTCGGCCATCGACGTGTATCACGTCGGTGTGGGTGCGCTGGTCCTCGAGGAAGTGTGCCAGCGGCACCTCGAAGATGGTGTCGAGCTCGTCGAAGTCAGGGGTCAGTGGCAGGTCGGGGGGAATCAGACCCACATAAGGTGTGACACGCAGACCGTGCAGCGAAATCACGTCGGACAGTTGTCCCAGCAGCTCCACCTCGTCGGGTGCCAGATTTATCTCTTCTCGCGATTCGCGCAACGCAGTGGCCAGCAGATCGGCATCCTCGGGCTCGCGCTTGCCGCCGGGGAACGCGACCTGACCTTGATGTGTGTTGAGATGATTGGCGCGGCGGGTAAACAGCAGGGTCGGCTCGGGGCGGTCGACCACGGGTAACAGCACCGCGGCTTCGCGAAGGCGAAGCGTATTGCGGCGGGGCCGGTGTGCTTGCAGGCGTTCACGAAGTTTCTCTAACATGGGGTATCCGTCGGGTTTGATCTCTTCTACCCGGCCGTCGTCCCCGGCGTCAAGCGTCTGGCGATGGTCAACCGCGATCCATGCCAGGGAGCCCCATGAATTTCTGCAGCCACTGTGGCCATACCGTTCGCTTCGAGATTCCGTCGGGTGATGACCGCCCACGTTATCTCTGCAATGAGTGCGGCACCATCCATTACCAGAATCCGCGTATCGTTGCCGGGACCCTGCCGGTCAGGGGTAGCCAGGTGTTGCTGTGCCGCCGCGCCATTCCACCACGCCATGGTTTCTGGACCTTGCCGGCGGGCTACATGGAAAATGCCGAAACCACCCTGGAGGCGGCGGCCCGTGAAACCCGCGAGGAGGCGTGCGCCGAAGTGGATATTCATGGGCTCTACACCATGATCAGCCTGCCGCATATCAATCAGGTCTATATGATCTTTCGCGCCGAGCTTTCCGGTGACTACGCCGCTGGCCCCGAAAGCCTGGAAGTGGCGCTTTTCGAGGAGCACGAGATTCCCTGGGATGAGCTCGCCTTTCCCACCATCGAGCGGACCTTGCGACATTTCTATGCCGATCGCGGCCAGGCACAATTCCCGCTGCACATCAGCGATATTACCGCCAAGGATCGCGAGCGCTATTTCGGGTCTGCATAGACCCGGGGTGGTAAAAGCGGTCGAGACGCTAGAGATGGGCGCTCATGTGTCTTGGCTTGGGATACAACGAGGATCGACGAGTCGTGGACAAGTTCGAACGCAAGCTGGACCAGGCAGCACGGGCCGCCTGGATGTCCTACGTGGGTGGCATCACCCAGGATGAAATCGCCCAGCAACTGGGTGTCTCTCGCCCCGGGGTCCAGCGTCTGCTGGCGTTGGCTCGCCAGGAAGGCCTGGTCAAGGTACGTGTCGACCATCCGGTATCGTCCTGCATGGCCCTGGCGTCTGCCATTCGTGAATGTTACGGACTCGACTATTGCGATGTGGTGCCTGCCGATACCGACGCACCGGATGCGACAGCTTATTATATCGCCGTGGCGGGCGCCGAGCGTGTCTCGCGGCTAGTGATGCGCAGCGAACCTCTGACGCTGTCGTTGGGAACCGGGCGGGCGGTGAGGGCTACTGTCGAGGCCATGAGCCGCCACGATCGTCCCCAGCATCGTTTCGTTTCTCTGGTCGGCAACGTCGCCCGAGATGGCTCTTCAAACCGTTACGATGGGGTGATGGTGCTGGCCGACAAGACCGGTGGCGAGCGCTTCCTGTTGCCGACACCCGTGGTCGCCGATACCATCGACGAAAAGAACGCGATGCACCGCCAGCGGCTCTTCCAGGCCATCATGGAAGTCGTGAAACAGGCGGAAACGGCCTTCATCGGTGTGGGCCGCATCGACCGCCAGGCGACCCTCTACCAGGACCACTTCATCGACGAGAGCGATCTTGACGAGCTGTTGAGGCTCGAGGCGGTCGGCGAATTGCTGGGCTGGCCAATGAACCGTGATGGCGAGATCATCGATTGTTCCATCACCCGTCGCGTCACTAGCTTGCCATTGGAGATGCTGCAGCATCAGCCGATCGTCGCCATCGCCGGCGGCCTGGAAAAGGGCCCTGCCTTGCTGGCGGCATTACGGGGAGGTTGGCTCAAGGGCCTGGTCACCGACGAGACGGCAGCGCGTTATATCACCGAATCGGCGTGATAGGGGCAACGGTTTGGTGCGGTGCATTATGTGTTGGCGCTTATTTTTTTGGCCAAAGTCTAATGCGATAGGCTTTGCTTTTTTTAGCATCGTGAACGATCATTTGATCGTTAGTTGATCATTGTGATCAAAAAGACATGATTCATCGTTAAGCCAACCCGCTCGTTAGCTTCGAAACGCCATCTCGATGTTTGACAACAATGCCAAGAAATCTCTTGAGGAGTCCAACATGAAACTCTCACGTCATTTGCCTCTGACGACCCTAGCCGCCGCCATGGCCGTTGCTGGCCAGACTCAGGCACAGACAGAGATCACCGTCGCCACGGTCAACAACAATGACATGGTGATCATGCAGAGCCTCACCGATGCCTTCGAACAGGCACATCCGGATATCACCCTGGACTGGGTGGTACTGGAGGAAAATGTCCTGCGTCAGCGCATGACCACTGATATTGCCACCCAAGGTGGCCAGTTCGACGTTATGACTATCGGTACCTACGAGGTGCCCATGTGGGGGGAGCGGGGTTGGCTGGTTCCCTTCGAGGACCTTCCCGATGACTACCAGGTAGACGATCTTCTCAAGCCGGTACGCGATGGCCTCTCTCATGATGGTAGCCTCTACGCCCTGCCGTTCTACGGTGAGAGCTCGATGATGTTTTACCGCACGGATCTCTTCGAGGAGGCCGGTATCGAGATGCCCGAGCAGCCGAGTTGGGAAGAAGTGCGTGACTGGGCCGAGACGCTCCACGATCCGGATAACGAGGTGGCCGGCATCTGCCTGCGCGGCAAGCCGGGGTGGGGCGAGAACATGGCCTTCGTGTCGACCCTGGTGAATACCTTCGGCGGGCGCTGGTTTGATATGGACTGGAACCCCGAGATCGATTCCCCCGAGTGGCAGGAGGCGATTGGTTTCTACGTCGACCTACTAGGCAACTATGGTCCGCCCGGGGCGAGCTCCAATGGCTTCAACGAAAATCAAGCGCTGTTCTCACGCGGTAACTGCGCCATGTGGGTAGATGCCACCTCAGCGGCGGGTCGCATCTATAACCCTGATGAGTCCCAGGTCGCCGACAAGCTGGGCTTCGCCCCGGCGCCGGTGGCCGAGACGCCCAAGGGATCTCACTGGTTGTGGTCCTGGGCGCTGGCCATTCCCGCTTCATCCGAGAAACAGGATGAGGCAAGGACCTTCATCCTGTGGGCGACGTCTCAGGAATATATCGAACTGGTCGGCGAGACCGAGGGCTGGACCAGCGTACCGCCGGGGACCCGCGAGTCCACCTATGCCAACGAGAACTACCAGGAGGCTGCACCCTTCGCCGACTTCGTGCTCGACGCTATGAAGGGCGCCGATCCCACCGACTCGACGCTGGAGCCGAGCCCCTATACGGGCGTGCAGTTTGTGGGTATTCCGGAGTTCCAGTCTATCGGTACCCAAGTGGGCCAGAGCATCGCATCGGCGTTGACCGGTGACGCCTCGGTGGAGGAAGCCCTGCAGACCGCTCAGCGTGCGACGGAACGTGCCATGCAACGCGCCGGCTACATCGACTGAGGCTAAACCGACACCTGGCCGGGGCTTCCCCGGCCAGGTGGTTACCCTCCTAGGCTATATTCGGGACTTTCCCCATGAATAAAACACGCGCTTCCGGCCGTACCGTCGGGGGTCTGAGGACCCTGTCGCTGCAAGCCCCGGCCGTCACCCTGTTATTGCTATGGATGTTGATTCCCCTCGGGTTAACGATCTGGTTCTCCTTCCAGCGATACAATCTCCTGATGCCGGGCATGACAGGCTTTGCCGGTCTGGAAAACTACCAATATCTCTTCTCCGATCCCGCTCTCTGGTCGGCCATGGGCACGACGCTACTGCTGGTCGGCTGGGTGCTGGCGATTACCGTGGTGGGCGGGACCCTGCTCGCGGTGCTCTTCCAGCAGGACTTTGCCGGTCGCGGTATCGCCCGGGTACTGGCCATCTCTCCCTTTTTCGTCATGCCTACCGTCAGTGCCCTGGTATGGAAGAACATGATGATGCATCCCTCCAACGGGGTTTTTTCCTGGGTTGCCGAGACCTTCGGCTTCCAGGCCGTCGACTGGTTCTCTTCGCTGCCGCTGACCTCGATCATCATCATCGTCGCCTGGCAGTGGCTGCCCTTTGCCCTGTTGATCCTGCTCACCGCCATGCAGTCCCTGGACGAGGATCAGGTGGAAGCCGCTCGCATGGACGGTGCCGGGCCGGTGGCGATCTTCTTCTTCATCACCCTTCCGCACCTCAAGCGCGCGATCAGTGTGGTGATCATGATCGAGATGATCTTCCTCCTGACCATCTTCGCCGAGATCTTCGTTACCACCTCGGGTGGACCGGGCCTGGCCACCACCAATCTGGCGTACCTGATCTATATTCGGGCGCTGCTCGACTTCGACGTCGGCACCGCTTCGGCGGGTGGGGTCATCGCCATCATTCTTGCCAACATTGTCGCCATCTTCCTGGTTCGTATGGTGGCCAAGAACCTGGAAGACTAGCGTCTCGGGAGCACTGACATGACGATTGCAAGTACCAAACAAGACCGGGCGGCCCCCCCGCAATCCTTGCCGAAAGGATCTCCACTGGGTTCCATTGACACCCGCAGACTAGGCTTCACCCTGCTGGGCTGGACGGTGGCCTGCCTGATCTTCTTTCCGATCTTCTGGATGGTCATCACCGGCTTCAAGACCGAGGCAGCCGCCATTGCGGATCCCAGCCTGATCTTCTCGCCGACCCTGGAGAGCTACCAGGAGGTTCAAGCCCGCTCGGGCTACGCCCGTTTCGCACTGAACAGCGTTGCCGTGGCCTTCGGTTCGACCCTGCTGGCATTATTGATCGCGATACCCTGCGCCTATTCCATGGCCTTTCTGCCTACCAAGCGTACCAAGGGCACTCTGCTGTGGATGCTTTCCACCAAGATGCTGCCACCGGTCGGTGTGCTGATGCCGATCTACCTGATCTTTCGCGACGTCGGGCTGCTCGATACCCGTACCGGCCTGATCATCGTCTATACGCTGATGAACCTGCCGATCGTGGTGTGGATGCTCTACACCTTCTTCAAGGACATGCCCAGGGACATCCTCGAGGCGGGGCGCATGGACGGGGCTACCACCTTCCAGGAAGTGTTGTTCCTGCTGCTGCCCTTGACCCTTCCGGGTATCGCCTCCACCGGTCTGCTGTCGGTGATTCTGAGCTGGAACGAGGCCTTCTGGAGTCTCAATCTCACCTCATCCAAGGCGGCACCCTTGACGGCCTATATCGCCTCCTTCTCGAGTCCCGAGGGACTGTTCTGGGCCAAGCTCTCCGCGGCCTCGACCATGGCCATTGCGCCAATCCTCATCTTCGGCTGGATGACACAAAAGCAAATGGTACGTGGCCTGACCTTCGGTGCCGTCAAGTAAAGGAATTTCTCATGGCAACACTAGAACTCAAACAGATCACCAAGCGCTTCGACGATACCGATGTCATCAAGGGCATCGACCTCGAGGTTAATGACCGTGAATTCGTGGTCTTCGTCGGACCCTCCGGCTGTGGCAAGTCGACGCTGATGCGCATGATCGCCGGGCTGGAAAGTGCCACCTCGGGCGATATCCTTATCAACGGAGAGCGCATTAACGAAGTGGGTCCCGCTCACCGTGGCCTGGCCATGGTGTTCCAGAGTTATGCGCTCTATCCGCACATGACGGTCGAGGACAACATGGGGTTCAGCATGCGCCTGGCCAAGGTGCCCAAGGAGCAACGGCGTCAGAAGGTCCTCGAGGCGGCGAAGATCCTCCAGCTCGAGCCGCTGCTGGACCGCAAGCCCAAGGCGCTCTCCGGTGGCCAGCGCCAGCGTGTGGCGATCGGACGAGCCATCGTGCGAAATCCCAGCATCTTTCTCTTCGACGAGCCGCTGTCCAACCTGGATGCGGCGCTGCGCGTGCAGATGCGCATCGAGCTGGCGCGTCTCCACGAGGAGCTCGATGCCACCATGATCTATGTTACCCACGACCAGATCGAGGCCATGACCATGGCCGACAAGATCGTGGTGCTGCATGACGGTGTGGTCGAACAGATGGGCTCGCCCATGGAGCTCTACCACCATCCCCGGAACCGCTTCGTGGCGGGCTTCATCGGTTCGCCGAAGATGAACTTCCTGGACGTCTCGCTAGAAGAGGCGGGACCGGAGGGCGTTCGTATCCGCTTGCCCAGCGGCAGGGACTGTACGGTACCGGTGGACGGTAGCGAGCTGGCAGTCGATTCGCCGCTTGAGCTCGGCATTCGCCCTGAGCATCTGCAACTCGACGATCAGGGCCCGCTCTCGGGCGAGATCCAGGTACTCGAGCGCCTGGGCGGCCAGACATCGCTGTACGTGCAGATGGGCGAGTTGGTGGTCACCATCATGGCCGATGGTGATGTAGCGCATCGCGTGCATGACATGGTGCGTTTCGGTTTCGACCCCATGCGCGCCCATCTCTTCAACAGCGAAGGCACGGCACTGCCCAGCCTCCACCAGCATCCCCTTGCCGGCCTGACCCGCCGCGACCACCGCCAGGCGGCCGAAGGCAGTAACCAGTGACGGGAGCGACCATGGAAACTCTGATTTTCGACTGCGATGGCGTGCTGGTGGACAGTGAGACCATCGCCGAGGCGACGCTGGTTGAGCTTCTCGGAGAATGGCTGCCCGATCTGGCCGCCGAAACGGTGTTGCGTCAGGCGCTGGGCATGACCACTGGGCACATTCTCCGTCACCTAGAACCGCTGAGCCGCTATCCACTTCCGGTCGATGCCGCCGAGCGGGTGGATCTGACCATCGAGGCCCGGCTGGCAACGGACCTCGAGGCCATAGAGGGTGTGGCCCAGGTAATCGCCTCGCTGGGCCTCCCTATGGCAGTGGTCTCCAACAGTCGCCGCCGGCGTGTCCTGGCGTCGCTTGCCACCACGGGTCTGGATGCCCGGATCGGTGAATCTCCCGTCTATACGGCGGACCAGGTCGAGCGCCCCAAGCCGGCTCCCGACCTCTACCTGCTGGCGGCGCGAGAGCTGGGCTGCGCTCCTTCGGATTGCCTGGTGGTGGAGGACAGCGTCTCGGGAACGACCGCTGCACATGCCGCTGGCATGACCGTCATCGGTTTCGTCGGCGCCAGTCATGTCGACCCGGGCCAGTCGCAGCGTCTCCGCGAGGCCGGTGCCTGGCGGATTCTCGACCACATGCATGGACTCGAGGCCCTGATAGCTGACTGGCAGCGTGAGCGTCGGAGGGTAACGACCCACTGAACCCCCACCCTACATAGACAAGGAAGACAGGATGAAACTCGAGAACAAGACGAGCGTGATCACCGGTGGTGCCCGTGGCATCGGCCTGGCCATCGCCAAACGCTACCTGGCGGAAGGCGCGAATGTCGTCGTCGCCGATATCGATCCGGCCGCCATCGATGAGGCCGTTGAGGTCCTGACAGCCAAGGCCGGAGGCGAGTCGGCGCGGGTGATGGGCGTGCGCCTGGACGTCTCTGACCGTGCCTCGGTCGACGCCATGATCGACAGCGTTAGCGACCATTTCGGCGGTATCGATATCCTGGTCAACAACGCCGCCGTCTTCGACATGGCCCCGGTACTGGAGGTGACCGAGGCCAGCTACGACAAGCAATTCGGCGTCAACGTCAAGGGGCTCTTCTTCACCCTCCAGGCGGTGGCTCAATCCATGGTCGACCGCGGCAAGGGCGGGGCGATCATCAACATGGCCTCCCAGGCAGGGCGGCGCGGCGAGGAGCTGGTGAGCATGTACTGCGCCACCAAGGCGGCGGTGATCAGCCTGACCCAGTCCTGTGCCCTGGGGCTCATCGAGCACGGCATTCGCGTCAACGGTATCGCCCCGGGGGTGGTGGACACGCCCATGTGGGCCGAGGTCGACGCCCTCTTCGCCCGCTACGAGAACCGCCCCCTCGGCGAGAAGAAGCGCCTGGTGGGGGAGGCGGTGCCCTTTGGACGCATGGGCCGCCCCGACGACTACGGCGGTGCCGCTGTCTTCTTGGCCAGCGAGGACAGCGAATACGTGGTGGCGCAGACGCTTAACGTCGACGGCGGCAACTGGATGAGCTGAGTCATGTTCGATATCGCAACCAGCGGCGAGTTGCTCGCCGAGTTCATGGCCGCGGAAAAGGGCCAGCGTTTCGACTCACCCGGCCGATTTACCGGACCCTTCCCCAGCGGGGCACCGGCGATTTTCGCCTCGCAGGCGGCACGCCTGGGGGCGCGAGTCGCCTATGCCGGGCGGGTGGGCCGCGACGGCTTCGGTGACCTGGTGGTCGAGCGGCTGCGTCGCGATGGCATCGATGTGACCGCAGTGCAGCGCGACCCCGAGCGCCCCACCGGCACGGCCTTCGTCAGCTATCAGGCGGACGGCAGCCGGCACTTCATCTTCAACTTGGCCCACAGTGCCAGCGGCCAGCAGACCTTGGATGAGAACGCGCTGGAACACCTCTCGGCCTGCCGGTACTTCCATGTGATGGGTTCCTCGCTCGCCTCGAGGGGGGCCATCGAGATCTTGCTGCGCCTAGTGGCGCGGGTTAAGGAGAAGGGTGGCAAGATCAGCTTCGATCCCAACGTTCGCCCTGAGCTGATGGTAAGTGATGGTGCGCGTGAGGCCCTGCTGGAGGTGCTGAGATGCTGTGACCTCTTTCTGCCCAGTGACGCCGACCTCGAATGGTTGGCCAATGATGGCGAGGATACCGACGCCACCGTGGCGCGGCTGATGGCCGAACATCCCATGTCGCTGGTGGTGCTCAAGCGCGCCGCGGCGGGCTGCCGGGCCTATACCGGCGACGAGGTTATCGAGGCAGCAGGCCTGGTGGTGGATGAAGTCGATCCCACTGGGGCTGGCGACTGCTTCGGTGGCGCCCTGGTGGCGGCGCTTGCGGCCGAACGCACTCTGCCCGAGGCGTTGCGTCTGGCCAACGCCGCCGGGGCCCACGCCGTGAGCGTGCTGGGACCTATGGAAGGCTGCAGCGACCCGACCACCCTGGAACGGCGGCTGGCCGCCGCAGGAGATATCTCATGAGCCATACCCTCGATGCCATCGTCGTCGCCAACCGGCGCGGTAAGCAACAAGGCATCACCTCCATCTGCTCGGCTCATCCGTTGGTGCTTGAAGCGGCCTGCGAGCGCGCTCTGGCCGACGACATGCCGCTTCTGGTGGAGGCCACTTGCAACCAGGTCAACCAGGAGGGCGGCTACACCGGTATGACGCCGGCGGACTTCCGCGATGCCGTGGAAGCCATCGCCGTTCGGGTCGGGTTGCCTGTCGAGCGGCTGATCCTGGGGGGCGACCACCTGGGACCCTCGCCCTGGCAAGCATTGCCGGCCGAGCAGGCCATGGCCCGCGCTGAGGCCATGGTGGCGGCCTATGCGGCGGCGGATTTCGAGAAGCTGCACCTGGACGCCAGCATGCCCTGCGCCGACGATCCCGGAATGCTGGACGATGCCACGGTGGCGTATCGGGCCGCTCGCCTGGCCAGGGTGGCCGAGGATGCCGCCGGCGAAGGCCGCGACCGGCTGCGCTATGTGGTGGGTACGGAGGTGCCGGTACCCGGTGGTGCCCAGGAGCACCTGGATATCCTCGCCGTCACGGATACTCGCGATCTGCAGGCGACACTGGAGACCCACCGTAACGTGTTCGCCGAGGAAGACTTGGAGGCCGCCTGGCGTCGAGTGAGGGCGGTAGTGGTCCAGCCCGGCGTGGAATTCGGCCATACCGAGGTGGTGGATTTCGTTCCCGAGGCAGCCGCTGAGCTGAGCCGCGCCATTGACGCCTGGCCCGACCTGGTGTTCGAGGCCCACTCTACCGACTACCAGATTCCTCAGGCCTACCGGGAACTGGTCGCCTGCCATTTCGCCATTCTAAAGGTTGGCCCTGCGCTGACCTTCGCCACGCGCGAGGCGCTGTTCGCCCTGGATCGGATCGCCGAGGAGGCGCCGGACGTGCGCTGGCCAGTACCGCTGCGCGAGACTCTGGAGGCGGAGATGCTCGCCGAGCCGCGCTATTGGGCCGCCTACTACGAAGGTGACGAAGCCCAGCAACGCTTCGCCCGGGCCTATAGCCTGAGCGACCGCAGCCGCTACTACTGGGCACGGCCCAAGGTAGCCGAGGCGGTCGAGGCACTTTTTTCTGCCCTGTCGGCGTCGCCCATTCCGCCGACCCTGATCAGCCAGTACCTGCCGGCGCAGTACGCCGCCGTCCGTCGTGGCGAACTCGCCGTCGAGCCACGGGCGCTGGTACGCCACCGCATCGTCGAGACACTGGCAGACTATGCCGCGGCCTGCCGACCGAGTCATTGAGGAGACGTTGATGGGTAACCTGAGTTTCGACTTCACTGGCCGTGTGGCGCTGGTCACCGGCGCCGCCAACGGGATCGGCAAGGTCGTGGCCGAATATCTCGCCGCAGCCGGGGCACGCCTGGTGCTGGTTGACCGCAGCGAGGCGGTGCACGAACTCGCCGAGTCTTTGCCCACCCAGGTTCTGTCACGGGTCCAGGACGTGACCGACGAGGCGGCGGTGATCGCAACACTGCAGGCGACCCGTCAGCGTTTCGGCGGGCTCGATATTCTGGTCAACAACGCCGGCATCGGACCGCTGGATGCCGCCGAGACGATGTCCAGCGAACTCTGGGACCAGACCCAGGCGGTCAATCTGCGTGGGGTCTTTTTGTTCTGTCGCGAGGCGGGCAAGACGATGCTGGAACGCGGTGAGGGGCGCATCGTCAACCTCGCCTCCCAGGCGGCCAGCGTGGGGCTCGCTGGTCACCTGGCCTACTGCACCAGCAAGGCCGGGGTGCTGGGGCTGACGCGTACCCTGGCACTGGAGTGGGGGCCACGGGGTATTACCGTCAACGCGGTGTCGCCCACGGTGGTGGAGACCGAACTGGGCCGCTACGGCTGGGCCGGGGATAAGGGTGAGCGCATGAAGGCACTGATTCCTACCCGGCGCTTCGCTCAACCGGAAGAGATCGTCGCCGCCATCCTCTATCTCGCCTCCCGGGAGGCTGCCATGGTCAATGGTGCCGACCTGCGAATCGATGGCGGTTACACCGCCATCTGACGCGAGAATGAAAACCCACACGCATCCAGTTCATGCCCGGAGAGGTGTCATGAGTTCTGTTCCCTCTATCGATTCACTGTCCGAGTTGACCCGAAGGGTCCTTGACGCCGCCACTGGCCAGGACCGCTTCCTGGTGGCGCTAGCTGGGCCGCCCGGCGCTGGCAAGTCCTACCGCTCGCAGCAGCTCTTCCAGGCCATCGACGAGGCTCTGCCGGGGCAAGTGGTGGTGGTCCCCATGGATGGCTACCACTTCGACAACGCCGTGCTTGGCGACGCGCAGCTGCCGGTTAAGGGCGCGCCCCACACCTTCGACGCCGACGGCTTGAGGGTCGACCTGAAACGCATTCGCCGTGCGGGTGCCACGGTGGCGGTGCCGGTGTTCGACCGCCCCCTGGACCTGGCCCGAGCCGGGGGCCGGCTGGTTACCCGTGAGCACCGTATCGTCATCGTCGAGGGCAACTACCTGCTGCTCGACCAGGAACCTTGGCGTGCCCTGCACGACCTCTTCGACCTGCGCGTGATGCTCGAGGTGGATGACGAGGTGCTGGAGCGGCGCCTGATCGAGCGCTGGTGGTCCATGGGACACGACGACGAGTTCGCTCGACGCAAGGCACTGGACAAGGACATGCCCAACGCCCACCTCGTCAAGACCACATCCATCATGCCCGACCTGGCATGGCGCTGACGCCGTGCCACGGGCCGAGACGCCGAGCGTGGCTCGGCAGGAGACTCTTCATGACTCAACTCAACAACGCCAATCTGGGCCGGCTGGGGTCCGAGGTCGCGGTTCCCGACTATGACCGCGCCGCCGTCACGCCGGGCATCGTGCATTTCGGCGTGGGGGGGTTCCACCGCGCCCACCAGGCCATGTATCTGGATGACTTGATGAACCGCGGCGAGGCACTGGACTGGGGCATCGTTGGTATCGGCGTGATGCCGGGGGACCACCGCATGCAGGAGGCCCTGGCCGCCCAGGATCACCTCTACACCCTGGTGGTCAAGCACCCCGACGGCCGCTACGAGCCACGGGTGATCGGCTCGATGGTCGACTACCGCTTCGCACCGGAAGACCCCGAGGCGGTGATCGAGACCCTGGCCGGTCCGGCCATTCGCATCGTCTCACTGACCGTGACAGAGGGCGGTTACAATTTTCACCCCGTGACCGGCGAGTTTGACCTCGACAACCCCGATGTGCGCCACGACCTGGCGCACCCGGCTGCACCGAAGACGACCTTCGGGCTGATCACCGAGGCCTTGTCGCGCCGTCGTGAGCGAGGCCTAGCCCCCTTCACGGTGATGTCCTGCGACAATATCCAGGGCAACGGCGAAGTGGCGCACCGCATGTTCACGGCCTTTGCGCTCGCCCGCGATGGCGAGCTTGCCGACTGGATCGAGGCCGAGGTTGCCTTCCCCAACTCCATGGTCGATCGCATCACGCCGGTCACCGCTGCCACCGACATCGAGGAGCTTTCCCGCCGTTTCGGCGTCGACGACACCTGGCCGGTGGTCTGCGAGCCCTTCACCCAGTGGGTGCTGGAGGACCGCTTCGTCGCCGGGCGGCCGGCCTTCGAGGACGTCGGCGTGCAAGTGGTCGAGGACGTAGAGCCCTACGAGCTGATGAAGCTGCGCCTGCTCAACGCCAGTCACCAGGCCCTGTGTTATTTCGGTTACCTGGCCGGCTACCGCTACGCCCACGAGGTGTGCCAGGATCAGCTCTTCGTCGACTTCCTGCTTGATTACATGCGTCGCGAGGGCTCGCCGACCCTGGCGCCGGTGCCGGGCGTGGACCTCGAGCAGTATCGCCTGACCCTGATCGAACGCTTCGCCAACCCGCAGATCAGGGATACCTTGGCGAGGCTGTGTGCCGAGAGTTCGGACCGCATCCCCAAGTGGCTGGTACCGGTAATACGCGAGCAGCTCGCGCGGGGCGGCGAGATCCATCGCAGCGCGGCAGTGGTGGCCAGCTGGGCTCGCTATGTCGAGGGGGTCGATGAACAGGGCGAGCCCATCGAAGTCGTCGATCGCCTCAAGGATTCGCTGATGGCCATTGCGGCAGACAATCGCAAGAATCCGGCTGCCTTTATCGGAAATCGCGAGCTTTTCGGTGATCTGGCCGATAACTTGCGCTTTCAAGAGGCCTATCTGGATGCGCTGGCCTCTCTCCACCAAGGTGGTGCGCGTGTCACACTGGAGTCCTTGGTTCCGGCGAGAGGAAAGGCATGATGTTCATCGGTGTGGACTGCGGGACCCAGAGCACCAAAGTGGTGGTACTGGACATCGACAAGGCGAGGGTGCTCGGCGAGGCGAGCCGTCCTCACCACTTGATCGAGGGCGAGGGCGGTCGCCGCGAACAGCAGCCTAGCGAGTGGCTCGAGGCGCTACGCGGCGCCTTCGAGGAGGCCGTGAGCGAGGCCGGCATCGATCGTCGCGCAATTCGCGCCATCGGGGTCTCCGGGCAGCAGCATGGCATGGTGGCGCTGGACGATGCCGGTGAGCCGGTGCACCCGGCCAAGTTGTGGTGCGACACCGAGACGGCGCCCCAGAATACCGACCTGATCACGCGGCTGGGGGGCGAAGCGGGTTGCCTGGAGAAATTGGGCCTGGTGCTGCAGACCGGCTACACAGCTTCCAAGGTGGCCTGGCTGCGCGAGACCCACCCCGAGGCCTATCGACGGATCGATGCCTTGCTGCTGCCCCACGATTACCTGAATTTCTGGCTTACCGGTGAGCGGGTGGCCGAGGCCGGGGATGCCTCGGGTACGGGCTATTTCGATACCCGTTCGCGGCGGTGGCGCCATGATGTGCTTGCCGAGATCGCCCCTGAGCTGGACCCAGAGAGGGTATTGCCGCGCTTGATCGACTCCCACGAGCCCGCCGGCAGGATACGCCGGGAGGTAGCCCGCCAGCTGGGCCTCGCCGACGATGTCCTGGTATCCAGCGGGGGCGGCGACAATATGCTGGGTGCCATCGGCACGGGTAATATTCGTCCGGGACTCGTGACCATGAGCCTGGGGACTTCCGGTACGGTGTGCGCCTTCTCCCCCGAACCGGTGGTGCTCGACAGCGCCATGGTCGCCAATTTCTGTTCGAGTAACTGCGGCTGGCTGCCGCTGGTCTGTACCATGAACGTGACTTCCGCCACGACCCGGATGCGAGAACTCCTCGGCCTGGATCTGGCGACCTTCGGGGCACGGGTCGCCGAGGCACCGCCGGGTGCAGAGGGGGTGACAATGCTGCCCTTCTTCAATGGCGAGCGGGTGCCGATGCTACCCGAGGCGTCGGCAAGCCTAGCCGGACTGACCAGTGTCAATACGTCCCAGGCCAACCTCTGCCGGGCGGTGATAGAGGGCGCGACCTTTGGTCTGCACTATGGGCTGGAGCTTTTCGGGGGGCTGTCCGAGGGAGTCGACCAGATTCGCCTAATCGGTGGCGGAGCAAAAAGCCCGGTATGGCGCCAGATGGTCGCCGACATCACCGATGCCCAGGTGATTTGCCCAGAGATCACTGATGCCGCCGCCCTGGGCGCGGCCCTCCAGGCGGCATGGTGCCACCAGCGCCAGGGAGATGCCGAGGCCAGCCTGTCGGCACTCTGCGATCGGGTGGTGCATCTCGATGAGGGATCGCGAGCCGATCCCGATCCCGCCAGGGTGGCCACCTATCGTGATGTCTATGCTCGCTATTGCCGTGAACTCGCCGGGCGGTACCCGCTCGTCAACCAAAATTGACATTGATAAGGAGCTTTACCATGACGACACAACTGGATGCCCTGAAATCCCATTCCCTGGTGGTCGCCGATACCGGTGATCTCGATGCTATCGAGCGTTACCGCCCCCAGGATGCCACTACCAATCCCTCCCTGCTGCTCAAGGCCTTTGACCTTCCCGGCTATCAGACCCTGATCGACAACACCCTGAGCGAGATACCCGCCACGGACGGCGACCGCCAGGCGCGTGTCGAACATGCCGTGGACCGCCTCGCGGTGGCCATGGGTGCCGAAATCAGCAAACTGGTACCCGGCCGGGTTTCCACCGAAGTCGCCGCTCGGCTTTCCTTCGACACACCCGCCAGTATCGCCAAGGCCCATGAGCTGATCGAGCTCTACGACAAGCACGGCGTGGGCCGCGATCGGGTGCTGATCAAGCTGGCCTCGACCTGGGAGGGTATTCGTGCCGCCGAGCAGCTCGAGAAGGAGGACATCAACTGCAACCTTACGTTGCTGTTCAGCGATGCCCAGGCACAGGCCTGCTTCGATGCCGGGGTCTTTCTGGTATCGCCCTTCGTCGGCCGGGTCACCGACTGGTACAAGAAGGAAACCGGTCGTGACTACATGCCCGAGGAGGACCCCGGCGTGCAGTTTGTGCGTGGCGTCTGCGAGCGCGTGAGCCGGGGAGGCTACGACACCGTGGTGATGGGGGCGAGTTTCCGCACCATCGGTCAGGTGCTGGCGCTGGCGGGTTGCCCTCGGCTGACGATCTCTCCGGTGCTGCTCGAGGAACTCGATGGCATGCAGGGCGAGGTGGAGCGCCAGGTGACTCTGGATACTTCCAGCGGGTCCCGGTCGACGCCGCTCACCGAGGCCGAATTCCGTTGGGGGCACAATGGCGATGCTATGGCCAACGACAAGCTGGCCGAGGGCATACGGCGCTTCGATGAGGACCAACGAACACTCGAGGCGCGAATCGCCGAACGCTTGGGCTGATGCTTCCGCCTTGCATCGGTCTAGGGGCTCTCCAGCTTCCAGACATCAAACGCGGGCTCCTCATAAGGATGCGCGAGTTTAAGCGCAGACACCGCCCGGTGGATAAGGTCGTCCTCGCAGACCAGCTCCACCTTGAGCTCATCGACGAATTCCAGTTCCCCGACCCGGCCGATGTGCGGGTCGGCACCGCCCAGTGGACGAAATTGGCCGGTGCCGACTGATTGAAAGCAGCAGGCTTCGTAGTCGCCGATGCGTCCGGCACCACTGGCGAAGACGGCCTCCTTGACGCGTTCGGCATCCTCGTTGGGGACAAAGAAGGCGAGCTTGTACATGGAGATCTCCTTGATAGGCGACAATCGGCGTGACGAAATGGAGCATGCCCCGGAAAAGGCGCTGGAAAAAAGTTATTCAGATCATCTACAAATGAACTAGCATGTACATACTGTCAGTTGCGACCCGATGCTTATACGTTACCTTGTCTACCGAATGAGTCTAGCGCCTGATTGATACTGTTGTTGTACCCCGTTTTGCCGCCCTTAGTGGGCGGTTTTTTTGCGCCATACTATGACCATCGGCATGACTAGCCAGAGAAACCGCCTGACATCGCAAATGCAGGAGAGGAATGAGGATGGAGAATGAACTCAGCAACCTTCTGCAGGAACTCGACCTAGTGCCATGCGGCGCGCTCAAGCCGCTTAGTGGCGGCGATATCGCCGCCGTCTATCGTCTGGAAACCCGCCAGGGAACGGTCATCATCAAGCATGACGATGCCGAGCGCTTGGCGGGAGAAGCAGATGGGCTGCGCACGCTTCGCGAGGCAAGTTCGCGCCTGATCGTGCCCGAGGTGATCGGGCAGCGCGACAACTGGTTGGTGATGGAAGCTTTGGAGGCAGCGCCACGTAATGCCAGGAGTGAGACTTGCCTGGGGGAGGGCCTGCGTGAATTGCATGGTACTAACGGCGACCGCCATGGATGGCCGAGAGACAACGCCTGCGGCCTCACCCCACAGCCCAATGCGCCGCTCAATGATGGTCGGGCATTCCAGCGGGAGCGGCGTCTGTTGCCACTCGCCGCGGCTTGCCGGCAGAAAAAGCGGCTGGACGAGGCCCTTCACGGGCGCATCGAGGCCATTGCGTGGTCGTTGGAAGGGTGGTTGCCGGATATCCGCGCAAGCCTCGTGCACGGTGATCTATGGTCGGGGAATGTGCTTTTCACTCCCCAGGGACCGGCGGTTATTGACCCGGCAGTCTATCAACATTATCCGGACGTCGATCTAGCGATGCTGACGCTTTTCGGCGCACCGGGGGCGGCCTTCTTCGAGGCCTACTGGAAGGGCGATGCCCCAGCTGACTGGCCGAGGCGTGAAGCATTGTTCCAGTTGTATCCGCTGCTCAACCATCTGCTGCTGTTCGGCGGGGCGTATCGCAGCGGGGTAGAGCGCACGGTCGCCAGGCTGGAAGCGCATCGGGCCTGAGGCTATCAGGCCCGCTGGTTGGCGCTTACCAGGCCTTGTAGGGCAGGAATTTGCCGTTCAGTGTCAGCAACACGCGGTCACCCTTGGGATCTTCGATCTTGTCGACTTCCATGGAAAAATCGATGGCACTCATGATGCCGTCGCCGAATTTTTCCTGGATCACATCCTTGAGCGTTTCACCGTAGACGCCGACCACTTCATAAAGACGGTAGATCAGCGGGTCCTGCGGGATGGCCTCGTCCCAAGTCTTGGTGGGAAAGGTGGTTAGTGCGTCGGCAGCCTCGCCATCGACACCTAGTACGTCAGCGATCTTGTGGGCTACCTCTGGGCTTGCGCTGTTCATTCCGTAGCAGGCCGAAGCTACCCAGACCGGCGACATGTCCACGGCACGGCCGATATCCTCCCAGGTCATCTGCTTACGGGCCTTGGCGGCAAGCAGGGTATGGCGCATCTCAAGCTTATCCATGATGAGTTTCCTCTGGAGTCGGGTTAAACAGCTTCATGGGCTGACGACAATGGGGGTCGCTCTCCACCACACGATTCATCATCGCCTCGTGGTTGAGAGGAGTCTCGCTGACACCCCGGCCAGTGCTTGTCGCTGGTTTGTCCAACTCACGGGAGTAGAGGCAAGACAAAATGCGCTGTTGTGGTGCATGGCGAGCGTGCCCGGCGAGTCTCGATACTTTACTTGCGAGCTTTGTGCCACCTTCCCACAATCGCTTGAAAATACCTTTTTGAACAGTGGTTTAATTGAATTACTTATCGACCGTGAGGCGAGGTGAAGAGTCACGAAATAGCGCGACTAGTGTGTTTCTTGCGTGCGATAGGAGAGTTGTTGCTCGCTAAGTATCGCTCAAGTGTTATCTGTGCGGGTGATCCAACGTAGGACGCGATGCCACCAGCGTGGCCTGAAGGCCGATGCGCTTGGTATCAAACGCTCCCGTGGACAGGTGAGAAACTCGGCAATAGGGTCGACTTGGCTGGCCCGGTCAAGCATCGGGGCATGACCGCAACCGGGTACCTCGAGTGTCACCAGACCCTGGTGTACCTCGGCCATGCGTTCGACGCTCGCGGCCTTGAGCAATGGCGAGTGTTCTCCGCGCACGACCATCAGCGGGCAGTGGATCGCCGACCAGTCGGCCCAGGTATCGCGCGGTGTATCATGGACGAATTGCTCACTGATGCGAGGATCGAAATGGTACGTCCAGCTGCCGTCGGGCAGGCGCCTGGCGCTTTCCTCTGCCAGACGCCGCCAGGCTGCCTCATCTTCGATGCCGAAGCCGGCATAATGGCGGCGTAACTCGGCTTGCAGATCACTGAAATGCCAGAATCGGTGCAGTACCCCAAAGTAAGTGGCCAGCTCGGTGAGGCCATCGGGATCCAGTTCGGGGCCCACGTCGTTGAGTACCAGCCGCTCGATGCGATTGGCGGTGGAAGGCTCGGCGGCCAGCAGTATACCAAGCAATCCGCCCATGGAAGTGCCAACCCAAGGCACTTGCGCTAGCTTGAAGTGATCCATGACCGCTACGGCCACTTGCATATAATGCTCATAGAGATAGTCGTGGGCCGGATGCAGCGACCAGCTCGACAGGCCGCGTCCGGGGGTATCCGGCGCCAAGACCCGCCATTCAGGCCCAAGGGCACGAGCGAAGTCGGCGAAGTCGCCGCCGTGACGCGCCAAGCCGTGCCAGGCGATCACGGTGCGTGGGGCCTGTGGATGCCAGATACGCACCGCAATTTCCAGCTCACGAAACTTGACCATTTCCAATGCATCCATTGACGCCCTCCTTGATTGCCGACCCGGCTATGCTGCATAGCAGCGTAGCCTAGTTGCCGTCGTGGGTGAAGAATTCATCAATGAGCAAGCCAGGCGGTGGCTTCAACGCATGAACATGCGACAATGTATGTAAATAACCATACGCTGTGATCGAGGACATCCTGATGCGCTCTCCCCGTACTAAGCCAACCGTTCGTCGCTTCGCCCACCGGGCCTTGCTGCCGACCCTGGTAGCCTCGGCGTGTGCGATGCCGCTGCAGGCAGCCGATCTGCTCACCATCACCCGGGATGCGTTACAGAACAATGCCGAGTTGGCAGCGGCGCGTTCGACGTTCGGCGTTGTGCGAGCGGGGCATGATATCGAGCAGGCCGACCTGCTGCCGCAGATCGGGGCTTCCGGCAACGTGACGCATAACCGCCAGTATGAGTCACAGTCGAACGGTGCGGGAAGCTTCGCTAGTGGAGGGCCCGGCGCCGGAGATGATCGCTACAATAGTGCTAGCTTGACGCTCGAGGCTTCCCAGGCCCTGTTCGATGCCCGAAATCGTCGTGAGGTTGAGCGATCAGAGCGACAGATCGACCAGGAGACCTACCGCCTGGCGGCGACCGAACAGCAGGTTCTGATCGATGTCGCTGAAGCCTACTTCGAGATCCTGCGTGCCTACGAAATTCTTGAGGCACGACGTGCCCAGGAGCGCGCTATTGGGCGCCAGCTCGAGCAGGCGCGTGAGCAGTTCGAGGTCGGGCTGATCGCGATCACCGAAGTCGAGGAGGCCCAGGCCAGCTTCGACCAGTCGCGTGCCGAACGTATCGCCGCTGAAAGCAGTCTGCAGGTCAATTTCGAGGCATTGGAGCGGTTGACCAGCCAGCGTTACCAGAGCATTGAATCGCTGCAGGAGGAGTTGCCTGTCGAACCACCCGCGCCCAACAGCCGGGATCAATGGGTGGCGATGGCGATGGAGAACAATCCTCTGGTGCTGGCGCAGCAGGCTGGGGTCGAGGTCTCGCGCAGCGGGGTGAATATCTCACAGGCCGGCAGATTGCCGACTCTCGAGGCGTTCGCCAACTACCAGTACAGCGATTCTGACAGTGATGTATTGGCGGGTCATGACTCTTCCAGCCAGGTAGGTTTGGGCGTCAATCTGCCCCTCTATACCGGTGGGAGTACCAGCGCCGAGATACGTCAAAGCACCTTTCAGCTCGAATCGAGCCAATACGAATTTGAGGCCCAGCGTCGCGACACCGTCCAGCAGGTGCGCTCGCTATTTACCCAGGTCAGCAATGACGTCTCCACGGTTGAAGCGCGCGCCCAGGCCATCGTCTCCAACCAGAGCGCTCTGGATGCGACGCGGGCCGGCTACGAGGTGGGGACACGTAACATCGTCGATGTGCTCAATGCCGAGCAGAACCTCTTCTCGGCGATTGCCGACCATGCCGAGGCCCGCTACGACTATGTCGTCAATCTATTGTCGCTGCAACAGCAGGCGGGGACCCTTGACGTGCCCGCCATTGAGGAAATCAACGAGCTGTTGGAGGGTGAGAGTGTCTCCTTTACGTTGCCTGGCGGAGCAGGATACGACGAGGCCATGGAGATCGGCGAGCCGCCCAGCCCACGGTGATGGTTAGCAGTCTATCATTTACATTCATTCATGTATGAATGTAAAATCGAGCCACTTTTCGACATGTACACCGGGATTGTCAACCGTCATGAAAATCCAGATCCGATCCGGCCGAGCTGCCTTGTTGACGCTGGCCATAGGCTTCCTGCTGTCCGCTTGTGGCGAACAGGAGCAAGCAGCACAGCAGAACCAGGGCGAGCAAGAGCCTCCTCCCCAGGCGGTGGAAGTGACCGAGATGGCTCGCCAGGATATCCCGCTGGATAAAGCGTATCCGTCTCTGCTGCGCAGCGACGATGAGGTCACCCTGGTCGCGCGGGTCACGGGCTTTCTCGAAGCGCGTTTGTTCGACCCCGGCGAGCTGGTGGAAGAGGGACAAACGCTTTATAACATCGAGCCGGATCTCTACCAAGCGCTGGTCAACGAGCGCGAGGCGGACTTGCAAAGCGCTCGCGCCGAGATGTCGCGCGCGCAACGCGATGCTCAGCGTTTCCAGCGCTTGCTGAGCCAGAACTCGGTGAGCCAGCAGCAGGTTGACGAGGCGCAGGCCGAGCTGCGTGTCGCTCAAGCCCGTGTCGCACAAGCCGAGGCGGCCTTGGCGAGCGCCAACATCGATCTGGGATATGCCGAGGTCAAGGCACCGGTGTCGGGAATGATTGGCCTTAGCCGGATCAATGTGGGGAACCTGGTGAGCTCGGGTACCGAGCTTGCCACCATCACGCCGCTGGATCCGCTGGAAGTGCGCTTTCAGTTGCCCCAGCGTGACGCGTTCGAGCTGCGCCGCCAGGTCGGCGATGGCGATTCGGTAGAGGATATCCGCGCCACTCTTGATGTGCCATCGCTGAGTGACAGCGAGCAAGCGCAGCTGGAAGGCAAGCTTACCTTTCTTGGCTCGCGTGTCGATGAGGCCACCAGTACCGTTCAGGCCTCGGCTACCTTCCCAAATCCACAAGCCTCTGTCCTTCCTGGCCAGTTTGTGCGGGTGAGTCTAGAAGGGCTGAAGCGCTTCGATGTGCTCGCCGTACCGGAACTTGCCGTGACCCAGGCGTTGATGGGCCCCCAGGTGTTTGTGCTTGATGAAGACAACAAGGCACGTTCACGCACCGTCAGCCTAGGGGAATTGGCCGGGCCGTGGCAGATCATCCGTGAGGGTCTGGAAACTGGAGATCGCGTCATCGTAGGGGATCCGGCTGGTATCGAGCCCGGTACGCCCATCGATCCGCGTGAGTTCCAGGGTGATGCCGGGGAAATCGTCGAACAGGCTGAACAGGAGCAAGCGGAAGAGCAGGCGGAAGAGCAGGCAGAGGCCCAGGCCGCCATGCAGGATGGAGCGCCTGGCGATGAAGCATCAGGGAGTGAGGAAGGGGAAGAGGACGAATGAACTTTTCCAACTTCTTCATCAAGCGGCCGATATTCGCCACGGTACTGGCCATCATCCTGACGCTGGTCGGTGTGATGAGCATGCGCGTGCTGCCGATCGAGCAGTATCCCAGCGTGGTACCGCCCACGGTATCGGTGAGTGCCCAGTATCCGGGTGCCGATGCCGAGACGGTCGCTCAGGCCGTCGCCGCCCCCCTGGCCGAGTCGATCAATGGCGTCGAGGACATGCTCTACATGACCTCGACCAGTGCCGATAATGGCAGCGTCAGCCTTAGCGTGGCCTTCGGCATCGGCACCAATGGTGATATCAACACCATCAATGTCAATAATCGCGTGCAGGGGGCACTGTCACAGCTGCCACAGGAGGTCCAGGACCAGGGCGTCACGGTGGAGTTGAGTTCGAGTTCCATCCTGATGCTGGTGGCGTTGATCGCACCGGATGGTGACTATAACAACGTCTTCATGCAAAACTATGCCACCCTCAATATCCTCGATGAATTGCGTCAGGTACCTGGGGTGGGTAACGCCGAGGTGCTGGGTGGTGGCGAATTCGCCATGCGTATCTGGATGGATCCCGGCAAGCTGTCCGAGTTCGACCTGACGCCCGCCGAGGTCGCCAGCGCCATACGCCAACAGAACACCGAGGTACCGGCGGGCAGCCTGGCGGCAACGCCGCAGAGTGAGCCGCGCAGCTATACCTATACCATCACCGCGGGGGGGCGGCTCAACGATGTCGACGACTTCCGTGACATCTACCTGCGTACCAATCCCGACGGCTCGTCGCTAAGGCTTAGTGACGTGGCGCGTATCGAGCTGGGGGCATCCTATTACGGGGTCGAAGCGCGTTTGAACGGCGCCACGATGACGCCGATCATCATCAACCAGCAGCCCGGGGCCAATGCCCTCGAGACCGCGGCGGCGGTCGAGGCCACGATGGATGATCTGGAAGGTCGCTTTCCGCCGGGGCTTGAATACGTCGTGCCTTACGACACCACGCTATTCATCAATGCCTCGGTGGAGACCGTGGTCAAGGTATTCATCGAGGCCTTCCTGATCGTTGGCGTCATCCTGTTCATCTTCCTGCAGAACTGGCGCTTCACGGTCATCGCCATGTCGGTGGTGCCCGTGTCAGTACTGGCGACCTTCGCCGGGTTCTTCGTGTTCGGTTTCTCGATCAACCTGTTGACGCTGTTTGCGCTGGTGCTGTCGATCGGCATCGTGGTGGACGACGCCATTCTGGTGGTGGAAAACGTCGAACGCGTCCTCAGCGAGGACGAGGAGATCACGGTACTCCAGGCGACGATTCGCGCCATGAAGGAGGTCGGCGGGCCGGTCATCGCCACGTCGCTGATCATGGCTGCAGTATTCGTGCCCGTCGCCTTCCTTGGGGGCTTTACCGGTCAGATCTATCAGCAGTTCGCCTTGACTGTGGCGATCTCTGTGGCCTTCTCGGCGCTGATGGCCCTGACCTTCACGCCGGCGCTGTCGGCAATTTTCATCAAGCACAAACCGGCAAGCGGCAGTGAAACGAAATTTCGGCGGGCGATCAATACACCGCTGCGCCTGTTCGACCGACTCTTTGGCGGGATCACGGCCGCTTACATGTGGGTCGTGAAGCTGCTGGTGCGGTTCTGGGCGTTGGCACTATTGCTGACCGTAATGGTGGGGGCGGGGTCGTGGTGGCTTTACCAGTCCACCCCCTCGACCCTGGTTCCCTCGACCGATCAGGGCATCGTGCTGGTGAGCGTATCGTTGCCGGACGCCGCCTCGCTGGACCGAACCAGCAAGTACATGAGCAAGCTCAGCGATGCCGTGGAAGATATCGACGGGGTGCGCTATTCATCGGCCATCGCCGGGTACGACATCCTCTCGAGTGCGGTCAACACCGCACGGGGCATCATGTTCGTCAATATGGAGACCTGGGCGGAGCGCGACCTGACCGCCGACGAACTGGTGGGGCGCATCTCGCAGTTGGGCGCCGAGATTGAGGGGGGGTCAGCGATGGCCTTTAATGTGCCACCCATCATCGGGCTCTCAACAACTGGTGGCTTTACCGGCTATCTACAGTCGTTCGAGGGGGCATCGTCACAGGAGCTCTATGAGGCCTCGCTGCAAATCATGCAGGCGGCAGGTGAGCATCCGGCCCTGGCCGGGGTATTTACCACGTTCAATGTCAATGTACCGGGCTATCGGGCCGAGATCGATCAGCAGAAGGCCTTGAGCTATGGCGTTTCCCTGGAAGCATTGAACGGCACCCTGTCGAACACCCTGGGCGCGGGTTTCGTCAATTACTTCAGCTACCAGAACCGTAATTTCCAGGTCTACCTGCAGAATGAGGACGAGTATCGCAAGACACCGGATGACTTGCGCAATATCCATGTGCGCGGTGGCGATGGGGGACGCATTCCGCTCTCCGAATTCGTCGAGCTCGAGCGCCAGGCCAAGCCCTCGGTCGTCTCGCGTTTCGGTGTCTATCTGGGGGCTCAGTTCCAGGGCAATCCGGCGCCAGGCTACAGTTCCGGCCAGGCCATCGAGGCCATGGATAGCGTTGTCCAGGACACCCTGGGAGACGGCTGGGGAATGGGCTGGACCGGCACTGCCTATCAGGAGAGCCAGATGGGCAGCACGGCGACCCTGGCCATCGTCTTCGGGTTGATCATGGTCTTTCTTATCCTGGCGGCGCAGTACGAGAGCTGGTCATTGCCCTTGGCGGTGCTTACTGCCACCCCCTTCGCTTTTCTGGGTGGCATCAGCGGCATCGTCATGCGCGGCCTGGATACCAGCGTCTACGTGCAGATTGGCATGCTCGTGGTGGTGGGGCTGGCGGCCAAGAACGCCATCCTGATCGTCGAATTCGCCGAGCTGCAGCGCAAGGAGCAGGGCAAGTCGATCCGCGAGGCGGCCATTACCGCCGCGGAGCTGCGCTTCCGGCCCATCGTCATGACCTCGCTGGCGTTCATCTTCGGTACTCTACCCTTGGCTCTGGCTACCGGGGCGAGCGCCACTAGCAGTCACCATATCGGCACTACGGTGGCGGTTGGCATGGCATCGGTGGCAGTGCTGGGCAGTCTGTTCATCCCGACCTTCTATGCCATGATCGCGCACGTTTCCGATTGGTTGTGGCGCAAGATGGGACGCCATGAAAAGGCCCGTACACCGGGATAATGCTCTGCAACGCCGGGTGGTCTAGGCTGAATGAAATAAACCAATTGTCGGCCCTTGTCCTTAGGGCCCTAGCCGACAGGAGGAGCCCGCCATGGACATTATCCGTCAGATTTCCCTGAGTTTCCCGCTCGTCGTGTTTACCGCGCTGCTCGCCTTGGCGCTGGTCTACTGGTTGCTGGTGGCCTTGCATCTGGCCTCGGTGGAGCTCTTCGAGCATGACAGTCTCAAGCATGACCACATGGCAAGCACTCTGGTGACGCTGGGATTTGCCGGGGTGCCAGCATCTTTTGCGCTGACGGTGCTGTTTCTGGTGGCGGGGAGCATTACCCTCGCCTTGGAGTTGCTGATACTCCGCTGGTTACCGCTTGGGTTGTTTCGGATACCCGTGGGCATCGTGGTGCTATGGGGCGCGTTTGCGCTGGCCTCACCCTTGTCTGCAGCACTCTGCCACAGCTTGCACGGTCGCTTTCATCGACGCCCGCAGTTGTCTCGGCGTTGCCTGCTGGGTGAAAGGGTGGTCGTTACCTGTGAGGCGGATTCTCAAGGGTTTGCCTCGGCAGTACTGGCCGACGATGTGGGCTGCGAGGTCCGCCTGCACGGCAAGCAAGGCGCGATGCCGGTTGAGGGGGAGCGGCGTGTGCTGGTCAAGTATCTACCGGGAGAGCGCGCCTATCGAAGCGTGGCGGAGGCGGATTATCTGGATGCCCGCACACGGCTCAGTCGACTTCGCCTGGTCCAGAAGCATCAGGGGCCCCATTCGCTCAATGGTGGGCCGGCGGCGTCACATTGATTCCTGGTGGCGCATCAGCAGCAGCAGGCTATTGATCAGCATTTCACCGCGCTCTCGAATCGAGAACTGGTCGGGGTTACGCAGCCAGTCGTGGAAAAGTCCTCCGAGCGTTGCCTGGAGCAGTTCAGTGGCAATAGCCGGCGATATGCTCGTTTGCATCAAACCCATCTCGTGTGCCTTGGAAAAGCGCTCGAACAGCGATTCACGACACTCTTGCGTCAGCTCGTTCTGCATGGCGATGGGGTCGATATCGCTGAAGAACTCGCAACGATGAATGAGGATCGAGTGGACACGCCGGTAACGAGGCTGTTCCAGCCGAGTGAAACCGTGCAGGCAGGCCAGGCGGATGGCGTCCAGGGGAGAGTCCAGCACTACTGGGTCCTCTATCTCATCGATGAGCTCCTGGAAGGGCATGCGAACTCGCTCGAGCAGCGCGTGAAAAAGATCCGCCTTGTTACGAAAATGCCAATAAATCGCACCACGCGTCATACCGGCGTGGCGGGCGATCTGTTCCAGCGAGGTTCGTGCCACGCCCTTGTCGAAGAAGACGTCTTCGGCTGCATCGAGCAAGGCTTCACGGGTCGCAGCGGCTTCGGCCTTGGTGCGTCTGGCCATCCAGGCACAGCCTCCAGATAGGGGGGTTTAGGCAATTCTACCTTAACAGTCGGCAATTTACATTCATGAATGTATGGTTGTTAGGGTCGTCATACAGGGGTATTACGCGTATAAAAACGAATTGAAAACGCCGTTTTGTTACAGGAAGCTCCTGCATGGCTCGATCCTCGTTTGAACTCGCCGGTGTCCGAGTGGCGCCCGGTAGCCGCATCCAGATCGATGTACCCGTCGCACGCCTTTATACGCATGCACCGCTCCATATACCCGTTGAGGTGGTTCACGGTCGTCAGGCCGGGCCGCTGCTGCTGGTTTGCGGGGGCATCCATGGTGATGAAATCAATAGTGTCGAGATCGTGCGTCGTCTGCTTCGCTCACGCCAATTGCAGGGTCTGCGCGGCACGCTTATCGCCTCACCGATCGTCAATGTATTCGGCTTCGTACAGCACAGTCGTTATCTGCCCGACAGACGCGATCTCAATCGCTGCTTTCCCGGCAGCGAGTCGGGGTCCCTGGGTGGTCGTGTGGCGGCGTTGTTTCGCGAGCAGATCGTCGATCAGGCCAGTCATATCATCGACCTGCATACGGGGGCGATACACCGCACCAACCTGCCGCAGATACGCGCCCAGCTGAGCCCTGGTGGCGAAACCGAGCGCATGGCCAACGCCTTTGGCGCGCCGGTGATTCTCAATGCCGAGCTTCGTGAGGGCAGCTTACGCCACTACGCACAGAACCGTGGCATTCCCGTCCTCACTTACGAGGCCGGCGAGGCATTGCGCTTCGATGAGTGGGCGATTACGCCGGGCGTGCGCGGTGTCCTGCGGGTGATGCGCCGGCTTGGCATGCTTTCGGGGGAGCAGCGTCGCCGCCCCCCGTCGCCGGCGGAGATCGCCAATGGCTCAAGCTGGGCTCGTGCCCCTATCGACGGCATCATGCGGCCTCAGGTGCGCCTTGGGGCTCGTGTCGCCAAGCATGAGCTGCTGGGCCGTGTGGCCGATCCGTTCGGCAATGCCGAGGGGGAAGTCAGATCCATGGCCGATGGTATCGTCATTGGCATGAGCCGATTGCCATTGGCCAACGAAGGGGAAGCGTTGTTTCACATCGCTCGCTTCGATGCCATCGAGGAGGCGGAGAATGCGGTGGAGAGCTTCCAGTCGAGCCTTGAGCCACCGTCTGGTTCGCTCTACTGATGACGAATCCGACTTAGCCGACCGGCTCGGGTTCGTGCTCATGCTGCGGGACCAATGCCAGGGCATCATCGAAAACCGCGAGACCGGCTCCGTTGAGATGGGCATTCTCCGAGAGGTGCCGGCGAAAGCGGCGCCCGCCCGGCTGGCCCTGAAACAGGCCCATCAGGTGACGCGTGACGTGGTTGAGCTTGGCCCCTTGCTCGAGGCGGCGCGCGATGTAGGGGCGAAAAGCGGCAGCTGCGGCGTGTCGATTGCTTGCCGGCCCGGGTATGCCGAAGAATGCCTCATCCACCCCGGCCAGTAGCCATGGGTTCTGGTAAGCCTCTCGGCCGATCATCACGCTGTCAACGTGATCGAGCTGTTCGCGGCATGCTCCCAAGGAGCTGATGCCGCCGTTGATGCCGATGTGCAGCTCGGGTCGGCTCGCTTTCAAGCGATGAACGCGTTCGCGATTGAGCGGGGGTACGTCACGATTCTGCTTGGGTGACAATCCTTCGAGCCAGGCCTTGCGGGCATGCAGGATAAAGACCTGGCAGCCGGCATCCGCCACTGTGGCGATGAAGCGTTCCAGATCCCTGTCTTCGTCCTGGTCGTCGATACCGATGCGACATTTTACGGTCACCGGAATCGAGACCGCCTCACGCATGGCGCTAACTGCGGCGGCAACCTTGCCAGGATGAGCCATCAGACAGGCGCCGATCAGATTGTTCTGCACACGGTCACTAGGGCAGCCCACGTTGAGGTTGATCTCGTCGTAGCCCCACTCTTCGGCGATGGCGGCGCACTCGGCAAGCTCGCCAGCGTCACTGCCGCCGAGCTGCAATGCCAAGGGGTGCTCCTCATCGCTATACCCCAGAAAACGCTCGCGAGGGCGTCCATGCAGGATGGCTCCTGTCGTGACCATTTCGGTGTACAGCAACGCACGACGGGTCAGGGTCCTGGCGAATACGCGGTAGTCGCGTGTCGTCCAGTCCATCATCGGCGCCACGGAAAAGGTGCGGTCGAGCTCAAGCATGGGCATCACAGGGTTATGCGAAAGGCCAGCATTCTAGCAGCCGGAGGCTATCGCTGCCCATCGCCACTGAGGTGGATTCACGCAGCGGCCTGGCACGGCTGATTCGTAGCTGACTGGCGCCACGCATGAGTGCTAGCCATGGGGACGATTCAAAAGCCCGACTGATAAGCTACGCCTTCATGGTTAGGGAGCATGGACTTTTATGGGTAAAAAAACGTTTTTCATGAGCCAACAGGAATAAGCCAACTGTGACTGCCTTGTCTACAATATGAGGAGTTAAACGAGGAGGTGTCATGCAGGAAAGAAAGTTGCTACTGGACAACATGCGATTTGACTTGATGGAAAGGCTCGATCGTTACCGGGCACATAAGCAACGCAAGGATGGCCCTCTGGACAAGGATATGGAGGAGCAGGCCGTCGAAACCCAGAACGACGATGTGGTCGATTCGCTGGAAAAAGAGGCGGAAGACGAGTTGCGCCAAGTGTTGCATGCGCTTGAGCGTATCGACGCGGGTGAGGGCGATATCTGCGCGGTGTGCGAGGAGCCGATAGCGCCGGCACGTCTGGATGCCTTGCCCTATACAACACTCTGCCGAGAATGTGCTGAAGGCTGAGCCTTGGCCAGCGTAAGACGCCGTGCCGCGAGCGATGATAGGCTGTAGCACTTCATCTATCCGACGCGAGGGTCCGTATGACCGCCTGGTATCGACGAGTGGGTATCCTGCTGCTGGTCACCCTGGTTACCGCCTGCAGCGGAGGTGATGATGGCGAGACCAGCACACTCGAGTCGGACGAGGCATCGCAAGTATCCAGCCGCAGCGAGACAGTGCCTGAAAATCCCCCGCTAGAGCCAATGCAGACCCCAGTGGAGATCGACTTCACGGCACTGCTTCTCGAGGATCGCCGTCTGATGGTGGAGGGCGAGAGCAATCTTCCCCCCGGTGCCCAGCTCGAGGTCATCGTGGAACGCGAACGCAGCGGAGTGCGCTGGCGCTCCCGCACCGATATGGGCGAAGGGAGTTTTTCTGCCGGACCCTTTGGCCCGGGCAGTGGCCTGGCCGATGGAGGTTATCTTATCAGCGTGCAGCTAACCGAGTCTGCCGTGCAACCCAAGGCGGTGCGTGAACAAATTGGCGAGCAGGGCCAGCATTTGAGTGGGCCGTTGGTCCGTACCTCGCGACATGGTCTGGGCAAGGTGGCAGGCCATGCGCAGCGTTTCATGGTGGGCGACGAGCCGAGACGAACCCATGATCAGGTGAACGTGGTTGAGATGGAGGAGTGACCCCGGATCATAATGGGTGCGCTTGCCAGCGAGCTACTAGCTTACCCAGCAGGCGACAATCCTGCGAAAAGGCGGTGACCTCAGCATCATGCTCACCTTCGAATTGGAGTTCCCCGCTATTATTCTGGCTGACCTGACGAACCAGGTGGCTGCCGCCCATTTCTATCAGATAGAGGCCAGCGCGACGAAACTCCTCGGTAGGGGCGATGGCGACAAGATCGCCTTCTCGCAAAAATTCGAAGCTCTCTCCCGGCGCCGGAGTCATCAGGTAACAGCTTCCCTCCCATTGCTGCGCCGGTACGAGTTCGAATGGCAGCTCGATCGGTTTGGCGGTCGGGTCCTGCCAAGGGGCTGGCGGACGCCGGTGCAAGTATAGCGGAGCCGCAACGTGCTTCTGACTACCTTCTATCAGACTTGACAGGGGGCATTCCAATGCCTTTGCCAGCGCAACCAGACGCTCGTGACCAATCTGTTTGATGGCGCCTGACTCCCAATAAGAGATAGTGACATCGGATACGCCAACCCTCCGTGCCAGAGCCGCCTTGTTGAGCTTAGCCTCTAATCGTAGCGCCTTGATACGAGGGCCTAACGAATCCATTGCTTCATCCTGTCAATAATTAATGCGGTTGATGATGATCAGCGATTAGCACTAACGGTGCAATATCGCGCATAAACGTAGTTTCTCGAGACACTCCCATGGCCCCCCTTCTTTTGGATTTTCTGGGGGACACTTTTGTCTTCTTCACCACGGCACTGGTTTCCCTGCCCAATCTAGAAAGAGGCCGCTCTCCTGCTTGGGGAGTTTATCCAGTACTGCCAGTAGTCGTTCAGCAACGAAGCTAGGCGTGAACAGCTTTCCCTCCGGGACCCGCTCCTGGAAGGGCAGTGATAGAGCAGTATCGGTGGTGCCCGGGTGCAAACAGACCACCGTCATCTCTGGATTGAGGCGGCGCAGTTCCACAGCGGCGGTCTTCATCAGCATGTTGTGAGCAGCCTTGCTGGCGCGATAGGCGTACCAGCCTCCGAGATGGTTGTCGCCGATGGACCCGACTCGCGCGGAAAGACTGGCGAAAAGGGCTGTATGCCGACCCTTGAAGTTGCCTTCTAGTGCCTTGAGAAGCAAGGCAGGGGTAATCGCGTTGATGTGGAACAGTCTTGTCATGGCCTCGGCGTCGAGGTCGGCGAGTTTCTTTTCAGGGGCAATGCCGGAATCGACGTCGTGGAGTATACCGATAGCGTTGAATACAAAATGCAAGGGTCGACCTTCGAGGTGGCTTTCGAGTGCTGCTAGCCCATCGGTTTGACCAACGTCAAGCACCAGCGACTCGAAGCGGGGATCGGGGTGTGACGTTTTCTGACGGCTGACACCCACGACGCTGCCAGGCCGCTCGCTCGCCAGTACGGCATCAGTCACGGCTCGGCCAATACCGCCTGATGCACCAATGACCAGGGCGGAAAAACCATCGGGAAGCTGATTCAGCATGAGATTCCTTGTGGAAATTTTTACCTTCAGGAAGCATCGACCACGGGCTTGCAGAATGATTCCCTGCCGGTACGGCTGCTTGGCCTCCCTCAGGGGCGTATAATCGTCGCCAAACTCTTTTTGCTGACAGGACTAGGACGACATGACAGTACGCACGCGAATCGCGCCGTCACCTACCGGCGATCCCCATGTGGGGACTGCCTATATTGCCTTGTTCAATCTGTGCTTCGCTCGCCAGTTTGGCGGTCAGTTCATCCTGCGAATCGAGGATACTGACCGCGTGCGTTCGACCCACGAGTCCGAGCAGATGATCTTCGATTCGCTGCGTTGGCTAGGCCTGGAGTGGGACGAAGGGCCTGATGTGGGCGGTCCTCACGGCCCTTATCGCCAAAGCGAGCGGGGCGAGATATATGCTGAATATGCCCAGCAGTTGATCGACTCGGGGAATGCTTTCAAGTGTTATCGGACCGCAGAAGAGCTCGATGAACTGCGCGAGGCGCGCAAATCGGCCGGCGTGCATCAGGCACTCAAGCCTGCTGACCTGGCATTGTCTGCCGATGAAGCCGCACGCCGCGAGAGGCAGGGCTGGCCTTGCGTGGTACGCATGAAAGTGCCAAGCGACGGGACTTGCGTCATCGATGACATGTTACGCGGTCCGATCGAAATGGAATGGGGTCAGGTTGACGCCCAGATATTGCTCAAATCGGATGGCATGCCGACCTATCACTTGGCGAACGTAATCGACGATCACCTCATGGGTATCACCCACGTACTGCGCGGAGAGGAATGGATCAACTCTGCACCGAAGCACCAATTGCTCTACGACTATTTTGGCTGGCAGATGCCGATGCTTTGCCATATGCCGTTGCTTCGCAATCCCGACAAGTCGAAGCTCTCGAAGCGCAAGAATCCCACGTCCATCAACTACTATCGGCGTATGGGTTACTTGCCCCAGGCGGTGACCAACTACTTGGGGCGCATGGGGTGGTCGATGCCCGATGAGCGTGAGAAATTCAGTCTCGACGAGATGATGGCCGATTTCGACATTCAGCGGGTATCGCTTGGTGGTCCGGTATTCGATCTGGAAAAGCTTACCTGGCTCAACGGTGTGTATATTCGCGAGGATCTCGATGACCGCGGCTTGCTAAAGGCCTTGATCGAGTGGGCCTTCAATGAAGCCTACGTGAACAAGATTCTTCCCGAGGTACGCCCCCGAGTCGAAACGCTGTCAGACGTGCTGCCGCTGGCCGGGCACTTCTTTGTCGGACTGCCGGGCATCGACGAAGACAGCTTTGCGGATATCCAGTTGGATCACGACACATTGCTTAAATTGCTGCAGTTTCTGGTGTGGCGCTTCGAAACCCTGCCGACCTGGCACAAGGAGGTGCTACTGGCGGAGGTCAAGTTGCTGGCGGCTCACTTCGACCTCAAGATGAAGGCATTCCTGGCACCGGTCTTCGTCGCAATTACCGGTTCCTCTTCAAGTACCTCGGTAATGGACGCCATGGCCATCCTGGGTTCTGACATGACTCGTGCGCGTCTACGTCACGCCATTGAGGTGCTGGGAGGCATCTCCAAGAAGCAGGCCAAGCGCTTCGAGAAAGAGTTTCGAGAACTCAAATAGGATAGGAAAAGGGTGCTTTCCTGTTGACGAAGTCGGGGGTCGTCGGTAACATGCGCCTCGTCTTCAGGAAACGCATGATTTTTGGGGCCTTAGCTCAGCTGGGAGAGCGCAACACTGGCAGTGTTGAGGTCAGCGGTTCGATCCCGCTAGGCTCCACCAATCCAAGTTTCCGCTGCGACAGCGTCCCATTCGTCTAGTGGTCCAGGACACCGCCCTTTCACGGCGGTAACAGGGGTTCGAACCCCCTATGGGACGCCATTCTCGCTTCAATCTATCGCTAGCCTCCGCAATGGCGCCGATCTGGCGCTTTTTTTCGCGTTTGTATGCTTTGTTAACGTCTCGTATCGCTAGCGGTTGATTTGCATTTTCTGTCTGGTTTTTGGCCATTTTTGGCTTGACATCCTCTGACTTGTCCACGTGTCCCGCTTTCTTATCTGCGCTACGGACCTTTCGTGCGCAACTCTGCGCGGTTGCTGGGTTTTGAAAAAAGTTAAGTTAAATCAGTCGCTTACATTAGATCAAATTTTGACCAATCTAAGCGCTCCCCGCTGTTCATGGCGATTCAAGGACGTTTTCGAGTGGTTGTGAACAGGGTTATCCACAGAATGTGTGGAAAACGCCTGATGTCCTTGATAATGAGTCATATCCTTCTGCGTAATGACTAAATTCGTTCTTGCGAATAAGTCAAAAATGTGAGCAATGAAATCATTAGCCAGGCTGTGTTGGCGACACCCGAGGTCGTCACGGCAAGCGGCGATGCAAGAAGTCATCACGCCTTTCCGAAAGCACGCAGGCGGCGCAGCAATGAGGAGGTGTCCCAGCGACCGCCTTCCATGGCTTGCACGTCGGCATAGAACTGGTCAACCAATGCGGTAACCGGCAGCCTGGCCTGAAGTTGGCGGGCCTGGTCCAGGCAAATGCCCAGATCCTTGCGCATCCAGTTGACGGCAAAACCATGTTCATACTCGTCGCCGATCATGGTCTGGTGGCGATTTTCCATTTGCCATGAGCCGGCCGCACCCTTTGAAATCACCTCGATCACTCGCTTCTGATCGAGTCCCGCCTGCTCGGCAAAATGCAGGCCTTCGGCCAATCCCTGCACCAGTCCGGCGATGCAAATCTGGTTGACCATCTTGGTCAGTTGACCGCTACCGGCAGCGCCCATCAATGTTACGGCCTTGCCATAATGGCTGAGCAGCGGCTTCACGCGGGCGAAGTCGGGGTCGCTACCACCACACATGATGGTCAGAGCGCCGTTCTCGGCACCCTGCTGGCCGCCGGACACGGGGGCGTCGACAAACCCGATGTCTCGTTCACGACACGCCACGTCAAGTGACTCGGCGAGTTCAGCAGACGCGGTGGTATGGTCGACCAGTAGGCTGCCTGCTGCCATGCCGGCCAGTGCGCCTTCCGGTCCAGTGGTGACCTCGCGGACATCGTCGTCGTTGCCCACGCAGACCAACACCAGATTGGCACTCTCGGCGGCCTCGCGGGGGGTGGGATGATGGCTGCCGCCATGCTCCTGGCTCCATGCCTGCGCCTTGGCAGCCGTGCGGTTATAGACGCGTACGTTCAGCCCTTGCCTGGCAAGGTGACCGGCTATCGGATACCCCATGACGCCAAGGCCGATAAAGGCTACTGTCGAGATCGTGTGGCTCATCGTAATGCTCCTGAATTGCAGGGTGATAAGGGATATCGTCGTTTGGTTTTCATGACAGAGACCAAAAGGCCGCCCGTGGGCGGCCTTTCATAACGGCCCCTCGGGCCTGGCATGCACTGCCATCTTAACGGGTAGGATAGTCGCGCTGATCATGCCCGATGTACAGCTGGCGTGGGCGACCAATCTTGTAGCTGTCGCTTATCATTTCATGCCAGTGGGAAATCCAGCCGATGGTACGCGATACCGCGAAGATCACCGTAAACATGTTCTTCGGGATACCCATGGCCTTGAGGATGATGCCGGAGTAGAAGTCCACGTTCGGGTAGAGTTTGCGCTCGATGAAGTAGTTGTCCTCCAGGGCGATCTGCTCTAGGCGCTTGGCGATCTTGAGCTGCGGATCATCGGCCATGCCCAGCTCGGCCAGTACTTCGTCGCAGGTTTCTTTCATCACCTTGGCGCGCGGGTCGAAATTTCGATAGACGCGGTGGCCGAAGCCCATCAGCTTGAAGTTGTCGTCCTTGTCCTTGGCCTTGTCGATGTAGCGCTGGATGTTCTCTTCCGAATCGTCGCCGATCTCGTCGAGCATGTTCAGCACCGCTTCGTTGGCGCCGCCATGAGCCGGACCCCACAGCGCCGCGATGCCGGCACTGATGCAGGCGAAAGGATTGGCGCCGGTAGAGCCGGCCAGTCGCACCGTGGAGGTGGAGGCGTTCTGCTCGTGGTCGGCGTGAAGCATGAAGATGCGGTCCATGGCCTTGGCGTAGACCGGATTGATCTTGTACTCCTCGCAGGGGTTGCTGAACATCATGTAGAGAAAATTCTCCGCATAGTTCAGATTGTTGCGCGGGTAGTTGAACGGCTGGCCGATGTTGTACTTGTAGGACATCGCCGCGATGGTGGGCATCTTGGCGATCAGGCGGATCGCGCTGATCTCGCGATCCTCCTGCACGGTAATGTCCAGGTGGTCATGGTAGAAAGCCGCCAGGCCACCGACCACGCCGCAAAGGATCGACATCGGATGAGCGTCGCGGCGGAAGCCCTTGAAGAAGTTGTTGATCTGGTCGTGGACCATGGTGTGGTTGCTGATGCGGCTCTCGAAATCTGCATACTGGGCATCGTCTGGTAGCTCGCCGAACATCAGCAGGTAGCACAGCTCGACGAAGTTGGATTCCTTGGCGAGCTGGTCGATGGGGTAGCCGCGGTGCAACAGCACGCCCTTGCCACCGTCAATATAGGTGATGGCGGATTGGCAAGAGGAGGTGGCCATGAAGCCTGGGTCGTAGGTGAAGAGGCCTTCTGCCCCCAAGCTGCGTACGTCAATGACGTCGGGGCCCAGGGCGCCGGAGTAGACCGGCAGCTCGATCGGCTTATCCAGACCGTCTACCGTCAGCGTCGCTTTCCTGTCAGCCATGAGTGGCCTCCTGTCGAGTTTAAGATGGGGCGAGGAATAGTTTCATTGCTACACAAGCCGGGAAAAGATTTGCCCACTATAGAAGCGTCCCAGCGATTGTCAATTAGCCCATCGCCAGCCGTCTATTGTACATGGTATTTTTTTGTGTAAAGGTTTTGATGAGAAAATGGTGCTATGCACCATGGGGGTGCGGTTTGAGGGCGCATCGTCGATGGCAAGCCGCCTCAGGCCGCTCCTTGCCACTACACGAAGGTCTAGTTTTTCTGCAGCTCATTTGTCAGGAGGCGGTCATGTCCCTATAATCTTTTACCGCGTGACTGGCAGGAAATGGCGGCCTCGCAGCAGTCGGTAGGCCGATCCCCTTCCCGAAACCACCACCCGCTCGGGCGATCTCCAAATAGACCAGGAGCGGGTCAAGAGAGTGTGTATAGAGCCGTGAATAGCAAACGACCCGTAAACCTCGATCTCTCCACGATACAGTTTCCCCTTCCCGCCCTGACCTCGATTGCTCACCGAATCACCGGTGTCATTCTTTTCGTCGGTCTCATCTTTGCCTTCTGGGCACTCGACAAGTCCCTGTCTTCGCCAGCGGGCTTCGAGGCAGTGAGTGATGCCTTGGCTCACAATATTCTCGCCAAATTGGTTGCCTGGGGGCTGCTCTCGGCCTTGTCATTCCATCTCGTGGCAGGGATCAAGCATCTATTGATGGATGTCAATATCGGGGTGACGCTTGAAGGCGGCGTAAAGAAGGCACAGATCACCGTGATCGTAAGTGCCGTACTGATCATTCTGGCGGGAGTCTGGGTATGGTAACCAATATCACAAGCTTCGGACGCAGCGGCCTGTCCGACTGGCTAATTCAACGTGCCTCGGCCATCGTTCTGGCGCTCTACACGTTTTTCATTGTTGCCTACCTGCTGCTGAATCCCAATCTAGACTACATGACCTGGCACGGACTCTTTGCCCAGACATGGATGCGCATTTTCTCGCTGCTGGCCTTCGTGTCGTTGGCGGCTCACGCCTGGATCGGATTGTGGACCGTGACCACCGACTATCTCAAGGGGACGGCCATTCGTGTTGGCGTCCAGACTTTCATTATCCTGGCCATCTTCGTGTTCCTGGTCTGGGGCATCCAAGTTCTCTGGGGAGCCTGATTCATGTCCAATCTGCGTAGCCTATCCTTCGATGCCATCATCATCGGTGGTGGAGGCGCCGGCATGCGTGCCGCTCTCGAACTCGCCAAGTCCGGCAAGAAGACCGCCGTGTTGTCAAAGGTTTTCCCGACCCGCTCGCACACCGTGTCTGCCCAGGGGGGTATCACCTGTGCCATTGCCTCGTCCGACCCAGACGATGATTGGCGCTGGCACATGTACGACACCGTCAAGGGCGGCGACTATATCGCCGACCAGGATGCGGCCGAGTACATGTGTTCCGAAGGGCCCAAGGCGGTCTTCGAGCTCGAGCACATGGGGCTGCCGTTCTCCCGCTTCGACAACGGCCGGATCTACCAGCGTCCCTTCGGTGGGCAGTCCAAGAATTTCGGCGAGGGTGGCCAGGCGGCGCGGACCTGCGCGGCTGCCGACCGAACCGGCCATGCCCTGCTGCATACGCTCTATCAGAACAACCTGAAAAATAACACGACCTTCCTCAACGAGTGGTACGCCGTTGATCTGGTGAAGAACGCCAACGGTGACGTGGTCGGCTGCATCGCCATGGACATCGAGACCGGTGAAGTGGTGCACGTGAAGTCCAAGGCCACGGTGTTGGCGACCGGCGGGGCCGGGCGTATCTATGCCTCCACCACCAATGCCCTGATCAATACCGGCGATGGAATCGGTATGGCGTTGCGTGCTGGCTTCCCCATGCAGGACATGGAGATGTGGCAGTTCCACCCGACCGGCATCTATGGCGCCGGCACACTGGTGACCGAAGGTTGTCGTGGAGAGGGCGGTTATCTGATCAACAAGGACGGCGAGCGCTTCATGGAGCGCTATGCGCCCAATGCCAAGGATCTCGCCGGCCGCGATGTGGTAGCGCGCTCCATGGTCATGGAGATCCTCGAAGGTCGTGGCTGCGGGGAACATGGCGATCACGTCTTCCTCAAGCTCGATCACTTGGGCGATGACGTGCTGGGCAAGCGCCTTCCGGGCATCGTCGAGCTGTCCAAGACCTTCGCGCATGTTGATCCTGCCAGCGAGCCGATCCCGGTCGTCCCGACCTGTCACTACATGATGGGCGGTATCCCTACCAACGTGCATGGTCAGGCGATCATGCAGGACGGCGATGGCAAGGACCGGATCGTCAATGGTCTCTTCGCCTGCGGGGAAGCAGCCTGCGTATCGGTGCATGGTGCCAACCGTCTGGGCGGCAACTCGCTGCTCGACCTGGTGGTCTTCGGGCGTGCCGCCGGCATGTTCATTGAGGGCGCGCTCAACGAGGGCGTCGACTATCTCGACGCCAGCGAATCCGATATCGCCACTGCGATGAAGCGCATGAGCCGCTGGAACGAGTCCGGCGATGGCGAGTCGGTGCCCGCGCTCAAGCGCGAACTGCAGGCCATCATGCAGAACTCCTTCGGTGTCTTCCGTGAGGAAGAAAATATGCAGAAGGGCGTCAGGCAGCTGGAAGAGCTACGTGCTCGCATTGGTAATGCCTACCTCCCGGACAAGTCCAATGCCTTCAACACCGCACGGGTCGAGGCGCTGGAACTCGACAACCTGATGGAAGTCGCCGAAGCCACTGCCATTGCGGCACTCGATCGCAAGGAGAGCCGTGGCGCGCATTCCCGCTACGATTATCCGGATCGTGACGACGTCAACTGGCTCAAGCATTCTCTCTACTTCCCACTCGAGAAACGGGTTGGCAAGCGTGATGTCAACTTCGCGCCCAAGACGGTCGATACCTTCGAGCCGAAAATCCGCACCTACTAACGCCGTAGAGACGAGAAGGAGTCACGATGTCCACACTTCAGGTATCCATTTACCGCTACAATCCGGAAACCGACTCTGCGCCCTACATGCAGGAATTCCAAGTCGACACCCACGGGCGTGACCTCATGGTGCTCGATGTCCTGCATCTGATGAAGGAGCAGGATAGCGGCCTGGCGTTTCGTCGCAGTTGCCGCGAAGGCGTCTGCGGTTCCGACGGCATGAACATGAACGGCAAGAACGGCCTGGGATGCATTACGCCGCTCTCCGAGGTGGTCAAGGGCAACAAGCTGGTGCTGCGTCCGCTGCCGGGCCTGCCGGTGATTCGCGATCTGGTGGTCGACATGGGGCTGTTCTACAAGCAGTACGAACGCATTCAACCTTATCTGCTGAACAGCGACCCCGAGCCAGCAATAGAGCGACTGCAGTCGCCGGAAGATCGCGACAAGCTGGATGGCCTCTATGAATGCATTCTATGTGCCTGTTGCTCTACGGCATGCCCGTCGTTCTGGTGGAACCCGGAAAAGTTCGTGGGTCCGGCTGGGCTCCTTCAGTCTTATCGTTTCCTGGCGGACTCACGCGACACTGCCACCGCCGAGCGCCTGGCAGCGCTTGAAGATCCGTTCTCCGTGTTTCGCTGTCGTGGCATCATGAACTGCGTGGCGGTATGTCCCAAGGGGCTCAATCCGACACGCGCCATCGGCAAGATTCGCGAGATGTTGCTGGCCGATGCCACTTAAATAGCAGCGCGCAGCTTGTTATCATGGTGATCGGCATCGTGCTGCGACATTGCGTCGCAGCAATGACCCGGCAGAATAGCGAAAGAGAGCCGGTGCCCAAGGCACCGGCTTTCGACCATAGGATTTAAGGTGTCCGCCCACCGGTAGGGCATCACTGATGTCGCCGCTGCCGAATGGTGGTGACGGCGATACCACCCCATCAGTGCAGGGTGACCGAGACATGGAACAAGGCATAATGGAGTTGATGTGGCGTACCTCTCACGTAAGTGGTGGCAACGCTCACTATGTAGAAGCGCTCTTTGATCAGTACCTCGAAGACCCCGACACTGTCCCCGATGAGTGGCGACATTATTTCGATCAGTTGCCACGCCCCGAGGGCAGCCCTTCCCGCGACGTTCCGCTTGCCCCGATCCGCGACGAGTTCTATCAGTTGGGGCGCCAGCGGCGCACTGCCCAGGCAACAGCCTCCGTCGACAGTGGAGAGAACAAGAAGCAGGTCAAGGTTCTCCAGCTGATCAATGCGTATCGCTTTCGCGGACACCAGAAGGCCGACATCGACCCACTCGGCCTGCGAAGCCCGACCCCCGTACCCGACCTCGATCTTTCCTTTCATCAGCTTTCAAAAGCCGACCTGGATAATGAATTCCAGACCGGCTCCTTCTTCATGGGCCTGGATAAGGCGCCACTTAAGGAGATCATCGAAGCCCTCGAGCATACCTACTGTCGCTCGATCGGCTGCGAGATCATGCACATCGTCGATACCGAGGAGAAGCGTTGGCTGCAGCAACGTTTCGAATCGGTACGTTCCGCGCCAAAGTTCAGCGATGATGTGCGTACGCATGTGCTCGAACGCCTGACCGCGGCCGAAGGTCTGGAAACTTACCTCGCGTCCAAGTATCCGGGTACCAAGCGGTTCGGTCTCGAGGGTGGAGAAAGCTTCATTCCGATGATGGACGAACTGATTCAGCGCAGTGGCGGCTACGGAACGAAGGAAGTTGTCATCGGTATGGCCCACCGCGGTCGTCTCAACCTGCTGGTCAACATCCTAGGCAAGAACCCATCCGAGTTGATCGACGAATTCGATGGCAAGAAAGTCATCGAGCGGGGATCTGGTGACGTCAAGTACCATCAAGGCTTCAGTTCCAACGTCATGAGCCCTGGCGGCGAAGTCCATCTGGCGATGTCGTTCAATCCTTCTCACTTGGAGATTGTGGCGCCGGTCGTGGTGGGCTCGGTGCGTGCCCGCCAGGACCGGCGCGACGATCCCGCGGGTGACAAGGTATTGCCGATCAACGTCCACGGCGATGCCTCGTTCGCCGGTCAGGGCGTGGTGATGGAAACCTTTCAGATGTCCCAGACCCGTGCCTACCAGACGGGCGGCACGGTGCATATCATCATCAATAATCAGATCGGTTTCACCACCTCGCACCCGAAGGATACGCGTTCGACCGAATACTGCACCGACATCGCCAAGATGGTTCAAGCGCCGATCTTCCACGTCAACGGCGACGATCCCGACGCCGTGTTGCACACGACCCAGGTGGCGCTCGATTATCGGCATCAGTTCAAGCGTGATGTGGTTATCGATCTGGTCTGCTACCGCCGTCGTGGCCACAATGAGGCGGACGAGCCGTCCGGCACTCAGCCGATGATGTATCGCAAGATCAAGGATCATCCTTCCGCCCGCACGCTGTATGCAAAGCGCCTGGTAGAGCAGGGTGTGCTCTCCGAAGAGGCAGCCAAAGGCCTGATCGAGAAATACCGTGACGATCTCACGGCCGGCAACCACGTCGCCAATGCGCTGGTACAGCAGCCCAACACCTCGCTGTTCGTCGATTGGACGCCGTACCTGGGTCATGAATGGGTGGGCGACGCCGATACCAGCTTCGACATGAAGCGCCTGCAGTTGCTGGCAGCGAAGATGTGTGACGTTCCCGATGGTATCGAGGTTCAGCGTCAAGTCGCCAAGATCTACGAAGATCGCCGCAAGATGCAGGCCGGGGGCCTATCCCTCAACTGGGGTTTTGCCGAGACCCTGGCCTACGCGACGCTGCTCGACCAGGGACATCCCATTCGGCTTACTGGACAGGATGTTGGCCGCGGTACCTTTTCGCATCGCCATGCGGTGATTCACAACCAGAAGAATGGCGATGCGTACGTGCCGCTCCAGTACATGGCCGACGGACAGCCACGCTTTACCATCCATGACTCCTTTCTCTCGGAAGAGGCGGTATTGGCGTTCGAATACGGCTATGCCACCACCATGCCCAATGCATTGATCATCTGGGAGGCCCAGTTCGGGGATTTCTTCAACGGCGCCCAGGTGGTGGTGGACCAGTTCATTTCTTCCGGCGAGACGAAGTGGGGTCGCCTGTGCGGACTGACGATGCTGTTGCCGCATGGCTACGAAGGACAAGGCCCTGAGCATTCTTCCGCGCGCCTGGAGCGGTTCCTGCAGATGTCTGCTGAACAGAATATGCAGGTTTGCGTACCGACCACGCCCGCACAGATTTTCCATCTGCTGCGTCGCCAGGTCATCCGCCCGCTGAGAAAACCCCTCATCGTGATGTCCCCCAAGAGCCTGCTGCGCCATAAGGATGCCACCTCGTCACTGGAAGACCTAGCTCACGGCAAGTTCGACATGGTGCTTCCCGATCAGGGTGAGCGGGATGCCGCCAAGGTCGAACGCATCATCCTGTGTGCCGGCAAGGTCTATTATGACCTGGCGAACTGGCGCGAGGAGAATGGCCGGGACGATGTGGCGATCCTGCGCATCGAACAGCTTTATCCGTTTCCCAAGGAAACGCTCTTCGAGGCCATCAGGGACTTTACCAATGTCGACACCGTCATATGGTGCCAGGAAGAACCGCAGAATCAGGGCGCCTGGTATTCCAGCCAGCATCACATGAGGGCGGTCATCGACGAACTGCGTGAAGGACTGGGGCGCGACCTGAAGTTCGCCGGCCGCCCCGCTTCGGCGGCACCCGCAGCGGGCTACATGTCCGTGCATACTGAACAGCAGCGCCAGCTGGTGGAAGATGCCTTCAATCTCTGAGGCGCTTCACCGGAACGAGAGAATACACAAGGAAACGACATGGCTACCGACATCAAGGCACCCTCCTTCCCGGAATCCGTTGCCGAAGGCACCGTTGCCGCCTGGCATAAAAAGCCTGGCGACAGCGTCGAGCGAGACGAGCTGATCGTCGAGATCGAGACCGACAAGGTGGTGCTCGAGGTGGTGGCGCCGGAAGCTGGCACTCTCGCCGAGGTACTTGCAGAGGAGGGCGAGAGCGTAGAATCCGAGCAGGTGCTGGGTCGGCTCGGTGACGCGGACGCCCAGGGGGGAGACGACGCCAAGAAGTCCGACGCCAAGTCCAGCAAGAAAAAGACTGACGAGTCTACGCCTACCCAGGACAAGCCGGCACCAGCCTCGGCCAGTGGCGGAAAGCAGCATGAGGTCAAGGCACCTAGTTTTCCCGAGTCGATTCAGGAAGGCACCGTGGCCAGCTGGCAGAGGCAGGTTGGTGACGCGGTCAAGCGCGATGAAGTTCTGGCCGAGATCGAGACAGACAAGGTGGTGCTGGAAGTCGTCGCACCCGCTGATGGCTCTCTGTCCGAGATCAAGGCTGAGGAAGGCAGTCAGGTCACCTCCGAGCAGGTGCTGGCAACCTTCACCGAGGGTGCTGGCGGCGAGGCCGAGCCGGCAGGTGATGCCGGCGGGGATAAGGCCCCAGCATCGGCTGACGATGGTGCCAGCGACGAGCGGGTCGGCGACAAGACCCTCGCCCCGGCCGCCCGTAGGATGGTGGCCGAGAATGATCTCGACGTGAGCAAGATCGAAGGCACTGGCAAGGGTGGTCGTATCCTCAAGGAGGACGTGCAGAAGGCCATCAAGGAGGGTACTGCCAAGAAGGCGTCTAAACCTGCCGGTGGCGCCAAGCCAGGCGATGCGGTCAAGCAGGCCGCGGCAACACCGGCTGTCGAAGGCGAGCGTCCCGAAAAGCGGGTGCCGATGAGCCGGCTGCGTCAGACCATCGCCAAGCGCCTGGTGCAGGCCCAGCAGACCGCCGCCATGCTGACCACCTATAACGAGGTCGACATGGGTGCGGTGATGGACCTGCGTGCCCAGTACAAGGACACCTTCCTCAAGACTCACGACACTAAACTGGGTTTCATGGGGTTCTTCGTCAAGGCGGCGTCCGAGGCGCTCAAGCGCTTCCCCGACGTCAACGCCTCCATCGACGGTACCGACATCGTCTACCATGGCTATCAGGATATCGGGGTGGCGGTTTCCACCGACCGTGGCCTGGTGGTCCCGGTACTGCGCGATACCGACAGCATGAAGATCGCCGACGTCGAAAAGGGCATTGTTGATTTCGGCAAGCGCGCCCGTGACGGCAAGCTCGGCATCGACGAGATGCAGGGCGGCACCTTTACCATCACCAATGGCGGTATCTTCGGCTCGTTGATGTCCACGCCGATCATCAATCCGCCGCAGACCGCCATTCTGGGTATGCACAAGATTCAGGAACGTCCCATGGCGGTGAACGGCAAGGTGGAGATTCGTCCGATGATGTATCTCGCCGTTTCATACGACCACCGCATGATCGATGGCAAGGACGCCGTGCAGTTCCTGGTGACTATCAAGGAATTGCTCGAGGATCCGGCGCGCCTGCTGCTGGACGTCTAAGCGCTTCACCCCACGGAATTCAACGCGAACCGATCAAAGGAAATCCTCATGGCCGACAAGTTTGATGTGATCGTCATCGGTGCAGGCCCCGGCGGCTACGTTGCAGCTATCCGAGCCGCCCAGTTGGGTCTCAAGACCGCTTGCGTCGAGAAGTGGATCGGCAAGGAGGGCAAAGTGGTGCATGGCGGGACTTGCCTGAACGTGGGTTGTATCCCTTCCAAGGCACTGCTCGAGGCCTCCCACAAGTTCGTCGAGGCCAAGCACGACTTCGATGGCCTGGGCATCCAGGCCGGCGACGTGACGATGGACGTCAAGAAGATGATGGCCCGCAAGGACACCATTGTGAAGAACTTGACCGGGGGCATCTCTGGTCTGTTCAAGGCCAATGGGGTGACCGCCATCGAGGGCACCGGTAAGGTGACCTCCTCGAAGCAGGTCGAGGTGACCGACAAGGACGGCAAGACGGCGACCCATGAGGCCGATAACATTGTCATTGCCGCTGGCTCGGTTCCCATCGAGATCCCCCCGACCCCTCTGGTCGAGGGAATGGTCGTGGATTCTGCCGGTGCCCTGGAATTTCAGGAGGTACCCAAGCGCCTTGGGGTGATCGGTGCCGGCATCATAGGCCTGGAATTAGGCAGCGTGTGGAATCGCCTAGGCAGTGAAGTCACCATGCTTGAGGCATTGGATGACTTCCTTCCCATGGTCGACAGCGCCATTGCCAAGGAGACCCAGAAACTGCTCAAGAAGCAGGGTCTGGATATCCGCATGGGCAGCCGCGTCACGGGATCCGAGGTGAAGGGCAAGGAAATTGTCGTCAAGTTCACCGACAGCAAAGGTGAGCAGGAAATTACCTTCGACAAGTTGATCGTCTGTGTGGGCCGCAAGCCTTACACCAAGGGCGTCGTCGCAGACGGAATTGGCGTTGATCTGGATGAGCGTGGCTTCATCCATGTCGACGACCACTGCCGTACCAGCGTGCCGGGCGTCTATGCCATCGGTGACTGCGTGCGCGGCCAGATGCTGGCCCATAAGGCCTCGGAAGAGGGCATCATGGTCGCGGACATCATTGCCGGCCACAAGGCCGAGATGAACTACGACGCCATCCCCAGCGTCATCTACACTTTCCCTGAGGTGGCCTGGGTGGGCATGAATGAGCAGGAGGCCAAGGCCGCCGGGATCGAGGTCAAGACGGGTGCCTTTCCCTTTGCCGCCAGCGGCCGCGCCATGGCCAACAACGCCACCGAGGGCCAGGCCAAGATCATTGCCGACGCCGAGACCGATCGCGTGCTGGGTATGCACATCGTTGGCCAGCATGCCGGTGAGATGATCGCCCAGGGCGTGATCGCACTGGAGTTCGGCTCCAGTGCCGAGGATCTGGCGCTGACCTGCTATGCCCACCCAACGATGTCTGAGGCAGTGCATGAGGCGGCGCTCGCCGTGGAAGGCCATGCGATCCATATGGCCAATCGCAAGAAGAAAAAGTAAAGACAACAAGCGCCACCTACGGGTGGCGCCTCGTTTCCGGCCTAGTATCGGAAACGGACGGGGGTGACCCAAGCGTAACGCCTGATAGGGGGAGCTTGCGGTCATCGTTCGAGTCACATGCAACCAATGGCATGAATCGATGAACCTTCACGAATATCAGGGCAAACAGCTGTTTGCCGATTATGGCCTGCCGGTGTCCAAGGGCTTCGCTGTGGATACCCCAGAAGAGGCCCTCGAGGCCTGCAAGAAGATCGGTGGCGACAAGTGGGTCATCAAGGCCCAGGTTCACGCCGGCGGCCGTGGCAAGGCCGGTGGTGTCAAGCTGATCAAGAGCCCGGAGGAGGCCAAGTCCTTCGCCGAGTCTTGGCTGGGCAAGAATCTGGTGACCTTCCAGACCGACGACAAGGGACAGCCGGTCACCACGCTCCTGGTCGAGACCTGTACCGACATCGCCGACGAGCTCTATCTGGGCGCAGTGGTCGATCGCGGCACGCGACGTGTGGTCTTCATGGCCTCCACCGAGGGTGGTGTCGAAATCGAAAAGGTGGCCGAGGAAACTCCCGAGAAGATTCTCAAGGCCGAGATCGACCCTCTGGTCGGCGCTCAGCCCTACCAGGCGCGTGAGCTTGCTTTCGCATTGGGCCTCACTGGTAACCAGGTCAAGCAGTTCACCAAGATCTTCCTGGGACTCTCCAAGCTGTTCCACGACAAGGATCTTGCGCTGCTCGAGATCAATCCGCTAGTGGTGACCGACGAGGGCGACCTCCACTGCCTCGACGCCAAGATCAACCTGGATGGCAATGCCCTCTATCGCCATCCGGACCTGCAGGCAATGCGCGATCCGTCCCAGGAAGACGAGCGTGAAGCCGAAGCTGCGGCCTGGGAACTGAACTACGTGGCGCTGGAAGGTAACATCGGCTGCATGGTCAATGGCGCCGGACTGGCGATGGGCACGATGGACATCATCAAGCTCAACGGTGGCCAACCCGCCAACTTCCTGGACGTTGGCGGTGGCGCCACCAAGGAGCGTGTGGCTGAAGCCTTCAAGCTCATTCTCTCTGACGATTCCGTGAAGGCCGTACTGGTCAATATCTTCGGCGGCATCGTGCGTTGCGACATGATCGCCGAGGGCATCATCGGTGCCGTCGAGCAGGTCGGTGTTAACGTGCCGGTCGTGGTGCGTCTTGAGGGTAACAACGCCGAACTGGGTGCCGAAAAATTGGCCTCCAGTGGTCTGAACATCATCGCTGCTACCAGTCTGAGCGATGCGGCTCAGCAGGTTGTCAAGGCAGCGGAGGGCAAGTAATGAGCATCCTGATCGACAAGAACACCAAGGTCATCTGCCAGGGTTTCACTGGTGGACAGGGGACCTTCCACTCTGAACAGGCGATCGCCTACGGCACCAAGATGGTCGGTGGGGTGACGCCGGGCAAGGGCGGCCAGGAGCATCTGGGCCTGCCGGTGTTCAACACCGTCAAGGAAGCCGTGGCCGAGACTGGAGCCGAGGCCAGTGTGATCTACGTACCGGCGCCGTTCTGCAAGGACTCGATCCTGGAAGCTGCCAACGCTGGGATCAAGCTGATCGTCTGCATCACCGAAGGCATTCCGACGCTGGACATGCTCGACGCCAAGGTGAAGTGCGACGAGTTGGGCGTGCGCCTGATCGGTCCGAACTGCCCGGGTGTCATCACGCCGGGTGAGTGCAAGATCGGCATCATGCCGGGCCATATTCACAAGCCGGGTCGTGTCGGTATCGTCTCGCGTTCCGGTACCCTGACCTATGAAGCTGTCAAGCAGACCACCGACCATGGCTTCGGTCAGTCGACCTGTGTGGGTATCGGCGGCGATCCGATTCCCGGCTCCAACTTCATCGATATCCTCGAACAGTTCGAGAAGGATCCAGCCACTGAGGCCATCGTGATGATCGGCGAGATCGGCGGCACGGCCGAGGAAGAGGCGGCCGCCTACATCAAGGCCAACGTCTCCAAGCCGGTGGTGGCATATATCGCCGGCGTTACCGCACCTCCCGGTAAGCGTATGGGCCACGCCGGCGCCATCATCGCGGGTGGCAAGGGCACCGCGGACGAGAAGTTCGCCGCTCTGGAAGCCGCGGGCGTCAAGACAGTGCGCTCGCTCGCCGAGATCGGCGATGCGCTAAAGCAGGCAACCGGCTGGTAAGGCCGATCAGTCAGCTTCGCTGCCTTCCGTCACGACATTCTTCAAGGGCACCCATGGGTGCCCTTGTTGTTTGTGGCGTTTGATTTCCTGCTACGCCACTCCCTTTACCCATATGTAACGGCCCGCCTATCGGTGGGTCGTTTTTCGTACGCCCAAAGCTTGACTATTGTCACGGCTAGCCTATTATACCATCCATGTGGATGGTTAATGGATGCCATAGAGATGCTGAAGTAGCGTCAGGATGGTTCCGCAATTTGGGCAACGAGGCATAACAAATGAGCGTGCATGAACTGCGCCGCAAGTCCGGCGACGCCAGCGAGAAGATCACCATCAACCTGGGGGTCGTCGACCTGGGGCAGATCGATCTGCTGGTCCAGGAAGGATTCTATTCCAATCGAACCGATCTGATCCGCACGGCGATCCGCAACCAGCTGGCCACCCATGCGGAAGTTGTCAAGGAAACCGTGGCACGCAAGACATTCGTGCTGGGCTTGCAAGACTACAGCCGCAGTGATCTAGAGGCGCTTCAGGCCGCCGGAGAGGCGCTGCAGATCCAGGTGCTGGGGCTGGCCCGCATCGCCGACGACGTAACACCGGAGCTTGCCCGCGCCACCATCGAATCGGTGGTCGTGCTGGGCGCCCTGCATGCCAGCGCGGCGGTCAAGGCCGCCCTGGCAGACCGAATTCACTGAATCACTGAATAGGAAATTTAACGATGATCGACGCCACTATGACGAAGCGAATGGAAGAAGCGACGCGGCTCACGCGCGCCGGGAAGCTGCACGAGGCCATGGCCATCCTGCAAGGCGCCATGCCGGGAGGGAAGGGAGAGGCGACGGGTGAGGAAACGCCGAATAAAACTTACGGCGGAGGCAACACATTCGAGGGGAATACCTTTGAGGGGAGCTGGCAGGTCGTCGACGAGGCGGTCACGGCCTCGAGCTTGAAAGATGAGCCGACAGCGCAAGCCGCACCATTTTCCGCATTTGGCGATACCCGACAGGCGACCACTGGGGCATACCCGAGCGGCGACATTGACATTCCTGCTGCATGGCGCGACAAGTGGCTCAAGTTTCGCGGCGCCGGCGCCCAACCAGAGCAGGCACGGGGCGCTACTGAGGAGGCACACCCCGGCGCGTTCACGGCCGGCCGTTATACCAACCATGTCGGCACGCGCGACTACAAGCTGTACATTCCCAGCGGCCATCACGGGCAGGCACTACCACTGGTGGTCATGCTGCATGGATGCACGCAGAATCCCGACGACTTCGCTGCCGGGACCAACATGAACCGGCTGGCCGAAGAGCAGCTGTGTTGCGTGCTCTATCCGGCCCAGCCGATGACCGCTAACAGCTCGAAGTGCTGGAACTGGTTCAAGGCCGAAGACCAGCAGCGCGAGGGCGGTGAGCCGTCGATCCTTGCCGGCATGACCCGTCAGGTCATCGACACGCACGGGCTCGATGCGAGCCGGGTCTATGTCGCAGGGCTCTCGGCAGGCGCCGCCATGGCAACGACGCTGGCGATGACCTATCCGGATCTCTTTGCGGCGGTGGGCGTGCATTCGGGGCTGCCCCACGGCGTGGCGCAGAGCCTCCCCGATGCCCTGGGGGCAATGCAGGGCGGCACGGGTCCTCTGGGCGGTGGTACCTCAGCGCGAGCATCCGGTTGGGTGTCGGAGGTGCCAGCCATCATCTTTCATGGTGATCGCGACACCACCGTGCACCCAAGCAATGCAGAGCGCGTTGCCGCCCAGTACGCCGCCACGCGTCGAGAGGGCGAGGCGACAAGTCACGGTAAGGGCAACGCCAGGGTCACGGTGGAGCAGGGGCAGGTGGCCAACGGCCATGCCTATACGCGTACCACGCATCATGATGCGAAGGGCGAGCCGCGCCTGGAGCAGTGGCGGGTCCAGGGTGCGGGTCATGCCTGGTCGGGAGGTAGTACGAAGGGAAGCTATACCGATCCCAAGGGCCCCGATGCCACTAAGGAAATGCTGCGCTTCTTCTATCACCATCAGCAGGGCGAAATCAACGCGAGCTGAGGCGTCACGTGGCGGGCGTTGAGAGCGTCAGGGGACAATCCGTTAGCATGTCGGGTATTTCTCAAATATCCAAGGAGACAAGGCCATGGCAAAGGTGCCCGCCGCCTACCGCGCCACGCAAGGCTCCATTCTCGACGTGGACCGCGACTTCTATGCCCGACTGACGGCGCCAGAGGCGAGAAAGCTTGTCGACCAGCGGGTCGTGCCGATTCGCGAGGGCCTGGCCTGGGAGGTGCCGGCCGGCCATGTGCTGCGTCTCTCGACGCTGGATGGACCCCAGGTAGGGGATCTCAACCTCTGGCATCGCCACAATCCGCGGGAGCGCTTTTGGGCCTCGCGGACGCGCCAGCTGCAGCGGGCGCATGTGTCGACGTTCGATCGCTTGTGGTCGACGCTCCCCTATCTACGGCCCATGGCGACCATTATCGACGATACCCTGGCCGGCTATGGCGTGAACGGGAGTGGCGTGGACCCTGACGGTGGCAGGGTCCATGACCTGCTGGGGACGCGCTGCGACCCCTACGTCAACAAGCTGCTGACCGGCGAGGACTTCGACCATCACTGTCATTCCAATCTGGTGCGTGCGGTGGCTCCCTTCGGGCTCACCGAGTTCGACGTGCATGACGTGCTCAACGTCTTCCAGTGCACTGGGCTCAACGACGATGACCAGTACTTCATGAAAGCCTGTCCGGCCAGAGAGGGCGACTACATCGAGTTGTTCGCCGAAGTCGACCTGCTGTGTGCATTGTCGTGCTGCCCTGGAGGCGACCTGTCGGTCGACCTGTGGGGCCCCGACGCCCGCGATCCTCTGGAAACCTGTCACCCCATCGGGGTCGAGGTGTTTCGGCTGGCGCCGGCACTACTGGCGGGTTGGGAAGCCCCGGCGTATGCACCTTATCGTGGCGGGCACGGCATGCGTGCCCCAGCGATCGACTGGACGGCGGAGAAGCAGCGTCACTTCAACAACTGAGAAGGCGCTCAGAGTCGTGCTGTTGATGGTCGCCTCACCAGTCGGTAGGCCGACAGCAGAAAATACGGGGCGCCGGCGGCGAGATAAAGGTGGTAGGACACCAGGCGCCAGACCAGCACGGCGGCGGCGGCCTGCTCGCGCGCCATCAGCGGTAGCAGCAACCCGCCGACCCCCAGCTCGGCCGCACCGGCGCCTCCGGGCAAAAAACTGAATTGGCTCGCGGCCATGGCCAGCATCTGGGTCAGGAAGGTCCACAGCCAGTCGGCATTTCCCCCAGCGCCCAGCACCGCCAGGTAGAGCAGGCTGTAGCGCAGTAGCCAATGCGCCGTGGTGAGCATCAGCATCGCCAGCAGCGTCGTAATGGGGAGCTGCAGGGTCGCTTGCAGCCCATAGCGACACTTCAGCAGGCGGCGAGCAAGCCAACGTCGCCGATACCCGCTCAGCCACCGTGATCCTGGTGATGCGGGGTAACGCAACAACCGTGGCAGGTATCCCATCACCAACGTTACGCCAGCGGCTAGCAGGACCAATGCGACCAGTGCCATCTGGATCAACGCCTGGTGGGGCCACTGGGCTTCGCCCAGCAAGGAGAAAGCCACCAGTCCGGTCAGCATGCAGAGGAAAAACAGCAGATCGCAACCCTGGTCGAGCAGGAAGACGGCTGCCCCCTTTGCGGCCGGTAGGCCACGTTGCGACAGCAATACCAGCAGCGTAGGTGGGCCACCACTGCCGCCGGGCGTAGCACAGAGGGCGAATTTGGACGCCAGTTCGATGCCCAGTGCGCCGCGCTGCCCAAGGTGGCCGGCCCGGCCATCCAGCATCAAGCGCAGCCGGGCGGCGTTGAGGTTCCAGCACAGGAAGGCGATCACTATCATCAGGGCCAGGACATCCAGTGGGAACCGCTTGACCGCGGCCAGGGCCTCGGTTCCGCCCAACCAGAGGGTGACCGCCAGGGGGGTGATGAGCGCCGTCACGATCATCAGGCCATGCAGCGGCCGCCACTGCGGCAATGCGCGGTGAGTATCAGCCGTTCTGGGGGTGAGCATGGTGCTCGCTGCCGTCGCCGAGTTGTCGATAGTGCGTCAACAAGTCCTGCATCACACAGTCCCAGTCGAAGTGGCGCTCGACATGGCGTCGCGCGTAGCGCCTGCTGGCGGCCACATCGTTGAGAAACAGCGAGTGGCAGGCCTCCGCCATGGCCGCCGGGTCGAGCGGGCGGCACAGGATGCCCGCCCCGAGGGGGACATTTTCCGCCAGCGCGCCGGCCCTGGCACCGATCACCGGGATGCCGCTGGCCATTGCCTCCTGCGCGATCAAGCCGAAGGTTTCACGGGTGCCGGCGTGGAGCATGGCATCGCTGCTGGCTAGCGCCCTGGCCACTTCATGGACGCCGCAGCAGCGATCGACGACCGTCACGTTGGTGGGCACCTGGCGTGGCATGCCCGGCCCCATCAGCAGCAGGTGATAGGGGGGACCCAGGCGTTGCAGGGTGGCCAGCAGCACATCGATATTCTTCTCTCGCGAATAGCGGCCGACGAAGATCAGCAACCGCGTCTGCGGTCCCAGACCGAGTTCGCGTCGCAGTGCCGGATCGCGCCGTCGGGGATGAAAACGCGCCACATCGACCCCCAGCGGCTGCACCCGAACGTGCTCAACACCCCAGTCGCGTAGCCGATTGGCCATGGCGTGGCAAGGTGCCAGCACACTGTCGAACTGCGAGTAGAGGCGCGCCACGTAGCGCTCCAGGCGCTTTCCTACCTGCTGTCCAAAGCGATCTCCCATCAGCCGCGGCAGGTCGGAGTGGTAGAAGCCCACGACGGGCACGCCGAGCTGCTGGCCGGCGTTCAACGCCGCCCAGGCGGTGACGTATGGGTCGCCGGCCTCGATCAGGTCCGGCGCAAGTGATACCAGCGCTTCCTGCCAGGGACGAATACGTAGAGGGAAGCGATAGCCTTGTCCCAAGGGTAAGCGCAGGGCGGGGAGGGTGTGATGATCGCCCAGGCTGTCGCGTTCGGCTCCGGGTACCAGCAGGCTGGTGCGCAGGTCGGGTGTCCGGGAAAACACCCGGTGCTTGGCTTGCAAATAGGTGCGCACGCCGCCACTGGCGGGTGCATGAAACATCGTCACATCGGCAATGTGCAAAGGATCCTCCGGCCCAAGAGCAGCACGATCCTTTCAGCCTAAAGCGCTAATGTGTCAATTCAGCGTCAGGGCGCGATGTTATCCATGGCGGGTGGGGCCTTCGACACCTCACCTTGTAGGTGCCGGAGGTAGGTGCCGGAGGCCCCTGTAGCGTGTCGAAGGCAGGGCAGGCCTTAATCGACCGGGCGGCCGACCAGCGAGCGGGTTTCCTCGCGCGCTTCGGTCAGCGCGACGCGGATCACGTCACCAAGCTTGAAGCGTTCCGTCTCCTCGATCTGGATACGGCCTTCCTTGTCGTCGATGACCACCTTGGTGCGATCGCTGTGCATCAGGGGCGCCGGAATGAAAGCCGTGGCCCCATTGGCGGTCAGGCGTACCCGCATGCCGCCGCGATTGACGTTGATGACCTCGGCCTCGAAGGTTTCCTGCGCCTCGGCGGCCGGCGTCAGGTAGCGCACGTAGAGCCAGTCCTTGACGTCGCGCTCGGCCATGCGATTGAGGCGCCGCCGTTCGGTGAGCTGCTCGGTGAGCTGCTGGCTCGCTTCGGCCGGTGCCTGTTCGCCCTTGAGCACGCGCTTGATCAAGCGATGGTTGACCATGTCGCCATACTTGCGGATCGGCGAGGTCCAGGTAGCGTAGGCGGCCAGGCCCAGGCCAAAGTGGGGGCCGGGCTGGGCCGACATGCTGGTGAAGCCCTGGAAGCGACGCAGGCGTGCGTCCAGCCAGGCATCGTCGCGACCCTCGAGTACCCGCTTGAGCTCGCGGTAGCGGGGCAATTCGGTCAGCGCCTCGCGCTCGACCTGGATATCCTGGCCGGACAGGAATTCCTGCGCCGCCTCGGCCTTTTCCGGCTCGAAGGCACGATGGACGTTGAAGATGCCGTGGCCCACATGGCTAGCCAGCAAGTCGGCGCAGCAGGCGTTGGCGGCGATCATCGATTCCTCGATCATGCGGTTGGCGATGCGCCGCTCTTCGGTACGAATCGCCAGCACATTGCCGGCCACGTCGAGGTCGAAGACGAAGTCCGGGCGATCCTTGAACACCAGCGCATGCTCGGCACGCCAGGCGCTGCGGGCCAGGGTCATGGCTTCCAGGGCCTTGAGCTGTTCACCGATCGCCCCTGTCGGGCGCCATTCGCCCTGGCCTTCCAGCCAGTCGGAGATCCAGTCGTAGGCCAGCTTGGCCTGGGAGCGCACGGTGGCGGCGAAGAAGCGGTAGTCGCCCAGACTGCCGTCGGCACCGATCTTGAGCGTACAGGCCAGCACCGGGCGCTCCTGGTCTTCCCACAGCGAGCAGAGGTCGTCGGCGAGCTGCTCGGGCAGCATGGTGACGTTCTGTCCCGGCAGGTAGACGGTGAAGGCGCGGGTGCGTGCCTCCAGGTCGGCGGCGTGTCCTTCCGCGACATAGGCGGTGGGGTCGGCGATGGCCACGGTCAGCTTCCAGCCGCCGTTCTCGTCGGCCTCGATGCGCAGGGCATCGTCCATGTCGCGGGTCTTCTCGCCGTCGATGGTGAAGAAAGGCTCGGCGGTCAGGTCCTCGCGCGTAAGACCCTCATCAAGCAACGGCCAGTCGTCGCCGGCATCCGGGCACTCCTGCTCGAGCGCATGACGTGCCAGCGTGACCCTCCACGGCACTGCTGGGTCGTCGGTCTTGGCCACCAATTCGTCGATCTGCGTGAAGAAGGCACGGTCGTCGGGCTTGAGCGGATGGCGAACCAGTCTCGCAACCACCCAGTCGCCATCACCGATGCTCTCCTCGTCGAGGCTGCGCTTGATACGCGCCTTGAGGGCATTCTTCATCGAGGGATGATCGGGCACGACTGCCAACCGACCCTCGCGCTTCTGCACGCGGGCGATGAAGCGTTCCATGCCGCTCTCGATCAGGGTGTCCGGCTCCACGGATTTCTTGTCGCCCTCCTCGTGGAGGATGGCGCCGACGCGGTCGCCGTGCAGTACCTGCTTCATCGCAGGTGGCGGCACGAAATACGATTCACCGTCGTCGGTCTCGAGAAAGCCAAAGCCCCTGTCGGTGGCCTTGATCACGCCCTCTACGCGAGGCGTGTTGTTACGCATCTGTTGCTTGAGTTGAGCAAGCGCCGAGTTGTTCTGCAGCATGGTCACGATCGGTTGGCGGGGAAGCAGACCACTATACGGATTCCCCGTCGCGGGGCCAAATGCAACGCGCACTCGGGTCGTATCGCCCGTGCTTTCCGGGGCGAACGGGATTCCTTCGCCGGAACTATCTGAGGGCGTTGAGGGCGACTTCTACCGGTGCCTGGTCAGTGCCTGAAGACAGCGGCCAGCCGCTTCGGTAGCCTGATCTTAATCTTCGACCTTGGAAGACCCATGACTCCTCGATTGATCGTTACCGACCTGGACGGCACGCTGCTCGATGCCGACCATGACCTGACACCGGGTACCATCGCAACCCTGCGAACCCTCTCCGCGCAGGGGCATCACCTGGCGCTTGCCTCGGGACGCCACTTTCGCGACATGCTGTTGTTTCGCGAGCGTCTGGGCGTGCCGGTGCATGTCATCAGCACCAACGGCGCCTACCTGCACGATCAGCACGACGGCCTGGTGGCCGCGCGCCATGTGGACCGCGAGTTGGCACGCGACCTGATCGCGTTGCCTCTCCAGGCCGGGGTCCGGTTGAATTTGTATCTCGACGACGAATGGCTGATCGATGCCGAGGCCCCGCACTTGCTGGCGCTGCATGCGCATACCGGTTTCGGGTATCGGGTGGCCGAACCGGGCGAGCTCGATGGCGAGCGTGTCGGCAAGGTGCTCTACATCGGCGAGCCCCAGCAAGTGGCCGAGCTGGAAACGGAGATCCGCCGCCGTCATGGCGAGCGTCTGCATCTGACCTACTCCATGGAGACCTCGCTCGAGATCATGGCCGGCGGGGTCAATAAAGGTGCGGCGCTGGCGTCACTGCTCGACTCGCTGGGGATGGAGGCTGAGGCGTGCCTGGCGTTTGGCGATAACCTCAACGATGTCGAGATGCTTACCCTGGCCGGCGAGGCGCATGTCATGGGCAACGCTCATCCCGAGCTTCGCGGACGGGTGCCAAAGGCGCGGGTCATCGGCCATCACACCGACGGCGCCGTAACCAAGTACCTGCGCGAGCGTTTCGCGTTGTGACATCGCCGGGACGTTGCCCGTCAGCGGCGATGCGTCTTGTCCGTCTCGGCGCGTATTTCCAGGCGCCGCAGGTGCTGCCAGAGCTCGCCGCGAAGGTCGCTCAGCCGAGGCGCTTCATTGTCGGCGAAGGTCAGCGGACGCGTGAGGCGCTGGGTTCGCAGGCCGAGACGCGCACTGAGCAGGCCGACCCCCAGGCCCTGTCCGGCCTGGGCCGAAAGGCGCCCGGCGAGATTCAGCGACAGCATCTGCATGCCGGCGTCGCTGGCCATCTCGCTGGCCCCGGCGAAGGCCATGTTGTAGAGCACGCTTCTCATCAGGCGCAGTCGACTGGCATAGCCGAGTTCCAGGCCATACAGCCGGCACAGGCGATCGACCATTGCCAGGTTGCGCCATGCCACCAGCAGCATGTCGACCAGCGTCAGGGGGCTGATGGCCACCATGACGGCGGTCTCCCCCGACATTCTCGAAATCAGCCGCCGAGCCTCCCGGTCGCGGGGCGCGAGCAGATGGTGCGAGAGCAACAGCCTGATGTCGCGCCCGTCGTGGTGGGCCTCCCGGGCGGCGAGGTAGCCCTGCCAGTGTGGGTGATCATCATCGAGCCCCAGGTCTTTTCTAAGGCGTTCGGCGAGGGCCTGGGCCTGTTTCGGTGTTGCCTCGGGAAGAGCGTCGAGGCTTGCGCGTAGCGAGCCGTGCTGTTTCAGCCGCCGCAACCGAAACAGCTCACGGAGCAGCGCCGAACCGCCCAGCCCCAGCGCTAATAACCCGAACAGGCTCCAGGCCCCGGCCAGCCAGTCGCCGCCGAGACTCGCCGCGTAGAGCGTTTGGCCGGCTTCCAGCATGCCAAGTCCCAGTGTGCCGCCGAGCAGGGTGAACAGTCCCCAGCGGCGCTTGCGGGGCTTGGTCAGGCTTGCCTCCAATGCCTGTTCGGCCGGCTGCGGATCGTCCAAGGGTTGGCTGGGCAGGTCGGCGGCGAAGCGCGCTCCGGGCCGTGGGTCGTCGCCCATTGGCGGGGTGAGCTCGGGGTCGTCGAGCGTGAAGCCCTGCCGCGGACGCGGGTCAGATCGACGGGTATCGCTCATTGCAGCTTGTCTCCGATGAGCCAATCCAGGGTGGCATCCATGCGAATGTGGGGAAGGGCGCCGCCATCGCGGGGCATGGGGCGAAACGCCGGGAAGTCGAATCCCTGGCGAGCCCAGAAGTCATGATCCGGTAGGGTGTTGGGCACTTCGCCGGGATACATCAGCAGCTCTTCACCGGCCAGGTTCTTGCCGCGCAAGGCCGGTGAGCGATGCCCCTCCAGGCTCACTTCGCGGCTCTCGGTGGCGCGAATGGCCGCCAGCGAGAGCGCCTTGACGGGAATATTGGCGAAGCGCAGGTCCTTGAGCGGCTCGGCGAGCAGCGCCTCGAGCAGCGCGACGAGGCGGGGATGCTGGTCGGGGGTCACATGATCGCTCTTGGTGGCGGCAATCGCCAGGCGGTCGATGCGCGGCGCGAAGAGGCGCGAGAGCAGGCTGCGCTGGCCGTAGTCGAAACTCTGCATCAGGTTGGCAAGGGCCCGGGACAGGTCCTCGAAGCGCTCCGGGCCGGCATTGAGCGCCCCCAGCAGGTCCACCAGGACAATCTGGCGGTCGAAGCGGCGAAAGTGCTCACGATAGAAGGGCTTGACCACACGCTGCTGATAGTGGCGAAAGCGCCGGTTGAGCGTGGCGTAGTTGCTCTCCGAGGGCAATCTGGTCAGTTTGGCCGTGTCGTGCGTCGCGATGGCCGGGAGCGGAAAGAACTGCAGCACTGGGGCGCCGGCGAGCTCGCCGGGCAGCAGGAAGCGTCCGGGCTGAAGATCGGCGAAACCGGCCTCCCGGGCGGCCCGTAACCCCTTGGCATAGCATTCGGCGATCTCGGCGAGCCTCGCTTCATCAGCCTCGGCGGCAGGGTCCAGGTCGGCCACCGCGTCGAGCCAGTCGGCAAACAGGCGCTCGCGCGCCTGGCCCCGGGATGGTTGCTGGTCGAGGCTCCAGCTCAGATAGTCGTGCCCCAGCAGTGGCAGGTCGAGCAGCCATTCTCCCGGGTAGTCGAACAGGTCCAGGCTCAGCTGGCGGATCTCGCGGCCCAGGAGCCCCCGTTTGCCCGGACGATAGCGGATCACCAGGCGCAGCTCGCCGATGCCCCGGGTCGGCTCGGGCCAGTGCGGTGGGTTGGCATCCAGCGAGGCCATGGCCTGGTCGTAGGGGAAGCGGGGCACGCCAAGGTCGTGTTGATTGACCCGCCGCGCGCCGAGCAAGCGGCCCTCTCGGGCCGCGGGCAACAAGTCCAGCCGAGCCTCGAGCCCCGCGTGGCGCAGCTGGTTAATCAGTGAGGTGAGAAAAGCGGTCTTGCCCGAACGCGACAGGCCGGTGACCGCCAGACGAACTTGGCGGTCACGGCCGCGTTCCAGCAGGTCGTGTATGTCTCGAGCCAGGGGTTGACGCATGAAAGGGGTATCCATCCCGTAAAGTCACAGCTTTAATGTGCGGGTGTCATGACCGACTGGCAAGGACGAAACGCGATAGCCACGAAGCCCCGCCGATGGCGAGGCGTCGTGGTGAGCTCGAGGTTAGGCTGCGATGCAGATACCGCCTGGCGCAACGGCATCAGCCGGCGAAGGCCACATAGATGGCAATCACCAGAATGACTAGCACGATCCCGGCGGGAATGGCGCCTTTCCAAGGCGTCAGGTCGACGGCGCCGATATCCTCCTGGACCCATTCGGTCGCGCGCGGGCGCAGCTTGCCGATCAGCAGCATCATTGCGACCAGCAGCACGAATACCGAGGCCACGAAATGGAACTCGTGCATTACCACCGGCAACTGGTTGAAGGGCGGCACGAAGTAGCCAGCGGCGATCAGCAGACAACCGCCGACCAGGGCGAGCTTGGCGGCCATGGGCGGAACGCGCTTGGTCAGCAGGCCGACGATGACTACCGCCAGAATGGGAATGAAGTAGATCGCGTTCATTTTCTGCAGGTAGCCAAAGAGGCTTTCCTGTCCGGCCAGCAAGGGGGCGATGATCATGGTGGTGATCGCCATGATCCAGCCGAATATCTTGCCTGACTTGACCACCTGCGCTTCGGAAGCGTTCTTGTTCAGCACGCCCTTGTATATCCCCAGGCTGAATATGGTGGTGGTGCTGTTGAGCGCCGAGTTGAACGACGACAGGATGGCACCGACCATTACCGCGGCAAAGAAGCCGGTGAGGTAGGGCGGCAGGACGTTGAACACCAGATGTCCATAGGCTTCGTCGGCGCGGACGCCCTGGTCGGCATACAGATGGAAGGCGATGATGCCCGGTAGCACCAGGTAGAGTGGGCCCAACAGTTTGAAGAAGCCGGTCAGCAATACGCCTTTTTGACCTTCGGCGAGGTTCTTGGCGGCAAAGGTGCGCTGAATGATTTGCTGGTTGGTCGTCCAGTAGAACAGGTTGATCAGAAAGACCCCGGTAAACAGCGTAAAGAAGGGTACTTGCTGTTCGCTACCGCCGATGGAGTCGAGTTTGTCGGGGTTGCTTTCCTTGAGGATATTCCAGCCCTCCATGAGGCCGCCATCGCTGCTTACGGCCTGGAGACCGAAGTAGACGATCACGAAACCACCGACCAGCAGTCCGACCCCGTTCAGGGTATCGGAGACGGCAACGGTGCGAAGGCCACCGAACAGGGCGTAGATGGCGCCGATAATGCCGACGATCCATACCGTCAGCCACAGCAACAGGGTGCTGGACTCGATACCGGTAAGGCCGGAGAGGTCGAGCATGCCCTGCAAGCCGATGGCGCCGGAATAGAGAATGATCGGCAGCAGGATCGCCGCATAGGCGATGAGAAAGATCACGTTGGTGATCAGCTGGGTGCCGGCATCGAAGCGGATCGCCAGCAGCTGCGGCAGGGTGGCGATGCCGCTGCGCAGGAAGCGCGGCAGGAAGAACAGCGCCAGCGCCACCAGGGCGATCACCGCGACCACTTCCCAGGCCATGACGCTGAGCCCGTCAGCGAAGGCGGCGCCGTTGAGGCCGACCATCTGCTCGGTGGAGAGGTTGGTCATCAACAGCGATCCGGCGATCAGCGGAAAGGTCAAGGTCCGACCGGCAAGGAAATAGCCACTGGTGCTCGAATGGTCGTCGCGCCGGGTGATACGCCAGGTAATGAAGGCAACGAGCCCGGTAAAGAACAGGAACGACGCCAGAGTCAGGGCATGCATGGAGGAGATCCTTGAAAGCGAGATGGGCCGAGGAAGCGACTCCGCGGGGCGAGAATCGGTATAGGTCGAGTGTGGGGAAAGTCTAAGACGCTGAAACGATTCTTCTATACCCCTTTCGGCTAATTACCCGATGTCTTCTGGTATCGACATCAACATCGACCTACTGAGGCGGCTGTGGTGGCATCGGCGTCGGCTCGATGACACCGAAAAGCTGCATCAGTACCGGCAATATGGCGATCAGGAAACCAAACGCCGCCACGGTTCGTCCCGCCAATCGTCGTTCGGGGCGCCGGGCCAGGCTCAGTCCTGCCAAACAGACCAGCAGGCCGACAATGTGGAACACATAGGTGAGCATCTGCAGCAGGTCGTAAGCGGTCATGGCGGCCCTTGGGTCGATGGAGTAATGGTGGAAAAGGCTGCTAATCTGGGAGACTATCATCCGAACTACCTTGAAGAGAGGTACCTGCCATGCTGGAAGGGCGTCCCGATGTCGTGCTCGATTTCTGGTTCAAGGAACTCACGCCTGCCCAGTGGTTTCGCAAGGACACCGCACTGGATGCCACTATCGTCGAGCGCTTCGGGGAATTACATTCCTCGGCGAATCGTGCGGAACTCTGGCTCTGGCGTCGCTCGGCGCTTGGCCGGCTTGCCGAGGTGATTGTGCTGGATCAGTTCTCACGCCAAATGTATCGCGATACGACTGAGGCCTTCGCCAGCGACGCGATGGCCTTGGCATTGGCCCAGGAAGCGGTGGCCCAGGCGGCGGACCGCCATCTCGATGTAGGGTGGCGCGCCTTTCTTTATATGCCGTATATGCATAGTGAATCGCTTGCGATACATGAAGAGGCCCTTAGACTCTTCGACCAACCGGGTCTTGAAGAGAACCTGCGTTTCGAGCATCGGCATCGTGAGATCCTTCAGCGCTTCGGACGCTACCCACATCGCAACGCCATTCTGGGCCGCGAATCCAGTCCCGAGGAACTGGCTTTTCTTGCTGAGCCGGGTTCCTCTTTTTGAGGTCGCTCTTTCTTCGCCAACTTACCTGAGGCACCATCACAGCCTGGCCTTGAATTGATGTAAAAAGGAGAAATGATCATGGGATTGATTGCTTGGCTCATCATTGGCGGTCTGGCGGGCTGGATTGCCGGTCATATCATGCGTGGTGGCGGTTTCGGCATCCTCGGTAATATCGGGGTGGGCATCGTCGGCGCGGTGATCGGCGGCATGCTGTTCAGCCTGCTGGGTTTGCAGGCAGGCGGCTTCGTCGGCTCGCTGGTCACCGCCATCGCGGGCGCCGTGCTGTTGCTGTGGGTGATTTCGAAGGTCAAGAGCGGCTGACGCTTTTCATCCATCCTTCTAACGATTCGCCCGGCATTAGCCGGGCGAATCGTTTCAGGAGGTGCTGGTGGGATTGGGCATTGTCGGGAAGCGGGGCGGACAGGCTTCCAGATAGGCATGACAGGCGTGTAATACGCGAACGTCATCGAACTTGCCGCCGGCAAGCTGGAAACCGACGGGCAGACCGCTATCGGTAAAGCCGCAAGGTACCGAGGCGGCAGGTTGCTGGCTGAGGTTGAAAGGGTAGGAGAAGGGCGCCCACTCTTCCCAATCCTGCATATCGCTTCCCGGCGGCACTTCGTGATCAGCCGCAAAGGGTTCGAGCGGTACCGTTGGCGTCATCAGCAGGTGGTACTTCTGATTGAAGTGTTCCAGTCGCTCAGTGAGAAGGGCCCTGTCGTTCAATGCACGGAAGAAGTCCACCGCGCTCAACGCCTCCGCACGCTTGGCATTGGCAACCAGGCCAGGGTCGAGCAGCTCGCGTTCGCATTCACTGCACTGTAACCACAGCTCCAGTGATGCTGTGAACCAGACAGTCTGAAAGGTCTCGATGGGCGAGACAAACCCCGGGTGGACCTCTTCCACCACCGCACCCAGCGACTGAAGCGTTTCCGCGGCCTGGCGGACGCGCCGTGCCACTTGGTCGTCGACCTTGGCGTAGCCTAGGTCAGGCGAATAGGCGATTCGCAGGCCATCGAGGTCGTTGGCGAGGTGGCTGCCCCAGTCGTCGGGTTGACCGCGAATGGCGTAAGGATCGCGAAAGTCGTAACGCCCTATCACGTTCATCATATGCACCGCGTCACGCACGTTGCGCGTCAAGGGACCGATATGCGAAAGCGAGGGCTCTTTGGAGGGAGGCCATTGGGGCGTCCAGCCGAAGGACGGTTTGAAGCCGAAGACACCGGTAAAGGCCGCGGGGATGCGGATGGAACCACCGGAGTCGCCACCCTGATGCAGTACCCCCATGTTGAGGGCGGCGGCAACGGCGGCGCCGCCTGAAGAACCTCCCGGGGTCAGGCGCGTGTCCCAGGGATTGTACGTCGTACCGTAGACAAGATTGTCAGTGACGGCCTTCCAGCCAAACTCCGGCGTATTGGTCTTGCCGAGCAGTATGGCGCCTGCCTCTCGCAACATTCGTACCGGCGGGCTGTCATGTTCGCGTTTCGTCGCCGGTGTCAGGCGCGAGCCTTCGCGTGCTGGCATGCCGGCGACTTCCGTTAAATCCTTAAGCGATACCGGCACGCCATCGATTGGGCTCAAAGGGGCTCCCTGGTGCCAGCGGCGAGTCGATGCCCGCGCGGACACCTCGGCGCCCTCTGTATCAACGTAGGTATAGGCATTGACCGCCCCGTTGAAGCGATCGATACGTTCCAGCGCCGCCCGGGTCGTTTCAAGCGGGGAGGCTTTCCCCGAGGCATAAAGTGCCGCAAGGGCACTGGCATCCAGCGTGCCAAGATCGGTGTCGCTCATTGCTTCCTCCCTGAGTTAGCGGCGAATCGACGCTCAAGCTTAGGCCATTCCCGTGGCATCCAATAGTGTCCGAGGGTTCAGGGTCCCGCATGGCGCGGCACGATGCGTCGGTAAGTGTCTGTCTGGGTGTCCAGCCATTTACCGTGAAGTGAGACATGGGGAGTCGCACTGGGGATTTTTACCTCGAGCAGGAAGAGGCCATGGCGTCCAGCGAGCTGGTCGCGATCGTCGAGCCAACGCCCCAGTTCACTTTTCAGAGGGCCGTCTATATGCTCCAGACACCGCCACGTCAAACGTATGGCATTCGTGGTCAGCAGGTAGTCGAAGCGAGCGGCATCCTTCAAGACCGCCAGGGCACCATGAACCAGCCCATGCGACAGGCTTTCGAGCTTGCGATACGCCGGCGCGCCGGCGGCACGGCAGGCATGGGCGCCCTCCACATGACAGCGCTCGCGCTCGTCGGGTGCTTCCGGCCATTTCCCGCCCTGCCGTCGCGCCGAGGTGGCCAGGAACGGCAGAGTGATGGTTAAGGCAGGCGTACCATCTGACAGGGTGTCATTGGTGTCGGTCACCACGCCGCAGGGCAGCTGTTCTCTCAGCCAGCGGTAATCACACGCCTTCTGGAGACTGACCTGAACGTCTTCCAAGGTGTGATGAGCGCTTTGCAGCGATCGAAGTATGGCAAGGGTACGAAACATCGCGACTCCATCCGCGGCGTGACCGATCGACGCCTCATGCCATCGTCGCCTTTCTGACGGCAAGATTACCAGCTTGCGACAGCCGAGTTTCAACGGCGGCACGAGCAATGCGGACTCGCTGCCAATTACCCTTGCCTGTGCGAACAATAAGCCACGCCTATTAGGCTTGTGACGTTTCACCGACTACTTTGAATGGGAGGCAGCTCTGGAGTGAGCTTGCCAGCAACCGCGTGGCTCGGTGAGGCAGCTGAACGCTGGCTACCGGGTCATGAATGAACGCAAAGGAGGAGCGTTTGCATGGCCAATAATCCGCATACGACGCCGAACAGTAGCGGCCCCAACGATACGGACGTCAAGACGACCGAGAACAGCAAGTCGGATAGCCTGGAGCATTACCGCAGCGATTCCGAGGGGCATGATCTGCGCACTAACCAAGGGCTGCGCATTTCCGACAACCACAACTCGCTGAAGGCCGGGGAGCGCGGCCCCACGCTGATGGAAGACTTCATCTTCCGCGAGAAACTCAACCACTTCGACAACGAGCGTATCCCCGAGCGTATCGTGCACGCCCGGGGAGCGGCAGCGCACGGTTACTTCCAGCCCTACGAGAACGCGGCTCAGTATTCCAAGGCCGGTCTTTTTCAGGACTCCGGCAAGAAGACCCCGGTGTTCGTGCGTTTCTCCACGGTGCAAGGCTCGCGTGGTTCCAATGATACCGTGCGCGACGTTCGCGGCTTCGCCACCAAGTTCTACACCGACGAGGGCAACTGGGACCTGGTAGGCAACGACATGCCGGTGTTCTTCATCCAGGATGCGATCAAGTTCCCCGATTTCGTGCATGCGGTGAAGCCCGAGCCCCACAACGAGATTCCCATGGGGCAGTCGGCCCACGATACCTTCTGGGACTTCGTCTCTCTGATGCCGGAGTCCACCCATATGGTATTGTGGACAATGTCCGACCGGGCATTCCCTCGGCATTACCGCAACATGGAAGGCTTCGGCGTGCATACCTTTCGCTTGATCGACAAGCAAGGCAAGGGTCGCTTCGTCAAGTTCCACTGGAAGCCACTGGCGGGTACCTGCTCATTGATCTGGGATGAGGCCCAAAAGCTCTGGGGCCGTGACCCCGACTTCAACCGCCGTAACATGTGGGACGATATCGAGAACGGCGACTTCCTGGAATACGAGCTGGGTGTCCAGGTGGTGGAAGAGGAGGACGAGCACACGTTCGACTTCGACATCCTCGATCCCACCAAGATCATCCCCGAGGAGCAGGTGCCGGTCACCCTGATCGGCAAGATGGTGCTCAACCGCAACCCCGACAATTACTTCGCCGAGACCGAGCAGGTCGCCTTCAATCCGACCAACATCGTGCCGGGTATCGACTTCTCCAATGATCCGCTGCTTCAGGGGCGGTTGTTCTCGTACCTGGATACCCAGATGCTGCGGCTGGGGGGGCCCAACTTTCACGAGATTCCCATCAACCAGCCGGTATGCCCGTTCCACAACAACCAGCGCGATTCCATGCATCGCCAGACGATCAACAAGGGTCAGGCATCCTACGAGCCCAATTCGATCGATGGCGGCTGGCCCAGCGAGACGCCGGCGGCGGCGGAAAACGGCGGCTTCGAGAGCTACTATGAGCGTGTCGACGCGCATAAGGTGAGGGCTCGCAGTGACTCGTTCGGTGATCATTATTCCCAGGCGACGCTGTTCTGGAACAGCCAGACCGATGTCGAGAAAGAGCACATCATCGATGCCTATACCTTCGAGCTTTCCAAGGTCGCCCGGCCGTGGATCCGCGAGCGCGTGATTCAGGAGATATTGCCCAATATCGATCTGGAGCTGGCGCGTCGCGTCGGCGAGAACCATGGCATCGAGGCGCCAACGAGCAAGCCTGCGCCGGCCGACGAGCTTGGCCGGAGCTCGTTGCAGGCCTCCCCGGCGCTAAGCCTGATGGCGCGACTGCCGAATAACATCCTGTACCGTAAGGTGGCGATCCTGGTGGCCGACGGCGTGGATGGTAAACAGGTGGAAGCCGCCAAGGCGAAACTGAAAGCCGAAGGGGCGCAGGGTATGGTCATCGCGCCCAGCATGGCACCGGTCAAGTCCACCAACGGTCAGGCCATCGTGCCCGATGCGATGCTCAACGGTCAGCCATCGGTGACCCTGGATGCGGTGATCGTGGTGGGCGGTGAGCAAAGTGTGAAGACACTCTCGCAATCCGGTCTGGGACGCTACTACGTGCAGGAAGCCTACAAGCATCTCAAGGCCATTGCGGCCATTGGCGAGGGCAAGGCATTGCTGAGCGCGGCCCAGGTACCGACCCAGGAAGATGGGATCATCCTGGGGGCGACGCTGGACGACGTGTTTGCACCGCTCACCCAGGCCATGGGACAGCATCGCGTCTGGTCGCGTGACGACAAGGCCAATCTGATGTCGGCCTGAGGACGGTCACTTATCGAATCGGCTTGAAGAGCTCGTTACGGCATGAAAAAACGCGCCTCCGTGAGGAGGCGCGTTCTGTTGGGCGGGTCACCGATGGCGTCAGGCGTTGGCGGTTTGCTTGGCGCCGACCAGCTCCTTGAGCGATGCCTCTAGAATGCCGAGACCCTCCTCGAGCACGTCATCCTCGATAGTGACGGGCATCAGGAAGCGTATGGTGTTGCCGTACATGCCGCAGGAGAGCAGGATCAAGCCCTTCTCGCGGGCCTTCTTGCATAGCGCGCCCGCCAGGTCAGCATCTGGAGTGTGGTTGGCCTTGTCGGATACCAGGTCGACGGCGGCCATGGCGCCCATGTTACGGCCATTGTCCACGCAGTCGAAGTCCTGTTGCCACTGGGCGAAGCGCTTGGCCAGTTTGTCGCCGAGCGCTTGGCTCTTCTCGAGAATGCCCTCCTGCTCGAAGACCTCGAGTACCGCCAGCGTCGCGGCGCAGGAAACGGGGCTGCCGGTGTAGGTGCCGCCCAGTGAGTTGGCGCCAGACGCATCCATGACCTTGTCGGTACCGACGATGGCCGAAATCGGCATACCATCGCCCATGCTCTTGGCCATGGTCATGATGTCCGGCTCCACGCCGCTGTGCTCGATGGCGAACATCTTGCCGGTGCGGCCGAAACCGGATTGCACCTCGTCGACGATCATCAGGATGCCGTGCTCATCGCAGATCTCGCGGATCGCCTTAAGGAAGCTCGTCGAGGCAGGATAGAAGCCGCCTTCGCCGAGGACCGGCTCGAGGACGATCGCCGCGGTGTCCTTGGGATTGGCGTCGGTCTTGAGCACCATCTTCAGGCCACGCAGTGCCTCATCTTCGCTGACACCGTGATAGGGCACCGGGTAGGGCGCGCGGAAAACAGTGCCCGGCATGGGGCCGAAGTCGGTCTGATAGGGATTGACCTTGCCGTTCATGGCCATGGTCATGAAGGTGCGGCCGTGGTAGCCACCGTCGAAACACACGACGTTGGTCTTGCCGGTCGCGGCACGCGCGACCTTGACCGCGTTCTCAAGCGCTTCAGCGCCGGAGTTGGCCAGCATGACCTTGGCATGGCCGCGTACCGGTGTGATCTGGCTGAGCTTTTCCGCCACCTTCACGTAGCCTTCGTAAGGCATCACCGTCTGACAGGTATGCATGACCTTGTCGAGCTGGTCCTTGACAGCCTGAACGACCTTGGGGTGGCGATGGCCGATGTTGAGCACGCCGATACCGCCGGCGAAATCGACGAAGCGATTGCCATCGGCATCCCAAACCTGCGCATTCTCCGCACGCTCGGCGAAGGCCGTGGCGGGGCTGGCGGCGCCGTTGGCCACATAGCGCTGCTTGAGTTCGTTAAGTTGGGCGTTGTTCATGAATACTGCCTCCTTGTGAGACGTTGCGGGCGATCAGAGGCCGCCGACGCAGACATATTTTAGTTCAGTGTACTCGTCCAGGCCGTGTCGTGAACCTTCGCGACCCAGGCCTGATTCCTTGACGCCACCGAAAGGCGCCAATTCCGTTGAGATAATGCCTTCGTTCACGCCCACCATGCCATATTCCAGTCCTTCCATGACATGCCAGATGCGCCGGTAGTCGCGTGCATAAAAATAGGCCGCCAGGCCGAACTCGGTGGCATTGGCCATCGCGATGGCGTCTTCCTCGGTGTCGAAGCGAAAGACCGGTGCCAATGGGCCGAAGGTTTCCTCGGTGGCGACGCGCATCTCGATGGTGACGTCGGCGATGATGGTCGGCTGGAAGAAGGTGCCGCCAAGGGCGTGTGGCTTCCCACCGGCAATCAGTCGGCCCCCCTTGGCCAGGGCATCATGGATATGCGCTTCGACCTTGTCGACGGCGGCCTGGTTGATCAGCGGTCCCTGGATCACGCCGTCGTCCAGGCCGTTGCCGACCTTGAGTTCGGCGACACGGGCGGCCAGCTTGTCGAGGAACGCCTCATAGACACCCGACTGGACCAGCAGACGATTGGTGCAGACGCAGGTCTGGCCGGAGTTGCGGTACTTGGAGGCGATGGCGCCTTCGACCGCAGCATCGAGATCGGCATCATCGAAGACGATGAACGGTGCGTTGCCGCCAAGTTCCATGGAGGCCTTCTTGACGGTACCGGCACACTGGGCGAGTAGCCTCTTTCCCACCGGCGTGGAGCCGGTGAAGGAAATCTTGCGTACTCGCGGGTCGGTGGTCAGCACTTCACCGATTTCGGCCGGTCGCGAGGCGGTCACAACATTGAGTACACCGGCGGGGAAGCCGACGTGCTCGGCCAGCTTGGCCAGCGCCAGGGCGGTGAGGGGCGTCGCCTCGGCGGGCTTTATGACCACTGGGCAGCCGGCGGCGAGGGCTGGGGCGCACTTGCGAGTGATCATCGCCAGGGGAAAATTCCACGGCGTGATGGCCGCTACGACCCCAATGGGCTCGCGGAAGACCAGAATGCGCTTGTCGATGCCATGGCTGGGCAGAGTCTCGCCCGCCATGCGCTTGGCCTCCTCGGCATAGAACTCCACGAAGGAGGCGCCATAGGCGACTTCGCCCCGCGATTCCGTCAACGGCTTGCCTTGTTCCAGGGTCATCAGCCTGGCGAGGGCTTCCTGGTGGGTCATGATGGCATCGAACCAGGCACGCAACAGGGCTGCCCGCTCCTTGGCAGGCAGCTTGCGCCAGGCTGGCCAGGCCGCCTCGGCGGAGGCAATCGCTTCACGCGCCGCCTCGCCATCGAGGTCGGGCACCTCGGCTAGCACGTCGCCAGTGGCGGGATCGGTGACGCTAAAATGGCGCTCACCATCACGCCACTGGCCGGCAATATAGGCCTTGTCAACCAGTAGATCGGCTTGCGAGGTCATGTCCTCTCCTGAGACGGTTGATCATCATGTCGAACAAGTGTGCAGTATATTAAACGTTACGCCAAGCCTAGCTATCTTACCCACAAGGGCATTCGGCAGGAAGGCGATTTCATGTTGTTGAACCATCGGCGCCAGCGCTGCTTTCGGCTACAATCAGTCGCCTAAATTTTTTTGGTACGCTGAGGTGTGCCGTTCGTCTTTCGCGAAATTCGAGGTGAGCCTTGGTCGATGCCCTGAATGCCTGGTGGGCCCAGCAGCTGGTGCTATGCGATTGGGCCTTTGCGCCCGACCCGCTGTCGATCACTGCCGAGGCGGCGTCCGCACGCCTTGCTGATCTGGGCGTCAATGATCGGGGTGAACTGGGCTGGCAATTGCTTGGCGCCATGGGAAGTGGTGGCAGTGGTGTCGATGCCGGCCATTTGCTGGATGGCCTTGAGCTGATTGCCCTGGCCGGCGCCGCTGGGTGGCTGTCGCCATCCTGCGCCCGACGCTGGACGCAGCGCCTTGCCGAGGAAATCACCGCACATTATGCCGACCTCGACGCCTGGCTGACGGCATTGCGACAGGCGCGCAGTGCCCAAGGATGGGTGCGCGGGGATGATGGCTTCTGTGAGGCTTGCGAAGCGCTTTCTGTGTTGGAACACGAGGGTGACGGCATCACCTGGGAGCGACTCGAGGAGTGGCTGGCTGTACACGACGAGAAGCTGCCGCTCTGGCCCGATGGCCCTGGCGAGCGCGTCTGGCGGCTGCGTGCTGGCTTCGCGCCGGTACTCGAAGTTCCAGGATCGGTGATCGACTGGGCCGACCTGGAAGGATGGCTGGCCGAGGCCTGGCAGATCCGTGGTCGCGATGATCTGATTCGCGCCCTGTTGTGGCTGGGGGCCCAGGGCGACCGACAGGGATGGGATCTCGATGCAACGCGGCTGCTGTCTTTGAATGATGCCGAGCGGCGCCAATGGCGCGATGGCCTGGAGAACACTGAGCGGGATTACGGCCGTGTGCTATTGGGTTTCGTCGACCAGGGTGAGCCGCTGGAGTGGGCTGCCTGGGACTGGCTGCGACTAATCGATCTTGCCTGGTCGGGGGCATGCCTGGGATGGCTCGACGCCGACGAGGCGGAACAGTTTGCCTTGCACGGTGGTGATTTGATCGTGCGTCGCTACAGCGACTGGTCGGCGCTGGCTCGGGCCTATCAGCGCGGCCGAAGCCTGTTCGAAGGGCGCAATCGGCTGACGGCGCTCGGCAGCGATTGGCGATTGTTGATGCAGTCGCCGGTGAGCCCGTGGCGAACGCCACTTCAGGGTTTGTTGGCGCCGGCATCAATAGAGGCGTCGCGTCAGTTCATTCGTGATTGGCGGCGTGACCCCCACCACTGGGTGCTGGCGTTGTCCGCGGTACGCGAGCCGGAGGTCGCGACCCGCCAGGGTCCCGGTTCCACCCCGCTCGCGGTCAGGCGCGAGGATGCCCGAGAGTATCTGCGCGAGACCTTGGATCTGCATGCCGAGGAGGGCGTGCAGGCACTGGCCCGCTATTGGTTGCCGGCCCAGGCCCATCATCTCAACCAGCTGGCTGCTGATGCCGTTCATGGCGCCTTGCCACCGGCAGTGACCTCATTCGGGCACCCCGACCCCGAGGCCTTGGCGAATCGTGATGCGTTGCGCCAGGCGAGCCGTTATGCCGCGACTATCCAAATGGCCGAGAAGTACGCGTTCTATCTCCAGATGGCCTTCGATAGCGAGGCCTTCGATAGCGAGGGTTTGAACGTGTTATCCGAGGCGCTGCGCAGCTCCTTGTGCCGCTTCTATCCCGACGCGCGACGCTTGCTCGAGGCCTGGGCTAGTTGGGAGGCGCTGCTGCCCGAGGATAGCCAGCCATCGCTGGTCGATGAGATTCGTTGGCACCTGGACGATCCGGGAAGCGAGTTTCATTGGCTCGATTGGCAAGCGGTCGCCTGGCAGGAGCCCGGTCCCCGTCCGAGCCTTGCGCACTTCACGGCGATGTCGTTGGTCGGCCCATTGAACAGCGCCGCCTGGAGTTTGCCGCATGCCGAGAGCGAGCGAGAGTGTGTCGCGATCCGGGAATGGGTCGATGGCCATTATGACCTGCACTCTGCCGATGAGCTGATCGATTTTCTAAACACCCTGCTTGAGGCCGGCGACCGTCAGGAGTATCAGATCAACTATGCACCCTATACCTTGAATGCCGGTCGGCTTGCCTCGGAGATCAGTACGCTGGAATCGGGCGATTGCAGCGAAGAGGAGAGGCATCATCTGCTCCGGCTGAAGCGGGTTCGCGACAACGAGGATGGCTGCAACGATACCGACATGACGGCCTGGGACATCTCGCAGGCCGTTGACCTGGCCATTGCCGGTCGCCAACTCGGTTGGCTCGGTGCGTCGGACTTCATTTCCCTGCTGGAGAGGGCGCACGACTTGGCAGCCGCTCACTATGGCGGTTGGGAGGAATTCGCCCGGGGCCTCTACACGGGCTTCTCGTTCTTCATGGGCGAGACGCCGGAGCGGGAAGCCTTTCTCGCCGGCTTCCGGCAGGCGCTTGTCGCCTGGTTGACGGCGGCCCCCCCATTGGCTGGACCCTGGGCCAGCCTCGATTATCCTGGGGCTCGTCCAAGCCATTGGGCGCCCGTGCATATCGATACCTTGCCAGGCGACACCCACGCCTTGCATTGAGCTCTCGCCTTGTGCGGGACATGTGATTTATAGTACGGGTCTTATCGATAGGCTCCTTTGTCGGGAGTCGTCGCCACGAAGTGAGTCGCCGACAGGCCGTTGTGGCAGTGATACCGGTCCTTCTCCTGCATCACTGCCACAACGACATCCACCAGTTCGAGACACGCGAGCAGTCGCGCGGCGGACAGGGTGCGGCTCAAGGAATGAGGTCATCGCTAGATGAGCGCCCCCCGGTTGTGCAGAACGCCGTTCAGAGCCACGATGGTTGCGGTTTCCGTTGCCTTACTGGTCGGTTGTGCCAACGCGCCGCACGATACCGGAGCACCGCCGGCCCAGGATGATTATTTCGCCCACCAGTTGCCGGGGTTACCCGATAACTGGGACCCCATGATGTCGCCGGTCGACAATCCGCTTCGCAACCTGGAACGCTTCCAGCATTCGTCTCCCGCCGTGGTGCGTCAGGCGCTGCTCGACCAACATGAGCGCTGGGTAGGAACGCCGTATCGACTAGGTGGCACGACGGGACGGGGTGTCGACTGCTCGGCACTGGTGCAGAACATCTTCAGCGACAGCTTCCACTATGACTTGCCACGAACCACGGGTGAGCAGGTTGAGCTGGGCAAAGCGGTAGAGCGCAGCCAGCTACAGGCCGGCGACCTGGTGTTTTTCCAGCCCCCGGGTCCCTATCGGCACGTCGGTATCTATCTCGGTGAGGGGTTGTTCCTGCATGCATCCAGGTCGCAAGGGGTGACGGTCTCGGAACTCGATCATCATTACTGGCAGCGTTATTACTGGCAGGCCCGACGGGCCATCGAGCCGGTGCAACTGGCTCAGCGAGTCGCGACTACCGGTAACGGATGAGCGATACGTCCGGTCGAATCGCGGCGCGAAGCCCCCCTTGGTGGCGCGCGACCCTGGCGCTCTGCCTGGGATCTTTTCTCGTCTTCATTAACCTCTATGCTCCCCAGCCACTATTGCCGGCCTTGCGCACCGAGTTTGGTGTCTCGACCCTAGTGGTCAGTCTGGTGATGTCCTTGGCGACCCTGTCCCTGGCGGCCTCGCTGCTGGTCTTCGGCCCGCTATCCGATGCCATCGGCCGTGACCGTATCATGCGCTACACGCTGTTGGCGGCCGGGTTGATGTCGCTGGGGCTGGCGCTGGCGCCGAACTTCGAGATCCTTCTTTTGCTACGCGCCCTGCAGGGCTTCGTGCTGGGAGGGTTGCCGGCAGTTGCCATCGCCTGGATGGGGGATGAGTTTGACCGGCCGGCGCTGCTCTCGGCGGTCGGGCTCTACATCGGCGCCAATACTCTGGGCGGAATCGGCGGTCGTGTTGTCGGTGGCGCTGTGGCGGAAATCGGCGGCGCACCGGCGAGCTTCATGACGGTGGGCCTGATGACGCTCGTCGGCGTGGCGCTGTTCTGGAGGCTACTCCCGGCTTCCCGGGCCTTCACACCACGTCCTTTCGAACTGAAGGGCGCTGTGGCCGACCTGGTCGGGCACTTGCGCAACCCCTTGTTGCTCGGTGCCTATCTGCTGGGTGGGCTCAATTTCCTGATCTTTATCAACCAGTACAGTTACATCACCTTCCGTCTGGCCGATGCGCCCTTCGGCTTGGGCGCCCGCCTGATCGGCCTGATCTTCGTCACATACCTCGGCGGTACCCTCGGGTCGGCGCTGTCAGGTCGACTGGCCAAGTCCTTGCCCCAGCCGGTATGCATGATGCTGGGGATCGGAATTCTGATGGTCGGTACGATCGTTACCTTGGCAAGCTCGCTGCCAGTGATCATCGTAGGCCTGACGATCAATGCCTTCGGCTTCTTTCTCTCGCACTCGATGGCCTCGAGCTGGGTTGGCCGTCATGCCGAACGAGCCCGAGGCAGCGCCTCGGCCCTTTATCTGGTCTTCTACTATTGCGGTGCCAGCCTGGGAAGCCTTTGGCTTGAACCCTTCTGGCAACTCGGTGGGTGGTTGGGTGTGGCGATCGGCTCCTGGCTGGTGCTGGGAGTGACCTTTGCGATCGCCGGTTGGTTGTGGCGCCGTGAGAAAGCGGTAAACGCAAGAGTCTCAAGATAGTCCGCCGGCTTCATCGCCCCAGATCTCTTCCAGCCTCTCGACGCGGCCACACGCCGACTTGTAGAAGCGGTAGCGCACCGGATTTTCCTGGTAGTAGTTCTGGTGGTATTCCTCGGCGGGGTAGAAGGCTTCAAAGTCAGTGATCTCGGTGGCAATTTCCTGATCAAAGCGCTCTTCCAGACTGTCGAGGCTTGCCTCGGCAAGTGAGCGCTGCTCATCATCGAGCACGAAGATCTCGCTACGGTAGCTATCGCCCGCATCACAGAACTGTCGATCCACGGCGAAAGGGTCGATATTGCGCCAGAACACCTCAAGCAGCGTTGCGTAGTCGACGACGCTCGGGTCATATTCTATTTCGACCACCTCGGTATGGCCGGTATCGCCCGCCACGACCTGATTGTAGGTGGGATCCTCGACATGTCCGCCGCTAAAGCCCGAGGTGGTGGAGAGGACGCCTTCCACTGGGTCGAAGGCTTCCTCAACACACCAGAAACAGCCGCCGGCGAAGACAGCACGAGCGCTGTCGGCTTCTTCCTCTGCCATTGTCATGGCGGGTATTGACAAGGCGATGGCGACGGGCAGGGCACGGATAAGGAAGCGGCCTGGAGAAAGCGTCATGAAAGGTGTCATAGAGTGGTTCCTTGGCTCAGGGATAAAGGATTAGAGGTTGTCGCTTGTAGAGGGTTCCGTACAATCCTTGTTTAAACATGTACCGCGTGCCGGTGCAACGTGCTGTAAGTTATCGCCGCACGCCACGACACAGGTGTCTGATACGAATGCTGCCGCGCGAGGCAGCTTTTCCCAGGAGCCCTACCCTTGACTCGACGTCGCTTGATCCTCCTGGCTGCCGTTCTACTCGTCGTGGCGGTCTATTTCCTCAGTGGGGCACATGAAATCCTCACCCTGGCCAATCTGCAAGCCGAACAGTCACGCTTTCAGGTCTGGCTTGCGGCCGAGCCGTTGTCGGTGGCCGGTGGCTTCTTTCTCATTTATGTGACGATGGCTGCGGTTTCGCTTCCCGGTGCCACGCTGCTGACGTTGCTGGGTGGCGCCCTGTTCGGCTTCGGTTGGGGGTTGGTGTTGATCTCCTTCGCCAGTGCCCTGGGGGCGACGCTGGCGGCGCTGATCGCCCGCACCTTGGCGCGGGAGCCGCTGGAGCGTCGATTTGCCGTTCAGCTGAGGCGCATCAATGCCGGTATCAAGCGCGAAGGCGCCTTCTACCTCTTTACCCTGCGCCTGATCCCTCTGTTCCCTTTCTTCGTGATCAACCTGGTCATGGGTCTGACACGCATGCGCCTCTTGACCTTCTATTGGGTCAGCCAGCTCGGTATGTTGCCGGGTACGGCGGTCTACGTGAATGCTGGCCGTGAACTGGGTGAGCTCGAGTCGTTGGGCGGGATACTGTCGCCGGGGCTGATCGGCTCCTTCGTGCTGATAGGGCTGTTTCCCTGGCTGGCTCGGGGGCTCGTTGCGCTGGGCAAGCGCCGCCAGCTGGGCAAACGTTTCGATCGGCCAACGCGTTTTGATCAGGATATCGTGGTGATTGGCGCCGGATCTGCGGGGTTGGTAGCAAGCTACATCGCCTCGGCGGTCAAGGCGAAGGTAGCGCTGGTGGAGCGCGACCAGATGGGCGGGGACTGCCTGAATACCGGCTGTGTGCCGTCCAAGGCATTGATCAGGGCGGCCCGACTGGTCAGCGGCATCCGTGATGCCGAGCGTTTCGGCATTCAGACGGGCAAGCCGGAGGTAAATTTTGCGGCGGTAATGGGCCATGTTCATCGGGCCGTGCGTGAGGTGGCACCACACGACAGCCGCGAGCGTTATGAGGGCCTGGGAGTTGAGGTAATCGGTGGTCAGGCGCACCTGGAGGATCCCTGGCGGGTACGTGTCGGCGAGCGGGTCCTGACGACGCGCCATGTGATCATCGCCAGTGGCGCCAGGCCGCGCGTGCCCCCCTTGCCTGGCCTGGAAAGTATCGAGGTGCTGACCTCGGATAATCTCTGGCAGCTGGAGCGCCTGCCGCAACGCCTCTTGGTGCTGGGTGGTGGTCCCATCGGCTGCGAGCTGGGTCAGAGCTTCGCCAGGCTGGGCAGCCGCGTGATCCTGGTCGAGATGGGCGAGCATTTGTTGCCCCGGGAGGATCGTGATGTGGCGGCTCAGGTCGAGGCGCGACTGATCGAGGAGGGCGTCGTGGTGCGCACCGGCACGCAAGCACTGCGCGTGGTATCTGATCCTGAGAGTGGTCACATGCTGACTATGCAGGCCGCCGAGGCTGGTGAATCGCCCCATGAGACGCTGCCCTTCGACCGCTTGCTGGTGGCCGTGGGGCGTCAGGCAAACGTGGAAGGTCTGGGACTGGAGGCGTTAGGGGTCGAGACGCGTGCGGACGGCACACTCGATGTGGACGAGTCGCTACAGAGCGTGCTGCCCAACGTATGGGCCTGTGGCGATGTGGCGGGCCCCTACCAGCTGACTCATGCCAGCGCCCATCAAGCCTGGCATGCCACCGTCAATGCCCTTTTCGGTGAATTCAAGCGCTTTCGGGTCAGTTACCGGGCCTTGCCGGCAGTCACCTTTACCGACCCCGAGGTGGCGCGGGTCGGCCTCAACGAGAAGGAGGCGCGCCGCGACGACATCGAGGTGGAGGTGACGCGTTACGACCTCAGCGAGTTGGATCGTGCCATCGCCGAGGGCCAGACCCAAGGGTTCATCAAGGTGCTGACCGTGCCGGGTAAAGACCGTATTCTCGGCGCAACCATCGTCGGCCACGGCGCCGGAGAGATGCTTGCTGAATTCACCCTGGCCATGACCCAGGGGATCGGGCTCAACAAGCTGCTAGGCACGATTCATCCCTACCCGACGTTCAGCGAGGCGGTAAAGGCCACGGCAGGTAGCTGGAAGAATGCTCATAAACCAGAACGCGTGCTGGGGTGGCTGGCGGGTTATTTCGCCTGGCGACGTGGCAAGGCACGACACGACGATACGACAGGACGCTGAGATGCTCGACCGCTGGACCATGCCCTTGACCCAAGGGCCCTTGACGACGCTGGCGCGACTCACTGCGACGTTTGGGGTGCGTCCCGACCAGGTCACCCTGGCGGCCTTTCTAATCGGCATGCTGGCGTTGCCGCTGCTGGCCATGGAGTGGTATCACACTGCGCTGGCCGTGATACTCCTCAATCGCCTGGGTGACGGCTTGGATGGTGCATTGGCGCGTCATCTTGGCCAGTCCAGCGATGCAGGAGGCTTCGTCGATATTGGCTTGGACTTCGTTTTCTACGCGGCGGTGGTGCTGGGTTTCGCTCTGGCGGACCCACCGACCAATGCGCTACCCGCCGCCTTCCTGTTGTTTGCCTTCATCGGTACCGGCACCTCGTTTCTGGCTTTCGCGATCATGGCGACCAAGCATCATCTCGAGCGGCCACAGTTCGAGAGCAAGGCTTTCTACTATCTGCATGGGCTCACCGAGGGGACCGAAACGGTTGTGGCATTCGTGGTTTTCTGCCTCTGGCCAGAACATTTTGCGTGGCTGGCCAGCGTTTTCGCGCTCGCCTGCCTGGTCACCACGGCGACCCGCCTCTGGGGCGGTTACTTGACGCTGAGAAAGTACTAGCGAGATGAGTGGCCAAATGCTCAACGGTTGGCCGGAAAAGTAGGGGGGAGTATCAGGATTGGCAAGTCATCAGTGGCGCGTACACAGAAAAAGGGGCAGCCGATGGCTGCCCCTTGATTCTGCGAAGCGTGCTGACATTGGGCTTTTAACGTTGCCTCATTGCTGCTGAGCCGCTTCGCCATGGCCGTCGCCTTCGCCATGGACGTGACCGTGCTCGACTTCTTCTTCGCTGGCGGCACGAACTTCGGCGATTTCTACGTCGAAGTTGAGCGTCTGGCCCGCGAGGGGGTGATTACCGTCCACGACCACCGTATCGCCTTCCACCTGGGTCACGGTGACCATCAACGGGCCGCCCTGGGTCTGCGCTTGGAACTGCATGCCGGGCTCGACGCTTTCAACACCCTGGAATGCATCGCGCGGCACTTCCTGCACCAGTTGTGACTGTTTCTCGCCATAGCCTTCTTCGGGCACTACGGTGGCCTGTATCTTTTCACCTGCCTTGTGGCCTTCAAGCTCTTTCTCGAGGCCCGGTACGATATTGCCGGCGCCGTGGAGGTAAGTGAGCGGCTCGCGGCCTTCCGAGCTGTCCAGCACCTCACCTGCATCGTTGGTCAGAGTGTAATGGAACGCGACAACTGAATTCTGCGCAATCTGCATGAAGATACCTTTCGGTGAGTGCATGTACATCATCATGATAACGCGGGAATCGGGGGGCTGTCAGGGCAATGGAAGAATTTCAGGATACTTCTCTGAATCCTGAGGCGATTTCACGCGCGTCAACGCGGTTGCGTGGCTCAACCGGCGGCGATACCCTTGGTGCATTCACGCTTCAACCTGTTGTATCTATACCGCCTGGAGACTATCCATGACACAAGCCGTGATCTGGCTGATCGCTTTCGCCGTGATATTTTACCTGTGCTACACCCGCTGGGATGTCAGCGTCAGCCGAGGGCTCGACAAGATGCTGCCATCGGTAATGGAAACCCACGGTGACAACCGACTGGTATGGAGCCTGGCGCTGGCCATCATTGGCGCTACGACGGTGGTTCGACCGGTGGACATCCTGCTGATGGCCATCCTCATTGGCTTGGCTGCCCTGATCGGTATCAAGCTGGTCGGCTGGGTAAAGAACAAGGCAGATTTCCACTGAGCGGACCCTAGCAACGAGATGCTCGAGACCACAATGCCCGCGGCAATAGATTGCCGCGGGCATTGTGGTTAACAACGGTGAGTCCGAGCCGTATTAGCGGCGTAGGACCGTGTCAGTAGGGCGCAACGCTGACATTCGAGCCGCTACCGATCAGACGAACTCGCTGACCAACCTGATAGTTTTGGTCGGCTTTCTGAACCACCACGACATTCTGGCCATTGTCTTGACGGATTTCCATCTCCCAGGCAGCGATGCGGTTCGTGGATTCTTCGGCCTTGGTCCCGGCGACGGCACCGCCCAGCGCACCGGCAACGGTCGCGAGCTGGCGTCCTGAGCCACCGCCTACCTGATTACCCAGCAGGCCACCGATGACGGCTCCGCCACCGCTACCCAGCAGGCCTCCGGCGCGGCTGTCGGCCTGAATCTGGACCTGGCGAAGGGCGGTGATGGTTCCGAAGCTCACGGTCTGTGCCGACTTGGCCTGGTTGCCCGAATACACGTTGCCGGAATAGGGCGACGTGTTGGCACAACCGGCCAGCGTCAAGGCGCTGAGCGCCAGCACGGGAAGAAGATGTTTCATGGAGAACCTCCTGCAGATATCGGGACATTCGTTCGGATCAGCGAGCCGTGAGGTGGGCTCCCAAGCTGCTGCCGGTCACGAACTAGTTAAAAAACAGTGTTCACTAAACAGCTTAACGATCTTAACGGTCTTTGACCAGCCGACAGGGTGTAATTGCTGGCCAGTGTACGCGCTGCGCTGGTGAAAAAGTGTGAAAATTTAGCACAAAAAAGGGGGAAGCCGATCGCTTCCCCCTAAGCCTTGCCATCGTTTTCGAGCCAGAGCGGTATTCAGCCAAACTGATTCATGGTGTTGTCCTTGCCCCCGGCTTTCAGGGCCGCGTCGCCGTGGAAGAACTCCTTGTGATCATCGCCGATGTTGGAGCCTGCCATGTCCTGATGCTTGACCGTGGCGATGCCTTCACGAAGCTCGCGGCGCTGAACACCTGCCACATAGGCCAGCATGCCTTCCTCACCGAAGTAGCCCTTGGCGAGGTTGTCTGTGGAAAGTGCCGCGGTGTGGTAGGTCGGCAAGGTGATCAGGTGATGGAAAATACCGGCCTCGCGAGCGCTGTCGCGCTGGAAGTTGCGCACCCAGTCATCGGCCAGCTTGCCAAGTTCGGTGTCGTCATATTCGGGGCTCATCAGGGCGGCACGGTCGTAGGCGGAAACGTCCTTGCCTTCCTTCTGCCAGGCGTCGAACACCTGCTGGCGGAAATTGAGCGTCCAGTTGAATGACGGCGAATTGTTGTACACCAACTTGGCATCGGGCACCACGTCGCGGATGCGGTTGACCATCGCCGCGATCTGACCCACGTGGGGTTTTTCGGTTTCGATCCACAGCAGGTCGGCACCGTTCTGCAGGCTGGTGATGCAGTCGAGCACCACGCGATCCTCCCCGGTACCCGGCTTGAACTGGTAGAGACCCGAGGCGAGACGCTTGACCTTGACCAGCTTGCCATCCTGCTTGATGACCACGTCGCCGTTGTCGATATCCGCCGCGTTGTCGATCTCGTCGCCATCCAGATAACTGTTGTACTGATCGCCCAAATCCCCCGGTTCCTTGGTCACGGCGATCTTCTGCGTCAGGCCGGCACCCAGCGAGTCAGTGCGGGCGACGATCACGCCGTCTTCGACGCCCAGTTCCAGGAAGGCGTAGCGCACGGCGTTGATCTTGGCGATGAAGTCCTCGTGGGGCACGGTGACCTTGCCATCCTGATGGCCGCATTGCTTTTCATCGGACACCTGGTTCTCGAGCTGGATACAGCAGGCGCCGGCTTCGATCATCTTCTTGGCCAGCAGGTAGGTGGCCTCGGCGTTGCCGAAACCGGCATCGATGTCGGCGATGATCGGCACTACATGCGTTTCGTGCGCGTCGATTTTGGCGATCAGCTGGTCGGCCTTGGCGTTGTCGCCCGCTGACTTGGCCTCTTCCAGATCACGGAACAGGTGGTTGAGCTCCCAGGCATCGGCCTGACGCAGGAAGGTGTAGAGCTCGCCGATGAGGCTCGGCACGGTGGTCTTCTCGTGCATGGACTGATCGGGCAGCGGCCCGAACTCGGAGCGCAGGGCGGCGACCATCCAGCCGGAAAGATAGAGGTACGAACGCTTGGTGGTGCCGAAGTGTTTCTTGATCGAGAGCATTTTCTGCTGACCGATGAAGCCGTGCCAGCAACCCAGTGACTGGGTGTATTGTGAACTGTCGGCGTCATAGGCCGCCATGTCGTCGCGCATGATCTTGGCGGTGTAGCGGGCGATATCCAGGCCGGTCTGGAAACGGTTCTGGACCCGCATGCGTGCCACGTACTCGGGATTGATATTGTCCCACTTGCCACGCTGGGCCTCGCGCAGCTGAGCCAGTGCCTTGAGTTCGTCGTTGAATGCTGCCATGGGGCCTACCTTCAGGTCAGGAGGGTTTTTTTCGTGATCGAAACACCAGATCGCTGTCTGTGGCGTGTCGGTCGCTGGAATCGCTGGGTGCATCATTCGGTAACCGATTATGCTGCACCTGCGAAATGATGTCAGGTTCGACCAGTTGTCGCGGCTTGTCTCTGCGACCTTAGTCGAATCCCGAGCGAGGCGATGTTTTAGAACAGTTTCTTGAACACCCAATACCCGATCAACGCTTGCCAGGCGATTATCTTCCTCTGCATGAACCCTACTGTGCCCCTTGCCGACGGGCTTCGGCAATTGGTATTTGGGGGAAAGGGAAGTTGTAGCTCGACTACAAGAGTGACGCTTCATGGGGTCGTCGTGTAGTTAATTTTCGGCAGGAACTGATATTTCAGGTGTTCAAGAACGCAGCGTTAGCTGCATATTGCGATGCAAAATATTCGCCTCGATGAACGCGTCACCGACAGGGCGAAAACCAAGAGATTCATAGAAGCCCAGGGCATGGGTCTGGGCGGCGAGTTCGACGGTGGTGTGTCCGTGGCGTTGTGCGGTGGCGATGGCTGACTGCATCAAGGCCACACCGATGCCTCGCCCGCGTGCTTCGGCGAGTACCGCAACGCGACCGATGTGGGCATCGGGCAGCAGGCGTGCGGTACCCACGGGACGGCCCTCGAGCAGGGCGAGAAAGTGATGGCTTTCGGCATCCCGGCCGTCCCACTCTTCTTCCAGTGAGACGTGCTGTTCCTCGATGAACACCACGCGACGGATATCGCTTGCGGCATCACGCAGGAGCAGCCAGTCGCCTTCGAGGATTTCCAGAGACGTGAGCATGGCACTAATCCGTGTCGAATTCGCCGACCCACCCCAGGCTGCCGGCATCGAGCAGCTGCGCCAGTACCTCGGGGGCGCCGTCAAGTGCGAGCAGTTCGGCATCGAGCGGCGTGTCGGAGGCAATCGCCTTGGCAAGCCGCAGATCGCAGGGAACGCCGTCGCCGTCAGCGAAAAGCGTTGCCTGATCGTCTTCCGTGGCCCGCCAGGCGAAGCGGGAGCCGGGGCTGCGCACCAGCTCCTCGCCGTCCTCTAGCGTGGCGACAAGCACCTCGATGTCGGACGGCTCCTCGTTGGCGACCAGCTGGTCGACATACTTGGGTTGGGTCATCACCCGACCGAACCATTCGCCAAGCTGGACCGGATCGTCGAGGGTGTCGAGAATCAAGGTGCGCATGCGGGACAGCGCGGCATCGTCGAGTTCCGCCGGGTCCCTCGGTGGCGTCATGCCGGCATCGGCATAGCGCCACGAGGCGGGCAGCTGTTCGCCAAGATAATCAGCGAACGAGGTAATGGCTTCGTCCGCCGACGGGGCGCGAAAGCCCACCGAGAAGGTCATGCAGTCGTCGGATTGACTGACGCCGTGATGGGCCCAGCCGGGGGGCAGGTAGAGCATGTCGCCGGGCTCGAGCCGCCAGTCATGGTCCGCCGTGACCTCGAAACGCTCGAGAATGCGCAGGTCGATCCCCTCGAGAATCGGCGCGTCATCGTCGACCCGGCCACCCAGCTGCCAGCGCCGCGTACCGCTGCCCTGTAGCAGGAAGACGTCATACTGGTCGACATGCGGCCCGACACTGCCGCCGGGCGGGGCGTAGCTGACCATGATGTCGTCAAGCCGCCAACGGGGCAGGAAGTCGAAGGCGGCGAGGAGCTCGGCCACCTCGGGCACGTAATGGTCCACGGCCTGAACCAGTAGGGACCAATCGCCCTCGGGAAGCTCGGCAAAGGTGGTCGCATCGAAGGGGCCTTCACGGACCTGCCAGGGGCGCTCGTTGCCTTGTGCATCGCGACCACGCGCTTCGACCAGGCGGGATTCGACGCCCTCTTCGCAGGCGAGCCCTGCCAGTTCGTCGGCATCCAATGGGCTCTCGAAGCTCGGGATGGCGCCACGAATCAATAATGGCTGGCGCTGCCAATGGTCGCGGAGAAACTCCGCGGCACTCAGGCCGCCCAGCAGGACGCGGGGGGTGTCGGCGGACATGGTCAGAGTTTCCTGGCTTGGTCGGCGGCATTGCCGGTGTAGGTGGCCGGCGTCAGCGTCTTGAGATCCTGCTTGACCGTCGCTGGCAGGTCCAGCGTGTCGATAAAGGCGGCAAAGCCGGCCTGGTCGATGCGCTTGCCGCGCGTCAATTCCTTGAGCTTTTCATAGGGTTTCTCGATGCCGTAGCGGCGCATAACGGTCTGGATGGGCTCGGCGAGCACTTCCCAGCTACCGTCGAGATCGTCGGCCAGGCGGGTCGGATTGGCCTCGAGCTTGCCGATGCCCTTGAGCGCGGCATGGTAGGCGATCAGGCCGTAGGCCAGGCCTACACCGAGATTGCGCAGCACCGTGGAGTCGGTCAGGTCGCGCTGCCAGCGGGAAATCGGCAGTTTCTGGGCCAAGTGGCCGAGAATCGCATTGGCCAGCCCCAGGTTGCCCTCGGCATTCTCGAAGTCGATCGGGTTGACCTTGTGCGGCATGGTCGACGAGCCGATCTCGCCGGCGACGGTCCCCTGCTTGAAGTAACCCAGCGAGATGTAACCCCAGACGTCCCGGGCGAAGTCGATCAGGATAGTATTGAAGCGGCAGATCGCATCGAACAGCTCGGCGATATAGTCGTGGGGTTCGATCTGGGTGGTGTAGGGATTGAAGGTCAGCCCCAGCCCTTCGACGAAGTGGCACGCATTGGTTTCCCAGTCGACCTCGGGGTAGGTAACCAGGTGGGCATTGTAGTTGCCGACCGCGCCGTTGATCTTGCCCAGCACTTCGACGTTCTCGATCTGGCGCAGCTGGCGCTTGAGGCGATAGGCCACGTTGGCCATTTCCTTGCCTAGGGTGGTGGGCGTCGCCGTCTGGCCGTGGGTTCGCGACAGCATTGACTGCTCGGCATGCTCATGGGCAAGGCCGCCAATCTCGTCGGTGACTTGGTGCATCACCGGCAGCAGCGCGGCGAGGCCGTCGGTGAGCATCACGCCGTAGGACAGGTTATTGATGTCCTCGCTGGTACAGGCGAAGTGCACGAACTCGGTGATGGCATGCAGCTCGGGCTGGGTAGCAATTCGCTCCTTGAGGAAGTACTCCACCGCCTTGACGTCATGATTGGTGGTTCGCTCGATCTCCTTGATGCGCTCGGCATCACTCACCGAAAAGCCGGAGATGATCGCTTCCAGAAAGGCAGTGGCCTCGGCGGAAAGCGCGGGGACTTCGCCAATCTCGTCGATCTCGGCGAGGCGCTGCAGCCAGCGAATCTCGACGACGACCCGGGCGCGAATCAGGCCGAATTCACTGAAGTGCTCACGCAGGCTTTCCGCCTTGGCGGCGTAGCGGCCGTCGACCGGCGAGAGGGCGGTAAGGGCGGAAAGTGTCAGGGGAGCGGCTGGCATGCATTGGATTCCGAAACGGGTAAATAAAGGCGATCAGCCCAGTTGGTCGAGCGTCTTCTTGAGTGGGCCGCGCTGGACGACCAGCTTCCAGCGGCGACCGCCTTGCTGGTGCCACAGCAGGGCAAAGCGGATGCCGGCGAGCAGAATGGCGCGGACGCGCTCGGGCATCATGCGGGTCTGCAGGAGCGAGGGGTCACCCTGAACGACAATGCGCGTCTTGAAGGTGGAGACCGTTTTCTGATACGCCTCGCCGAGGCTGGCAATCACGTTCTCGTGGGTCTCGCCGAAATGTTCGGCCTGGCCCTGGATGCGTGTCAGGTGCTGGCCCAGCTCGTCCATCATGGCGTTATTGTTGCGTAGCTTGCTCATCAGCATCAGCAGCGAAAACCCGTAACGCAGCACGACTGGGTTGGCCTGGCGCCGGCCGACGACCATTTCGAGTACCTCGAGGCCACGGCGGAGGTTGTTGGGATGGCCGCCGTAGATCGCCTCGAAGCTTTCGGGGTTGGTGTCCAGAGTGGCATGGATCAGGGTCTCCCAGACGCGCTGTTCGACCTGACCGGTACGGGCCAATTCATCGACCAGACTGGCGGCCTGGAACACACCGGCCAAGGCCAGCGCCTGGCGCGCTACGGGAGTGGCCGGGGCGCGGTGGATGGGGGTGGAATCGCTCATGCGGCGAGCTCCTTGGCGTTCCAGGTTTGGCGGATCACTCCACCGCCTAAGCAGACGTCTGCGTCGTAGAGCACCAAGGACTGGCCGGGCGTGACGGCCCGCTGGGGATCTTTGAAATGAATCACCACGCCGCCGTCGTCGCGCGCCTGCATGTGACAGGGCACATCGTCCTGGCGATAGCGGGTTTTGGCCGAACAGCGAGCCTCGCGCGCCGGGGGAGCGCCGGCGACCCAGTCCACGGCTTCGGTGGCAAGCGAGTCGGTGTACAGAAGCGGGTGGTGCTTGCCCTGAACGGCGACCAGCACATTGCGCTCGAGATCCTTGGCGGCCACGTACCAGGGGGCGTCCAGGTAGTCGGCCACACCGCCAATGCCCAGGCCCTGACGCTGCCCCAGGGTGTAGTACATCAAGCCCTGATGCTCGCCGATGACGTCACCGTCGGGTGTCTCGATGCTCCCTGGCTGGGCCGGCAGGTACTGCTGCAGGAAATCTCGAAAACGCCGCTCGCCGATGAAGCAGATGCCGGTGGAATCCTTTTTTCTCGCCGTAATCAGGTCATGCTGCTCGGCGATGGCGCGCACGTCTGGTTTCTCCAGCTCGCCGACCGGAAAGAGGGTACGCGCGATGGCGGCCTCCGGCACGGCATGCAGGAAGTAGCTCTGATCCTTGTTGGCATCCAGGCCCTTGAGCAGGCGTGGCCGGAAGTTACCATCGAGTCGTCCGCGGACCTGTCCTTGGCGAACATAGTGGCCGGTTGCGATCTTCTCGGCACCGAGCATCTCGGCGTATTCCAGGAATACCTTGAACTTGATCTCGCGGTTACACAGGATGTCCGGGTTCGGCGTGCGCCCGGCCTGATACTCGGCGAGGAAATGCTCGAACACATTGTCCCAGTACTCGGCCGCGAAATTGGCGGTGTGCAATTTGATGCCAAGTTTCGCGCAGACGGCTTCGGCATCCGCCAAGTCGTTTTTGGCGGTGCAATACTCGGTGCCGTCGTCCTCGTCCCAGTTCTTCATGAACAGTCCTTCGACGTCGAAGCCCTGCTCAAGCAGCAGCAGCGCTGATACAGAGGAGTCGACACCGCCGGACATGCCGACAATCACCTTGCCTGGAGGGGCTGTCATGGGCGCTCTCAGATAACGTGAATCGTAAATGGACCAGAATTATACACGATGCAGGCTTCGCGCTTCGACCGGCTAGCGCTCGTGAATCACGTGCATGGGATAGAATTTACTAGCAAGGCTGTCACGGACGCGCCGCATTACCATGGGGCTTCTCAAGCGTCCCTGGCGTTCGAGCGCCTCGAGTTCTTCAAGCGTTAGCCAGTGGGTGGCGAGAATTCCCTTGTCGAGATCGTTGCCCAGGTGAGCCAAGGCCATGCCGAAGAAACCGTGGCTGTGAAACGTGTGGCCATCCGGTGTCTGGTAAACGTACATGCCCAGGTAGTCCGTTATGCCGACTTGCCAGGCCGTCTCCTCGCGTACTTCGCGCAGCGCTGCCTCGCGAATTCGCTCATCGGGTTCCAGGTGACCGGCTGGCTGATTGAACAGGGTGTGAGGACCGCCACGATCCTCCTCGACCATCAGAAAGCGGCCGGCGCGTTCCACAACGCAGGCCACGGTCACGTAGGGTTGCCAGCGTTTCATCGGCGCTCTCCATTGCGGCGTTTGGGACGCGGCGTTTTCGCCGGTGATCGTTTTGAATGAGCAGCGACAGGGCGCGGAACGTGAAGCACCTCGCGGCGCCACTCTCCAGGGGCCATGTCGTCGAGCTGCCAGGGGCCGATGGCGACGCGCACCAGGCGCAGCACAGGATGACCGACATGGGCCAGCATTCGGCGGACCTGTCGATTGCGCCCCTCTGTTAATGTCATTTCCAGCCACTGGGTTTCGGCATGGCGTTTCGGGTCCAGTGGCGGGTCGCGCTCGGCCAGTCCGCTGGTAGTCAGTCGTCGTATCTTGGTCGGCCGTGTTTGACCGTCTTTCAGGGTAACGCCATGCCGCAGGGTTTGCAGAGACGCATCGTCGGGACAGCCCTCGACCTGCAAGCGGTACACCTTAGGCTGCTTGTGACGTGGGTCGGCGATACGGTGAATCAACTGGCCGTCGTCTGACAGGAGCAGCAATCCCTCCGAGTCATAGTCGAGTCGACCGGCCGCATAGATGTTCGGTACCGTGATGATGTCAGCAAGGGTGGCGCGGGGCATCACTCCGGCGACAGAGTGGTCGGTGAACTGGGATAGCATATGATAAGGCTTATGCAGGAGGTAGAGCGAGCTCATTCGACCAAGGTCTTGCTACCATGGATTGTCGACAAATATCGGGTCAAGCCTACTCCGATCATGCGGGTAAATGCTATACTTCGCGCTCCACTGAACAGACCAGACAGGGGAGTTCTCAATGGGGTTCCAGAAAATCGTCGTGCCCGAAGGCGGCCACAAGATTACCGTCAACGCCGACAGCACCCTGAACGTGCCTGTTGATCCGATCATCCCGTACATTGAGGGAGATGGCATCGGTGTCGACGTGACGCCGGCCATGATGATCGCCATCAATGCAGCCGTGCAGAAGGCCTACAACGGCGAGCGCAAGATACACTGGATGGAGGTCTACGCCGGCGAGAAGTCCACCCAGATCTACGATGCCGACACCTGGCTGCCGGAAGAAACCCTGGAAGCGGTCAAGGATTACGTCGTCTCCATCAAGGGGCCGCTGACCACGCCAGTGGGTGGCGGTATCCGCTCCCTGAACGTCGCCCTGCGCCAGAAGCTCGACCTTTATGTTTGCCAGCGTCCGGTTCGCTGGTTCGAGGGCGTGCCGAGCCCGGTGAAGAAGCCTGGCGATGTGGATATGATTATCTTCCGCGAGAATTCCGAGGATATCTACGCCGGCATCGAGTGGAAGGCCGGTACCTCGGAAGCCGACAAGGTGATCAAGTTCCTGCGCGAGGAAATGGGCGTTACCAACATCCGTTTCCCCGAGAACTGCGGTATCGGTGTCAAGCCCGTTTCCGTCGAGGGCACCAAGCGTCTGGTCCGTCAGGCCCTGCAGTACACCATCGACAATGACCGCGAGTCGCTGACCCTGGTGCACAAGGGCAACATCATGAAATTCACCGAGGGTTCCTTCAAGGACTGGGGTTACGAACTCGCCAAGGAGGAGTTTGGTGCCGAGTTACTCGATGGCGGCCCTTGGATGACCTTCAAGAACCCCAGGACCGGTAAGAATATCGTGGTCAAGGACGTGATCGCCGATGCCATGTTGCAGCAAATACTGCTGCGTCCAGCCGAATATGACGTGATTGCTACCCTGAACCTCAACGGGGACTACATCTCCGATGCCCTGGCAGCAGAAGTGGGCGGCATCGGCATCGCCCCGGGCGCCAACCTGTCCGATTCCGTGGCCATGTTCGAGGCCACGCACGGTACGGCACCCAAGTACGCCGGCCAGGACAAGGTCAATCCCGGGTCACTTATCCTCTCTGCGGAGATGATGCTGCGTCATATGGGCTGGGTCGAAGCCGCCGATCTGGTGCTCAAGGGTATGGAGAAGGCCATCTCCAAGGGTGAGGTCACCTATGACTTCCATCGCCAGATGGACGATGCCAAGCTTCTCAAGTGCTCCGAGTTCGGCCAGGCCGTCGCCGATAACATGTAATACATGGTATCGGCCCCGGGCCCCCGCTCGCCGCATGGCGGGTGGGGGCCTTTGCGTTGAAACCCCGTACGAATGAGTCGGGCACGAACGCGGGACGATGAACCCTGCCGCAATGATGGCGTCCAACTACAGTTGAGATGGTTATCGTCAGTCGGCTTGTCGAGATGGATAGTGGGCCTTATGTTAAAGACAGACGAACAGGCGTCGTGGGCAGTGCATGCGTCGCTCAACGCTGGTATGACGCGCCCCGGTGACCCCGGGGAGCAGAACGATGACGATCTGGCGGTACAGAACGCCGAGCCGGATCTGGCTCAGCCGCCACTGTATAAAGTGATATTGCACAACGACGATTTTACCCCCATGGAGTTCGTGGTTGAGGTGCTGCAGACCTTCTTCTACTTGGATAGTGAGGCCGCTGTGCAGGTAATGCTGACGGTTCATACACAAGGCAAGGCCACTTGCGGTATCTTTACTCACGACATTGCTGAAACCAAAAGCCATCAGGTCAATCAATATGCAAGAGAATGTCAGCATCCGTTACTCAGTGACATCGAGGAAGCGGACTGACCCCCGGACATGGTCGCTAGGGGTGAAAGCGATGCCGTTGGACGATGTAACTTGCAACGGCGGCGTTTGTACCCGATGTTGATGATGCCGGACCTTGATAGATCCGACGCAAGCCCTATGCGGCGAGAAGGGGACTGCCATGCTTAGCAAAGAACTTGAACTGACCCTGAATACAGCGTTCACCGTGGCGCGCTCCAAGCGGCACGAGTTCATGACTGTGGAGCATCTGCTGCTGGCGCTGCTGGATAACGCGTCCGCAGCAGATGTGCTGAGAGCCTGCGGGGCAAACCTCGACAAGCTTCGGTCTGATCTGCAGGATTTCATCAATTCCACCACGCCGCTGATCCCCGACGATCAGGGTGATCGCGAGACGCAGCCGACGCTGGGCTTCCAGCGTGTATTACAGCGTGCCGTATTCCATGTTCAGTCATCGGGCAAAAGTGAAGTGACCGGCGCCAACGTGCTGGTAGCCATCTTTTCCGAGCAGGAGAGTCAGGCGGTCTACTTCCTCAAGCAGCAGAACGTCGCGCGTGTTGATGCGGTCAACTACATCGCCCATGGCATTTCCAAGGTGGCGGGACATGGTCACAGTCAGTCCTCGCCCTCGGCGGAGGCAGAGGAATCGGAGGAGGCTAGCAGCGACAACAGCACGAATCCGTTGACAGGTTTCGCCACCAATCTCAACGAGCAGGCACGTCTGGGCAAGATCGATCCGTTGATCGGCCGCGACCGAGAATTGGAACGCGTAGTGCAGATCCTTGCCCGTCGTCGCAAGAACAATCCATTGCTGGTTGGTGAGGCTGGCGTGGGCAAGACGGCCATCGCCGAGGGGCTGGCCAAGCGCATCGTCGAGGAGGATGTCCCCGAGGTCATCGGTGATGCCGTGGTCTATTCGCTCGACATGGGTGCGCTTCTGGCCGGCACCAAATATCGTGGCGATTTCGAAAAGCGCCTCAAGAGCCTGCTGGCGGAGTTGCGCAAGCAGCCCAATGCCGTGCTGTTCATTGACGAGATCCATACTGTGATAGGTGCCGGCGCAGCGTCCGGCGGCGTGATGGACGCCTCCAACCTCCTCAAACCGATGCTTTCTTCGGGCGAACTGCGCTGTATCGGTTCCACGACATTCCAGGAATATCGGGGTATCTTCGAGAAGGATCGCGCGCTGGCTCGGCGCTTCCAGAAGGTTGACGTACCGGCGCCTTCGGTAGATGACACCATCCGTATCCTCAAGGGGCTGCGCTCGCGCTTCGAGGAGCATCATCAGCTCAAGTACACGGATGCGGCGCTGGAGAGTGCTGCGCGTCTCGCGGATCGGTACATCAATGACCGACACCTGCCCGATAAGGCCATCGATGTGATCGATGAAGCCGGAGCGCACCAGCGCTTGTTGCCGATGGAGGTGCGCGTCGAGACTATCGATGTGGATCAGGTCGAGGCCGTCGTGGCGTCCATCGCCAGGATTCCACCAAAGAGTGTCTCGAGCTCGGATCGCAAGCTGCTGGCCAACATCGATCGCGACCTGAAGATGCTGGTGTTCGGCCAGGACGAGGCCATCGACAGCCTGTCGGCAGCGATCAAGCTTTCTCGGGCTGGTCTCAAGTCGCCGGATAAGCCGGTGGGCAGCTTCCTGTTCGCTGGCCCTACTGGTGTGGGTAAGACCGAAGTGGCCCGGCAACTCTCGCATATCATGGGCATCGAACTGGTGCGTTTCGACATGTCCGAGTACATGGAGCGCCACACCGTATCGCGGCTGATCGGTGCGCCTCCCGGCTACGTCGGCTACGACCAGGGCGGCCTGCTGACCGAAGCGATCACCAAGCAGCCCCACTGCGTGCTGCTGCTCGACGAAATCGAGAAGGCGCATCCTGAGGTTTTCAACCTGCTTCTGCAGGTTATGGACCACGGCCGTCTCACCGATAACAACGGCCGCGAGGCGGACTTCCGCCACGTGATCCTGATCATGACCTCCAATGCCGGGGTCGAGCAGGCCACGCGGCGCTCCATCGGCTTCCAGCATCAGGATCACTCCACCGATGCCATGGAGGTTATCCGCAAGACCTTTACGCCGGAGTTCCGCAATCGCCTGGACGGCATCATCCAGTTCCACTCTCTGCCCACTTCAGTTGTGCGCAGCGTGGTGGACAAGTTCCTTGTCGAGCTACAGGCCCAGCTTGACGAGAAGCGCGTGCAACTCGACGTGGACGAAGCCGCTCGGGATCTGTTGGCAGAGAGGGGTTACGACCCCGATATGGGGGCTCGGCCGATGGCCCGCCTGATTCAGGAAAAGCTCAAGAAACCGTTGGCCGAGATGATTCTTTTCGGCGAACTTTCCGAGCATGGTGGTGTGGTGCATGTCAGTGTCGAGGAGGGGGAGTTACACCTTTCCACCGAAGCGGAGATGGCCGACGCTCCCTGAGTAGGCAGTCTCTAGGCGGCGACCAGAAAACAGCGCCTCGTCTTCGGACGGGGCGTTGCCTTGTATGTCAGGCGCTGTGCACGGCATAGGCCGAGCGAGTGGGGGGTGAAGGCGGCCAGGCGCGCCGCCTGCCGCTCAGCGAGAGCGGTAGACGATGCGGCCTTTCGACAGGTCATAGGGAGTCAGCTCGACCTTGACCTTGTCACCCGTGAGGATGCGAATGTAGTTTTTGCGCATCTTGCCCGAGATATGGGCCGTCACCACGTGGCCGTTTTCCAGCTCTACGCGAAACATGGTGTTGGGAAGGGTATCAACGATGACGCCTTCCATTTCGATATGATCTTCACGTGCCATATAGGCGGTCCCTCGTGGATGAGAATAATGAATCGGATCGGTGCGAGAGCCTGGGCTCGCCAACTTGCCGATACAATAGCGCGGTATTGTGCCGCATGCGGGGCGTCAAGGCAAAAAAGCAGCGCGAAGAATTATGTGGGGATCAGGCGACGCCAACGGCTGCCATCCAGCATCTCCAGAGGACGAAAGGCTTGTTTATAATTCATTTTCCTGGATTCTCGAATCCAGTAGCCGAGATAGACATGTGGCATGTGCTGCTCACGGGCTCGCTCAATCAATGACAGGACAGCCAAGGTGCCAAGCGAACGGCGATCCATGGTGTCGTCAGGATCGAAGAACGTATAGATAGCCGACAGGCCATGCTCGAGCTGATCGAAGGCTGCCACCGCCACCAGTCTTTTACCCAGGCGGAATTCGAGAAGTCGCGCATAAGGCTGGTTGAGGGTCAGAAAGGTCCGATATTGTTCGTGACTCGGGGGGAACATATCGCCATCAGCGTGTCGAGCACGGATATAACGAGAGTAGAGTGAGTAATGCTCCGGGTCGAAAATCGCCGGCCGGGTACGCAGGGTAATATCGGTATTTCGCGCTATCACCTTGCGCTGGTTGCGGCTCGCGGTGAAGTCATCCACAGGGATTCGCACCGAGATGCAGGCGCTGCACCCCTCACAATGAGGGCGATAGAGGTGACGTCCGCTACGACGAAAGCCCAGCAGCGCCAGCGCATCATAAACGCCTTGCCCAGGCGCTTCCTGAGGGTCAAGAAACAACGTGGTAGCTTCGCGTCCCTGCAAGTAGCTGCAGCCATGCGGCACAGTAAGAAAGAACCGCAGGTCACGTACCGGCTGCCGCGGGGTGTTGCTGCTCACGACGGCTTTCTCCCTGAAGTCGACTCTTGCGCGCTGCCAATGCTTGCGAATGACCAGGTCGGTGGGATGACGCCAGGTCCGGTTGCCCCGTCTGATGGCAGCTCGCCCGGCCAATTCTCATCGCCTAGCCACTTTTTAAGATAGCCGATGAACTCGGCCCGAGCGATACCCCGAGCTCCCAGACTGGCAAGATGTGAGGTGTGCATTTGACAATCGATCAATTTACCGCCCCCACCCTGCATGGCATCGGTTAGATGCATCAAGGCGATCTTCGAGGCATCGGGTTGATGTGAGAACATCGATTCACCAAAGAACACAGGTCCCATGGCGATGCCGTAAAGGCCGCCGATCAGGCGGCCATCATGCCATACCTCCACAGAGTGAGCTGCACCCAAGGCGTGCAACTGCTCGTATGCCTTGCTCATTTCGGCGGTGATCCAGGTGCCGGGCTGGCCAGGCCTTGGGGCGGCACAAGCGGCGACCACGTGAGGAAAGGCGCGGTCGGCACTGACGCGAAAGCCTCCATTACGGGCTCGCTTGGCGAGGCTGCGCCGTACTCGCATTTCACTGGGAAACAGGACCATGCGCGGATCCGGGCTCCACCAGAGGATCGGTTGGTCGTCGCCATACCAGGGAAAGATGCCGCGTCGGTAAGCGGCGAGCAGCCAGGCTGGACTCAAGTCGCCTCCGGCGGCGAGAAGACCATCCGGGTCGCGTAGCGCGAGCTCCACGGGGGGGAAGATGACGGGGTAGTCGGCGAGCCAGGGCAGCATTCAGGAGTGGCTTCATTACGAGCGTGAACGCTAGTGTGACGCCCGCTGCAGCATAGCTCAAGCTGATACTAGTCCGCGAAGACCCTGTGATGCCATGCCCTTGCTGGGTATGATTAGTGTGATGTAAACGTAATACGTCACAGGTGGCGTAAGGGGAATTGACGATTGAGTGCCAATGACAAGTCCTTGCCACGGCGAGTGAACACGGCAAATGCAAAGGAAACGGCGAAACGTTTCGGCCTGCGCTTGCAAGGGGCAGCAGGGGAAGGGGTGGCCATTGTGCTCCTCGCGCTTTGCGTCTTTCTTCTGTTGGCGTTCTATTCGTTCCAGCCCGGCGACCCTGGCTGGACGCAAACGGGCCCGGAAACGAGTGTCGCTAACTGGATGGGTCCCATCGGCGCCTGGATCGCCGACGTGCTTTATTCCTTGTTCGGTGTCAGTGCGCTCTGGTGGCCAGGAATGCTGGGGTTCGCTGCCTGGCGTTTGCTCCGCTCTCGCCAGGTGCATCTTGCCTGGGACAGCACGGCTCTGGCCGTGAGAACCGGTGGGCTCGTGCTGTTGCTGTTGGGAACCACGACCCTTGGCGCACTGCATTTCTATCATCCCGACAGTGTGCTGCCCTACTCATCGGGGGGCATTCTTGGTGAGGGCCTGGTTGGTGCTCTGGTGCCTCTGGTGGGTATCGGCGGCACCGGCCTGCTGGCGCTGGCGGCGATGCTGTGCGGCTTTCCCCTCTTCGGTGGCACATCATGGCTCACCGTAATGGATGAGCTGGGCCTGCGTGCCTTGCGCCTGTGGCACTGGATTGTCGATAGCTTTGGGTTGGTGTGCGAGCGGCGCAGTGAACGCAGCGACAAGGCCAGCAATACGCGGGTCTCTTCATCGGCGCAGGCAGAGCCTGTCACATCCCCGGCCCATGAGGCGGAATCCCCCACCGGTTCTCGCTGGTGGCGGCGTCTGCTGCCCGGGGCGCGCCGCGCAACTGACCCCGCACAGGCGACCGAGGGGTCGGTGCGTCGTGAGCCAGGCTTCGGTAACGACGGCAAGACCGATATTCCCTGGGATGTGCCCGAGCATACCCCTTCGGCGAAAAGGCCCGAGGCAGCCTATACTGCTCAGCAGTCTCGGACATCGGCCCCCGCGCACGTGCAACAACCCACGTCGTCGCCGACGGCTGGCACGTCTGCCGCGCCGGTAAGGCCAGTCAGGTCGGAAAGCATAGCGGCGACAAAAAAATGGCCAGCCGCTTCAGTTCCCGGCCTTGCGCCGGAAACCGTCCCCGAGCCCGTGCTGTCAGATGATGACGAGGTGACGGAAGCCTGGCCTGGTCCCGCCTTGCGTGCGAGCCGTGACGATTACGCGGACCGGCAAATCTCCGACGCATCAATCGCCCCCGAGTCGCCTCGTGAATCACGCCAGTCACCGGAAGACGCAACGAGTCAGCGCAGGGTGTCTCCGTCGTGGTTTTCTTCGGATGCCTCGTCGGCAGCTACGGCCCATGAGGGCGAGCGCCGCGAGCCGACCTTGGCCGAGCCCTCAGCCGTCGACGGGGAGGACGCTGAGGCCGAGGGGGAATCACTGGCTGAGACGACGGGGGATGAAGCCTTCAGCCCGGCGGAGCCGTCGACGGAGCACAGCCCGCACCTGGCTACCGCAGAACAGGGTCGCGCCGCTGCCGACCAGCCCGATGGGCCGGCGCTGTGGACCGTCGAACACCTGCAGAGCCAACGACCCCAACTGGAAGGGTTACCCGAGCCCTCCGGTGAGTTGCCGAGCCTGCGTCTGTTAACGCCCCCGGAGGCCTACCAGCCCAACTACACCGATGCGCAGTTGACTGACATGGCTGAACTGCTGGAAGTCCGCCTGCGTGAGTACGGGGTCAAGGCCGAGGTGGTCGCCACTTGGCCTGGGCCGGTAATCACACGCTTTGAGATCAAGCCTGCGGCCGGGGTCAAGGTCTCCAAGATCAGCAACCTGGCCAAGGATCTGGCCCGTTCGCTGATGGTCAAGAGCGTGCGGGTAGTCGAGGTGATTCCTGGCCGGCCTACGGTGGGCATCGAAATTCCCAACCCCAAGCGCGCGATGATCCGTCTGCGCGAAGTCATCGACTCCGACCGCTATCAGCAAGAAGCCTCGGCACTGACCATGGCACTGGGCCAGGACATCGGTGGTGGCGCTGTAGTAGCCAATCTCGGCAAGATGCCCCACCTGCTGGTGGCCGGCACTACCGGCTCGGGCAAGTCGGTCGGGGTCAACGCCATGCTGATCTCGATGCTGCTCAAGGCAACGCCTAACGAACTGCGGTTGATCATGGTCGATCCCAAGATGCTCGAGCTGTCGGTCTACGACGGCATTCCGCACCTGCTGGCGCCGGTGGTCACCGACATGAAAGAGGCGGCCAATGCCTTGCGTTGGTGCGTGGCCGAAATGGAGCGCCGCTACAAGCTGATGGCCTCAATGGGTGTGCGCAATATCGCCGGCTTCAACGCCAAGCTGGACGAGGCCGAGCGGGCAGGCGCTCAAGTGGCCGACCCGTTATGGGAACCACAGCCCTGGGAGATGCACCAGTCACCGCCAGTGCTCGAAAAGCTGTCCTATATCGTCGTGGTGATCGACGAATTCGCCGATATGTTCATGATCGTCGGCAAGAAGGTCGAGGAGCTGATCGCGCGGCTGGCCCAGAAGGCGCGGGCCGCCGGTATTCACCTGATACTCGCTACCCAGCGTCCTTCCGTGGACGTGGTCACCGGCCTGATCAAGGCCAATATACCGACACGTATGGCGTTCCAGGTCTCCTCGCGGGTCGACTCGCGGACTATCCTGGATCAGGGCGGAGCCGAGAACCTGTTGGGGCATGGCGACATGCTCTATCTGCCGGCCGGTTCCGGAATGCCGACCCGCGTACACGGCGCCTTTGTCGATGACGACGAGGTCCACCGCATCGTGGAAGACTGGAAGCGTCGTGGCGAGCCGGAATATATCGAAGAGATCCTCTCGGGAGGCGTGTCGGCTGAGGCTCTCGTGGGCTTGGAAGCGGATGGGGCCGGAGATGGTGGCGATGCCGAACAGGACGCGCTGTATGACGAGGCGGTGCAATTCGTCACCGAGACGCGGCGAGCCTCGATTTCCGCGGTTCAAAGGCGCTTCAAAATCGGCTACAACCGTGCCGCTCGGCTCGTCGAAGCCATGGAAATGGCGGGCGTAGTCACCACCATGGGGACCAACGGCGCGCGTGAGGTGCTGGCGCCACCCCCGGTAAGCGGTTGATGGGCGTGATATTCAACCTTGCAGTAAAGATGGAAGCGACGGCGTCAATGCAACACGCCGGCGGTTTCCGGGTCCGAACGACAGGATTTCCTAGTGGGACCCGTCCAGGGAGACAGAGACGATGACAGTGAACAAGCCCCTCGCCGTATTGGCCATGACGCTCGCCATGCCGCTGACCGCCCTCGCCAGTGAAGGTGCCGAGCGCTTGACCCGGATGCTAGAGCCTCTCAAGACCTACGCAGCCGATTTTGAACAGCAGATTCTCGATGGCAGTGGTCAGCGTCTTCAGGAAGCCAATGGGCGCATGTGGCTATCACGCCCCGGGCGTTTTCGCTGGGAAGTGGACGCCCCTTACCAGCAGTTGGTGGTCTCCGACGGCGAACAAGTGATCGTCTATGACCCGGACCTCGAACAAGCCACGGTAAGGGAGCTGGATCATCGCGTGACCCACACCCCGGCGCTGCTGCTGTCGGGAAGTGCGGATGAACTGACCGAGAGCTACAACGTCTCGCGTTCGCAACGAGGCAACGCCGAGTCGTTCACGCTGATGCCCCGCGACCCAGATACGCTGTTCGAGGAACTCGAGATGACGTTCTATGGCGAACGGCTGGGTCTGCTGCAGATGACCGACAGCACCGGTCAGCGAACGGCCATCGAGTTCGATGAGGTGGAGCAGAATAGCGATATTCCCGACTCGCGTTTTGAGTTCGAGATCCCTGAGGGCACCGACGTGATTCGCGAGTCTGGCCAGGCTTCGCGATGACCCCCTAACCGCAGTCTCGTGATGTATGGCGATGAAGACCCCCGTTCACGCTTAAGGTGAGCCGGGGTCTTCGTTTGCAGGGTCTTTTTTTGCTGGGCCCTGGATGGAAGATGACTCGCCATCTGCCGCGGCATCCAACGCAGCGCGCCATTCCTGCATCTGCTTAAAGCGTTTCTCCTGTCCGTATTCGCTGGGGGTATAAAAGCGGGTGGCGGGAATGTCCTCAGGCCAGCAGTCGTGCGTGCGGCCGGCCGGATACGCGTCGGGCTCGTTGTGGGCATAACGATAGCCGTGCCCGTGCCCCAGGGATTCCATCAGCAGGGTAGGCGCGTTGCGCAGGTAGCCCGGCACCTCGAGACTGGGTTGATTGTCAACGAAGGTCTTGGCCTGTTTCCAGGCGCGATCGATGGCATTGCTCTTGGGCGCCACGGCGAGATGAATGGCCGCATGGGCAATGGCGCGCTGGCCCTCGTAATCCCCGAGGCGCAGGTAGGCATCCCAGGCTGACATGACCAGGGGCAAAGCTCGTGGATCAGCATTTCCGACGTCTTCGGACGCGATGGCGGCTAGCCGGCGTATCACGTCAAGGGGGTCCCCACCGCCCTGCATGAAGCGAGCCATATAAAGCAATGCGGCGTCGGGACGCGACGAGCGCACCGACTTGTGAATGGCCGACAGCAAGTCGTAGTAGTGATCCCCCTGCTTATCGAAGGCGCTTGCCTGATAGCCGATCACGTCTTTCAGCGCCTTGCGGGGCAGGTGCTCACCATCGCCCTGGGCGATGGCGAAGTCGCAGGCGGTCTCCAGAAGCCCCAGGGCACGCCGGGCATCGCCAGCTGCTGCGCGAGCCAGGGTGCCCAGCACCTCGTCGTCAACCTCAATCCGACGCTTGCCGAGGCCACGCTCGGGGTCGGTCAGGGCGCGGCGCAAGATTTCCACCAGTTCATCCTCGGAGAGCAAGGTCAGGACATGGACCCTTGCCCGGGAAAGCAGTGCCGAGTTGACCTCGAAAGAGGGGTTCTCGGTAGTTGCCCCGATCAGCGTCAGCAGTCCCGATTCCACATGAGGCAGCAAGGCGTCCTGCTGGCTCTTGTTGAGCCGGTGGATCTCATCGAGAAACAGCAGTGTGGGGTGTTGCTGGCTCTGGCGAACGCGCGCGCGCTCCACGGCTGCGCGGATCTCTTTCACCCCGGCCATGACCGCCGACAGGTGCTCCAGATGGGCGCCAGACTCTGCTGCGAGGATCTCGGCAAGCGTCGTCTTGCCGGTTCCGGGTGGCCCCCAGAGAATCATCGAGCGTACGATGCGACTCTCGGCCATGCGACGCAGCGGTTTGCCTGGCCCCACCAGCGCCTGTTGACCGACGTAGTCGTTTAGCTGGCGAGGTCGCATGCGATAGGCGAGTGGGGCATCCTCGCCAAACGTGGCCGGGGAAAAAAGATCCATTGTCTGACTCCTTGACGACGGGCTGCTAAATTGAAAACTGTTGAATCGGTAATACGACCTTGGGACAGAGGCAGTATTCGCCGCAAGGCGCTAGTTTGAGATGATCCGGTTATCTTGGTTGCCGGGGGTGAGCCGGTGCGGCAATGTAATCCATGATCCGATGAACACCGACATCGTTGGCGCGTCCAATGGGGGTGCCTTCGTTACCACTTGCCGAATTACAGGAGGCCACGACATGGCGATGCTGACCCAATTACGCCTGGATCATGCCAATATGGCGCGTATTCTGCACGTCCTGCAGCTGAAGCAGAAGACGCTTGATCAGGGCGAGCGTCCCAATTTCCAGTTGGTCAGGGAGGTCGTCGATTACATTCTCGATTACATGGACGGATTTACCATGCCGCTTGAGCGCGTTTGCGCCGAGCAGCTAAGGGGGGTCGCACCCCATAGCGTCGAGATAACCGAACAGTTGGCCAATGATTACCGGCAATTGCAGACACGTCTCAAGCGACTCTCCAACGATATCGACATGATCCTCATGGATGCGGTGATACCGATGGATCGTTTCTCCGAGGATCTCAAGGCCTATCTGGATAGCCACCGTGCCTATCTACGCGATGAGCGCGAACTGCTCTTTCCATTGATTCGGGAGCACTTCGACGATGCAGCATTGGATGAGCTGGCTGATGCCCTGCCCGAAGGTGCCACCGCCAAGTTGGAGCGCTTGCAGGAGGCATATCCGGAGCTCTATGCAGAGCTCCGCGAGGCCCCGGAACCGCCAGTCTGAAGGGTTTTAAGGTAGAATCGCGCTCCCTGGCCATCAGTCACTGTATTCGAGCATGCTCAGCCGCTGTACTTACAAGATAAAGACAAATGCCGAATGGGACGCCATGACGTCGGGTCACTGGCCTGAGAAGGCCTCATCGCGGCATATTGCTTCAGCATCGGCGCCGGCGAGAGAGGATTGGCGATCTTGACCGCGGGTCCGATACTGGTCTTCGATTCCGGCGTGGGAGGGCTATCCGTCGTCGGCGCTTTGCGTCGTCGCCTTCCAGAAGCCTCTCTGGCCTACGCCTGCGACAATGCCATGATGCCCTATGGCCGACGCGAGGACAGCTGGCTGATACCGCGCATTCTGGCCGTGTGTGAGGCGGCATTTGCCGTCAGTGATTGCTCGGCACTAGTGCTTGCCTGCAACACGGCCAGCACCCTGGCCTTGGCACCGTTGAGAGCCAGTCTCAGCGTGCCGGTGATCGGGACGGTACCGGCCATCAAGCCTGCGGCGCGCCTAAGCCAGTCACGCCATATCGGCCTGTTGGCCACCAGCGCCACGATATCCCGCCCTTATACCCTCCAGCTGATACACGACTTTGCTGCCGATTGTCGCGTCACTCGTGTTGCCGCCGACGCCCTTGTGGTCCAGGCGGAGCGCTGGCTCGCCGGTGAGTCAGTGGATGCCGCAGTGATTCGCGACGCACTGGCGCCCTTGTGGATCGAACCCGACCTGGACGTGGTCGTGCTGGGCTGCACACACTTTCCTTTGCTGAAGGACTTCCTGGTGGACGCCTCGCCGAAGGGTGTCAACTGGATCGACTCCGGTGAAGCCATCGCCCGGCGTGTTGCCGAGGTCGTGCCCAATGCCTCACGCGGGCTTGTCCCCGGGGCCAGTTTTGTCACTGGCTACGACGCTCGGTTGACAGCGAGCTTGGCTGCCTATGGCTTCGCCGAACCGCGGAGGCTTAACATCAATTAATGGTCAACGGTCTCGTTGTTGTCGTTGCCTTCGTCCGTTCGTTGTCTTTCATTACCAAACAGCGCGTAAAGCATCGCCCACTCGGGCGGGTGATATAAGCGCGCACCGCGAAGCGGTGCCAGTTGATATAGACACCAACCCCTGATATTTTTCCAGTATGACGAAACGTGCCTACAAGGAACGCTTTTATCCTACGCCTGAGCAGGCCGAGCTTCTGGCACAGTCGTTCGGCTCTGCCCGTTTCATTTGGAACAACTCATTAGCGTTTCGTACTGAGGCCTTTCAGCAGCGCGGCGAGTCGGTGTCGCATGCGGCAGTGGAAAAGCGGCTAGTGGCGCTGAAAGCTGCGTATCCCTGGCTTGCCGATGTGTCCAGCGTGATCCTGCAACAAACCCCGCGTGACCAGAAAGCCGCCTTCGACAACTTCTTCAACCCCAAGCTCAGGGCGCGCTATCCGCGTTTCAAGCGCAAGGATGGCCGACAGTCGATCCGCCTGACGAAGGCCGCGTTTCGCTACCGGGATGGCGAGATCACCATCGCCAAGTCGAACGTCCCCTTGCCGATCCGCTGGAGCCGCCCGTTGCCCGGCCCGCCTTCCAGCATCACGATTTCAAGGGATCGTGCAGGGCGTTATTTCATCAGTTGCCTGTGCGAGTTCTCGCCAGAGGCGCTGCCGATTACGCCGAAGATGACCGGTATTGACCTGGGGCTGACCGACCTGTTCATCACCAGCGACGGGGCAACATCCGGCAACCCGCGCCACCTGAAACGCGACGAAGCCAAGCTGGCCTACCTTCAGCGCCGGCTGGCCAAGAAGCAAAAAGGCTCAAAGAATCGCGCCAAGGCCAAGCAACGCGTGGCGCGCCTGCATGCCAGGATCGCGGACTGCCGCCGCGATGCGATCCA
>NZ_JAHCLU010000012.1 GCF_018448785.1 Halomonas jincaotanensis | reverse complement strand
TGATATCTCAGTGACTGGTCACTGACACATCGGCAAGCGCCCACATGAATTACCTGATCGATTGTTAAAGAGCGGCTCGCTGTTGCTGGTCACTGCCAGCGCCCGACGAGGAAGGCGTAGTCTACCGAGTTCGGCGGGAATGTCAACCCCCGAGGCAATTCGATCTGTCTTGCCAATCGCGTCCAACCTCAGGAAAAACAACCACTTCGTCCGCCTCCACCGCCGGAAACGTTCTCCGTCCCCGGCAGCGGATGCGTATCCTACGATGCCAGTCGCGCTAATGCAAGAGTAGGCCATGAGAAAATATAGCCCACCTTCTGTGAAAACGCCAAGACCTCTGGCTTCAAATCACCAGAAGGTCGACGAACCTGTTGACTGGCGTACTTTCCAGGCGTTCCTGATCCTTGCAGAGCTGGAAGATCATCTCGCAGCGACCCGCCGGGAATCGAGTGGCCAGATTATGCTTGAACTTGTCTTCCAGCGCCGGGATACCTTCGGCACGGCGGCGGCGATGACCCAGCGGATATTCGACCTCAACCCGCTCGGTGGAGGTGCCATCACGAAAGAACACCTGAATGGCGTTGGCGATGGAGCGCTTCTCGGGGTCGTGATAATCCCGTGAATAACGCTCATCCTCGACGACTTCCATCTTGTTGCGTAGTTCATCGATGACCGGATTGGCCTCGTGGAACGTATCCTCATAATGTTCAGCTACCAGGCTGCCGAAGGCCAGCGGCACGGCCGTCATATACTGAAGGCAGTGATCGCGGTCGGCGGGATTGGCGAGAGCACCCGATTTGGAGATGATACGAATCGCCGAATCGTGCGTGGTCAGCACGATCCTGTCGATCTCGTCCAGTCGATCCTTGACCTGCGGATGCAAGGTCACCGCCGCCTCGCAGGCGGTCTGGGAGTGAAATTCCGCCGGAAAGGAGATCTTGAACAACACGTTCTCCATCACGTAGCTGCCGAACTCGCGCTGGAAGCTGAATTTGCGCTCTGACTCGGGCTTGGTCGCCAGATCCTTGTTGGTATGACTGAAGAGAATATCGTAGAAGCCCCATTGCGGCGCCGAGAGCGCCCCGGGGATGCCCATCTCGCCGCGCATGGCGATGTCGGCCAGGCGCACGCCACGTGACGTGGCATCACCGGCTGCCCAGCTCTTGCGCGACCCAGCGTTCGGCGCATGACGATAGGTTCGCAGGCTTTGACCGTCGACCCAGGCATGGGAGAGCGCTGAGAGCAGCTGCTCGCGGTTGGCGCCCATCATCCTGGCGACCACGGCGGTAGAGGCCACCTTGACCAGCACCACATGATCGAGGCCGACACGGTTGAAGGAGTTGTCGAGTGCCAGCACGCCCTGGATCTCATGGGCCATGACCATGGCTTCCAGTACATCGCGCACGGTCAGTGGCGCTTCCCCCTGGCCGATACGCTGCTGGGAAAGGTGATCGGCCACGGCGAGGATGCCACCCAGGTTATCGGAGGGATGGCCCCATTCGGCGGCAAGCCAGGTGTCGTTGTAGTCGAGCCAGCGGATGATGGTGCCGATGTCCCAGGCAGCCTTTACGGGGTCAAGCCGGAAGGAGGTGCCGGGCACACGGGCACCGTGCGGCACGGTGGTACCTTCCACTAGCGGCCCCAGATGCTTGGTGCACTCGGGAAAGCGCAGCGCCAACAAGCCGCAGCCCAGGGTGTCCATCAGGCAGTTGCGGGCGGTGTCCAGTGCCTCACTGCTCTCGATCCGGTAATCGAGTACGTAGTCGGCAATTTTCTGCAGCTCGATGTCGTAGTCCGGGCGGACGTTGGTTTCGACAGTAGCACTCATTGACTCTGCTCCTGCTATGGATAGGACCCTGAGAATAGATAGGGCGCCGGGAACATGGTTAAGCACAATGTTGACTTCAGCCTAGCGCACCTCAGAAGACATCACCGGGCACCCGAACCCATCCCTCCATCAGCACTCGTGCACTGCGGCTCATCACCACCTTGTCCACCCTCCATTCGCCGTCGACCTGAGTGGCCTGGGCGCCGACCCTCAGCGTGCCAGAGGGATGACCGAAGCAGACCGAGGTACGGTCCCCACCGCCGGCCGCGTGGTTAACCAAGGTGCCGGGGATAGCTGCAGCGGTCGCGATGGCCACAGCGGCAGTGCCCATCATGGCGTGATGCAGCTTGCCCATCGATACTGCGCGCACCAGCAGATCCACCTCGGCAGCAGACACTGACTTGCCGCTCGAGGCAATGTAATCGGCCGGCTTGGCGACAAAGGCCACCTTCGGGGTGTGCTGACGGTTGAGGGCCTCATCAACATGAGCGATCAGGCCCATGCGCACCGATCCCGCGGCACGAATCGACTCGAATCTCGCAAGTGCCCCAGCATCATTATTGATCATCTCCTGAAGCTCGATGCCGGTGTAGCCGATCTCCTTAGCGTTCACGAAGATGGTCGGGATACCGGCATTGATCATGGTGGCCTGTATGGCACCGAGGCCGGGTACATCCAGGTCATCGACACGGTTGCCGGTAGGAAATAGCGCCCCATCGCCGTCGGCCGGGTCCATGAACTCGACCGGCACCTCGGCTGCCGGGAAGGTCACGCCATCCAACTCGAAGTCGCCGGTTTCCTGCACCTCACCGTGGGTGATGGGGACATGCGAGACGATCGTCTTACCGATATTGGCCTGCCAGATTCGCACCGTGGCCACACCGTTCTCGGGAATGCGGCGGGTGTCGACCAGGCCGTTGCTGATCGCAAAGGGACCCACTGCCGCCGAGAGATTGCCGCAGTTGCCACTCCAGTCGACGAAGGCCTTGTCGATGGCGACCTGGCCGAACAGATAGTCGACATCGTGATCGTGACTCTCGCTTCTCGACAGGATCACCGCCTTACTGGTGCTCGAGGTGCCCCCGCCCATGCCATCGGTGTGCTTGGCGTAGGGATCGGGACTGCCGATCACCCGCAGCAGCAAGGCATCGCGCGCAGCGCCAGGCGACTGGACAACGTCGGGCAGATCCTGCCAACGAAAGAACACGCCCTTGCTGGTACCGCCACGCATGTACGTGGCGGGAATCCTGACCTGAGGTTCGTGGGACATGGGTATCCTCATGCCACCGCCTCCGATTCGAGAAAGTCCTGGGCAAAGCGCTGTAGCACTCCCCCCGCAGAGTAGATCGAGACTTCTTCCTGGGTATCCAGACGGCAGATCACCGGCACTTCCAAGCGCTCGCCATTCCGGCGATGGATGATCAGAGTCAGGGTATTGCGAGGCTTGAACTCGCCGATCACGTCATAGGTCTCGGTGCCGTCGATTGCCAGCGTCTTGCGCGTCGTGCCCGGCGTGAATTCCAGCGGCAGGACACCCATGCCTAGCAGGTTGGTGCGATGGATACGCTCGAAGCCTTCGGCGACGATGGCTTCGACCCCGGCCAGGCGCACGCCCTTGGCGGCCCAGTCGCGAGACGAGCCCTGACCGTAGTCGGCACCGGCGACGATGATCAGCGGCTGCTTGCGCTTCATGTAGGTTTCGATGGCTTCCCACATGCGCGTCACGTCGCCTTCCGGCTCGAGGCGCGCCAAGGAGCCTTGCTTGACCTCACCCTCCTGCTGCGCCATTTCGTTGCGCAGCTTCGGGTTGGCGAAGGTCGCGCGCAACGCCGTCAGATGGTCGCCGCGGTGGGTCGCATAGGAGTTGAAGTCCTCCTCCGGCAGGCCCATCTTCGCCAGGTACTCGCCGGCCGCACTGTCGGCCATGATGGCATTCGACGGCGACAGATGGTCGGTGGTGATGTTGTCACCCAGCACCGCCAGCGGCCGCATGCCCTTGAGCGTACGCTCGCCGCCAAGCGCGCCGTCCCCCTCCTTGTCCCAGTAAGGCGGACGACGAATGTAGGTGCTCTGCGGGCGCCAGTCGTACAGCGGCTCGACCTGCGGGCCGCTGTCGGCCTTCACCTCGAACATCGGAATGTAGACGTCGCGATAGTGCTGGGGCTTGACGCTTTCGGCGACGATGGCGTCGATTTCTTCATCGCTCGGCCAGAGGTCCATCAACGTGACGGGGTTACCGGCGTGATCCGTGCCCAGAACGTCCTTCTCGATATCGAAGCGAATGGTTCCGGCGATGGCGTAGGCGACCACCAGCGGCGGCGAGGCCAGGAAGGCCTGCTTGGCGTAGGGATGGATACGGCCATCGAAGTTGCGATTGCCGGACAGCACCGCAGTCGAATAAAGGTCGCGCTCCACCAGCTCCTTCTGGATCACCGGGTCCAGGGCGCCGCTCATGCCATTGCACGTCGTGCAGGCAAAGGCGACCACACCGAAGCCGAGCGTTTCCAACTCCGACAGCAGACCGGCCTCTTCCAGGTAGAGCTGAACGGTCTTGGAGCCGGGGGCCAGCGAACTCTTCACCCACGGCTTGCGCGTCAGCCCACGCGCGTTGGCGTTGCGCGCCATGAGACCCGCGGCGATCATGTTGCGCGGGTTACTGGTATTGGTGCAGCTGGTGATTGCGGCGATGATCACGGCGCCGTCGGGCATCAGGCCGGGCTCGTTCTCCACCTTGCCGGAAATTCCACGTGCCGCCAGGTCCCGGGTGGCGACCCGGCTATGCGGGTTGCTGGGACCGGCGATGGTGCGCTCCACGCTGGAGAGATCGAAGGTCAACACACGCTCGTATTCGGCGTTTTCCAGGCTGTCTGCCCACAGGCCCGCCTGCTTCGCGTACGTCTCCACCAGCTTGATCTGGTCGTCTTCACGACCGGTCAGCTTCAAGTAATCGAGCGTCTGCTGGTCGATGTAGAACATCGCCGCGGTGGCGCCGAATTCGGGCGTCATATTGGAGATGGTGGCGCGGTCGCCAAGCGTCAGGTGAGCCGCCCCTTCGCCGAAGAACTCCAGGTACGCCGAGACCACCTTGGCATTGCGCAGAAACTCGGTGATCGCCAAGACGATATCGGTGGCGGTGATGCCAGACCTGGGCTTACCGGTCAGCTCCACGCCGATGATGTCCGGCAAGCGCATCCACGAAGCCCGCCCCAGCATCACGCTTTCGGCCTCGAGCCCGCCGACGCCGACGGCGATGACCCCGAGGGCATCGACCATGGGGGTGTGGCTGTCGGTCCCGACCAGGGTGTCCGGGAAGGCCACGCGCTTTCCGTGCTCATCCGGGCGCACCTGAATCACCGGCGACATTCGCTCCAGGTTGATCTGGTGCATGATGCCGTTGCCTGGCGGGATAACATCGACGTTCTTGAAGGCCTTCTTGGTCCAGTCGATGAAATGGAAACGGTCCTCGTTGCGGCGATCCTCGATGGCGCGGTTCTTCGCGAAGGCCTCCTTGTCGGAGCCGGCATGCTCGACGGCAAGAGAATGGTCGACGATCAACTGGGTCGGCACCACCGGATTGACCTTGGCCGGGTCGCCACCCTTCTCGGCGATGGCGTCGCGCAGCCCCGCCAGATCGACCAGCGCGGTCTGGCCGAGGATGTCATGACACACCACGCGAGCCGGGAACCAGGGGAAATCCAGATCCCGCCGGCACTCGATCAGCTGCGTGAGGGCATCGGTAAGCATGTCGGGATCGCAGCGGCGCACGAGGTTTTCGGCCAGCACCCGCGAGGTGTAGGGAAGTCTGGCGTAGGCACCAGGCTGGATAGCTTCGACAGCCTCGCGGGTGTCGAAATAGTCGAGGTCGGTGCCCGGCAGGGGCTTGCGGTAGTCAGTATTCATGGCGTCGCTCAGTCACGCTGTTCAATGGGGACCCACTCGCTCTTTTCCGGACCGGTATAGTCGGCGCTGGGGCGAATGATGCGGTTGTTCTCGCGCTGCTCGAAGACATGGGCGCACCAGCCGGTGACCCGCGAGCAGACGAAGATCGGAGTGAACAGCTTGGTGGGGATATCCATGAAGTAGTAAGCACTGGCATGGAAGAAGTCGGCATTGCAGAAGAGTTTCTTCTCGCGCCACATCACCGCCTCGACGCGCTCTGAGACCGGATAGAGCACGCTGTCGCCCACATCGTCGGCCAGGCGCTTTGACCAGTGCTTGATGATGGCATTGCGCGGGTCGGACTCGCGGTAGACTGCATGTCCGAACCCCATGATCTTCTCCTTGCGTTCGAGCTTGCCCAGGATCTCGCGCTCGGCCTCGTCCGTGGACTGCCAGTGCTCGATCATCGCCATGGCCGCCTCGTTGGCGCCACCGTGAAGAGGGCCGCGCAGCGTACCAATGGCGCCCGTCACGCAGGAGTGCATGTCGGACAGGGTCGAGGCACAGACCCGCGCAGCGAAGGTCGAGGCATTGAATTCGTGCTCGGCATAGAGAATCAGCGAGACGTTCATGACTCGGGCATGCAACTCACTTGGCGCCTGGTCCCGCAGCAGGTGCAGGAAGTGCGCCCCCACAGACTCGTCGTCGGTCTCGGTGTCGATGCGCACGCCATCGTGGGAGTAACGGTACCAGTAGCAGATGATCGAGGGCAGCACAGCTAACAAGCGATCAGAGACATCCTGCTGCTGATCGAAGCGCTCTTCGGTTTCCAGATTACCGAGCATGGAAGCGCCAGTACGCATCACGTCCATGGGATGGGCATTGGCCGGAATCTGCTCCAACACGGTCTTGAGCGCCTGGGGCAGGCCGCGCAACCCCTTGAGCTTGGCGATATAGGCGTCGAGCTCTGCCTGGTTTGGCAGCTTGCCCTTGAACAGCAGATACGCCACTTCCTCGAAACGCGCTTTTTCGGCCAGCACCTCGATGTCGAAACCGCGATACGTTAGCCCTGAACCGGTCTGCCCGACGGTACAAAGTGCCGTGCTTCCGGCACTTTGGCCACGCAGGCCGGCACCACCGATGGGTTTTTCTGCCATGTCGTGTCTCCTGTTGAATCGATGAGGGTCGCTAACAAGGTCAAATCGTCTTACGTCGCGGTGCTGGACTCGTCGTCATCTGCCCGGAAAAGCGCATCGAGTTTGTGCTCGAAGGCGTGGTAGTCGAGGAAGTCATAAAGCTCGTCGCGGGTCTGCATCAGCTCGACCACCTCGCGCTGGTGACCGTTGTCGTGAATGCTCTGGTAGACCTTGAGCGCTGCGGCATTCATAGCGCGAAACGCCGACAGCGGATAAAGGACCATGCGACAGCCCACCTGCCCCAGCTCCTGCTGGGTAAACAGCGGTGTGGCGCCGAACTCAGTAATATTGGCGAGGATCGGTGCATCAACCTGCTGACAGAAGGCACGGTAGTCCTCCAGGGTATGAACCGCTTCGGCGAAGATGCCATCGGCACCAGCCTCGACGCAGGCATTGGCCCGCTCGATGGCCGCCTCGAGACCCTCCTTCTGGAACGCGTCGGTGCGGGCGATCAAAGTGAAGCCCGGATCGAAGCGAGCATCGGCCGCGGCCTTGATGCGATCGACCATTTCAGCCTGCGTCACGATCGCCTTGTTGGGACGATGCCCGCAGCGCTTCTGGGCCACCTGATCCTCGAGATGCACGGCGGCCACCCCAGCTCGCTGCATTTCCTTGACGGTGCGGGCGATATTGAAGGCACCGCCCCAGCCGGTGTCGATGTCCACCAGCAACGGCAGGTCGGTGGCACCGCAGATGCGGTGCGCGTCCTCGACCACATCATTCATGGTGGTCATGCCCAGATCCGGCAGACCGAACGAGGCATTGGCCACGCCACCACCGGACAGATAGATCGCCGGATGGCCGACGCGCTCGGCCATCATGGCGGTATAGGCGTTGATGGTGCCGACGATCGGCAGCGGCCGGTGGGCGTTGAGAGCAGCACGAAAACGGCCGCCGGGAGTTGATGGATGCATGCATGGGTCCTCAGTGATTCGGCAACAATATCCGGCGGGTCTCAGGTAACCGGCGTCGGGGCATTCGGTTCGAGTATCGCGGCATAGCGCTCGACCACGTTGGCGCGGGAGGCGCTGAGGTGGCGGCGCATCAACAGTTCGGCAAGTTCGGCATCCCCAGCCTCGATGGCATCGATAATACGATGGTGCTCCACGAAGGCACGCTGGGGGCGAGTGCCACTGGCACTGAACTGGGTTCGGTAAAGGCGCACGAGATAGTAGAGATCGTCACAGAGCAACGTCATCAGCATACGATTCTGGCTGCCTTGAACGATGAGATAGTGAAAGTCCAGATCGCCTTCTCGCTGGTAATAGGCCTCACCGCGCTTGAAGTCACTCTGCTGCTCGTGGACCGCCAGCACATCGCGCAGCCCAGCGATTTGCTCAGCACTCATGTGCTCGGCGGCAAGCCGAGCCGCCATGCTCTCCAATGCCTCGCGCAGGTCAAACAGCTCTAGCAGCTCCTTGACCGAAAGCTTGACCACGCGCGCGCCCACATGCGGCACCCGCTCGATCAACCGATGAGCTTCGAGGCGACGCATGGCCTCGCGCAAGGGCCCTCGTGAGATGCCATAGGCCCGGGACAGACCCGGCTCGGTGATCTTGCTGCCCGGAGGCAACTCACCACGTACGATGGCATCCTGGAGCTGATGGAAGACTCGCTCGGCCAGGGTGCGAATTTCGGGAGTGGCTTGTTCGGGTAAGTTTAAGTTCATTGAAATTGTCGACAATCGGGAAGTGAAGAAACTGTAATCACTGCCTTTGTGCGGGTCAACCACGACATACAGGGGTCATCTACATCTTTGGTTGTAGACAATCCACCGAAAGACGTTGATATGGCGTCCATGTGAACCCGCGCCCTTCGGGGGACAAACCAGGCTGCGATGCCTAGAATGAGGCGCCTGTTCAGGAAAGACGCGTCGATGACACCCACTCTCCAGATCATCCCACTGCCCTATCAGGAAAATCCGCTGGGCTATTTCGCCGCGCTGCGTGACCGACCCGGCGCCGTGCTACTCGATAGTGGACGTCCCGCGGCTCCCGGCGGTCGCTACGATATCCTGAGCAGTGACCCACTGAGCTTGCTCACTTTCGATGCACCAGGCAGCGACTCGACTGGCAACGACCAAGCTCCCTTCGACGTCCAGCAGGCGCTACTCGACGGATTGCCCCACGATCTCCCGAACAGTGACCTGCCGTTTCTCGGCGGGCTGATCGGCTACTGGGGCTATGACCTTGGCTGCCACCAGAAGCCGATTGCCGGACGCGCAAGGCGTGTGGTCGATCTGCCCGCGAGCCGAGTTGGGCTATATGACTGGGCGTTGATTCAAGATCACCATGAGCAGGCCAGTTGGCTCGTCGCCGCGCCTGAACGACAGGCTCAGGTCCTCGGACGTCTCGAGCGACGCCTCGCCCCTGTGGCTGATTTTCGACTCATTGAGCCGTTTAGCGGCGAATTGAGCCGCAAGGAATATCTGGCGCGTTTCAATGCCGTTCAGCGCTATATTCGTGATGGGGATTGCTACCAGATCAACCTGTCTCAACGTTTCAGCGCCCCTTTTCGCGGAGACCTTTGGGACGCTTATCAACGCCTGCGCCTGGCCACGCCCACTCCGTTTTCGGGTTTCCTGGCTTGGGAGGACAAGGCGATTCTGTCGCTTTCGCCGGAACGCTTTCTTCGCTGTCATGAAGCAAAGGTCGAGGCGCGTCCCATCAAGGGCACTCGCCCCCGCGGCACGACGCCCGAACAGGACCAACGACTCGCAGACTCATTGATGACAAGTCTCAAGGATCGGGCCGAAAACGTGATGATCGTCGACCTGCTACGCAACGACCTGGGGCGCGTCTGTCGACCGGGTAGCGTTCGGGTCCCGCAGCTTTGCGCCCTGGAAAGCTATGCCAATGTCCATCACCTGGTCAGCATAGTGACCGGCGAGCTGAGACCGGACGAACGCCCTCTCGATCTTCTGGCGGCGGCCTTTCCCGGAGGATCGATTACCGGCGCACCCAAGTTACGGGCCATGCAGATCATCGACGAGCTCGAGCCCAGCCGACGCAGCGCCTACTGTGGCAGCCTGGGCTATGTGGACGTGCGCGGACGGATGGATACCTCAATCGCCATCCGTACGGCAGTGGCGGATCGGGGACGCCTCCACCTGTGGGGCGGCGGCGGACTGGTGGCGGACTCGCGAGGGGAAGACGAATACGATGAGACACTCGACAAGATTCGCCATCTGATGGGCGCGCTTGCAGAGGACAAAAAGCATAATATGGAATAAAAAACAGCTTCAAATAGTCGACAAAAGAATAAACATCCAATCAATCGGTATTGGGGAAACGCCGACAAGCTTTGCTAGGGTAGCGGAAACTGGCTTCACACCACTTTAGGAACTCTCCGATGGCGCAACCACTCGACTCGATCAACCAGGAACTCGTCTCGGTCAACCAAGAGCTCGTTTCAATTAATCAAGAGCTTGGCAATGATCCCGAGGCGCTGATTCGCTGGGCTCTCAGGCAGGGAAAACGGCCGATATGCACGACCAACTTTCGTCCATTCGAAGCTGTCATCCTGCATATGGTCACCCGCCAGCAACCCGACATCCCCATCGTATGGATGGATAGCGGCTACAACACCGAGGAAACCTACCGCTTTGCCGATGCTCTGATCCGGCGACTTGGACTCAATCTGGTCAGTTATCTGCCTCGGCGTTCCCGTGCCCATCGCGAGGCGTTGGAAGGCGCCATGCCGGGGATCGATGATCCTCGCCACGAAGCCTTTACGCGCGAGGTCAAGCTGGAGCCTTTCGAGCGCGCCCTGCGCGAGATGGCGCCGGATGTCTGGTTTACCGCGCTGCGTGCCGAAGACACTCCCGAGCGAGCCCGCATGGCGCCCGTAAGCCGAAACGCTAATGGTCTGCTGAAGGTCTCACCGCTTCTTCACTGGAATGCCCGCGACCTCTACCAGTACCTTCAGGCACACGACCTGCCCAACAACTTCGACTATTTCGACCCCACCAAGGTCGAGGCGAAGCGCGAGTGTGGCCTGCACCTTCAGCATTGAGGGCACAAATCTTAATGGGGTTGAGGGAATCAGGAGCCCAACGCTTGGATGGAAAGCGAAAGCCCCTTAGCGCTCGGGCAAGGTGATGTCTCTGAACAACGCCTCCTCGTGACGCGGTCCGGCCTCCAAGGCCGCATCAACAAGGTCACGCTCCAGATGGGTCGCGAACCCCTGCAGGAAATCGTACATGTAGCCGCGCATGAAGGTCCCTCGACGGATGCCGATCTTGGTGGTGGAGCTCTTGAAGAGGTGTCCCGCCTCAAGTTCGTCCAGATCGGTATCCTGCTCGGGATCCACCGCCATGTGAGCGACGATGCCCACGCCCATGCCCAGACGCACATAAGTCTTGATCACATCCGCATCGGCGGCGGTCAGCACCACATTGGGCGAAAGCCCCTTCGCGCGAAAAGCATCGTCGAGTTGGGAACGGCCGGTAAACCCGAATACGTAGGTCACCAGAGGGTAGCGCGCCAAGGCCTCGAGTGTCAGCGGCTTTTCCTCCGCCAAAGGATGCCCTTGCGGTACCAACAGGCAACGGTTCCAGCGGTAGCAGGGCAAAAGCACCAGGTCGTTGAACAGTTCCAGCGACTCGGTAGCAATCGCGAAGTCAGCCTGACCATCGCTGACCATTTGGGCAATCTGCTTCGGAGTGCCCTGTTGCATGTGCAAAGCGACGTCAGGATACTTGCGCGTGAATTCGCGAATCACCGGGGGGAGAGCGTATCGTGCCTGAGTATGCGTAGTGGCGATCGATAAACTGCCGCGGCGCTCGTCGCTATGCTCCTGAGCAACGTCTTTGATGTTCTCGGTAAGACGCAGCACCTGGCCGGCCAGTTCGACGATCGACTGCCCCGCTGGGGTAACACGCGTGAGGTGCTTCCCGCTGCGGGCGAAGATCTCCACGCCGAGTTCGTCCTCGAGCAAGCGGATCTGCTTGGAAATGCCCGGTTGGGAAGTGAAAAGACTCTGGGCGGTGGCCGAAACATTGAGGTTGTGCCGCGTGACCTCCCAGACATAACGCAGCTGCTGAAGCTTCATGACGACCCCCACTCCTTGCTGCCGCTGTCACATGCGGCTTCTTAAAACCTGAACGTAACGTATATTATAAAACAATGTAATCACTAAATAGCATAAAAGATAGCAGAGGCTACGCCTCGATCGCCTTAACCATGATAGCCACTGTCTATCGTTTTACCGTCGCAGTCGCATTTGCCAGCGTCGCGGCCTACCGCTACCATCGGCCGACCGGATATGCTGTCGGCATGTCGTCCCGATCCGCTCGATGCAGCGTAACGTAACTGGAGAATCCCATGGCCAATAACGTCGATGTCACCAATGCTAATTTCGAGCAGGAAGTTCTCAAGGCAGAAACGCCGGTCCTGTTGAAGTTCTGGGCCCCCTGGTGCGGCCCCTGCAAGGTAATGGCGCCGGTGGTCGATGAAGTCGCCGAAGAGCGCGACGGCAACCTCAAGGTCGTCAGCATCAACGTCGACGACGCCCCAGAAATCGCCGCCGAGCAAGGGGTACGCGGTGTGCCTACCGTAATGCTGTTCAAGTCCGGTACCAAGGTAGCGTCCCTGGTAGGCGCCCAGTCCAAGTCCCAGCTTTCGCAGTTCATCGAACAGAACGCCTGATCCGGCAACGCTGCTTCCCACTGTTTTCGACCTGCCCTTTCACATTGCCCCGGCTCGCCCAGGGCAATGTCGTTTCATGTTGACTCAGGCAGTATCGTCCAGGCGCTCCAGTGGAGCCCGGTCGGCCTTCTCGGGCTTCGGCCCGTCCGCGGGCCCCAGCAGGTGAGCGATCCAGCGTGTCTCGGGGTGGCTGTCCAGGGCAATCTTCAGCGTCATGGTCAGCACCACCGACAGCAGCATGCCCACGGCGCCGAAGATCCAGCCCCAGACCACCAGCGATAGAAAGGCCACGAAGGTCGAGAGCCCCAGGGCACGTCCCATGACCCTGGGCTCGACGATATTACCCAGCAGGAAGTTGACAGCTAGATAGGCCGCCGCCAACAGCATCGCATCGAGCAAACCGCCGTCGGGGGCCACCAGCAACAGCATCACGGGGGGAAAGGCGGCGATGGCCGAACCGATGTTAGGGATAAAGTTGAGTGCGAAGGCCATCACCGCCCAGAGCAGCGCAAACTCGACGCCGATTACCTTGCATGCGATCCAGATCAGCGCGCCGGTCACCAGGCTGATCATTGTCTTAACCGCCAGGTAACGCTTGAGCGTCAGGCTGAACTCATGGAACCGCCGCAGGCTTGGCGCCGGATCATCCAGGGCGAGGAAAACCTTGGTGCGGAAATTGATGGTTTCAAACAGCAGAAACATCACCAGCAAGGCCACGATGACGCTCTGCATCATCAGGTTACCCACTTCACCAAGCAGCGTGGGAATAAAGCTTCCCATTTGCTCGGCATCCAGCAGCTCCGCCAGACGGTTGGTATCGATGGCCAACCCCATGGCAGCGAGGCTATCGAGAATACCGAGGTAGTACTGATAGAGTTTCTGTTCGATCCCTGGCAGAGCATCGACGAAGGTACCGAAACTGTTTGCCAGCAGCAGACCAAGCAATAACAACAGCCCACCGAGCACCAGCAGGGTCAGCCAAACTGCCAGTTTTGGACTCATCCCCAGCCGCGTCAGCCAGTGCACGGGTGCCGTACAGACCACGGCAATGAATAACGCCAGCAACAAGGGCACCAATAGGCTCGAGCCAGCCTTCATGCCGGTAATGATGATAACCAGCGCGGCCAGTGCCAGAATGAGGTTGAGAGGAATGGTCTTGGTAGACCCATCATTGGATAGCGCCATGCCGGAAATCCCTGCCAGCCGAGAATTGCCCATCATGCCGCTTGCAGGGCCTGGGCACAAACCTTATCCCTGCCTCGAGGACACCCTCGCTACAGGCCTTACTTCGGCGGGGATAGATCTGCATTATTCCCAGTTCTCGAAACACCATGCGGCACCGATACCGCGCCACCCTCAACATGCCTTGCGGCAAGGAACCTTTCGACCATGACCATCGCCACGCTCCCTCGCAACACGCCCCTTCGCAAGATCTTACTCGGCGGCCTGCTTGTCGCGTCCCCCTTGATGATGACCACTGCCATGGCCGAGGAGCCGCGTCCACGTCTCGATGTTCAGGCCGAGGCCCAGCAGGAAGCGGTGCCGGATCGCGCCACACTCAACGCCCGGCTCTGGGAGCGCACCCCAGCGATTGCCCAGCAAGATAATCAAAGTAGCGATCCCGAGGCATTGCGTGATGCGCGCGAAAGCCTGGAGCAACGCGCCGCTAAGCTGATCCAGACGATGGAAGACGCCGGCGTGGCGAGTGACGACATCAATGCCGGCTCGCTCAACGTACAACCGGAATATGTCCCGGGCCCGCGCCTGGGCAACGGCGAGGGCCAGCCGATGGTCCGAACTCGGCTGGAGCGGCCCTTTCATGTCGAGATCGACGACCTGGAGCAGTTGACACGCTTGCTCGATGCCCTGACCGAAGCCGGCGTCGAAGCGCTGGACGGCATCACCTACGATCTAACCGATCGCGACGCTGCCACCGACCAGGCGCTGGTCGCCGCCCTCGAGAAAGCCCGCCACAAGGCAACGCTGATGGCCAGGACCCTGGGCATCACGCTGGGCGACGTCATCAGCGTGAGCGAGACCCTTCCGCCAAAGTTCCAGCCACGCATGATGGCCATGAGCGCCGATGCCAGAGAGAGCGGCGCGCAAACCGAGTACCGCCCGGGTACCCTCTCCATCGAGGCGGGCGTGAGCGTCAGCTGGGCAATCGAAGCATCCGGTGAGTGAACGAAGCCTGAGCTCGTATTTAACGACTCCATAACGACGCAACCCCACCAACGCTGTTGGGGTTGCCACTTACTCCTTCTTCCAAGCGCGAAGCGCCGCTCCTCCAGCTTTCAGCGGCGGGGCGAAGCCAAGTCAGGCATTAATCGCCTCGATCCCGCCCATATAGTTACGCAGCGCCTCAGGCACAGTGATCGAGCCGTCGGCGCGCTGGTAGTTCTCCATCACGGCGATCAAGCAGCGGCCTACCGCCAGGCCGGAGCCGTTGAGGGTATGCAGCAACTGCGGTTTCTTGAGTTCGGGATGCCGATAGCGCGCCTGCATGCGCCGCGCCTGGAAGTCCTCGCAGTTGGAAATCGACGAGATCTCACGGTAGGTATGCTGGCTCGGCAGCCACACCTCCATGTCGTAGGTCTTGGCTGCACCGAAGCCCATGTCACCGGTACACAGCGTCACCACGCGATAAGGTATTGCCAGCGCCTGTAGAATCGCCTCGGCATGACCACGCATTTCCTCCAGGGCCGCGTAGCTCTGTTCGGGCTCGACCATCTGCACCATCTCGACCTTGTCGAACTGATGCTGGCGAATCATTCCACGGGTATCGCGACCGTGGGAGCCCGCTTCGCTACGAAAGCACGGGGTGTGCGCCGTCAGTTTCACCGGCAAGTCCTGGTGCTCGAAGATCTCGTCACGCGCAAAGTTGGTCAGCGGCACCTCGGCGGTGGGAATCAAGTGGTAGCCCCGCTCATCGTCCAACCGGAACAGGTCCTCGCCGAACTTGGGCAGCTGGCCGGTACCGTATAGCGACGCCTCATTGACCATGTAGGGGACATAGCACTCTTCGTAGCCATGCTCGAGGGTCTGTTTGTCGAGCATGAACTGGGTCAGCGCCCGGTGCAGCCGCGCAATGGGGCCCCGCATTACCGCAAAGCGCGCCCCGGTCAACTTGATCGCCAGATCGAAATCCAGATCGCCTTTCAGCGCACCCAGGTCGACATGATCTCGCGGCGCGAAGGCCAGCGCCTCTGGCGTGCCCCATCGATGCAGCTCGACATTGTCGTCTTCGTTGTCGCCCACCGGCACGCTTTCATGAGGCAGGTTCGGCAAGCCGCTGACGACGTCTTCCCACTCCCCCTGCACCTCGGCAAGCCTTTTCTTGGCGGCATCGAGCCGGTCACCCAGATCGCTCACCTCATCGAGCAGCGGCTGAATATCCTCGCCTGCGGCCTTGGCCTTGCCGATCGCCTTGGAACGTTTGTTGCGCTCTCCCTGCAGGGTCTCGGTCGCCGTTTGCAACTCGCGACGCCGGGACTCCAGCGCCTCGAGTCGCTCGGTGTCCAAGGCGAAGCCTCGCGTGGCCAATCGTTGGGCGACCGCGTCGAGGTCACCGCGCAGCAGTTTGGGATCGAGCATGGCATCCAGTCCGTCGCAGTCATGAAAACAGTGCGCCATTGTAGGCAAAAGGCCGCCCGGGCGCCACGCGGTGCCGAGATGCGCGCCGGTGCCTTCCCGGGGTAAAATAGCGATCTTTCTTCATACCACTGCCCGGGCCCGCCGCGGCAGCGATACCGGCCGAATATCACACCATGATCGCACGACTGGACACTGCCCAAGCGCGTAACGCCCCGAGCCTCGAAGCCCGCTATCAACGCTTCCTCGACGCCCTCAAGGCCGAGGGCTTCGCCGGCGAGATCGCCCCGGACTACGCCGCCCGCACGGTGCTGGCCACCGACAACTCGATCTACCAGCGCCTGCCCCAGGCGGTGGTCTATCCCCAGCATGGCGCCGATCTCGTCTGCCTCGCACGGCTCGCTGGCCAAGACGAGCATCGCTCTGTCGCCCTCACGCCACGCGGCGGCGGTACCGGCACCAACGGTCAGTCGCTCACCGACGGCCTGGTGGTGGACGTCTCGCGGCACATGAACCGGATTCTCGAGATCGACGTGGCGAACCGCCGCGTGCGGGTGCAGGCCGGGGTGGTCAAGGATCAGCTTAACGCGGCGCTCAAGCCGCATGGGCTGTTCTTTGCCCCGGAGCTCTCGACCTCCAACCGCGCTACCCTAGGCGGCATGATCTCGACGGACGCCAGCGGCCAGGGCAGCTGCGAGTACGGCAAGACCCGTAACCACGTGCTGGCACTCGACACGGTGCTGATCGGCGGCGAGCGCCTGGTGAGCCACCCCGTCGACGAGGCCGAGCTGGACACGCTGTGCGCGCGCGACGACGTCACCGGCCGCGCCTACCGCACCGCCCGGGAGATCATCGATACCCAACGCGAACGGATCGACGCCACCTTCCCGCCGCTCAATCGCTGCCTGACCGGCTACGACCTGGCGCATCTCAGAGACGAGGCAGGGCGCCTCGACCTGAACAGCCTGCTGTGCGGCTCGGAAGGCTCGCTGGGCTTTCTCGACGAGGCGGTGCTCAACGTGCTGCCGATCCCCAAGCACTCGACGCTGGTCAACGTGCGCTACGCCGGCTTCATGGACGCGCTGCGCGACGCCAAGGCGCTGATGGCGAGCAGTGACTCTTCACAAGACCCGCCTCAGGCGCTTGACGCTTCATCCGACCCGTCACAAGACCAACCGCCGGCGCGCCCCACCTCCATCGAGACAGTCGACGATACCGTGCTGGGCCTGGCCCGCAACGACTTCGTCTGGGACGGCGTCGCCGCGTTCTTCCCCGAGGCCGAGACGCCGGTGCACGGCATCAACCTGGTCGAGTTCAACGACGACGACCCCGAACGGCTGGCCGAGCGCGTCGCCGCGTTCTGCCGGCACCTGGAGCGCGACGCCGGCGTCGAGCGGCTCGGCTATACGCTGGCCGAGGGCCGCGAGGCGATCCAGCGCGTCTACGCCATGCGCAAGCGCGCCGTCGGGTTGCTGGGCAATGCCGAAGGCGAGAAGCGTCCCCTGCCCTTCGTCGAGGACACCGCGGTGCCGCCGGAACACCTGGCGGACTACATTGCCGAGTTCCGCGCGCTGCTCGACGCCCGCGGCCTCGCCTACGGCATGTTCGGCCACGTCGATGCCGGCGTGCTGCACGTGCGCCCGGCGCTGGACATGAAGGACCCCGCGCAGGCGCGGCTGATTCGTGAGATCTCCGATGAGGTCGCCACGCTGACGAAGAAGTATCATGGCCTGTTGTGGGGCGAGCACGGCAAGGGCATCCGCTCGGAATACGCGCCGCAGTTCTTCGGCGCGCTCTACCCCAGCCTGCAGCGCGTCAAGGCGGCCTTCGATCCGCATGACCAGCTCAACCCGGGAAAGATTGCCTCCCCGCTCGCCGTCGCCCATGACCTCGAGGTCGACCCCGTGGCCTGGGCCGACCCCAACCTGCTGACCATCGACGGCGTCCCGACACGCGGCGAGCACGACCGCCAGATCGACGAACGGGTCTGGCAGGCGCATGCCGCCACGGTCTACTGCAACGGCAACGGCGCCTGCTACAACTACGACCCCGATGACGCCATGTGCCCGTCGTGGAAGGCCACCCGCGACCGCATCCATTCGCCCAAGGGACGCGCCAGCCTGATCCGCGAATGGCTGCGCCTGCAGGGCGCGGCCGGTGTCGATCTGATCGAGGAGTCGCGCAAGAAGCAGGCCGAAGGGGCCTGGGGTTTCATCAGGCACCTGCCGATGCGCACCCTCAACACCCTGCGCCGTGGCAAGGAGAGCGATTTCTCTCATGAAGTGTATGACGCCATGGCCGGCTGCCTGGCCTGCAAGGCCTGCGCCGGCCAGTGCCCGGTCAAGGTCAACGTGCCCGATTCCCGGTCGCAGTTCCTCGAGGTCTACCACGGCCGTTACCTGCGCCCGCTGCGCGACTACCTGATCGGCGGCATGGAGTTCTTCGTGCCGGCGCTGGCCAGGATCGCCCCGCTCTACAACGCGGCGCTGGGCAGCCGCCTGGTCGACCGGCTGCTGGCCGGGCCGATCGGCCTGGTCGACAGCCCGCGGCTCTCGCGGGCCAGCCTCAAGAAGCAGCTCGCGGCCTGGGGCGTGGCGGAGGCGACACCGATATCGCTGGGCCTGCTCACCGAGGCGCAGAAGGCGCGCAGCGTCATCCTCGTGCAGGACGCCTTCACCAGCCACTTCGAGGCCAAGCTGGTGATTGACATCGTCGAGCTGCTCGCCCGACTGGATGTGAAGGTCTTCGTCGCCCCCTACGCGCCCAACGGCAAGCCGCTCAACGTCCAGGGCTTTCTCAGCGCCTTTGCCCGCACCGCCGAGGCGCAGGCCCGGCGGCTGCGCACCCTGGCCGACTTTGGCGTGCCGCTGGTAGGTATCGACCCGGCCATGACCCTGACCTATCGCCAGGAGTACGTGACGACGCTCGGCCCCGACGCCGTGCCCGAGGTGCTGATGCTGCAGGAATGGCTGGTGGCAGAGTCACCCACCCTGGCCCGCCAGCTAGCCCCGAGTGGCCTGGCGACGCGGGACCCCGGCTATCGGCTGCTGTCCCACTGTACCGAGAAGACCCAGGCGCCGGGCAGCCCCAAGGCCTGGCAGCAGGTATTCGCCGCCTTAGGCCTGGAACTGGAGCTCATCAACACCGGCTGCTGCGGCATGTCCGGCACCTACGGCCACGAGGCGCGCAATCGCGACACCTCCCAGACCATCTACGCCCAATCGTGGCAGCCCGTAGTCGAGGACGCGACCAACGCCGGCCGACTGCTCGCCACCGGCTATTCGTGCCGCAGCCAGGCTGGGCGGCTCTCCAACCAGACGCTACCGCATCCGCTGCAGGCGCTGCTCGCCCAGCTACGCCTCACGCAGCGTTGATCACCAAGCATCATCGCCAACGGAACTTGCTGCCGAACCATCGGCCAGTATAAGGGGCGCTGGCCGAGGGCTCGACGGCGCCCACCCTGATACCGTCCACCGAAGGAAGAGCCGCGTGCTGTCATTTCCCATTCTGCGCTTCGTCCTTTCTGTCTGTCTGGCGGCGGGGGTAAACATCGAGGTCCTGGCCCAACAAACCCGCGTCGCCACGGCCGAGGTCGAGGAGGCGACGATCGTGGAATTCCTGGACGTCAGCGGTAGCGTTACCGCTCTGCGCACCGCGCGGCTTTCCAGCGAGGTCGAAGGCCGTATCGCGGATTTTCCGGTCGCGATCGGCGAACGAGTCAACGCCGACCAGACGCTACTGACCCTCGATGCCGAAGAGGCGCGCTTCGAGGCCCGCGGTGCCGCTGCCGACGTCGACCAGGCCAGCGCCGAACTGGACGATGCCCGCCGACGCCTCAACGAGGCCCGCCAGCTCAGGCAGAGTCGCAGCATTGCCGACAGTGAGCTGAACCAACGCGCCAACGCCGTGGCCGTCGCCGAGGCGGTACTGAAACGCCAGACCGCCACGCGGGACCGATGGGCGTCGCGCATCGATCGCCATCGCCTGACCGCTCCGTTCGCCGGCATGGTTACCGCCCGCCATGTCGAGGTCGGCGAATGGGCAAGCCCCGGCACCGCCCTCATGACCCTGGTCGACCTGGACAGCCTGATGCTGGATTTTGCCGTGCCCCTCGCCTGGTACAACCGAGTGGAGACAGCGGCGCTGGAGGTCCAGATACCGGGCGAGACGGAACAATGGCAGGAAGCCAGGGTCGTCGCCCGCGTGCCACAGAACGACGAATCGGCCCGGCAGTTCCTGTTACGCGCCGAACTCGCGAAGAGCCATGCGTTGCTGCCGGGCATGGCCGTGCAGGGGCGTTTGCGGGTCCCCAGCACCGAAGGGCCCGTGGTGCCCCGCGACGCCCTGCTGCGTCGCCCGGATGGCCAGGTAAGCGTCTGGCTGGCCCAGGAAGAGGATGGCGAATGGCGCGCGCGGCAACGGCGGGTTGAAATCGGCGCCAGCCACGACGGGCAGACCGCCGTGCTCGAGGGGTTGACAGCCGGCGAGCGGATCGTGGTGGAAGGCAACGAGCGCCTGGAAGATGGGCAGCGCCTCGCGTTGTCCGACAGCTGATGGCGCCCGAACATCGAACGCAAAATGCACCGAGGGAGCGCTGACGCGTATGTTCGCCGCCATCATTCGCCACGGCATCCTGGTCAGCGTGGTCGTCCTGATCCTGATGATCCTCGGCCTTGCTGCCATCTGGCGCATTCCGGTGCAGATGATTCCCGACCTGGAGGTGCGCAACATCGGGGTCGAGACCCAGTGGCCGGGTGCCACCCCGCAGGACATCGAGAAGGACATCCTGATCGAGCAGGAAGAGTACCTGCGCAACGTGCCCGCGCTCACGCGCATGGAGGCCACGGCAAGCAGCGGCAGCGCCGAGATCGAGCTGGAGTTTCCCTTCGGCGTCGATTTGACCGAGACGCTGATCCGCGTCAACAACGCCTTGAGTCAGGTGCCCTCCTACCCCGTCAACGTCGACCAGCCTCGCATCGTCGCCAACTCCTTTTCCGCCAACGCCTTCATGTACTTCAACGTCGCGCCCCGCGAAGGCAATCCCCGCGAGCTCGAGATGGCGGCCATGCGCGACTACCTCGAGGACAACGTGCGCCCGCGCATGGAAAGCGTGCAGGGCGTCTCCGACGTCAACGTCTCAGGCGGTGCCGTGCGCCAGATGCAGCTGCTGCTCGACCCCGAGGCCATGGCCCAGCGCTCGTTGGGCATCGGTGACGTGCAGGCCGCCCTGGCGGCCCGCAACCAGGACGTCTCGGGGGGCGATCTGGAAAGCGGCAAGCGTCGCTACCTGCTGCGCACCGTGGGACGCTTCAGCGATGTCACCGAACTCGAGGCGCTGATCCTGGCCCGCCGCGGCGATGCGGTGATTCGCCTGTCGGATGTCGCCGAGGTTCGGCAGTCGCACGCCGAATTGACCTCGCGCTCCTTCAACTCGCAGGGCGAACCGGTGATCAGCGTTCAGGTACGCCGCGAGCCGGGCGCCAACGTCATCGACATCAAGCGCAACATGCTCGAGGAGGTGGAGTTACTCAACGCCGGCCTGCTGGCCAACCAGGGGCTGACGATGACGCTGTCCAGCGACGACGTGCGCTACGTGGAAGCCTCCATTGCCAACGTCTGGGTCAACCTCGGGCTCGGTGCCCTCTTCGCCACCCTGGTGATGTACGCCTTCCTGCGCTCCGTGCGAGCCACCTTCGCCGGCGTGATCGGCATTCCCATCTGTACCATCGCCGCCTTCCTGGGGCTGCTGCTGGCGGGGCGAACGCTCAATGTCATCTCGCTGGCCGGCGTCGCCTTCGCCATCGGCATGACCATCGACAACACCATCGTGGTACTGGAAAGCATCGAGACGCAGCGTCGCCGCGGGCTCGCGCGCTTTGAAGCCGCCGTGGCGGGCGTCAAGGAGGTGTGGCCGGCCGTGCTCGCCTCGACCCTCACCACCATTCTGGTGTTCGTGCCGATCTTCTTCATCGAGCAGGAAGCCGGGCAGCTGTTCTCCGATATCGCCGTGGCCATCTCGGCGGCGATCCTGGTCTCGATGGTCGTCGCCATCACGGTGATTCCCGCCCTGGGCGCACATCTCGATTTCCACGGCAATGAAACGCCTGACTACGAGCCTGACAACAAGCCACAGCCCCGCTGGATGCGCGCCAGCCTGCGCCTGGTCGATACCATGATCGACTCCAAACCACGCCGGTTGGCGGCGATGGCCATGGCGATTGGCGGCGGCATGGCGATTTTCGTCTGGCTGACGCCCCCGGCCGAATACCTGCCCGAAGGCGAGGAAGCCAAGACCTTCGCCAGCATGAACGCACCGGCGAGCTACAACCTCTCGACCATGACCGCGATCGCCGATGAGGTCCAGGACGCGTTGCTGCCCCATGTCGGGGCCGACCCGGACGCATTCGACGCCGGCGAGGCCGAGGTGCCGGCCATTCGCTCCATGGGCACCCAGGTCGAGGCGCAGAGCCTACGCATTATCGCCGAGACCCGCGACCCCGCGCATATCGAGGCGCTGATGGCGGCGCTGACTGAACGCTTCGAGGCCTATCCCGACATGCGCGCCTTTGCCGCCCGCGGGTCGATCATTTCCAGCAACGACGGTGGCACCCGCAGCATCACGCTGGACGTGGCCGGCAACGACCTTGCCGACCTCTATGCCGCCGCCAACCGCATCTACGACCGCGCGGACGAGGTCTTCGACTCGCCGCGCATTCAGACGCGCCCCTCGGCATTGGACCTGGGCCAGCCGCTAATTGAGATTCACCCCGACTGGGAACGTGCCGCCGAGCTGGGGCTGGATGCCGAGCAGTTGGGAACCACCGTCGCCGCGTTCAGCAATGGCACCTACCTGGACGACTTCTATCTCGGCGATGAGAAGGTCGATCTCTACGGGTACGGCCCCGATGCCGGCGACATCGACCTCGATGCGCTGGCCGATCTGCCCGTGTATACGCGCGACGGCGTCACGCTCCCCCTGGGCACCCTGGCCGAGATTCGCGAAACCGTGGATACCGCCACGCTGCGCCGGGTGGATGGCCGACGCAGCGTCACGTTGAACATCATTCCCTCGCGCAGCGTCGCGCTGGAAACCGGCATCGAACGGGTGCGTCGCGAGGTGATCGAGCCCTTGCGTGAAGAAGGCGCCCTCGGGGCCGAGATCGACGTCACGATCACCGGCGCCAGCGACCAGCTCGACGCCACTCGACAGGCGCTGTCGAGCAACATCCTGATCGCCCTGGCCCTCGTCTACCTGCTGCTGGTGGCGATATTCGCCCACTGGGGCTATCCGTTGCTGATCCTTGCCACCATTCCGCTCGGCGCGGCCGGAGGGATCGTGGGGCTCGCCTTGATGAACCTGGTGGGTGGCTGGCTGCCGAGCGTGGGGCTCGGCGAAATTCGCCAACCCTTCGACATGATCACCATGCTGGGGTTCTTGATCCTGCTGGGCACCGTGGTCAACAACCCCATTCTGGTGGTGCACCAGGCCCGCGAGAACCTGCGCCAGGCCGGCATCGGGCCCCGCCAGGCCGTGCGCGATGCGGTGGCGAGCCGTCTTCGGCCCATCGCCATGACCACCCTGACGACCCTGTGCGGCCTCTCGCCGCTGGTGTTTCTACCCGGAGAAGGTACCGAGCTCTATCGGGGCGTCGGCGCCATCGTGCTGTTCGGCCTGCTCGGCTCGGCCTTCGTCACCCTCACCTTCTTGCCCGCCTTAACCGTCACCGTGCTGGCCTGGCGCCGACCGGACCGGGCGAAAGGATCGGCGAGCCCCGCGGCCGAGTGACCCGCCGGCGGGGTGTATTTGCCATGCTGGCGAAAATTGTTGTGGTTTAGCATTGAGGCGATGGCCCATTTCCTGGCCCACTATGAAGACTGATCAGGACCGTTAAGGAATTCAGACCCATGCGAAATAGCACGACGCTACTGCTGCTGGCAGGAAGCCTTTCCGCCGCGACGGCCAATGCGCAGTCATCCTCATCGGCGACCGGCGGGGAGGAGGCCGCCTTGCCGACCATCACCATCAGCGCCCCTCGGCTGACGCGTGAGCTGTATGACACGCCCGCCGCGGTGTCGGTCCGCACCCGCGAGGAAATCCAGCGAGGCGAACAGCGCGTGCGTCTCGACGAGGCGCTCGACCCGGTTCCCGGCATCTTCCTGCAGAACCGCGACAACTTCGCCCAGGGCCAGCGAATCTCCAGCCGCGGCTTCGGTGCCCGCGGCACCTTCGGCATCCGCGGCCTGCATATCCGCGTCGACGGCATCCCCTACACCCTGCCGGATGGCCAGGCGCAGATCGATGCCGTGGACCTCGACAGCGCCGAGCGTATCGAGGTCATACGCGGGCCCTCCTCGGTGCTTTACGGCAACGCCGCCGGCGGGGTGCTCGACATCACCACCGGCGACGGCAGCGAGATGCGCCGCTCGCCGGTGGTCAGGGTGCAGGGCGGCAGCCATGACTTTCGCAAGCTGGCGCTGCGCAACGGCGGCGAAACCGGCAACTGGGTGCACAGCGTGAGTTTCTCGGCGCTGGATTTCGAAGGCTATCGCGAACAGAGCGCCGTGGAGAAGCGGCTGCTCAATGCCCGCGTTGGCTACCGCCTGGACGACGACCGCACCCTCTCGGCGTTGGTCAACATCCTCGACATGCCCACCGCCGAGGACCCCAGCGCCCTGACCCTCGAGGAAGTCGCCGAGGATCCCCGCCAGGCGCGCGACGTGGCGATCCCGCTGGATTCGGGGCAGACGGTGGAACAGCAACTGGTCGGCCTGCACTACGAGGATCTCGACGCCCTGGGCGGCGAGGTTAATGTGCGCGGTTTCGCCAGTCGGCGCGATTTCGAGCAGCAGCTGCCCTTCCCCGGCAGCAGCCTGATCGACTATGAGCGCTTCTATTATGGCGGCGGCGCCGACTACACGGGCGCCGTGACCGTGGCCGAGATGCCGCTGCGCTATGTCACCGGCATCGACCTGGCCCGCCAGGAAGACGATCGTGGCCGGCGTTCGGTGAATTCGCAGGGTGGTGTGACCGGCATCACCGCCGATGAACAGCAGAATGCCACCTCAGCCGGCGTCTTCCTGCAGGCCGAGATGGGGCTCACCGAAAAACTGGAGCTCAGCGCCGGTGTCCGTCACGATCAGGTACGCATGGACATCGACGACCGTTTCTTCGCCGACGGCCAGGATGACAGCGGCGAGCGCACCTACCGCGAGTGGACCGGCAGCCTGGGGCTGAGCTACCGCTACCTCCCCGACCATCAGGTCTACGCCACGGTGGGCAACGCCTTCGAGACGCCGACCTTCACCGAGTTCGCCCGCGAAGATGGCCGCGGCGGCTTCAACCCCGCCATCGAGCCCCAGAAGGCGCTCAACCGCGAAGTGGGGCTGCGCGGCACCTTCGGCAACGGCCTGCGCTACGAACTGGTCGCCTTCTCGGTCAGTGTCGACGATGAACTGATCGGTTTCGACGCGCCGAACGACCGGACCTTCTACGAGAATGCCGGACGCACTTCGCGAGACGGCATCGAACTGGGGCTGGATTGGAGCTTCTCGCCGAGCTGGCGCTGGACAAGCGCCCTGACCCTGGCCGACTACCGCTTCGACAGCTTCGCCGACGCCAGCGGCAACTATGCCGACAACCGCCTGCCCGGCCAACCGAAACAGCTCTGGCACAATGGCCTGACCTGGTACGGCAGTGGTGAGCGTTTTGCCGGCATTGACGTTCAATACACCAGCGACTATTACGCCGACAACGCCAATGACGTGGAAATTGACGACCATTGGCAGGTGAGCCTGAAGGCCGGCGACGGCTGGCGGTTGGGCGACGGCGACACCCGGCTCGGTGCCCACCTGGGTATTCGCAACCTGCTCGACGAGGAGTACTTCGAGAACGTGCGCATCAACTCCTTCGGCGGACGCTACTACGAGCCCGCTCCCGGGCGTACCTTCTACGCGGGCCTGGAACTCGCCTTCTAGGCGGTTAATTCCTGGATTCAATGCGAGGAAACAATGGTAGAGGTTGCCGAGCGCACCACTGCTAATCAACGAAGAGCGCCCACCGACCAAATAGCCGATGGGCTCCTTGTTTGTCTTACCGACTCACGATTGTTCGGCTTGCAATCGGCGAACGATTTCCAGCATATCGGTAGCGAGATCGGCATGATGATGGATCATCTTCCAAGTCCCGGTGTCTCGCTGATAGAGGTTGGTGACGCGATGGTCGATGTTGGCCTGATGGGTGCCCATAGCCATTTCCCCACGCTCGACACCGACCTCATAGGCCACATCCCCCACGACCCGGACCCGTTGATCGAGCAGCTCGATCTTCCCGCCTGAGGCGAGTTCGGCGACTAGCTCGAACGATTCCTTGATCGCCTCCCAGCCAACTTGCCGACCCCCAATCGGATGCATGGCCGTGACCTCCTCACCATGCGCCCAGCTATTCGTCATGGCGCTGGCGTCCCCGTTCGCCATGCGATTCAATGCCGAGTAGAAATCCTCTGATGCCTTACGAACCTCGTCTTGCGCGCTCATGGTGGCTTTCCTCGAGTTCATCTAGATAGCATAGTTGGGACGCACTCTATAACCTTGGGTAATCTCCCTTTTTTTGCGCTTGGGCACTTCGCATTATGGCCCCCGACAGAACAATAAAGCGCAATCAAACGAAACGGCATTTTTTGCCAGTTCTATTGGGGATGCGAACAGCACCGTAGCGCCAGCCCTTGCTTGGCACGACGTATTGAACACACCATGGTCTGAAAAACAGATTAGGCGAGGCTGGGGGACTTCGCCAGGCAGAAAGGAGCCTCTTCACCGTTACCCTTGAGCCGGATAACCCTTCAACGAAAAGCGCCCACCGGCCGATAGGCGCATTGTCTAACTTAAAAATATCTGATTTTATAAATTAAAGAGTCAGGAACGAATACCATGAACCGCACCCTGGTCCTGATCGGTCTGCTCGTCGTCGCCATCGGCCTGCTCTGGCCGTGGCTCTCCAAGCTTCCTCTCGGCCAGCTCCCCGGCGACATCGTTATCCGCCGCGAAAATTTTTCGTTCTACTTTCCTGTTACCACGATGATTCTGGCGAGTGTGGTGCTGTCGGGGGTGTTGTGGCTGGTGAATCGGTGAGGTAGTGGTTATTTAACGCGGAGCTGCGCGGCAATTTTGGAGTCCCACTGGCTGGCCTTGTTAGCTTACCCGAATTCATGGACTTCACCGACTATGGCTTCATCCCCGTGACGATGTGGGCGGATGTGGCAAAAGAGGCGGCTCCGTCACTGCTGACATATTGCTGCAGAGCATGTTCGGCGGCCTGTAAGATACCTTCGATCTGCTCCTCCGTGAGCACCACGCCCAATACCGGTAACCAGCCCCTGAGATCAGCCTCGACCATCACGCGAACGCTCGGAAACCGGGCAACACCCTTGCGGGTGGCAACTTCAACCGACTTGAACCCGGCACCCGCAAACAGCATCTCGAGGTCGCGCCGGTCGCCGAGCACGAACGGGGCACGTACAGCGTTAGCGGCCGGTGCGCCAGCGAGGCGCTCCAGCAGAGCCACCGCATCGGCGTAAGCCGGGATGTTCTCGAGAGAGTCCCACACCGCGAAAGCCATACGCCCTCCTGGCTTGAGCACTCGCAGTGCCTCACGAATAGCCTCGGAGCGGTCATGGAAAAACATGAGCCCGAATTGACTGACGACGACGTCGAATGTTGCGTCAGGGAACGGTAAGGACTCAGCCAGGCCCTGTTGCCATTCCACACCCGGAGCGAGCTGCCTGGCCACCTCCAGCATGCCGGCGTTTGGGTCCAGTCCAGTGACGAACTCCGCTTTACCTGTACGGGATAGCACTCCGCGAGCAAGGACACCCGTGCCGCATGCTACATCGAGAACGCGTTGCCCGGTTTGAATGTGTGCAGCGTCTGCCACTACCGGACCCCATTCGCCAAACAGCGCCGGCACCATCAAGTCCTCGTACGCTTTCGCCGCATCGATCTGCGCTTGTATCGTCGCATGTGTCATTTGTCGTCTCTCCATTGCCAGCCAAAGTCCAGCCCCGGTTTCCGCAAAACGCTCAGCGCTGGCGACGATCACGGTGTCCACCCACGCCGGCGCGACTTCGATGTCATAGAGCCGCTCCCGGGCATGCGCTATCCTCTAATATTGCTGTGTGCACGCTTACAAGGCGCGCGATTCACGGTGATTTCAGGATAAGTATCAAGGAGGCCCGCAGCCATGACCGACCGTCCATATCGCTTGCCCGATCGTCCAGAGGCGTGGCTACAGTCATGACAACAAACGAAGACGACAACATGGCGTTACTGGTACAAGACGGTGACCCGTTGTCCGACGTTCTGGAGACCATCCATCTTCGCGGCGCGGTGTTTTTCCTGTGGGAACCATCCTGGCCGTACGCTACGAGCGTGGCCAATGGGGGAAAATTTGCGTCCTTGGTTGTGCCCGGTGCCGATCAAATCATTTCCTACCACATCGTCACCGAGGGCCCATGTTGGGGTGCCGTACACGGTGAGGAACCGGTGCGTTTGGAGACCGGTGACATTTTGATTCTGCCACGGGGTGATGCCTATGTGATTGCCAGTGAGCCACGCTCGCCCATGGCGGAGGACGAAGCCGCCTCGCTCGAGTTCTTTCGGATGATGGCGGCGGGTGCGATTCCGCCGGTGGTCGTGGACGGCGGCGGCGGCCCGGGAGGCAACAAGCTGATTTGCGGTTTTCTGGGTTGTGACATGCGACCGTTCAATCCGCTACTGGGTACCCTGCCGCGCATGATCCGCGTCCCGGCACCCGAAGACGACACTGATCCGCTGTCCTCGTTGATTGATTTCGCTTTGACCGAGTCCCGCCAGGGCCGGGGCGGTGAGCGCTCCCTTCTGCGGCGATTGAGCGAACTGATGTTTGTCGAGGTGCTGCGCCGCTACCTGCGCTCCGCCCCGGGTGATGACTGCAGTTGGCTAGTCGGACTTCGTGATCCGGTCGTGGGTAAGGCGCTTGATCTGTTACATCGACGCATCACCGAACGCTGGACCCTGGAGAAGTTGGCCAACGAGGTCGGCGCCTCCCGCTCGACAGTGGCGGATCGTTTCAGCCAGTCGGTGGGCGAGCCGCCTATGCAATACCTGACTCGCTGGCGCATGCAGGCGGCGGCACGGCAGTTGGAAGATAGCGCAAGCAAGATTCAAGCCGTAGCGCAGGACGTCGGATACGAGTCGGAGGCTGCCTTCAGCCGCGCCTTCAAGCGAGTGGTGGGCGTAACGCCGAAGGCGTGGCGGGACCGAGCCCGTTGAATACTGATCTTGGAAGGCTCATCCTCTCGACCATCGATACTCGAGGTGAACCCAGCCCGATCACGTTTATAAGTCAAGGGTCAGATCTATACTTTAGAAATTGCTAATATAGTCTCCTGTTTAAATCCCTACTGGAAAAATGTCTTATATTTTCTGACTGGGCTAAAAGCTAGACCTGACACGGGCCCTGGCGCAGCAGCTCGTGCAGTGGGTCAGCGATCTGGGGTTCTGGTTGTGAAAGAGCCCGGAGGGTAGAATCGGTCATGGCGTATCCACTCGTGTTGGTTGAGATCTTGGTCGTGATCAATCAACAGGATATGCCACCCTTCCTATCTCCTCCCATACACCGAGCTTGGGCTTAACTTCTCATCAAGTCATCAAGGCAACGATACGACAAACGACTGACAGCGCTTGACGCGCGTCGAGATCGTAACATTGAGGCTGGGGAGGCTCGAATCACCGACTTAGCACGCCGTCATGCGATAGCTGATAGAGGTCGAAGTCGTTGGCCAGGAACAGGTTGCCGCGGTAGTGGCTGCGGGCTTCGTGTTCGATGTCGTCGATGGAGGGTATGGCGTCACGGTCGTACTGGTAGCGCGGGCTGAAATGGGTGAGCACCAGGTTCGCCAGCGCCTTGTGCTGGGCGAATCTGGCCACGGCGGCGGCAGTGCTGTGTTGATTGTCGGTGCCCAGGCGCTCGACCACGGCGCGGGTATATGTCGCCTCGTGCACCAGCACGTCGGCGCCGGTGCACAGGGCATCGAGTAGTGCCGGCGTGTCGTTGTCCCCGCCGACCACGAGCTTTCTCGCTCGCCGCTGCGGCAACAGATAGTCATCGCTTCTCACCAACAAGCCATCATCCAGCGTGACATCCTCTCCCTTGGTGATACGGCCCCACAGCGGCCCACGCGTCACGCCCGCGGCCTCCAGGCCCGCGATATCGAGCTTGCGCTCGACGCCTCTTTCGGTGAAGGCGTAGCCATACGAGGCGACGCCATGGGATAGCGCGGCGGCCTCGAGCGCGAAATCGGGCAGAACGACAGGTTCTACCAAGTCCTCCACGGCGATGAACTCGATGGCAAAGGTCAGGTGCAGCCCCGAGGTCGCCTGGATCGCCTCGAGGAAAGCGCGGATGCGCGCCGGCGCGACGATCGTCAATGGCCGCTCGCGACCGGTCATCGAGGCGCTCGACAACAACCCGGGCAGGCCAAAGCAATGATCGCCATGTACATGGGTGATCACGATTGCTTCCAGGCGGTTGAGTGAAAGCGGCGTACGCAGAATTTGCTGTTGTGTGCCCTCGCCGCAATCGACCAGATACCATGCCTTGGCGCTACGCTTCCTGACCGCGAGCGCCGAGACGTTGCGCGCCTTGGTCGGTACCCCGGCGGAGATGCCCAGAAAGAGGATTTCCATGGGTGCGTTTTCCTTCGCTGGCGGAACAAACGACGAGTCCCAGGCTATCGATTACAGCGTATCAAGACATCGTCGGTCGCCAAGAGAGGATAACCGCTCAGAAAAACAGCCGCCGCAGCGCCTCGCCGGGTTCATCCTCGCGCATGAAGGCTTCGCCGACCAGGAAGGCGTTGATGTCATGCTCGCGCATGCGCCGCACGTCGTCAGGGGTGTGGATGCCCGACTCGGTGACCACGGTGACGCTCTCGGGGATGCGCGGCAGCAGCTCCAGCGTGGTCTCGAGGCGAGTGTCGAAGGTATGCAGGTCGCGATTGTTGATGCCGACCAGCGCCAGGTCGAGCTTGAGCGCCCGCTCGAGCTCGTGGGCGTCGTGAACTTCCACCAGCACGTTCATGCCCAGCTCGACCGCCTGGCGATGAAGGTCGACCATCCTCGCGTCGTCCAGGGCGGCGACGATCAGCAGGATGCAGTCGGCGCCGATGGCCCGCGCTTCGCTGACCTGATAGCCGTGGGTAATGAAGTCCTTGCGGATCACCGGCAGCGCGCAGGCGTCGCGCACCTCGATCAGGAAATCCTCGTGGCCCTGGAAGAAGTCGGCATCGGTGAGCACCGAGAGGCACGCCGCCCCACCGGCGGCGTAGCTCACGGCAATCTCGCCGGGGCGGAAGTTCTCACGAATCAGGCCCTTCGAGGGCGATGCCTTCTTGATCTCGGCGATCACTGCGGGGTCGTTGCGGCGAATGCAGGCATCCAGGGCGGCGATGAAGCCGCGCGGCGCGCTCTGCTCGGCGGCCAGCAGCAGCAGCTCCGCTTCGGGCACGGCTTGGCGACGCTCGGCGACCTCCTCGTCCTTGCGGGCCAGGATGCGCTCGAGAATGGTCGGCAGGGGCTGGGTCATGGGAGGCTCACTGATTGAAGACACGGGTGAAGAGGGCCAATTCCTTGAGCTTTTCCAGCGCCAGTTTAGAGGCCTGGGCATCCTGGGCCATCTCCACGCCTTCGTGGAAGCTGTCGGCGATGTCGGCGCAATAGAGCGCCGCGCCAGCGTTGAGCGATACGATATCCGCCGCAGCACCCTCGCCGACCAATGCCCGCTCCACCAGGCGCAGGCTGTCTTCGGCGGTGCTGACGCGCAGCGCATGCAGCGACTGGCGCTCGATGCCCACGTCCTCCGGGGCGATCGTGTATTCATGAATCTCGCCGTCTTTCAGCTCGGCGACGCGGGTCGGGGCGGCCAGCGAGATTTCGTCCAGGCCGTCGTCAGCATGCACCACCATCACATGGCGGCTGCCGAGCACCTGCAGCACCCTGGCCATCAGCGGCACCAGCTCGGCGGCGTAGACTCCCAGCACCTGATTGCGAACGCCGGCCGGGTTGGTCAGCGGCCCGAGGATATTGAACAGGGTGCGCACGCCCATCTCGCGGCGTGGGCCGACGGCGTGGCGCATCGCCGGGTGGTGATTGGGTGCGAACATGAAGCCGACGCCGACCTGCTCGATGCAGCGCCCCACCTGCTCGGGGTCGAGGTCGAGGTTAATGCCCGCGACATCGAACAGATCGGCGCTGCCGGACGACGAGGACACGCTGCGATTGCCATGCTTGGCGACATGCGCCCCGCCGGCGGCGGCGACAAAGCTCGCCGCGGTGGAAACATTGAACAGGTTGGCGCCGTCACCGCCGGTACCGACGATATCGACGATGTTCTCCGCCGTCACGTGCACCGGCTTCATCAGTTCGCGCATCACCTGGGCGGCGGCGCCGATCTCCTCGGCGGTCTCGCCCTTCATCGCCAGGCCGATCAGGAAACCGCCGATCTGGGCATCGGTCGCCTCGCCGGTCATGATCTGGTGTATCACCGCATGGGTATCGTCGAAGCTCAGATTCTCGCGGCGCATCACCGCCCCGATGGCCTCTCGCATCTGCATGGGTCTGGTCTCCTGTGACATGGGCACGGCTAGCGACGTGTCAGGAAGTTGGCCAGCAGCTCGTGGCCCTGGCGGGTGAGGATCGATTCGGGATGAAACTGTACCCCTTCGACATCGAGTTCGCGATGGCGAAGCCCCATGATCAAGCCAGGCGTCACGTCGTCCTCGTCGGTCCAGGCCGTGACCTCCAGGCAGGCGGGCAGATCCTCGGCTGCCACGACCAGGGAATGATAACGCGTGACCTCCAGAGGGTCGTCCAGGCCGCTGAACACGCCCTGGCCGCGATGACGAATCTTCGAGGTCTTGCCGTGCATGACCTGAGGCGCGCGCACCACCCTGCCTCCGTAGACCTGGCCGATGGCCTGATGGCCCAGGCAGACGCCGAGAATCGGCAGCTTGCCGGCAAAATGGCGAATCACCGCCATGGAGATGCCCGCCTCGTTGGGCGTGCACGGCCCGGGGGAAATGACTATATGGCTGGGCGCGATGGCCTCGATGTCCCCCACGGTGAGAGCATCGTTGCGATAAGTCTCCACCTCGGCACCCAGCTCACCCAGGTACTGCACCAGGTTGAAGGTAAAGCTGTCGTAGTTATCGATCATGCAGACTTTCATGGATGGTCTCTCCGACACCGGGCTATTCGAGGTTGTCGAGGCCGCGCTCGGCCATGGCAACGGCGCGGAACAGGGCGCGGCCCTTGTTGAGGGTCTCCTGCCACTCCTGCTCGGGCACCGAATCGGCGACGATGCCGGCGCCGGCCTGGATGTGAAGCTCGCCATCCTTGATCACTGCCGTGCGGATGGCGATGGCGGTGTCCATGTTGCCATGCCAGGACAGATACCCCACCGCGCCGGAGTAGACGCCACGCTTGACCGGCTCCAGCTCATCGATGATCTCCATGGCGCGGATCTTCGGGGCGCCCGAGAGCGTGCCCGCCGGAAAGGTGGCGCGCAGAACGTCCATGGCCGTCAGACCGGGTTTCAGCTTGCCGGTGACGTTGGAGACGATATGCATCACGTGCGAGTAGCGCTCCACGACCATCTGGTCGGTTACCTTCACCGAGCCGGTCTCGCTGATGCGCCCCACATCGTTGCGCCCCAGGTCGATCAGCATCAGGTGCTCGGCGACCTCCTTGGGGTCGCTCAGCAGATCGGCCTCCAAGGCCCGATCTTCCTCTTCGTTTTGGCCTCGCACCCGGGTGCCGGCGATCGGACGCACCGTGACCTCGCCATCTTCCAGACGAGTAAGGATCTCGGGCGACGAGCCCACTACCTGATGATCGTCGAGGTTGAGAAAGAACATGTAGGGCGACGGATTCAAGCTGCGCAGCGCCCGGTAGAGATCCAGCGGCGACGCCTTGTAGGGAATCGACATCCGCTGGGACGGCACGCATTGCATTATGTCGCCGGCAAGCACGTACTCCTTGATGGTCTCGACCGCAGCCTTGAAGCCCGATTCGGTAAAGCCGGAGGTAAAGTGGCCCTCTTCCACCGCGCTGCGCCCTGTTCCCGGGCTGATGGTGTTGAAGGTGGCGCTGCGTAGCCGAACCTCCAGTCGCTCCAGTCGCTCGCGGGCATGATCGTAGGCGTCATCCTCGGCCGGATCGGCATGCGTCCAGAGCGTCAGGCGGCCGGAGAGGTTATCGAACACCACCAAGTCGTTGCAGACCATCAGCAGGATATCCGGCACGCCCAGCGGGTCGGCCTTGGCATCGACCTGCGGCCCGCGCAGCCGCGGCTCGATGTAGCGGATGGTGTCGTAGCCGAAGTAACCCACCAGCCCGCCGTCGAAACGCGGTTGATCGTCGAGGCGCGGTACCCGGAAGCGCGCCTGGAACTCCTCGATCCAGGCCAATGGGTCCTCGACCTCGGCCACGCCGTGCTGCTCATCATCGACGATATGCCGGACAGTGAAGCCGCGCACCTCGATGCGCTCTTGGCACGGCAAGCCGATGATCGAGTAGCGGCCCCACTTCTCGCCGCCCTGCACCGATTCCAACAGGAAGGTCCAGGGCTGGTCGGCGAGCTTCAGGTAGGTGGACAACGGCGTATCGAGATCGGCCAGCACCTCGCGGGTGACCGGTATACGGTTATAGCCGGCAGCCGCAATCTCATAAAAACGGTCGGGGGTCATCATGCCCGGATCCTCGAGGATGGAAGTTGACGATGGGGGGATGTCAGTCGAGCGCCAACGCGCTAGGCAGGAGGGGTGTCACCATCGCCAGTCGCCGGGCACGGCGAGCGAGTGAACCGGCAAAACGGCAGCGGCAAAAGGCACGCCGCCAGGGTAAAAAAGCGCATCCAGCGTCAAGCGGCTATCCATCGAAACCGTCCATCGAAACCATCCATCAAAACGAACCATCGAAACCTATCCCGCAAGGGAAGAGTGAACACGAAACCGGGTTGAGGCACCTGGGTGGCAGGCCACTATCGACCTGACGGGTGCCGATAGCGACAAGGAAATTCACACTAAACGAGTTCGGAAAGCGATTCAACTACGCCATCGGGCCGGCTGAGGCTAACCGGTTCGCCATGATTGTAGCCATAAGGAACCGCGACGGTTCGAAAACCCGCGGCCTTCCCCGCGGCGATATCGTGGCGTGAATCGCCCACCATCAGACACGCCTGGGGAGCCACATCGAAATGCGCTGACACCTGCCACAACGGCGCCGGATGGGGCTTCTTCTCGGGCAGGCTGTCACCGCCCAGGCAGAGCCTGAAGTAGCCTGACAAGCCCTTGCTGTCGAGAATCGGCGCAATGAAGGCATGGGGCTTGTTGGTCACCAGCGCCAAGATCATTCCGCTGTCACGAAGTCCATCGAGCCCCTCGCGGACACCGGGATACAAGCGGGTGCGCGAGCTCGGATCACGACCATACTGATCGAGAAACGCCTCGTGTGCCCGTGCGAGCAACTTTGACGATGGCGCCTCGCCCAATGCGTCGGCGAGCGCGCGCTCCATCAGCTTGAGCGAGCCATTGCCGACCCAGTCGCGCACCCGAGCCTCACCCGCCGCGGGGTATCCCCGCTCGCGCAGCGCCCCGTCGACGGCCGCCGCCAGGTCGGGCACGGAGTCCACCAGGGTGCCGTCCAGGTCGAAGACGACCAGGCGAATACCGCTCAAGAGGGAGTGCATACGTCTAGTCTCGTTTGGCGGGCGGGAGGCCATTCTGCCGCAATGCCGGTGGGCAGGAAATACGATAACGCTTATTCTGTGAGGCGATACCTCATCAAGGAGTTTTCGATGACCCAACCAAGGATCGTGGTAGTCGGAGGCGGCGCCGGCGGCCTGGAGCTCGCCACTCGCCTCGGCCACAAGCTAGGCAAACGCAAGCGCGCCGAGATAGTGCTGGTCGATCGCAGCGCCACCCATATCTGGAAGCCATTGCTGCACGAGGTCGCCACTGGCGCCCTGGACTCACGCCTTGACGAGATTTCCTACCAAGGCCACGCGAGCGTCAACGGCTACCAATTCCAGCACGGCACCCTAAGCGACATCGACCGCGAACAACGCCGTTTGACCCTGGCGCCGGTGCTCGACGAGTCCGGTGAGGTGATCCTGCCCGCGCGCACGCTTGGCTACGACACCCTGGTCCTCTCGCTGGGTAGCGTCAGCAATGATTTCGGCACCCCCGGCGTCGCTGAGCATTGCCACTTTCTGGACAGCCCCGAGCAGGCCGAGGCCTTCCGGCGCGACATGCTCAACACCTTCCTGCGCTACAACAATCCCGAACGGCACGGCCATGGCCGGCTCACCGTGGGGATCGTCGGTGCCGGTGCCACCGGTGTCGAGCTGGCAGCGGAACTCTACGACGCCTCCAAGATGTTGCACAGCTACGGCTTTACCAGCATGGAGAGTGGCAATCTGGAAGTGCACCTGATCGAAGCGGCCCCCGCCATTCTGCCCGCCCTGCCGGAACGCATCGCTCAGGCCGTCCATGCGGAGCTGGAAAAGCTCGGGGTGAAGATCCATGTCGATACACGGGTGACAGAGGTCGACGAGAACGGCTTCACCACCGCCGATGGTGTGCAACTGCCTACCGACCTCGGTGTGTGGGCCGCCGGCATCAAGGCGCCGGCCATTCTCTCCGAACTCGGCCTTTCGACCGAAAACAACCACCGCGTCAAGGTTAAGCAAACGCTTCAGAGCGTCGACGATGAGCATATTTTCGCCTTCGGCGATTGTGCCAGCTGCCCGCAGGAAAATGGCACCCCCGTACCGCCACGCGCCCAGGCGGCGCATCAGCAGGCCAGTTGCCTCTATGACAACCTCGTTGCCACCCTGGAAGGCAAGCCGCTCAAGCCCTTTGTCTACCGCGACCGAGGCTCGTTGATCTCCTTGGCGCACTTCGAGGCGATCGGTAGCCTGATGCGCGGCGCCTCGGCGCGCAGCCTCTTCATCGAGGGCTATCTGGCGAAGTTCTTCTATTCATCGCTCTATCGCATGCATCAGCGCGCCATCCATGGCAGCTTCAAGACCGGCGTTACCATGCTGGTCGATGGCCTCTATCACTTCATTCGGCCGAGGATGAAGCTCCATTGACTAGACGATCCGATCAGAGGACTGATGTGAAGCGCTTAGCGATCCATTCGCGCTTGCCGGACGCCGACAGGCGTTTTAGGGCGGCTTCCAGGCGAAGCGCTTCACCCTGATTGCCCACTGCTTCGTGGTGCACCAGCCGCAAGGGGCCTCGGCCACGCAGCGCCTTGGCACCCCGCCCGGCGCGATGCTCGGCGAGGCGACGCGTTACGTCGGTGGTGACGCCGGTATAGAGTGTCCCTCTGGCGGTTTCGAGCAGATAAAGATGCCAAAGCGAAGCGGGACGCGCGTCGCTCACCGGGCCGTTTCCAGCTGCTCACGGAAGTCGCGCAGCACGCTGTCATAACGGTGGGGGTCGGCATCACGGCGAGCCTGGAAGATGGCCGAGCCGGCGACGAAGGTGTCGGCTCCGGCACGCGCGATCTCGGCGATGTTATCGACCTTCACACCGCCATCGACTTCGAGACGAATGGGATACCCCGACGCATCGATCCGCCTGCGCGCCTCGCGCAGCTTGTCGAGCGCTCCCGGAATGAAGGCCTGCCCGCCGAAGCCGGGATTGACGCTCATCAGCAGGATCATGTCGACCTTGTCCATCACGTGGTCGAGATAACTCAACGGCGTGGCCGGATTGAAGACGAGCCCCGATTTCACGCCAGCGTCGCGGATCAGCTGCAAGGAACGGTCGATATGATCCGAACCCTCGGGGTGAAAGGTAATGTAGTTGGCCCCCGCGTCGATGAAATCGCCGATCAGGCGGTCGACCGGCTTGACCATCAGATGGGCGTCGATGGGGGCGGTGATGCCGTGCTTGCGCAGCGCCTCGCAGATCATCGGCCCGATGGTGAGGTTGGGCACGAAGTGATTGTCCATCACATCGAAGTGGACGATGTCGGCACCGGACGCCAGCACATTCTCGACTTCCTCTCCCAGGCGCGCGAAGTCGGCGGAGAGGATCGAGGGGGCAATCAGAAAATCGCGCTGCTCGGGGGGCAACGACGCATCGTGGCTGGCGGCATCTGTCATGAGCGAGTCTGGCATGGAGAAATTCCAGGAGCATCTTCGGAAGCACCGCATTCTAGCAGAGCGCGCCGAGCACTCCAGCGTCAGAGGAATATCGACAACCTTCGCCAGAAGATATACTCACCGAGTCATTCACTTCTCGATTCACCCCGATTCATGTGGAGCTATCGAATGTTTCGTCGTCACTTTCTGCGCCATGGCGCCGTATTGCTCGCCGGTCTCTGGCTGAGCGGCTGCGCCAGCCCGCATTATCTCCAGCTCGACCCGCGGCGAACGGCCGACGTCCCGGCGACCGGCAATGGTCGCGAGATCACCGTCAACGCCGTCGACGGGCGTGATAGTGAAGTTATCGGCACGCGCAGCGGTAGCGCCATGTCGACCGCCACCATTACCGTCAGCGCCCATGAGCTGGTACCTAAGCTGCAAGCCGAAGCCGAACGCGCCGTTCGCGAGATGGGTTTCCGCCCCACCACTCAACAGGCCGAAGGGCGCCCCAGCTTGACTCTGACGCTGGACCACCTGGGTTACGCGCGTGGCAAGAGCCGCCCGGTGATTGACGAGGCGCACATCGAGGCGGTCTTCATCGCCGAAGCAATCAATGGCGGTAATACCTACACAGGCACCTACACTTCACGCAGAACGCAGAGCTACGCCTTGCGCCCTGACAAGGAAGCCAATACTCGCATGGTCAACGAGCTGCTCTCCGATGGCCTCGACCGTGCGTTTCGCGACCCAGAGCTGGGCCGGCTGCTGGCCCGCTAGGCGATCGGGCCGCGGCGGACCATTGCCCAGAGGCTCTCTTGAAAGCCGCTACCCGCTTCCGGTTCGCCATCCTCCAGATGCATGACCCGAAAGTTGGGCTCGAAGAGCTCGCGTACCTCGTCGCCGGAGACCGTGTAAGGGGGACCACCATCGTCCAGGGTGCGCGTCAGGCTAATCAGCAGACCGGCCGCGCCAGGAGGCAATAGCTGGGCCAGATGAAAGGCATAGCGCTGGCGAGTCGGCGCCGGAAGGGCAATCAAGGCGGCACGATCGTAGAAGGCCCCGATTTCTGCTGCCTGCTGGATATGGAAGTGAAAGAAGTCGCCGCACCAGAGTTCGACATTGCCTTGCCGACAGATATCGAAGCCATCCTGACGGTAGCGAGATATCTCTCCGGTGCCTTCCGCAACAAACTGCTCGATTGCCTCGGGCGCCATCTCGATGCCCAATACGGGGTGCTCGTGCTGACCCAGCCAACGCATATCCAGGCTCTTGCCGCATAGTGGCACCAGTACCTTGGTGCCAGGCCGCACTCCCAACCGGGGCCAGTGACGCACCAGAGCCGGATGCGGTCGGTCACGATGAAAGCCGATGCGCCCTTCTCTCCAACGGTCTAGCCAGTCATTGGCCATGCCATCTCCTCGGCGCCGGCATCAGAACCAGCGGTCATTCTTCTTGCGACGGCGCGGCAGATGCGGAACGATCAACCCAACCAGCAGGCCCGCCCCGGCAACGCCACCACCGTAAAGGAAGTAACGAATCAACAGATCCTCTTCCTGGGTTTCGAGGCGCACCTGCAGACGGCGGATAGTTTGACTCGCCTCGTCCGCCGACGCTGCATAAGCCCGATTCTGCTCCTGCAGCTCGGCGATGCGCTGCTCGCGTGCTCGCAGCGTTTGCGTCATGTCGCTCACCCGGCTTTCCCAGGTAGCATTGATGTCTTCGAGCTCGGTCTGGAGCTCTTCCACCTGCGCCTCAAGACGCGGCAGCTGTACCTGGGCACTGGGCTCATCCTGCAGCTCATTGGACAGCACCCATACCGTGTCGCCCTCACTATTCTCGACACGGCTGTAGTTGCCGCTTGACTCGAGAACCGTCACCGGCTCACCGGCGGTCAGCGTACCCACGATGCGGTAGCCATCGGTGGGACCGCTGCGCACCCAGGTAGTGAGTTCGTCGGATACCCAGCGGGTGCCATCGACCGCCTCTTGGGCATACAGCGGCAACGCGGTGAGCCCCAGGGCCATCCCCAGGGTCAGGAACTTGAGATCATGTTTTGTCATGCCGTCATCCTGGCAGGTCAAGGCTCTTGAATGCCCGTTCCAATGCAAAGTGCCGAGGATATCACAATCACTTGCGCCCAAGGCCGCCCCGTCATAAGCCCAAGCTGGCCCCGCAAGGGGGTGCAGGCGTATCATGACGGCACTTATCGAATCCTTTTCATCCACGGGTGCAAAACGTCGCGAGCCCTGCGCTCCGATCTACTCTTATGGCGAAGAAACTCTTCATCAAGACGCACGGCTGCCAGATGAACGAGTATGACTCCGCACGCATGGCGGATCTACTCGGCGAATCCCACCGGCTCGAACTCACCGATGACGAACGCGAAGCCGACGTCATCCTGCTCAACACCTGCTCGATCCGCGAGAAGGCCCAGGAAAAGGTCTTTCACCAGTTGGGACGCTGGAAGAAGCTCAAGGAGGCCAACCCCGAGCTGGTGATCGGCGTGGGGGGCTGTGTGGCCAGCCAGGAAGGCGAGGCGCTGCGCAAGCGCGCACCCCATGTCGACATGGTGTTCGGCCCCCAGACCCTGCATCGGGTGCCGGCGATGCTCGACTCGCGGCGCAACGACCAGATCTCGGTGGTCGATGTGACCTTCCCTGAGATCGAGAAGTTCGACCACCTGCCAAAGCCTAGTTCCGATGGCGCCACCGCCTTCGTGTCGGTGATGGAAGGCTGTTCCAAGTACTGCACCTTCTGCGTTGTGCCCTACACCCGTGGTGAAGAAGTGTCGCGGCCTTTCGAGGCGGTGATGGACGAGGTCATCCACCTGGCCGATCAAGGCGTGCGCGAGATCAACCTGCTGGGCCAGAACGTCAATGCCTATCGCGGCCCCAACCAGGTGGGCGACGAGATCGACCTGGCCGAACTGATCGCCTGTGTGGCAGCGGTGGACGGCATCGACCGGGTTCGCTTCACCACCTCTCATCCGGTGGAATTCTCCGACAGCCTGATCGAGGCCTATGGCGAGATCCCTGAGCTTGTCAGCCATCTGCACCTGCCGGTACAGGCCGGCTCCGATCGCGTGCTTGCCGCCATGAAACGGGGCCATACGGTGGAGGACTATGTCGAGAAAATGGAGCGCATCCGTGAACTGCGCCCGGACATCAGCTTTTCCTCGGACTTCATCATTGGCTTTCCCGGCGAGACGGCGGCGGACTTCGAAGCCACCATGGACCTGATCCACCGCATCGGCTTTGATCACTCGTTCAGCTTCGTCTATTCGGCCCGGCCCGGTACGCCGGCGGCCAATCTGCCGGATGACACACCCGAGGGCGTCAAGAAGCAACGCCTGGCGATCCTGCAGGAGCGCATCACCCAGCAGGCGATGCAGATCAGCCGGTGCATGGTCGGTACTCGGCAGCGCATCCTGGTCACCGGTTTCTCGCCCAAGGACCCCGGCCAACTCTCAGGGCGTACCGAAAACAACCGGGTGGTCAATTTCCGCGCTGCCAATCCCGTCGAGTTGATCGGTTATTTCGTTGACGTTGAGATCAGCGAAGCCCTCCCCAACTCATTGAGAGGCGAGCTCGCCTCCCCTGAGCGCTTCTGAGCAATCGCCGTGAATTGCCCCGGCTAGTGCCGGGGCAGTAAGCTGAAACTCCATTCATTACCCAGGATTCTTCTGTCTTGAGCCAGCCATCTACTCCGGCCAATCGCATCGTTACCCTCAACCTCGAGCCCAACGACCCTCGGCGCCTGGCCAATCTAAGTGGCGAGCGTGACGAGCATCTCAAGCTGATCGAGTCTCGTCTGGGCATCACCCTGCGCAACCGCGGCAATACCTTTCAATTGGCAGGCCCCTCGGCACGTGTGAAGGCCGCCGCCAATGTACTGGAACATCTTTACCGTGAGACCGAAGCGAGCGAGCTTACCCCCGACACCTTGCATCTGTTCCTGCAGGAGTCGGGGCTCGAAGCGCTGGATGAAGAAGAAGGCAACGCCTCAGAGGGAGAGGTACTGCTGCGCACGCCTCGCACGCTGATCAAGCCGCGTGGGCTCAACCAGCAGAGCTATGTGCAGAGCATCCGCGCCCATGACATTAACTTCGGCATCGGCCCCGCCGGCACCGGCAAGACCTATCTCGCCGTCGCCGCGGCAGTGGAGGCGCTCAATCAGCAGGAGGTGCGCCGCATCCTGCTGGTGCGTCCGGCCGTCGAGGCCGGCGAGAAGCTCGGCTTCCTGCCCGGCGACCTGGCCCAGAAAATCGACCCCTACCTGCGCCCGCTGTATGACGCCCTCTACGAGATGATCGGTTTCGAACAAGTCGCAAAGCTGATCGAGCGCCAGGTGATCGAGATTGCACCGCTGGCTTACATGCGTGGTCGCACGCTCAACAACGCCTTCATCATCCTCGACGAGAGCCAGAACACCACGCGCGAGCAGATGAAGATGTTCCTGACGCGCATCGGCTTCGGTTCCACGGCGGTCATCACCGGCGATGTCACCCAGGTCGATCTTCCCCGCGGCCAGACCTCGGGCCTGATCCAGGTGCTCGAGGTACTCAAGGGCACGCCGGGTATCGGGGTGACGCATTTCGCCGCCAAGGACGTGGTACGTCATCCATTGGTGCAACGCATCATCGAGGCCTACGACCACTTCGAGGCCACCGAGGAAGCCGCCGAGCGCGCTCGCCGTGACGAGCGGGAGACCCAGCGGCAGGAACGGCTCGAACGCGCCAGCCAGGAGAAGGCTCGCCACGACCGCGACACCAGTGAGCGTGACGGCTCATGACATCGCCTGTAGTTGATCGACAGGTCGCCGTGACCGCCGACGGGCTTCCGTCTCTCCTTGAGCTTGACGCCTGGGTTGCGGCTGCGCTGTCGCGCCATCCCGACGAGATACGCAACGAATTGACCCTGCGCTTCGTCGACAGCGATGAGAGTCGTACGCTCAATCGTGACTATCGCGGCAAGGACTCACCGACCAACGTGCTCTCCTTCCCCTTCGAGGGCCCTCCAGGGGTCGAGTTACCCTTGCTTGGCGACCTGATTTTCTGTCATCCGGTGGTGGCCCGTGAAGCTGCCGAGCAGGACAAGTCATTACACAATCACTACGCTCATATGGTGGTTCACGGCACCCTGCACCTCTTGGGCCATGATCATCTCGAGGACGATGAGGCCGACGCCATGGAATCACTCGAGCGAGAGATCCTGGCGGAGTTGGGGATTGCTGATCCTTACCTAACACCCCATCGCGATTCCATAACGAGGACGAGAGAGCCGACGCATGAGCGAAGACCGATCGACTAGCCAGGGCAACAAGTCCTGGTTCGAGAAGTTTTTCAGCGCCCTATCCAGCGATAGCGAGGAACCCAACTCTCGGGAAGAGCTCTTGGGCTTTCTGAGGCAAACGGCAGGCCGATTGAAGCTCGAGCAGGATGCCATGATGATCATCGAGGGGGCCTTGAATATCAGCGATCAGCAGGTTCGCGAAGTGCTGATCCCCCGCTCACAGGTCACCGCCATCGCCCTTGACCAGCCATTGGAAGACTATCTGCCGGTGATACTGGAAACCGGCCACTCCCGCTACCCGGTCATCGGCGAGAACCTCGATGAGGTCAAGGGCATCCTGTTGGCCAAGGATCTCTTGCCATTACTGCGTCGCAGCGCCGATGCCGCACCGGCCTTCCGTCTCGAAGAAGTGGTCCGCCCGGCGATGTTCGTGCCCGAATCCAAGCGCCTCAATAGCCTGCTCAAGGAGTTTCGCGACACCCACAATCATATGGCGGTGGTCGTTGATGAATATGGCGGTACCGCCGGGATCGTCACCATCGAGGACATCCTCGAGCAGATCGTCGGCGATATCGAGGATGAGCACGACACCGACGAGGAAGACGATATCCGCGAGCTTGGCGAGAACCGCTTCGCCATCCGCGCCTTGACGCCGATCGAAGACTTCAACGAGCGCTTCCATACCCGTTTTTCCGACGAGGAATTCGACACCCTCGGTGGGCTGGTGATGCAGCGCTTCGGCCACCTACCGGGCCGCGGTGAACATACCGAAATCGGTGGCTGGCGTTTTACGGTGCTCAATGCCGACAACCGGCGCATTCGTCTGCTGGAAGCCGAACCCTGTGAAGAGCCTTCCGAGGAGTGAATCGGCAACGCAGCGACGGATGGCACTCATGATGCAACGACACCCGGCGCCGGCGCTGGGCTACCTGGCTGCCCTGCTGGCCGGCGGCCTCACCACACTGACCGCCTCACCTTTCGAACTCTGGTGGCTAGGCCCTGTCGCCGCGGGGCTTGTCTACCTTGGCATTCACAACCTGTCTGCCGGGCAAGCCGCTATACGCGGCTGGTGCTACGGCGTGGGACTGTTCGGCTCCGGCGCTTCCTGGGTCTACGTTTCGATTCATGATTACGGCTACACGGGCGTGCCTCTTGCGGTTTTTCTTACAAGCCTTTTCGTAGCGGGCCTGGCGCTGTTCTTCGCCGTAACTTTCGGGCTGTACCGTCGCCTCTGTGGGCCGCGACTGGGTTTTCTGACCTTTGCCGGCGCCTGGGTGCTGGGCGAATGGCTGCGCACCTGGCTGTTCACCGGCTTTCCTTGGCTGTTGCTGGGCACAGGCCATATTGATTCACCGCTGGCCGCCTGGGCGCCAATCGGCGGCGTTTACCTGCTGTCGCTGCTCACCGTGCTCACCGGCAGCCTGGGTGTCGAGCTGCTGCGCCGCCGCTGGTGGGCCGCCATCCCCATCGCCATGCTATGGATAGCGCCGCTGGCGCTGCCACAGCAATGGACGATGCCGGCGGGCGATCCTGTACGCCTTGCCCTGTTACAGGGCAACCTGCCACAGCTGATCAAGTGGACCCCCGAGGGACAGCGGGTCGCCATCGACACCTATCGCGAGCTGACTCGTCAGCAGAACGACAACACCGACCTAATCATCTGGCCCGAAGCGGCCCTGCCGATGTTCGAGGACGAGGCGCGTCCGATCCTCGAGCGGGTGCAAACGAACCTGCCTCCCGAGACCGCCCTGCTCACCGGTATTCTGCAGCGCGAGGAAAACCGCCGCTACTACAACAGCGTGGTGGGCGTCGGGGATGTCGAGGGGGAATACCGCAAGGCGCACCTGGTGCCCTTTGGCGAGTACCTGCCGCTGGAAACCCTACTGCGCGGCACCATCGCCTTCTTCGACCTGCCCATGCCGGCCATGACGCCCGGTCTCTCGGAGCAGGCACCGATACGGGCGGCAGGGCTCAGCATCGGCAACGCCATCTGTTACGAGATCATCTACCCCGACCTGGTGGCCAACCGCGCGCGTAGTGCCGATCTCTTGCTCACCGTCTCCAACGACACTTGGTTCGGCGCCTCTATCGGCCCGCTGCAACACCTGCAGATGGCCCGGCTGCGCGCTCTAGAGAATGGCCGTTACCTGGCGCGCGCGACCAGCAACGGCGTCACTGCGATTATCGATCCTAAGGGCAGCATCACCGCCCAGGCGCCACAGTTCGAGGCCACCAGCATCAGCGGCGAGGTCGTCCCCATGGCCGGCTTGACACCTTTCAGCCGCACCGGCAGTTGGCCGGTCTGGCTGCTGGCCGGGCTGATGGTGTTGCCGGGACTGCGCCTCAAGCGCTGATCGGTAACCATGGAGCCCGCTTGCGCCCCGTAGCAGCCAACGAAAACATCCCTACCGAATGAACGATAGGGATGTTGTGTTCCAGCTATAGGCCTAGGGCATCAAGATTCCGCTGGATCCGGAGCTCCGCCCAGCACCTCGGGAATAGTCATGCGTACGTAGCGCCCCGGCGCTGGCTCGATGATGCTGAGTTCGCCATCACCAGGCTGGCGTGCCGGTACCATATTCTCGCTGTCGGCATAACCATTGGCGGTGATCCACTGCTGCCAATGCGGCCACCAGGAGCCATCATGCCGCTCGGCCCCCTCGAGCCACTGGTCCGCTGTTTCCGGCAGCTCGTCGTTGGTCCAGTAACCGTACTTGTTCTTGTACGGCGGATTGACGATGCCGGCGATGTGACCGGATCCGCCCAACACGAAGGTCACCGGCCCCTTGGGCAGCAGCGCACCGTAGTAGGTGCTGTTCCACTTGGCGATGTGATCATCATGGGTGGAGATGAAGTAACTCGGCGTGGATATCTTGCGCAGGTCGATCTTGACCCCGTCGAGCTCGATACCACCCGGCTCCACTAGACGATTCTCCATGTACATGTTGCGCAGGTACCAACCATGGGTCCCAGCCGGCAGGTTAGTGCCGTCGGTGTTCCAGTAGAGAAGATCAAAAGGCGCCGGCATGTCGTTTTTCAAGTAATTATTGATGTAGAACGACCAGAAGAGGTCATTCTCGCGCATCAGATTGAAGGAATACGCCAACACTCGGCCGTCGAGATAACCATCTTCCTCAAGCTTGGCCTCGATGCCCTGAAGTACCGGCTCGGACAGGAACACGCCGATCTCACCGGGGTCGCGAAAATCCTGCAGGGTGGCCATATAGGTCACCGACTTGACCTTGCGCCCACGCCGCGTGCTGGTGAGATAGGCCACGGTGGACGCGGCCAGGGTACCGCCGATGCAGTAGCTGACGAGATTGACCGACTTCTCGCCGGTGGCCTGCTCGATAGCACCCATGGCCTCGATCGGCCCCATCTGCATGTAGTCAGACCAAGACAGGTCGCGCTGCTCGGGTCCAGGATTGCGCCATGAGATCAAGAAGACCGTATGGCCTTGATCGACCAGCCATTTGACCAGTGAGTTGTCCTGACGAAGATCGAGAATATAGTACTTATTGATCCAGGGCGGTACGATAAGCAGAGGCGTCTTGAAGGTCTGCTCGGTGCTGGGCGTGTACTGGACCAGCTGGATCAACTCGTTTTCGAAAACCACCGACCCTGGGGTCACAGCGATGTTCTCACCGATCGTAAAGGCACTGCGATCGGTCATGGTGACGTTGAGACCTTCGGCCGAGTTAGCCAGGTCTTCGCGCAACCGGGCCATGCCCTCGATTAGATTCTCGCCACGCGTCTCAAGTGTCTTGCGCATCACCTCAGGATTGGTGGAGGCGAAATTGGTCGGCGACATCGCACTGACCATCTGACGAGCGTAGAACACCAGATTGCGCTTACGATCGGGATCCATGTTATCGAGATTATCGATAAGCTCCTCAACCGTCCGCGAGAACAGCAGGTATTGCTGCAAGATGCACCGGTAGTTAGGGTCCTGGGTCCAGGCCTCGTCCTTGAACCGACGGTCGCCTCGCTCGGGAGACACCAACGGCTCGACTTCCTCGCCAGCCATCAGGCGCAGGCCCTGCTGCCACAACTGGAACTGGTCCTGTAGAAGCCTCGATTGCACCTGCCACAGCAAGGGAGGATTGCGCGCCAGCGCCTCGGCACCGGCCTTGAAACTCTCGCGCATATCGCCGTGTATTGAATCCGCGGCATCGCTCGGTACCATGCGCTCCAGCAGCACCTCCATCAAGGCACGATATTCCTCGCCGATGCCCTGAAGTTGACCACTCCAGGCTTCGATATCGGCCTTTGATGGCGCTTGAATCTCTGGCTGCATTGAGCTCTCCTAAACTAACTACCGACTGCATTGTAATGTAATGAGAAAGTACGGCGGCCATGGCCGCCGCACGATCAGGCTCTACTCTACTCTTGTCTGGCTCAGCTGTCTGGCTCAGCTCTTGCTGCTGCGGGAGGACTGGCTGGAGGACTTGGCTGAAGTGGACTTGTTGCTACTGTCGGCTTTTTCGGCCTGCTGCTGCATCTGCTGGCCCGCTTCATTGAAGAGCTGCTCGAGCTGGTTCTTGAACTCCAGACTCATCTCGCTCATTGAACGCGCATCCTCGAGCATCTGCTGAGAAAGCTCTTGCATCATCTGCGCCTGTTGCGTGCCGAAGTCACGCATGCTCTCGGCGTCCTCGATCTCAGTAGCGCTGCGCATGCGATCGGTGCCCATCTGGCTGTAGCGCTTCATGGACTCCAGCTGTTGCTGGGTCATCTTTTCCATATTATTGAGCATCAGGGCATTGAGCTTGCGCATCGGCTCAAAGAACTGGCGAGTCTGCTCATTGAAGTTTTCGGTCATTTTATCTTGCATCACGGATCCTCCTTCGAAGGTCCTGGTTAAAGCGAGACATGACAGTATTAGCCATGCCGCTCTTGTTGCAGTGCAACAATGATAGTTTGCCTAGTGCCACGTTGCAATATGATGAAGAAACGCAACACAAGCGCATGTCAGCTTTCTCGTTTAGCACGCGAGCGAGCACTCGCCGTTGACTTACGTTCAGCACTGCTGGCAGCCGGCTTGGCTTGCCTGTCCTGCGCCGAACTGGCCTTTGCTTGCTTGTCAGACGTCTCGCGCTGTGTACCCGCCTTGTTGCTATCGCTACTGTCGGCATTCTGGTTGGTACTGGCCTGGCGCAGCATATCCAGCATCATTTGCTGATAAGAGCCGAAGCTGGACAACCCCTGCGAAAGCCCCTGCGTCAACTGCTGCGGCATGCCCTGCTGTTGCAGGAAGGGCCGCATCAGACTCATTGGATCATAACCCTCGACACCGGACTCCATCTGTTTGTGGATCCGGTCCATCAGATCCTTTTGAAAGGCTTCCACATCGGGCAGGCCCAGCGACTGGCGGAACTCGTCGGGGGTCAGGTCGAACTCGACGTTAATCTTCATGGCGTGACTCTTGTTAGTTGTCATATGCAGTGTAGCAGTCATGAGGGCAAGCGCATCTCAGCGCAATCGCGGCGTTTCCACGCTAACCTCGGCGTTCTGCCCACGATGACGCAGGAAGTGATCCATCAGCGTCAAGGCCATCATTGCCTCGGCGATGGGCGTGGCACGAATCCCCACACAGGGATCGTGGCGCCCCTTGGTGACGATCTCTACGGTATTGCCATGAATATCGATGGAGCGGCCCGGCGTCGTGATACTGGAGGTGGGCTTGAGCGCAAGGTGGGCGATGATCGTCTGGCCGCTGGAGATGCCGCCCAGCACGCCACCGGCATGATTGGAGAGAAACCCCTCGGGAGCCATCTCGTCGCGATGCTCGCTGCCACGCTGTGATACGGCTGCGAAGCCGTCACCGATCTCCACCCCCTTAACGGCGTTGATACTCATCAACCCATGGGCCAACTCGGCATCGAGTCGATCGAAGACCGGCTCGCCGAGACCCGGGGGCACGCCCTCGGCGACCACGGTGATCTTCGCGCCTACCGAATCCTGATCGCGACGCAACTGATCAATGAAGGCCTCAAGTTCGGCGACACGGTCAGGGTCGGGACAAAAGAAGGGGTTGTCGTCGATGGTTTCCCACTGCTTGAAATCGATGGCAATGGGGCCCAGTTGGCTCATGTAGCCACGCACACGAACACCCTGCGTGGCGAGATATTTCCTGGCGATGGCGCCGGCGGCAACACGCATGGCGGTTTCCCGCGCGCTGGAGCGACCGCCGCCGCGGTAGTCGCGCACGCCATACTTGTGATGGTAGCTGTAATCGGCATGCGCCGGGCGGAACTGGTCCTTGATCTTCGAGTAGTCCCCGGAGCGTTGGTCGGTATTCTCGATCAACAGGCCAATCGAGGTCCCCGTGGTCACCCCCTCGAACACCCCGGAAAGAATCCTGACCCGGTCGGGTTCGCGGCGCTGGGTGGTATGCCGGGAAGTGCCCGGACGGCGCCGGTCCAGGTCATGCTGCAGATCCTCTTCGCTGAGCGGTAGTCCCGGTGGACAGCCGTCGACGATGGCTCCCAGCGCGGGCCCGTGGCTCTCGCCAAAGGTGGTGAGGGTGAACAGCTTGCCGAAGGTGTTGCCGGACATGGGCGCTCCAGGAGATAGCAAAATCGGAAATCAGGTGAAGGACGCCGCATGGGCGTCGAGTTCGGCGGCGCTGAGGACAAACACCCCCTGGCCCCCGCGCTCGAACTCCAGCCACAGGAACGGGACCCCGGGGAAAGCAGCTTCGAGATGGCGGTCGGAGTTGCCGACCTCGACGATCAGCACGCCGTCGTCGGCAAGATGGCCACGCGCCTCGCGAAGCAGGCGCCGCACGATATCCAGACCATCCATGCCCGCCTCCAGCGCCAGGGTCGGCTCATGGCGAAATTCGACGGGCATGAGCGCAAGATCCCGGGCATCCACGTAGGGTGGGTTGCAGACGATCAGGTCATACCGACGGCCCGCAAGCTCCGCGAACAAGTCGGATGCCACCGCCCTGACACGTTCCCCGACATCGTAACGACTGATGTTGGCTTTCGCTACCGCCAACGCCTCAGGACTGACATCGGCCAGATCGACCTCGCAAGTGGGCAGATATAACGCGGTGGCGATACCGATGCAGCCTGATCCGGTGCAGAGGTCGAGCACTCTTGCTGGCGGCTCCTCGGGGAACCAGGCCGCAAAGCCGTCCTCGATCAGCTCGGCGATCGGCGAGCGTGGGATAAGCACTCGCTCATCGACAGCAAATGCCACCCCGGCAAAGAACGCTTCACCGAGCAGGTAGGGCAGCGGGCGGCGTGTAGTGACGCGCTCGCGCACCAAGGCGACGATGCGCATACGCTCCATGGCCAGCAAGCGGGCATCGAGCACCGCCGGGTCGACATCCCAGGGCAGGTGTACCGCCCCCAGCGTCAAGGCGACCGCCTCATCCCAGCAAGAAGCCGTGCCGTGACCATGGAAGAGTCTGGCCAGCTGGAACTCGCTGGCGGCCCAGCGCAGGCAATCGCGCAGGCTGACGAGCCCATCACAAAGCTCGTTATCGGCAAGCTTCAGCGTTGTGTTGGAGGCGTCTCTACAAACGGCCACAGGATCTCCCGCGCTCTGGGGTGAGCAATGAGGGTGAGCGATGAATCGAACGATGAATAATGGTGCTTGATTGTAACCGCCCCAACGGTTCACAGCCACGCCGGGCTGGTTATACTGACCCACACTTTCCCGCCACGAGACGCCGATGAGCCGACACCGCCACCACCCTGACGATGCCGATATTGACGCCTTTCGTCAGGCCCTGCGCGAAGCCGGCGTGCGTCCGATCGAGAGCGATCGCGCCGATCCGGGGCGGCCACGTCGGTCCCACTCGTCGGTTGCCGAGCGTCGCGCAGCCGCCATCGCCAAGCGAGACGATCACCATGCCGGGCGCACATCCGACGGCCGCGTGGAGGCAGTACGTCCCTCGGAATACCTCGATTTCGCCTTGCCCGACCTGCCGTGGCGGACGCGCCAGCAGCTGAAGCGCGGCCGCATCGCTTGGGAAGAAGGCCTCGACCTGCATGGCTATACGCTCGAAGAGGCCCGGACCGAGTTGGAGGGTTTTCTGCGCGAAATGGTGGCAGGGCGGCGTCGCTGCGTGCTCATCGTGCACGGCAAGGCCTGGGGCGCCACCAGCGACTATCCAGTCATCAAGAGCCACGTGAACACCTGGCTGCGTGAATGGCCGAGCGTGCTTGCCTTCTGCTCCGCTATGGATACCGACGGAGGGACGGGGGCCGTGTACGTGTTGTTGAGGCGCCAAGGCAACAACACCTGAAGCCACCCGCCTCTGCTCATCGCCGTTTTCCCTGGGCCTTGGCGTCACTCCTGGTGTCAGACTCGGCATTGCCTTCAGCATTGACATCGCCAGGCCCAGCGGTGACGGCACGATCCCCCCAGCCGCTAGGGGCGCGCCCTTCGAAGCGGTCCAGCGCCTCGACAGCTAGGTGGCGCCCGAGGGCAATCAGCGACTCGGCACGATGAAACTCGTAGGCCCCACATACTGTCTTGGGTACCTCAATCAGCACGTCGGGTGGATAACCCGCGATCTTGTACTTGGCCAGCGATGCCTGGGTTATATCGAACGATGCCAGAATCATGTCGAGCCGTCCCCAGGCGCGCTTGCCACGCGAGCGTTCGTCGATGTCGTCGGTATCATCCTCATCGTTGGAGCCACTACCGAACCCATCGAGCATGCGCCGGGCCGCCGCCTTGACGTCATCCATCCAGCCAGTCAACTGCGGGCTGTTGGCAATTTCGTTGGTTATTGCCGGCGTGTCCGGATTAGCCTCTTCGGCCGGAACCGGCAACAGTTCCTCGAGGGTGATCGGCCGCGGACTGTGTGCGGTGGCGTTCACTGCTAGCACGAAATCGGCATATGCCGAGACCGTCGGCGTAATCGGCAGAGGATTGAGCAGGCCGCCATCGACCAGCACCTGGTCGCCGCGGTGGACCGGCGTAATCACACCGGGCACGGCGATAGAGGCACGAATGGCATCGAGCAGTGAACCGCTCTGGAACCATACCTCTCGCTGACGGTTCAAGTCGGTCGCCACGGTGGTGAAAGGAATCGCCAGATCCTCGATACGTGTATCGCCGATCAACGTTTCGAGTTTGCTCATCACCTTGCTGCCACGCATTGCCCCCATCGGGCTCCAGGTCACATCGACGAGTCTGAGTACATCGAAATAATCGAGGCGACGAACCCAATCACGGTAGCCCTGAAGCTTGCCCGCGGCGTAGATACCCCCAATCAGGGCGCCCATGGAACAGCCAGAAATCGCCACGATCTCATATCCCCGCGCCTCCAGCTCATCAATCACGCCGATATGCGCATAACCGCGCGCTCCGCCGCTGCCGAGCACCAACGCCACTCGCTTGCCTTGGTAGAGGGAGTTGCTTGGCTGCGGGCCCATGATCACATGCTCCTTTTTTATGTGCCGGCGTTACTGTGCCGGTCACAGAATTGGCTGCCAGGCCACGAGCGTATCGACTACGCCTCCGACAGCATCAGGCTCCAGATGCAGATGATGGCCCCCGGGCAATACCCGGCGTTCGAGTCCTGGCACGGCGGCGCGGGCCCGCCTAGCCATGTCGCGCTCGCCGAGGATGCCGTCCTCACCCTCGATCAACAGCACCTGGCAGCGAATCGCCGCCAGCATAGCCAGTGCCTGCTCGGGACAGAAGCGCACCGGCGAAGGGCGCAACAACCGACCATCGGTGCGCAGCCGTAGGCCACCGCCTTCGTCGCGCGCGAGATTACGCCTCACCACCGGCTCGGCGGTTCGGGGATCGATGGGCGTCACGCCACCAGCCACCCGGGCGGATATTGCCGTCTCACTATCAGGATAGCGCGGTGCCAGGGACCTGGAGCGCCGATGGCCCAACAACCCTTTTCGCAACTGCTGATGGGCCTCATCGGCCGGCGTGGTCAGTACTCCCACCCCATCGATCAGCATCAGACGTGCCACTCGCTCGGGAAGTGCTGCGGCCACCAGACAAGAGACTCCGGCACCCAAGGAGTGGGCCAGCAGAGTCGCCCGTTCGATCTGCAGCGCATCGCACGCGTCGAGCAGATCGTGGCAGTAATCCCAGAGGGCATAATCGGTATCGCCGCCGAGTGGCTGCGAGAGACCGTGGCCGGCAAAATCGATGGCGACCACGCGAATACCGAGACGCTCGACCAATGGCGGCGCCAGCCGCGTAAAACTAGCAGCATTATCGAGCCAGCCGTGAAGCGCGAGCCAGGTAGGCGCAGTGGCCTCACCCCAGCTCAGCGCGGCCAGGCGACCGTCGGCGAGGCGCAGCGAATGAGGGTCGGTCATGATCGATCTTCCAGCAGGGTATGCAGCATTGCCAGCAATGCCTGACGGGCTTCGTCGGGGCTCTCCATCGGAAACATATGGCTTCCGGTCACTTCGCGGACCTTGATGCCATGGCGGGCGAGACGCTTGCGACGTCGCGGGGTCAGAAGGTCGGACTGCGCGCCAGCCAGCACCCCTGCGGGCACTCTCAGGCGCCGCGGCAGGGTGCCCAGGTGGTCGGGCAGATGACGAAAGATATCCACCTCGATCTGGGGATCGTAGATCAATGTCACTCGCCCATCTTCCAGGGTCCGGGTGCCACCCTCGATATAATCCTGCAGTGCCGACTCAGTAAAGCGTCGAAAAAGTCCCCGACGACGCAGGTAGTGGGCCATGGCGTCACTGTCCGGCCAGATGATGCGCCGGCCCTGGCTCTTTCCCGCCGGCGTGACGCGGTCGACAAATCCCATCAACTTGGCGAGCTTAACGGCCCAGGCATCGGGACCCAGCATCAGCGGTGGATCCAGCATTATCACGCAACGAAACCGCTCAGGAGCCTGCTCGGCCGCCATAGCCATCAGCACGCCGCCCATGGAATGCCCGACGCCGATCACTGGCGTCTCGATATGGGTCAGATGTTCCAGCAACTCATCACGCAAAGAGAACCAGTTATGCCCGACCGGGAAATCCGGGTGATGCCCCATACGATCCATCGGGTACAGGGTAAACTGCTCCGCCAAGGGTGCCAGGAAGCTTCGATAGCTGATGCCAGGAAACCCGTTGGCATGGGCGAAAACCAGAGTGTCTCGCTGAGTCGTGTGCTCGTGCATGATGGTATCCTGACTAGCGGTCGCAAACTAACGGGTTTAGCATCGTGGCCCGCTTTTCCCATGATAAGCAAACGCTCGCTTTGGCACCTGTCGACAAGACAGCGCCAGGTCTACCAGCATCGCGGGGTCGAGTTCCGCCAGCCGGTTGATCCCCAGCATGCCCATGTCGGCGCGGATTTCCGACATCAGCAGTTCGATGGCGTGATCCACGCCGGCTTCCCCACCGATGGCGGCGGCATAGTTGAAGGGGCGTCCGATGAAGGCACAGCGAGCCCCCAGGGCCAGTGCCTTGATCACATCGGTACCGCGTCTGAAGCCGCTGTCGATCATCACCGCCATCTCCCCGGCGACGTCCAAGGCCTCAGGTAGCGCTCGCATCGGCGAGACGGCACCGTCGAGCTGGCGTCCGCCATGATTGGAGAGGATGACCCCATCGGCACCATGCTGACGCGCGGTGGCCACATCTTCCGGGTGCAGCAGGCCCTTGATCACCAGGTTGCCCTGCCATTGGCGACGGATGCACCGCCATTCCTCCCAGTCCAGGTGTTCCCGACCCGAGAAGTCGCGAGTGGCATGCCGCGACAGGATGGCGGCGCCGCGCTCGGCGGTGTTGTTCTCGAAATGAGGCATGCCGTGGTGAAGCATAGTGCGCAGGAAGGTTCCCAGGCTCCAGGCCGGATGCGTCACGCCATCCCAGAGCAGTCGGAGGTCCGGACGTAGTGGCGTCCGAAAGCCATTGCGCAGGTTGTTCTCGCGGTTGGGGACGACGGCGGAATCCACGGTCACCACCAGGGTTTCCACACCCGCCTGCGCCACACGATCGACCAGCGCAGCGATTTGTGACGAATCGGCGGGCAGATAGGCCTGGAACCAGGTACTCGGTGCCGCCTCGACCACCTCCTCGAGCCGGATCAGCGAGGAGCCACTGAGGATCATCGGGATGCCGGCCCGCTCGGCCGCCCGTGCCTGGGCCAGATCCCCCCGATAGCCGGTCAAGGAGGAAATGCCCATCGGAGCAATGCCGAAGGGGGCCGAATAGCGCCCCCCCAGCAGGTCGAGCGATGACTCGCGCCCACTGACATCGCGCAGCACCCGTTGCCTGAAGCCGTATTCGTCGAACACGGCACGGTTGTCGCGGTATGACGCATTGGTCTCTGCCGCCCCGGCGACATAGCCGAAGATCGGCCGCGGCAGGTGTCGCCTGGCCGCCGGCTCGAAGTCGTCGAGACAGAAGATACGAGCCAGCCGCCTGGCCTCTAGCCAGGAGGCTTTCGGTGACGGGCGTTGCGCCGATGCAGTCGGTGATGATCCTTGAGCTGTCATCGCGTGCGTGCTCCCGATAATAGATGATGCCATTGAAATCCGACGATGCCGGATCACCGTCACACTCGACGATTATTCGGTCCATGCATGAGGTTTGCGCGTGAATGTCCACTGGGACTGCTTTCCCGCCGTGATGCCCCAGGCGATCCGGTGAATACGAGGTAAGTCGCTTCGACAATGGGGCCTGGACGCTTCGATAGCCAATGTCAGAAAGCTCATTGGCATGGGCGAAAACCAGCGTGTCTCGCTGAGTCGTGTGCTCGTGCATGGTGGTCACCTGACTAGCGGTAGCAAACTAACGGGTTTACCATCGTGGCCCGCTTTTCCCATGATAAGCAAACACTCGCTTTAGCACCTGTCGACAAGACAGCGCCAGGAGAACCTGTGACCAAGCCGCCCCGCGACACCCGCCTGCGTAATACCCTGTTCTTCGCCACGACGCTCGCGGCCTTGGTGGTCGGCTTGTGGCTGGCTCGCTGATGGGCCCGATTGACGTCTTTTTCGGCACACTGGAAGTGACTCTGCCGGTGTTCTCCATGGTCATGATCGGCATCCTGCTCAAACGCATCGGCTGGATCGACATGCCTTTCATCAACACGGCGTCCAGTCTCGTGTTCAAGGCCACGATGCCGACGCTGCTTTTTATGAGCATTATCAAGGCAGACCTGGCAAGCGCCCTGCAACCCGGCCTGATCATTTATTACCTGGCAGTCACGACACTGTGCTTTTTGCTGATTTGGGTATGGGCCATCTGGCGCAGTCCCCGCCTCGATCGCGGCGTTTTTGTTCAGGGCGCCTTTCGCGGCAATTGCGGGATTGTCGGCTTGGCGCTTGCGGCCAGCATGTACGGCGATTACGGCCTGTCGCTGGGTGGCATCATGGCCGGCGGCGTCATCGTGCTGAATCTGGTGCTGTCGGCGATCATTCTTGCGCTTTACAGTCCCACCGCAAGCTCCAACCTCACCTCAATCTTCCGCGAGATAGCCGTCAATCCGCTCATCATCAGCATCCTGGCAGCGATCCCGGTGGCTTATTCCGGCATTACGCTGCCTACCTGGCTGATGACGTCGGGGGAATATTTCGGCTCGCTGTCATTGCCCTTGGCACTGATCTGTATCGGCGGCAGCTTAACCCTCAAAGCGGTCAACCAGACACGCGGTCAGGCGCTGGAGGCGAGCCTGTGGAAGATTATCGGCATGCCGGCACTTGGAGTCGTCATGGCCCTGCCGCTGGGCTTCCGTGGCGCCGAGCTCGGCATCCTGTTTCTGTTCCTCGCCAGCCCTGGCGCTGCCATCAGTTACGTCATGGCGAAAGCCGTCGGCGGCAATGAACAGCTGGCCGCCAACATTATCGTCATCAGTACCTTCGGTAGCATGGCAACAGTGAGCCTTGGCATCTTCCTGCTCAAGCTTGCCCAGTTGATCTAGTCCCGAACGCTCATAAGGTGATCGCCATTCCTCGGCGACAGCAAAAAGGGGCCGGCCTCCCGGCCGCCCCCTTGTCTACGTGACACCGCTTGCTCCGCCCTTAGACTTCACGCTTGCCATCGACCAGGCGGCTCACGCCCAGCGGGTTGGCATCCTTGAGCGCCTCGGGCAGCAGGCCCGTGGGCAGTGCCTGGTAGCACACCGGGCGCAGGAAGCGGAAGATCGCCGCGCTGCCCACCGAGGTGGTGCGGCTATCCGAGGTCGCCGGGTAGGGCCCGCCGTGGACCATGGCGTGGCAGACTTCCACGCCGGTGGGCCAGCCGTTGGCGAGTATCCGGCCGGCCTTGCGCTCCAGCGTCGGCAGCAGCTGCCGGGCAGTATCAAGATCACCGTCGTCCATCTGCAGGGTGATGGTCAGCTGGCCTTCAAGCTCGGCGGCGACGCGGCGCACTTCCTGCACGTCGGCACAGGCGATCACCAGCGAGGTCGAGCCGAACACTTCTTCCTGCAGGGCAGGATCGTTGAGGAAAGCCTCGGCCTGCGTGACGAATAGCCCGGCCTGGGCGGGGTGGGCGGTCTCGCCGGCCTGGCCGCGGGCGGCTTCCGTGACCTTGGCGTGGCCGGCCAGCCGGTTGACGCCCTGCTCGTAGGCGTCATGGATGCCCGGGGTGAGCATGGTCTGGGCGGCGCTGCCCTTGACCGCTTCACCGGCGGCGGCGACGAAGGCGTCGAGTTCGGGGCCCTCGATCGCGATCACCAGCCCGGGGTTGGTGCAGAACTGCCCGGCACCCATGCTGAGCGAGGCGGCGAAGCCCTCGGCGATCTTGTCACCGCGTGCCTTGAGCGCCTCGGGGAGGAGAAACACCGGGTTGATCGAGCTCATCTCAGCGTAGACCGGAATCGGCTGCGGGCGCGCCTGGGCGGTGGCCATCAGCGCCGTGCCGCCGCTACGCGAACCGGTGAAGCCCACCGCCTGGATGCGCGGGTCAGCGACCAGCGCCTGGCCGATCTCGCGGCCCGAGCCGAACAGCAGCGAGAAGGTGCCCTCGGGCAACCCGCACGCCTTGACGGCTCGCTGGATGGCGCGACCGACCAGCTCCGAGGTGCCGGGATGGGCGGAATGGCCCTTGACCACCACCGGGCAGCCGGCGGCAAGCGCCGAGGCGGTATCGCCACCAGCGACACTGAAGGCCAGCGGGAAATTGCTGGCACCGAACACCGCCACCGGGCCCAGGGCAATATGGCGCTGGCGTAGGTCGACGCGCGGCATCGGCTCACGCTCGGGCAGCGCCGGATCGACGCGCACGTCGAGCCATTCGCCGGCACGCACGACGGAAGCGAACAGCCGCAGCTGGCCGCAGGTACGGCCACGCTCGCCCTGGAGGCGAGCCTCGGGCAGGCCGGTCTCGGCTACGCCGCGCTCGGTCAGCTGATCGCCGATCGCCTCGATTTCGCTGGCGATGGACTCAAGGAAGGTCGCACGGTCTTCAAGCGAGGTCTCGCGATAGGCGTCAAATGCCGCCTCGGCCAGCGCGCAGGCCTTTTCGACCTCTGCCTTGCTGCCGCCGGCATAGGCCGGGGACAGGGTCTCGCCGGTGGCCGGGTTGACGGCGTGGATCTCGGCTTGCTGGCCGCTGACGGCTTGCTGGCCGATCAACATGTTTCCACTGATAGTCATGAGCTCTCCTGAGTCACTAAGAAAAAGAAGGGGGTTGGCTGAGCGCTATGGCAATGATTATGATGCGCCAGCCACGTTTTATACGCCCCGGTCATTGATCGCGATACTTGGCATACGTGTTCCGCGCACGGTTGAGATGCTGAAACATGGTTTCACGAGCGGCCTCGGCATCCCGCGACAGAATCGCCTCGAGGATGTAGGTATGCTCTTCGTGAACACGCTCCAAGTAACGCTTGGAGGAAGTGGTATCGATTTCGATGCTGAGTAGCTTGGCCCGTGGAATCACGCTTTGGCTCCACTGCTCGTAGAAAGACTTGAAGAAAGGATTCTTGGTCGCCTGGGCGATGGCAAAGTGAAAGTGATAGTCCTCACTGCGCGCCTGGGTTTTTTCCAGGTGAGCCTTGCCGAAGGCCTCATGGCGTTCAACAAGCTCTCGACGGTCCTCGTCGTCATGACGCAATGCCGCCAACTCGGCAGCGGTAGGCTCGAGCGTCAACCTCAACTCGAGCAAATGCAATATGTCCTCGACCGTCGTTGGGTTGATGCGCTCGGCGGGCTTGGCTTCCACGGTGGTGGCCCGCAGCACCGTCGTGCCGACACCCCGACGCGTCTCGACCAGACCCAACGACTTCAGGTGGGTAATCGCTTCGCGAATCACCGTACGACTGACCCCGAAGGACTCGCAAAGGCTATTTTCGGTCGGCAGTTTATTACCCACCGCCACCTTACCCTTTGTGATCAGAGACTCAAGTTGATCCGCCACATGAACGGATAGACTCCCCTGTTGAGGCGCCCTTCGCACATTGATTGGGGCAGGATCCGTCACCATGTCAACATCCTTAATCATGATGTTTGTGTTGTATCGCTGTATGATGTCATACAGCATAGCATGATCAGCTAGATTTTACCGTATAAAAGCCCGTCTTCAGGGTAAGAATGCCCCACGTTAACCGGCATTACCCGTAACGGCCATGTCCAATGACATTTCTCTACTTCAACGAAACAGACATCCGACAGCCAAAGAGGTCGAGATGAAGCGAAATCCGAGCGAGGCCGACTCATGACACGCACCGGACCGGTCGCCGTGCTTGAGCCCATGACCGCCGACATGCAGTCGTTCGTGCGCAAGATCTGCCCCGGGCTCGACATGCGGTTTCCTAGATCCGGTCACCCGGATGATTTTGCAGATATCGTCGTTGACGCCCCCTATATCGTCACGCGTGGCCTGCGCTTCCCCGCCAGCGTGCTGGAGCAGGCCAGGGCTGTCCGGCTCATCCATCAGTGGGGCACGGGAACCGACGGGATTCCGTTGGTCGAGGCCCGTGCCAGAGGCATCACCGTCGCGCGCAGCCCCGGCGTGAATGCCCCGACGGTAGCGGACATGACGATCGGGCTGATGCTGGCCACCCTGCGCCGCATACCACAGGTCCATGCGTCCATGCGTACGGGCCAGTGGGAAATGAAGGATCTCTGGCAGCGGACCTTCGATCTGTCATCAGCCACCGTCGGGCTGATCGGGCTTGGCGCCATCGGCCAGCAAGTCGCCGCGCGGCTTCAGGGGTTCGGCTGCGAGATCGTCTACACCAAGCCCTCCGGCCCCGTCGCCGGTTCCTCCCTGCGCTTCGCCGACATGGACGCCTTGCTGGCGCAGTGCGATGTCATCAGCCTGCATCTTCCCCTGACGGCAGATACCCACCATTTGCTCGGGCCGGATTGCCTGGCCCTGATGAAACCGGGCTCGGTGCTGATCAATACGTCGCGCGGCGCACTGGTCGATGAAACGGCGCTCGTCGCCGCGCTGGAAAGCGCCCATCTGGCAGGTGCGGGACTCGATGTGTTCGAAAAAGAACCCGTCGCTGCCGACAATCCCCTGCTCGCTCTCGACAGCGTCGTGACCCTGCCCCATGTCAGCGGGCTGACGCGAGACAATCTGGTACGCATGGTGTCACATTGGGCGGCCAACATTACGGCCTTCGATCAAGGGCAGCCCATTGATCCCGCTTGTCTTGTCCGCTAGGCCTCTGGCCCTGTTACGCACGCTGGATGGGGGCTCGTCATTGCATGCGCCACCACAGCATCACCGAACTGCCAGCCGCCTCACTGCCGGTTGGCCGATTCCGCACAAGGAGCATCGACATGCTTTATGACCACCGCACCTATACCTGCATCCCCGGCACCTTGAAAAAGCAAATGGCACTCTACGAGGAACATGGCTGGCCGATCCAGAGACGCCACCTGGGCGAACCACTGCTTTACGGCCCGGTCGAGACCGGAAACGTGAACTCGTACGTGCATATCTGGGTGTTCCAGGACGCCGCTGACCGCAGCCAGCGACGTGCCGCCATGCAGAAAGACCCCGACTGGGCCGCCTATCTCAAGAAAAGCGCCGAGGCGGGTTACCTGGTCAGCCAGGAGAACAAGATCGTCGTCCCCGCGCCCTTCTTCAAGGATTGAGGCTCGTCGGAGGCCGGCGTCTCACGAGAAACACTCGGGCCCTAGCCACTGTTTGACCGAATAGCGCCGCCCCACCCCTTGACCTAGGGACCGGTCAGGCGGAACGCAGTGCCGAAACGGTGGTGCGCGTCGAAATACGCTCCGGATCGGTCATCAGTTCGATAACGGCGGGACGGCCCGAGGCTATGGCTCGCTCCAGGGCCGGCTTGACGCTGCCCGTATCGCTGACGCGCTCGAAATGCGCGCCGAGCCCGGCGGCCATCTGGCCGAAATCGGGGTTCACAAGGTCGGTCCCCGAGACGCGTCCCGGATGGTCGCGCTCCTGATGCATTCGGATCGTGCCGTACGTGCCGTTATTGAACAGCAACACGATGGGCCGGCCGCCATGTTGCACGGCAGTGGCAATCTCGACGCCGCTCATCATGAAGCCGCCATCACCGACAAATGCCAGCACGCACTTGTCGGGCTCGCGCAACGACGCCGCCACGGAGGCGGGCACCGAATAGCCCATCGAGCCGCAGGTCGAACCGATGATCCGACCGGGACGTTGATAAGCCAGGAACCGCTGCGCCCAGCCGGTATGATTTCCGGCGTCCAGGGTCACGATACAATCCTTCGGCAGGCTGTCGCGCAACTCGTGCATCGCCGCGCCCATGTTGAGCGGATAGTCGTGCGCCGGTGGCTGGATATCGGCAAGGTACTCGTCGCGAAGCGTCTGGCACCACTCGCTCCAACGGCTGCGCTGCGCCCAATCGCATGGCGCCAACGCGGCGGCGAGCTTGTCGGGCGCCGAAACGACACCCAGCGCTGGGCTGAAGACACGGCCTATCTCGTCCGGGTCGACATGCGCGTGGATCAGCGTCTGGGTGGGATTCGGGGAAGTGAGCGTGGTGTAGGTCTTGGTGGTCATCTCGCCGAGCCGGGCGCCGACGACCAACAGCAGGTCGGCCTCGGCCAGACGCTTGATCAGCGACGGCACCACGGCGGTACCGAAGTCGCCCACATAGCAATCCGAGGCGTTGTCGAGGATATCCTGGCGCCGGAAGGAACAGGCCACCGGGATCCCGTTGGCCTCGGCAAATGTCCTGATCTGCGCACAGGCCTCATCCGTCCAGCCCGAGCCGCCCACCAGCATCATCGGGCGCTCGGCACGCGACACCAGGGCACCGATTCGCTCGATCTCTTCAAGGGCAACGCTTGGCCGAGATGGCGTATAGGGTGGCGCATCATCGACCTCGACGACATCGGTCAACATGTCTTCGGGCAGGGCCAGCACCACCGGCCCCGGACGGCCCGAGGTGGCGACTCGAAAGGCACGCGACATGTATTCCGGAATCCGGCGAGCGTCATCGATCTGGGCGACCCACTTGGCCACACCGGCGAACATGACCCGGTAGTCGATCTCCTGAAACGCTTCCCGGTCCAGGGAGCCGCGGTCGACCTGGCCAACCAGCAGAATCATCGGCGTCGAATCCTGCTGAGCGATATGCACGCCGATGGCGGCGTGGCAGGCCCCCGGGCCACGCGTCACCAGGCAGATACCGGGGCGGCCCGTCAGCTTGCCATAGGCCTCAGTCATGTTCGCCGCGCCGGCTTCATGGCGCGCATTGTAGAGCGTGAAATGCTCGCGCTGATCATAGAGGGCGTCGAGCACTTCCAAGTAGCTTTCCCCGGGCACGCAATAGCCGCTATCGGCACCGTGGATGATGAGCTGGTCAACCAGCACTTTCCCCCCGGTGCGTGGGGAGGGTCGTGGCGTTGTGGTCATGTCGGGTTCCTGATGGCAGAGACTCGCGCCACCAGCGAGGCTGATGACGCGAGTCGAGTAAGTGAGGCCATGGCTGTTGTCACGACTAGGGTATGGCGTCGAGCTTTGGCTTCTTGCGAAGGATTAAATAGGCGAATACTACGGTCAATATTAGAAATGCCAGGCTGTCAAGATTCGTCAGGAAGACGATCGGATTGCCGTCGTTGAATGACAAGGATCGTCGCAGATACTGCTCCAGGTCCGGACCCAGGATGAAGCCCAACAGCATGGCCACCACCGAGTAGTTATGCTTGCGCAGGAAGAAGGCCAGCACGCCGAACATCAGCGCCAGGAACATCTGGAAAATCGAATAGGTCGCCACGTAGCTTCCGACGAGCGCCACCACCGCGATGGAGCTGTAGAGAAGGCCGCGGGGAATCGAGACGATCTTGATGAAATACGGCCCGAACAGGAACAGCGTCAGCGGGATAAGGATCAGGGCACTCACGAACAAGGAAGCAAACATGGGCGCGATAAGGTCAGCCTGCTGTTCGAGCAAACGCGGCCCAGGCTGCAAGCCATTGATGACCAACACGCCCAGCACGATGGCCGTGGTCGGATCCCCCGGAATCCCGAACATCAGCATGGGCACGAAGGCACCGCCGCACATGGAGTTGTTCGCCGATTCAGCAGCGGCAATCCCTTCACGACTGCCATAGCCATATTCTTCGGGTTGCTTTGAGCTGCGCTTGGCATCGGCATAGGCGACGAAGGCGGCCATCGAGCCACCCGCGCCGGGCAGAATGCCAATGCTATAGCCCATGATCGCGCTCTTGATGTAGGTAAAGAACCCGATCTGACGGATCTCCGACCAGGGCGGGATGAAATCACGCCGACGAATCCTGAGGGCCTTCGCCCGCTCAAGGGTTCCTTCAAGTGAGAGGTTCCAGTTCTGGGCCTGGACCAGCAGCTCGCTCACCGCAAACGCACCGATCACCACCGGCATCAAACCGATACCCTCGACCAGCAGTTCGGTTCCGAACTCGAAGCGCGGAATCGGCTGGAGCACATCGATCCCTACGGTGGCCAGCATGATGCCAAGCGAGGTCGCGACGATGCCCTTGGCGATGGCCCCCTTGTCGACGATGATGATGACCACCAGTGCGAAGAGGACTAGCGAGAACTTCCCCGGGGTGCGGATCAGCAGCGCAAGCTCAGCCGCGAGCGGCATGAACGCCATGAGCAGGATCGCGCCGATCGAGCCGCCGATCATCGAGCCCAGCGCCGCATGTCCCAGCGCGTTGGCGCCATGCCCCTTGAGCATCAAGGCATTGCCTTCCACCGCGGTCATCATCGAGGACGGCGCGCCGGGGATATTGATCGTCGTGGCCGTTATGCTCCCCGAGTACATCCCTGCCATGAAGATGGAGGCGCACATGACCAGCGCCGGGACCACGTCGATCGTGTAGGTAATGGGCAGTAGCAGTGCAATGGCCAGCACGGAGGTAAGACCGGGCATCGCACCGAAAAACGTGCCGATCAAGAAACCGGCAATCATGAAACCAAGCACTTCCCAACTCAGCAACGCACCAAAACCGCCCAGGAAACTGATAAACGTCTCCATCAGAATCCTCCTAACACAGGGGGCAGCCGCACCCCAAAAACACCGGCAAACAAGCCGTAAAAGAGAGCTGTCACGGCAATCACATAGAATGCGAAGAAAGCGGGGCGTCGCCTTTCGAAGTCAAAGATAAGAAACAGGGCTATCACGAAACCCAAGGTGGCAGGCACATAACCCAAGGGACGGAATAGCGCGATATAAATGCCCGTCGCCACAACTACCAGCAACGGCCTGAGGAAGGAGCCACTGGATGCCGACTCCTCGTCTCGACGCAACTCACCCACCAGCACGACGATAAGCGCCACATACATGATGATCGCCATGAGGATGGGCATGAAACGCGGTCCCACAATGGTGTCACCGCCAAACTGCGAGCGTATGCTTAATGCTTCTGCCAGGTAGATCGTGGTCAAGATTAGCAGGAAGACTGGGAACAGCACCGCCGACTTTCTGAATCGTTCGACGTTGTTCATTGACTCAGAACCCTTTGTAGGAAGACCTCGTGGCACCGGACGCCGGTGCCACGTTGGTTATACTCTTTATGCTGTCTTATGCTGTCGATTACTTGGACATGATGCCGGCTTCGACCAGCGCATCCATTTCATCGAACAGCGACTCGGCCGTTTCCTCGGCCCAGGGAGTCACCTCATCGGTCCCCAGCCAGTTGGGTGTTACCCCGACATTGGCCACCCACTCCTGAAACTCATCGCTGTCGTACGCCGTCTGGTAAGCGTTTTCCAGCACCTCGATGGCCACGTCCGGGGTATCCGCCGGTGCCGCGAAGACGATGAAGCTGCCAATCTGCAGATCGATCCCCTCATCCACCGTGGTGGGCACCTCGGGATAAGTGGGGTTCTGGGTATCCGAGAACTCGACGAGACCCCGCACGGTGCCATCTTCCAGAAGATTGGAAAAATCGCCCAGACTGGTCAGAGCGACATCGACCTCGTCGGACAGGATGGCCTCCTTCTGTGGGGCTGCACCGCCTGGATAAGAGACGATCCTGAATTCCGTATCGGTCAGCTCCTGCAACTGCAGAATCGCCAGGTGGATTCGCCCGCCCAGATTCTGGATGGCAACGCGAACCTCACCCGGATCTGCCTTGGCCGCCTCGATCAGATCATGAATCGTTTCATAATCGGAATCGGCATCCACCACGATAGCGTCGGGCTCGCTCGTCACTCGTGCAATCAGTTTCAGCCTGTCCATCTTGTAGCTCGGCAACATCCCTTGCCAAGGTACGGTTACGATGCTGTCATAGGTAAGCGCGCCAATGGTATAGCCATCTGGACGAGAGCTCATGACCTGGCCAATACCGGTGGCACTAACGCCCCCCTCGATATTTTCCACATACATGGAAACATCGAGGCTATCTTCGGCAATGCTTGTCAGTTTGCGCACGATGCCATCGGTACCACCACCCGCACCCCAAGGGACAATCACTCGAATGTCGCGCTCAGGATAATCGGCCTGCACTGCCCCGGCCATCGTGGATAATGCGATAACACCAGCTAGCGTCAGAATGGGTTTCTTGTACATTATGCCTACTCCTATTTTTTCACACACCAAGCTAAAAATGACTTGGCACACAGATTATTCTAGCTACTAATCGGCGAAGACAACTTGCAGTACTTGTAGCTATCGGATAAAAGACTTTCGAACCGTCAGCGTACGTAGATGTCGATGGTGTCGTAGCAAACCACAACATGTCATACATCATACAAAGTACAAGCTAGTCTGTACGGACCCATGCCGCAAGAAAGAGGAACGAAATCGAGACTAAAGTTTAATACCGGGTCGATCTTGCCGCCATTTTGGCGATTAATGAATATTATTTATCGTTGATAAGACGCGCGATTTCAAGAATTATCACCGCCTCGTCCACTGTATAAATCATCAAGTCGGCCAAAGTCAGAAAATGGGCGCAGTCAATACCAGCCTCACTGTAAAAAAGGGAAGCTCAACACCAGGGCTTCCCTTATTCTTGTTAACTGCCCGGGCCCGGGTCACTCGATAATGCCGTCGACCGGCACAATATCCCATCCGGAAATCCTGGGAAACACACCTATATTACTGGCTGGAAGCCAGTCGGATTTGACCGATCATCACGAGAAGCGCCTAGGTCCCGTCGCTATTCCTGAGATGCACCAATTCTTCATACAGCTCGGAGGGAATCGTCATGCCCTCGGCCTGGCTACGCTTCCTGGCGGCATGGCGACGCTGCGACGGCAGGCGGGCACCCTGTGCGATGACCCCTTCGAATAAAGCCTCGGCCTGGCGCAGGTGCGTCTCGGCGTCCGCACCGAGAAAGGCACCTGGATCCATGGCCAGGATGAATTCACCATGCTGCGGCGCTCCCTTCCCGCTCCCGTCCGCCGGTCGGGTCTGGTGGCCCAAGCGATCACCGATCAGCGGCCCGGCAAGTAGTTCGATCATGATCGACAGGGCCGACCCCTTGTGGCCACCGAAAGGCAGCAGCGCGCCCGCCAGAGCGGTTGTGGGGTCTGTCGCCGGTTGCCCCTCTCCATCCAGCGCCCAGCCTTCCGGAAGGCTCTTCCCTGCCCGACGGTGGAGTTCGACCTCGCCGCGCGCCACCATACTCGTGGCGAAATCAAAGGCGAATGGTAGGCCATCCGGCCGCGGCCAGGCGAAGGCGATAGGGTTGGTGCCCAACAGCGGCGACTGCCCCCCGGCTGGCGCGACATAGGCATGGCTCGGTGTCATCGCCAGCGCCACCAAACCCTGTTCCGCCAGAGATTCAACCTCAGGCCACAACGCCGAGAAGTGAAAGGCGTTGTTGACCGCCAGGACCGCTACTCCATTGGCACGGGCCTTGTCGATTAGATGTTTCCGGCCAGTCTCGAAGGCCAATAGCGAACACCCTCTTCGCGCATCCACACTCACCACACCCGACGCCTGGTCGATCACTTCAGGAACGGCACACGGGTCAACTCCGCCATGCCTGACGGTGCGAACGCAATCGAGGAGTCGATACAGGCCATGCGAGTGACACTCGTCGCGCTGGGCCGCTACCACGCTTCGGGCGATGGCGGCAGCATGTGCCGACGAGAAACCATGCCGCTCGAGAATATCGACGCTTAGTGCCCAGGCTTCGTCTAGCGAAAGTCTTACTTGATCATCCATGGGTGCCTCCGGGCGACATGCAAAGCGCTATATGTCACCTTCGGTCATCCGGATGACCGAAGGTGACGAACTTACCGCCTTGATAGACGACGGCGGGATCATCGGGAGGCTGCACGGATTGCTGCGCGATCTCCTCGCGCCAGGGCTCCGAGCTGTCCTTGGGCACCCAGCCGAGGAAGGCCACCCGGCTGTTGTCCCACCATGTCTCCTGGTTGTCCGAGGCGCCATAGACCACCGTATTGCCCAGTTTCGGCGCCACGAAGGCACGCTCAAGCAGGCTCACGAAGTCCTCGACGCTCATCCAGGTGGCCATCATGCGAGCATCGGCCGGCTTGGGGAAGCAGGAGCCGATCCGCACGCTCAGCGTCTCGATGCCGAACTTGTGGAAATAGAGGCTCGCCAGATCCTCGCCGAAGCACTTGGAGACGCCATACAGGGAATCGGGGCGATGCGGCACTTCGGTGTCGATGCGCGTGGTACGCGGATAAAAGCCGATGGTGTGGTTGGAGCTGGCGAAGACAACACGTGGCTTGCCCAGCTGTCGAGCCGCCTCATAGAGGTTGTAGGTGCCGATGATATTGGCCTGGAGAATGCTTTCCCATGGCGTCTCGACCGACATGCCGCCCAGGTGAATGACTCCATCGCAATCTGCTACCAGGCCACTGACAGCCTCGGTATCGGCCAGGTCGGCGTGAACCAGTTCTTCATGATCGGCCGCCTCACCGAGATCAGCCACGTCCGACAGCCTGATCCGACGGGCCAGTCGCGGCAGATGGGGACGAAGGGCCTGCCCCAGGCCACCGGCGGCTCCCGTCACCAGGATTCGGTTCAACATGAAAACACTCCTTTTTGATGTTCGAAACGCACGGCCATCGCCAAGACCGTGCGCCAGTCACAAAACAGCGCAGGACGACTAGAAGCCGTATAGTTTCGCCGGATTATCCACCAGGATCTGGCGGTGCAACGCTTCAGGCGCCCAGTGGAGTAACACGTCGAGCTGCTCGGTATCGTCGGGGTACTGCTCGCGCGGCACACCGACGTGCGGCCAGTTGGAACCCCAGATGATGCGCTCGGGCGCGTGGTCGATGACTCGTTTGGCGATCGCCCCGATATCCGCGTAGTCGGGACCGCCAGTCTGGCTGGCTTCATAGCCGGCGCAGATCTTGAACCAGGCATTGCCGCGATCGAGTAGCCGCAGGATCTCGTCGACCCGGGCATCGTCCGCCGGCACCGGTGGCATGAACTTGCCGATATGGTCGATGATGTACTCGCCTTCAATACGTCGCAGGTCGTCAAGATAGTCGTTCAGCTTGCAGCCGTTGAACTGCACCATCAGGTGCCAACCCAGCGGGCGGATTCGTTGCTCGACGGCGAGCATCTCATCGTTGGTGACCGCGCCACCCGGCAGATTCATGATCCGTGCCCCGCGCACGCCCTTTTCGTGCCACGCCTGCAGGTCGCCGGCCGGGGTCTCGGGCGTCACCGCGGCAACGCCACGCGCGTTATCGGTGCCCAACTGATCGAGCGCCGCGAGCAGTGCACTGTTGTCACGCTGATAAGCGTTGGGTTGGGTGACCACCACACGCTCCAGCGACAGCCAGCGCTGGAACTTGCGATAATCCGCGACCGTTGCCAGTTCGGGAATCTTCGGACCGCCAGGCTGGGCCTCGTAGCCGGGCAGGTACAGGTGAATATGGCAGTCGGTGGCCCCGGCCGGCGCCTTGAGCTTGGGTGCCGGGCCATCGAGCGGCCGAGTGTTGACAGGAATCTCTGACACGCTCATGTCTCCTTCAAAGCGAATTGGCGCAACGCGTCGCGGTTGATCTCGATACCCAGGCCAGGGCCGTCCGGGATGCGCACCACGCCTTGGTCATGCTCGATCGGCGTTTGCACGACGGCCTGACGGAACGGGTTCTCCGTGCGATCAAATTCAAGGATGGGCTCGATCGGGTTACGACGAGGTGGATTGGGCAGCATCGCGGCCATGAGTTGCAGGCTAGCGGCCAGGCACACGGCCGTGCCCCAGACATGCGGCACCAGGCGCACGCCGTGCGTGGCCGCCATGTCGGCCACTCGACGAATCTCGGTGAAGCCTCCTACCCCGCAGATGTCGGGTTGCAGAATATCCACGGCGCGGGTCGACAAGGGTTCGAGCATGGCATAACGGCCGTGCCAGGTTTCGCCTCCCGCCACGGGGATCGGTTGATCGGCGCGCACGGCACGATAGGCTGAAATATGCTCCGGCAGTACCGGTTCCTCGAACCAGTCGACGCCAAAATGCGCGGCACGCCTGCCCACCTCCACCGCCTCCAAATAATCGTAGCCATGGTTGGCGTCGATCATCAGGCGCACGTCAGGCCCGATGGATTCGCGCACCGCCTCGATGACACGCAGGTCCTCCTCGACATCGAAGCCGATCTTGATCTTTACGGCATGAAACCCCTGCTGCCGATAGCCCGCGACTTCACGCGAAATGTCCTCGACTCGGTCGACACCTTCACGCCGGAAGGAACCGGTGGCATAGGCACGCACACTGTCACGGAAGCGCCCGCCCAATAGCATGGAGATGGACGCCCCGAAATGCTTGCCCTTGATATCCCAGAGCGCAATATCGATGCCACTCAAGGCGGTAACGGTCAGGCCTCGCTGCCCTTGGTCACGCAGGCGGTTGTAAAGCTCAAGCCATATTTTTTCTGTTTGTAATGGATCCTGACCGATCAAAGCCGCCGCATAGGCTTCGACGACCGCAGCATTTAACTTCGCCGGCCCCAGGCACTCGCCCCAACCGATGGTGCCATCATCACAGACCACCTCGACCAGGCAGTGTTGGCGACGGGCAAAATGCATGGAAGCACTCTCGAAGGTCGTATCCAGCCTGTGGTCGAGGATATGGGTATGTACAGCTTCTACTTTCATTTACGTGAATCCATGAAAAAGTATCAATCGAACATGCCAGGTAGCGTCAGGGAGATCGCCGGGACATAGGTTACGAGCATCAAGGCGACAAGAAGAGCAAGATAGAATGGCCAGATGGTGCGCACCGCCTGCTCGATCTTGATCTTTCCTATCACGCAGCCTACGAAGAGACAGGCCCCCACGGGTGGCGTACAAAGACCCAGCCCCAGGTTCATCATCAGGATGATCCCGAACTGGATCGGGTCCATGCCGAACTCCATTGCCACGGGAAGAAAGATCGGCGTGCAGATCAATATCAGCGCCGCCATGTCCATGATCATTCCCAGCACCAGCAGAATGAGATTGAGCATCAGGAAGATGACGAGGGGTCGATCGGAAATCGCCATGAGGCCCGATGTCAGCATCTCCGGGACATTGTAGAGTGCGAGCAAGTAGGAGAATGCCGAGGCACAGCCCACGAGAATCATCACTAGGGAAGTCGTCTTGACGGACTGGAGTACGGCGACCTTGAAGGGTTCCCATTTCAGCTCACGATAGACAAGCCCAGTCACCACCACTGCATAGATGGCACCGAACGCCCCCGACTCGGTCACCGTCAGGATCCCCGAGAGGACCCCACCGACGATGATCACTGCGGTGAGGAGCCCTGGCAGGGCAACCGCCATGCTGATCACAAGGGCACGCCAGCCGGGAAAGGCTTCTCCCTTATAGCCGCGCTTCACTGCGACGACATAGGCCGCCACGGCCAGGGTCAGGCACATCAGGATGCCAGGTACGATACCCGCGATGAAAAGCTGGGTCACCGAGATGCCGCCACCCGCAGCTACCGCGTAGAGAATCATGTTGTGGCTGGGCGGTATCACTACCCCGGCAACCGAGGATGTCACCGTCACGTTGACGGCGTAATCTGCGTCGTAACCCTTTTCCTTCATGATAGGCACCAGAATGGACCCGAGTGCCGACGTGTCTGCCACTGCTGAACCCGAAATGCCCCCGAACAGCATGGAGGCAAAGATGTTTACCATGCCCAGACCGCCGCGGATCCTGCCGACCATCGCCGAGGCGAGTCGCACCAGGCGGGTGGAGATCCCGCCATGCAGCATCAGCTCGCCTGCGAAAATAAAGAAGGGAATCGCCAACAATGAAAAAACGGATATCCCGGAGAGAATACGCTGAAAGGCGACGAACAGAGGCAAGCCTTCATAGATAAAGGCGGCGATGGCGGCCAGACCCACGGCAAAGGCCACTGGCGCACCGACGATCAATCCCAGAAAGAAGATCCCGAAAAGTATGATCAGTCCCATAGTTAGTTCCTCTTCATTTCTTGGGCAAAAATTCGCTTGCAAATATTGGCGCCCGAGAAAAGAACCATGAGCACACCGCAGACCACAAGGGGTGCCGCTCGCCAGCTTTCAGACAGACCGATCATTGGGATGGCCCTCTCCAGATTCGTCATCACCAATCCCCATCCCTGTTGGGCCATGAAGCCTCCGAACATCAATACGAAGAGGTCAGCAAGGTGATGCATTGCGCGATTGATGGGAGCGGGGAGGCCTTCGCGTATGAAATCGATATTGAGATGAGTGTTGTAGCGCACGCCGGCTGCAGCCCCAAGGCAGGTGATATAGACGATCATTACCAAGGCTGCCTGTTCCACCCATGTCGGCGTGTCGTTTAGTACATACCGGCCGAAGACCAGCCAACCAAAAATGATGATGAGGGCGACGAGAAGGATGCCTCCCGTCCAGAGACAGAAAGCGGCAATACTATCCAGGAGTCGATCTACGCTGCTTTCTGGTGGGGAGTCCCTGCCCTCTTCCGACGTTTCGGGGGAGGTAGTCACGTGGTCATTCCTTGTGATCTCCCGGCAGAGGTCATTTGCCGGGAGAGTGGTATTGATAAAATGTTACTCGGTGGTCCGGATATCGTCGATCAGCGATTCCAGCTCGGGGTTTTCAGCAATGAACTCCGCATAGACGGGCTGCATCAACTCCTGGAAAGCGGCCTTATCTTCCACTTCATTGATCTCGACCCCTGCATCCAGGACCTTCTGGCGGCTTTCCTGCGAGCTCTTTACCCAAAGCTCACGCTGCATTTGAGAAGCTTTCACGGCTTCCTCTTCGATGATGGTCTGATCTTCATCTGAAAGGGCTTCCCAGCTTGCCTTTGCAATACATAGGCACTCGGGAATAATAAGATGCTCAGTCAGGGAATAGTAACCGACAGCTTCATAGTGGTTACTCGACTCGAATGATGGATAGTTGTTCTCGGCTCCATCCAGTACGCCGGTTGTCAGACTCTGATAAACTTCTCCATAAGCCATCGGCGTGGCATTGCCTCCCAATGCCTCGATCATGTTTACGTAAAGATCGTTATTCATGACCCGAATCTTGAGTCCCTGGACGTCCTCGGGTGTATGAATCGGACGCTCGGTGTTGTAGAGACTCCTTGCACCAGAGTCAAACCATGACAAGGCGATCAGATTCTTTTCGGCCAATGCCTCGGCGAAACGGTCGCCGATTTCTCCATCCATGACGGTGTGCATGTGGTCGACACTGTCGAAGATAAAGGGCAGGGAAAGCACGTTGGTTTCGTTGACGATGGGTCCCATGGGTCCCATGTTGAAGTTGGCGAAATCCAGTGCACCGCTGCGTGTCTGCTCAATGGCATCGGGTTGATCACCCAGTACCGCATTGTTGTAGACCTGAGCGGTGACTCGGCCCTCCGTCTTTTCTCCTACCGCTTCTGCGAAGGCTTCCAAGGCAACGGTATTTGGATAACCTGGTGGGTGAATATTCCACCCTCTCCAATCTTCTGCTTGAACTGGGGCGGCAAACAGCATCATCGAAGCTACGATGGTGGTAGCGGGGAGTAGTGCACCTGCTCTGATTGTCTTTGTTTGCATTTCAGTAAACCTTTCTTTGATGAAACTGGCGAAGTTTGATTACTGCTTGACACTGCCAATCAGCTTTTCGAGCTGCTGGCGCTCCTCGGAAGTCGGCATGCTCAGCGGCGCCCGGACACTTCCCGCCGGGCGACCGATGAGCTCGGCGCCCGCCTTGATCAGGCTGACCGCATAGCCGGCCTTCCGATCCCTGAGGTCCACGAAGGGAATGAAGAAGTCGTTGGTGATCTGCTTGACGGCTTCACTGTTGCCCTTGCGCAGTTCCTTGTAGAACGTCACGGCCATGTCCGGAACGAAGTTGAACACGGCCGATGAGTACGTATTGACGCCGATGGACAGATACGCCTCGGCGAAGATTTCGGCGGTGGGGACGCCCCCGATATAGACCAGACGATCCCCGACCGTCTTGACGATCTTGTTCAGCGCCTGGATGTCACCCTTGCCGTCCTTGAGCGCGATGAAATTGGCGCAGCTGTCGGCCAGTGCCTGGACGGAGGCGGCAGTCAAAATGCCGTTGCCGCGGTTGTAGTAAACGACATTGAGCGAGGTGGCATCGCAGATCTGCCGGGCATACTCGACCAGGCCATCCTGGGGACACTCGGTCAGGTAGGGCGGCATCAGCAGGATCCCGTCGGCGCCCGCCTCTTCCGCCGCCTTGGCGAAGGCCTTGCCGCTGCCGACGCTCAAGCCGGCACTGGCAATCACCGGCAACTTGCCGTCCACCACTTCGACCGCCAGGGTGACGATCTCACGGAACTCCTCGAGGGTCAGGTTGAAGAACTCGCCCGTCCCGCCGGCGACAAAGACGGCCGAAATGTCGTGGCTGATAAACCACGTCAGGCGCTGGCGATAGCTGTCGGGATCGAAGTTGCCCTGCTCGTCGAAGTCGGTGATGGGAAAGGAGAGCAATCCATCCCCCAGGGCGCGTGTCACCTCGTCTACTGAAAATTTCACCCGGTCGTCCTCTTTTGCGCGTCAATGTGGCTTCTTCTTAACTACAGCAGAAGATTTGGTTTCTGTTGCGGAGTCTCATGGATGGATAACTAAATGCTACGTCTTTTTGTCATACATCATACAACCTTCAAGGTAGTGTTGGTCTTGTGGTTCCGCAAGCGACTTCACGATAATCGTGACCAAAGTTGAATGCTCATCTTTATCTTCCTTACTGACCAAGCATGATAGTGACGCACTGGGGAGAACCCGAAGGAGGCAAGCCCCAGTGCTGTTACACAATAGGATCGCTCATGTCACTGAATACGCCTGAAAGCTCTAACGAACGAGGGCTGGCCGCTTCGGATCGAAAGACCACCCCGGTATCAGAAACTGCATCGCCATGGCGTCGTCGCGCTGACCGACATCCAGCTGACGGTAGAGTTGATGCGCCTCCATCAACTTGTCCTCGTCCAGCGTGATCCCCAGACCAGGCGTCTTCGGGACCGTCAACTTGCCATCGCGGATTGTCAGCGGTTCCTGGGTGATGCGTTGCCCGTCTTGCCAGATCCAGTGCGTATCGATGGCCGTGATCTCGCCGGGACACGCCGCTGCCACATGCGTCATCATCGCCAGCGAGATGTCGAAATGGTTGTTGCTGTGCGAGCCCCAGGTCATGCCCCACTCGTTGCAAAGCTCCCCTACCGCGACTGCCCCCTGCATGGTCCAGAAGTGACAGTCGGCCAGGGGAATGTCCACGGCGTTAAGCTGAACCGCCAGCTTGAGCTGCTTGTAGTCGGTGGCGATCATGTTGGTGGCCGTAGGAAGGCCGGTGCGCTTCTTGAATTCGGCCATGGTCTCGCGGCCCGAGAATCCGCCCTCCTGACCACAGGGATCCTCGGCGTAGCTCAATAGCCCCTTGATCGGCTCCAACACCCGCACCGCCTCCTCGAGGCTCCAGGCGCCATTGGGGTCCAGCGTCAGACGCGCCTCGGGGAAGGCCTCGTGCAAGGCACGAATGCAGTCGGCCTCTTCCTCGCCAGGCAGCACGCCACCCTTGAGCTTGAAGTCCTTGAAGCCGTAGCGATCAAAGGCGGCCTTGGCCAGGTTGGCCACGGCATCCGGCGTCATCGCCTCGCGGTAGCGTACCTCGTCCCAGGCATCGACCGGGTCGGTCGTCTTCGGATACGGCAGATCGGTCTTGTCCGGGTCGCCGAGCAGGAACAGGTAGCCAAGCGCTTCGACCTCATCGCGCTGGCGGCCGTACTGCCCCAGGAGATCGGCCACGGGCATCCCGAGCGCCTGGCCGAAGAGGTCAAACAGCGCCGATTCGATGGCGGTGACGACGTGCACGGCCACGCGCAGATCGAAGGTCTGGCGCCCCCGTTCTTCGGGCCCGTTACGCGAGAGCACCTGACGGGCCTGGCTCAGAACCTTTTTCATCTCGTTGACCTGAGCGCCCTCGATCAGCGAACGGCACTGCTCGAGACCCTTGAGAATACCGTCACTGGACGGGATCTCGCCTACGCCCTTGTTGCCAGCGCTATCCTCCAATACCACGACACATCGAACAAACCAGGGCGCATGGCCGCCGCTGAGGTTCAGCAGAAAGCCGTCGTAGCCCGCGACGGGCACGATATTCATCTTGGTGATCTTGGGAAACATGGGTCTTGCCTCGCAAAAAATGTTGTGATGTCGAGCATCAGGTGACCGGCGCCGGGTTGAACAGCACCAGATCGTTGTAGAGACCGAGACGCTCGGCGGCGACGCGCTGCCGGCCGCTGGCGACCTCCAGGATCAGGTGAAAGAGCTCCCAGCCGACGTCCTCGATACTGGCTTCGCCGGTGGCAATGCGTCCCGCATCGAGATCGATCAGGTCGAACCAGCGCCGTCCCAGCGTCGAATTGCTGGAGACCTTGATGACCGGCGCCATGGACAGGTTGTAGGGCGTACCGCGACCGGTGGTGAAGACCTGCAGGTTCATGCCGGCGGCGAGTTGCAGGGTGCCGCAGATGAAGTCGCTGGCCGGGGTAGCGGCGAAAGTCAGGCCTCGCCGACGCAGTCGCTCACCGGGACCGATGACGTCAACGATGGGTGAGTTACCCGACTTGATCACCGAGCCCAGCGCCTTCTCGACCACGTTGCTGAGGCCGCCCTTCTTGTTGCCGGGCGAGGGGTTGGCGCTGCGGTCCGCCTGGCCCTGGGCCAGGTAGTCGTCGTACCAGGCCATCTGATCGACCAGCGCCTGGCCCACCTCGCGGTCGACCGCCCTCGGCGTCAACAGGTGAATGGCATCACGCACCTCGGTGACCTCGGAGAACATCACGCTGCCCCCGGCTCGCACGATCAAGTCGGTGGCGAAGCCCACGGCAGGGTTGGCGGTCACGCCGGAGAAGGCGTCGCTGCCACCGCATTGCATCCCGACCGCCAGATCGGACACCGGACAGGTCTCGCGACGGCGCCGATCGAGACGCTCCAGGTGACGCTCGGCCATGGCCAGAATGCCCTCGACCATTTCGCCGAAGCCGTGGAAGGATTCATCCTGAAGGCTCAACACGTTGGCGTCCGGATTCGCCGCTTCGGTGTTCTCGTAGATCTTGACCGGCTTGTCATCGATCAGGGTGGAGGGCTGCAATTTCTCGCAACCTAGCCCGATCACCATCACCTCGTTACCGAAGTTGGGATTAAGGGCGATGTTCCTGAGGGTACGGATCGGTACCACGGCGGCCGGCGCATTGATCGCCACGCCGCAGCCATAGGAATGATTGAGGCCTACCACGTCGTCGACGTTTGGGAAGCGCGGCAGCATCTCATGCTTGATCCGCTGCACCACGTAATCGACGGTACCGGCCACGCACTGCACGCTGGTCGTGATACCGAGCACGTTCTTGGTGCCGACACTGCCATCCGGGTTGCGAAAACCCTCGAAGGTATACCCCTCAAGTGCTTCTACTGCGGGTGGCTCGCGGGTGGCCAGGGGCAATTCACCGAGCGCCGGGGCGGTGGGCAGGCGCACGTTGGTCTCGTTGACGTGACCGCCACGGCAGATGGCCGACACCGCCGTGCCGATGACCTCGCCGTAGCGAATTATCCGATCGCCCTCGGCTAGCGCTACCAGCGCTACCTTATGGCCCTGGGGAATGGCCATCGTAGTGGTGACGCCGCCCTCGATGGCAGTGCCTTCGGTAAGGCCACCGCGCTCGACCACGATGGCGACATTATCGTTCGGGTGCACCCGAATCACCCGGGCATTAGCGGCTATTTGTGTCATGACGTTTTCCAGAATCAGTTTGCGTGCTGCCAGAGATCTGGGTCAGCTCCATCTTCTCCCTGGCGCGAGATTTGAACCCCATGACAATCGAGAAGATCACCGAGGCCAGGATCAGCAGCCACAGCACCACCGCGATGGGGCTCTTGGTGAAGAAGATGGAAAAAGTTCCGAATGACTCGAGGCTCTTGACGAAGTAGATCTCTGCCTGACTTCCCAGGATGAAGCCGATGATCAGCGGGGCGACCTCCAGGCCGACCTTCTGGACCAGATAGCCCAGGATGCCGAAGATCAACAGGGTCCAGACGTCGAACATGATGCCGTAATTGATGGCATAGGCTCCCACCACGCACATCATCACGATGATCGGGTAGAGGATATGCTTGGGCACCATCACCACCTTGGCAATGTGCTTGATGGCATAGAACATCAGAAAGAACATCACGATGTTGGCGAATACCAGCGCCGTCATCATGACGTACCAGGTCTCGGGATTTTCCGGGATGAACAGCGGCCCCACCTGGATGCCCTGGAGGGTAAAGGCACCGATCAGCACCGCAGTGGTGGAGTCACCGGGAATGCCGAGGGAGAGCAGTGGAATCAGGGCGCCACCGGTCAGCGCATTGTTGGCCGACTCCGAGGCGATCAGACCCTGAGGCGCCCCCTTGCCCATCTCACTCGAGTCCCGCGCCAGGTTCTTCTCCTGGGTATAGGCCAGCACTGAAGCGGCACTGCCGCCAACCCCAGGCAGCATGCCAACGAAGGTACCGATGAAGGACGAACGCATCAGGTTGGTCATGCGCCCCTTGAAGATCGAAAGCGAGAAGTGGCTCCCCTTGCCGATCTTGATACGCTCGTTGGCCGTGTCGCTCTTCACTCCTTTCTCGGCTTCGAGCAGGATGGTGGAGATACCGAAGATGCCGATCAGCACCGGTAGCAGCGAGAACCCTTCGAAAAGATAGGGCTCCATGAAGTCGAACATCAACCGGGTCTTGCCGTTACCGCCATCGGAGATGCTGTAGTCGCCGATCAGGCTCAGCCAGATGCCGATGACCCCGCTAAAGATGCCGATCAACATGCTGCTCGACAGTGAGGCAATGACACTCAATGCCAGCAGGATGATCAGGAACTTCTCCACGTAGGAGAACTTGATCGAGAAGTCGGCCAGCATGGGAGCGAACAGGAAGAGCACAGCGGCGCTGACAAGCCCGCCGACCACCGACGCGATGACGCACACTTTCAGCGCCTTCTCCCCTTCTCCCTTGCGGGCCATAGGGTAGCCATCGAAAGTGGTGGTAATCGAGGACGGCGTACCGGGAATATTCAGCAGTACCGCCGGCACCATCCCACCGGAGATTCCACCCACGTAGAGGCCGAGCAGCAGTGCCAGGCCGTGGTGCAGACCCAGGGCATAGGTCAGCGGCAGGCAGACCGCCACCGCCATGGTGGCGGTCATGCCGGGAATGGCGCCGAAAATGATGCCGACTAGGGCCCCGAATCCGGCAAGAAGAAAGAAAGTGATGTCGAGAAGTGACAGGAATTCCATGGTGGCGCTCGCTTCGGTCACGGCAGGGTGATAGTGAACAGCTTGGCCAGCACGTACCAGGCCAGACTAGGGGCGACGACGGCATTGATCACTACGATGGTCACGCTCTTCTTCGTCCATTCGTGCATGTACATCAGCGACATCAGGAAAACGAATGCCATCGAGACGAACAGGAAGCCGTAGCCCGTGTAGGGGAAGATGTCGCCCACCACCGTCATCAGGTAGAAATAGGCTACGATCAGGGCCAAGGTGCCGAAAAAACGCAGGCCATCCATGCGCTCTCCCACGATGGGCAGAGTGCGCTCTCCTCGTGTCACCGCGGCCAAGAAGGGAAGCACCCTGGTGACCAGGATGACGGCGAAAAGTCCCGCCAGAGTCCAGTGGATGATCCTCGGGAAGAACAGGTGGGATGTCTCGAAATCTATCGAGACGCTGAGCAGACTTGAGAGACCTGATTCCATAGTGGCTCCGGGAATGAGCAGGAGGGCATCCTGCCCGGCATTGTTTCTATAGCGATTCACGCCATACGGCAGGGAGGGAACATCGGCGACAATGACGCCGCCGATGCCGGATCACTTACTGGATGTTTTCGATGATCTCTTCGTAGCGAGACATCTTCTCTTGCAGATACTCGGAAGCCTCATCGGAAGGCTTGAAGTTGGGGATGAAGAAGGAGTTCTTCTGGACTTCCTGGATCTCGCCTTCGGCATAGATCTCGGTGAGGGCCTCGTCGATCTGGTCCACGATGGCCGGGTCCATATCCTTGTTGTAAAGGAAGAAGAATTCCTTGTCGAAGGTGAACGTCTCGTCGTCTCCCATGGTGACGTGTACGTTGGGCTCCACGTACTCCAGGAGCTGTTCGCGGGTGGTCTGGCCCAGGCCCTCTTCCGGTGCCTGTTCGATGGTATCCTGACGCGCCGTCAGCCACACAAAGCGCATGGCCTTCTGATCGTCCTCCGGCAGGCGAGTGTACTGCTCGTTGGCCTGCACGGTGCCGTTGATCAGGTCCGCCTGGCCATCGAAGAGCTGCTGGTTCTTGTCCGACTGGGAGCCAGTGTTCACGGCGACCAGGTTGTCTTCCTGCCCCGGGTGCTCGATGGAGATGGCGTTCTTCAGGGCACTGAAGCCGATCTCGGAGACACCACCCGGCTGGATGGCGACGCGCACCTCTTCCCCGTTCCCCACGGCCTCAATGATGTCATTCAGCGTCTCGTACGGAGAGTTCTTGGGGACCAGGTAGGCATTGCCCGGATTAATGGCAACGGTCGGCCCGACGGTATACTTCTCGAAGATATTGTCGTAGCCCTCCACGCCATACAGGTAGCCCAGGTAGGACTGATCGTGGAAGATCATCAGGGTATTGCCGCGAGAGTCCCGGTCCAGGGTGCGGAACGCCGAACTTGCGCCGACGGCATCGACCTTCATGTTGAGATCGAGCTGCTCAGCTAGCTTGTCCACCACGATGGTGGAGTTCTGGTAGGTGTCACCCCCGGTCGACGTGGAGCCGATGACGACCCGGATGTTGCCACGCAGCGGGCCATCCTGAGCCATGGCGACGCCGGCGCCGAAGGTCATGGATGCCATGACGACGGCGGAGCTCAGTCCTGCCAGGGTCTTCTTGGATACAGTCATTCTTTCACCTCATTAACGCGTTGTCGTTTTAACGTTGCTTGGCGATACCAATCAGCTTTTCGAGCTGCTGGCGCTCCTCGGAAGTCGGCATGCTCAGCGGTGCACGAACACTGCCCGCCGGGCGACCGATGATCTCGGCCCCGGACTTGATCAGGCTGACCGCATAGCCGGCCTTCCGATCCCTGAGATCCACGAAGGGAATGAAGAAGTCGTTGGTGATCTGCTTGACGGCTTCACTGTTGCCCTTGCGCAGTTCCTTGTAGAACGTCACGGCCATGTCCGGCACGAAGTTGAACACGGCCGATGAGTACGTATTGACGCCGATGGAGAGATACGCCTCGGCGAAGATTTCGGCGGTGGGGACGCCCCCGATATAGACCAGACGATCCCCGACCGTCTTGACGATCTTGTTCAGCGCCTGGATGTCACCCTTGCCGTCCTTGAGCGCGATGAGATTGGCGCAGCTGTCGGCCAGTGCCTGGACTGAGGCGGCAGTCAAAATGCCGTTGCCACGATTGTAGTAAACGACATTGATCGAGGTGGCATCGCAGATCTGCCGGGCATACTCGACCAGGCCATCCTGAGGGCACTCCGTCAGGTAGGGCGGCATCAGCAGGATCCCGTCGGCGCCCGCCTCTTCGGCGGCCTTGGCGAAGGCCTTGCCGCTGCCGACGCTCAAGCCGGCACTGGCAATGACCGGCAACTTGCCGTCCACCACTTCGACCGCCAGGGTGACGATCTCACGGTATTCCTCGAGCGTCAGGTTGAAGAACTCGCCCGTCCCGCCGGCGACAAAGACGGCCGAAATGTCATGGCTGATAAACCACGACAGGCGCTGGCGGTAGCTGTCGGGATCGAAGTTGCCCTGTTCGTCGAAGTCGGTGATGGGAAAGGAGAGCAATCCATCCCCCAGGGCGCGTGTCACCTCGTCTACTGAAAATTTCACCCGGTCATCCTCTTTTGCGCGTCAATTTGGCCTGCTTTAGCGACAGCATAGGGATTACGCTGTATCGCCCTGTCTCGGAGATGGACAACAACCGAGCGCGACTTGCTGTCATACATCATACAACTCGAAAGATAATGATAAGGCTATGGCCCCGCAAGTAACTTCGCGATGATCGCGACTAAAGTTGAATGCGTGAGCCGGGATGCATATGCTGGATTGCAGGTCGTCGCTCCTGGACCTCGATAGCGATATCCTGACGCCAAACGAAGACGAGCCTCACCCATGCCCAACGCCTACCTCTTGATGCGACCCACCAGCGAATGAGCCCTCTCGAGATCTTTCTCGGCACACTGGAGATCACTCTCCCGGTGTTCGCCATGGTGTTTATCGGCCTGGTGCTCAAACGCGTCGGCTGGATCGACCAGGGCTTCGTTGCCACCGCCTCGGCGCTGGTGTTCAAGGCCACCATGCCGACTCTGATCTTCCTGAGCCTAATCAAGGCCGACATCGAGACGGCCTTCCATCCATGGCTGATGGTCTATTTTGCGCTGGCGACCCTGGCAAGCTTTCTGATCAGTTGGGCCTGGGCCCTGTGGCGGGTGAGCCATGCCGAGCGTGGCGTCTACGTACAGGGAGCGTTTCGCGGTAACTGCGGTATCGTCGGGCTTGCGCTGGCGGCAAGCATGTACGGCGACTATGGACTCTCGGCCGGTGGGTTGCTGCTGGGAGTGGTGATTCTGAGTTATAACGTCCTGTCGGTGATTGTGCTCGCCGCGTATCGGCCGGGCAAGGAGGCCAACTGGCACAGCATCGTCAAGCATGTCGCGCGCAATCCCTTGATACTGGCCGTACTAACGGCGCTGCCCTTCGCAATGCTGGAGATAGGCCTGCCTGGCTGGCTGATGACCTCGGGTGAATATTTCGCGTCGTTGACCCTGCCATTGGCGCTTATCTGCATTGGCGCAACGCTCTCGGTGAATGCCCTGCGTCAATCCTACGGCCCTGCCGTAGGCGCCAGCCTGCTGAAGATGGTGACCCTGCCCATTCTTGCGACCGGCGGTGCCTGGCTGGTGGGATTTTCGGGGCGTGAGCTGGGGCTGCTGTTTCTCTTCTTTGCCAGCCCGACGGCGGCGGCCAGCTTCGTCATGGTCAAGGCGATGGGCGGCAATGCCAAGCTGGCGGCCAATATCATCGCCATCAGCACGTTGATGGCAAGTCTGTCCGTCACCGCGGGCATTTTCGCCTTGAAGCTGCTCGGGCTGATATAGCCCGTCAATTTGCGCTATCGGCTTCCATCACCACCTCGAGCCCGCCACCCCCGCTAAATATCGGGCCGGCAGGAGGGCTCCTTAATCGGCAATATCAGCGGGGGCAGTGAATCGAGCGAGGCGAGCACAGCCGGCGGCAGGAATGTCGGTGGTCAGTTCAGCGATGGCCCCCGTGGGGAAGGTCGGGCCGCCGTCGGCTCGCCCATCTACCAACAAGCCGGTGAGCGCGCCGACCAGCGGCATGTGGCTGACGATCAGCACCGGGCGCTCGTCACCCTGCTCGAGCAACCAATCCAGCACGGTGTCAGGGGGATCATCGGGGGTGATGATCTCGAGCGTCTCGATATCGCGCTGCGGTCGCGCGATAGCCAGCCCTTCAGCGACCAGTTCGGCAGTCTGATGAGCCCGCGCGTAGGGGCTGGCCACCAGGCGTAACCGGGCCAGGTCGAGATCGTCCCGTCCCGATAGCCAGGCCGCGATATGCCTAACCTCTTGGCATCCCTCTCGTGTCAGCTCTCGCGCCGTATCCGGCTGGCCCGGCGCTGCCTGACCGTGACGCATGATCAATAGTCGCTCAGTCATTACGCGCTCCCGCGTCGCGGCGGTCCTGTTTGACGTCCTCCCGTGGCAGCACGAATTCCACATCGCTGCTCTGCTCGCCACGCATCAGCAGGCGCGCCATCTCGCGCGCCGGCACGCCGTTGAAAAGCACCTGGTAAAGCCCCTCGGCGAGTGGCATGTAAACCCCGTCCTCGTGCGCCTTTTCGCGTACCAGGCGTACCGTGTTGACACCTTCGGCCACCTGGCCGAGCGACGCCACGGCCTCATCCAGAGTCTTGCCCTCGCCCAGTGCAAAGCCAACGCGATAATTGCGCGACAGGTTCGAGGAACAGGTCACGATCAAGTCGCCGACCCCCGCCAGTCCCAGGAAGGTCATGGGGTTGGCACCACGCGCGACGGCGAATCGCCCCATCTCGGCCAGCGCACGGGTCATCAGCATGCTGCGGGTATTTTCGCCCATGCCGAGTGCGGCGGCCATGCCGGCGGCTATCGCGTAGAGATTCTTGAGCGCACCACCAAGTTCTACCCCGAAGCGGTCGTTGCTGGCATACACACGGAAGTAGTCACAGCCCAGTGCCGTCTGGACGCGAGTGCGGGTCTCGGGGTCATCGCTGGCGATCACCGTGGCGGTGAGCTGCTTCTGGGCCACCTCGGAGGCCAGGTTGGGACCGGAAATGACACCGATATGCACAAAGCCGGTTTCCTCCTCGAGGATCTGGCTCATCAGCTTGAAGCCATCTTCCTGGATGCCCTTGGTGGTACTGACGAGTATCTGCTCGGCGTTGAGCCAGGGTCGTGCCTGGCGTACTACCTCACGAAAAGCCTGGGAAGGAATGGCAACCAGCACCAGCTCGGCCCCCTCCAGCACCACGGCCATCTCGGTGGAAGCGGTCACGGCGGGATTGATGGCGTAATCGGGCAGATACCGGCCATTACGATGTTCGCGGTTGATTTGCGCGGCCAGGTCGGGATCGCGCAGCCACTGGCATACCCGAGCCCCGTTGTCGGCAGCGATGCTGGCAAGTGCCGTGCCGAAGCTGCCGCCGCCGAGCACTGCCACCCGCATGGTAACGTCGGACATGTTCACACCGAATATAGTGATGATGATTGAAAGGAAGACGATACAGGTAGTGTAACGAAAAACGCCCCCAGCGAGGGGGCGTCAAGAGGCAAGGCTTCCGTCAGTCGATCAGGTGCAACAGCGAATCGATGCTCGCTCTGGCGTCCCCATAGAACATCCGCGTGTTCTCCTTGTAGAACAGCGGGTTCTCGATGCCGGAGTAGCCGGTTCCCTGGCCACGCTTGCTCACGAAGACCTGCTTGGCCTCCCATACCTTGAGGACGGGCATGCCGGCGATGGGGCTGTTGGGGTCTTCCTCGGCAGCCGGATTGACGATGTCGTTAGAGCCGATGACGATCACCACGTCGGTGTCGGGGAAGTCATCGTTGATTTCGTCCATTTCCAGCACGATGTCATAGGGCACCTTGGCCTCGGCCAGCAGCACGTTCATGTGGCCCGGGAGGCGCCCGGCCACCGGGTGGATGCCAAAACGAACGTTCTTGCCGGCACTGCGCAACTTGCGGACCAGTTCGCTGACCGCATTCTGTGCCTGCGCCACCGCCATGCCGTAGCCCGGCACGATGATCACGCTGTCAGCATCATTGAGGGCGCTGGCCACACCACCGGCGTCGATAGCGACCTGCTCGCCTTCCATGGCGGCCGATTCGCCGGAACTCGCGCTACCGAAACCCCCCAGGATGACACTGATGAAGTTGCGGTTCATCGCCTTGCACATGATGTAGGAGAGGATCGCACCCGAAGACCCCACCAGGGCACCGGTCACGATCAACAGGTCATTGGAGAGCGTGAAGCCGACGGCCGCCGCCGCCCAGCCCGAATAGCTGTTGAGCATCGACACCACCACCGGCATGTCGGCGCCGCCGATGCCCATGATCAGGTGATAGCCGATGAAGAAAGAGAGTGCCGCCAGTAACAGCAGCGTCCAGAACCCCGCCCCTGCCATGTAGGCAATGGCCAGCAGCAGGCAAAGCACAGCGGCGCCCGCGTTGAGCATATGCCCACCCGGGAGTTGCTTGGCCTTGCCATCGACCTTGCCGGCGAGCTTACCGAAGGCGATCACCGAGCCGGTAAAGGTTACCGCACCGATGAAAATGGCGAATACCACTTCCCCCTGCAGGAATGTCAACTCATCCGGCGCCTTGGTGGCGACCAGGGCGGCAAAGGCCGAGAACTCTTCCATCGAGGCATCGACGGCCCGCGCTGCCATGACGCGCCGACGCTCGAGGTCGGCGCTCCAGGCCACGAACACCGCCGCCAGGCCGACGAAGCTGTGTAGCGCCGCCACCAGCTGTGGCATCTCGGTCATGGCCACCCGCTTGGCCACGTACCAGCCGACCGCGGAGCCGATGATCATCATCGGGATCATCCACCAGTAGCCGCCGATGCCCGGCCCGAAGGCGGTAAAGAAGACCGCCACCGCCATACCCACGATGCCGTACCAGACGGCCCGCTTGGCCTTTTCCTGATTACTCAGCCCCCCCAGTGAGAGGATGAACAGTACGCTCGCCGCGATTGCCGCGGCAGATACGAATCCTTGACCCAACATATCGTTTCTCCGCCGCTCAGGATTTCTGGAACATGGCCAGCATCCGGCGTGTCACCAGGAAGCCACCCACGATATTGATGGACGCGATCAGCACCGAGATCGCTGCGAGTATCCCCACCACGACGCTACCGGAGCCGATCTGCAGGATCGCGCCGAGAATGATGATGCCCGAGATCGCATTGGTGACCGCCATCAGCGGTGTATGCAGCGAGTGACTCACACCCCAGATGACCTGGAAACCGACGAAACAGGCCAGCACGAAGACGATGAAATGCTGCATAAAAGACGCCGGCGCCACTTGGCCGAGCAGCAACATCACAACGCCACCCACTCCCAGAAGGGTCGCCTGGCGCTTGGTCTGGGCCTTGAAGGTGGCGAGCTCGGCGGCCTTCTTCTCTTCGGGCGTCGGCTCCTTGACCTTCTCCTTGGGCTTGGCGGCGGCGATTGCCTTGACCTTGGGCGGCGGCGGCGGGAAGGTGATCTCGCCCTGATGGGTCACCGTAGCACCGCGAATCACGTCGTCTTCCATGTCATGAACCACCACCCCGTCCTTCTCGGGCGTGAGATCGGTGAGCATGTGACGCACGTTGGTGGCGTAGAGCAGCGAGGACTGGGTGGCCATGCGCGACGGGAAATCGGTGTAGCCGACGATGGTCACGCCATTGTCGGAGACTACCTTCTCGTCGGGCTGGGTCAGGTCGCAGTTGCCGCCCTTCTCGGCCGCCAGGTCGATGACCACCGAGCCCGGTTTCATGGCCTTGACCATGTCCTCGAGCCACAGCTTGGGGGCTGGCCGACCTGGGATCAGCGCGGTGGTGATGACGATATCGACCTCCGGCGCCTGCTCGCGGAAGCATTCGAGCTGCTTCTCACGAAATTCCGGCGAGGAAGGCGCGGCATAACCCCCGCTTTCCGAGCCGTCCTGAGAGTCCTCGAAATCGAGAAACAGGAATTCGGCACCCATCGATTCGATCTGCTCGGCCACTTCAGGACGCACGTCGAAGGCGCGCACCACGGCCCCCAGGCTCGCGGCGGTGCCAATGGCGGAAAGCCCTGCCACCCCGGCACCGACGATCAGCACCTTGGCTGGCGGCACCTTGCCGGCCGCCGTCACCTGGCCGGTAAAGAAGCGTCCGAAGTTGTTGCCCGCCTCGATCACTGCGCGATAGCCCGCGATGTTGGCCATCGAGGACAACGCGTCCATCTTCTGCGCCCGCGAGATGCGCGGCACCATGTCCATGGCGATGACGGTGGCGCCCTGGGCCTTGCACTTGTCGAGCAACGCCTCGTTCTGGGCCGGCCAGAAGAAGGAAATCAGCGTCTGGCCCTGACGCAGGCGCTCGGCCTCCGCGTCGGAAGGCTCACGGACCTTGATGACGATGTCCGCCTCGGTCCAGAGTGCCTCGGCATTGTCGACGACCGTGACGCCGGCCTCGCGGTAGGCCTCGTCATCGAAACCGGCCGCGATACCGGCACCGGTCTCGACCAGGGACTCGTGTCCCAGCTTTTGAATCTGCTTTGCGCTCTCCGGGGTCAGCGCGACACGCGCCTCCCCCCGAGCACTCTCTTTGGGTGCTCCGATCTTCACGTTCGATCCCCCTGTAGCAGGCCTTGATCGTTATTGAATGATTCCCGTGTGCCACTCTTACCGTAGCTGACACCCTCGCACAAGCCGAGGAACCGCGCATCGAGCTGACAAGCTTTCAACGTAGACTCCAGTCCCCCGGCGATTTGCTTGCTGCGGCAGCGCCCTGTCGATACAGGCGTCTCGCTGGTAATAATGGCGAATGTTAGCAGGCGATCGCCGAAAACCCGAATAATACCGCGCCGCACAACGCAACACCCCCGCTGACCGATCGATCAGCGGGGGTATCAGGACATAGTGTTGTCTGCCTAGCAGGCGTAGGTTCAGGCGGTCAATAGCGCATTGAGGCGCTTGACGTAGGCAGCGGGATCGTCGAGATGGCCGCCTTCAGCCAGAATCGCCTGATCCAGCAGGATGCGGGCGAGATCCGCAAATCCCTCGCCCTCGACGCTTTCGAGGCGCGCGACCAGTGCATGCTCGGGATTAAGCTCGAGAATCGGCTTGACCTCCGGCATCTTCTGGCCCGCGGCCTCCATGATGCGCCGCATCTGAAAGCCCATTTCGTGTTCCGGCAGCACCACACAGGCCGGCGAGTCGGTAAGGCGGTGAGTGACTTTCACTTCCTGCACCTCGTCCCCGAGGGCCTCCTTGACGCGTTTGACCAACCCCTCCTTGGCCTTGGCAGTGTCTTCCTGCGCCTGTTTTTCCTCTTCGTCCTCGACGTCGCCGAGGTCGAGATCGCCCTTGGCCACATCAACGAAGCTCTTGCCCTCGAACTCGGTGAGATGGCTCATCAGCCACTCATCGATGCGATCGTGCATCAGCAGAACCTCGATGCCCTTCTTGCGGAAGATTTCCAGATGAGGACTATTCTTGGTCGCGTTGAAACCATCGGCGACGATGTAATAGATCTTCTGCTGCCCTTCCTTCATGCGCTCAACGTACTGAGCCAGGGACTGATCCTGAGTGGTGCTGTCGGTGTGGGTGGAGGAGAAGCGCAGCAGCGAGGCGATCTTGTCGCGGTTGGCATAGTCCTCTGCCGGCCCTTCCTTGAGCACGCTGCCGAAGGTGTTCCAGAAGGTCTGATAGCCTTCCGGGTCCTTGGCAAGCTTCTTGAGCATATCCAGCGCCCGCTTGGTCAAGGCACTCTTGATCTTCTCGACCTTGGGGTCCTGCTGCAGTAGCTCACGCGACACATTGAGCGACAGCTCACGTGTATCCAGCACGCCCTTGATGAAGCGCAGGTACAGCGGCAAGAACTGCTCGGCATCGTCCATGATGAAGACGCGCTGCACATAGAGTTTCACACCGCGGGCGCCATCGCGCTCGTAAAGGTCGAAGGGCGCGCGACCCGGCACGTAAAGCAAGCTTACGTACTCGAGCTTGCCCTCGACCTTGTTGTGGCTCCAGACCAACGGGTCGCTGAAATCGTGGGCCACATGCTTGTAGAAGGCCTTGTATTCCTCGTCGGAAATCTCGCTCTTGGGGCGCACCCAGAGAGCTGTGGCCTCGTTCACCGTTTCCCAGGTGGTCGTCTCGCTGCCTTCTATGGCATTGCCGTCTTCATCCTTGGCCGTCTCGACCTTCGGCATGCGAACCGGCACCTCGATGTGATCCGAGTACTTGCGCACCAGGCTCTGCAGACGGAAGTCGTCGGCAAACTCCTTCGCGTCCTCCTTGAGATGCAGAGTGATCTCGGTGCCGTGCAGGTCCCGCTCGACGTCGGCGACGGTGAATTCGCCTTCGCCCTTCGACTGCCACTCAACACCCTCGGACTTGTCGGTGCCGGCCTTGCGGGTACGCACCGTGACTTCATCGGCGACGATGAAGCTGGAATAGAAGCCGACGCCGAACTGGCCGATCAGCCGCGCGTCCTTTTGCTGTTCGCCGGAGAGTTGCTTGAGGAACTCGGCGGTGCCACTACGAGCGATGGTGCCGAGATTCTCGATTACCTCATCGCGATTCATGCCGATGCCGTTGTCGCGCAGAGTGACGGTGCCGGCCTCGGCATCATGCTCGATTTCGACGCGCAGTTCGCTGTCGCCTTCATAAAGCGCATCGTTGTCCAACGCTTGATAGCGCAGCTTGTCGCAGGCGTCGGCGGCATTGGAGATCAACTCGCGCAGGAATATCTCCCGGTTGGAGTACAGCGAGTTGATCATCAGGTTGAGAAGCTGCTTGACTTCGGTCTGAAAGCCCAGCGTCTCTTCACGCGTAGCGGTAGTCATGTATGAAATCCCTCATCGAGTGCACATCACGACGGCGCAGGAGCACCGGCGATCTCAAGACTGAAGGGGATATGGGGTTCGACGAGCGGATTTCAAGCGTGCTATTCGACCGGAACGTCTTTCGCTCCACGCCACTGACGGTAGTCCGAAAGCGCCATGTCGACGCGCGTGAGCAGCCAGCCGACAATGAAGACATCGTCGACCAGGCCCAGCAGCATGATAAAGTCGGGAATCAGGTCGAGGGGCGATATTAGATAGGCCAGCGCCGCCAGCATCCAGCCGAACGCACGCCATGGCACCGGTCGGTAACGCCCACTCAGCACATCGCGGGTCATGGGCAAAAACCATTTGAGCGCCCCGGCCATCTGCCCCAGCATCCGAGAACGGCGCCTCAATCGACCGACTAGTGTCAAACCGCCTTTCTTGGCCATTTCGTCTCCTCCTTGCTGACTCCGACAACCCCACCGACCACGGGTGCTTTACTGGCGCACCGACATGCCTTTCAGTCACTGTCGCCTATTTGCGACACTACTCATCTACCCCCTCATCGGCGAGGATAACCACTATAATCGATTACTTAATCTCATGAGGGATCCCAGATGCCTGCACGCCTCTTCTCTCGTGAATGGCCTCGTGACTGGCATCGTTGCCGGCACGCCCTGGTAACGGTCATTTTGCTGGGCACGCTGTCACCGGCAGTGGCACAGACGAACGACGACGCCATGCGCGAGGCGCTGGACGCGGCCCGCCAGAAACAATGGCAGGAGATCGATCACGTCGCCATCGAGGACCATGTCTTGATTGGCTACGTGGCCTATCACGGACTGCTTCAACGCCTCCCCCATGCCGACCCGCAGGAGGTGCTAGCCTACCTCGAGCGTTATGCGGATTCACCGCTCAGTGACTGGATGCGCGGCCAAGCGATCGCTCGCTATGGGGAAGCCGGTCGCTACGACGACCTGCTGGCCGTCGCCGACGGTGTTCCCGAAGGGACTGAGCGTCAATGCCACTACTATTCGGCCATACTCGATCGGGAGCCACAAGTCGCCGCAGAAGGTGGTCGCAAGCTGTGGCAAGTGGGACGCTCCCAGCCGGAAGCCTGCGATGCGCTCTTTCAGGCCCTGCGCGACAGGGACGAGATCGGCGAAGAAGACGTCTGGGCGCGCAAGATGCTGGCCTGGCGAGCCGGCGAAACCGGCCTGATGCGCTATCTCGATCGCATGCTCGGTAGCCGCTGGCAGGATGGACGTGCCGCTCTCGAGCGGCTGCAGAAGGATTATAGCGCCGTGACCCGCATCCCCACCTGCATCGGTCCCGACTGCCGGGGCAGCGGCCCGCTCTTCGCCGCGGCCATGCACGGCTTCACCCGGGCCGACACCGAAGCCGCGCTGGAGGCCTGGCACAAGATCGCGCCACACTTGTCAATCGATGCTAGGCATCGAGAAACCATTGAGCGCGATCTGGCTTTTTATGCGTTGGTGCGCGATACCGACCGTCATCGGGGCTGGACCGACGACACCGTGGCGCGGCTCGCAGACCCCGAGCTGCTGGAGCTGCGGGTTCGCGATGCCCTGGCCGAACGCGACTGGCAGGCCGTGATCGACTGGATCCATCGCATGCCCGACGATCCTCGCCGGGACGCCCGTTGGCAGTACTGGCTGGGTCGGGCCCTCGAACGGCTCGGCGATCCTGTCACGGCAGAGTCTGCCTATGCCGCCGCCGCCGATCAGCGCAGCTTCTACGGCTTCGCCGCGGCCGACCGCCTCGAGCGCCCCTACGCCCTGAACCTGGAGCGCAACGGCTTCGACGACGATTACCGACGAGAGGTGGCGAACTGGCCAGTGGTTCGGCGCACGGAGGCTCTGATGCGCATCGGTGAACCAGGCCTGGCCGGCAGTGAATGGTATCGCGCAGTGGCCAACGCCAGTCCGCGTGAGGCAAGGGCCATGGCGGATTATGCCCAGCGCCGCGGCTGGCTGGCCAAGTTGGTTCAGACCACCATCGCCGGCGGCATGTGGGACGCGCTGAATTGGCGCTTTCCCGAGGCCTATCGCGACGACTTTATTCACTGGGGGCAGCAGAACGGTGTCGATCCCTACCTGCTGATGGGCATCGCGCGTCGCGAGAGTGCCTACAACCCTGCAGCCCTTTCCCCTGCCGGCGCACGGGGCCTGATGCAAGTGATGCCGGCCACCGCCACCCAACTCAGCCGCCAACTGGGCATCGCCGATCCCGGCCCGTACGGAGTGCTTGACCCCGAAACCAACATCCGGCTCGGCAGCACCTACATCCGCGACATGTTGGACCGCTATCAGGGCAACCGCCTCGCCGCCACCGCCGCCTACAATGCTGGCCCTGGCCGGGTCGATCGTTGGCTGCGAGAGGCTCCGCAGGAGTTCGACCTGTTCGTCGAGAGTATTCCCTTCCGCGAGACACGTGCCTACGTCCAGGCGGTCCTTTCCTATCGGGCGATATTCGAAAGTCTCGCCAACGACGGTAACAGCGAGGGGGTCTCGATGCTGAGTGATACCGAGAAGACCGTGCGCTACGACGTTTCGCTGCTGGCACGAAAATGATGGGTGAGCAGTTCGCTTGTGACAGCTCCCGGCGTTAGCCAGGGAGTCGCTGCAACGCCAGTTTCACGCCCAGTGCGACCAGCACGGCTCCCGTGACGCCATTGAGCCAGCGAGCGAACCGCGGGCTTCCCAGCCATCCGCCGGCAGTACCGACCATCATGGCAATTGCCACCTGCCAGGCATTGGCAATCATGAAATGCACGCCGGCGAGCCACAATGACTTGGCGAGCGCGGGATCGCTTGGGGCAATGAACTGTGGCAGGAAGGCCATGTAGAAGACCACCGTCTTGGGGTTGAGCACATTGGAGAGAAATCCTTCGCGCAACGGTCGCCAGGCTGACTCCCGCGGATAATCATTAGGGCTCTCGTTCAGCACCAATCTCTTGCCACGACGCGCTGCCAACAGGCTCGTCACCCCCAGCCAGATTAGATAGGCGGCCCCGGCAAGCTTGAGAAGACCGAAGGCCCAGGCCGATTGCAAGAGGATCAACGAGATACCCAGTGCCGACACTCCGGCATGCACGAAGAGCCCACAACTAATGGCCAGGCTGGTGAGTATGCCATCGCGCATGCCACCTCGCGCGGTGTTGCGGATAACCAGCAAGGTGTCGACCCCAGGGCTAACGGTCAACAAGGTGATGGCCACCAGAAAAGACCAGAATTGGTCATCCATCCACATAACAAGGCTCGCGTGAAGATGAAAAAAATGCGCAATTCCGTTGCTGGACGCATGGCGGCTATGCAACTAGAGTAACTTTTGCGGGAGGTAAAAACGACCGAAGCGAAGGGCCTGACGGCCTTGAGCAAGTGTTGCGCTCCTACCGCTGTGCAGGGTTGAGAGTAAAGTTCGTCGATGGCACCTCGACTCCGTCGATAAGCCGTTTACGTATTTTTTCTTGTGACACCTGTACATTTGGGGCCCTCGAACCACCTCGGGTGCCCTGTATGATTATTACCGTAAGTTAAGGAAATCGACGATGGCAACTGGCACTGTCAAGTGGTTCAACGACACTAAAGGCTACGGCTTCATTTCTCCCGATGACGGCGGGGATGATCTGTTTGCCCACTTCTCCGAAATTCAGGCTGAAGGTTTCAAGAGCCTGCAGGATGGCCAGAAGGTCTCCTTCGAGGTCACCCAAGGCAAGAAGGGCCTTCAGGCCTCCAATATCCGTCTCGCCAACTGAGCTACCCTCTCCGGTGGAACGGCGCTGCAGCGGTCCGACCCTGTCCGGCTAACAAGCTACTTTAAGCAAACCAGACAATATTCGCGGCCATAAGCATGTAGCGAGAAACAGGAAGGCCCACCAGATGGTGGGCCTTCTTTATGACGCCAGGTTTTACGACAGGCGGCCAAGATGTGTCGGCAGTGCAAGCTCAGGGTGATTCGTCGAACGCAGCAGGTTCGTCGCTGTCCATCGGTTCGTCGATTTCCAGTGGCTCATCGATCTCCATAGGTTCCAGTTCGGGGATCTCATCTTCTCCGACTTGCTCGAACTGTTCTTCCAGGCGTCGACTGGCTTCCTCGAAGCGCCGCTCCTGCTCTTCAATGATGGCATCGATATCACTGCTGGTGGGCTCGCCCGCTCGTGCTGCCTCCTCATCGATCGTTGAGCCGATATCGTCGATCGACTCCATTTCCGAGTCAAGCGACTCTTCGTCGAGGCTGTCAGGTACAGCGGGCTGACTTTCCACCTGCTCGAACTGCTCGTCGATACGCTGGCTGGCCTCATCGAAGCGGCGCTCCTGCTCCTCGATGATGGCATCCACGTCATCGGTAGTGGTTTCTCCGGGTAACGCCTCGTCCCCCTCAAGGCTGGTCCCCGGCGATTCCCCGAGTGTCGTTTCGGCGTCGGCCTCCATCTCGTCGTCATCGCTTGCCGCGGCCTCGTCGTCATCGCTTGCCGCGGCCTCGTTGTCCTCTGCCGTCTGTCCATCGGAATTGGCATTGCTGTCCGTCGCAGACGCCGAATCCGGTGCAGTGTCGTCATCAGGTGGCGCCTCGGAAGTAGCAGCATCGCCCTCCTCAGAGGCCGCGGCGTCCGATGCCTCAGGCGTTTCCTGAGCCTCCTGTTCCGCTTCAGGCTGGCTCGGCTGCGTCTGGGACGGCTCGGGCTCGTCCTCACCATTGCCACAGCCAGCGAGACCCAGACTCAGGGCCATGACCAGCGGTATCCAGGGTTTCATTGCCATCCTCTTGCTCCTGACGAAAAGACCATATTGCAGCAGAGCGACAGCCCTCCCGCAAGGCGATGTGAACCGTCATGTGGCAAACAGTTGCCCGGCAATATCGCGAAACGCCTTGAACTCCAGCGCATTACCACTGGGGTCACGGAAGAACATGGTGGCTTGTTCACCGGGTTCGCCGCGAAACCGGATGTAGGGCTCGATCTCGAAACGCACCCCTGACGCGGTCAGCCGGTCTACCAGCGCCTCCCAATCGCTCATTTCCAACACTACGCCAAAGTGGGGCACCGGGACGCCATGACCGTCAACAGGGTTACGGTGATCATCGATGCCCTTGTCGCCCAGGGCCGGATTGAGATGGCAAACGAACTGATGACCGAAGAGATTGAAATCGACCCAGGTATCGCTGGAGCGGCCCTGCGGGCAACCCAGCAGGTCTCCGTAAAAGCCACACGCTTCCGCCAGGTCACGGACCTGAACGGCGAGATGGAAAGGCGTCAGCATGGGAGGATCCTCCGTTGTTTGACCAATGTCAGTCGCTATCATGCCGCGACTATTGTCGGCTGGCCAGCTGAGCGGACGTGTCCGGTCGCTCGCGGGACAGCAGAGCGCAGTCGGGGGGAAGCACCAGAGACAGTGCCCCTGGGTCTAGCTCGACGCGAAACTCCTGGCGCTGGCAGGGCTCACCGTCGAGGGTGATGGGTAGCTCGACATCACCCTCGAACGTCAGCCAGGGGGTGCGAAAGACATCGACGAACTCACCCTGCCGGGGACGAGACTGAAGCTCGGCGATGACCTGCCGCATTTGTGACAGGCCCTTGAAGTCGCGAATGACCAGGACGTCAAGCAGGCCATCATCAAGCTTGGCTTCCGGCGTCAGCGGTTGTCCTCCCCCGGCCTGAATACCATTACCGATGGCGAGAAGAAACAGTGAGGCGCGGCGCTTTCCTCCCTCCCACTCCAGTTGGCCTGGATAGAGCTTGTATTGCCAGGCACGCAGGGCGCCGATCAACGAATAGGCGCCTCCGCCGAGGAGGCGCTTGAGTGTCTTGGGAGTGGACGAGGTGATTTCCGGACCGAAGCCGCCGCTGGCCATGTTCAGATAATAGTGATCACCGAGCCGCGGCACATCCACGGGAAAGGCGTCCAGCTGCATGGCCGCCCCCAGGGCCGGCTCGGCATCCAGTGGCAACCCCACCGAGGTCGCCAAGTCGTTGGCACTGCCCAGAGGCAGGATTCCCAACTCGGGACGGCGCCCCCGCGGCAATCGCATGAGGCCTTTAACAACCTCGTTGACCGTGCCGTCGCCGCCTCCGGCAATTAGTCGTTTCACTCCCGTCTTGCCTGCCTGCTCAGCCATACGCGCCGCATCGCCCGGCTCCCAGGTCACGAACACCTCGAAAACATCACCTGCCTTGCGACGCGCATTAACGGCCTCCCTCACCGCCGGCAACTGGGCCTTCATGCCGTTTAGAATGAGCGAAATCATGTCAACTCCCTGAAGATTTCCTGGTCTTGGCGCACATTTACGCGCCCCACCGAATGGTGGAAGGGCATGTCATTTACTTTACGTCTTCCCTACACTGTCTGTCTTCCCGAAGCGTGCTGAACTGGACTGTGCATGATCAACCCGGCCTTTCTTCTGGCAGCCTTCGTCGGTGGCTTCGCAGCCATGGCCCTGCGGCTACCGCCCCTGGTGGGTTTCCTGGTCGCCGGCTTCGCGCTCAACGCCCTGGGCTACGACAAGACACCGTTACTCGAGACCCTGTCCGGCATCGGCGTCACTTTGCTGCTCTTCACCATCGGCCAGAAGCTCGACGTGCGCACCCTGCTGCGGCGGGATGTCTGGGGGAGTGCCTCCCTGCACATGTTGGCATCGACGCTGCTGATGGTGACGTTGCTGTCGCTGTTCAAGTGGCTGGGACTAGGGCTAGGCCTGCTGGACGGCGCCGGCTGGCAAACCCTCCCCCTGCTGGGCTTCGCGCTGAGCTTCTCCAGCACCGTCTTCGTGGTCAAGATTCTCGACAAGCGCAGCGAAAGCCAGACCGCCTACGGGCGCCTGGCCATCGGCGTACTGATCATGCAGGACATCTTTGCCGTCTTCTTTCTGACAGCCTCCACCGGTGAGTTGCCAAGCCCCTGGGCCCTGGGCCTGGTGCTGCTGATCCCTTTGGCGCCGCTCCTGCGCACCCTGCTCGACCGGCTCGGCCACGGCGAGATGCAGATCCTGTTCGGCATGCTGCTGGCCCTGGTGCTGGGCTACTCGCTCTTCGAGTCGGTCGGCGTGAAGGGCGACCTTGGAGCCCTGATTATTGGGCTGCTGCTGGCACCACACTCCTCGGCGCAGAACCTCGCCCGATCAATGTTCAACCTCAAGGAACTGCTGCTGGTGGGCTTCTTCCTGAACCTCGGGTTGACCGCTATGCCGAACTGGACGCACCTCGGCATGGCCCTGATGCTGGTGGTCGTACTACCGCTGAAGAGTCTGCTCTATCAGTTCATCTTCTTGCGCTTTCCCATGCGCAACCGGACCTCAGTGCTGGCTACGCTCAGCCTGTCCAACTACTCGGAGTTCGGCCTCATCGTGGGCACCATCGCCGTCGCCAGCGGCTGGCTGAACGATCAGTGGCTGGTCGTCCTGTCGCTGGCCGTGGCCATCAGCTTCGCTGCCTCAGCCATCCTCAATGGCTTCAGCGAAGGAATCTATCGCCGGATCGAATCCAGGCTACCGCAGCACGACCCTCGGCAACTGGCACCCCGCGACCGGCCCATCGAGGTCGGCGACGCCGAGGCCGTGGTGCTGGGCATGGGTCGCATCGGCCGCAGCGTCTACCGTCGCCTGCAGAAGGAATACGGTCTCCGCGTGCTGGGCATCGACAGCAACACCCATACCGTCGAGACTCTCGGCAAGCGCGGCTTCAACATTCTCGAGGGCGATGCCGTCGACTCGGATTTCTGGGACAAGCTGCTGATGTCCCATGGCGTCCAGATGGTCGTACTCGCTATGCCCCACCATGCGGGCAACCTCTTCGCCCTGAAGCAGCTGAAGTCACGTGCCTTCAGAGGGCGCATCACCGCAATCGTCGAATACCCCGAGGAGATCGAGCCGATAATGGCGCTCGGGGCCAATGCGGTCTTCCACGTCTACGACGAGGCAGGTCGGGCGCTGGCTGACAGCGCCGCCGAGGAGTCCGGTGTCGAATCCATTTCACGCCAGTTGGGCTGATGGAAAAAGCGAACCTTGATTCACATCAAGCTCACTCTGCAGCCGGGCAGGTCATTGATGATAGATTGTGGCTCGTATTTCCCCGTCCCGAGCGGCATGGCCGGCGAGGTTGGTAGATAACAGGGAAAAGAGGGGGTCGGTCTTGGCTGAACAACTCAGGGACTTCGCCCACGCGCTGCTCCACGCACTGCGCAACCTGTTGCCCATCATCCTGGTGGTGGTGGCCTTCCAGACCTTTCTACTACGCCAGTGGCCGGAGGGTGGCCTGGCCATGGCGGTCGGCCTGTTGATCGTCGCTCTTGGCGTGGCGCTCTTTCTTAGGGGACTCGAACTGAGCATCTTTCCGGTCGGCAAACGACTAGCCAACCAGTTCGCTCGCCGTGGTTCGATGCCGATCCTGATGCTATTCGGCTTCGCGATAGGTTTTTCGGCCGTCGTCGCGGAACCGGCCTTGATCGCCGTTGCCGAACAAGCCTCGCAGATCAGCGGAGGTCGCATCGACGCGCTGACTCTGAGGCTGATCGTCGCCTCCTCGGTCGGCTTGGTCATGGCGCTGGGGGTGTTTCGAGTGATTCTCGGCCACCCGCTACACTGGTACATGATCATCGGCTACATGTCCGTCGTGGCCGTCACCTTCTTCGCCCCTGAGGAAATCGTCGGGCTGGCCTACGACTCTGGCGGTGTGACCACCAACATCGTGACCGTTCCGCTGATCGCTGCCTTGGGCATCGGCTTGGCCTCCTCGATCCAGGGGCGAAACCCATTGATCGACGGCTTCGGCCTGGTGGCATTGGCGGTGATGGTGCCCATGATCAGCGTGCAGCTCTACGGCATTCTGGTCTTCGGCGACCCGGGCAACGCGGCAGGGAATGCCGCGCTGATCGACACCCAGGCGAAAGTCGAGGCACCCGGTGGCGTGATGGCGATGATACTCGAGCTGTTCTCCATGCTGCGCGACGTGCTGCCGATCATCCTGGTGATCCTGTTCTTCCAGTACCTCGTTCTCCAGCGGCCAATGGCCAACCCACTCAGGGTAGCGACCGGCTTCGCGCTGGTGATCATCGGGCTCTACGCCTTCGTAGTAGGCCTCAAGCTGGGGCTCTTCCCGATCGGTCGCAACATGGCGGAGCAGCTGATCGCCCTGGACAGCTGGTTATGGGTCTATCTGTTCGCCTTCTGTATCGGTTTCGCCACCACCATGGCCGAGCCGGCGCTGCTCGCCGTAGGCCAGCAGGCCGAGGAGGCCGCCGCCGGGAAGATCCAGGGCAACGTGATCCGGCTGCTGGTCGCGCTGGGTGTCGCCATCGGCATCACCATCGGCGTGCATCGCATCATCACCGGCGACTCCATCCACCATTATATTATCGGCGGCTACCTGCTGGTGATCGTGCTGACAGCGCTGGCACCCCGCTACATCGTGGCCCTGGCCTTTGACCTAGGGGGCGTCACCACCTCCGAGGTGACGGTGCCATTAGTGACGGCGCTGGGCATTGGTTTAGCCAGTCAGATTGATGGTCGTAACGTGCTGATCGATGGCTTTGGTCTGATCGCCTTCGCCTCGATCTTTCCTATTGTGACCGTAATGAGCTATGCCATTCTGATGGAGCGCGTGATGAAAACGAGAGGCAAGACGACATGAAATTTTCTCTACTGGTCGCCATCGCTCCGGAGGAGCTCGAGAAGGCGTGCATCGATGCCGCCACCAACGCCGGGGCCGTGGGCATGACGCTGATGTCAGGCCGTGGCATCGGCGGCGAACGCAAGAAGACCTTCTTTGGCCTGACGTTTGAAGGCAGCCAGAGCGTGCTGTTGATAACGCTAGAAAAAAGCCTGTCCCTCAAAGTACTCAAGGCCATACGCAAGGTCCTCAACCCCGCCGGTGACGACTCACAAGGCCTGGTCATGACGCTTCCCGTGGAACACCTGGGCGGCATCGATATGTCCCAGGTCAGGCGCTTCGAGGAACAACTCAGGCATGAGCACTGAACCCAACCGACGGAGAGACACCATGCTGGTCAAGGACATCATGATGCGCGACCCGGTAACGGTGTCGCCTTTCGCCACCCTGCGCGATGCACTCGGGCTCATGAAGCGTCATCGCCTCAAATGTCTAGTCGTCGAACAACAGGACCCCCACGACGCCTGGGGCCTGATCACCTATACCAACATTCTCAAGACGATCGTCGCCGAGAACGGCGACATCGACCTGATCAACGTCTACGATGTGTGCGCCAAACCGGCAATCGGAGTCGGCGAATCGCTCGACGTGAAACACGTAGCCAGCCTGATGACCAGCAGCGTGGTGAAGCGCGTGCTGGTGCTCGACGACAACCGATTGCTCGGCCTGGTGACCATGGATGACATCGTCGGGACCGTCATGGACCTGATCGAGTGATGCTGGAACCCTATTAATGACAGATTTCTTTGCTTGGCTCGGCAGCACCATAGGCGACATCATCCGTTTTCTGGTCGACCTACTGACCAACCTCTTTGCCAATCTGGGCGACTCCGTCGGAGGTTTCCTGAGCGGGCTCTCCGAATCACTGGGCATCGCCCCTTCGCTGGTCAGCCTGGGTGTGTTGATCATCGGTCTGTGGTTGCTCTGGAAAGGCCTGCGTGCCATTACCCGTGGGGGTCTGATTGCCGCTTTGATCTGGTGGCTGCTGGCTGTGCTCGTGCTTAGCTGGCTGATCAACTAGCGTTTCACCCTGTTACCCTTTACAGACGACAACGCCGCCTCAAAGGCGGCGTTGTCGTTGACGGGTCCTGCGTCGGGCGGTTACGCCAAGGCCTTCTCGACAACTTCGTAGACATTGGGCGAAAGCTCCTCGACACGGATGCGTTCGAGCTCGGCTTTCATGAGTTCCTGGCGCGGCTCCTCGAAACGCTGCCAGCGCGTCAGCGGCATAATGATCCTGGCCGCAATCTCCGGGTTGAGTGTGTTGAGTGTGATCACCACGTCGGCGAGTAGCCGGTAGCCGGCGCCATCGAGACGATGGAAGTTGACCCGATTCTGCGCAAAGGCACCAATCAAGGCGCGCACCTTGTTGGGGTTCTTGAGCGAGAAGGCGGGATGATTCATCAGGAACTTGACCCGTTCCAGGGCATCCGCCTGGGGGCGGGTCACCTGAATGCTGAACCATTGATCCATGACCAGCGGGTCGTGGGCCCATGCCTCTCCGAAGGCCTTGAGTGCCGGCTCGGCGATATCGGTACGCGAGCTGTGAACCAGTAGAGTCAGAGCATGGCGCACATCGGTCATGTTGTGGTCGGCATTGAACTGGGCGCGCGCCAGTTCGATGCCCTCCTCTTCCTCGATCGCCATCAGGTAGGCAAGCGCCACGTTCTTGAGGCTGCGCTGGGCGATCTGTTCAGGTATCGGGGCATACGCCACGTCGGAGCGGTTCTCTTCAAAGAGGCGCAGGAAGTCATCACGCAGTGCCAGCGCCAAGGACTGCTTGACGAATTCGCGAGCGGCATGAATGGCATCGACATCCACCAGCGCCTGCTGCTCGGCAATATAGGCCTCGGTGGGCAGTGTCAGCATTTCGGCAAGCACTGCCTTGTCGTCGGCCTCGTCAGCCAGCAGGCTGCGGAAGGCGTCCACCACCCGGGTATCCATGACCTTCTCGACCCCATTGCGATGCGCGGCGATCAAGTCTTCCAGGGCCAGCATGGCCAGTCGCTGGCCGGCATCCCAGCGGTTGAAATCATCCGAGTCGTGCTGCAGCAGGAAGGCCAGGTCCTCACGGCCATAGGGGAAGCGCAACTTCACCGGAGCGGAGAACCCACGCAGCAGCGACGGCACCGGCGCCTCGGTGACATCGGTGAACACAAATTCCTGCTCCTCCTCGCGCAGATGGATCACCGCATCGCTGCCCAGCGACTCGCCGTCCAGGGTCAGCGGCAGGTCACGGCCGGACTTGGTGCCCACCAGGCCAAGGCGCAGCGGAATGTACAGCGGCTGCTTGTCGGGCTGGCCGGGCGTCGCCGGAATCCGCTGTCGCAGCACCAGGCGATACTCGCACTTGGCGTAGTCGTACTCACCATGTGTATCGATTTCCGGCGTACCGGCCTGCGAGTACCAGCGCATGAACTGGGAAAGGTCAAGACCCGACACCTCCGCCATGCAGCCGACGAAGTCCTCGATCGTCACCGCCTGGCCATCGTAGCGCTCGAAATACAGATCGCTGCCGCGCCGGAAGGCCTCCCAACCCAGAAGGTTGCTCAACATGCGCACCACCTGGGCACCCTTCTCGTAGATGGTCAGGGTGTAAAAATTGGTGATCTCGATGTAGTGATCCGGCCGAATCGGGTGCGCCGTGGGGCCGGCGTCCTCGGCGAACTGGGCGGTGCGGAAGAAGGAGACGTCCTGAATCCGCTTGACCGGGGCCGAGTTGGTATCGGCACTGAAACACTGGTCGCGAAAGACCGTGAAGCCTTCCTTGAGCGATAACTGAAACCAGTCGCGGCAGGTCACCCGGTTGCCCGACCAGTTATGGAAGTATTCGTGGGCAACGATTCCCTCTACCTGCTGGAAGGCCGCATCGGTCGCGGTATGCGGATGGGTCAGCACCGCCGCCGAGTTGAAGATGTTGAGCCCCTTGTTTTCCATCGCGCCCATGTTGAAGTCGTTGACCGCGACGATCATGAACAGGTCGAGGTCGTACTCACGACCGTAGGTGTCCTCGTCCCATTTCATGGCACGCTTCAGGGACGCCATGGCATGCTCGGTCTTGTCGAGATTCTCCTCTTCCACCCATATCTGCAGCGTCACGTCGCGCCCACTCATGGTAGTGAAACCGTCCTCGACCTTTTTCAGGTCGCCGGCCACCAGCGCGAACAGGTAGCTGGGCTTTGGGTGCGGATCGTCCCAGGTGGCGAAATGGCGACCGCCGGGCAGTTCGCCACGCTCCACCGGATTGCCGTTGGAAAGCAGGATGGGCAAGTGGGCGGTCTCGCCGATAACCGTGGTGGAGAAGGTCGCCATCACGTCCGGACGGTCCGGGTAATAGGTGATGCGCCGAAATCCTTCGGCCTCGCACTGTGTACAGTACATACCATTGGAGAGATAGAGGCCCTCGAGGGCGGTGTTCGCCTCTGGCGCAATTTCCACCTCGGTGTCGAGCAGGAAGCGTTCTGGAACGCGGTGTATCGTCAACCCCGCATCCGACAGCGCATACTCATCATCGTCCAGCGGCTGCCCGTCGATGGCAATGGCCTTGAGGGTCAGCTGTTCGCCGTCGAGCATCAGCGCAGTGCCGGGACCATGCTCGGGATGGCGATCCAGATGCAGGCGTGCCTTGACGCGCGTCGCTAATGGGTCGAGGTCGAACGTCAGCTCGGTGTGCGTCACGCGATAGGCGGGAGGCCGGTAGTCGCTCAGGTAGGTCGGCTGCGGTTCGGACATTCAGTAAGGCTCCTGTCTGGAATTACCAAACATTGTACGGCGCCGCTGCCGCTTATCCCAAAACAACGATCGTGGCGGGTCCTCGGAAGAACACCCTACCACGCAACGTCAGGAGCTGATGGCAGGTTCGGGCCGCGTGAAGATCCACACCCCGATCAACGAGAGCCCTGCAATCAGGGTGAGTTTGAGCCACAGAATGCCAACGGTGAAGACAAGCACCAGCATCGACACACCGAGCATGACGACGGCCAGCCATTTGGCATACCGAGGAATCGCTCCCTCATCCTCCCAGGCGATAACAGCCGGGCCGAAGCGCGGATGATCGCGTATCCAGTCGGCAAAACGTGGCGACCCTCGAGAGGCTGCCCAGACGGCCAGCAGCATGAAACAGGTCGTCGGCATCAGCGGCAGGAAGGCACCGATCACGCCCAGCGCAAAGCTCACCCAGGCGAGAGCGAGATAGGCCGCACGACGCAATGACGGCATGAACGTCCTCCCGATCTAGCCTTCGTAACCACCGCCGAGAATGATGGCGGGACTGACACGTCCATTCAAGCGCATTCACTACCGCCTTGCCAATCGGCTGTGTCTATGACGGCAGTTATCGCGCGTACAGAGAAAAGCCCGCCGTGGGGCGGGCCGAAGAGAAACGCAATGCGGTCTACTGGATGGGAATCTCGCGACGACTGGACGTTACCTCGCCGCTGCGCGGCACGTTCACCGTCAGGACACCGTTGGCGAAGGAGGCCTTGATATCCTCGGCCTTGGCATCCGCCGGAAGATCGAGCACGCGGCGGAAACTACCGTAGGAGCGCTCAATACGCTGGTAGCGATCCTCCTCGGTCTTGTTCTCCTGACGTTTCTCGCCCTCAATGATGAGCTGCTTACCGTCGAGGTTCAGCTTGACGTCCTTCTCGTCGACGCCAGGCACCTCGATGGTAATCACGTACTCCCGGTCGCTCTCGGCTATATCGAGCTGCGGACGCAGCAGCGCCGGCATATCGCCGAGGCGCCCCTCCGGCGAGGGCATGCCGAATTGGCGCATGACGTTGCCCATCCAGCGGTCTAGCTCTTGATGCATGCCCAACATCGGCGACAATTCGGCACCGCGTGGTTGCTCAACCGGTGAAGCACTGGACGGGGCGTCGTTCGCCTCGCTCTTAAACCAATTCCAGGGAGAAAACTTCTGTAGATTCATACGACACCTCCTGTGTCTGAACACATTACGCAATTCCCAAGGGCTAGTTCCCTTTTTCAGTCACAGTATTGGTGGCGAAAGCGCTCTTTTCCAAGTGTACTAAAGCGAACTTGACCTGAATCAGCCTTTGCTGGCACACCTTCGCTGTCAGTCGCGAAAGTTGTCGAATTGCAGCGGCAGCTCAGGGCCACCCTCCCCCCGCAGCAACGCCATCACCGCCTGAAGATCGTCGCGTTTCTTGCCGGTCACCCGGACCTTCTCGCCCTGAATCTGCGCCTGCACCTTGAGCTTGCTGTCCTTGATACGCTTGACCACGTCCTTGGCTTCCTTGGCGTCGAGGCCCTGCTTGAGGATCACCTCCTGACGGGCCCGCACGCCGGAGAGCACCGGCTCCTGAACGTCCATGCAGCGCGCATCGATACCCCGACCGATCAGCTTGTTACGCAGCACATCGAGCATCTGCTTTAGCTGGAAGTCGACCTCGGCCTCCAGCGCGACCGTCTCACCGCTGAGCTCGAAGCTCGCGGTGACGCCCTTGAAGTCGAAGCGCGTCTGGATTTCGCGGTTGGCCTGATCAACGGCGTTGCTGGCTTCGTGACGGTCGAACTCGGAGACGATATCGAAAGAGGGCATGGCGCTTTCCTGTATGACGACGAACCTGGATGACGACGAGGTAATGATTAGCGACGCTGCGATGAACCACACACAGCGGCGTGAACGGCAACGAGTTTATCAGCCCACGAATCAGGACGCGGCCTCGACCGGCGGTGTGAGTAGCTTCGCCATCTGCCAGCCAGCGCTGCCATCTTCATAATAAGCCTCGAGCCAGGCCTCCAGACGAAAGCCCATGCGCCGGTAAAGCCCCAGCGCCACGCGATTGTCGACTCTCACCTCCAGTCCCAACACATCACGTCCACGCTCGCGAGCCACGGCTTCCACTGCCTCCAGCAGGCGCCTTCCGAGGCCGCTTCCCCGAGCCTCGGGGTGAACGCAGAAGGAGTAGAGTCGAGCGCGCCGGCTATTCTGACGAAGCAATACCGTGGCGTAACCCAAAAGGCGGCCGGTTTCATCTTCTGCCACGCGCGTCTCGGCATTGGCCCGATTCAGCAGGTGCCAGAGCTGGCGACGGCTGAAGCGATCACCGCTGAAGGCGAGTTGCTCCAGGCGATAGATGGCATCCAGGTCGCGGGAAGTGGCCTGGCGCAGACTGACAGTCATGTCTTGTCTCCTGATCAGTGGCTGTGATTGTGGCCATCACGTGAGTCACTGTCAGCCGTCTCTACATGAAATATTTTCATTTCTGATTCCGCTTGTTGATAACGAGCCTCACGGTCATGCTAACGGACTTGCCCACATCTCGCCCCGTCTCGTCTTCCGGCTTATCTTCCAGGAAACCCCTCATGTGTCCCTTACGCATCGTCGTCGACCGTCTGGAAGATTGGCAACCCTATTACCCTTCGGAAGACCTGATCACCGCCGACGATTTTCTCTCCCTGGATCGCCGCCATGGCGATACTGCCAACCAGGAGCGATCCACCCATGTGATCAACCTGTGCGGCGAGCTCGATTATCTGGGCACTGGCTACTATGTCTCGCTGCTGGCACAGGCACGCGGACAGCGGGCGATACCTACGGTCGAGACACTCAACGCCCTGTCGCGCAAGGCACTCATCGACCTGCAACTCGATGATATTGCGCCACTGCTCAGCGAGCTGGCCCGGCGTGGCTCGCTTTCAGGTGACCGCCTCTCGTTACGTCTGCTGTTCGGCGAATGCCTGCTGCCCGAGCTGGCCAAGCTCGCCCGCAAGCTGTTCGAGCGACTCCCCTGCCCGCTGCTCGAGGCCCGCCTGGAACGTCGGCATGATCTCTGGCGGCTGGCCAGCCTCAAGCCCTTGCGACTGCGCGACCTTAACGTCGACGAACAGGACCGCTTCGCCGTCGCGCTCAACCGCCATTCGCGCAAGGTGTGGCGAACCCCCAAGGCGCGGCGGCGCTACCGCTTCGACCTGGCGATTCTCGTCGAACCCCAGGAGGCCCTCCCGCCCAGCAACCGCAGCGCGCTCAAGGCCTTCATCCGCGCGGGGCGCAAACAGGGGATCGACGTATCACTTATAACCAAGCGCGACGCGGGACGCCTGGCAGAATTCGACGCACTCTTCATTCGCGAGACTACCGCGCTGGATCACCACACCTATCGCATGGCGCGCCAGGCCGAGCACGAGGGGCTAGTGGTGATCGACGCGCCGCAGGACATCCTGCGCTGTACCAATAAGGTCTATCTGCATGCGTTACTGCAAGCTCGCGGCGTGCCGGCGCCAGAAGGTGTGTTGCTCAAGCGACGCGACCGGCGTCCGCTGGCCGAGCGAGTTGCCGGGCTGAGCTTCCCGCTGGTCCTGAAGATTCCCGATGGCGCCTTCTCGCGCGGCATCGTCAAGATCGAATCGTTGGCGCAACTAGAGCCCGAGGCCCGCCGCCTGTTTCAGGACTCCGCCCTACTGCTGCTTCAGGAGTGGCTACCGACTGAATATGACTGGCGCATCGGCGTGCTCGACGGACAGGTGCTGTTTGCCAGTCGTTACTACATGGCCCGCGGGCACTGGCAGATTTACGACCATTCCGGCGCTCGGGTGAGAAGTGGAGGTTTCACGACCCATGATCCCGCCGAGGTACCCAAGGGCGTGATCAAGGCGGCGCTTAAGGCGACGCGGCTGATCGGCAACGGCCTTTACGGCGTGGATCTCAAGCAGGCCGGGGAGCGGGTGGTGGTGATCGAGGTCAACGACAACCCCAACGTGGATGCCGGCGTCGAGGATGCGATCCTCGGTCGCACGCTTTATGAGCGGATCATGGGCGTTTTCCTGGCACGCTTGGAAGCGCGGGTGCGCGAGGCTCGTAAGACGCCTGCCGGCTGACGAGCGACGGCAAATGACGTACGCTTCGCGATCCCCTTCCAATGTCGAGGAGCCATGATGAGCGATCGAGAATCCCGCCACCAGCAGTCCATGCAGAAACTCAAGGCCCGGGTCGACGAGAAAGTGGCGAGCGCCACCGAGCAGCGCGGCCTGTTGCTGGTGTTCACCGGCAACGGCAAGGGCAAGACCACCGCGGCCTGGGGAACCGTGACACGGGCCCTGGGCTACGGTTACCGAGTGGGCGTGGTGCAGTTCATCAAGGGGCTATGGGAGTGCGGCGAGCGCGACCGCCTGGAAGAGGATCCCAACCTCGACGTAGCCATCATGGCCACTGGCTTTACCTGGGATACCCAGAACCGCGAGGCCGACACCCGCGCCTGCGGCGAGGTGTGGGTCGAGGCCGAACGCCTGCTGGCCGACCCCGCGGTCTACCTGGTGGTGCTCGACGAGATCACCTACATGCTCAAGTTCGGCTACCTGGACATCGCCACCGTCAAACAGGCGCTGGAGAATCGGCCACCGGAACAGACCGTGATCATCACCGGCCGCAATGCGCATCGCGAGCTCACCGCCATGGCCGATACCGTCACCGAGATGCAGGAAGTCCGCCACGCCTTCAATAACGGCCTTCAGGCCAGGCGCGGCATCGATTACTGAATCGCTCGACACCCCGAGTCATTAATCGCGAAAGGCGCCCTCTCGGGCGCCTTTGCTATTTCTGCCGATGACGAGGGATGCTTATTCGTCGAAGGGATTGCGCAGCACGATCGTCTCGTTGCGGTCCGGCCCGGTCGAGATGATGTGGATGGGCGTGCCCACCCGCTCTTCGAGAAAGCTGATGTAGGAGCGAGCATTAGCCGGCAAGTCCTCGATGCGTCGTGCGCCCAGGGTCGATTCGCTCCAGCCGGGCAGGTCTTCGTAGAGCGGCTCGATGGCCGCGTAGCCCTCGGAGTCCACCGGCGTATCGAGCACATCGCCGTCCTTGCTGCGATAGCCCACGCAGACACGAATGGTTTCCAGCCCATCAAGCACGTCGAGCTTGGTCAGACAGATGCCGGAGACCGAGTTGATCTGCACGGCGTGACGCAGCGCCACCGCATCAAACCAGCCACAGCGACGCGGGCGGCCTGTCGTGGCGCCGAACTCGTGGCCACGCTCGGCCAGATGGCGCCCATGGGCATCGAACAGCTCGGTGGGGAAAGGACCGGAACCGACCCGCGTGGTGTAGGCCTTGGTGATGCCCAGCACGTAGTCGAGGTAGAGCGGCCCGACACCCGAGCCGGTGGCCGTCCCGCCGGCCGTGGTGTTTGAGCTGGTCACGAAAGGATAGGTGCCGTGGTCGATGTCGAGCAGCGAGCCCTGAGCCCCTTCAAAGAGAATGTTCTCGCCGGCACGGCGCATCTCGTGGACCAGCCCCACCGTGTCGCAGACCATCGGCAGGAGCTCTTCGGCCATCTCCATCGCCCCGTCGAGCACCTCCTTGAAGTCAACCGGGGCTTCCTTGTGATAATTGGTCAGCACGAAGTTATGGTAATCCAGCACCTCGCCAAGCTTGGAGGCGAAGCGCTCGCGATGCATTAGATCGCCGAGGCGCAGGCCGCGACGCGCCACCTTGTCTTCGTAGGCCGGCCCGATGCCGCGCCCCGTGGTACCGATCTTGGCGATCCCACGCGCCTTTTCGCGGGCCTGGTCCAGGCGCACGTGATAGGGCAGGATCAACGGGCAGGCAGGCGACAGGCGCAGGCGCTCGCGCACCGGCACGCCCTTGGCCTCGAGCTCACGTATCTCCTTGATCAACGCCTCGGGTGACAGGACGACGCCATTGCCGATCACGCAGATCTTGTCGTCCCGCAGCACCCCTGAGGGAATCAAGTGCAGGACGGTCTTCTCGCCGTCGATCACCAAGGTGTGGCCAGCATTATGGCCACCCTGGAAACGCACAACGGCCGAGGCGGATTCGGTCAGCAGGTCAACGACCTTGCCCTTACCTTCGTCACCCCACTGGGTGCCTAGCACGACTACGTTCTTACCCATCAGCTCTGTCTCTCGTTGCGGCTCCGCGCCCGTCCCGGGCCCAGGGCCATGTTCCATGACCACCGGCCCTCAGGCCTGATCGGATGATGAACTTGTCAGGGAAACCACGTCCCAATGGCCGTTGCGGTGTTCCAGGATACGGTCGCAGCGGTGCGCCTCGGGCCCGGTGCGCTGGCCAGGCAGCGCCTGCACGACACGTTCACCGCGCTCGCGCAATGCGGAGACAGCCTCTCTCAGTCCGCCCCCCTCGGCAGGCGCCCAGATGCCATCACGGGCAGGCGCTGCCGAAACCAGCGTGGCGAGCAATTTCAGATCCATGGAAAACCCGGTGGCCGGCCGGGCACGGCCGAAGGCGCGGCCAGTATCGTCGTAGCGCCCGCCCTTGGCCAATGCCTGGCCATAACCCGGAGCGTACGCGGCAAACATCATCCCCGTGTGATACTGATAGCCGCGCAGCTCTGCCAGGTCAACGTATAGCGCTACCTCCGCATGTTCGGCCAGCACGCCACGCTGCAGGGCGCGCAACTGGTCGAGCGCCGCAGCCACGGGTGCTGGCGCCTCGACGAAGGCCTCGCGAGCCTCCTCGAGTACTTCCGGCCCACCATGCAAGCGGCCCAGGGCCATGAACATCTCGGCCAGGGCCGGGTCGTCGACACTCTCTTCGACCCGGGCAGCCAACTCGCCCGGCGACTTGAGTTCCAGCGCCGCGAACAGTGCCCGCTCTTGATCGGCATCGAGCCCGGCGGCCTGAACTAGGCTGCGATAGATGCCAATATGCCCCAAGGCAAGGTGAACTTCGCATGCACCGGCGGCTTTCAGGCTGGCTAGCGCCAGCTGGAGCACTTCCAGGTCGGCCTCCAGACCGGCATGACCGAACAGCTCCACACCCACCTGAACCGGGCTGCGCCCACCCTGATATTGATCGGCCTTGGCCCGCAGCACATTGGTGCAATAGCACAGCCTAACCGGCCCCTGGCGCTTCATGGAATGTGAGTCCATGCGTGCCACCTGGGGCGTGACATCGGCACTGACCCCCATCATTCGGCCGGTCGGCTGGTCAGTGAGCTTAAAGGTCTGCAGATCGAGATCGGTACCGGTGCCGGTCAGCAGCGAGTCGAGAAACTCGACCGGCGGCGGCATCACCTGGTCGTAGCCCCAACGTTGGTAGAGATCCAGCAGCGCTCGGCGGAGCTCTTCCATGCGGCTCGCCTGGGGCGGCAGCACTTCATCCATGCCGTCGGGCAGCAGCCAGCGGTCAGCGATGGTCATGTAAATTATCCTGCAAGACGATGAATTGCCCAGAGGTAGCCAGATCGAAGATGACGGCCACAAAAAAACCGGGCCACGCCCGGTTTCAGGATCTTACCACGTTTGAGTGCGGGATGAACCCCACAGGCGGGTAGCGTACCACCCGCCGACGCGTCATTCCTCGGTGGAAGTCGGACTCTTGAGGTACTGGAAGAATTCACTCGAAGGATCGAGCACCAGCATGTTGCCATCGCCCTCGAAGCTCTCACGATACGCATTCAGGCTACGCCAGAAGCTGAAGAACTCTTCATCTTCACCATACGCCTCGGAGAAGATGCCTGCCGCCTCGGCGTCGCCCTCACCTCGCAAGGTTTCGGAACGCGCCTGAGCCTGAGCAAGCAGCACTTGGCGACGACGATCGGCGTTGGCGCGGATCCGCTCGGCCTCCTCCTGGCCCTGAGCACGCCATTCCCGTGCCTGACGTTCACGCTCGGAGCGCATGCGGTCATAGACCGCGGCCGAGACGTCTTCGGGCAGGTCGATGCGCTTGACGCGGATATCCAGGATCGACACCCCCAGCTCCTCACGCATCAGTGCGTCGAGATCCTCGGCCGGCCCGGTCATCAGGTCATCGCGGCGCTCGGCGATGATCTGCTGCAGATCCAGGCGACCAAACTCGTTACGAAGGCTCTCATCGACCCGTGGCTGGATCAGCCGAATCGCCATCAACTCATCCCCGGATGTCGCCTCGTAGTAACGCGTGGGGTTGACCACCTTCCACTGGACATAGGAGTCGACGATCACGGCCTTCTGCTCGAGCGTCAGATAGCGACTGGGATCGGTATCCAGAGTCAGCACCCGTGTATCGAACTTGCGGATGGTCTGCGTAATCGGAATCTTCGCATGCAGGCCCGGCTGGATGTTCTCCTCGATCACTTCCCCGAAACGCAGCTTGACCGCTCGCTCGGTCTCGTCGACCACATACAGGGTGTTGCTTGCCAACCAGGCGACAGCGGCGATGCCACCGACGATAAGCAGGGAACGATTATTGATCATTTAGCGGCCCTCCCTGCGGATTCCACTGCTGTTGCTATTGCTGCCACTGTTGCTCGACGACTGCGTACTGCGCAGCCGCTCCAGCACACGGGGATCAAGCTCGCCTTCCTCGCCGAGTCTGGCATCGCTGTCTTGCCCGCCACTTCCACCGCCGAGGCGCTGGTCCAGCGGCAGGTACATCAGCGGACTATCCCCGGGCACGTCGACCAGCACCTTCTCGGTGTTGCCGTACACCTCGGCCATTGCATCGAGATACAGACGCTCGCGCATCAAGCCTGGGTTGTCTTCGTACTGTGTCAACAGGGCGGTGAAGCGGTTGGCCTGGCCCTGTGCCTCGGCCACCACGGATTCACGATAGCCTTGACCCTGTTCGACGAAACGCTGGGCCTGACCCTGCGCCTGGGGGATGATGGCGTTGGCATAGGCCATGCCTTCGTTGATGGTGCGCTGGCGATCCTCGCGGGCACGGATGACATCATCGAAGGCATCCTGCACAGCCGTCGGCGGCGAGGTGGACTCGACGTTGAGCGTCTGCAGAAGGATACCGGTACCGTAGCTGTCGAGGTACGACTGTAGCCGGCTGTTGACCGAGCTGCCGAGGATCTCACGTCCTGAAGTCAGGATGTCGATCATGTCGGTGCCACCCACCACGTGACGCAGGGCCGAGTCCAAGGCATTTTCGAGACTGAGTTCGGGGTCACGCACGTTGAGTACATAATCCCGGGGATCGGCGACCTGATACTGCGCCGAGATTTCTACCGAGACGATATTTTCGTCCTGGGTCAACATCGACTGGGTCTGGGTCAAGGAACGCACGCGCGTCACATTGACCATGCGCACATCATCGATCAGCGGCGGGTTCCACTGCAGCCCCGGCGTCACCACTTCCTGGAACTCGCCGAAACGCAGCACTACACCACGCTCGGACTGGTCGACCAGATAGAAGCCGGACGCCGCCCAGATCGCCAGCGCCACCACGATCAACAACCCTGGCAGGGTGAAGACATTGCGCGGTTTGCCACCGCCACTCTTGCCACCAGAGCCGCCGGGCCTGTCACCCTTGCCGCCACGACCCAACATACCGTTGAGCTTGTCCTGAAATTTCTTCAGGGCTTCATCGAGATCCGGGGGCCCCTGGTTGCCGCCGCGGTTATTATCACCGCCGCCACCATTGCCACCGCCGCGTCGACCGCCACCACCACTCCAGGGGTCGTGCTGGTTGCCACCACCAGGCTCATTCCAGGCCATACGTCCTCTCTCCACTATGCGTTGCGTCCCGCGGCGGAAGAGATTCCGCGACGGGCATCGGTTGCGATCCTGTCAGCGCCTGGAGACGGCGCCTTGTGACCCCTTCATTGTTGTGCAGCCTTGCCGTATCTCAGGGCCACGACCGCCTACATGGGCGGTTCTGCTCAAACTTGCACTCATGCTTCCCATACGGACGGTTCCTGCAGGGCCTGGGGAAGATAGTCTTCGGCTTTCTCGCCAAGGCGTGCCATCAGCTGCATGAAATCGCGGCGCGGCAGCCGCACCTCCAGAGTGGAATGTCCCGCGTCGTCGAAGCGCTCCTCACGCACCGCGCCAAGCTCGTGTAAACCCGCCCGCAGACGACCCTGCTCCGGCGCCAGGCTGAGCTCGAAGTCGATGACATCATCGGCCAGGCATTCCGAAAGTGCCTGCTCTAGCAGCTCCAGCCCCTTGTTGTCGCGAGCCGACAACCACACTACCTCGGGACGACCCTCACCGTCGCGCTCGATACGCGGTGCGCTATCGAGCAAGTCGATCTTGTTCATCACCTTGAGGGTCGGCACTTCCAGCGCACCGATCTCATCGAGAACCACCTCGACCTGGGAGATATTGAGCTCACGGTCGGGATCGGCAGCATCTATGACATGCACCAATAGGCTCGCCTCGGCGGCTTCCTGCAACGTGGCGCGAAAGGCCTCAACCAGCTTGTGCGGTAGATGACGGATGAAGCCGACGGTGTCGGCCAGCACAACCGGGCCCACGTCCTCGATTTCCAGTCGACGCAGAGTCGGGTCGAGCGTAGCGAAGAGCTGGTCGGCCGCATATACCTTTGATGCCGTCAGGGCGTTGAACAGCGTTGACTTGCCCGCATTGGTATAGCCGACCAGCGAGACACTGGGAATCTCCGCCCGCGAGCGCGCCCGGCGGTTTTGATCGCGCTGGCTACGCACCTTGTCGAGTCGCTTGTGGATCGATTTGATACGTCCGCGAAGCAGACGCCGGTCGGTCTCGAGCTGAGTCTCGCCGGGACCGCGAAGCCCGATGCCACCCTTCTGGCGCTCCAGGTGGGTCCAGCCACGCACCAGACGAGTCGACATGTATTCGAGCTGAGCGAGCTCCACTTGCAGCTTGCCCTCGTGTGTACGAGCACGCTGGGCGAAGATATCCAGAATCAAGCCAGTGCGGTCGAGCACACGACACTTCAGTGCGCGCTCGACATTGCGTTCCTGGGAAGGGCTCATCGCATGGTTAAAGATCACCAGGTCGGCATGATGAACCGACAGCGCCTCGCGCAGCTCTTCCACCTTGCCGGAGCCCACAAAGGTCCGAGAATCGGGGCGTTGCCGGCTGCCGGTGACCAGCGTTGCCGGCTCGGCTCCTGCGGAACGCACCAGTTCGAGGAATTCACCAGGATCCTCGCGCTCCTGCTCGTCATGAAAATCCACATGAACGAGGACCGCCATTTCTCCGGCATCGGGACGCTCAAAAAACAATCAGTACCTCACCCTTCGATGTCCTGCGGAGCCGCAGGATCCTGGACCGGCAGACGCACGTTGCGAGACGGCACCACGGTGGAAATAGCGTGCTTGTAGACCATTTGACTGACGGTATTACGCAGCAGGATGACAAATTGATCAAAAGACTCGATCTGCCCCTGCAGCTTGATGCCGTTGACCAAAAAAATCGATACCGGAATGCGCTCCTTGCGCAAAATGTTCAGGTACGGGTCTTGAAGGGACTGCCCTTTGGACATGTTACTCTCCCTGAAATTGTCTCTGGGGTTAAAATTATGGTTGCAACGGCGCCTGACGCGGCGCTCTGTGTTACCCGAAAGGGCCTGATGTGTTACTCGAAAGGGCCTGACCATCTGGCCGTTCGAAGGCCTCATCTTACGCTAACTACTGAATTCTCGCACCAGTTTCAGCGCTTTGCCGAGAGGATTAGGACCCAGGCTATCGATCCAGTGCAAGTCGTTCCAGCTGCGCATCCAGGTCAGCTGCCGCTTGGCGAGCTGACGCGTTGCAATCACCCCGCGCCGCTCAAGCTCCGGCATGTCGACGACACCCTCAAGGTACTCCCACACTTGACGATAGCCGACACTTTTCATCGCCGGCAGGTCCGCATGCAGCTCGGGACGCGCCTTCAGCGCGGCCACCTCCTCGATCAGCCCGGCCCTGAGCATGGTCGCGAAACGCTCGGCTATTCTGGTGTGCAGCACCTTCCTGTCGAAAGGCGCTAAGCCTATCGACAATGTCCGCCAGGGAAAGGTTTCGTCCGTCTGCTCATGCCACAGGTCGCTGAGACGCCTACCGCTCAAACGATGCACTTCCAGCGCCCGCATCAGGCGCTGTGGGTCGTTGGGATGAATCCGTGCCGCTGACGGTGGATCGAGGCGCGCAAGCTCGGCATGCAGTGCGGCAAGCCCCTGACGCTTACGCCAGCGCTCCAGCTCGGCCCGCACGTCCGGGTCGGCGGAAGGCAGATTGGCCTCGCCTTCGAGCAACCTTTGGAAATACATCATGGTGCCACCCACCAGTAGCGGCACCCCTCCAGCTGCGCTGATTTGTCGCATTTCGCCCAGGGCGTCCTCGCGGAAATCGCCGGCCGAATAGGGGATGGAAGGATCGCGGATGTCGATCAGACGATGAGGGGCGCGTGCCAGCTCCTGCATGGAGGGTTTGGCGCTACCGATGTCCAGGCCACGATAGACCATGGCCGAGTCGACACTGATCAGCTCATGCCCCAGCCATTCGTGGAGCGCAATGGCCAGGTCGGTCTTGCCGGCGGCGGTGGGCCCCACGAGCATGATGGCGAGAGGGCGATCGTCTCGAGGGGACGCTGTCTGGCTTGCCAACATCACTGGCCTCGCATGAACAGGCGATCGAGCTCGCGAAGCCCCATCTCGGTCCAGGTGGGCCGGCCATGGTTGCACTGCCCGCTGCGCTCGGTGCGCTCCATGTCACGCAGCAAGGCATTCATCTCCTCGAGGGTCAGGCGCCGGTTGGCGCGCACACTGCCGTGACAAGCCATTGTGGACAGCAAGGTATTGATGTGCGCCTCCAGACGGTCGGAGCGCCCGTAGCGCTCCAGCTCCGCCAGCATGTCGCGGATCAGCGGCTCGACATCGGCGTCGCTGAGCATCACCGGCAACTGCCGCACCAGCAAGGTCTCGGGGCCGGCTACGTCGAGCTCGACGCCAAACCGGGCGAAGGCGTCGTGCTCACTCTCGGCGGTCGCCACCTCGGCCGGGCTGGCGGCCAGCGAGATGGGCATCAGCAGCGGCTGCGCCTGCAGCGACCCCGCCTGGATCTGCGTCTTCATGCCCTCGTAGACGATTCGCTCGTGAGCGGCATGCATATCTACCAGAATCAGCCCTCGCTCGCTCTCGGCGAGGATATAGATGCCCTTGAGCTGCGCCAGGGCATAACCCAGCGGCGGCGCGCGGGTATCGTCCGCCTCGGGCAGGGTGGGACCTGACTCCCCCGTGGTCTGCTGTGTCGCCGACGCCTCCGCCGTGCCGCCAGCGTCAAGCGCGCGGGGCTGCGGGGTCAACAGGCTCTCCTCATGCTGGGGGTGCAGCGCTCGATAGCCTTCCATGAACGCCCTGACGCGGTTGGGCGTGACCACCGGCTGACGCTGCGCCTCGCGTCCGGGCAGTGACATGGGCTGCTGCTCCCAGCGCCCGTCACTTTCCCCTATTCCTGGTGACGCGGCCCCTGGGGCCCCAACACCTGACGCATTTCCTCCTGACGATGGAGGCGCGGCCTCGGCTCCATCGTCCGCCGGCGCGATATAGTCACCGGCACGCGCCTCCCCCAATGCCCGGTGCAGGCTGGAGAACAGGAAATCGTGCACCATGCGGCCGTCGCGGAAACGCACCTCGTGCTTGGTGGGGTGCACGTTGACGTCCACCAGCGTCGGGTCGACATCCAGATAGAGCACGAAGACCGGGTGGCGACCGTGAAACAATACGTCCCGGTAGGCCTGGCGTACGGCGTGGGCGACCAGGCGGTCGCGCACCACACGCCCGTTGACATAGAAATACTGCTGGTCCGCCTGGGCGCGTGAGTGGGTCGGCAAGCCGACCCAGCCCCAGAGACGCAGGCCGCTGACCTCCAGGTCAAGATGCAGGGCGTTCTCCAGGAAGGCCTTGCCGAGTAGCGACTGCAGGCGGCGCTCCCGGGCCACCGGTTCGTCGCCGGGCTTGAGCTGATGCAGCGTCTTCTGGTTGTGGCGCAGCACCCACCCGATGTCGAAGCGTGATAGCGCCTGGCGGCGAAAGGCCTCTTCGATGTGGCCGAACTCGGTCTTCTCGGTGCGCAGGAACTTGCGTCGCGCCGGGGTATTAAAGAAGAGGTCGCGCACCGTCACCGAGGTGCCGCGTGGATGCGGAGCAGGGCTGACGCGGGGCTCCATCAGCCGTCCCTCGGCCACCACCCGCCAACCGCTACGTGGGTCGTCGTCGATATTGGACGTCAATTCAAGCCGCGATACCGAGCCGATCGAGGCCAGTGCCTCGCCCCGGAATCCCAGGCTTGCCACGCCCTCTAGCTCCTCGAGGGAATGGATCTTGCTGGTCGCATGGCGCGACAGCGCCAGAGGCAGGTCTTCCTCGTCGATACCGCTGCCATCGTCGCGCACGCGAATCAGGCGTGAACCACCGGCTTCCAGCTCCAGCTCGATGCGTCGACTGCCGGCATCGATGGCATTCTCCACCAGTTCCTTGACCACCGAGGCAGGACGTTCCACCACCTCGCCGGCGGAAATCTGGTTGGTCAACCGTGGGTCGAGAACCCGGATGCGTCGAGGCTCGGTCATATTACGTTTCTGGTCCTGAGCGCCTGGTCATGAGCGAGGGATACGCAGCACCTGACCCACACGAATCACGTCGCCGTTGAGCTCGTTGGCCTGGCGAAGATGCGCCACCGGTACATCGTGACGGGCGGCAATCTCCGACAGGGTATCGCCGGGCTGGATGCGATAGTCGTTGTCATCGGTGTTGATGTTCCGGTCACGCTGCCAGGCCAGCAGGCTGGCAGGTGGCGGGTTGCGCTGGAAATGACTGCGAATGCCACCGAACATCGACTCGGCCATCTTCTGCTGATGCCCGCCATCGTTGAGGCGCCGCTCCTCCTGTGGATTGGAGATGAAGCCCGTCTCGACCAACAGCGAAGGGATGTCCGGCGACTTGAGCACCACGAAGCCGGCCTGCTCGACCCTCGGCTTGTGCAGCCGGTTGACGCGCCCGAGTTGGTCGAGCATCTGACCGCCGATGGTCAGGGAGTCATTAAGGGTTGCCGTCATCGTCAGGTCGAGCAACACGCCCCGCAGCACTTCGTCCTTATCATCGAGGGAGAGGCTGCCGTCGACGCCACCGATCAGATCGGCCTGGTTCTCGCTGGCGGCCAGCCACTGCGCGGTCTCCGACGTCGCACCACGCTGGGAAAGCGCATAGACCGAGCTGCCGTTGGGGCGCGGGCTGTTGAAGGCGTCGGCATGAATGGAGACGAAGAAATCGGCTTTCTGTTCACGCGCGATGCGGGTCCGCTGTCGCAGTCCCACGTAATAGTCGCCATCGCGGATCATCACCGCGCGAAATCCCTCGGCGTCATCGACCATCCCCTGCAGGCGCCTGGCAATCTCCATCACCACATCTTTCTCGCGCGTGCCGGCGGGCCCGATGGCGCCAGGGTCCTCGCCACCATGCCCGGCATCGATGGCGACGATGATGTCACGCCGGGGGTGCGGCTGTGCCGGTTTAAGGGCCTCGGTGGCTGCCGAGGCGTTCTGGCCGGAACTGCTCTCAGCCATGGTCTGGCCGCGACTGGCGATGATCTCCTGCTCGCGAATCATCGACTCGATGGGGTCAATGGGATCCTCGACGGCGCTTTCGCCGGGATACTCGAGGTCGACCACCAGACGGTGGCCGTATTGATCGTTTGGCGCCAGCGTGAAATGGCGCGGCTCTACCTCACGCTCGAGCTCCAGCACCACCCGCAGGCCATTGCCATTGCGAACACCACTTCGTAACTCGCTGATGGCACTGCCGGAAAGATCCAGGTCAGCGATTTCGGCAGCCATGCGGCTATCATCGAGATCGATGACCAGGCGACGCGGGTTGTCCAGGGCAAAGACATTGGCCTGGGTGGGCGAGGCCAGGTCGAACACCAGACGCGCGTGGTCGGGGGCTGCCCACAGCCGCAGATTGTCGACCTGGCCGGCCTGGGCCGCGGCCGTCAGCAGCGTCACCATTAACAGGCCCGCCGCCATCAGACAACGCAATACAAGAACCGGTTGCGTCATCATGCCCTAATGCCTCTTTGGTCAGACTCGCGGCGATCCACGATCATCGCGTCCAGTGTTGGATCGGCCAGTAGGCGCGCTAGCGCGCGATGGCCATGCTCGCTATTGGCCAAGACAAGCGCATGGCGTCCATTGCCGGCGATAGCGAGCTCAATGCTCAGATCCGAGGGCGGCAACCAGCTTTCGCCACGCTCCGGCCATTCGATGACACAAAGGGCGTCCTCGCTCAGCAGGTCGCGGCCACCGATGAATTCAAGCTCTTCGGGATCACCCAGGCGGTAGAGATCGAAATGATAAATCCTCGCGTCATCGAGCTCATAGGGTTCCACCAGCGTATAGGTCGGACTCTTGACCGTGCCCATGTACCCATGGGCGCGCAGCAGGCCACGGGTCAGTGTCGTCTTGCCGGCGCCAAGCTCGCCGGCCAGATGCACCCGGCCATGCCCGCCAAGCGCCCGGCCCAGGCTTTCACCGAAGCCGACCTGGCAATTCTCATCATCGAGTTGCAGCAGCATGGTCCTCGCCAGTCCCGGGGTTGATCAATAGTTGCGCATAGGATGCCAGATCGCCGGCCAGCAGGCCACGCTCCCCGGCGTCATCGGCGGCCATGTCGGCGGCCAGGGCATGGACCAACACCCCAAGCCTCGCGGCTTGCTCTGGTACAAAATGCTGGGCAAGCAGGGCGCCCAACATGCCAGAGAGCACATCGCCCATGCCGCCACTGGCCATGCCCGGGTTACCGAAGGGGCAGACGGCCAGCCCCTCGGGGCCGATTACCAGGCTGCCGGCCCCCTTGAGCACCACCGCACCACCGAACTGTTGTTGCAATGCCTGGACCGCCGCGGGGCGATCGGCCTCCACCTCGTCCGCGCTGATCCCAAGCAGTCGCGCCGCCTCGCCCGGATGCGGGGTGAGAATCCAGTCGTCGCGTCGCTCGCCACTAAAGCGTGTCGCCAGCAGGTTAAGGCCATCGGCGTCCACGACCAGCGGCTTCCCGGTTGCCAGTGCCGCCTGCAGCATGCCCTGGCCCCAGCTGCCCTGCCCCAACCCCGGTCCGACAACCAGGGCATCGGCCTGGTGCGGCAACTCCCCCAGATCGCCCGAGCCGCGCACACCATGGACCATCACCTCGGGCCGTCGTACCAGGCTAGCCACAACATGCTCGGGCGAGGTCGCCAGGCTCACTTTACCGGCGCCCAGCCGCCCACAGGCCTCCGCGGCAAGCAGCGCCGCGCCACCGAACCCCGGCGCGCCACCGAGTATCAGCGCATGGCCGAATGCGCCCTTGTGCGCGCTACGCGAACGAGGCGGCATCGCAGCCGCAACCAGCCCGGCCCCGAGCAGCCGTGCCGCGGGCACCAGGTCCGTCTCCGCCTCGGCATCGACCTCGAGGTCCCGGAATGCCAATTCACCGACATGTGCCGGAGCTGCCCCGGTATGCAGGCCAACTTTGTCGCCGATAAAGGTCACCGTCAGTGTCGCGCGAATCGCCAGACCCAACGCCGCACCGGTATCGGCATGCAGCCCGGAGGGAATATCGATCGCCAAGACCGGCTTGTCGCTCTCGTTGACCGCCGCTATGACCTCGCGGAAAGAGCCACGCACCTCGCCGGTGAGTCCCGTTCCCAGCAGCGCATCGACCACCACCTGACCGCTCAGCGTTAACCCCGGCTGCCAGTCAATCGCCGCCACGCCGCCTGCCGAGGCCATCTCGGCGGCGCGGCGAGCATCGCCACCGAGTTCCTCGATGGGCTTGAGGACAATGCGCTGTACTGTCAATCCTTCGGCGGCGGCGAGTGCCGCCAGCACATGGCCATCGCCGCCATTGTTGCCGCCGCCGCACAGCACGCTGATCGCGCGCACCCCGGGCCAGCGCGCCTTGAGGTCCTGCCAGGCCGCGGCGGCGGCGCGCTGCATCAGCGCAAACCCCTCGATGCCGGCGGCGATGGTACGCCGGTCGAGCTCTCGAACCTGCTCGGCGCGGTAGAGCGCACGACCCGGGTCGGCGCGATGGGCGAATGACGCGACGGACATCGGTGTCTCCCCTGCAAGTGATGCTTTATCATCCAGTGTAAGGACTGACCGCCTCTCGCCAAGTGCCGAGAGGTGGCATCAGCCGTTTTTCCACAATAACGTTTCCAAAATAGCGGTTTCTCCCATGCATGCCCCGGTGACGATGTCCGCAATGATGTCCCATACGCAGCCCGACACCTTGGCCGACGCTCAGCCCGACTTACACGACCTGGCCGCTCGCATCAAGACCTGGGGACGCGAGCTCGGCTTCCAGCAGCTCGGCATCACCGATGTCGACCTCTCCGCCGACGAGGCACGCCTCGAGCGTTGGCTCGCCGCGGGCCATCATGGCGAGATGGGCTTCATGGCCAAGCACGGCACCCGGCGCACAAGGCCCGAGGAGCTGATCCCCGGCACCGTGCGGGTAATCAGCGTGCGCCTGGACTACCTGCCCCCCGAGGTGGAAACCACCAAGGTTCTTGGCCAGCCGCAGAAGGCTTATGTCTCCCGCTACGCCACCGGCCGCGACTACCACAAGCTGATGCGCAAGCGCCTGGCGACCCTGGCGAAATGGATCGAGGCCGAAACCGGGCCCTTCGGCTATCGCGCCTTCGTCGATTCCGCCCCGGTGATGGAGCGCGCGCTGGCGCGCAAGGCCGGCCTTGGCTGGTTCGGCAAGAACGCCATGTTGCTCCACCCCAAGGCCGGGTCACTATTCTTTCTCGGCGAACTCTACACCGACCTGCCGCTACCCGTTGATGCGCCCTTCGAAGGTGATCATTGTGGCAGCTGTAGCGCCTGTCGCAGCGCCTGCCCTACCGGCGCCATCGTCGAGGACCGCGTGGTGGATGCCCGAGCCTGTATTTCCTACCTCACCATCGAACTCTTCGGCGCCATTCCCGAACGCTACCGTGAAGCCATGGGCAATCGCGTATTCGGTTGCGACGACTGTCAGCTGGTCTGTCCCTTCACACGCTTCACCCGCGCGAGCCATGAGGCCGACTTCGCTCCCCGCCATGACCTGGACCGAGCCAGCCTGGTATCGCTATTCGCCTGGGGCGAGCAGGAATTCCTCGTCAAGACCGCCGGCAGCCCCATCCGCCGTATCGGCTACGAACGCTGGCTGCGCAACCTGGCGGTAGGGCTCGGCAACGCCCCGTGGAGCGAGACGGTCGAAGCCGCCCTGCGGGCACGCCTGCCCTACCCCTCCGACCTGGTGCGCGAGCATGTGCGCTGGGCCCTGGCCCGCCAGCGAGCCAAGCGCGAGGCGCTGATCGCTTCAGAGTGAGACGTCACGCCGACGCGTCTTGCGCGTTCTCGGGCACGATCAGGAACGTCGTGCGGTAATGGGCGAGCTCGGCGACAGACTCGCGGATGTCGTCCATGGCGAGGTGCGTACCGGACTTCTCGAAGCCGGCCATGGCGCCGGGATTCCAACGCTTGGCCAGCTCCTTCAGGGTCGAGACATCGAGATTGCGGTAATGGAAGAAGCCCAGCAGCGACGGCATTTCGCGTTCGAGAAAGCGGCGATCCTGATGCACGCTGTTGCCGCACATGGGCGAGCTGCCGGGGGCGACGTAGGCGTTAAGAAATGCCAGCGTCCGGCGCTGTGCCTCGGCGGCGTCGATCTCGCTCTGCCTGACCCGCTCGATCAACCCCGACTCGCCATGCGTCTTGAGGTTCCAGTCGTCCATGGCGGCCAGCAGGGCTTCCGGCTGATGGACGGCGAGCACCGGCCCTTCGGCGATCAGGTTCAGCTCGTTGTCGGTGACCAACGTGGCGACCTCGATGATGCGCTCGCGTTCTGGATCGAGCCCGGTCATTTCCAGATCGATCCACACCAGGCGATTGGTGCGCGGATCGTGCGTGTCGTTTGCGGACATGAAGAGACTTCCTTGACGAATGTTGTTTGAGGGACGGTGGCTTGAGGAACGGTGGCTTTAGGAACGGTGGCTGACGACAGGGGCAGCCCAAGGTGGGTACAATGCCGTCATTGTACCGAGCATCGGGCCCCCATGAGCAAACGTAATCTGAGTCGCCAGCAGCGTTGGCGAGTCGAGAAAGTCCAGACGGAACGTGCCAAGCGCGCCGAAAAGCACGACAACCGCGACAGCGAGAAGCTGGCCGCAGGAGAGTATGGCCCCGAACAACCCGGCCGCGTCGTCGCCCACTTCGGGCGCTCGCTGAACGTGGCGCCCGAAGGTCGCGTTGAGAACGGTGAGGACAGTGAGGACGGTGAGACAGTACGCTGCCACCTGCGGGCCAATCTAGAGGGCCTGGTCACCGGCGACCGCGTGATCTGGCGTGCCGCCCACGATGCCGACGGCCAAACAGTCGATGGCGTGGTGGTCGCGCGCGGCGAACGCGACAGCGTGCTGGAACGCCCCGACGCCCGCGGCCAGCTAAAGGCCGTGGCCGCCAATATCGACCAGATACTCATCGTCTTTGCCGTTGAGCCCGCGCCGCACGCCAACCTGATCGACCGTTACCTGGTCGCCGCCGAGGCCACCGGCATTGCCCCGGTGCTGGTGTTGAACAAGATCGACCTGCTGCCCGAGGGTGGCGGCAATATACGTGACCTGCTCGGCAGCTACGAGGCCCTGGGCTATGCGGTGGTGACCTCCACTACCGCGCGGGAGGATGGCCTGACCGCTCTGCGTGAGCGGCTTGGCGGGCGCACATCGGTCTTCGTCGGCCAGAGCGGGGTGGGCAAATCGTCGTTGATCGACCGCCTGCTGCCGGACGAGGAACTGCGTATCGGGGCACTGTCCAAGGATTCACGCAAGGGCACCCACACCACGACTACCGCCCGCCTGTATCGGTTGCCCGGCACGGACGCCGGGGAGCGTGCCGTAGAGGGCCATGCTTCCGATGACCTTGCCGCCAAAGACCTTGCCGATAGCGGTCAGCTGATCGATTCGCCGGGCATCCGCGAGTTCGGGCTGGTGCATCTGGACGAGCAACAGGTCGCCGAGGGCTTCATCGAATTTCATGAATGGCTCGGCCAATGCCATTTCCGGGACTGTCGCCACCGCCATGAACCTGGCTGCGCCCTGCTTGGCGCAGTGGAACGCGGCGAGATTCACCCCGAACGTTTCGCCAGCTATCGACGCATCGTCGACAGCCTCAACGACCCCGCGACCTCAACGCCCGCTAAGCTACGGTGAATAAAGGCTACGTTGAATAAAGGCCACATAGAACCGAGCCAGGAGACTGCCATGAGTTCCGAAGACAATCTGCTGCCGTTGATCGCCGAACCCGACCAGCTCGCGGCATATATTGACGAGCCATCGCTACTGATCATCGACGTGCCGGCCAAGGCCGAAAGCTATGACCACGGTCATGTTCCCGGCGCCGTGTTTCTCGACCATCGCCGGCTGCTTCGCGGCGAGGGCGAGGTGCCCAATGATGTCCCTTCGCCCGAAGCGCTCTCCGGGCTGTTTTCCTCATTGGGGCTGACGCGCGACACCCACGTAGTCGCCTACGACGATGAAGGCGGTGGCTGGGCCGGGAGGCTGTTATGGACGCTGGAGCTGCTCGGCCATACCCGCTACTCCTATCTCAACGGCGGGATCCATGCCTGGCGTGCAGATGCGCTCCCCCTTACCACCAAGTCACACACCCCCTCGGCCAGCGATTACGAGGCCGCCATCATGCACCCGGAAGTGGCGATCGACCGACACGAGATCCAGGAGCGACTGGGTGATCGAGATTTCGCCCTCTGGGACGCCCGCTCCAAAGCTGAATACCTGGGCGAGAAGGGCAGCAACAAGCACCTCGGTCACATTCCCGGCGCCGTGAATATGGAATGGACCCATGCCATGGACCCACAACGCGCCCTACGCCTTCGCGATTACGCCGAGCTGATCACCGAGCTTGAGGCCCTGGGCCTGACGCCGGACATGGAAGTGGCGACCTATTGTCAGAGCCATCACCGCAGCGGTTTCACCTGGCTGGTGGGCAAGGCGCTGGGGTTCGAAAAGATTCGCGGTTATGCGGGCTCCTGGAAGGAATGGGGCAACCGCGACGACACTCCCATCGAGAAATAGAAGGCAATCACACCCTTGTCATTTTCCAAGCTCTTTTCCCTGATCCAGTATCCGCTTCCCCACCATCTGCTTTCCAGGCTGACGGGACGACTCGCCGAGTGTCGTCTGACCTGGCTCAAGAATGCTCTGATCAAGGCCTTCATCAAGCAGTTCAAGGTCGACATGAGAGAGGCCGCCGAGCCGGATTACACGGCTTACGCCACCTTCAACGACTTCTTCACCCGCGAACTCAAGCCGGATGCCCGCCCCCTCGGAGAGGGACTGCTTTCCCCCGCGGACGGCACCCTGTCACAGTTCGGTGCCATCGAAGCCGACCACCTGCTGCAGGCGAAGGGCCAGCGCTTCTCCATGGCCGACCTGCTCGGCGGGGACGCGGAAACAGCGAGACACTACCGTGGCGGCAGCTATGCCAACGTCTACCTCTCGCCAAGCGATTATCACCGTGTACACATGCCGCTCGGCGGGACGCTCACCGAGATGGTCTATGTTCCCGGACGGCTGTTCTCGGTCAACTCGGCTACCACCGACCATGTCCCCAACCTGTTCGCGCGCAACGAGCGGCTGGTGTGCCATTTCGATACCGAGTACGGCCCAATGGTAGTGGTGCTGGTCGGTGCGATGATCGTTGCCGCCATCGAAACGGTCTGGTCCGGCCAGGTCACACCGCTTTCCGGCGACGTTCAGCGTGTCCGCTTCGACACGCCGGTAAGGCTGGAAAAAGGCGAGGAGATGGGGCGCTTCAAGCTTGGCTCCACCGTGGTGATGGCCTTCGCCGGCCAGGTCGACTTCGATGATCGCCTGGCGCCCAAGACCAAGGTGAGGGTGTGTGCATCGCTGGGCAGCTTCCCCCTCAACAGCGAGGGGTAGCGAAGGCCATGACATCCGCGACCCGTGGCTTTCCGAGCGCCAGCTGGATCAACCTGTCGATTCCCAGGGCCACCCCGCTACCGGGCGGCATGCCATGTTCGAGTGCCGCCAGCAGTCGTGCATCCATGTCGACCTCGGGCAGCCCCTGCCGACGTCGCACTACGCTGTCTTGCTCGAAACGCGCGCGCTGTTCCGCGGCCTCGGTGAGCTCGTCATAGCCGTTAGCGAGCTCAAGTCCGGCCAGATAGACCTCGAAGCGCGACGCGACCCACTCGCCGTCTTCAGAGTCGCGGTGACACCGTGCCAATGCCGCCTGGCTCGCCGGATAGTCGAGCACCACCTCGATGCCCTCACGTCCAAGATGAGGCTCGATGACCAGCCCCATCAGCAGATCCAGGCAGCCATCGCGATCACTATCGGCCATCGTCAGCCCGCCCGTCTCACCGGCCAGCCGACGTAGCGCCGGCAAGGGTTCGGTGAAGGGGTCGATGCCCAGCGCGTCACGAAACAGCTCGCGGTAGCGCCGCCGACACACCGGCCCGGGGTCGCGCGGAAGCACCCTGCGGATCAGCTCGACGGTTTCCTCGATCAGCTCCTCCATCGCGAGCCCCGGCCGATACCACTCGAGCATGGTGAATTCGAGGTTGTGGCGGCTTCCCACCTCGGCGTCGCGAAAGCTGCGCGCCAGCTGGAAGATCGGCCCGCTGCCGGCGGCCAACAGACGCTTCATGTGAAATTCCGGCGAGGTCTGAAGCCAGAGCCGCTCGCCACCAGCGGACGTCGTCGCCTCGACGCACAGCGAGGCGAGGTGCACATCGGTGCTGCCGCCATGGCCCAGCACCGGGGTCTCCACTTCCAGCACCTCGCGCTCGGCGAAGAAGGCACGGACCTCGGCCAGCAGGCGCGCGCGCTCGCGTAGGGTCACAATGGAGGCCGAAGGCCTCCAGTCACTGGCCATGGTTCTTTTCTCCAGAATCACGAAGGCCACGCCCTTGGCGTGGCCCGTCAGAGACGGATTCAGCATCGCTAGGAGAGGGCCTTGCGTTACGCGCGACTGACGTAATCGCCGGAACGTGTGTCGACCTTCAACACCTCGCCCTCGTTGATGAACAGCGGCACGCGAACCACCGCCCCCGAGGAGAGCGTCGCCGGCTTGGAGCCACCCTGGGCGGTATCGCCTTTCACGCCGGGATCGGTCTCGGTGACTTCCAGCTCGATAAAGTTGGGAGGAGAGACGGCAATGGCGTTATCGTTCCACAGTGTCACGGTGTAGGGCACCTGTTCCTTGAGCCACTTCTCGGTGTCGCCCAGGGCGCGCTTTTCTACCGCGTACTGTTCGAACGAGCCATCCGTCTTCATGAAATACCACATGTCGCCATCGTTGTAGAGGTACTCCATCTCAAGCTCGAGCACGTCGGCGCCTTCCAGGGAGTCGCCCGACTTGAAGGTGCGCTCGCCGACGCGGCCGGTCATCAGGTTACGCAGCTTCACGCGGCTGAAGGCCTGGCCCTTTCCGGGCTTGACGAGCTCGTTCTCGACGATCGTGCAGGGATCGCCATCCAGCATCACCTTCAGACCGCCCTTGAATTCGTTGGTAGAATAGTTCGCCATGATTTCTCACTCATATTCGAGCACGCCCCCGACGATAAGCGGTGGCGTGCAAGCAAACGACATTCTGCGAGGTCGATCCCTCGCCCGCATTGACTGGTGTGGCGCATGATAACCCGAAGCCCTGCCCTTTTGCAGCGTCCCGACCGGGAGGCTCAACCGCTGGCCGTGCAGGCGCCCTGGCAGACCCAGCTGGCCCGAGCGATTCGCGATCCGCATGAACTCTGCCGCCGGCTGGGCCTGGACGATGCCTGGCTACCCGGCGCCGAGCGCGGCCACGCCCTGTTCGAGGTCCGCGTTCCCGAGGCCTATCTGGCCCGTATCCGACCTGGCGACAGCCGCGACCCGCTGCTGCTTCAGGTGCTGCCGGTGAACGCAGAAGCCGAGCCAATACCCGGCTTCAGCACCGACCCGCTCGAGGAGGCCGACCACACCCCGGCCCCGGGGCTGATCCAGAAATACGCCGGTCGGGTGCTGTTGATTGCCAGTCCCGCCTGCGCGGTGAACTGTCGCTATTGCTTTCGACGCCACTTCCCCTACGAGCAGAATGCACCGTCTCGCGCCCAGTGGGAGAAAACGCTCGACTACCTGCGCGCCGACGACAGCATCCACGAGGCGATCCTCTCCGGCGGCGATCCTCTGGCGTCGAGCGACCGACAGCTCGCCTGGCTGGTCGAGCGGCTCGATACCATCCCCCATTTGACACGGCTACGCGTGCATACAAGGCTGCCCGTCGTGATCCCGGACCGCATCGACGAGGCTCTGCTCGGCTGGCTCGCCGCCACGCGGCTCCAGAAGGTGGTGGTGCTGCATATCAACCATGCGAATGAGATCGACGCGGCAGTCGTCACCGCCTGCCGAAAACTGCGCGATGCCGGTGTCACCCTGCTCAACCAGAGCGTGCTGCTGCGCGATATCAATGACGACATCGAGACCCTGGCAGCCCTTTCCGAGCGACTTTTCGCAGCGGGCATTCTGCCCTATTACCTGCACGTGCTCGACCCGGTGGACGGAGCGGCGCGTTTCGATGTCGACGATGACCAGGCCCGCGAGCTGGTCGCGGGCCTGCGTCGGGTGCTGCCGGGATTTCTTATGCCGAGGCTGGTGCGCGAAATTCCCGGCGAGGCGAGCAAGACGCCGCTCTAGCAAAGACGCGGCGTCGCCAGCCTCGACTGGCTTCAGACCAGCGTATCCGCGGTGACGTTGGCCGCGGGTGCCTGGGTCGACAGATAGCGGTTGATCGCACTCATCACGCCTTTCATCGAGGCAGTCGTGATACTTTCATCGGTGCCCACACCGAACACCGCTCTGTCGTCGATGCGCACCTCCACGTAGGCAATGGCCTCGGCATCGGCCCCCTGGCCGCGTGAATGCTCGTGATAGTCGATGATCTCCACGTCATGCCCGGCGCCAGCCAGTGCCCTGATGAAGGCCGCCAGCGGACCATTGCCCTCGCCCTGGATGACCCGGCGCTCGCCGCGTTCCTCGATGGTGGCCTCCACGCTCACGCGAGGGCTGTCAGGCGCGGATGATAGACGATGCCCGAGCAGCGCGAAGGGCGAGCGCTGCTCCAGATATTCATCGGCGAAGGCCTGATAGATCATCGTCGAGGTGATCTCCTTGCCGGTGCGATCGGCAACTTCCTGCACGACATGGCTGAACTCGATCGACAGCCGACGCGGCAGCTCGATGCCATGCTCCTGCTCCAGCAGATAGGAGATTCCCCCCTTGCCCGACTGACTGTTGACCCGGATCACCGCCTCGTAGCTGCGGCCGACATCCATGGGGTCAATGGCCAGGTAAGGCACTTCCCAGAAGGCTTCGGGGTTGGCGCGACGATCGGCCATGCCCTTCTTGATTGCGTCCTGGTGGGAGCCCGAAAAGGCAGTGAAGACCAGATCGCCGACATAGGGATGACGCGGGTGCACCGGCAGCTGATTGCAGTACTCCACCTCGCGCATCACCGGCGTGATGTTGGAGAAGTCGAGCTGGGGATGGACGCCTTGGGTATAGAGGTTCATGGCCAGGGTGACGATATCGACGTTGCCGGTACGCTCACCGTTACCGAACAGCGTGCCCTCGACCCGATCGCCGCCGGCCATGATGCCGAGCTCCGCCGCGGCGACGCCGGTGCCACGATCGTTATGGGGATGCAGACTGACGATCAGACTGTCGCGGTTCTTTACGTTGCGGCAGAACCATTCGATCTGGTCGGCGTAGTTGTTGGGCGGGGCGACTTCCACGGTGGCCGGCAGGTTGACGATCATCCGCTGCTCGGGGGTCGGTTCGAAGGCATCCATCACCGCCTCGACGATCTCCACTGCGAAATCCATTTCGGTCGTGGTGAAGAGCTCGGGCGAGTACTGGAAGGTCCAGCAGGTCGCTGGCGCCTCTTCCATGCGCTGGCGAATCCGGGTGGTGGCCTCCACGGCGATCTGCACGCATTCGGCCTTGTCGACCCCGAACACCACGCGTCGGAACATCGGGTCGGTGGCATTGTAGACGTGGACGATAGCGTTTTGTGCACCCTCCAGCGCCTCGAAGGTGCGGTCGATCAGTTGTGGGCGTGCCTGGGTCAGCACCTGGATACTGACGTCTTCGGGGATCTTGTTGTCCTCGATCAAGGCGCGCACGAAATCGAAGTCGGTCTGCGACGCCGAGGGAAAGCCCACCTCGATCTGCTTGAAGCCAACCTTGACCAGCAGGTCGAAGAGACGTTGCTTGCGCTCCAGATCCATCGGGTCGATCAATGCCTGGTTACCATCGCGCAGGTCGACGCTGCACCACTGCGGTGGCGCCTCGATCCGTCGAGCAGGCCATTGGCGATCGGGCAGATCGACGGCAACGAAGGGGCGATATTTTGAAGCGGGGTTGTCGAGCATCATGATGGCATTCTCCGTGGGCTGGCGATGCGGTATTCACAAGACGGGCGGCATTCAGAAACGACAACGCCCCGGATGCAATGAGCATACCGGGGCGCCGGGGGCACGGCAAAACCGTTCGCGGGGCCGGAGGAGGTCGGGCGAGAACAGCAGCGAGTGCGAGAGAAGGTGGGGGTGGAAGACATTTCGATACCTCAACTGACCTGAAAGACGCGATGCGCGAGGCATCGCCCGACACGTTTAGTAGCCGGTTAGTAGTCGTAGGTCCAAGCTGAGGTGGCAAAATGCGAAAGTCATGGCTACTACAAAATCAGCCTTTGGCCTACTTGTCAAGCCAGACCACAAGAATTGTCGCTCATTCACCGTTATCGGCGGCGGCCTGGCGCCACCAGCGAAGCAGTTCCTTGGGGGCCGCGTCTTCGTCGACCTTCTGCGTCCATATCACCTTGCCGTCGTCCTCCTCGACGCTCAACGACAGTAGACGTCGATCGGCGCCCAAAGGCGGCATCTCGGACGCACAGGCGCGGGTTACGGCCTCGAGCAACTGTTGCAGTTCATCCCGTTGGGCGGCGCTGCACTGGCGACACTCGATGCAGCGTGGACGCGCCAGCCCCGGGAAATGCGCCACGCCGCCCTCGCGGTGGAGTCGCAATACGCTGGATGCCGTCAGGATCGGCAGCGTGTCGGATGCGCTCATGGCAGCACGCCCACGGCGCGCCAGGCCTCGCGCACCGCCTCGACTTCCCGGCTTGTCGTCCCGAAACGCTCAGCACCGCTGGCCAGAGTCAGTTCAGCGAAGGCCGAAAAGTCGCTATCCTTCGTCAGTCGCCGGTTGATCAGAGTGTCGTACCAGACCGGCCCCACGGTTTCCCAGGCAAAACCACCGAGGGTCATCGCCGCGAGATGAAAGGCCCGGTTGGGAATACCTGAGTTGATATGCACCCCGCCATTGTCGGCCTGGGTCAAGACGAAGTCGCGCATATGACCCGGCTGTGGATCGCGGCCCAATAAGGGGTCGTCATAGGCGGTACCGGGCTCCGCCATCGAGCGCAGGGCCCGGCCCGCGACCTGGTCGGTGAACAGCTCCGCGCCAATGAGCCAATCGGCCTGCTCGACACCCTGGCCCTGCTGATGCTGCTTAGCCAGGCTTCCGAAGACATCGGCGAGCGATTCGTTGAGCGCTCCTGCCTGATCGGCATAGACCAACGCGGCCTCATGCTGAATCACGCCGTGGCTCAGCTCGTGGGCGATGATATCCAGAGCGCTGGTGAACCGGCTGAACAGCTCTCCATCTCCTTCGCCGAAGACCATCTGGCTGCCATCCCAGAAGGCGTTCTCGTAGTCCTTGCCGTAGTGCACCGTGGCCAGCATGGCCATGCCTCGGTCATCGATGGAATGGCGGCCGAAGGCCTCCCAGAACAATTGATACGTCGCCCCCAGGCCGTGATAAGCCTCGTCGATAGAAGGATCGCCGCTGTCGCCCTCGCGTTCGCGACGCACCAGACGCCCGGGCAATGTCTGCTGTTGATCGGCGGTATAGATGTAGCGGGCCGGCTCCCCACGTACAAAACTGCCCGGCGGCAGGGCCACAGCGCCCATGCGAGCGCGGAAATGCCGGTCGACCACTAAAGTCTGGCTGGCGCACTCACGTAGCCGTGGGCTCGCCGAATTGGCGATGCGCTCGAGCAGGTAAGGCGGCAGGAAGGGCAAGGAAGCCGGAATGGATAAAGGGGTCATAGCGGATCTCCTCGAGGGCCATATTGCCGCCTGTGATGATAGAACGATCAGCGATTCGTCTTGTCTGGTTCACCCTGAGCCGAAAGGTTCCGCTGCCTGTCGTGGCCTTCCAGCATCGCTTCCATGCGGGTGAGCTGGCTCTGCAACTCACGGACATCCTGGCGTAGCCCCTGCATCTCGGCGGCCTCGCCCTCCCCACTCTCGAGCTCCATCAACAGGTTCTCCTTCTGCATCACATCGAGCACGATACCGATCATCATGTTGAGAAAGACGAAAGCGGTGAGAAAGATGAAGGTAAGGAAGTAGATCCAGGCGTAGGGGTAGTGCTCCATGGTCGGGTAGAGCACGGCCGTGGCCCAACTCTCGAAGGTGGCCACCTGGAATAGCGTCAGCATGGCCAGCGAGATGTTGCCCCAAAGCTTCTCGTCCACGCTGGCGAACAGGAAGCTGCCGATGGCACCGTAGATGTAGAAAATGATAAACATCAGCAGCGCCACATACCCCATACGGGGAATCGACTTGAACAGCGCCGTGATCAGCATTCGCAACTCAGGAATCATCGAGACCAGGCGCAACACCCGAAAGATGCGCAGCAGGCGCGCCAGCAATACCATCTCTGAGTCGTCCAGGGGAACCAGACTGGCAGTCACGATCAGGAAGTCGAAGACGTTCCACCCGCGCCGGAAGAAGTCGCGCAGGCGCTTTTCCGCCCCCATGCGTATCAGGATCTCGATCAGGAAGAAGACCGTGATCGCGACATCCATGACCAGCAGCCACTGCTGGAAACGGTTAGTCTCCTCATAGGTCTTGGCGCCGATCAGCAGCGCCGAGATCACAATGATGGTGATCACCGTCAGCTCGAAGAACTTGTTGGCACGCAGCCGCTCGAAGCGCTCGCGCCAGGTGTCGAAGGTCGCGCTCACGCCTCGGGCTCCTCCAGGTCGACCTGGCGATAACCGATAAGATAGAGCACCGCGTCGAGTCCCAAGGTGGAGATCGATTGGCGGGCCTGGCGGCGCACCAGGGGCTTGGCACGAAAGGCGATGCCCAGCCCGGCCGCAGCCAGCATCTTGAGGTCGTTGGCGCCGTCGCCCACGGCAATGGTCTGCTCCATGGCGAGCCCCTCGCGCGCGGCGATCTCGCGCAGCAGCTCAACCTTGCGGTCGGCGTCGATGATTGGCTCATGAACCTCACCGGTGACCTTGCCATTCACGATCACCAACTCGTTGGCGTGTATCTCATCGAAACCGAGCCGCTCCTGCAAGTGGCGGGCGAAATAGGTGAAGCCCCCCGAGAGAATCGCCGTGCGGTATCCCAGACGCTTGAGATGCTTCATCAGCCGCTCGACGCCATCCATCAGCGGCAACCGCTCGGCGATCTCGGCCAGCACCGCTTCATCGAGACCCTTGAGCATGCGCATGCGCTCGCGAAAGCTCTGCTGGAAATCCAGCTCGCCACGCATGGCCCGCTCGGTGATCGCGGCGACCTCGTCGCCCACGCCGTGACAGCGCGCCAGCTCGTCGATCACCTCGGCCTGAATCAGGGTGGAGTCCATGTCGAAGCAGACCAGGCGACGATGACGCCGCCAGATGGAATCTTCCTGAATGGCGATATCCACACCGTGCATGGCGCCCAGGGCAAGCGCCTTCTCGCGCAGGGCATCGAGGTCGACCTCCTCGCCACGCAGCCAGCATTCGACGCAGGAGCCCTGGATCCGGTGATCGCAAGGCACGCCACCGTCGAGCGGCTCTCGCCCGGAGAGGCGATGGATCAGCTCCACGGTCAGCCCGTACTCACCCGTCAGCGCCCCCACCTCGGCAAGAATGCCCGCCGGCAGGTGCGGCGCCAGCAGCGTCAGGATCAAGCGCGGCTGGCTCGCCTGCACGCTCCAGCGCTGATAGTCCTCGGCACTGACTTGAATCGCCTGAAACTCCAGCCCCAGGCTGTCACCGGTCGCGGCTAAGGCCCGCTCCAGATCGATGTCCTGATCGAGCCCGACCAATGCCTCAAGAGACATCACACCAAAGGTCACGCTCTGGTTGATGTCGAGCAGCCTGGCGCCACTCCTGGCCAGCGCCCTGCCCAATTCAGCGAGTTGGCCGGGGCGCGCCGTACCGGTGGCGCGAATCAGCAATCGTCGGGTCATGTCAGCACCTCGAGCCTGTCGACTTTCTGCAGTCCGCGCGGCAGCTTGCTGCCACGCCGCCCGCGTTCTCCGCGATAATAGTCCAGGTCGCTGTCCTTGAGGGTCAACTTGCGCTTGCCGGCGTGGACCACCAGGGACGCGCCTGCCGGCAAGATCACCAGGTCGCGGACAAATTCCTCGCGGCGGGCCGCGCGGGCGCCGGGGATGTCGATTATCTTGATGCCCTTGCCCTTGGTCATCTCGGGCAATTGCTCGATAGCGAATATCAGCAGGCGTCCTTCATTGGAAATCGCCGCCACACAGGCCCCATCGGTGTCGGGGATAGCACGCGGCGGCAATACATTGCAGCCCTTGGGCACGCTCAGCGCCGCCTTGCCCGACTTGTTCTTGCCCACCAGCTCCTCGAGCCGGGTAGCGAAGCCATAGCCGCCATCGGAGGCGAGCAGGAAACGACTGGTGGGCGGTGCCAGCATCACACCGGCCATATGCGCCCCGGCCACTACGTTGACGCGGCTGGTCACGGGTTCCCCTTGGCCGCGAGCGCTGGGCAGGTTGTGCGCGGTCAGCGTATAGGCACGGCCGGTATCGTCGAGCAGCACCAGCGGCTGGTTGGTCTTGCCCCGGGCCACCAGCGCGAAGCGGTCCCCCGCCTTGTAGGAGAGCCCGGCGGGATCGATCTCGTGCCCCTTGGCGCTACGAATCCAGCCCTTCTCGGAGATCACCACCGTGACCGGGTCGGCACCGACCAGTTCGACCTCGGAGAGCGCACGCGCCTCCTCACGCTCGACGAGCGGCGAGCGGCGGGCGTCGCCGTGCTCCTTGCCGGCCGCACGTAGCTCCTTTTCGATAAGGTTGGTGAGCTTGGCTTCGCTGCCCAGCAGCGCCTGGAGGGATTTCCGCTCAGCTTCCAGCGCGTCCTGCTCGCCGCGGATCTTCATTTCCTCGAGCTTGGCCAGATGGCGCAGCCGCAATTCCAGTATCGCCTCGGCCTGACGATCACTGAGCTCGAACGCCTCGATCAACGCCGCCTTGGGCTCGTCCTCCTCGCGAATAATGCGGATGACTTCGTCGAGGTTGAGGTAGGCGGCCAGCAGCCCCTCGAGAATATGCAGGCGGTCCTCGACCTTGCCCAGGCGGTGCTCGAGACGCCGGCGTACCGTGGTGCGCCGGAATTTCAGCCACTCGCCGAGCATGTCCGGCAGCGGCATGACCCGCGGGCGGCCATCGAGGCCGATGACGTTCATGTTGACGCGGATGTTCTTCTCGAGGTCGGTGGTGGCAAACAGATGCGCCATCAAGGCCTCGATGTCGACCCGATTGGAGCGCGGCTCGATCAAAAGGCGGGTCGGCTCCTCGTGGGTCGACTCGTCGCGCAGGTCGGCCACCATCGGCAATTTCTTGGCCTGCATCTGCGTGGCGATCTGTTCGAGCACCTTGGAACCGCTGACCTGATAGGGCAGCGCGGTGACCACGATGCTGCCCTCCTCCATCACGTAGCGGGCGCGCAGCTTCACCGAGCCGCGGCCACTCTCGTAGAGTTTGCGCAGGTCGCTGCGCGACGTGATGATCTCCGCCTCGGTGGGAAAGTCCGGCGCCGGCACACACTCGATCAACTCGGCGACTGTCGCTTCGGGATGGCGCAGCAGATGACAGGTGGCCTCGACCACCTCACTGACGTTATGCGGCGGGATGTCCGTGGCCATGCCCACCGCAATGCCGGTGCCGCCATTGAGCAGCACATGGGGCAGCCGCGCCGGCAGTACCACCGGCTCGTTCATGGTGCCGTCGAAGTTGGGGGTCCAGTCCACCGTGCCCTGGCCGAGCTCGGCGAGTAGCACCTCGGCAAACTTCGACAGCCGCGCCTCGGTGTAGCGCATGGCGGCAAACGACTTGGGGTCGTCGGGACTGCCCCAGTTGCCCTGGCCGTCCACCAGCGGGTAGCGATAGCTGAAAGGCTGGGCCATCAGCACCATGGCCTCGTAGCAGGCGCTGTCGCCGTGCGGATGGAACTTGCCCAGCACGTCGCCGACGGTACGCGCCGACTTCTTGTACTTGGCATTGGCGGACAGCGCCAGCTCGCGCATGGCGTAAACAATGCGCCGCTGTACCGGCTTCATGCCGTCGCCAATGTGCGGTAGTGCCCGGTCGAGAATCACGTACATCGAGTAGTCGAGGTACGCCTTCTCGGAATACTCGCGCAACGAAAGGCGTTCGACATCGCCTTCCGCCACCTGGATATCCATGGTCATTCAGTGAACCCTTTCATACGTCGATGTCGGCGAGGTTGCCATAGTCTTCAAGCCAGCTCTTGCGATCGGCAGAGCGCTTCTTGGCCAGCAGCATGTCCATCATCTCCATGGTGCCGTCGTCGACCTCGCGGGTGAGCTGTACCAGGCGGCGGGTTTCTACCGCCATGGTGGTTTCGCGAAGCTGTAGCGGGCTCATTTCACCCAGCCCCTTGAAGCGCTGAACGTTCACGGTGCCGCGCTTGCCCTCGAGCTTGCGCAGGATCGCCGCCTTCTCGCTCTCATCCAGGGCGTAGTGCACTTCCTTGCCCAGGTCGATGCGATACAGCGGTGGCATGGCCACGTAGACATGCCCGGCATCGACCAGGGACGGAAAATGGCGCACGAAGAGCGCGCACAGCAGCGTGGCGATATGCAGACCGTCGGAATCGGCGTCAGCGAGGATGCAGATCTTGTGGTAGCGCAGCTTGGTGAGATCGTTGCTGCCTGGGTCCATGCCCACCGCCACGGCGATGTCATGAACCTCCTGGGAACCGTAGATATCGTGGGATTCCACCTCCCAGGTATTGAGGATCTTGCCGCGCAGCGGCAGGATCGCCTGGGTCTCGCGATTGCGCGCCTGCTTGGCGCTGCCGCCGGCCGAGTCGCCCTCGACCAGGAAGAGCTCGCCGGCGGCCGGGTCCTGGCCCGAGCAATCGGCCAGCTTGCCGGGCAGCGCCGGCCCGCTGGTGATCTTCTTGCGGGCGACCTTCTTGGCGCTTTTCTGGCGACGCTGAGCGGCGTTGATCACCAGCTCGGCAAGCGCCTCGGCCTGGTCCACGTGGTGGTTCAGCCACAGCGAGAAGGCGTCCTTGACCACCCCGGAGACGAACCCTGCCACGGTGCGCGACGAGAGCCGCTCCTTGGTCTGGCCGGCGAACTGGGGGTCGAGCATCTTCACCGATAGCACATAGGCAACCTTTTCCCAAAGATCCTCGGCGGTGAGCTTGACGCCCCGCGGCAACAGGCTTCGGTACTCGCAGAACTCGCGCAGCGCATCGAGCATGCCGGATCGAAAGCCGTTGACATGGGTGCCGCCCTGGGGCGTGGGAATCAGGTTGACGTAGCTTTCGAGCAGCGGCTCGCCCCCTTCGGGCAGCCACTGGATCGCCCAATCCACGCCGTGTTCGTCATCGGCGAAGTGGCCGATGAAGGGCGAGTCCGGCAGCACCTCATAGCCATCGGTCGCCTGGGCCAGGTAATCGCGCAGCCCATCGGCATATTGCCAGACGTTCTCGCCACCATCGGTCTCCACCAGAATAACCTTGAGCCCCGGGCAGAGTACCGCCTTGGCACGCAGCAAGTGCTTCAGGTGTCCCAGTGACAGCTTGGGGCTATCGAAATAACTCGTCTCGGGCCAGAAGCGCAGTATCGTGCCGGTGGCGCGCTTGGGTGCACTGCCGACGATATCAAGATCGGCGGCCTTCTCGCCATATTCAAAGGCCATGCCGTGGCGGTTGCCGTCGCGCAGCACTTCCACTTCGAGCCGCCGCGACAGGGCGTTGACCACCGAGACGCCGACGCCGTGCAGTCCCCCGGAGAAGCGGTAGCTCGATTGAGAAAACTTCCCGCCGGCGTGCAGCCGCGTCATGATCAATTCCACCCCCGACAGGCCGTGTTCAGGATGCATGTCGATGGGCATCCCACGGCCGTCATCGGTCACCTCGATGCCGCCGTCCTCAAACAGCCGCACGCTGATCTCGCCCGCATGGCCCGCCAGCGCCTCGTCGACGCTGTTGTCGACGACCTCCTGGACCAGGTGATTGGGGCGACTGGTGTCGGTGTACATGCCGGGGCGCTTGCGCACCGGCTCGAGGCCAGAGAGGACTTCAATGGAGCTGGCACTGTATTGTGTCATGCGTCGTCGATGTCCAGTTGAGTGATACGTTCAGGTGCCAAGCAGTGGCCACCATGAGCGAAAATCGCCGGGAGATACCCCCCCAGGGCGTCGAAACCATGGTTTCCGCCGGGATGCAGGATAGTGCGCGACTCCCGGTAGCAATGGAATGCCTCGCGGGGATCGAGCGTCTCGTCGGCGGTGCCGAGCAGCACCAGATAGCGCGATGGCGAAACCCGTTCGGGGGCCAGCGCCGCGAGCTCGTCGATATGGGTATCGGTCACGCTGAAGGACTCGCCGGTGTAAGGGTTGGCAAACGCCGTCCCCACCCAGTCGGTTACCAGTTGCGCCGGCGCCACCGCCGGGTTGATCAATACCGCTCGCAAGCTGTGGCGCTCGGCCAGACACGTGGCCAGAAAACCGCCCATCGAGCTACCGACGACCAGCGGCGCCGCGCCCAGGCCGGCAAGCCGTGCCTCGGCCAGGGCGAGCGCCGCCGCAGGACGATGCGGCAGTTGCGGCGACTCGCAGACGATCCCCAGCGCGGCGCAGGCCGCGCGTACCAGCCCTGCCTTGGGCGAGGCGCTGCCGCTGTTGAACCCATGCAAGTAGAGAACGCCGCTGGCGGTTTGCGCCGTCAGCAAAGGACTCAGCATAACCCAACCCCTGTACAAACAGCCAGCCTCATCGCGACGCCTGCTCGGCCGCCCAGACCGCCTCGATCAGGGCGCGCGTGGACTCGTCCATGGCCTCCAGCCCTTCATGGTGCTCGAGGATGTGCTGGGTTTCGCCGGCGATCTGCTTGCCGAGCTCCACCCCCCACTGGTCGAAGGGATTGATGTCCCAGATGGTCGCCTGGACGAACACCTTGTGCTCGTAGAGCGCGATCAGGGCGCCCAGGGTCGCTGGCGTGAGGCGATCGAGCAACAGCGTGCTGGAGGGCTGGTTGCCGCGGTAGCGCTTGTGGCCGGGTCTCGGCCCGTCGTCGGCGATGGCGTCGTCGCCCAGCATCAGCACCCGCGACTGCGCGAAGCAGTTGGCGAGCGACAGACGATGCTGGCCCATCAGGTGGTGGCGTGTCGCCTCGTCGGTGACGTCGTCGTAGCGCACCAGGGGCGCGATGAAGTCGCACTCGACGGCCTGGGTGCCCTGGTGAAGTAGCTGGTAGAAGGCGTGCTGGGCATTGGGCCCGAGCTGGCCCCAGAGCACCGGGCAAGTGGAATAGCTCACCTTGTCACCGTCGTGCGTTACCGACTTGCCGTTGGATTCCATCTCCAGCTGTTCGAGGTAGGCGGCGAAGTACTCGAGCCGACCATCGTAAGGCAGGATCGAGTGGGCGCGGATATCCAGGAAGTTGACGTTCCAGATGCCTGCCAACGCCAGCAGGACCGGTAGATTGTCAGCGAGCGGTGCCTCACGGAAGTGACGATCCATGGCATGGGCCCCGGCAAGCAGTTCGCGGAAGCGCGCCATGCCTACCACCAGCGCGATGGGCAGGCCGATGCAGCCCCATAGCGAATAGCGGCCACCCACCCATTCCCAGAACTCCAGCTGGTGGGCATCGGCGATGCCCCACTCGCCCATCTTCTCGGGGCTCGCCGAGACGCCGATGAAATGCTGACGCATCACCAGGGCGTCATCGACGCCCTCCTCGATGCCCAGGCGTGCCATCAGCCAGTCACGGGCGGTGCGCGCATTGGAGAGGGTGTCGATGGTGGTGAAGGACTTGGACGAGAGCACGAAGAGCGTTGTCTCGGGGTTGAGCCTGGCCAGGTAATCGGCGAGTTGGGAGCCGTCCATGGTCGAGGCGAAGTGAACCTCGATCTTGTGGACGCCCTGGAGCCGATAGTCCGATAGCGCATGGGTCACCATCAACGGCCCGAGATCGGACCCGCCGACGCCGAGATTGACCACGTGGCCAATCGCCCGGCCGGTGGCACCGCGCCACTGACCGGCATGAAAGCTCTCGACCATCGAGGCCATGCGATCCAGGCTGGCATGTACCGAGGGCACCAGATCGATTCCTTCCACGCGCAACGAAACTTCCGGCGGCAGTCGCAGGGCGGTGTGCAGGGCAGGTCGATCCTCGCTGCGATTGACTCGCTCACCATCGAGCAGGGCGCGGATGGCCTCCGGCAGCTGGGCTTCGCGGGCCAGGTCGAGCAACAGCTCCAGGGTCTCGTCGCTCCAGCGCTGCTTGGAAAGATCCAGGGTCAATCCAGCGGCCCGGTGGGTGAAGGCCGAATGCCGACCTGGCCGAGCCGTGAACAGCTCGCGCAGATGCGTGCCGCGCATCTGCTGGGCATGCGCCGATAGGGCGCGCCACGCATCTTGCTGGTCAATGGAAAGTCGTGTCATGCCTGCCTCCTGGACGTCCTGTCGTGCAGCCGGGGCCGGCGAGGCGTAGAATACGCCCCTTTCCGCACGTTTTTCCGGCTAATCCCATGAATGACGCATCTTACCGTGACGCGATCTTTTCGACACCCCTCGACCGGGTGGCGAGCTTTTCCTTCGACGAGCAAGTCGTGGCCTGCTTCCCCGACATGATCCGCCGGTCGGTGCCGGGCTACGGCCAGATACTGGGCATGCTGGGCCTGATCGCCCGGCGCCACCTGCGCCACGGCGCCCATATCTACGACCTCGGATGCTCCCTGGGGGCCGGAGGACTAGCGCTGGCCGGGACGCTTTCGCCGGGCGATTTTCGCTACACCGGGGTGGATCTGTCGCCGGCAATGGTAAGCCAGGCGCGCGAGACGCTGGCCGCAGAGTATCCGGACCACCACCTCACGGTCGTCGAGGGCGATATCCGCACCTTCGACTTTCGGCCCTCGGGGATGATCCTGCTCAACTTCACCCTACAGTTTCTCGCCCCCGGTGACCGTCAAGCCGTAATCGAAAAGCTCTACGAGGCGTTGGAACCCGGTGGCGTACTGGTGCTCTCGGAGAAGATCGTCGATGCCGACGAGGCCGACAACGCCTGGCGAGTGGAGCGCTACCATGACTTCAAGCGCGCCAATGGCTACAGCGATATGGAGATCAGCCAGAAGCGCACCGCCCTCGAGAACGTACTGCAGCCCGATACCCTGGCGGCTCACCACGGCCGCCTCGCCCGGGCAGGCTTCGCGCGCTCACTGACCTGGTTCCAGTACCTGAATTTCGCCTCGCTTGTCGCCTTCAAGGAGTGAGCCGCACCGGCGAGGCCGGGAGGGTATATGAGTGCATGGCTCATCGGCCTGTTGATGGCGGCCGCCAGCGCCTGGTTGACCACCGTCTGGTGGCACGGCCGCAAGCCGTTGCCCCCGGGACTGCACGTGGCTGCCCCCTGGCGCCCGGCCGCAGGCGTCGGGCTGCTGCTCGACGAGACCTTCCTCGACGCCCGCGGCCGGTGGTGCCATCGCCGGGCGATCTTCGCCGAGTGGCGACGGATGATCGCCCAGGCTCGCCGCCTGGTGGTGATCGATCTCTTCCTGCTCGACGACGGCCCGCTCGGCCGCTCGCTGTGCCGAGCCCTGATCCGCCGAAAGGTTCAGGTGCCGGAGCTTGAGGTGCTGGTGCTGGTGGACCCCATCAACCACTGCTATGGCGGGCGCCCTGCCCCCCAGCTCGAGGCGCTGCGTCGGGCCGGGGTGCGGGTCACCACCTGCGACCTGTCGCTAGGGCACGACCCCAACCCCGCCTGGACGGCCCTATGGCGCGGCCTGTTCCGCCCGCTGGGCAACACCACCCGAGGCGGCTGGCTGCCCGACCCCCTGGGCCCGGGACGTGTCACCCTGCGCAGCTACCTGGCGCTACTCAACCTCAACGCCAACCACCGCAAGACCCTGGTGGTGGACAATGGCGACGGCTGGCGAGCGGTGGTGAGCTCGGCCAATGCCGACTCGTCCAGCCACGACTACCGCAATGCCGCCCTGCGCCTGGCCGGCCCGGCCGCCCTGGACCTGCTGAACAGCGAGCTGTCCCTGGCACGCCACTCCGGCCTCACCACCCCGCTGCCGTGCTGTCCGGCGCCGCCTCACGACGCTGCCATCGCTGCCCTGCCCCGGCTGCGGTTGCTCACCGAGGGCGCCATCCGCGACGCCCTGCTAACCATCCTCGACGGCGCCCGTCCCGGCGAGACGCTCGAGCTGTGCGCCTATTACCTGGCCCACCGAGGGGTGATCCGAACACTGCTCGATGCCCACCGGCGCGGCGTGACGCTACACCTGCTGCTCGACCCCAACGACTGCCACTTCGGACGTGAAAGCCCTGGCATCCCCAATCGCCAGACGGCCCGGGAGTTGGCCCGCGCGGGGCTGGCCATCCGCTGGTGCGGTGACGCCCGGGCCCATGCCCACGGCAAGTGGTTGCTGCGCCATGGCGGCGCGCGCCCCGCCACCCTGCTGATCGGCTCGGCCAATCTCAGCCGGCGCAGCCTCGACGACCACAACTTCGAGGCCAACATCCAGCTCGAGGCCGCCACCGACCACCCGGTGATTCGCCAGGCGGGGGAAAGCTTCGCCCGCTACTGGCATAATCGCCACGGCGAAATCCACAGCCGCCCCTTCAGCGCCTACAACGACGCCACGGCATGGCGCTACTGGCGCTACCGCCTGATGGAGGCCAGCGGCTGGTCCACCTTCTAGTGACGCCTGCCCGGAGTCCCATGACCGCACCCCACCGAGATCTCTACCACGCCGTCATCGACCAGGGCCTGGACACCTGGCTAGCCCGTCTGCCCGAGCAAATCGCCCGCGGCCTGGATCGCCGACGCTACGGCGACCTGCCCGCCTGGGAGAAGGCGGTGGCCAAGCTGCCGTCGCTGCCCGCCGAGCGCCGGGTGTACCTGGACGCCGACCAGGTGGCGGTCGACCTGACGATGAGCGACAGCCAGCGTCGCCAGTGCGAGAACCTGCTGAAGACGCTCATGCCGTGGCGCAAGGGCCCCTTCCGGCTGGCCGGCATTCACATCGATAGCGAATGGCGCTCCGACTGGAAATGGCAGCGCGTGACGCCACATCTGGCCCGCCTCGAGGGGCGGCGGATTCTCGACGTGGGGGGTGGCAATGGCTATCACGCCTGGCGCATGGCGGGGGCTGGCGCTGCCTTCGTGCTGGTGATCGACCCGTCACCGCGCTTCTTCTGGCAGTTCCAGGCGGTGCGCCACTTCGTCGGCAACGCCGATGGCCACCGCACCCACTTCCTGCCGGTGGGCATCGAGGACGTGCCCGAGAGACTCGCCTTCTTCGACACGGTGTTTTCCATGGGTGTGCTTTACCATCGCCCCTCGCCGCTTGAGCACCTGCTGCAACTCAAGGAGGCGCTGCGGCCCGGCGGCGAACTGGTGCTGGAGACCCTGGTGGTCACCGGCAACGCCACCACGGTGCTGCTGCCCGGCAGCCGCTATGCCGCCATGCCCAACGTCTATTTTCTGCCTTCCTCCGCCGCCCTTTGCCAATGGCTCGAGCGCTGCGGGTTCGAAAATGTGCGAGTGGTAGATGAGGCAGTAACCACCACAGAGGAGCAGCGCGCGACCGAGTGGATGACCTTTCAGTCACTCGCCGACTTCCTCGACCCAGAGGACTCGACGAGAACCCGCGAAGGCTATCCCGCCCCGAGACGGGCAGTAGTCATCGCCACCCGGCCGAGGTGATACCCGTGTCGCCAACCAAGAGCGGGCAGACCGCGGAACCCGATACTGCAGGCCGACATTGCTGCCGACCAGTGGGGCTCTATAATGAGTGACAGCAAGGTGCCAAAGCTTCGGACATTGCCGGCATCCCTCATTCTCAGCATCACTTCGGGAGACGTGCATGCAAGATCCCAGGACCGTGGTCAAGAAGGAGCAGCGCAAGAGTCTGTTGATACTCATGATCATGGCGATCTACAGCCTCCTTTTCGGTGTCGCGATTGTCATCGGCCTGAGCCGTGGCAATCCCCAGATGGCATCCAATGCTGGCTGGATCATGATCGGCATCGGCATCCTGAGCATCGTCCTCTATGTCTCGGCCCGCCGCCGTGGCAACAAGCACAACAAGCCCCAGTCCTGAGCCGAATTCGAAGCGAGACAGGCTTTTGCGTCAACGCCGCAATATCGCCAGCCACCGGCCCAGGTTCAGCAGGCTCGCCAACGAGGCCGCCACGTAGGTAAAGGCGCAGGCGGTCAATACATGCCGGGCACCGGGCATATCGTAGGGCGGGATATACTCCTTCAGGAGTGGCAGCGCCCGCTGGAAACTGGCGTCGAACTCCACCGGTAAGGTGACCAGGTGTACCAGCGCCGCGGTACCGAAGCTTGCCACCGCTGCCAGCAGTACGATGAGTATGCCGCCCGGCGTGCGCGTCAGCAGAAGCAGTACGGGAGCGGCCATCATCAATAGGCTGCCGAGCTTCTCCGCCTGCTGGGCCACCCGGACCAGCCGGGTTCGCGCCAGCAATGGGGTATAGCCGCGATGATGCTGGATCGCGTGTCCCACCTCATGCGCCGCCACCGTCACGGCCGTCAGCGAGCGGCCCTCGAAATGCTGACGGGAAAGACGGACGCGCCGCGCCAGAGGATCGTAATGATCGCCCCGTTCGTTAAGCTCTACCTTTACCCCTTCGATACCCATTCGTGCCAGCAGGTGCTCGGCAAGCTCGCCGCCACTCCCGGGATAGTCGTCCCGCGGTCCGGCATGACGGTCGAGGACCCACCTCGCCCAGAGATTGGGTAGGAGAAAGATGGCCAACAGCAGGACGAGCACTAACACCATCATGACGGGCACCTGCGCCAGGCGGCCTGAGGCCGGGTATTGGTGGGGAGCTCTTCTCTGTAAGAGACAACTCAAGCCGAATCGTTCAAGACGTCTCGTTCTCGCTGTCGGCGATGTCGCGGCGAACGGCATCCACGCCGTAGGAGGAGATATAGCCCTTGGCGTGCGCATGATCGGCCATCAGGGTGCTGTCGGCGGCCAGCACCAGCTCGCAGCGGGTATGGCGAATCTGGTCGCGAAGTTGCTGGATGGCACGCTCGCGGCCCGGCTTGTCGTCCACGCGACGAATGTAGATCGCCTCGATGCGGTCAGGGTTCGCTTCGACGATCCGGGTGTAGACCTCCGGGTCGTGCTGACCGCTGTCACCGATCAGGATACAAGGCACATCCTCGAACAAGGCCAGCATGCGGTCAATCAGGTCGCGCTTGTGATCTTCGGCGCGACGCGGCCAGGGGTGGCGCAGGGATAACCCCCACTCGCGCATGAACAGGATCGGGCCAACGGGAATGCGGTTGAGCTGGAAGAAGGTTTCCAAGACTTCGTATATCGCCCAGGGGCCGCGCGACACATAGATGATCGGCCGCTGCGCCTGCTCATCCGCGCCGCGATGCAGCGCCTGGTAAAGCGATGCCACGCCGGGGAAGGCAGTACGCCGGTGGGGTTTCTCGACGAACAGCCGATACAGCATGCCCAGCTTGTCGGCGACCCCCGTGAACATGACCGTGTCGTCAATATCGCTGATCACCAGCATGTCCGTCTCCGGCGTCGGTACGAACACCTCGACCACGGCGCGGACGGGTGTCTCGTTTTCCGCCGTGACATAGAGCTCAGCCCGATGCCATGAGGTATCCATGGGCAAGGCGTTGGTGAGGGGTAAGTGAGCATCGAAATAACCGTCACGATCCGTCGTCACGGTGATGCTGTTGTCGCCGAGCCGTATCAGCACACTGGCGTTGGCGTATCCGCGGCGGGCAATGCGACGCACGACATCGGCGGTATCGCGGAGCATACCGCGGCGGGGAATCACGCGAGCGAGCCGCACCTGGCGGAACACGCGACCCATCAGGAACACCTGCTTTCGAGAGCCGTATCCTCGATACGGGTTGACCATTATGCCGCCACGCCCGTAATCGCGTTTCATGGGCTTGGCGAGGGTACGCGCCAGCCGCTTGACGAAGACCAGGCCATGACGAATGGGCGCGCTAAGGCGTTTCATGCTGCGCAACGGCTCCTTGAGACATCCCGATTGTCTTCAACCCGTATCGCGGAGGAATTATGGACCCCGACCGAGCAGCTCGCGAACATCCCTGGCTTCCCAGTGTGGGAAGTACTTGCGCACCAGGGCGTTCAGCTCTACCTCAAAGGCGGCCCAGTCGACCTCGCCCGCCTCCGGGGTGGTCTCGCCCGCGGCCACAGCACGGATCATTCCCGCACCCACGGTGACGTTGGTCAGGCGGTCGATGACGATGAAACTGCCGGTACCGGGGCTAACGGTATAGTTATCCAGCGGCACCTCAGCGGTCAATGCCACCCGGCAGCGTGCAATGGCATTGAGTTCGAGACGTTCGACCTCGTGACGCTCCAGCGAATTGACGTCAATCTGGTACTGGATCGTGCTGACCTGGCCGGCCACCGAACGTCCCGCGAGGCGGATATCGACCTGGCGACCGGGGGTCAGCGCTTCCTCGTGCATCCATACGATATCGGCCTCGAAGGCGCTCGAAAGCGACACCTCGGCATCCTCGGCCACCAGCCAGTCGCCCCGCGAGATATCAACGTCGTCGGCCAGAGTCACCGTGACGGCCTGTCCCGGCCAGGCGGCCTCGAGATCTCCATCGAAGGTGACAATTCGCTCGATCGTCGAGATCTTGCCGGAAGGCAGCACCTTGATTGCCTGCCCCGAGCGCAGCACGCCCGCCGCCAAGGTCCCCGCGTAGCCGCGGAAATCCAGGTTGGGGCGATTGACGTACTGCACCGGCAAGCGCAGGTCGTCGAGGTTGCGGTCACGGCTGATCTCAACGCTTTCCAGCAGCTCGAGCAGTGGGGGACCGGGGTTTCCCTCGACACGGTACCAACTCATGGCGTCGCTCGGGTTGACCACGTTATCGCCCTTCAGCGCCGACATCGGCACGAAGCGTAGGTCACGCGCCGAGAGCTGCTCGGCGAAGCGCCGGTAATCGGCGACGATCTCGTCGAAGCGCGCCTGCGAGTACTCGACCAGGTCCATCTTGTTAACCGCGATCACCAAGTGCTGGATGCCCAGCAGGTCGGCGATGAAGCTGTGCCGACGCGTCTGGGTCTGCACGCCATAGCGCGCATCGATCAGGATGATGGCGAGACTCGCCGTGGAGGCGCCGGTCGCCATGTTGCGTGTGTACTGCTCGTGCCCCGGGGTATCGGCGATGATGAACTTGCGCTTATCGGTAGAAAAGAAGCGGTACGCCACATCAATGGTGATGCCTTGCTCGCGCTCAGACTGCAGGCCGTCGACCAGCAACGCCAGGTCGACGGCCTCGCCGGTGGTGCCGCTGGTCTTGGAGGCCTGGGTGATCGCCGCGAGCTGGTCGTCGAAGATCATCTTCGAGTCGTGGAGCAGGCGCCCGATCAGCGTCGACTTGCCGTCGTCGACGCTGCCGCAGGTGATGAAGCGCAGCAGGTCCTTGTTCTCGTGCTCATGCAGGTACTGCTCGATATTATCGGCGATCAGATTCGATTGATGTGACATCTGCCGGCTCCCTTAAAAATAACCTTCACGCTTCTTCTTCTCCATCGAGCCGGCCTGGTCATGGTCGATGGCGCGGCCGCTGCGCTCGCTGGTGCGGGTCAGCAGCATCTCCTGGATGATCTCGGGCAGCGTGGCGGCCGTCGATTCCACCGCCCCGGTCAGCGGATAGCAGCCCAGGGTACGGAAGCGCACCCACTTTTCTTCAGGTACCTCACCGGGCGCGAGCGGCATCCGCTCGTCGTCGACCATGATCAGCATCCCGTCGCGTTCGACCACCGGACGCGGAGCGCTGTAGTAGAGCGGGACGATGGGGATCTGCTCGAGATAGATGTACTGCCAGATGTCCAGCTCGGTCCAGTTGGAAAGCGGGAAGGCGCGGATCGACTCGCCCTTGTTGACGCGCGCGTTGTACAGGCTCCACAGCTCGGGGCGCTGACGCTTGGGGTCCCAGCGGTGGTGTTTGTCACGAAACGAGAACACCCGCTCCTTGGCGCGACTGGCCTCCTCGTCGCGCCGCGCGCCGCCGAAGGCGGCATCGAAGCCGTACTTGTCGAGCGCCTGTTTGAGCGCTTGTGTCTTCATCACGTCGGTGTAGCCACTGCTGCCATGATCGAAGGGGTTGATGCCCGCGGCACGGCCCTCCTCGTTGGTATGCACCAGCAGCTCCATGCCGGACTCGCGCGCCATGCGATCGCGGAAGGCGATCATCTCGCGGAACTTCCAGGTGGTATCGATGTGCAGCAGCGGAAACGGCGGCGGCCCGGGATAGAAGGCCTTGCGCGCCAGATGCAGCATCACCGAAGAGTCCTTGCCGATGGAGTACATCATCACCGGGTTGGCAAACTCGGCGGCGACCTCGCGAATGATATGAATCGACTCGGCCTCGAGCTGCTCGAGATGGGTCATCCGCCGAGGGGGGACCGGTGCTTTCTCATGAACTGGCTTGGCCGACTCATGGGTCGGCGTGTGAAGACTGGTCATGGCCCGACTACCTCGCATGACGTGGGGCGTGGAATCATGCGCACAGGATAACGTCGGAAGGATAATAACCCAAAAGAATTAATAACTATCTTTTTATATCTTAAAAACCCGACCCGTCTCATCTCGAAGCCTGACTGGGCGCTAGGTGTCGACTCGCTCGACCCGGGTGTCCAGCGTCTTGTCGTGGAGAGCGATGACGCGGTAACCGGGCGCCAATGCCTCGTCGATGGCAAAGGTCGCCGCCTCGGCCAGGAACTGCCGATGCGTGGAAGGACACCCGTATACCGCGACATCGCCCCCCGCCAACCGCTTATGTCCCGCAACCGCCTGATGAACATGGCCAAAGAAGACGGCACACACCTCGTGGTGGGGCTCCACAACATGCCAGAATGCCTCCCTGTCTCTCAGGCCGATGGCATCGAGCCAGGCCGAGCCGACGTGTACGGGGGGATGGTGCATGGCAATCACGGTCGGACGCTCATCCTCGGCCAATCGCGCATCCAGCCAGGCAAGGCCTCCCGCGCCCAGGGCGCCATGCGGCTGGCCCTCGACACGCGTCGCCGGCATCAATACACGCCAATTGCCAAGGCTCAACTCGCCGGGCAGCTCGCGATGATTGGCCATCAGGGTTGGCTGGTCATGGTTGCCGGCGAGCCAGGCCCAGGGTGCGTCGAGCCGGCTCAAGGCTTCGACCGCCAGTCGATAGGAGTCCGCCGTTTCATCATCACTGATATCGCCGGTGACCAGCACCTGGTCGGGACGCTCGCGATTGACGGCGTCGATAACCCCTTCAAGACGATGCAGTGGGCATAAATCCTGAGGGTGGGCAGCGGGGACGGCGTTGAGATGGAGATCGGTGATCTGGACCAGACGCATCGACGCAGCATCCTCATCAGGGCAATTGGGGCAAGTCGAGCGAGTGCCCGTGCGCGAGGCCATGCTCGAGCCATTCGCCCAGAAAACGGTTGAGCTGTATCTTCTCGTCGGGCTGATGCATGCGGGCGTTGGGATAGCGGTAGCGGCCGTGAAAATGGCGCTGACGCTGGAAGTCGGTGACCTCGGCCATGCGCACGTCATGATAGAGATGCACGCGCATCCGTGGCGTCTCGATCAGTTCGTCGAGTGCGCCCTGCTGCGAGACATGAATGATGCTGGTATAGGGCGCGCGCTCACGCAGCTCAAGGCACAAGGCGCCCAAACGTCGCCCGCCATTGACCAATTCCACCTCACGCCTCTCGCCTGCCTCCATATCACCCAGCAGCTTGACCAGGCGAATATAGTTGGCGGTGCACTCCCCTTGCAGGGATTTGAGATCCGTCACATAGGCGTTTCTCGCCACGCTACCTCCTCGCTCTGAGTGACGCCCGCTCGCCTACCAGCCAATACCAGGCAATCAGACACATGGCATTGTCGAGCCGGCCGGCCGCCACCAATTCCTTGACCCGGGCAAAGGGTGTCACGTGTACGCGGATGTCCTCGTGTTCCTCGTCGAGGCCATGCACCCCTCCCAGACCGCCACTGTCGATCAGACCGCAGAACAGCGTGACCTGCTCGTTGCAGGCTCCCGGACTGGGGTAATAAGTGTGCAACTTGATGAGCTCACCGACCTCGCAACCCGCCTCTTCCAGCGCCTCGCGACGCGCCACCTCGGCAGCACTCTCGCCCCTTTCGACCAGCCCGGCGACAATTTCGAGCTTCCAGGGCGAAACCGTGTCATCGATGGCCCCGGCCCGAAACTGCTCGATCAAGACCAGGGCATCGCGCTCCACATCGTAGAGCAACACGCCGACGGCGTCATGGCGACAATGCACTTCGCGTACGACCTCGCCGGTCCAGCCGCCCTCGAAGAGCCGGTGGCGCAGGTGCAATTCTTCCAGACGGAAAAAGCCCTGATACAGGCAGCGCCGCTCGATCATCTCCACATCGGCCATCGTCAGAGTCGGCGACGTTGAGGAGTCATGCTCGTGGGAGGGCTGACGCGAATCGCTCATACCGGTCTCCGGGTCACGTACGATCGTCCATTATCATGACCGGACGCGGCAATGCCAACCGCTGAGCCCGAACTTCCTCGCCCGCACGCCGCTTGGCGAGCGTAGTGCCGATGGCGTATCTTGCCTTCTCGATTCCCTTTCGACCCCCCTCTCAATGGCAACGGAACGCGCTATCCCCATGAAAGGCCGCAACATGACTCGCTGGCGAGATCCAGCCAAGGATCCTCGCCAGGAACCCAAGAGCACCCTGATCACTGCGGAAGGCGCCGAACGGCTGCGCGGCATTCTCGACCACCTGTCGCGCGTCAAGCGACCGGCGCTCTCCGCCAAGGTCGGTGAGGCAGCTGCCCAGGGCGATCGCAGCGAGAACGCCGACTACACCTACAACAAGAAGGAGCTGGGCAGGGTCATCGCCCGCATCGGCTACCTGACCCGGCGCCTAGACGAGTTGCAGGTGGTCGACCGGCTGCCCGCGGATACCGGGCGGGTGTATTTCGGTGCCTATGTCACTCTGGAAGACGAGCACGGCGAGGCGCTTTCCATCCGCATCGTCGGCCACGACGAGACCGACACCACGAAACATTGGGTCAGTGTCGACGCCCCGCTGGCGAAGGCCTTGCTCGGCAAGCCCTTGGACGACGAAGCGACCGTGGCGGCTCCCGGCGGCGAGACCACCTACGTGATCACCGAGATCGCCTATCGCGATCCAATGGCATGACTCAGTCCTTCACCGCCCGATAGACCCGGAAACGCCGATCGTCGGCGAGGATCTCGAAACCGCCGAAGGCGCGCTCGAGCAGGGCCGGGTAGGGAAGAAACGCATTGGCCACCATGACCAGCTGGCCGCCCGATTGCAGATGCTCGGGCGCCTCACCGATCAACCGTGCTGCTGGCCCATAGTCGATGTCGCGCTGCTGATGAAAGGGCGGATTGCTGATGATCGCGTCGAAGCGTCGCCCGGCCAGTGCCGAATAGACATCGCTTGCCACCACGTCACCCTCCAGGCCATTGCCCGCAAGCGTCCGCCGCGCTGCCTCGACGGCAAAGACGCTGACGTCCACGGCCGTGACCATCGCACCCCGCCGCGCCAGCCAGGCGGCGATAATGCCGTCACCACAGCCCATGTCCAGTGCTTGAAGCGCTCCCTGCCGGCGGCTGGCGCCGATATCACCAAAGAGAATCTCAGGTAACTGCGCAAGCAAGAGCCGGGTGCCATCGTCGAACTTGCCGTGACCGAAGACGCCCGGGTGGCTGGCCAACTGCAATCCCCCGGCCTCGAAGCGCGTCCAGACGGCGTCGGGGTCGAGCCCGACCCGCGCCGTTTGTGACGCATAGAGCGCGCAGCGCCTGGCACTATCGCGCTTGCGACATCCCAGTCCGAGGGCGGCGAGCACCTTGAGCACCCGCTTGATGCCGCCCTGATTCTCGCCGACCAGCTGTAGCGGCGTGCCCGGCGGCAGGGTGGCACACAGCCACAGTAGCCACCACTCGCCCAGGGCATGACTCTTGGGCCAGAACAACACCGCGCCGGCCGGAGCGCCGGCACTGAGAGGCTCGTCAAAAGGTGAACGGGCCGAAAGCCCGCGGGCAGCCCAATAGATTAGCAGGGCGACATCGGCACTGATCGCGGTACCTTGTGTCCCTTCCAGCCAGCCATCCTGCGGCGGCCCTACCCACCACCAATGGCGGTAATCTGTCTCCTGGCGTTCGAGCAACTGACAGACCGGTGTTTGCGCACTCATCGATTTGCCTCCATGGCAGCAACACCGCCTTCGGGTCGTACGAGGGTGTAGAGCAGGTAGCGCCCCAGCCGCCAGTGCGGGTCGACTCGGCAGTAACGCTGCTCCAGCGCCAGCAACCGTTCGCGGTCGGCGTCGCTTTCGGGCGGCCGGCGCAGGTAGTCGGAGAATACCCGTATTCCCGCCACCTCACGGATTTCCAGGCCGCATTCGGCACTCCATAACGCGATCTGCGCATGCGTCAACGGAGAAATCGGCGTCAGTCGCTTGCGCTGGCCGGTGCCCTCCAGCCGGTCGTCCAAGGCCTTCTCCAGGTTGCCCTTAGCCACGTTGGATAACCGCAGGGCATCGCGATTGAAGACCATCAGCGAAATCTGGCCACCCGGCGCCAGGAGACGAGCCAGCGTTACGAGCGCTGCGCGCGGGTCCGCCAGCCATTCGAGCACCGCATGGCAGGCGATCAGCGACCAGGGGCCTGGCGTCTCTTGTAGTAGCGCCTGCAGTGGCGCCCGCAACAGGCGAATCGAGCGTTCACCCAGCTGCTCACCGGCTCTTGCGAGCATCTCGCCCGAGGGCTCCGTCAGGGTCACGGCATGCCCACGATCATGGAACCACATCGCCAATTGCCCCAGGCCACCCCCTACATCGAGCACCGGCTGCTGCTCGAGTATCAGCATCTCCGGCAGCAGTCGGTCGAGAAGCGCCAGACGCAACTCGCCGCGACTACCGCCGTAGAGGCTATCGGCAAACTTGTCGACCATGCCATCGAAGTGCCGATCGCCTGCTGGCGAGAGGAAAGACTCATTTGCGAACATGCCGGCCACCGGAAGCGGGTTTGCCGCGCATTCTACCCGGCTTTGTCATCAGACTCATTGTCACTGGGCTTATCGTGTCTCGCCAAGGCACGCGGCAACCGGTCTGGCCAGTGGTTGTCGGCCTCCAGTTGCGCCGCCAGCGCCAGCAGGCGCTTCTCATCGCCTATCGGGCCGATGATCTGCACTCCCACCGGCAGGCCCTCTGGCGTGACGTGCAACGGCAGCGACATCGCGGGCTGGCCGGTCAGGTTCGCCAGCTGAGTGAAAGGCGTCATGCGAAGACTCTCCGCCGCCAGCCGCCTCAGCAGCCCCGCCTTCAGCGCCAGTTGCGACGTGCCAGGGATCGCCAGCAACGCCATCAGACGCTCGCGGGCCTGGCTTGGATATAGGCTACCTCGCAGCGGCGCCGGCGTAGCCGCCACCGGCAGCAGAAGGCAGTCGAAATGCCGATGGAAACGGGCCATGTCGCGAGCGACCCGATTCCAGTGACTCTTGGCCAGTTCATAGTCCATGGCCCGCAGGTGACGTCCCAGCCGCCCGATGGCGCGGGTACTCGGCTCGACATCGAGCCGGCCCACCGGCACTCCGGTCTGCTCGCTGATCCAGGCCAGGTCGGCCGCCAGATGGCCCAGATAGAGCGTCAGATAACTCTCGGCCAACGCCTCGCCATCCACCGGTATGTCCGCCCACTCCACGTCGTGGCCAAGGTGCTCGAGCCTGGCCGCCGCCTGCTCCACGGCCAGACGCACCTGCGGGTCCAGCCGCGTCCCCAGCGCCGCACCAAGGGGCTCGCCCAGAGACACCGCGATCTTCAGCCGCTGCGGCGGGCGCTCGATGGCATCGACGTATCCCCGCTCTCGCTGCAGAGGCCAGGGGCTTGCCTCGTCCATGCCGTTGATCGCCTCCAGCAAGGCTGCACTGTCACGCACACTACGGGTCAGGGCATGCTCCACCACCGCGCCCTGCCACACCTCGCCAAAGGTCGGTCCCAGCGGCACCCGCCCCCGGGATGGCTTGAACCCGAACAGGCCGCAGTGACTGGCCGGAATGCGTATCGAGCCACCCCCATCGCCGCCCATGGCAAACGGCACCAGGCCCGCTGCCACGGCAGCCGCCGCGCCACCGCTGGAACCGCCCGGGGAGCGTTCGGGTTGCCAGGGATTCACGGGATGGGGAAAGGCTTGCGGCTCGGTGATGCCCATCAATCCGAGCTCCGGTGTAGCGGTCTGACCGAGGATGCAGAGACCGGCCTGGCGCAGCCGGGTCACCAGGCTCGAGTCCTCAGGAGCGCACCAGTCGCGAAGGGCGGCACTGCCGAAAGCCAGGGGCTCGTCGGCAATGCCCATCAGCAGGTCCTTGGTCAGGGTCGGCACCCCGGCGAACGGCGCCGCCGGATCGCCCCTGCGCCCTTCCCGCTCGGCCTGTTCGAAACGGGAACGCACCACGGCGCCAAGGGTCGGGTTCAGCGACTCGATGGCCTCGCAGGCAGCGCGGAACACCTCCTCGCGACTCACCTCTCGGTGGCGAATCAACGCCGCGAGTCCCGACCCGTCATATGCCTGGTAGTCGCGAAGCTCCATGCCAGCCCTCTTCATCTCGTTGCCGGCTTCAGCCTATCAGGGGCCGCAGGAAGCGACAGATAACCGGTTGCCATAGCCCCGTGCAGTTTATCTCGGAGGCGCTTTTCCCTATAATGCGCCGCCTACGCCCCCATAGCTCAGCTGGATAGAGCGTCCCCCTCCTAAGGGGAAGGTCCCAGGTTCGAATCCTGGTGGGGGCACCAATTAAATCAATGGCTTGCATTCGACCTTCTCGTTTACAAGCCTGTCAGAATCGCCTCCGCCCCAACAAAGACCCCAACAAGATTGCTCGGTAGGCCTTCGCTAGTGTGTCATTAGCCCCGAGACAAACACCGCTGCAAGCCCCGCACCCTACTGGTTCCGCATCACCGGGTTTCCATTTCATCGCGTATCTGCCCCGTCTGCTTGGCTCCAGCCGCAATATAAGCAACTCTTGAATTTGCCTGGCAAGCTGCGCATTATCGTGTCGATGGCCATGAAGGAGCACGCCTGTGACACATTCACCAAAATCTTTCATCGTGCTTGTATGGCTGTTGCTGATGGCCTGGAGTGGGTCCGCCGCACTGGCTTTCGAGCTGGCAGTCACCCATGGAGCCGAGGCCCGAACCCTGACGCTGGATGACGTCGAGGCAGTGGGGGGATCGAGTATCGACATGCATCACCCCGAAGGCTTCGAGGGGCGTTTCACCGGTGTCTGGCTGGGAGACTTCCTGGCAGCGCAGGGCATGGATGAAGCGCGCAGAGTCCGCTTCATCGCGCATGATGGCTACAACACCTTCCTCACGCCTCAGCAGCGCGGTGACAAGGACTATTTTCTGGTGACACGCCTCGACGGTGAGCCCATAGCGGTTGAGGACTATGGGCCCTTCATGCTGGTGGTGCCGCAGGATGCTGAGGCGGTGCTTGAAGGTACCGAGTCCATGACGCGCTGGATCTGGGGGATCCGCGAGGTCAGCGCCCGGTGATGGCACGAAGACGACCGCGTGGGTTACTGCTCTCTTACCTGTTGATGGTGGCAGTGTGCCTGGTGGCCTTCGGCCTCTATCTTGGCGAGGCACGACGCCTGGTGGGCGCGAACTATACCGCCATGGTGACCGACCTGGTGCGTGCCCAGGAGGATCCCGACCGTTTGCAGTTGATCCTGGATAGCTTGCTCGACAGCCCCGACCGTATCCATCTGTCCCAGCTCAACGAGCTGCTGTGGAGAATTCCGCTCAGAATCCAGGGGCTGAGACGCCATCTTGTGCGCAGCGAGCTTGAGCCAGAGCACTACGCGCCGTTTCTGGATGAGCTGGAATACGTCGAAAGCCGCTTGCCCGAGCTGGAACAGGCCATCGCGCATGTGGGGGGTGACGATGATCTGACGCTTCAAGAGGGTCGCAGGCTGCGTGAGCTCGGGATGGACCTGGAAGAAGCCCTGGCCTGGTCGTACAGTGAGCTGAACGAGGTGTTGCATCAAGCATCGGCTGATCAGCGGCGTCTGATGCAGCGGCTTACGCTCGCCGTCGCCGTGTTGCTTCTGATGCTACTGGGTGCCGTTGGTGGTGTACTGCTGATGTTGTATCGCCTTTACGAGCAAAGCGATACAATGCGCCGTCTTAGCCTCACGGATCAGTTGACCGGGCTGAATAACCGACGCCGCCTGCTACAGGAGGCGGAACAGGCATTTTCTCGTTATGAGCGCCAAGGGTCGCACCTCACCTTGTTGCTGCTGGACCTGGACCATTTCAAGCATATCAACGATACCTACGGCCACCCGCTGGGCGATGAGGTGCTGGTTCATTTTGCCAGCGCCCTGCGCAACTGCGCGCGCTCTATGGAAGTGATCGCGCGAATGGGCGGCGAGGAATTCGCCATCCTGATGCCTGATAGTGACATCGCCGCTGCGCGACGCCTAGGCGAGCGCATTCAGCAGGCGGTGCGCGATATGCCGCTGCCGGAGCCAGCCAACGGCGATTCGCTGACCGTCAGCATCGGCTGTGATGAGGCGAAAGAAGGCGATGACTTCGAGAAACTCTATGCTCGCGCAGATCGCCGGCTCTACCGGGCCAAGGAGCTCGGTCGCGACCGTTTGGAGGGGAGCTTCGACCATCCCCTGCCGGCTTCTTACAGCGCGGCTGCACACTGATCTGCAATGTACCCGCGTTGACATCCCGCCCCCACTCAGGTCTTTGTCACCTTCACTGCCGTTCCCGTGGCCACCAGGAATAGCATCGACTTGCCGCCGCCCGATATTTCGCTGTAGTCGAGATCGACGGCTATCACGGCATTAGCGCCAAGCGACTCGGCCTCGTGGCGCAGCTCGTCGAGGCACGCGACTCTGGCATCACGCAGGGCATTCTGCGAGGACTTGTTGCGCCCGCCGAAAAAGTCACGAAAGCCGGCGAACATGTCCTTGAGCACGTTCATGCCGAAGACGCACTCGGCCGAAACGATATCCACGTGCTCGGTGACCCGGTAGCCGTCGAGGTGTGAGGAGGTGGTGAGAAGAACGCGATCTACCATGAAGGAACTCTCTTGTTAAAAAAATACCATCGCAAAGGAAAAGGGAGCCTACCGGCTCCCTTTTCCATCTTGCTGAATTATCATATAAAAAAATATGCTAACAAGCTAAATCAATATAATGCGGATCAGTTGACCTCGTCTTCCTCAACCGATGCCGGCTGGCCTTCCAGCGTACCAGCGTCGTCATCCTCCATGTCGGCAGCAGTATCATCTTGGCCGAAACCATTAGTGTCTTGGCCAGAAGATCCCTCTGCTTCATCAAACTCGGTCTCGCGTGCCTCGCCTTCCTGGGTACCACCAGCTTCGCCTTCAGTGGCTTCGGTCGCAGCGTCCATATCGTCTGAACCCGACATACCAGTTTGACCCTGCGACATACCGTTTTCTTCATCCCCGACGGATGCAGGTTCACCTTCAGAGGTACCGCCCTCTCCACTGGGTGAGTCGGTAGTTGCCGCATCGGCACCGTTTGTATCGTCGGATGCCCCGAAGGCCACCGCCGGCACCATGGCCAATGCCATCAAGAAAGGTAAAAGCTTTTTCATTGAAACCTCCTGGTTTCGAACTGGTTAACGACGCTTACTGAACCAGCCCCCCTTGACCTGCGATAGGCCAACCTGGGAAGCATTTCATCATGAAGCATAGCGTAGATGAGACATTTTTTCTGTGCGCTAGCCAACATACGGCATGCCACTTACTTTTCCTAAAAATTATTAGCACGCTTAAAAAAATGACAATTCTCTTTCACAGGCTTGGGCTTGGGCATTCAGGGCTGGATATATCAGTCGGTGTCTACCATCACGCAATCCCGACCGGCCGCCTTGGCGCGATAACTGGCCGCATCGGCACGCGCCATCAAGGTCGCGGTACTGTGGTCGCTGTCATGGAAGGCGGTGACGCCAACACTCAAGGAAACGCGAAATTCCCGACCCTCACAGACCACGTAGACTTCGCGCACCGAGCAGCGCACGGTATCGGCGATGCGCTCCGCCTGGGCGAGGGTGCAACTCGGCAGCAAGACCGCGAATTCGTCGCCGCCCTGACGCGCCACATAATCGCTGCGTCGCACCTCCCGGGCCAGTACCTGGGCGATGCGCCGCAACATTTCATCCCCCAGCGCATGACCGCCTTCATCATTCACAGGCTTGAAATGATCCAGGTCGAAGAGAATCAGTGCCGAGGGCGTACCCGTCTTGCGCCATTCCGCCATGGCCTCCTCGAGGCGCCGCTCGAAACCACGACGGTTGAGCAGCCCGGTCAGTGGATCGTGCTCGGCCTCCCAGCGCCGCAGGGCATCTTCATGGTAGCGCTCGGTAATGTCCTTCACCGTGCCCACGAAGCCGATATTGCGGCCCTCTATCGACACCTGGCTGGCATGCACTTCCAGCCACAGGGTCTCGCCAGTAGCGTGAATGAAGCGAAACTGTTGGCGAAAATCATCCCCACTGGTGAAACTATGCCGCCAGAGGTCGATGACCGATTCGCGGTCCTCCGCATGGATCTGTTTCAGCCAGGCTTCCTCGCCGAGTTCAGTGAAAACATGACCCGTCAGCTCCTTGAGGGCCGGATTCATGTAGCGGATACGCCCTAGGGTATCGGTGACGAACATTCCCAGCGGCGATGAGGCCAGTACAGCATCGAGGAAGGCCTGCCTGTCGGATAACCGCATATGCGCTTCGCTGCGCTCGGCTTCGACCCGGTTGAAGGTATCGGCCAGGTTGATGAGCTCATGCATGCGCGTTGCCAGCACAATTCGCCCACGTCGTCCCTCGCCCACCTCCTCGATCTGCCTTGCCAGTCGGTGCAGTGGCGATAGCGTCCGGCGAACCAACCCCCACATCACGGGCAGGGTCAACAGCGCAAACGCCGCTCCGCCCCACCACAACCACTGAATCAACAGGGCCATCGGCTCGAGTACCTGTTCCTCCGGCAGGGCGACGACGACGACCCAGTCGGCCGGCCAGCTCTGATGGAAGGATTGATAGGCCTCACCGCCACCAATGAGCGACCCCACCTCGACGCCCTCCCAACCGTCGAGGGCACGATGCAGGAGAGGATTGGCGTCGAGCGAAGGAACCGGCTGCAATACCTGGCTTGCCTGGGGATGATAGAGAATCGTCCCTGACGCTGTCGTTACCGCGGCGAATCCCCCCTCTCCCAACCGCAGACGTCGCAGGGGCTCGAACAATTCTCCCGAGCGGATATCGATAAAACCGCCGACAAAGCCATTGAATTCACCATCACGCCAGCGTGGCACCGTGAATAACACCAACGGCTTGCCACTGACGCGTCCCGTGAAGGGCTCGCTGACGTAGGGCCGCCGTACTGCGCGCAAGAAGCGGAAATACTCGGTATCCGCGGTAGCAAGCCCTACCCGACCCGGCACTTCGGGCCAATCGGCCTGCACCATGCCCTCGGCGTCGGCCACCACCAGGCCCTCGAACCACTCCAGCAGTGCTGCGTTATGCCGGAGTTCCTCACCAAGGTTTTGCTCTCCAAGGTTTTCCTCGCCGAGCATAGTCTCAAGGCGCTGCAGTGCCCCCAGGCGCTGCTCCACCTGAATGCTGAGTTCCTCGGCGATCACTCGCGACTCATAGCTAAGATGCGTGAAGTTGACCTCGCTGATCAGCGAACGCCCGATCAACCCTGCGGCGCCAAGCAACAGCAACGCCACCACCACCCAGGTGATTGCCAGGCCGAACATCAAGCGGCTCTGCAAGGAAGTCAGTAATCGCAGCGAGCGTCGAACACGAGAGAAGGACAATGGCGATCCGTCTTGTTAACCATCAATATAAGACTATCAGAATGCCCAAGATAATAGCGTCGGTCTAGGTGACCTAAGGCTCTAACAGACAATGTCCCTCCCCTTTGTGAGCGAACCGATGACCACCTTGCTCCCAACAAAAAGCCGGCCCCCGAAGGGGCCGGCTCTGTCGTCAGTGTCGACGTTTTCAGCTAAGCGACTGCTTTGACGAAGCGTCTTAGAAGTCGTAGCGAACACCCAAGGTGGTCAGGATTTCGTCGTCGAGTGAACGGAAGTTATCAGAAATGCTGTCGTCGACGGTGTTGGGGCTATCTTCCTGGTAGACCTCGGCGAAGACGTACATCGGCTCGCTGAAGCGATAGTTGGCGCCCAGCATCCAGCGGTCCTTGTCGTCCGGGCTATCCTGACCGGGGAGACCGTCCCAGGCCAGACCGATACGAGCGTACTGGCCATAGATTTCACCCATGCCGTAGTCGTAGGTAGCGCCGACACCCAGGATGCTCTCTTCTGCGTCAACAGCACCGGCAGTAGTCAGTTCGTCTTGACTGAAGGTGTCGATGATCTCCTCGTACTTGAAGCGCAGGCTAAAGGCATCGGTCAGGTCATAGTTGGCGAAGAAGCCGACCAGGTCCTCACCGGCGGCATAAGAGCCGCCACCGTCATAGGTAGCACCACGGTCGCTGACGTCCTTGCCCTGGCTGTAGCCCAGCGACATATAGAGGTCGTTGAGGGTGTAATCGACGGCCGCCGCAGTGGTCCAGGTAGCGCTGTTGTCTTGGCCTGGAACAGTCGCGTCAGTGTTACCGGACAGGTGCTTGGCCTGAACGTGGGCGCGGAAGCCCTCGAGGTCCGGGGTAGAGTAGGAGATCGCGTCGCCACGGCTGTCGGCAGCGATACCGCCCAACTGCTCCCAACCTTGGTTTTCCGGCACATCGAAGATCACGTCGCCGGAACGGTAGTAGACGCTGTCGAAGTTACCGGCCTGCACCGAACCCCAGGAGTTGCTCTCAACACCCACGTAGGTGTTGCGGATGGTGTCGAAGCCACCATCATTCTGTGCGTCAGCATCACCGCGGAATTCCATGCGGGCGAAGACGCTCATGTCGCTGGTGACTTCGTGGTTGGCGATAAAGCCAAAGCGCGAACCCAGATCGACGAACTCGGAGCCGTCTGATTTGACACCAGGGCCACCTTCGGCGCCGCCAGTGGTCACGGCATACACCAGACGACCGTAGATGTCGAGGCTGGTGCCGTCCTGGTCGTAAACGGTGGCGGCCTGGGCGCCGGTGGCGGCCATGGTGCCGGCGATAGCAGTCGCTAAGAGTGTCTTTTTCATGTCGTAGATTCCTTTGACTAACTTACTGTTTCGATCGTTATCTGCCGGTGCCTGAGGCATCCGTGCAGCTTGGCTTGCCGATGTTGTTGTCGGTTCGTGCCCTGTCGGCTCCCTCGCGGGAGGAGGCAGCGCGCGAGCCTGACCTCGGTTAAGCCTTGTTATAGTCCAATGCTCGCAAGAGGAACTTTAACCGCGGAGTCGAGGGAGCGCAAGAAGAAAAAACACTGTTTTCATTCAATCCGCACGTCGCTCAAGGAACTTTCTCTTGCGTTGGTGGTAGGTCAAGCTTTCCTGGCTTACTCCTACTGTCGCTGCCGGCGGGCCGACGCATTTCGACGAAACCGCGACTGGGCAGTGATGAGCGACGACATCATGCCGTGTCGCTAATGTAATGACAAGCCTACACGGTGACGCTTGGGCCTGGTCAGCCACTTGAGGGAGGCGAAGCGTCAGCCCTGGCGGTTGTGCTTGGCCAACAGTGCGCTGAGCTTGTCTTCCAGGGTGGCGTGAGAGTCGGACGGCCGCTCGGCAGTGGGCTTCTGACCCCGCGGCGGAGCGTCAACGCGTTTGCCGGCAGGGGCCTTTTCGGCAGGCTTATCGCGGGACTCATGGCGCGACTGAGTATCGCCCGGTGAGCGTGTTTCACTGACGGCACTCTTTCGCGTTGGGTCGAGTTGGGGGGTCTCGCCGCGATTCGAGCCCTGGCGCGAGTGGTCTGCACGGCCGGCCTGCAGGCGCTCGAGCTTTTGCCTGGCGTGGTCGGCGGCCTGGGCGTCGACCGTACCGGCGGCCTGGCCTTCGAGGTCGATGCGCTCGCCCCCCTCGCGCACCGCCTTGAGATAACGCGGCAGGTTGACGTAGCCGGCCAACGCACGGCGTACCAGCTTCTCCGGCCATGGCTCGCGAGCAGCGAGGTCCTGATGGATTCCTACCTTGAGCGGCCGGGTATGGCCCTTGAAGAACGTGTCAGGATAGCGCCGATACCACTGGGCAAGCAGCGCCTGGGGCGAGGGGGCGTCGGAAGCCGCCCCTTTGACGGCCGTCTCTTCTGCAACGGCACGACGCGTCGCCGGTGACGAAACGTCGGTGACTCGATCCGGCGAAGATGAAACGTGCGGGGTGGCTTCGGGGTCAGGTGCCGGTGTCGGGGGTTGGGGCGAGGCGGCCGCAGACGTTGGCGCGTTGCGTGTCGCGGGTCTCGCAAGGCTCTGCCTTGGGCGATGACCGATCAGTGCGGCAAACCCTTTGGCACGCCGGGTAGACGGGGGAAAACCACCCTGCGTCTCGCCAGCGGCAAGTTTCTCGAGCAGATGGCGGTTGTGCGCTTCCAGTTCGCTGTTCTGCTCGTCGAGCTCACGGTTCTCCTCGAGCAGTTCCAGTCGCGTGGCCTCCAGCTCGTTGAGCCGCGCGCGCAACCTGGCGAATTCCTGGCGTCGCTCGCTCACGGCTTGCCGTGCAGCGTCAACGCGACGTTCCAGTTCGTCGAGCAAGTGATGATGGTCAAGCAATTGGCGGCCTCCCGAGTCCTTCCCCACTGCGTGAGTGTGAGTCAGCCGTAGCAAAGCGGCAAATGTCGCCAGCAGGCGACGGCATCAGTGCGCTGACATATATATACCGCGTCACCGTCGTAGGTAATAGACGAAGTCGTAATTCGGCTGACCCTCGGCGGGCTCGCCGGCAACGCGCTGCACTTCCTGCCACTCGGCCATGTCCAGGGCCGGGAAGTGGGCATTGCCCTCCACCTCGATATCGACTTCGGTGAGATAGAGGCGCGAGGCGTAGGGCAAGGCTTGCCGATAGATTTCGGCACCGCCCATGACCATGATTTCCTCGGCGGCGTCGATAGTAGCCTGCTGATCGGCCAGGCGCAGCGCCGAGTCGAGATCATGACAGACCCGCACGCCCTCGGGGGCAACGTCGCGATCGCGGGTCACCACGATATTGAGTCGCCCCGGCAGCGCGCGGCCGATCGAGGCGAAGGTCTTGCGGCCCATCACCAGCGGCTTGGCCTGGGTCACGCGCTTGAAGAACTTGAGGTCCTCCGGCAGGTACCAGGGCAGCTGGTTGTCCACGCCGATCACGCGGTTGCGGGATAGCGCCGCGATCATGGCAACCGGAATCAGCGTCTCGTCGTTCATACGGCCACCTGTGCCTTGATCAGGGGGTGCGGGTCGTAGCCCTCGATGGCGATATCCTCGAAACGGAAGTCGAAGAGGCTCGTGACGCCAGGGTCGAGCACAAGTTGCGGTGCGGCCCGTGGCGCACGCGAGAGCTGAAGCTCGGCCTGATCCAGATGATTCAGGTAAAGATGCGCGTCACCCAGGGTATGCACGAAGTCACCGGGAGCAAGGCCACAGACCTGAGCGATCATGTGCGTCAGCAGGGCGTAACTGGCGATGTTGAACGGAACCCCGAGGAAGATATCCGCGCTGCGCTGGTAGAGCTGGCAGGAGAGACGCCCGTCGGCCACGTAGAACTGGAAGAGACAATGGCAGGGCGGCAGTTGCATGTCATCCACCTGGGCCGGGTTCCAGGCGGACACGATCAGGCGCCGCGACTGTGGATTCGTGCGGATCTGCTCGAGGAGCTTCTCGATCTGATCGATATGGCCGCCGCGCGGGTCGGGCCAGCTACGCCATTGATACCCGTAGACCGGACCGAGGTCGCCGTTTGCGTCGGCCCACTCGTCCCAGATGCGCACGCCGTTTTGCTTGAGATAGGCGATATTGGTATCGCCGCGCAAAAACCACAGCAGTTCGAAAATGATCGAGCGCAGGTGGAGCTTCTTGGTGGTGACCAGCGGAAACCCGCGCGATAGATCGAAGCGCATCTGGTGGCCGAACAACGAGCGCGTGCCGACGCCGGTGCGATCGCCACGCTCCACGCCGTTATCGAGTACCTGGCGCATCAGATCCAGGTAGGGTTGTTCGAGAGCGGGAGGTTCCAGTACCGACTGGCCTTCGTGCTGGTCTTGATGATTTCGCATCGTCTGGCGGACCCTGAATGGCAGGAGAGTCGGAATAAATGGGCGCTAGTCTACTCGCCCGCTTGCTACCGGGCCAGCGGACCATCAGGCGTCGCGAACATCGACCGGTTGGCGCCGCGACCAAAGGATCAACCCCACACCAATGCCGATCATCGGCAGCGTCAACAGCATGCCCATGGTCACCCAGCCGAAGGCGAAGTAGCCCAGGTGGGCATCCGGCAAGCGCACAAACTCGACCAGGAAACGGAACACGCCATACAGCAACAGAAAGAGCCCGGAAACCAGCCCGCGTCGTTGTGGCCGCGCCGAGACCCACCACAGCACCACGAACAGCACCGCCCCTTCGAGCAGCGCCTCATAGAGCGATGAAGGATGACGGGGCTCGGGTCCCATGCCCGGGAACGGCATGCCCCAGGGCAGCTCAGTGACCCGGCCGGGGAGTTCATGGTTGATGAAGTTGCCGATGCGCCCCGCCCCCAGGCCGATGGGCACCAGCGGGGCCACGAAGTCGGCGAGCGTCATGAACGCCAAATGCTTCTTTCGGGCAAACCACAAGAGCGCCAGCACTACACCGACCAGGCCGCCGTGGAAACTCATGCCGCCATCCCAGACGCGCAGGACCCAGAAAGGATCGGCGAGCCACTGCTGCATGCCGTAGAAGAGCGCATAGCCCAGGCGACCGCCGACCACCACCCCGATGGCCGCGTAGAACAACAGATCGCCGATGTCGTCGTGGGTCAGGCCGATGCGCTGGGCACGCAGGCGACCAAGCCACCAGGCGGCGACGAAACCGACCACGTACATCAAGCCATACCAGTGCACCTGGAAAGGCCCGAGCGAAATGGCGACCGGGTCGATAGCGGGATAATTCAGCATTGACGATCCTCGAGACAGGCGGGTTAACCGATGGCGGTGGGCGGCAAGGATATCAGAGCGACAAGGGCAGCTGTGAAGTCAGGCATTCCCGACGTCCTCGACGTGGCTCGGCACCCAGCGCCGTACCAGCTCGACCAATGCCTGAGGAGGATAGGGCTTGGCCAGGCAGTCGTCCATTCCCGCCACGCGAAAACGGTGCCGGTCCTCGTCGCTGGCATTGGCCGTCAGTGCCACGAGAATGCTGCGATGGGCGTCCTGCCGGCGCGCCTCGCGTTCACGCCAGCGGTAGCTGGTCGCGACGCCGTCCATGTCGGCCATGTAGATATCCATCAGCACCAGGTCGAAATCCGCCTGCATCTTGCGCTCCAGGGCTTCGGCGCCGCTGGTAACGGCCTCGACATTCAACCCCTGCCCTTCAAGGACTTGTCGGGCCAGCATCAGATTGACCGGGCCGTCGTCGACGATCAGCACCCGGGGCTTGCGATGACGAAACACCGCAGCTTGGCTCACGGGCGCTTCGCCGGTCAGGTTGGAGAGCAAGACCGAGACGCTTGACAGCCGCTCGTGTAAGTCATGCAGGGCCTGGGTGGACGCAAGCTCGGACTGGCGCGATGCGCTGCCGGGCCCTGGGGCGAGCATCTTGTCCAGTGAGGCCACCAACGGACAGAGCTCCTGCTGCAGGTGCGTCAGGTAACCGGATTTAAGCCGCGATTCCTCGCGAGCCCGCTGCTGACTCACCAATAACTGTTCGATGTCGTGCTCACGGCTTTCCAGTGCCTTGGTCAACACCGATTGGTCATCGCCGGCGTCGAACGCGGCATCCTCAGAGGGGAACGATCCGTGCGCATCATAAAGCGCACGCATGCCGGCCAGAAGCCGGGAAATACGCTCGTGAGGATCGTCGGGAACGGCATCGGGAGAGAGGACGCGCCCTTCACGTCGCTCGGCATCCGCCAGCCCCCGCTCGCCATCCTCCAGTAGCTCGACAAGGCTGGCCTCCTGTGCAGCCAGCCGCTGGCGCAACATCGCCAGAAAAATCATCATGTTGAGGATGCTGCCCGCAAAAAGCGCTAGCCCCAGCCAGGTACCATGACTCCAGGAAAGACCGTGGGGAAGTGCCCACCTGAGCGTCAACCAGACAAGGCCGCACAGCGCGACGAGCAAGATCTGCGTCGTCAGCACAGGCCACAAGAGGGGCTTGACCAGCCGTGTCCAGAGGCGTTCCTTGCGTGTCTCGGCTCGCATGGCCATTCCTCGGGTACGAAGAGGGGCGAGTGTACGATGCCGGTGCTACCGCTGTCATGGCGAGGCCGGCTGGGCATGGCGGCATCTTCCCTCGCGGGCGCCGTGACGCTAAGCTCTGCGGATGTGTCTAATCGCTCTGGATCATCGCCCCGGCAGCACTTTTCCGCTGCGCCTGGTGGCCAACCGTGACGAATTTCACGCTCGCCCCACGGCACCGCTAGCGGCCTGGGACGAGGCCCCGGCCATCGTCGGCGGACGCGACATGCTCGCCGGGGGGTCCTGGCTGGCGGTACATCGCCGCGGGCGGTTCGCCGCCGTGACCAATGTCCGCGACCCACGCCTTCAGGTCGGGGCCGAGGCACCGAGTCGCGGCGCGCTGGTCCGCGACGCCCTGGAAGCGGACGCCCTGCCGGCCTGGCTCGACAGACTGGCGGCAGGCGGTGCCCTGCGCTATGCGGGCTTCAATCTGCTGGTGGGGGATGGCAAACGACTCTGGCATCTGCACCGCGGCTGGGAAGGCGTCTCGCTGCAGGCGCTCGCCCCTGGCCTGCACGGCCTCTCCAATGCCGGGCTCGATACGCCCTGGCCCAAGCTGATCGCCGCCCGCCAAGGGCTCGCCGCCAGCGTGGCGCATCAGCGCTGGCCGCAAGCGGCGTTAGAGGCAATGCGCGACTCACGCCCCACCGCCGATCATCAGCTGCCGGATACCGGCATCGAGTTGGAGTTGGAGCGTCGGCTCTCGGCGGCGTTTATCGTCGGCGAGGATTACGGCACTCGCGCGACCACTTGGCTGGAATGGCGGGCCGATGGTTGCATCACCATCGGCGAACGGCGCTTCGGGCCCGAGGGCGTGATGCTTGGCGAAGACGAGATGCGCGTCGAGGTCGGTGCCTGATCAACTTCTCGGTGGCAGGAGGTGCGTCAGCTGCCACTCGTCGAAGCGAGTGGCAAGATGGCGGCGAACCGCCTTCGGCGATTCGAGAGCGAGGGTCTGGGTCACCAGCTCGCAGGCCGCACTGCGGGGTACGCGACGTATCGCAGCGCGGACCCTCGGCAGGCTGGGTGCGTTCATCGATAGCGCCTCGAAGCCCATGCCCATCAACAGCAAGGCACCGGCGGGGTCGCCGGCCAACTCGCCGCATACCGAGATCGGCCGATCAAGCGCGCGCGACTCGTCGGCCAGTCGCGCCATCGCCGACAGCACGGCGGGATGACAGGCGTCATAGAGTTCCGCGACACGTGGATTGTTGCGATCCACCGCCAGCAAATACTGCGTGAGGTCGTTGCTGCCGACCGAAAAGAAGTCGGCACGCTGCGCCAGCGCCTCGAGCTGATAGAGGGTCGCCGGTACCTCGATCATGACCCCCACTTTCGGCCGCCTGGCCACGACTCCCTCCTCGCCCAGCTCGATGATGGCACGGTCGAGCAGGCGCAGCGCATCGTCGACCTCATCGACGTTGGTCACCATGGGCAGCAGCACCTGGAGGTTGTCGAGGCCTTGCGAGGCGCGCAGCATGGCGCGCAGCTGTACCATCAGCACCTCGGGATGGTCGAGCGTCACACGAATCCCCCGCCATCCCAGGAAAGGATTGGCCTCCTCGATCGGGAAATACGGCAGATCCTTGTCGCCGCCGATGTCAAGCGTCCGCATCACCACCGGCAGCGGGGCGAAGCTCTCCAGCTGCTCGCGGTAGAGCCGCGTCTGCTCCTGTTCGCCAGGGAAGCGCTCGGTAATCATGAAGGGCACTTCGGTACGGTAGAGGCCAACTCCGCTGATGCGGCTCTTGAGCGAGGCCACGGCGTCAACGGTCAGGCCGGTATTGACCATCAACGCCATGTCATGGCCATCGGGAGTCCGGCTGGGCAGGTCCTGCTCATGCTCGAGCACTTCGGCAAGCGCCAGCTCCTCGTCGATCAGGTTCTGGTAGTAGCTCTCAAGCTCGGACCCGGGCCACACGAACAGGCGTCCACGGTGCCCGTCAAGCACCACCGACGCCCCATTGAGCCTTGGCAAGGGCAGATCGACCATCCCCGACACAGTGGGAATCCCCATGGCGCGGGCAATGATCGCCACATGGGAGGTGCTGGAGCCACGCACCGACACCAGCCCCACCAGCTTCTCGCGCGGCACTTCGCCGAGCATGGTCACACTGATCTCGTCGCCTACCAATACGGTGCGCTGCGGATAGACAGCGGGCGTCTGCGAGGTCTCTTCCTGAAGGTGGGCCAGCACCCGCCGACCGAGATCGCGTACATCGGCGGCACGCTCACGAAGATAGTCATCATCGACACGCTCGAGATACTGCACGTGACGGCGCACCACATCGGCCAGCGCACCGGGTGCCCACTGCCCTTCACGGATGCGTTTGACGACTTCCTGGTAAAGCGCAGCCTCGCCAAGCATCTGCTGATACACCTCGAACAGCGCCAGCTCCTGAGCCGAGATACGGTTGGAAAGGCGGTCGGCGGCCGAGCGTATCTCGCGCCTGACACGCCCGATCGCCTCGTTGAGCCGGGTGATCTCGTACTCCACGTCGGTGGGAATCAGATCGGGGACACTGTCGAGATCGGCAGGCGGGGCGATCACGACAGCTTCCCCGATGGCCATGCCGGGACCCGCGGCAACACCCTTGAACACCGCCTGACCATCGTTCAGGCTGCGCCGATTGAGATTACCGGTCGCCAGTGAGTGCGCCAGCACGCCACCCAGTTGAGCGGCCATGGTGACAAGAAACGCCTCATCCTCTTCATCGAAGCGGCGCTTGACCGACTGCTGCACCACCAGCACGCCAAGCATGCGTCGCTGGTGAATGATCGGCACCCCCAGGAAGCTTGAGTAGCGCTCCTCACCGGTCGACTCAAAGTAGCGAAAGTAAGGATGCGACTGGGCGTCTTCCAGATTCAGCGGTTCCTCTCGGCTGGCCACCAGTCCTACCAGGCCCTCGTTGCGCGATAGCGTCACCTGCCCCACGGCTTGGCTACACAGGCCGATGGTTTCCATGAGTACGAGGCGGTCATCGTCGGGGTCGGCGAGATAGAAGGAACACACATCGGTACGCATGGCCTTGCGAATGCGGCGCACCATGGTGGACAAGGCCGCGTCCAGATTCCGGGCCCCGTTGACTTCCTGTATGATGCGGCGCAAAACGTCGAGCATGAGCGTAGTGGTGTCCACATGGTGTTGCCTACCTAATGCGGCAGGACTTGATGAGTGTCAGACCCGACTTCATGGCCGTTGTTCCGCCTCGTGCCAATCACCCCAGCCCGAGGGCAAGCCGCTGAGCGCGGGGCGATAGTTCACGCAGAGCGCGACGATACACCTCACGCTTGAAGGGCACTACCTGACCCAGAGGGTACCAGTAACTGACCCAGCGCCAGCCATCGAATTCCGGCTTGGGCGTACCATCCACGCAAATTCGACTGTCCTGGCAGCGTATCCGCAGCAAGAACCACTTCTGTTTCTGGCCGATGCACACCGGCCGTGAATGGGTACGAATCATGCGTCTGGGCAGGCGATAACGCAGCCACCCCCGGGTACAGGCAAGAAGCTGAACATCATCGGCGGTGAGGCCGATTTCCTCGTGCAGCTCGCGAAAAAGTGCCTGTTGCGGAGTCTCGTTCGCCTTTATGCCTCCCTGGGGAAACTGCCAAGCGTTCTGCCCTACCCGACGCGCCCAAAGCAGTTGCCCCTGCTCGTTGGCAATCATGATACCAACGTTAGGGCGAAAGCCGTCAGCGTCGATCACGGACTTCACCTTATTAATCCAGTATTAAAAGCATTCTTCCATAAGCCTGCAAAGGGCATCAACAAAAGGGCATCAACAAAACTGCTCGGAAAGCGGCGACGGGAGGCATGCTGCTCGAAGCCGGTCGTCGCTTCTGCCATAATCCCTGGCCTAATCACCCCCTGTAAGACGAATCTGTTTACGAATTCTTTAAAGAGGTACGCCGTGAGCCTGGCCATCTTCGACCTGGACAACACCCTGATATCGATCGACAGCGACCATGCCTGGGGAGAATTCCTGCTCGAACAGGGTGCCGTTGACCCGGTCGCTTACCGTGAGGCCAACGATCGCTTCCTGGCCGACTACGCGGATGGCACCCTGGACATGCATGCCTTTCTCGAGGTCGCGCTCAAGCCTTTGACGCAGCATAGCCCCGAGCAGCTGGCCGCCTGGCATCAGCAATTCATGGCCAGCAAGATCGAGCCCCACATTCTGCCCAAGGGCGAAGACCTGGTGGCCCGCCATCGCACCAGTGGCGATACGCTCTTGATCATCACCGCCACCAATCGCTTCATCACCGGCCCTATCGCCAAGCGATTGGGTATCGACGAGTTGATTGCGGTGGAGCCAGAAAGCATCGATGGTCGCTATACCGGGCGAGTCACCGGCACGCCCAGCTATCGGGAAGGTAAGGTCAAGCGACTCGATGAGTGGCTGACCCGCAAGAACCTCGCTCTCGATGGTGCCTGGTTCTACAGCGACTCCCACAATGATCTGCCGCTGCTCGAACGCGTCGACCATCCGGTCGCCGTGGACCCGGACCCCACCCTGCGCCAGGCCGCCGAAGCACACGGCTGGAAGATTATCAGCCTGCGCGACTGATGCGCGCCCGACAAGCGAAATGATGCCGGACGGGGCAATCGGGCCCTGAACACGCAAACGCCCTGGCGAGAGACCCCGCCAGGGCGTTATTTCATGCCGGAAGCCGAAGGATCAGCCGAGCAAATGCTCGACGGCGGCACGCTCTTCGCGTAGCTCGTCTTCGGTAGCCTTCATGCGGCCACGGCTGAAATCATCGACTTCGAGGCCCTGAACAATCTCGTAGTGGCCGCTCTTGCACACCACCGGGTAGGAATAGATGATGCCTGGCTCGATGCCGTAGCTGCCATCGGACGGAATGCCCATGCTGACGATACCGTCGCTGCCCAGCGCCCAGTCACGCATGTGATCGATCGCCGCCGAGGCCGCCGAAGCCGCCGAAGATGCACCGCGCGCCTTGATGATGGCAGCACCGCGCTGCTGCACGGTGGGGATGAAATCGTTCTCGTACCAGTCGCGCTCGATCATCTCCAGTGCGGGCTTGCCGCCCACCTTGCAGTGGGCCAGATCGGGGTACTGGGTGGCACTGTGGTTGCCCCAGACGATAATGGATTCCACATCGGTAACGTGCTTCCCGACCTTCTGGGCCAGTTGCGTCAGCGAACGGTTGTGATCCAGGCGCATCATCGCCGTGAACTGCCCCTGGTCGAGGTCCGGCGCGTTGCAGGAGGCGATCAGCGCGTTGGTATTGGCCGGGTTGCCCACCACCAGCACCTTGATGTTACGGCTGGCGTTGTCATTGAGCGCCTTGCCCTGCACGGAGAAGATCGCCGCGTTGGCTTCCAGCAGATCCTTGCGCTCCATCCCCGGGCCGCGAGGGCGGGCACCAACCAGCAGCGCGTAATCGCTATCCTTGAAGGCGACGTTGGCATCGTCGGTGGCAACGATGCCCTGCACCAGCGGGAAGGCACAGTCGTTGAGCTCCATCACCACGCCGTTCAGGGCGTCCATGGCCGGCGGGATCTCCAGAAGCTGCAGGATGACCGGCTGGTCCTTGCCCAGCATGTCGCCGGAGGCAATACGGAACGCGAGGGAATAGCTGATCTGGCCGGCAGCGCCGGTAATGGTAACGCGAACGGGGTCTTTCATGGTGACTCCTTGGGTTTTCAACGCGTGGATTGTCGCCGTGAGGGTCGGCCTGGCAGTTTTCGCTCGCCCAGGCCGGCATTCGAACCGCGAAAATGGTATTCCTGCGGTGCACAAAACTCAATGCGACCTGAGGCTAGACCACACGCCATCCCTCCGGGCCACTCAGTCACATCGTCAGGCAAGCAGACTCAGTCGTCCTTGCGATTGGCCGCCTTCTCGATCAACGCTTCGGTTTCACTGGAAGGGCCATGCTCGAGGGCGGATTCCGCTTCATGCCAGAGGCATATGTAACGCCGGCAAGAGGCGCAGAACACCTTGTCATCGGGATTCTTGACCTCCGACACCTGCATGCGATGGCTGCCGCATGCCGGACAGCCGGACGGCAGGCGAAAATCGGTAGACAGATCAGACATGGTCGCTAACTCCTTTTAACCTGAAGATACCTGCAAGAGATTGGGATGATATCGACGACTTCAAGCGATAATGGGGGCATCATCGCCGACCTTTCTATCTCCACAAGCCTTGCTACCATCAGCATGGCACCGCCGTCATGAATCCTCCAACCGCCCGCCCAGCCATTTGCCGATATCCTGTACCTGCTGGGGGCAGACCGCATGGGCCATGGGATAGCTGCGATATTTCGCCGGATAGCCTAGCGACACCACTTTCTCATAGGCGGCCTTGCCCAGTGCCTCGGGCACGACCGGGTCAAAGTTGCCGTGATGCACCTCGATGGGTAACCCACGGTTGGCTTCGGCAAGCGTGATACTGTCGGCGGTCGCGAAATAGGTCGACATCGCCAGCAGCCCGCCCAGCGGACGCTCGAACGACAACGCGGCCTCATAGGCCACTGCGCCGCCCTGTGAGAAACCAGCCAGTATGATTCGCCGGCTGTCGATGCCCTGTTCGATCTGCGCTTGAACCAGCGCCTGGATACGCTTGGCGGATATCTTTAATTGCGGTTCGTCGACCCGGCGATCCAGGCTCATCTCGAGGATGTCGAACCAGGCCGGCATGACCATGCCACCATTGACGGTGACCGGCATCTGTGGCGCGTGGGGAAGAATCACGCGTACGCTGGCATCGGCGGGAAGCGGCAGCGCCGGCACCATCGGCTCGAAATCGCGGCCGTCGGCTCCCAGGCCATGCAGGATGAAAAAACAGGCATCGGCGGGCTTACCGTTGCGCGGCTCGATGATCAGTTCACCGGGGTTGCTCATGGGTGCGAAATTCCTTGGGCTTTCGAGACGATCGGACAAAAGAGAATGAAACCCCCGCTACCCTACCGCAAAGCGGCCGCGACGGCGAGACGGCCAGGCATCACTCAGAATGGCCAGACCAGCGGAATCAGTGCCAGTGCCACGGCCCCCGTCAGCAGGTTGAGCGGCCCTCCCAGGCGCAGGAAATCACTGAGACGATAGCCCCCCGGCCCCTGAACCATGAGATTGGTCTGATAGCCAATGGGCGTCAGAAAGCTGGCCTAAGCCGCGAACATGACCACCACCACGAAGGGCATCGGGTTGACCCCCAGGCTCTTGGCGCTGGTCATGACGATGGGGAAGGTGACCACCGCCGCGGCATTGTTGGTGACCAATGCCGTGAGTAGCGCCACCACGATATAGGTGGCCACCAACAAGGCCCAGGGATTGCCCCCGGCCAAGGCAAGCACATTGCCCGCCAACACGCCCGCGGCGCCGGATGTCTCCAGGGCGGCGCCGAGGCCGAAAGAGGCAGCAATGGTGAGTAGCACTTGCGTGTCCAGGCCACGCTTGGCCGCCCCCACGCTGCAGCAGCCGGTAAGAAGCGTCAAGGCCGCGCCCAGCATCGCGGCATTCATCATGCTCATCACGCCCAGCGAGGCCAGCACCACAACACCGGCCAGGATGCTCCAGGCCAGCCAGGCCTTCTCATGCGCCGGCCTCGCCGCCCCATTGACCTGACTGATCAACAGGAAATCGCGCGATTGCCGATGGCGCTCGACAAAGGGCGGGCGCGCCTCCAGCTGCAACACGTCGGCGGCCTGCAGGCGCACCTGACCAAGGTTGCCGACGACTCGCTCGCCACCTCGACAGACCGCCAGCACCGCGCCGTTTCGGTAGCATTCTGGGTCCTAGCACGATCAGATATACTAGGCCGTGCACCACCAGATTCGTTCTGGTGCCGAACAGCGTGATGGTGCAACCGATGATGGAAGCGAAGCTCAGCGGTATCAGCAAGCGGTGCGCGGGCAGCCGTTGACTCCAGCTCAGAACCGCGGGGATATAGGTTGCAACTACCGGCGTATTGTTGAGAAACGCACTAAGTGATGCCACCGGCAGCAGCAGGCGTATCAGCGCCTTGAGCTCACCGCGAGGGCGTCCGAGCGCGTAACGTATGATCAGGTCGATGCCCCCCGTCTCGCGGATACTCGCGACCAGCACGTACATGAACGCCACGGTGAACAGCGCGCTGCTGGAGAAGCCCGCCAGCGCCTGGTCGGGTTCGATCACGCCCAGCGTCAGCAGGAGGATCACCGCGCCGAGCAGCACGATATCGAGCCCATAGCGGGAGAATGCCATCAGTGGAAAGACAGCAGTAACGACGATGAGGGCGAGCCAGGCGTCCAGCGACATGAGGCAGATCCGTCACAACAGGCAGAGAAACCATTCTGGCGGCGCCAGATTATTCTAAAAAGTTATTTTTAATAATTTTTTAATATCAATTAATTATAAATGCGCGAATAATACACACGCAAAAAGACCCGCATAAGCGGGTCTTTTCCACTACCTAAGGTAGTGACATCTAGGTCATGACAGACTCAGCCGATAAGGCTCAGTTGACGACCTGGATGTTGGAAGCCTGGAGGCCTTTCTTGCCCTGGGTGACGTCGAAGGAAACCTTCTGGCCGTCTTGCAGAGACTTGAAGCCGTCAGCTTGAATCTCGGAGAAGTGAGCGAACAGATCGTCACCGTTGTCGTCCGGAGAAATGAAGCCAAAACCTTTAGTATCGTTGAACCACTTAACTGTACCGGTAGCCATTTTTGAATTCCTCAAATAGCGTGTGATTGTGCCGGGAGATACCCGAAATGCAGTGGGTAAAACAAGAAACTTTCACCGGGAAATCGATGCTACAGAGCGTTTCGATGACCACTTGCGATGTTCGACTTGCTAACCAACTGCACGCATCATGCCCCCTTGCCGGGCACAGGTCAAACACTATTTGTTCTGGATGACAGGGTTGTTACCCTGCCGTTGTCGTATCTCGCTTGGCGATGGCATCACTACTCGCCGGTGAGAATCCAGTTAGCCGCCTTCTCGGCGATCATCAGCGTCGGCGAGTTGGTGTTGCCGCTGGTGATGGTGGGCATGACACCCGCATCCACCACGCGCAGCCCCGCCACCCCGCGCACCCGCAGGTGAGCGTCCACGACCGCCAGGGGATCGTCGTCGCGCCCCATCTTGGTGGTGCCAACCGGGTGGAAGATGGTGGTGCCGATATCACCCGCCAGGCGCGCCAGCTCCTCGTCGCTCTGGTATTCCACACCGGGCTTGACCTCCTCGGGCGAATATTTCGCGAAGGCTGGTTGCTCGGCAATGCGCCGCGTGACCCGCAGCGAGTCCGCCGCCACCTGGCGATCCTCAGGGGTGCTCAGGTAGTGGGGATCGATAGCCGGTGCCTGGCGCGGGTCGGCGCTCTTGATGCGCACCGTACCGCGACTGGTCGGATTGAGGTTGCACACACTCGCCGTGATCGCCGGGTAGTCGTGGAGCGGCTGACCGAAGGCTTCGAGGCTCAGCGGCTGGACGTGGTATTCGATGTTGGGATGGGTGTACTCGTCTGAGCTACGCGTGAAGGCACACAGCTGCGAGGGCGCCATGCTCATGGGCCCGGAGCGTTTGAGCAGGTACTCAAGCCCGATGCCCGCCTTGCCGACCAGCGAGTTGGCCATGGTATTGAGCGTCTTGGCGCCCCTGACACGATACACCGAGCGGATCTGCAAATGATCCTGCAGGTTCTCGCCGACACCCGGCAGGTCGTGGATCACCGGAATCTCGTGCTCGCGCAGCAGGTCGGCCGGACCGATACCGGAGAGCTGCAGTAGTTGCGGCGAGCCGATGGCGCCGGCGGAGAGAATTACCTCGCGGTCCGCCTGGGCGAGTATTTCCTCGCCCTCACGCTCGACGCGCACCCCCCGGCAACACACCTCGCCACCCTGCGCCGTCTCGCCGCCTCGTTCCAGCATCAGCCCCAGCACCTGCGTGGAGTGCCAGAGCGTCAGGTTATTGCGCTTTTCGGCCGTACGCAGGAACGCCTTGGCGGTGTTCCAGCGCCAACCTGAGCGCTGGTTGACCTCGAAGTAATCGACCCCCTCGTTATCGCCGCGGTTGAAATCGCGGGTTCGCGGAATGCCGGCTTCCACGGCCGCGGTAGCGAAGTCGTCGAGCACCTGCCAGCTGAGACGCTGCTTCTCCACCCGCCACTCGCCGCCATGGCCATGGTAATCGCGATGAACGCCATCGGCGTCGCCGCCGGCATCCAGTCGATGATGATCTTCATGCTTCATGAAGTCGGGCAGGCAGTTCTCCCAGCGCCAGGCGTCATCGCCGGCGGCCTCGGCCCAACTGTCGTAGTCGCGGGCCTGACCGCGGATATAGAGCATACCGTTGATGCTCGAGCTGCCGCCCAGAGTCTTGCCGCGGGGATAGATCAGCGAACGACCATTGAGTCCGGGGTCGGACTCGGTGCGAAAGCACCAATCGGTTCGCGGGTTGTTGATGCAGTAGAGGTAACCCACCGGGATGTGTATCCAGTGGTAGTTGTCGCGACCGCCCGCCTCGATCAGCAGCACCCGATTGGTCGGGTCGGCACTCAGACGGTTGGCCAGCAGGCAGCCGGCGGTGCCGGCGCCCACGACGATGTAGTCGAAGGTTTGCTTGGCCATGAGATCCCCTCTCGTTCCACTCACTTGTGAGTCGGCATGGCGAATTCGGAACCGGCATCGATGGAATCCGACCAGCGCTGCATGATCGACTTCTGCTGGGTATAGAACCGCACACCCTCTTCACCGTAGGCGTGAGTGTCGCCGAACAGCGAGCGTTTCCAGCCACCGAAGCAGTGCCAGGCCATGGGCACCGGGATCGGCACATTGATCCCCACCATGCCGACCTGGATACGGCAGCCGAATTCACGGGCCACTTCGCCCTGGGCATCGGTGAACACCTTGCCGTGCTCGAGGGTGATGGCTCGCGCCAGCTCATCCTTGTGGGCATTGAGCAACTCCAGGAATCGGAACATCACCCGGGCACGGCGAATCGGCGGGGTGTCGGCCCAGGCCGGAAAGGCCGCACTGGCTGACGACACGGCGCTATCGACATCGGCATGGTTCGCCAGGGAGATTTTACCGGTTACCTGGCCGGTGGCGGGGTTGAAGACATCCTGGGCCTGACCGGACACGCCGGCTGACGTTTGCCCATCGATATAATGCTGAATACGGGTAGTGCTCATGGTGGCTTTGTCTCTTGGTTGGCGATTTTATTGTTGGAGGGCACCAATCCTGCGGCAGGAAGAGATGCCATTGATGACTAGATTAGACCGATAGCCATCAGGATCATATGCTCGACCTGGTGCGTGCCGCTTCGCGGCGCCGCTTGACTTCATAGACGATGGCCAGCGCCACCGTGACCAGAATCAGGATCAGGCCTAGCGCATTGACCGCCGGCGTCAGGCCGGTACGAACCTTGGAGGCGATATAGACCGTCAGGGTAGTGTCATGACCGACCACGAACAGCGAGGTGTTGTAGTTCTCGAAGGATTGCAGAAAGGCGATCACGGCCGCCGAGTAGATCGCCGGCTTGAGATAGGGCAGCAGGATGCGGCGAAACATCTGCCACTGGCTGGCGCCGAGATCCAGCGCCGCACGCTCCATGGTGCGATCGAAGCGCTGCAGGCGCGCCGTTACCATCAGCATCACGTAGGCGGCAATGAAGGTGGATTGCCCCAACACGGTCAGGAACCGCCCGCCGGTGACGCCCAGTTCCCGCCAGAAGATCAGCGTCGAGATGCCGATGATGACGCCCGGCGTCAGCAGGGGCGAGAGAATCAGCGCATAGAGAAACGGCTTGGCACGGCTGGAGACGGTATTGAGAAATAGCGCCGTGGCAATGCCAATGGGTACCGCCAGGCAGAGCACGCCCGCGGCGACGACCGCGCTGTTGGCCAGCGCCTGCCACATGCCGCCGTCGGCGGCGAGCTCGCCGAACCAGCGCAGGGTCGTGCCGTCCCAGGGCGTCACCGTGGGAAAGCGGCTGTCGTTGAAGGTGGCCGCCGCCATCACCAGCAACGGCAGGAAAAGATAGCCGAAGAACACCACCACGTAGAAGCGCAGGCCCAGCGCCAATAGTCTCTGCGAGCTCACGCGCTTGCCTCCCTCATCTGGCGATGTCCCCCAGCCCGACCTTGAAGAACTTCATGACCAACGACATGAAGCCAATGCACAGCACCAGCAGCAGAAACGCATAGGCCGCGCCCTGGTTCCAGTTGCCGCCCTCGAAGAACCAGTTGTAGATGATCTGGGTGAACCAGCGACTGCCCGGCGAACCCAGCAGCGCCGGCACCGCATAACTGCCGGCGGCGAGCATGAAGGTCATGATGCAGCCGGTAGCGATGCCGGGCTTGGCGTGAGGGATGACGATGCGCCGATGAGTACGGATAGTCCCCGCCCCCAGGTCTCGCGCAGCGCGCACCTGGTTGTCGTCGAGGCTTTCGATGGCGTTGTACACGGGAAACACCATGAACAGGATATAGGCGTAGACCATGCCGATCATCACGCCGCCATCGCCGCTGAGAAAGCGGATCGGCCGCTCAATCAGCCCCAGCATCATCAGCACCTCGTTCAATGGGCCACGAAACGCCAGGATGATGAACCAGGAGTAGGTGCGCAGGATCTCATTGATCCAGAAGGGAATGATCAGCAGCAGCAGACACAGCGCCGCCTGACGGGGAGTGGCCACCTTGGCCAGGTACCAGGCCAGTGGATAGCTCACCGCCAGCGTCAGCAGGGTCACCAGCACGCTCGACCACAGCGTCTTGAAGAAGATCGCCCGATGAATCTCGTTGTTGAAGAGCGTCACATAGTTGGCGAGCGTCCAGCCATCCTCCGGGCCACCTCGCTGGGCGGGCAGTAGGTTGGGCCGAAAGGAGTAGTCGATCATCTGCAACTGCGGCAGGGTCACCATCAGGATCAGCCAGATGCCCAGCAGCGTCAGGATCGCCATGGCAAGCGGACCGCCGAAGCGCGCCTTGAGCTGCCTAAACATGCGACCTCGCCTGCCGATCCGCCTCCCTGACCTCACCGGTAGCCTCATCGACCACCGGGCTGCCGTCGTCGGGAAGTACCACGGCATCCTGGGGGTCATAGCCGAAACCCATGCGCTGGCCGACCGACAGGGCGTCGGCATAATGCCGCGAGATCTCATGACCGAGCTGGACGCGCAGCGTCTCGCCCGAGGCGAGAAGCCGGGTTTCCAGCATCACCCAGGCGCCCTCGAAATGTACCGCCTCGATCTCGGTGTCAAGCTGCGGCCCGGGGCTGTCGGGAGTAACCGGCCGTAGATGCTCCGGGCGCACGAACAGCGCCACAGACTTGCCATTGCTCAACGAAACACCTTCGCCTGCCCGACCGGCCAGTTCACCGAGCGTGCCGGCGTCGAGCCTGACCCTCTCGCCTTCGCGGTCGACCACCGTCGTCTCGAAGCGATTGTTCTCGCCCACGAAGGCCGCCACGAAGCCAGTGGCCGGGGCACGATAGAGCGTCATCGGATCGGCCACCTGCTGGATGCGCCCCGCCGACATCACCGCCACCCGGTCGGACATGGTCAGCGCCTCGCCCTGATCATGGGTGATATAGATGAACGTGATACCGGTCTTGCGCTGAATCGCCTTAAGCTCGGCGCGCATGCGCTGGCGCAACTTGAGGTCGAGCGCCGAGAGCGGTTCGTCGAGCAACAGCACCCGCGGCTCGACGGCCAGCGCCCGGGCGATGGCGACGCGCTGTTTCTGCCCTCCGGACAGTTCGGTGACCTTCTTGGGCCCGCTGCCTTCCAGCGCCACCAGCGCCAGCAGGCGTTCGGAAGTGTCGCGTCGCTTGCGCTTTTCGACCCCGCGCACTTCCAGCCCGAACTCGATGTTCTCGAAGACCGTCATCAGCGGGAACAGCGCCAGGTTCTGGAAGATCATCGCCGTCGGGCGCCGATTTACCGCCCTTCTGGCCATCGGCTCGTTGCCGATGAACACCTGGCCCTCGCTGGGGGCGAGAAAGCCGCTGATGATATTGAGCAGTGTGGTCTTACCGCAGCCCGAAGGGCCGAGAAAGCTGAAGAACTCTCCCGAGCCGATCTCGAGCGATGTGCGTTCAATGGCGGTGAAGTCGCCGAAGCGCATCACCACTTCATCCAGTCGGACGCTACCGTCCATCGTCACCTCGTGGCCAGGCATCCGTCAGGCGGACAGATAGCGATCCTGATACTCGTTCCGCAGGGCCACGTACCAGGGCTCCTGAATGGGCCACCACCAGAGGTTGGCCAAGTCTTCCTCCGTGTAGGACTCGGTGAAGAAGTTGCGCGTCGCCTCGGGCAGCAGTTCGGTCGCGCCCTTCGCGGTGGAGTTGTAGCCGGTGGCCTCGACGAACATGGCGCCGGACTCCGGCGTGTAGTACCAATTGATCAGCTCGTAGACAGCGTCGGGGTTCTGGGCGTTCCTGGGAATCACGAAACCCTCCATCCAGGCGAGTGCGCCCTCGCGTGGTGTGCCGTAGGCGATATCTTCGCCCTCCTGCTGCAGGCGGAAGGCGGTGGAGTCCCAAGTCTGGCCGATGATCGCGCCGTTGGTGCGAAACGCCGCCTGGGCCTCGTTCTCGGTGTCCCAGAATTGCACCAACATCTGTTTGTGCTTGACCGCCTCGCCGAGGATGACGTCAAAGTTGGCGCGCATTGCCTCTTCGCTCTTGTAGGAGTCGAGCATGGGATGCGGCAGCTTTCCCTCGCGCTCCAACCACAGGCCGATGCCGACCAGCGCCGAGTGGCCGCGCACCGTGACACCCTGACCGTGTTCGGGGTTCCACAGGTCGGCGTAGCTCAGGGTGGCGCGGTCGACGTCAGCGAAGCGGCGGTGCCAGGTGATGGCCTCGGTGCCCCAGTCGCTAGGTGCGAAATAGCGCTTGCCATCGACCACACCCCCGGTTTCGGAGCCTTCGATGGCGCTGTCCAGTGCCCCGCTCCAGTTGATACGCGACTCGTCCAGCGGCTGGATCAGGTTGTAGTCGAGGTAGCCCGGGACACGGTCCACGGTAGGCATGATCACGTCGAAGCCACTGCCATCGCTGGCGCGCAGCGAGTTCATCAGCTCATCATTGGTGCCGTAAGGGGTAAACGTAGCCTGAATGCCGGTCTTGTCGGTGAAGTCCGCCAGCATCTCGTCGGAAAAGTAACCCGCCCAGGCGTAGATGCGTAGCGTCTCGTCCTGCGCCAGAGCCTTGTTGATGTAGAAGGACGGCACGGTGGCGGCGGCACCGGCGGCCAGGCTACCCTGCAGGAATCGGCGACGTGTAAACGACATGACGAGCTCTCCAAGTGAGTGAGGCGGACCATTTGACGCGCAACCCGGTGACGCCTTCATGACCATTGAATGACGATTCAATGCACTTGGATAAGCCTAGCACCCTATAAGCGAAGCCCCTGCCGCAGCGTTTCAACGCCGTTCCAGTCCTCTGTTTCCTGCCTAACCTCAGTTTCCTGTCAGTCCCTTCCCATCAACAAGAGGGCGGCAGTAGGTCGACCGTCACAGAAAAGATGCGACTAGACGCCAAACGGTCAGTCGCGCTCGACGTGGGTCACGCCACTCTCGCCGAGGCGGGTAGTAATCTCGAGTTCGCGGCCCTGATCATTACGCCCCTCGATCTCGATGGTGCCGTCCTTGTCGATCTTGATCTCCTCAAAGTCGACCATACCCTCGGCACTCGCCGCATCGAAGGCCTGGCGGACGTCGTCGGCGGTAATGCCCCAGGCGCCGGTAATCAAATGCTGGCGTTCCTCCTGGAGCGACGAGCACTGGCAGGGCCTGCACGATGAGGTACGCAGCGGCCGGCCGGTGAGCCTGATGGCTCAGGAATCGCGCCTGGTCGCCTACCTGCTGCATGCCGCGCCACGGGTAGTCAGCCATACCGAGTTCGCCGAGCATGTCTACGATCGCGACCATGAGCCGGACTCCAACGTCATCGATGTCCAGATCAGCCGTCTACTGCATGAACGCTCGCTGGGTGACCCACGCTTCGACTAGGTATTTTCCGGCTGGTACGGGCAAGTCGGCGATGCGAGCACCCTGACCCTGTGCGATGTCCTCGGCCCCCGGGAGACCCCGCTCAGAGTCATCGAGCGCGTCATAAATCTGGCACCGCTGGAAACGCCCTTGCATGTCAGCGAGGTGGCCGGTTCGCGAGAGGAATTCGACCGCGGGGTCACTCGCCTCAATCGCCTGCTGGCGCTCTCCCTGGTCGGGCTGGGGGCTTGCTGCTGGCCAGCCTGGCGCTTCAGATCCACTGGGGGCTGGCCCCGGTCGTGGAAGGACTCGAACGGCTGACCGGGCGCCGCGGCCTGGGTCTGGCTACCCGATCGCCCTTTCTCGGTGACCACATCAGACACTTGAGTCGGGTAGACCGGGCGATTGCTCGTCCCGGTCTACCCGACCATCTTCTTTTCTGAGTCATCCCGATGAATTAGGCGGGGCCAGGGCGACTCCCTGCTTTTTATTTGCCCAGGACCCTGCGTTGGTCAGGCCAGTTCTGGGAAATCGTCATGCATCGTCAGGGGTGCGGTGTTCTTCCGGGCCCCCAAAAAGTCGGGCCGTTCCGACTTGGCGGCATAGGGCTCTTTCAGCAGGTTGTCGACACTGTTGTAGACAAAGAACAGATTGGACCTGGGCCAAGGGGACATGTTTAGGTTCGATGCGTGCAGCGTATTGCCCTCAAACAGCATCAGCGAACCTGCCGGCCCTTTAGGCGCCTGAATACCGCCGCGATTGGCCATCATGGCGAGTGCCTTCTGGTCCGGAACCCCTAGCCGCTGGGCCTTGAGGGATTCTTGCCAGTTGAGGTCCGGCGTTTCACCCACGCAGGGGATGAAGTAGTGGTGGGAGCCGGGAATCAACATCAGCGGGCCATTGAACTCGTTATTGTCCGTGAGCATCAGCGAGGCACTAACCGACCGCATGCGGGGCATTCCATCTTCACTGTGCCAGGTCTCGAAGTCCGAGTGCCAGTAAAAGCCACTGCCTTCAAACCCCAACTTGTCGTTAATCCGCGATTGGTGAATGTAGACCTCACTGCCGAGCAGCTGCCTGACCATACCCAGGATGCGGGGGTCTCGGGTCAGGCGGCTGAAGTGATCGGAAAGCTCATGCATGGCGAACACTGAGCGGATGTCGCCGGTGTTGGGGTCCTGGATAACCTGGTCTGATGCCAGCATTTCCTTGTCCTGACTCATCTCACGAAGTTCGTCGAAGAACGGAGCCATCCGCTCCTGGTTGAAGAACCCTTTAAACCACAGAAAGCCATCGCGCTCATATTTTGATAACGCGACCTCATCCAGCGGCCCATGCCACCGGTATTCATTGCCGGAATGAACCACGGGGTCGGTCCGGATAAACGGCTCGACCCGATCTTCGGACTCTTTTAGACGTGAAGGAAAGGCATCATTGGATTGTTTCATAGTAATAAAGAATCCCTTTATCTTTAAATGAATGCACGGCGGTCTCAATGACCAAGCGTTCAGGGACAACAACCAGGGACAACAACCATGAGTCCCGACCATCCCAATCCATCAGAGGAATTTAAAGGTGGCCACAGGTCTCGTTCAGGGGCACACAACTCTCGGAACGGCTTGAGCAGGAAGTTCTCGAATAACCAGATATAGTGAAATATCCTTGTTTAGGCATTTCTTTTGCCACACTCACCCTCAGGGTAAACATTACGGCGCGCACTCACTGTGCGCTAACGAACGCAGCGTTGCGGAATGGGGGAGACTTAAGGAAATTCCGCCCTGCGCATCCTGGAGGAAAACCGTAAGGCTCGATAGACCTGTTGAAGACCGAGATCCTCTCCCGGTCACCACTTGATCACGTTTCGATGTCTTTACCTCGTAGAGGCCCTCACCCCCCATACACATGAGCGAAACCAATGTTTTCCACCGCACCGACTGGATAGAAAAAAACGCCCATACTAACGTCCTAGGTGTCGTCGATGTGAGAGATATTTTCTTTCCCGATCGGTTTCTGCCATCGAGGTTTCATGATGTTCTTTCCATGTGCCGATGGCTAATTATTCACTCTAGGACAGGTCACATGAGTTTCACGACCTCCCTTTCTCATACCAATCGACTTCTCGACAGCCTGCCTGAAGAGGAAAGGGAACGATTTCTCGCCGACTGTGAGACCGTGGATTTGGAACACGGCCAGATGTTGGCCAAGCCGGGTGAAAGGATCTCTCACGCCTTCTTTCCCATTGACTGCCTCGTTTCCCTGGTTGCCTCCCTGAAGAGCGGAGGTCAGCTGGAAGTCTCCATGGCCGGCAATGAAGAGATGGTGGGGATCTCCCTGATGCTCGGGTCAGAGAGAAGTTCGCTTCAAGCGGTCGTCCAGGGGGCGGGACCAGCCCTGCGTGTGTCGTCGGCCTGCTTCCTGGACCACCTCGAGGGGAGTCTCGCGCTAGAGGAACTGTTGAGGCGCCATCTCTACGTCTTGGTGAGCCAGTTATCCCAATCCGCAGCCTGTGCCCATTTCCACCAATTGGAAGCGCGTCTGGCACGCGCGTTGTTGACGGCTCATGACAGGACCCGGGGTGACCAGTTGCGTCTCACCCACACGTTTCTTTCCTCGATGCTGGGCGTGCGTCGTGAGGGAGTCTCCGTGGCGGCCAAGGCGCTGCAAAGGCGCGGCCTTATCGACTATTACCGTGGCAGGATCACCGTACACGATCGCCTTGGCCTCGAGGAGGCCTCCTGTTGCTGCTACGCCGCCGATTGCGAGATCTACGATCAGATGCTCAGATAGGTAGTGTGAGCGTCCTGGCGTGCGGATTTTCAGACATCCGTTTAGGCCTGGCACCCTCTTGCCGATCATGAAACCAGGCGGTTGCCTATACTCAGCGCTGGTCTACAGTGGCAACGACATCCGCTACCGCATCCTCGGTGCCGGATTGCTGCGTGCCGCAAATAGAAAGCCGCCCGTATCCATTGACTGAGCTGTTCTCCTTTGTCCAGCTTGGATGTCATCGACTGGGAGCCAGAAATCTATGCTCTGGGTAATCGGGACCACCGTGCTGGCCACCGGCCTGACGCTGTTATTGTGGCAGAACGTCAAGCCACCCGAGAAAGCGCTGGAGCGCAAAGTCGAGCATCGCTATGTTGTCTCCGATCCGCAGTTTCGGCGCGAGATGTCCGTCTTGCTGGGTCCGAGGATAGTGCGCGGCAGTAAGGTGACCCCGCTGCAAAACGGCAACGAGATCTTTCCAGCGATGCTGCAGGCCATCCGCTCGGCTCAGACGTCGATCACTTTAGAAACCTTCATTTACTGGTCGGGGCAGACCGGCGAAGAGTTCACGCAAGCGCTTTCTGAACGGGCCCGAGCGGGCGTGCCGGTTAGCGTCATCATCGACTGGGTCGGTAGCAATAAGATGGAGCCGTCGCTGCTGGATTCCCTGCAGGCCGCCGGGGTGCGTTTGCATCGATATCGGCCGCTGCAGTGGTACAGCCTCCAGCGCATGAACAACCGCACCCATCGCAAATTGCTCGTGGTCGATGGATGCATCGGGTTCACCGGAGGGGTAGGCATAGCGGATCAGTGGACTGGCGACGGAGGCGATCCCGAGCACTGGCGAGACACTCACTTCCGGATTGACGGGCCCGTCGTGCAGCAGTTGCAAGCGGCCTTCAACGACAATTGGATCAAGATCACCGGCCAAGTGCTGAACGGCCCGAACTACTTTCCGGACCTGCAGAAGGAGGGCGAGATGGAATCGCACGTATTCCTTGCCTCGCCATCCGGCGGGAGCGAGAGCATGCACCTGATGTATCTACTTGCCATCGCGGCAGCCGACGCGACTATCGACTTGGCGGCGTCCTACTTTGTGCCCGACAGGCTGTTGATCGAGGCCTTGATCGCTGCCCGCCGTCGGGACGTTCGCGTTCGCATTCTATTGCCTGGGCCGCACATCGATTCGCTAACGGTCAAGATCGCCTCCAAGGCCGATTGGGGCGTGCTGCTGCACGCAGGTGCCGAGATCCACGTCTATCAGCCGACGATGCTTCACACGAAGCTGCTGGTTATCGATACCGAGTTTGTTTCGGTGGGTTCAACCAACTTCGACATTCGCTCGATTCGGCTCAATGACGAAGCGAGTCTTAATGTCTATAGCAGCGACTTCGCAACACAGATGACGGCGGCGTTCGAGAACGATCTGCTGGCGGCTGAGCCGTATTCCTATGCCCAGTGGAAAAGCCGCGGGTTGCGTGAAAAAATTTCGGAAAAGGTTCTGTTCCCCGTCATATCGCAGCTTTGATTGCTGTCACGACCGCTCGATCGCTCCTGGCTGACTCCTCCGCTGGTGGCCTTTCTGCTGGGCATCCTGCTCAGCCCCCATGGGCTCGGGTGGCTTAATCCCTCAGCGTGGGGCAATGTCTATACGTTGCTTGAAGAGACCGCCCGCCTGACGCTTGGTATCAGCCTGATGGGCATCGCCCTGCGCTTGCCGCGCTCGTCTTACTGCTGCGCCGCTTGCCGGTCATCTCGGCACTACGGCCCTGGCTGCCACCGGTAAGGGAGAAGCCGTTTGCGCTGGTAATGGGCTGGTTCGGTCCGATCGGTGTTTTGGCGCTCTTCTATGCCGTGCTGATTGCCAGGCGAATCAAAAACGACACGGCCTGGGTGGTCGGCAGCCTGATCGTGGCCGTCTCGATCATCGTGCATGGCGTGACCGCGGCGCCCTTCGCCAAGCGTTATCAGCGCCAGGCGTCGCAGGCAAGGTGGGGTCGTTGAAATAATCGAAAGAGTTGCTCCTTCACACAAGGCGGGGCGAGTCCGAAGACCCGCCCCGTCTTCTTCTGCGATTGGCTGCCGGCGGCTAGTCTTCCGGCAGCGCGTAGACCGCGATCTGATCGCCGACATCAGCTTTCAGAATGGTGTTGCCGCCGGCAATGAAGGCAACGTACTCGCGACCGTTGTATTCGTAGACCGCAGGGTTCGATACGGAGGGCGCCTCGACCTGGTCTTCCCACAGCTCCTCGCCCGTCTCGAGCGAATAGGCGAGCACCTTGGCGTCCATTGAGGCGCCAATGAATACCAGCCCGCCGGCTGTGACCGCTGGGCCGCCGATCGTCGGCGAGCCCCAGCTTTCAGGCATGAAGAAACCGTGTTGCTGCGAAGCACCCACCGGGCGACGCCATTTCACCTCACCGGTGGTCATATCGAGGGCCACGAGTTCACCGAAGGGCGGTTCCCAGCAGGGCATGCCCAGCCAATTCATCGCCACTTTGAGGCGCATGCCATAGGGCGCCCCTTCCTGTGGCGCGAAACCCACTTTATTGCCCGAGCCGGTGTTGGCTTCCTCGTACGCCTCGCGCCCATAGAGCTTGACGTACTGCACAATGTGAGAAGTGTTGACAATCGCCGTCTGGCTCTCCGGATCGAAGGCCACTCCACCCCACTGTGCACCGCCCGCCGTGATGGGGTAGCCCAGCGTGCCTTCGCCTTGGGTGGTAGGCGGGGTGTACAGGCCTTCGTACCGGAGATCCTCCCAGAGTGCCGAGCATTCACCGAAGCTAACGGCATCGGCCAGCGCCCAGACCTCGGGCTTCTCGGACTGATCGAGCAGCGGCGCCGGTTTGGTCGGGAAGGGTTGGGTCGGGGCGTAATCCTCTCCGTCGACACTTCCATCACCGCCAGGCACCGGACGCTCCTCGATCGGCCAAACGTCTTCGCCGGTTTCGCGATTAACCACAAACAGAAAGCCCATCTTGGTCGCCTGGATCAGCGCCGGTATCTCCTCACCCTCCACCGTGATATCCATCAACGAAGGGGGGCGGGGGGATCGTAATCCCAGATATCGTGATGAACCCATTGCCGCGACCAGACGACTTCGCCCGTCTCAATATCCATGGCGGTGGTTCGCCGCCACGAAGAGCACGATGGCGCCCGCTCTGGACGAGTGAGGTTCCGACATGTCGTCCGTATCTCCTTGAACGGGATGGTGCGCTTTGTTCCTGTTTCGCCAGTCGCGCTATGGCGTCAGGTCGGAAAATCGTTAGCGACGTACGGTTACTTGACGGTGATCCCTACATCCTGAGGTAGCCCGCGATCGGCGTCCGGCCCAGCCGAGCCCGATAAGCAGGCGGACCCGGCGCCGTGTCCGCTGCACGTCCAGCCTAGTCGATGTTTGGCGAGGCTTCCGATTCGCGTGACACCACTCCGTCACAGCGGCGCCATCTGCGACCATGACGACGATCAAATGCTGAGAGGCTCCGGCGGAAAACGGTTGCATCTCGCCGAAAGTGCGTCCTTCTCTACCATAGCTGTCGTCATATCCGCGCGACACTCAAGACCAGCCATCCCGTGTCGCCCAGCGACAGGGACTCGAACGACACCCCTTGTGCATCAGGCAAGGCAGGGTAAAAGAGAGGGGCCTTGACACCAACTTCTCATCCAGATTGACGCGCGACAGCGACGCCCTGTACGCCAGCGCACAGATAAGATGGCACAGTTCGCCTATTTTAAATGTGGGTGCGGCAAGGGAACAGCCTGTACAGGGAATTGCACCATGCGTCGCACGGACCGCGACGCCATCATCTCAGGATGAGATTTCGCAGCATCCTGACACAGGAAAATGCGCCAAGGAGGAAAGCTTCATGAGACTGTTACAATCCGCTTCTATTTTAGCCGTCGCAATTGCCTCGGCCACGGTCGCGGCTCAAGCTCAAGCAGAGGAAAATAATGGTAATGTAACCGCTATCAGCGAATGGAATTATGACACCATCTATGAAGAAGGTGGCATGACAGCGGAAAGCTTGATGGACACAGAGGTTTTAGGCTCGGATGATGAAGAGATCGGTAGCGTTGAGAACATACTTCTCAACGATAAGAACGAAATCGTTGCCATCATCGCTCAAGTTGGCGGCTTATGGGACATTGGCGATACGCACGTCCTCGTCCCATGGGAAGAGGTTGAAGTCAACGAGGATGGCGTCTCGATCCCGGTTCATGAAGACAATGCCGATGATTATGGTCTGTTCGACGAAGATTATGTGACGAAAGAAGATCTTTCTTATATATCACAAATCGACGATGACGCCACCGCGGGTTCGCGACTCTGGAAACTTACCGACCTGCTGGATGACTACGCAAGTGTCGGGGAAGGTAACGGGTATGGCTACGTAGATAACCCCGCCTCATTCATAAGGGTGCCGGACGAGCGTTATGAACCCCTTGGTTGTCGGTACTGGACAGCATTACCGGCCTCGGGCTGCTTGGTAACCGGTTGATCTATGCCCTTACTGGCTTTCTCAGGCTCCTTTCATAACGTTCAGGAATTGATATTGACCGCCGGCGCAGC
>NZ_JAHCLU010000011.1 GCF_018448785.1 Halomonas jincaotanensis | reverse complement strand
CCGATGAAAGAGCACTGATAAAAAACGGACAATCTAAAGTGATGAAATCCGGACAGCCTTCATTGGCGTTGACACCCCGGTATGACTCGGGGGTGAAAGTCCCCTGCACGCCCGGCAAGGGGAAGTGCTAGCCGAAGGCAAGGGTGTCTCCCGCGAGGGGGAATCTGAAGGCAGCCCGAGGCAAAACGCTGGCTCGACGGGGGCGCCTAGTCGAACAGGAAGCGGATACGAGGCATCATGGTGGGGTGAGATGGCCCAACTCATCAAAGCCCTATGCTTGTACGGAACACCATGACGTAAATCCGACAGGCTTAAGCGGGAAGGTTGCGCGTCTTACCCTAATGGAATGCCCGCTGACGTACCTCGGGGGAATACGGGGGAATATCGCTTCGCAGGGTTCATGGATCCATCCTCTAAGGTATGGGGCCTCCGGGAATCCCGGTACGGTTCAACACAGCAGGTGCTGCGGTTATTCTATGAATCCAGGATTCAGGGAACACATATCCAGGCTCAGCTCAGGGGATGAATCCCACACCGGGCCTACTCCAGCGAAAGCTCAAAGGCATCGTCGATTACCTTGGCACCGGACAATGTCAGGTGATGAGCGTCAAAATAGAGGGGTTTTCCCGACGCATCGGTCACGGAGCACTCCTCTTTGCAGAGATAATCCGCCGTTTCATAGTAAAAGAAATTTAGTGCATCTATTCTTTCGACCAGATCAAAACTTTTTTTATTCTCTTCTACATATTCCTCAATAGTTTTCCTGGGGATGGGTCTGCCCGATTCCTTTTGGTGCCACAGAGCTTCGGGTATATGACTATCATAGGAAGGCACGGGCATGATGAGTGAGACAATGATGTTCTTCTCACCCGCATCTTTCACCAAATTCTCCATGGGAACCTGTTCCAGTCCATCGGCATCATAATGAAGCACAATTTCACTTACGTCTCTCTCGATAGCTTCATTGAGGACCGCTTCGATTGAAGGCCCCCCAGGCATTAGTGGATTGTTGGGCACCATAAAGTATACCTTTTTTCCATAATCCTCGGCCACCTCCACAAACTCCGTTTTAATGGAATCCGCATGACTGTTGCCAACCAGCATGACGGCATCACCGTGTTCCATATCCCTGTCGCCTGACAATTCGCAGCTTATGGAAAGCGGATTCAATAATCTAAAGATTTTCCCACAACGATAAGTGGCCCTATCCTCCCAGGCGTTGAAGATGGCTCGCTCGCTCGAATCATACCTGAACCGTTCTGAAGCGTGTGCAGTAAGGGAAAGCAGCAGTGTTGCCAGCATGGTAGCAGGCAAGACTTTTTTTACGTTCACATTCTGGCTTGGTTTTTCTACACCATGATAGAGCGCGAGTGATAGCACGGCGATAAGCCCGCACAGGATAAGCGTATCCTGGAAGCTGCCAGTACTCATCACCGTCCCCGAGAACGGCTCATAGAGATACAGGACGATCACGGGGAAATGCGCCAGGTAGATAGAGTAGGAATATTTTCCGAGCAAGGTTAACGAGTCGCCAGCCCATGAAGCCTGGAGGCGAACCGGGAGACCGAAGCTCATCACCGCAGTCGTTGCCAAGCACACAATCAACGCAGCTATACCCGGATGACCGCTTATGACGCTTTGTGCTTGGCCGTCTACAGGCATGAAGGGGATGGCGGCAAGTACAATAATAGCAACCCCGCCCATCCAGGACTTGTTGGTATATTTCACATTGCCGTTTAGAGTGAGAAATGTTGCTGCCCCATACCCCAACAAGAATTCCCACAGCCTCAGCGGCACCATGAAGAATGATGTCTTCGGCGATATGGTCGTCATGACAAAACATAATGAGGCAGACCCCACAAGAATCAGAAAGTAGGAAAATCTGATTTTCTTGAATACATAGAAAAGCAAGGGAACCAACAGATAGTACTGAATTTCCACCCCCAGGGACCAGAGATGGAGCAAGGGGGCAAACTCCCTGGTGCCGAAATATGAATTCTGCATCCAGAAACCAAGGTTTGACGCGAAGAAGGTAGCAAATAAAGACTGCTCCACCACCTGATCCAGCTCGGTGGGAAGTGTGATAAATATGGCTAAAAGCAAGCTCGCCAATATAGTGACAAAATAGGCAGGAAGGAGCCTTTTGGCACGCCTACGGAAAAATTCTTTCGCCTTGCCCTCCTGATAGAGTACCGCCATCAGGAATCCACTTATTACAAAAAATACATCTACGCCGAGAAAACCGCTCTGCATGGAGGCGATTTGCAAATGGTAAAGGACAACAAATAAGACCGATATTCCTCTAACCATCTGTATATCTTTTCGAAATTTCATGATGAAGTTCACTCCGGTGGCGCACCCGCGAAGAGAGAGAGTTTACAAAGACCATAAAATAATTTACAAAACAAAACAACACAATATTATCATTATAAGACTTCCGATTATTATTTCATCATTATTCATGGGGAGTCGGGTGATATGGCTGGTATGGTACTTATGATCTTTGTGATCAGAAGACTGTCAGACTTAATGCTTATTTATTGCGAATTCCGGGCTTTCGGCCAATTTTAAGCATCTATTTCACTAAAACCGGTGAACGGTTTTCTCCTCCTGCACTATGTAGTGACACCGCGTTGGGCGCGATAGTGGCCGGTCGTGACGATCCGTGCAAGTAACACGAGTTCATTGACATGTTTCCCAACGACGCGGTCTGCGCTGCATGGTTGGAATAACTCCCCTGGCCCAATGGCCTCGTCTGCATAAAGTGCGGGTTTGCAGCGGTGCCGTGGCGGCGTTCGCGAGGGCGCCTTGTGCGTTCGTCCTGTTGCTATCAGAGGACAGTGACTGCGGCATCCATCCTGGACAAGACGCGAACGACTCTCCGGCACGGTTGAACCCGATGAGACACTTGTCGGCGGCGTGGGACGAAAGCGCGAGTGATTCATGGCTACGACTGGTGACCACCAGATGTAGGGGTGGAGGAGCAAACTGATCCTACCCAGTAGCAGGGGAGGCGGGCGCGACAACGGTCCCAGGCGGCGTTTGATGCACGGATCGGCGATCAGGCATTACTGCAGCTGGTACAGCCGCTCGGTGTCGATGGCCCGGTGGGTACAAAAGTGAGCCGCCGCGTGGCGGGTAAGCCGTATGAGTGACGGTTTGCCACTAATTTGTGCTGCCTATCGCTGAATATTATTCATATTAGAATACCATAAAATTGAATATGATTCATTGATAAATGTTAAGCATATGTTTTAAAAAGGATTACTAAAGTGTTAGAATTCTAGTTCTTTGGATGACCATAAAATACAATAGGTAACATATATTTACATAAATGAAGCTTCGTACCATACTTCCCTCCGACTGCCATGAAGAAAAACCGCGAACAATGGTTAGAGCATGATCATACGGGAGAAAAGCATGGATCTAAGGAAAGGGAGTGTGGTGATTGTGTCGGAGCACAACCCACAATTGAGCCTCTTCATCGATTTCATCAAGAACAACATCAACTGTGCTGTGTCGCAGCTCTCACCGAAAGACAGCGCAGCGAGCCTTCCAGACGATGCGGTCATCGTGATCATGGATGCGGGTTATCTGGACGAAAGCCATATGCTGATATGGCAGGAAATGCTCGCCGAATATGACGATATGTGTCTTGTGGCTCTCAACATGCAAGATGAAGCACATGCGGCAAAATTGCTGACCTTCATGCATCTTTCGGGGGTCTTCTACCGTCATGACTCTCTCGAGTTGATCTGCAAAGGCATCGACAAGCTTCTGGAAGGACACCTCTGGATGTCCAGGACGCTAATGACACACCTTATAGAGTTTTTCAGGAAACAGTCGCTGAACTCCTATCGTCCCGCTTGCGGTCTTACGCAGAGAGAGTTGGAAATCATCGGGTTACTAGGCTCTGGTGCGTCAAATATGCAGATCGCCGACGGACTTTTTGTCAGCGAACATACGGTAAAGTCGCACTTGTACAATATCTTCAAGAAGATCGATGTCCACAATAGAACTCAAGCGGTCAATTGGGCAAGGCAGAATCTTGGCGCTCCACCTCCGCTACAGAAATTGAACAATCGCAGGAGAGTAAAGGAATGCAACCTCGAATCCATTCGGTAGAGACTTTTGCACTGCTCTGCATTCTCACGATACCCCTGGCTATTGCTACCAGCGCATATGCCCAGGTCGAGTTGGACCCAGGGGGCTTGATTCAGGAGCAGGAACCCATCGTCGAGGAGGAGAGCATTGTCGAGGAGGAACAGGAAGGGATCGTGGAGAAGCCCGGACAAGCAGAAGAGGAACTGGACCGACAGTTCAGCCTGGGTGAGCCCGGAATTCAGGGTGTGCTTATCGACCGCACCGTTACCATGACCGGGAAGACATTTTTCAGGCAGTTCGGCAAATTGAGCCTGGAGCATCCGGTAATAAGAGAAGCCAATCTCGCAATTTACGAGAGGCCCTCCGCCAGATGGGGAAGCCAGATCTGGATAATGCTTGATAACAAAGTGATATTCGAAGCCACCATGCCACCGAGGCTCAGTGACATTGACCAGTATGTCAAAGTCGCCATCGAGCAAGTTGAGGAGATGGTTATCAGGGAAACCATTCTTCAGGCGCTTGATAATGATCCGGACCTGGCTGACCAAGAAATCTAGCTCGTTAGAGGAGAATAACGATGAAGGCTAAATACATTGCATCCGTAGCACTGGCGACAGGCATGACGTTCACGGCGGGCCTCGCTTACTCAGGTGAGCTGATCTACAAGCCCATCAATCCTTCCTTCGGTGGAGACCCGCTAGTCGGCAACTACCTGCTGAACAAGGCTCAGTCACAGGATGACAATACCGACCCAGATGCCCCCGATTTCGGCAACTTTTCCGAGACGGACCTGTTTCTCCAGGACTTGAGGGCCGGACTGGTGGAAGATGCGATTCAGGATGCTGTGGACGGTGAGCCCGGACGCACCAGCCTGATCGAAAGTTCAAACCTGAGAATAAGAATTCGTAGCCTGGGCGGGGGTGGCTTTGTGATGAACATCCTGGATCGCACCTCAGGTGAACAGACAACGATAAATCTCGGACAGCCTTCGGGACAGTTCTGACGTGGCGCTGATGAGCTGAGACGAAAAAATACAAAGGAACAGGGAGCAGAAACATGAAATTGATCACGACTCTAATGGCAGCGGGGTTACTGACCTTGAGCGGCTGTGCCAGCGTGGTGACCTCCTATGATCACCTGGAGGGGGAGCCAGCCACCTTGACGCCTCGAACAGACACCTACAGGGATCTGGTCCGGCTGCCGAGGCCCAGTGCCCCGATACGGGCGGCCGTGTACGACTTCCGCGATCAGACCGGGCAGTATCGCCCATCACCTGCCAGTACCTTCTCGACCGCCGTTACCCAGGGTGGGGCGGCGATGTTGAGTTCGGCATTGGCGGAGTCAGGGTGGTTCGTCCCCCTTGAACGGGTGGGGCTGCAGAACCTGCTGACCGAGCGGCGTATCATCAGGGCCAATCTGGAGCGTGTGGGTAGAGAGGGCGAGCTGTCGTCGCTGAACGCCGCACGACTACTCCTTGAAGGCGGCATCATCGCCTACGATTCCAACATGAAGACGGGGGGGATAGGCGCCGAATATTTTGGTATTGGCGCCTCAGGAGAATATCAGGTCGATCAGGTGACGATTAATCTGCGCGCAGTGGATATTGCCACGGGCGAAGTGCTGGGCAACGTGACCACCAGCAAGACGATTTACTCCCATGAGGTGCGGGCCGGGGTCTATCGCTTTATCAGTTTCCAGCGCCTGCTTGAAGCCGAGGCTGGCTATACCCACAACGAGCCCGTGCAGATGGCCGTCATGTCGGCCATCGAATCAGCCGTCATTCATTTGGTTACCCAAGGCGTCGACAGGGGGCTATGGTCGCTGGAAAATCCGGAGGATATCGAACACGAAGTGTTCACTGCCTATCGTGATGCTCCTATCCCAATGCTTTGATCCGACACGCGTAACCACTAGTTCATGCCGGCCCTCTGGGCCGGCTTTTTTTTGGTCATCGTACCTGGCCGTGGCTTTTTCCTGCCGAAGGGAGCGGTCCGGTGTACCGGTACTTAGGTCCCTGCGGCTTGGTCATCTAATGCTAAGACTTTCCGACTCTGGCTAATTAACCAAGTCATGAGTCTGGGGGCCGAGGTGCTGAGTTTGCTGATGGTGAAGATTCATAGAAACATTTGATTGCTGTGTGTGTCCTGTTTGTAAATACTTGTAACAAGCTTAACGAGCAGGAATCACCCCGATGCAAACCTCGATGAACACGAAGACCCCGATCCAGGCCAGGACTTCAATGAAGGCCTTGCAGCCATTTGTACACCTTGCATGCGTGGCGATGCTGGGGTTCTCGGCAACAGCCTCCGCTCTCGATCTTCATCAGGCATCCGAGCTCGCTCAGGGAAATGCGGCGTATTCTTTCGGCAATGTTGCGGTAACCGATCAACACGGAAATCGCCAGGATAGCACCATCCGGCAGTCTGGCATGAACAATGACTCACTGGTCATGCAGGACGGCGTCGGTAACCGTGCGTTGAGCGTACAAAGCGGCTCTGGTCATGGCGCCAGGATTCTTCAGTCGGGAGGTTATCTCGAGGGTTCCATCGTCCAGTATGGCCAGGGACACGAGGCCAATCTCCTGCAGCAGGGATACGGGAAGGAAGCCAACATTATTCAGGGTGGCGTCCGCGGTAGGGTGGATGTCATGCAACTGAATGCCTCACGTGGGACGCCTGTTGAAGTCACACAGTTCTCGCGTGGAAAGGCAGCAATTCAGGTGATCCAGCACTGATGTTTCATCATGGGTTACCTGATTCAGTGAGGCCGTCTTGGTGACAAGCGGCTTCATAAATCGACCTGGTAACTGCCAACAACGACTGCTATGCCAGGGCAACATGTAAGGGGAACTATCATGAAATTCAAGATGACTCTGCTGGCTGCTGCTGTTGCCATGTCTAGTGGCTATGCCATCGCAAACGACAACAGCGACGCCACCGTCGACCAATCCGGTTGGGGTAACGATGCACAGATTGACCAGCAGTCTGGCTATGGCAATCAGGATGCCAGCGTAACCCAGATCGGTATCCGCAATGAGGCAGATGTTGAGCAGGCCGGCCGCGGCCAGGACGCTACCCACTTCCAGCGCGGTTGGGGTAACGAGACTGAAAGCTACCAGACTGGCCGCGGTCACGATCTCAACGTAACCCAGTTCGGGGCTTACAACAGCTCCGAAGTCGACCAGCGGGGCAGCCGCAACGACGCCGATGTCCAGCAGTACGGCTGGGGCAACGAATCCTACGTTAAACAGCGTGGCACCGGTCAGGACGCTAACGTGCTGCAGACCAACGCGTCGAACGAGTCCGACGTCGACCAAAGCGGTTACCAACAGACTGCCAATGTTAGCCAGACCGGTTCCTACAACTTGTCCTCTGTGGACCAGAGCAACGGCTCGGGCTGGTTCGGTGGCTACAACAATGCCGATGTCTCCCAGTCGGGTCTCTTCGGAGTCTCCAGGGTCGAGCAGGAAGGCTTCGCCAACAATGCTCAGGTTGATCAGGGCGGCGCCCGCAACAATGCCAAGATCACCCAGCAGGGCGTCAAGAACTACTCCGATATCAGCCAGAGCGGCATCGCTGATATGGCCCAGACCGAACAGGAAGGCATCTTTAACAAGTCGCTCGTGGAACAGAGCGGCTACGACAATGATGCGGATATCCGCCAGTATGGCTTCGCCAACTCCTCATCTGTGAGCCAGTCCGGCGCCTTTGGCACGGCCTATGTTTATCAGAAGGGGATGTTCAACAGCTCAGCCATTGCCCAGTCTGGCGGCTTTGCCAACACCGCCGATCATATCCAGACGGGCGTAGCCAACTCTGCCAGCACCACTCAGCGCGGCAGCTTCAACACCGCTTCGGTCGTTCAGTAAACGCGCCTTGCCTGGCGCAGTACCTAAACCGGCCTCTTCGGAGGCCGGTTTTTTTTTGGAGGTTTTTGCTCTTGTCCTTCCTTAGGCGACGGGCTCTATCCGCTGCACCGGCTATTGGACCGATAGCCGCACCCGGCTGCCCTGGCCGGTGACTCGGGAGCTGCTGCGATTGCCGCCCTTGTGCACTTCGATGAAGAGGTTCCCCTCGCTGTTTTGGGTGAGTTCCAGGTCGATACCCTCTCCCTGGAACGTCAGCCGGGTAGGCACTGAACCATCCAGCTGACGATGCTGGGTATCACCACCTGCATGAATGGTGACGTTGCCGTTGAAACGCGTGCCCTCCTTCCCGGTGATATCGAGTTGGATCATGTCGTCTCCGTGTTCGCTGTGAAGTCGGTCGGTCCCCATGGCATGAGAATGTGGCGCCATCGCCAGGGTAGCCAGGGTCAGCCAGGTGGTGAGCTTCATCGTTGCGTCCTCAGGATGCGCCGGATATGTGTCAGTACTTTATAACGGGTATCGGCGTCCGGGCCTCAATGAGGATCCTGCTACTGGACAATGAGAAGCCCCGGTGCACCGATTCGAAAGCGGTATTGAGGTAAGTTATATGGGTGATTTGGCATCGTTTTGTTACACTTGATTATTATATGTAATCTCACGAGAGGCAAGCCATCATGATCGTTCTGGTAACAGGCGGGGCCGGCTACATCGGCTCGCATACGGTGCTGACCCTGCTGGAGGCGGGGCACGAGGTAGTCGTGCTGGACAACCTGGTCAACGCTTCACGGGAATCCCTGCGGCGCGTCGAGGAACTGGCCGGGCGTCGGCTGACCTTCATCGAGGGGGATATTCTCGACCGTCAGTGCATGGATGACCTGCTGGCCGAGCACTCGCCGGAGGCGGTGATCCACTTTGCCGGCCTGAAGGCTGTCGGGGAGAGCGTCGAACAGCCGCTGGCCTACTACAAGAACAACGTGGCCGGCACGGTGACGCTGTGCCAGGCGATGCAGGCGGCGGGGGTGCGCCGGTTGGTATTCAGCTCATCGGCCACCGTCTACGGGCCCGATGCGCCCATGCCGTGCCACGAGTCGCTGCCGCGTGGCGTGTCCAGCAGCCCCTACGGGGTCTCCAAGGCCATGGTGGAGCAGGTGCTGGAGGATCTGTGCCGCGCCGATAGCCGCTGGTCGGTGGCCCTGCTGCGATACTTTAATCCCATCGGTGCACACCCGAGCGGTCGGATCGGAGAGGACCCCCAGGGGTTTCCCAACAACCTGATGCCGTTCATCGCCCAGGTAGCCGTGGGGCGGCGCGAGCGGCTCTCCATCTTCGGCAACGACTATCCCACTGCGGATGGCACCTGCGAGCGCGACTACCTGCACGTGATGGACCTGGCAGAGGGGCATGTAAAGGCCCTGACGAGCTTGTCGCGGCCGGGGGCCCACGCCTACAACCTGGGGACCGGGCAGGGGGTGTCGGTGTTGCAGATGGTCGAGCGCTTCGAGCAGGTCACCGGGCAGCCCGTGCCGTTTCACTATGCGCCGCGGCGCGCGGGGGACGTGGCGGCGATCTGGGCCGACCCCGGCAAGGCGCGCGAGGAACTGGACTGGCAGGCCCGGCGCGGCCTCGACGACATGCTGGCCGACACCTGGCATTGGCAGCAGCATAACCCGCACGGGTATGCGTAGGTGTTGGTGCTTCGCCGAGCGAATGGCGCCGTCAGGCGCCCGGCGGGGCGAGTGAGCGTGTGTCGGCTGCCCGCCCATCCAGGCAGGGAGTGGTTACCCGAGTATCCGGATATTGTCACTCGCCCTGTGCTCCAGACGTTGTGCACCGGCCCGTAGCCGCTTGCGAAGCACCTCGCCTTCTTGGAGGTAGGTATTTGCCAGCCTCACGATTGCCTCAAGTTGCGCTTCGATGCGAAAAGGATCGAACCTTGCCAGGGGCAGGTCGGCCTGCCTGAGGAAGGCCGTCATCTTGGGCGTATGTTCCGTCCAGGCGATCACGGGGGTGCCGCCGCGATGGGCAAACACACTGGGATGCCACCGCGCGCCGATGTAGGCCGTGGCATGCCCAAGCACATCGATCGTAGCCTGCAAAGTGTCGTCGGTACCGATCAGCGGCAGCCCGAGTTCTCGCGATACCGGCGTCATGAGGCGCAAGTCCTTGTGGGAGGAGGCCGTCAACACCACCTGCCCGATTTCCTGTCGAAATCGCTTGCACAGCCGCATGAAATCGGGAATCGGATCGTGTCCGGGGCGCACTCCACGGAAGAACACCGACCCTCCGCCAACACACACATAGGGCCGCTCGGGATCGAAATGTTCGAGATGCGGACCGCTCCAATCCGCTAGCGGTTGAGGAGAGTAGATATAGGCGGCATCCGCCCCCACATGCCCCGCTATACCGGGGCAGGCGCTTGCTGAATCCGGTTCGCGGAACACGATGTCATCAAGGCAGGGGTAGACATTGGCCGCGATTTCTACCAGTACCGGGTCGTTCATCACAATGCTGTGATTGACGATGGCCGTGGGCTTGCCCAGATAGCGTTTGGCCAGATAGGCGATGAAGTAGATCATCCGGCTCTGTCGCGTACAATCGAAGATGCACCCCTCGCCGTTGATCAGCACAGCATCACAGTCGTTCAGCGCCCGGTAGATCCACGCAAACCACTCCCCGTCCATGACTCGCGCCGCGCATGCGTCGAAGGCGTTCCAGCTCACTGGGGCGATATCGGGCAGCTCCTGGTCGGCGCACCCCTCCGATGTCGAGTGCCTTGCCTCGAGCGTATCGTCGGGTTGCGGGAGTCCGAGACGGTACTGATACAGGGTGGATGCCACCGAGCCACCCGCCTCTTGAATCAGCTCCCGCAGCGCCCTGGAGGTGGCGATCGCTCCCAGGTTGGGGTCGTCAGACGTATCGTTGACTAGGCAAACGTCCATTTTTTTACTCTCCTCATCGAATCGCCCAGGCTTCATCGACATGAATCCGCCTGACGCGGGTCCGAGTGCCGCATCGCTTTTCAGAGGCCAACGGCGTGGCAGCGGGGGCGTGATGACTCGCGAACTTTCCAGACGGTTTCCATCAATACCTGATGCTGACCATTATGACGGGAGAAGCTGAATCCCAGCTGAAAAAGCCGGGATCCAGAGGGATTATCAGGCGATGGGAATGGCAATATTCACTCTCAAGCCATCAAGTTTTCCAGTATCGAACGCTACTTGTCCCCCATACCGTGTGACGAGCTGTCTCAGGATTGATAACCCCAGGCCGTATCCGGGGTGGCGCTCGTCGAGGCGCCTGCCACGCTGGCCGAGGTGTGGCAGTTCGTCCTCCGCGACCCCGGGACCATCATCCTCGACGGTGATCCTCAATGCCTTGTCGAGGGAGATAGTACAGTTCACTTGGCGGCTCGCCCACTTGCCCGCATTGTCCAGGACGATCCCCAGCATCTCGGAAAGGTCCTGTGACTCGATCGGTACCCGATTACTCTTCACCGTCGGCAAGGTTAAACAGAACCACTTTTCCGGATAGAGGCCTCGAAACATCTCCAGCAGCCGTCCACAGTCCTGATCCAGTTGTGACATGCGCCCCGCATTGGGGCCGGCGATTCGTGTACGCCGAAGTTCCGCGTCAAGCTGGGCGTGCATCGCCTCCAGTCGTTGCACCAGTTTCCTGCGCCGCTCATCATCGATGGGGCGCGTCCCCCTCAGTACCTGGATGACCGCCGTCAGGGGTGTCTTGAGCGCATGAGACAGGTTTGCCGTGGATTCGCGGGAGCGCCGCAGCCGATCGTCGATCTCGTCGATCAGCCGGTTGAGCTGGTTGACCAGGCTGTCCAGCTCGGAGGGTACATCCAGAGAGAGTCGATCTCTCTTGCCCGATTGAAGTTGAACCAGCTGGTCGCGGAGTCGCGATAGCGGAACCAGTCCAAGATTGACCGCCAGCAGGTTCAGGATCACCAGAAGCAACATCAGGCCAGCGGCGATCACGGATACCCACCAGTGTCGCTTGAACAGCCCCGCTTCCACATGAGAAAAGTCATCCGCCACCAGCAATACGCCAGTTTCTCCGTTCAGCATGAATGGCTGGCGGTAAACGAGAAGGTGATACTCATCATCCCTGACCTCCACCAGTGCCTCTTGCTCCTCCTCGAGCAGGGAAGCCAGAGCATCCTGCCAACGGCCTTCCGAGGCGATGATGGTGTCTCCGAGGCGAAGAACGTAAAGATGATGAAAGATCAGATAGATCTGGCTGGATGATGTCATCAGTGCCGGCGCGGAAAGCCAGTCCTTCTGTAACTGATCGATGGCATGGTTCGCTTCACTTCGCAGGCGTTCTCTCAGGAAATCACGTGCCAGGTCATTGTGTAATCTATCATGGAACAACCAGCTGGCTCCCGCCGCCAGCGCAGCGAAGCCGATCAGCCAGACCAGCAGACGGATGCGCAAGCTGCGCCGGTCAACGCGTAATAAAGACATAACCCTGCCCACGACGTGTATGGATCATCGATTTGCCAAGGTGGCGCCGCAGACGACCGATATATACCTCCACCAGGTTAGGCGCCGCGGCGTCCTGATCAAGCGTGTAGAGGTGGTTGAGCAAATGTTCCTTCGAAATCACGCGGTTGGGGTGATGCATCAGATAGCGAAGCAGGCGGAACTCCGTTGCCGTCAAGGACTGCCAGGGACCGCCGTCGAGTCTGACACATTGATTGTCTTCATCCAGAGACACACCGTTGAGCGTTAGCATCTTAGACATATTGCCCGAGCGACGACGCAATAGTGCCTTGATTCGGGCGAGCAGCTCCGCCTCATGAAACGGCTTGGTCAGATAATCATCGGCGCCGGATTCCAGACCCATGACCTTGTCTTCCCAGGTGTCCCGCGCCGTCAGGATCAGAACCGGAAGATCCACCCCTTTCTGGCGCCACTCGGCGAGCAAGCCAAGGCTGGAACCGTCCGGCAAGCCGAGATCCAGAATCGCCAGGAGGTAATCTTCACTAGCCATGAAGCGCCTGGCCACTTCCAGCGACGTGGACAGGTCGATCTGGTAACCGCTGTCCTTCAGGCTCTCGGACAAGCTCTCAGCGAGCAGGCCATCGTCTTCGAGCAGCAACAGCCTCATGTGTCAGTGTGATCCTTGGCGTTTTATGTTATCGAACATGCCTGCCCCATGACGTCATGGACATTACACCATACCGCACGAACCTGAATCGAATCTGAACCCATGAACACACGCGGAGCCGCCCGAGCGGCTCCTCCGGTTGCCGATGCTAGGCTCTGGTAGCGAAGGGGCCGGGAGTGCTGCGCAGGGCTTCCTCGTAGAGGGCCTTGAAGCGCGCCGACACGGCATCGATGCTGAAGTTCTCGACGATACGGCGTCGTGCCGCACGGCAGCGTTCTTCCCTGACCTCGGGGGCTTCCTGCTGCAATTCCAGCCAGGCGGCGGAGAGGGCCGCCGGGTCCCGGGGGGGCACGACGAGGCCGGTGTCGTCGATCAGGTATCTGCAGTCGCCCAGGTCGGTGGCCGTGCAGGGGATGCCGCAGGCCATGGCCTCGCCGAGTACGATGGGGAAAGCCTCACCCCAGGCCGATGAGGTGGTGACCAGGTCGAAGCCAGGCAACAGCCGGTCCACGTCCTTGCGCAGGCCGAGGAAGTGCACTGCGTGCTCGATACCCAGCTCGCGCCGCAACGCGACCAGCTCAGCGTTGTCGTCGTCCACCTGGTCGCCGATCAGGTAGCAGCGAAAGCGATCATCGACCGCCAGGGCTCGCTTGACGGCATGCAGCAGGTTCGCATGGTCCTTGACGGGGTGGTAGCGGGCGATATGGGCGATGGCGAAATGCTCGTCTGAAAGACCCAGCTGTCGCCTGACCGTGGCGCGCTGCGGCGGGTCGGGGGCGAACTTGTTGCAATCGAAACCGTTGGGAATGACCCGGCTGTTGTGAGTGGCGAAGCCGATGCGTTCGTGGTGATACTTGCTGACGTGGGAGCAGTACTGGACGAAAGTCGCCTTGCCGGAGCGCTTGCGCAAGAGATGGATCAGCAGGCGCAAGGACTTCTTCTCCTGCCTGAGGCCTGACAGTGAATGGTGCACGCTCCAGGCGACTGGCACGCCGAGGCGGGTGCCCACGTCGGAGGCGATGTAGTTGCCATGGTACATCCAGCCCTGCACCAGGTCGGGGCCGAAGCGCCTGACTTCCTGCAGGGCGCGGTGCTTGAGCAGCGGCAGCATCAGCGGGCTGTAGCCCTCCAGGGCGACCACCGGCACCCCGAACTCGACCAACTCGTCATGGAGTAACCCCTTGCCGGTGAGGCTGACCACCAAGGGATCGATACCCGAGGCTTTCAGGTTCTTGAGCAGATCAATCAGGAACACCTCGGCACCGCCGGTATCCAGACCGGTGGTGATGAATGCGATTTTCAACATCTAGTCATCTCGACATCATGGAGAATGTGGCGGACTCGAGTTGCGACTTGCCATTCCCTTGTCGCCGTCATTCAATGGTGTCGAGCGTAAGCGGTCAATGCGACAGGCGCCATTCGCTAGAAAAACCACCTTGCGAGTGTGGTGAAGTTGATAACGCTGAATCCGGCATCATCAGCGGCCGCAAAGTATGTCTAATTCACGAGTATTTCACGTGCTGATGAGAAGCATCACCCTTTGCGGCGGGAAGCGTATCGCGGTAGAGGGCGAGGAACTGCTCGGCGATGGCATCGATGCTGAAGTTCTCGAGAATGCGTTTCCTCGCCGCCTGCGAACGGGTCCGGCGGTCAGTGGCGTCTTCCAGCATGAGCTCTACCCAGGCCGAGGCCAGGGCCTCGGGGTCACGGGGCGGCACGATGCTGCCGGTCTCGCCGATCAGGTAGTGGCAGTCGCCGATGGCAGTGGCAGTGCATGGAATGCCGCACGCCATGGCTTCTCCGAGCACGATGGGGAACGCCTCGCCCCAGGCCGAGGAGGTCGAGACCAGGTCGAAGGCGTGCATCAGCCGGTCCACGTCATTGCGTAGCCCCAGAAAGTGCACGGCGTATTCGATGCCTAGTTCGCGCCTCAGGTGGACTAGCTCCGCGTTGTAGGCGTCCACCTCGGGGCCGATTAGAAAGAAACGGAAGCGGTCATCGACATCCAGCGCCTGCCGGGCGGCGCGTAGGAAGTTGGCATGGTCCTTCATGGGATGGTAGCGACCGATATGGGCGATTAGGAAGTGCTCCGCCACGACGCCAAGCCGACGCCGCGCCGTGGCCCGCTTCCATTCGTCGGGCGAGAACTTGTCGCAGTCGAAGCCATTGGGGATGATCCGCCCCCGGGTCGCGTCGAAGCCGATACGCTCATGCTGGGTGCGGCTGACCTGCGAGCAGTACTGGATGAAGCGCGCCTCGCTCGAGCGCTTCTTCGAGCCGCCGAGCAGCAGGCGCAGCACTGGCTTTTCCTTGCTTATGTCCGATACCGAGTGATGCACGCTCCAGGCGACCGGTACCCCTAGGCGGGCGCCCACGTCGGAGGCGATGTAGTTGCCGTGGTACATCCAGCCTTGGATCAGGTCGGGAGCGAAGCGCTTCACCTCCTTGAGTACACGCTTCTTGAGCAGCGGCAGCATCAGGGCGTTGTAGCCCTCCAGGGCGATCACCGGTACACCGATCTCGACGATTCCGTCGTGATGCACCCCCTTGCCGGTGAGGCTGATCACCAGCGGGTCGACGCCCGAGGCCTTAAGACTTTTGAGTAGATCGATCAGGAAAACTTCGGCGCCGCCAGTGTCCAGGCCGGTCGTGATGAAGGCGATTTTCAACTTTAGCTCCTTCTCCAGAATGAGGCGATTTTCGCGGACTGGGTTGCGGTCCTCGGCGGTCATTCGTGCTTATTGAAGTGTTTCCCTTTGTAATCGTCAAGACGCAATATCGTCATCGGCTTTGAAGTCACCGCGGGGCGGGAGAGGGCGTCATCGCTTTGGCAGGCGGCTCATGCCCGCCGATGAGAGATATCAGGAAGTAAGGCGTGGTCTTAAATGTAATAATATGTATATACGTTGTAAGCTATTATTTACATTCGTCAGCCGCCGAGCGATACCTGGCATTGCTATGAGGATGACGACAGCGCCGAGGGCATAATATGCATCGCAGGGATACGGTGGTCTTGGTCTCCAACAGCTCCTGGTATCTCTATAACTTCCGCCGCGGTACCCTGCTGGCCCTGCGTGACGCCGGCTTCCGTGTGATTAGTCTGGCGCCGCACGATGTCTACACGCGCCGTTTGGTGGAGGAGTTGGGGGTCGAGCACCGGCCGCTAGCCATGGAGGGTAAGAGTACCCGGTTGCTGGGTGAGGGCAAAAGCCTGCTGACGCTGGTCGCTGCGCTGCGGGAGACGAGGCCGGTCTTCGTGTTCAACTTCACGGTCAAGGCCAACATCTACTCCGGGCTGGCCTGTCGCCTGCTAGGCATTCCCTACGCCAATAACGTCTCGGGGCTGGGCACCGCCTTCCTCCACGATAGCTGGCTGTTCCGCCGGGTGCGCTCGCTGTACGGTTTCGCCAACCGCGGGGCGCGGCGGGTGTTCTTCCAGAACCGCGAGGACCACGAGCTTTTCCAGGCTCACGGCCTATTGCGCGATACCCCGAGCACGGTGCTGCCGGGCTCGGGGATGAACACCTCACGCTTCGCCTTCTCGCCGTTGCCGGCGAAGTCGCCGTTCACCTTTGTGATGATCGCTCGGTTGCTGGGCGACAAGGGGGTGCGCGAGTACGTGCAGGCCGCCGAGCAAGTGAGGCGCGAATATCCAGAGACGCGTTTCCTGCTGATCGGCCCGCTGGGGGCCAGCAATCGAACGGCGATCGGCGAGCAGGAGGTGCGCCGCTGGCAGGCCGCCGGGGTGATCGAGTATCAGGGCGAGCAGAACGATGTACGGCCGTGGCTCGAGCAGGCCCATGTGCTGGTGCTGCCCTCCTACCGCGAGGGCATGCCGCGTACCGTGCTGGAAGCCGCCGCCATGGGGCGACCGTCTATCGTCTCCGATGTGCCGGGGTGTCGTCAGGCGGTGGTGGCGGGAGAGACCGGCTGGTTGTGCGAGGTGCAGAGCGCCGTGTCCCTGGCCCTGCGCATGCGCGAGTGCCTGGCCATGTCCCCCGAGCGACTGCAGCAGGCCGGCACGGCGGCGCGGCGGCGCATCGAGGAGGAGTTCGACGAGCGGATCGTGGTGGCGGCCACCCTGCAACTGCTTCGGGAGGCCGAGGTCGAGTGCCTGGCAACATGAGCGGGTGGCATTGGCCGGCCACTGCTCTATCATCTCCTGCCTGACGAACTTCGATTTCCCTAGGCATGGAGGCATGACCGATGCAGCAGATCCTGCAGGCGTTCGATGATATTCATCCCGATCCGAGCGAGCCGGGGCAGGCAGTCGACTTTGGGACCTCGGGCCACCGCGGCCGTGCGCTGGCGGGCTCCTTCAACCGCGGGCATATCCTGGCGATCACCCAGGCGGTCGTCGACTATCGCCGCGCGGCCGGCATCACCGGCCCGTTATTCCTCGGTCGCGACAGCCACGCACTCTCCCGGCCGGCCTGGGAGTGCGCACTGGGCGTGCTGGTGGCAAATGGGGTGGCGGTGCGCATCGAGCGTGACGGCGAGTTGACCGCCACGCCACTGGTCAGCCGCGCCATCCTTCAGCACAACGCGAGGCCCGGTGTTGCATTCGCCGACGGCCTGATCATCACGCCGTCCCACAACCCTCCCGAGGACGGCGGCATCAAGTACAACCCCCCGCATGGCGGGCCCGCCGAGGGGGAGATTACCGGCGAGATCGAGCGGCGCGCCAATGCCTATCTGGCGGCGGGGCTCGACGGGGCATCCAGCATGGCGCTGGACGAGGCCCTGGCCGGCGCCGAGCGCCACGACATGCTGGGCGACTATGTGGCGGCCCTGGACGAGGTGGTGGACATGGCGGCCATTGCCGACGCGGGCCTGAAGCTGGGGGCCGACCCCATGGGCGGCACGGCGCTGCCGGTGTGGCAGGCCATCGCCGCGCGCTACGGGCTGGCGCTCGAGGTGGTGAACACCGAACTGGACGAGGCCTTTGCCTTCATGCCGCCGGATCACGATGGCAGGATCCGCATGGACTGCTCAAGCCCGGCGGCCATGGCCAATCTGCTGGCCATGAAGTCGCGCTTCGACCTGGCCTTCGGCAATGATCCAGACGCCGATCGCCACGGCATCGTCGATGCCGACGGGCTGATGAACCCCAACCACTACCTGGCGGTGGCCGTCGACTACCTACTGACGCATCGCCCGAGCTGGCCAGAGACCCTGCGGGTCGGCAAGACGCTGGTCTCCTCCTCGCTGATCGACCGCGTGGTAGCCGCCCGCGGTCGCCCGCTGCATGAGGTGCCGGTCGGCTTCAAGTGGTTCGTCGAGGGCCTGCACGAGGGTTGGCTGGCCTTCGGCGGCGAGGAGAGCGCCGGGGCGAGCTTCCTGACCTTCGACGGGCGGCCTTGGTCCACCGACAAGGACGGCATCCTGCTGTGCCTTCTGGCGGCGGAGATCATGGCGGTGACAGGGCGGCGTCCCAGCGATGCCTATCAGATGCTGACCACGTATCACGGCCGGCCGCACTATCGTCGCGTGGATACGCCCTGCAGCCGCGCACAGCAGCAGGCCTTCAAGGGGCTAGACCCCTCGGCGTTGGCCATCGAGCGCCTGGCCGGCGATCCGGTGGAGCAGATACTGACGACGGCACCGGGCAATCGAGCGCCGATCGGCGGGCTGAAGGTGATCACCACCAACGGCTGGTTCGCCGCGCGGCCCAGCGGTACCGAACCGCTCTACAAGGTCTATGCGGAAAGCTTCGTCAGCGAGGCGCACCTGGAGCGGCTGATCGAGGAGGCCCAGGCGTGCCTGGCCGCCGCCCTGAGAGATGAATGAGGGGCTGTGAGGGGCCTGGCGGCCCTGCCATTGATGCCCCTGCCCGTCGCTCTGGGGCAGCTGGCGGTGGGGTTCGAACACTGATGGCCGGCCAGGGAGAGAGCGTTGAGCATACGGACTCTTGTGTGGGTAGCGAAACACATCACATATAGAAACTAAAGCTTACATTCTGTATCTTTGTCTGCCATCGGGAATTACTGAGTTGTCATACATGGCGTGCCTGCTTCATGAGGCAGGAGGAAACTCATCCGGGGGGCAACGCGACAGGCAGCATGAATTTCGCAAGGGCACCGGCTAGAATGCGCCGGCGGTTCGAGTGGCCGACAACGACCCGATTCGATTGCAGGAGACAGTGAATGAAGATCACAATTTTTGGGACCGGTTACGTGGGGCTGGTGACGGGTACCTGTCTGGCCGATGTCGGCCACGATGTGATGTGCATGGATATCGACGTGCAGAAGATCGCTCGGCTCGAGCAGGGGGAGATCCCGATCTTCGAGCCCGGCCTCGAGGGCATGGTGAAGGCGAACGTGGCGGCGGGACGGTTGCGCTTCACCACCGACACGGCCGAGGCGGTGGCCTTCGGTACGCTGCAGTTCATCGCCGTGGGTACGCCGCCCGATGAGGACGGTAGCGCCGACTTGCAGTATGTGCTGGCGGTGGCTGAGAGCATCGGTCGGCATATGACCGACTACAAGGTAGTGGTCGACAAGTCCACGGTGCCGGTGGGCACCGCCGACCAGGTACGCGAGACGATGAGCCTGGCGCTGGCGGGGCGCGGCGAGTCGGTCGATTTCGATGTTTGTTCCAACCCGGAATTCCTCAAGGAAGGCGCCGCCATCGAGGATTTTACTCATGGCGCGCGGATCATCGTTGGCACCGATTCGGAGCGCGTAAAGACGCTGATGCGCGACTGCTACGCCCCCTATATCCGCCTGCACGACAAGCTGATGTTCATGGAGGTGCGGGCCGCCGAGCTGACCAAGTACGCCGCCAACGCCATGCTCGCCACCAAGATCAGCTTCATGAACGAGATCGCCAACCTGGCCGAACGCTTGGGAGCAGATGTGGAGCAGGTGCGCCGCGGCATCGGCAGCGACCCACGCATCGGCTATCAGTTCATCTACCCGGGCTGCGGCTATGGCGGCTCTTGCTTCCCCAAGGATGTGCAGGCTCTTGCGCGAACCGCCTACCAAGTCGACTATCCGGCAGAACTGCTGACCGCGGTGGAGTCAGTCAATCGGCGTCAGAAGGGTTCGCTGTTCACCAAGCTGTCGCGAGCTTTCGACGGTGATCTGTCAGGCCGGACCATTGCGCTATGGGGGTTGGCCTTCAAGCCCAATACCGATGATATGCGCGATGCGCCAAGCCGTACCCTGATGGAGGCGCTGTGGGAGGCCGGTGCCACCGTCCAGGCTTACGATCCCCAGGCCATGAAGGAGTGCCGGCAGCTGTATGGCGAGCGCGATGATCTGGTACTGGTGGCCGACCGCATCCAGGCGGTTAAGGGAGCCGATGCGCTAGTGGTATGTACCGAATGGAAGGACTTCCGCGCCGTGGATTTCGCCTGGCTCAAGGCGCAACTTGGCAGTCCCGTGATCGTGGATGGACGCAACCTGTATGATCCGCAAAGCGTGAGTGAGGCCGGGCTGCGCTATTACGCGGTGGGACGTGGCGATTCGTTGAAGGTTTGAAGCCAGCTGATCGGTGACTGGCTCGCGTTTCACTCTGTCTTAGCTTCCTTTTTGGATGCCTGGCCGATGTCGGGCATCAGAAAAATGGTCTGCCGGGATTATGGGCTGCGGCGCTAGACTAGGAAACCATTCCATCACCCTTTTCTCGCGGGAGTTCCCATGAAACTTCAGTGCCCTCACTGCTTCAGCTTCGGGCTTTACAAGGTCAAGCAATCCTGGTGGGAGCGGATGCTCAGGTTCGAGCGCCGCTACCACTGTGTCGACTGCGCCAGAGAGGTGCACCGTTCCGAGGTGAAGGAAGTCGCCTGAATGTGCCGATGCTGCTGGCCACTGCGCAGTCGGGGACGCATGGTGGGTCTGCATCACCGCGACTCCCAGGAGAATCAGGACTCGTCGAATTGGTGACGGTAGCAGGGCGGCGAGGCCGGTTCGCGATCCGCCGCGTCCTCTTGGTGTAGCGCTTGAAGGATAGCCTCGCTGAGGAGGGGAAGATGTGTCCTCTCCAAGTCGCGGGCCGCCGTCAGCAGAGTGAGCGGACCCTGTCGGGCATGGCGCAGCAGCGGGATCAGGCGGCTCCTATAGTCTATTCAGTGCATCCTCGGCATGCGCCTGCCATTTGCCCGGCAGGTCAGCCGCTTGTTGCATCGCCCGTCGTGCTTGGCTGTTCTCACCCCTGGCGCGATGAAGGAGACCCAGATTCAGCCAACCTACGGCAAGATTCGGGTCGTTGGCCACGGCCTGTTCGAAGGCGTGAATGGCGCCCCCGTCATCGCCGACAGCATGACGGGCATTGCCGAGTGCAAAGTAGCCCATGGCAGTGCCGGGGAAACGTTCCACGATAGCGTTCCAGGCGGGCAAAGAAGCCTCGGCACCCTGAAGACGTTCCCATGCCGTGGTCGCCTCTATGGCAGTATCTTCATTGATGGTTTCGGGCAGTTTTCCGGGAGCCAAGGTCACGAAGGCCCACCGATCACTGCGCGCCCAGGTCGCATCGAAACGCTTGAAGGACTCGATTCGCTGCGGTGTTTCCCCGCTGTGCAGGATCAACTCGTCTGTCTCCAGGTCGAAGCCTATGGCGACAGCGTAGTGCCAGAGTGGCCAGGCAGGCAGGGAAAGATTCTGCATCACGACAACCGGCTGGCCGGCGGCAATTTCGGTCAGCAGCGTATCGAGATTGCCCTCGATCACGAAGGGAATGCGCCCATGTCGGCGAACCGTGGCCAGCATCTCCGGCTGCACACTGCCTTCGCGGCCGGGCAAGAATACCTGGGGAATCAGCGCATCGACTGATACTTCGACGCCCTGGGCATTGAGGACCATGGCAAGAGCCGCAGGGCCGCATTGATAGTCGCGTTGACCATGAAAGGGGACATCATCGAGCAGTAGTCGCTCGGGAAGTCGCTGCTGCGTCGTGTCGGCCAGTTGCGGCGTGGCGGCACAGCCGGTCAACAGCAGCAAGACCAGACAAAGCCCTGCAAAGCGGAGCCCCGGGATTTTTCGTAGGCGCTTGCGCAAGACAAGAACGCCCGCTGTGCGGGCGTTCTCAAGATACCAGACTCGGCTTGTCAACATCTTGTCACGCTTCAGCGAGTGAAGGGGAAGACGTTAGTCAGGCCCAGGATATCGGTCACCAGCAGGATCACGAACACCGCGAACAGTGCCCCGACCACGCTGGCGCCGGCGGGAAGCTCTTCAAGCTGGTCGGCCATCTGCGCGGCTTCGGCATCCGAGAGGGCAGCGACACGCGCCTCGACTTCCGCCGGGTCGACACCCTGTGCCACCAGTTGCTCCTGGACATCGTCGCGGGCGAGGATCGTGTGGATACGCTCACGATGGCTCTGTCCGCGCTCGGCACTCAAGGCTTCCTCGGTGCTGATCAGGGTGGTTCCCGGCGTCGGCTGGCTGGCGGCTACCACGGGAAGGCTGCCGAGCACCAGGGCGGCGATGAGTAACGGACTCAGGAAACGGCAAATCTTCTTCATCATGAGGGGCATCCTTCTTTTTGGTTCGGCTTCCGGTTTCTCGATATGCCATGCGTCGCGCTCAAGCGAGGCGAGAGGTACGATGCTGGTGACAGCAGTATAGGCCAAAATGCCATGTGCTTTCATACCCTTGGCCCTCAACGTCAGGATCGAACCAGCGAGTCGAGAGCCCGAGGTCGCTCCTTCCGAGGGAGCGTCAGCCGATGCGGTAGGACGACGGAAGCTCGGCCAGCAAGCCGCGCCCTCCGGCGAGCGTCAAGGCAAGGTCATGCAGGCCGTCGTGGAGTGGCAAGGGCGAGGCGCCCTTGACGGCAAGGTCGAGGCGCTGGGCGAACAGCAGCAGCTTGTGCAAGCGCTTCACGGGGAGCCGACCCAGTGCCTGCTGGTAGGCGGGACGCCGCTTGTCGAAGATCATTGGCTTCTGCGCCTTGCAGGCGTGCTCGAAACTCTGCCCCTGGTCCATGTGTTGATGCAGCGAGAGCAGGGTGCGCAGCTCGCGGGTCAATGCCCAGAGCATGATCGGCGGCTCGACGCCTTCCCCTCGTAATCCTTCGATGATGCGTGAGACCCGCCCGAGCTCGCCCTTGAGGCAGGCATCCACCAGCACGAAGACGTCGTAGCGGGCATTGTCTTCTACTCCCCCGACAATCTCCTGAGGCGTGACGCGGGCGCCGGATGGCATCAGGAGCGCAAGCTTCTGCAGCTCCTGGTCGGCAGCCAACAGATTACCCTCGGTGCGTTCGGCGAGCAGGCGAGCGGCGTCGAGTTCCAGGTTGAGGTCATGGCGTCGAGCACGGTCGCGCAGCCAGAAGCCCAGGCGTGAGGCGTCGACCGGCCAGACCGGCACGAAGAGGCCGGCCTTGTCCAACGCCTGGAACCAGGCGCTCTTCTGCTGGCGAAAATCGAGCTTCCCCATGCCGATCAACAACACGTCATCGCTGTCCTTCAGGCCATCGGCGTATTCCTTCAGGGCCTTGGCGCCTTCCTGACCGAGATTGTTACCGGTAAGGCGCAGTTCGATCAGGCGACGCGAGGCAAACAGCGATAGGCTGGCCGCCGCCTCGGTGAGTCGCCCCCAGGCAAAGTTGGCCTCAACGGGCAGGACGTCGCGCTCTTCGATGCCGGCGGAACGTGCGGCCTGGCGCACGGCATCGCAGGCTTCCATGTGCTGAAGCGGCTCGTCGCCGGCCACCATCACGACGGGGGGCAATGTCTTCGCCAGCGCCTCGGGAAGCTTGTCGGCAAAGACCTTCATAACCGCTCCTTCATGGCCTTGTCTGCAAGCGTTGGGCTGTCATGCCTCGGCCCGTCATTCTTCGGCCAGGCTCCGCAGGCGATCCATCAGCTGTTGAACCGCTTGCTGGCGGAGTTGCTGCATGGCCTCGTCGCGCAGGTCCTGGTTCGAAAGAAGGTTGTCGTCACTCACCGTGAAGCGGGTCGAAACGTCGAGGCGCTGCTGATCCAGTAGGTAGGTTCCATCTCGGCGTTGTACCGAGAAGGGGGCGGAGAGCTCGAGTTCGCGCTCCTGGGTACCGCTGTCCAGCACGCCGAGCTGGCGCTCGCGGAACGTCTCGTTTCCCAGGTTCAGTACCAGATCGGCATCGTCATCGAGTCGAGTGCCTGCTGCCTTGAGTCGTTCGCTGGCAAGACGCATCAGATCGCTGTCAGCCCCCGAGAGGGCGAGCGATTCCAGGGCGATTGCCGGGCTTGTGACCCCACGCAGCCGAAAACCGCAGCCGGCCAGCACGAAGATGCCACTACCGGCCAGGACAAGATTCAGAAAGGTGCGGCGTTGCATGGGCGCTCTCCTTGAAGGCCATTCAGGCCTTGGACGTCACCGGGAATCGCTTCTCAGCCAACGACGATATTGACCAGCTTGCCCGGCACCACGATGACCTTGCGGATCGTCTTGCCGTCGGTATGTCGCTTGACGTTCTCGGCGGCCAGGGCTTCGGTCTCAATGGTCGACTTGTCGGCCTGGGCCGCGACCTCGATATGCGCGCGCAGCTTGCCGTTGACCTGTACGACCAGTTCGATGCTGTCGCGCACCAGCGCGGTGTCGTCGACCCGGGGCCAGGCGGCATCGATCACCGGGTCGACATGTCCCAGGGCCTTCCAGAGGGCATGACAGCCGTGCGGGGCGATCGGTGCCAGCAGGAGCACGCTGGCTTCGATGGCCTCGCGCGCCACGGCCAGGCCCAGCGGTGAACGATCCTCGAAGCGCCCCAGTGCGTTGGTCAGTTCCATGACGGAGGCGATCGCGGTATTGAAGGTGGTACGCCGGCCGATGTCGTCGCCGGCCTTCTTGATGGTCTCGTGGGTCTTGCGACGCAGTTCTCGCTGGGGCTCGCTGAGTGCCTCGACATCCAGATTCCCTGGCTCGCCTGCCTCCAGATGCTCGGCGACTAAGCGCCACACGCGCTTGAGGAAGCGGTGGGCGCCTTCGACGCCGGAATCGGACCACTCGAGCGATTGCTCGGGCGGTGCGGCGAACATCATGAACAGGCGCACGGTATCGGCGCCGAAGCGGTCGATCATCGACTGGGGGTCGACGCCGTTGTTCTTCGACTTCGACATCTTCTCGATGCCGCCCATCTCGACCGGCTGGCCATCGCTGGCCAGCACGGCGCTGACCGGGCGGCCCTTGTCGTCGCGCTTGACCTCGACATCGGCAGGGTTGAACCACTGCTTGCCGCCGTTATCGGTAGACCGGTAATAGGTTTCGGCGATCACCATGCCCTGGGTCAGCAGACGCTGGAAGGGCTCGTCGCTGTCCACCAGGCCGAAGTCGCGCATCAGCTTGTGAAAGAAGCGTGCGTACAGCAGGTGCAGGATGGCGTGCTCGATGCCGCCGACGTAGAGATCCACCGGCAGCCAGTAATTGGCGCGCTCGTCGAGCATGGCATCGGTATTGTCCGCGCAGCAGAAGCGGGCGTAATACCAGGACGATTCCATGAAGGTGTCGAAGGTATCGGTCTCGCGCGTCCAGCCGTCGCCCAGGTCGGAAAACGCCGGCATGCGCTTGAGCGGCGAGCCGGTGGCGTCGACGGTGACCTCCATGGGCAGCTCGACCGGCAGCTCGTCATCGGTGAGCGGCACGGTCTGGCCTTCGGGACCGTACTTGACCGGGATCGGCGCGCCCCAGTAACGCTGACGCGCCACACCCCAGTCGCGCAGGCGGAAGTTGGTCTTGACCTCGCCGCGACCGAGCGACTCGAGCCTGGCGGCGATGGCATCGAAGGCGGCCTGGAAGGCGAGGCCGTCGAACTCGCCGGAATGGATCAGGGTGCCATACTCGACATGGGCGCCCTCGGTGAGGTCCGGCGCCTGGCCATGTGCGTCGGCGATCACCGCCTTGATGGGGATGTCGTATTGGGTGGCGAATTCCCAGTCGCGCTGGTCGTGGCCCGGCACGGCCATTACCGCGCCGGTGCCGTATTCCATCAGCACGAAGTTGGCGACATAAACGGGAACCTCATCGCCGGTGAGGGGATGTACGGCCACATGCCCGGTGGGCATGCCTTTCTTTTCCATGGTGGCCAGTGCCGCCTCGGAGGTGCCGCCCTGGGCGCATTCCTCGAGAAAGTCGGTCAGTTCAACATTGCCTTCGGCCGCTTGCTTGGCCAGGGGATGACCGGCCGCCACCGCCAGGTAGGTCACGCCCATCAACGTATCGGGGCGGGTGGTGTAGACGTTGACCGGCGTGAGGGCATGGCCGCTGGCTTCCCGGATGTCGAACGTCATCTCCACGCCATATGACTTGCCGATCCAGTTGCGCTGCATGGTCTTGACCTGCTCGGGCCAGTCGACCTTGTCCAGGTCCGTCAGCAGCTCCTCGGCGTAGTCGGTGATCTTGAGAAACCACAGCGGAATCTCCTTGCGCTCGACCAGGGCGCCGGAGCGCCAGCCACGCCCCTCGATCACCTGCTCGTTGGCGAGCACCGTCTGGTCCACCGGGTCCCAGTTGACGGTGGACATCTTCTTGTAGACCAGCCCCTTGTCGACGAGCTTGGTGAAGAACCATTGCTCCCAGCGATAATAGCTGCTGTCGCAGGTCGCGAACTCGCGACTCCAGTCGTAGGCAAAACCCAGTGCCTTCAACTGGTGGCGCATGTAAGCAATGTTGTCGTAGGTCCACTTGGCCGGCGGTACCCGGTTCTGGATGGCGGCATTCTCGGCCGGCATGCCGAAGGCGTCCCAACCCATGGGCTGCATGACGTTCTTGCCCTGCATGCGCTGATAGCGAGAGACCACGTCGCCGATGGTGTAGTTGCGCACATGCCCCATGTGCAGCTTGCCGCTGGGATAGGGAAACATCGACAGGCAATAGAAAGGTTCGCGCTCGGCGTCCTCCACGGCCTTGAAGCATTGGTGGGTATCCCAGAATTGCTGGGCGTCGCGTTCGATATCGTGGGGCTTGTACTGTGCGTCCATCGCGGTCAACGGGTACCTTGGAGTCGTCGCAGACACAGGCGGGCTGCGGGGGGATCAACGGATGATGCCCGGCGGCTCAGTTCTGACCCGAAATGCGTCAAGACATTGAACTGCCGAGAAGATGTAGTCTAAATGGTAAGCAAGGATACCCCAGCACGGCAGGGTCCGGCTACGGCCGGCATCTCCCGCGCACCGCGACCGGAAGGAGAAGACCATGAGAGAACAGCAGGATTCACAACACGAGCACCGCTTGCGCGAGAGCTATACGCGCATGCTCGGGAGGTTACGTGAAGGCGCCCAGGATCTTACCTGGGAGAACCTGCAGCAGGAACTGGACGAGGCGGTTGAGTTCGAGGCCGAACTCGAGGAGTTCACCAAGGACGAGCTCGCGCTACTGCGTGCCTGGGTGGAGCGCGACCTCAAGGACATGCGCCGCTATCTCAGCGCTGGCGGTGAGGGGGTGGCAGCCTGGTTGGGTATCGACCTCTCGGCGCTGTCACGCAAGGTCGTCGAGTCGCTGTTATCCATTGCCGATCGCAGCAGCATTCAGCGCGAGCAGTTCGAGGAGGATCTGGAGGCGGCACGCGCCGACTATTGCGAAGGCGAAATGGCGGTGCCGGGTCGTATGGCGTGTGTGCATTGCGAGGCCATCGTTGAGCTGGAGAGCGTGACGCGCATCGAGCCGTGCCACCAATGCGGGCATCGCTACTTCCATCGCGCCTCGTTGGATTGAGCTGAACTTCACCCCTTCACGATGGAAGGCTCGACCGGGACTCACAACCAGGCCGCAAGAGCGGAGATGGCCACCACCGTCAGCACGCTCATTGCCGAGGCGTAGAGCATATTGTGCTTCATCAGTTGGGCGCCGCTGACGCCGTAGCGGCCTTGCAACGACAGGTTAATGCCCGAGAGCGGCCCCACACTGGTCCCCACCGCCCATGAAGCCAGCGCTACGCAGGCGAACAGCGTTTGCCCGCTGCCATCGAGTTCGAGCATCGAGGCTAGAACCGAGACACCGATGATCGGGTGCAGTCCCATCACGGCGCTGGCCACGATGGCAAGAAAGCTCAACACGCCCTCCAATGCGCCAAAACGCGCAAATAATTGCCAATCGCTCCCCGTGGCGGCGGCAATGAACGAGGCCAAGCCTTCCGTCAGCAAGCCTGCACAAAGAAACAGGGATACCTCGCCGCGCATGCCCGGTAGCCGAACCATGGTGTGTTGACGAATCCGCCTTAACGTCCAACGTGGGCCACGCGGCAAGTTGCTGGCCAGTGCCGCCAGGGGGAGTAGAAAAGTGATGATGCTGACGATGGTCAGCTCGGGTGTCAGGCCGTAATGAAACAGCATGACCAGGCTGGCCATGCTGACTGGCATCAATAAACTATGCGGTGACAAGGAAAACCCCGCCGTTTCATCGAGATCGAACCGATGCGTGAGTTCCAGTAAGGTCAGCAGGCCCGCACAAAGCGCCAAGGGCATCCCGAAGGCCAGCACCACCGGAAATTTCATGCCGGGCACTAAGGTAATCACCACGCCCATGGAGGCGAAGAAGGGCGACCACAGCGCGGCACTGGAGAGCCCGCGATTGAGGGCCAGGTATTGCGGCATGCTCAAGGGACCTTGTCGGGCCAGGCGGTCCCCGATCATGAAGACGGTCGACAGGTTGAGAATCGTGCCCAGCAGATGAACGCCGAGCCAGGTGCTGGCGATGCCGCGTGCCCCCATGATGGGCCGACCCAGCGGGCGCGCGCTGCTGCTACGGTTACCGATCAAGCCGACGAAACTGACCCCGATCAGCATGGTCACGACAAAGGTGTTGCCATCGAGCATGGTTGACCAGCGGATGTCTGCGCCGTAGTGGAATCGAGCCACTAACAACAATCCCACGCCGATGCCCGACAGACAGCCCGCCTGCCAACGGGTGCGACGGGGGATGTCCTGCCATAGCAATATCACCGACAGCCATAGCGTGACGCTCACCAATGGCGAAGGGACAGCGATATCGGTAAACCCGCTGATCTGCAACAGGAGACCTATGAACAGCAGGCCACCTGCAACAGCCTGTCGTGCGGAGAGAGTGGCGGTAGTGGCAGGCACGAAGCGTTCTCCTGAAACAAAGCAGCCTAACCAATCCCGGGAGACTGGCGCCACTCCCTGGCCTGCAATTCGCGGGCACTCTCGAGGCGTTCGAGCATGGCGCTGGCCGCATTGGAGAGTGTTCTGCTGCGGTGGACGAGATACCCCAGCGGCCGATGGATGGGGGGATGATCGACGGCCAGCTCGTGAAGTTCACCGGCCACCAGCCCTTCGGGCAACAGGCTCCAGCCGAGGCCAATGGCGGTCATCATCTTGAGGGTTTCCAGATAATTGGTGGAGAGCGCGACCGGCAGTTCCAGGCCGGCGGCGGCAAACCGCGATTCGATCAGGCCCCGGGTGAAGGTCAGCTTGCCCGGCAATACCGCATCGAACTCGCACAGGTCATGGAGACTGGGTCGCTCGCTTGCGGCAAGCGGGTGATCGTGCGCGCAGACAAAGCAGAGGCGGTCGATCCACACGGGAACGACATCGAGCTGTGGGTCGGGTGTCGGCGCCAGTGTCACCACGGCGATTTCCAGCTCACCATCGAGAACCCCTTGATACGCCTGCTCCGAATCCAGGAAATGCAGGTCCAGGCGAACCTCGGGGTGCTCGCGGGTGTAGGTCCTGAGCAGCGGTGGCAAGCGGTGCAGGCCAATATGGTGGCTGGTGGCCAGGGTCAGGCTGCCCGCCACGCCGCCGCTGAGGTTGCCGAGCGCCCGTCGGCTGTCGTCGACCATCACCAGGATCTGGCGGGCCCGAGGCAACAGCATGCGGCCCGCCTCGGTGAGCGTGACCCGGCGCCCGATGCGGTCGAACAGCCGGGCATCAATCATGCCCTCAAGCGTCGCGATTCGCTTGCTGACTGCCGGCTGGGTCAGGTGAAGCTGTTCGGCGGCGCGTGAAAAGCTGCCCGTATCGGCCACGCTGAGGAAGGCCTGCAGGCTTTGGGTATCCATTACGACTCCGTGGCGTTACTTTTCCATGGCAGTGGTTTGCCGTGGTGTTGTTTTCCTTGGCCTGCTTTCGAATTCCTTTAAGGAATCGCTTCCATAAATAACATGAATTGATTTTATGAACGAGTCGCAGGACACTACTTGTGAGACCGGACAAATGAGGGCCAAGAGCCCGGGAGAATGATATGGCAGGCCAGACACTCTACGACAAGCTGTGGTCGCAGCACTTGGTCAAGGAGCGCGACGATGGTACCGCCTTGATCTATATCGACCGTCAATTGTTGCATGAGGTGACCTCACCCCAGGCATTCGAAGGTCTGCGGTTGGCGGGCCGCAAGCCGTGGCGGCTCGACGCTAACCTGGCGACCCCGGACCATAACGTGCCGACGACCCTTAAGGAACGTGCCGAGGGCAACGCCGGCATCAAGGACCCGACATCGCTGATCCAGGTACAGACCCTCGATGACAACTGCGTCGAGTTCGGCATCGAAGAGTACAAGATCAACGACCCTCGCCAAGGCATCGTTCACGTGGTGGGTCCCGAGCAGGGCGCCACGCTGCCGGGAATGACCGTGGTGTGTGGCGATTCCCATACAGCCACCCACGGTGCCTTCGGCGCGCTGGCCCACGGCATCGGCACCTCGGAAGTCGAGCACGTCCTGGCAACCCAGTGCCTGCTGGCGCAGAAGATGAAGAACATGCAGGTCAGGGTGGAAGGCGAGCTCGGGACTGGCGTCACGTCCAAGGACATCGTGCTGGCGATCATTGGTCGTATCGGCACAGCAGGGGGGACCGGCTGTGCCATCGAGTTCGCCGGCAGCGCCATCCGCGACCTGTCCATGGAAGGCCGCATGACGGTCTGTAACATGGCCATCGAGGCCGGCGCACGGGTCGGGCTGATCGCCGTGGATGACACCACCATCGACTATCTGCGTGACCGCCATTACGCGCCCACCGCCGAGCAGTGGGAAGCCGCGGTGGCAGACTGGAAGGATCTGGTCTCGGATGACGATGCCGAGTTCGATAAGGTCGTGACCCTCGATGCGGCCGAGATCGAGCCTCAGGTCAGCTGGGGGACCAGCCCGGAGATGGTGACCGGTATTTCCGGCGAAGTGCCGGACCCGGCTGATTCTGCCGATGAGACCGTGCAGCGCGGATATTCGCGTGCCCTCGAGTACATGGGGCTGGCCCCGAAGCAGAAGATCACCGACATTCGCCTCGACAAGGTGTTCATCGGTTCGTGCACCAACTCGCGCATCGAGGATCTGCGTGAGGCCGCCAAGGTGGCCAAGGGCAAGAAGGTAGCCGATTCGATCATGCTTGCCATGGTCGTGCCGGGCTCCGGCCTGGTGAAGCGCCAGGCGGAGGCGGAAGGACTGGACAAGATCTTTCTCGATGCCGGCTTCGAATGGCGTGAGCCCGGCTGCTCAATGTGCCTGGCCATGAATGCCGACAAGCTCGGAGCGGGCGAGCATTGTGCGTCTACCTCGAATCGTAATTTCGAAGGCCGGCAGGGCTATGGGGGTCGGACTCACCTGGTTAGCCCCGCTATGGCGGCCGCGGCGGCGATCGCCGGGCATTTCGTCGACGTTCGCGGGTTGGGAGGCGATGGTGCCGCCAATGACCCTACTCATTTGCAGGAGGCGTGAACCATGAAGAAATTTGAACGCCATGAAGGGCTAGTGGCCCCGCTCGACCGGGCCAATGTCGATACCGATCTTATCATTCCCAAGCAGTTTCTGAAGTCGATCAAACGCACCGGCTTTGGCGTCAACCTGTTCGACGAACTGCGCTACCTGGATGAAGGCGAGCCAGGGCAGGATGTCAGCCAGCGGCCGCTCAATCCGGACTTTGTGCTCAATCAGCCGCGCTACCAGGGCGCCAGCGTCTTGCTGACGAGGCGTAACTTCGGCTGCGGAAGCTCGCGGGAACATGCCCCCTGGGCGCTGGAGGATTTCGGTTTCCGCGCCGTGATTGCCCCAAGCTTTGCCGATATCTTCTACAACAATGCCTTCAAGAACGGCCTCCTGTTGATTCCGCTCGCCGAGGAGACGGTTGATCGCCTTTTTGACGAGGCGGCGGCAAGCGAAGGCTATCGGCTCGATGTGGACCTGAAAAACCAGCGCGTGACCACTCCATCGGGGGAGATCATCGAATTTGAGGTGGATGCCTTCCGCAAGCAGTGCCTGCTCGAGGGACTGGATGACATCGGTATTACCCTCAAGGATGAAGCGGCCATTCGTACGTTCCAGGATAAGCATCGCGCGGCGCGTCCCTGGCTGTTCCGCGACAGCGCCTGAGGGCTCAAGACCACAAGGATGCAAAGATGACACGCAAGATTCTGGTATTGCCCGGTGATGGCATCGGCCCGGAAATTACCGCCCAGGCGAGCCGGGTGCTGGCGGCCTGCCGGGCGCGCGGCCTGGATATCGAGGTCGAGGAGGCGCCGGTCGGTGGCGCCGCTTACGACGCCTTCGGTGAGCCACTGCCCGCCGCCACGCTCGACAAGGCCAGGGGGGCGGATGCCATCCTGCTCGGCGCCGTGGGGGGGCCTCAGTGGGATGCCATCGAGGATCTCGCCAGGCGTCCGGAAAAAGGGCTACTGGGACTGCGCAAGAACCTGGGGCTGTTTGCCAACCTGCGCCCGGCGATCCTCTATTCTCAGCTGGCCGATGCCTCGAGCCTCAAGCCCGAGATTGTTTCGGGGCTCGACATCATGATCGTCCGCGAGCTGACGGGCGGTATCTATTTTGGGCAACCGCGCGGAATCGAGGAGCGCGAAGGTCAGCGGGTCGGCTTCAACACCTACGTTTACTCGGAGAGCGAGATAGAGCGTATCGGCCGCGTGGCCTTCGAGATGGCCCAGAAGCGAGGCAAGAAGCTTTGTAGCGTCGACAAGGCTAACGTGCTCGAGGTCACCATCCTCTGGCGCGAGGTGATGGAGCGGCTGGCACCCGAGTATCCGGATGTCGAACTCTCCCACATGTACGTCGACAACGCTGCCATGCAACTGGTGCGGGCGCCCAAGCAATTCGACGTGGTGGTCACCGGTAACATGTTTGGTGACATCCTCTCGGATGCGGCGGCCATGCTCACCGGCTCGATCGGCATGCTGCCCTCGGCCTCGCTGAACGAGAGCGGCCAGGGCATGTATGAGCCCTGCCATGGCAGCGCACCGGATATCGCCGGACAGAACATCGCCAACCCGTTGGCCACTATTCTCTCCGTGGCGATGATGCTGCGCTACTCGCTAGGCGAGGCTGCGCTGGCCGGGCGCATCGAGGCCGCCGTCGGCAAGGTACTTGACGACGGCCTGCGTACGGCCGATATCGCCTCGGCCGGCAAGCGGATGGTCTCGACGTCCGAGATGGGCGACGCTGTGCTCGCTGCCTTCGAAGCGCTCTGACGTGAACCTGGCGCATGCCATGAGCCGCCCCCGCCTGCCAGGTGGGGGCGGCTCATGTATAATACGTCTCACATTCGATTGCGGGAGGACTTCACATGTTGAAAGTCGGTTTTATCGGTTGGCGGGGCATGGTGGGCTCAGTGCTCATGCAGCGCATGCTCGACGATGACGATTTCAAGGGGATCGAGCCGATCTTCTTCACCACTTCCCAGGTAGGCCAGGCCGGTCCCGACGTCGGCGTCGACGTGCCTTCGCTGAAGGACGCCTTCGACATCGAGTCGCTCAAGGCGCTGGATGTCGTGATCACCTGCCAAGGCGGCGATTACACCGAGAAGGTTTATGGCGACCTGCGTCAGAGCGGCTGGAAGGGGTACTGGATCGATGCCGCCAGCACCCTGCGCATGGCAGACGAGGCGACCATCGTCCTCGACCCGGTCAATCGTCACGTCATCGATGCCCAACTGGCGAAGGGTGCCCGGACCTTCGTCGGCGGCAACTGCACCGTCAGCTTGATGCTGATGGGCCTCGGCGGCTTGTTCGAGGCGGACCTGATCGAGTGGATGACCTCCATGACCTATCAGGCCGCTTCCGGCTCAGGCGCCAAGCACATGCGCGAACTGCTTAACCAGATGGGTAGCCTGCGCGATAGTGTGGCGACAGAGCTGGCCGACCCCGCCAGCGCCATCCTGGATATCGATCACAAGGTCACGGCGGCCATGCGCAGTGGCAATTTTCCCACCGATAACTTCGGTGCCCCCCTGGCCGGTAGCCTGCTGCCCTGGATCGACAAGCCTATGGAGAGCGGCCAGAGCAAGGAGGAGTGGAAGGCTTCGGTCGAGACCAACAAGATATTGGGACTTCAAGACAATCCGATCCCCATCGATGGCCTTTGCGTGCGCATCGGCGCCATGCGCTCCCACAGCCAGGCCTTCACCATCAAGCTCAAGAGGAACGTCCCGATCGACGAGATCGAGGATCGCCTGGCCCGTCACAATGACTGGGTCAAGGTGGTTGCCAACGACAAGGATGCCAGCATTGATGGGCTCACGCCGGCGGCTGCCACCGGCACCCTGACCGTGCCGGTGGGGCGCCTGCGCAAGCTGGCCATGGGTGGCGAGTACCTCTCGGCCTTTAGCGTCGGTGACCAGCTGCTGTGGGGAGCTGCCGAGCCGCTCAAGCGGATGCTGAAGATCCTGCGCGAACAGTAAAGTTGATTATGGGGTTAACGGGGCGCTCCCATCGGGAGTCGCCCCGTTTTTTTATGGATACATTCAGATTCGCCTCGCCCCCTGGTAATGAGGTACGTTAAAAACATGAGGTGCGGCGACAATGCAGACAGTCATTAGGTCTAATGCGATACGATGCAAAGATATTATAAAGGCTAATAAAATAGTGACAGGTGGCTGCCGTGATGTAATCGACGGTCGATGCTGCCGATGAACGCAAGGGAAATCGATGAAACGCAAGCTGACTCTCGCGATGCTGATTTCGCTATCCGCGACCAGCCACTTGGCGATGGCCTTGGGGGTGGGAGACGTCGAGGTGCGTTCGACCCTCAATGCCCCGCTTCGAGCCAGTATTCCTCTGACCGATGTGGCGGGCCTTGAGCCCAGCCGGATCAAGGCGTCGATTGCCGACGCTCGGGCCTACGCGGCCGCCGGTCTGGATCGAACCCCGCTGGCGGCGAGCGTTCGTCTGACTGTCTCGGAGCGTGGGGACAGGCTGATACTCGACATGACCAGTGAGAGAGCTATTCGCGAGCCCTGGCTGGACTTGTTGCTGCGCTTCGAATGGCCCGGCGGTCAGCAACTGCGCGAGGTCACGCTCCTGTTGGATCCGCCGGGCTACGACAGCATGCCGGCACTGGTAGGTGGCGCGAATGCGGGGCGATTTGCGGGTTCTCCCTCAGCGCGCCGTGATACCGAATCGTCACCCCGTTCAGCGCCGCGCACTTCGACGGAAGAGGTGTCCTCGTCGTCGACTCGTGTCAGCAGTGGCGACACCCTCTGGTCGGTTGCTGATCGTCTGCGCCCCGACAGTGGCATCAGCATGGAGCAGATGATGGTGGCGCTGGTCGAAGCCAACCCTGACGTCTTTCCCTCAGGCAATATCAATGCCATGCGTGCCGGATTTGAACTGGTGGTACCGCCCCGCGATGCCATTGCAGCACGCTCCACCGCTGACGCGCAGCGTATCGTGCAATCGATGAATCAGGCTTGGGCCAGCCGCGGTAGCGGGACACCGGTAAGCGTGCCTCTGGGTGACCCTCAAGCAATGGGTGAGGTGGCAGCGGCCATTACCTCGGAGGAGTCGCCCATTGCCGATGCGCCAGCGAGGACTGAGGCGTCCGTAGGTAGCGGTGATACCGGCGCCTCCGGTGTGGCCGAGTCGACAACAGAGCCCGCCGCGTCGGATGCCCAGGGCGCCCGCCTGACGCTGTTGACCGATGCGCAAGCGGCTGCCTCGCGTGTCAGCGCCAACGTCACGGAAGCTGACGGTGGCGGCGTAAGGGCGGATGGACGAAATCGGGCGGCCGGGCCGGACGAGACAGGACTCGTTGCCGGTGACCGACAGGTGAAAATCTCGCCTGACGTGTTGCAGGCGCTTTACGGCGACGGGGAAATGACTCGTGACGCGCGCCTGCTGCGTCTCGAGAGCCAATGGGCTAAAAGCCGGGATGCGCTGGAAAACGTGCGTGACGAACGCGACACGCTTCAGGCATCGCTCGACGACATGCGTGCCGAAATCGATACCATGCGATCGATGCTGGCCGCCTTGAGCGCCGGTGGACAGGGCGACACTGGCCCTGGGGTCGGTGGCGTCGTGTCCCCAATGGACGATACCGACCAAGCAGCAGATGCGCCTTGGTGGGGAGCCCTCCACCAGGCGAAGACGGATCGCTCGCTGATATTTGGAGTCGCCGGACTGGCGGCTCTGTTGGCACTCTGGGCGTTAGTGCGTCACCGGCGTCGGGGTGATCAGGCTGAGGCGTATACCTTCGATAGTGTTCAGGCTGTCGGGCCGCAAGGTGACGGCGTCGTCAGTCCCAGTACGACCGGTCGTCAGGAGCATCAGACGGCGCCGGTGCGAGCGTCCATGCCCCAGGCAGAAGCGATCAATGAGGCAGATATCTTCATCGCCTATGGGCGTTTCGACCAGGCGCGAGAGCTGCTGGATGCCAGTCTCGAAAAGGAGCCGGAACGGGACGACCTGCGTCTCAAGCTGCTGATGGTGAATCTAGAACAGGGTAACCGGCAAGACGCCATCCGCCAGGCCGAGCATTTGGAAGCAAGCACAGACCCGACCATCCAGGCGGAAGTCGCCAGAGTGATGAACAGGCTCGGTGAATCCTCGACGCTCACTGCCGACAACAGCGACCGACTCGCCGAAGAAGACGGCCGAAGCACCGATACCAAAGCTCAAGCGACGCCTGTCAACACAGGAGAAGATATCAAGAAGAAAGCTGACGAGGCTCAGGAGGATACCGAGATGGTGAGGCCGTCGACGTCATGGCCTCAACCCACAGACGCGACAGAAGCAGCCGAGGTTGCCTCGGACACGAACGAGCCGTCTGCGGTGACGCCTGAGCTGCCTTCTCGGGAAGACCAACAGGACAGTGATATCATCGATTACCAGCCGCCGACACTGGACCCGGCACCGGCGGCTCGGCAGGAGACACCGATGCAGCCCAGCATCGAATTTACGTCTTCCGTCAAGTCGCCAGCCCCCGCCCCCGAGCCGACGGAGGCAGCCTCTTCAGCGACCGAGAGCTTTTTCGGCAATGACCTCTCGAAAGATTGGGAGGTCGAGGAGGTGGCCTTCCCGTCTCTCGATCAGGATAATGTACCCCCTGCCGCTGATGACTCTTCTTCTGACGCACTCGACGAGGCTCGAGAACTGTTGCAGGCGGGTGATGCCAGGCAGGCACGCTCGCTGTTGACGGATCTGGCCGCCGCCGACGACGCGACGACGCGGGAGGAGGCGCAATCGCTGCTTACTCGCCACGACCTCTGAAGGCCGCATGACGCTATTTCGACAACTCGATGAACATCTTCCCCTTCATGGACGTCTGGCCATGGGGGTGGAGTATGACGGCAGCGCCTACTGTGGCTGGCAGCGTCTCAAGCACGCCGCCTCGGTCCAGGCCGAAGTCGAGAAAGCGCTTTCCCGAGTGGCTGCCCAGGCGATCACAGTCCATGCCAGTGGGCGAACGGACTCCGGGGTCCACGCAACTCGCCAGATCATCCATTTCGACCCTCCCGTGTTGCGGTCGGAAAAGGGCTGGGTCTTTGGTGCCAACGCCAACCTGCCCCGCGACATTGCCGTGCGTTGGGTCAGACCGGTGCCGGCTGACTTCCATTCCCGTTTCAAGGCGCTGGCGCGGCGCTACCGGTATGTCATTCTCAATCAGCCCAGCCGGCCGGTGCTGGAGCGTGCCAATACTACCTGGTGTCGTGACCCCCTGGATGAAGGCGCCATGCACCTGGCCGCGCAGGCGCTGGTCGGCGAGCATGATTTCTCTAGCTTCCGCGCCGCCGGCTGTCAGTCGAACACGCCTTGGCGCCACCTGCATTTCATCGAGGTCCACCGACATGGCCCGCTGGTGGTGATCGATGTCCAGGGCAATGCCTTCCTTAAGCACATGGTGCGTAATATCGTCGGGGCACTGGTAACTGTCGGGCGCGGTGGTGGCGGAGCCGATTACCTTACCGGCCTGCTGGCGCACCAGGATCGTAAGTTGGGCGATGTCACGGCGCCGGGATGTGGCCTTCATTTCGTAGACTCGCTGTATGATGAGGCCTGGGGCTTGCCACGGGAGCCGCTCGGTCCCAACCTGCTCGCCTTTCTGGGCGAGTGGACCGGTGAGCGAGAACTGCCTGACTGTCCGATGATCGACTTTCGCCGTGGCAAGCCTGGAGCCACGCTCCGGATGCCAGGTCCAGCGGTAGAGGAGGGCTGCAGTGAGTGAGCGCCGGTTACCGTTGATGCGTACGCGCATCAAGTACTGCGGACTGACGCGGGAACAGGATGTCGACGCCGCTGTCGCGGCCGGTGCCGATGCGCTGGGCTTCGTGCTATGGCCGGGAAGCAAGCGTGGTATCGACGAGTCGCGACTGGCCAAGCTGAGTGCCCGCGTACCGGCCTTCGTTACACGGGTGGGGCTCTTTGTCGACCCGTCGCCGGCCCTCGTTGCACGGTGCGCCGAATCCCTGGACCTGCTGCAGTTTCACGGCGATGAGCCACCCGCGTTCTGTTCGTCCTTTTCCCGCCCGTGGATCAAGGCACTGCGCATGCGAGAAGGCCTGGACCTGCACGCGGCTATCGAGGCGCACGGCGGCGCCCGGGCCGTGTTGCTCGATGCCTATCGCCCCGGGGTGCCGGGCGGCACAGGCGAGACCTTCGACTGGTCGCGAATCCCCGCAAGTCTGGCAAAACCTGTTATTCTCGCCGGAGGCTTGACGCCAGACAATGTAGCGGGCGCCGTCACCACGGTCCGGCCCTTTGCGGTGGATGTTTCCGGCGGTGTCGAAGCCGATGCTGGCATCAAGGACCCAGAGCGGATGCTGGCCTTCATGGACGCCGTACGACGCGCAGACCACGCGAACCTGAACGACCGATGACTACGCCGTTTTCGTATTTCCCTCAATGCCCTTGACCCTGTGAGGTGTCTTTCGTGAGCAAGTTCAGCGACCTGACCCGACTACCGGACGCCCTTGGCCATTACGGCGCCTATGGTGGTCGGTTCGTCTCGGAGACCCTGAGCTTCGCCCTGGACGATCTGACCAAGACGTATCTGAGTCTTCGCGACGATCCGGATTTCCAGGCCGAATTCGATTATGACCTGGCCCACTTCGTGGGTCGGCCATCGCCCCTCTATCATGCCGAGCGATGGTCAAGGCAACTCGGCGGGGCACAGATCTGGCTCAAGCGTGAAGATCTCAATCACACCGGCGCCCACAAGGTCAACAACACGATCGGCCAGGCGTTGCTGGCCAAGAAGAGCGGCAAGCCGCGAGTGATCGCCGAGACCGGCGCCGGCCAGCACGGTGTGGCGACTGCCACCGTGGCGGCGCGCCTGGGACTCAAGTGTGAAGTCTACATGGGCGCCGAGGACGTGCAGCGACAGAAGCTCAATGTCTACCGGATGCGTCTACTGGGCGCCAACGTGATTCCTGTCGAGTCCGGGACCCGTACGCTCAAGGATGCCATGAACGAGGCGCTGCGCGACTGGGTCACCAACGTCGACGACACCTTCTACATCATTGGTACCGTGGCGGGGCCGCACCCCTACCCCATGCTGGTGCGCGACTTCAATGCAGTGGCGGGGCGCGAAGCACGCCGTCAGTCGTTCGAGGAATTCGGCCAGTTGCCGGATGCGCTGATCGCCTGTGTCGGCGGTGGCTCGAATGCCATGGGGCTATTCTACCCGTTCGTGGAAGACGACGATGTCGTCATGTACGGCGTGGAGGCCGGTGGTGATGGGGTCGAGACGGGTCGGCATGCGGCACCGCTGGCGTCCAATGCGCCGCGTGGCGTGCTCCACGGCAACCGCACCTATCTGATGTCCGACGAGGGAGGACAGGTATCCACTACCCATTCGATCTCGGCTGGCCTGGATTATCCGGGCGTCGGGCCTGAGCACGCGCTATGGAAGGACGTCGGCAGGGTCCAGTACGTGGCCGCCAACGACAGCGATGTGCTCGAAGCATTTCGTGAACTGACCCACGTCGAGGGCATCATGCCGGCGTTGGAAACCGCCCATGCGCTGGCCTATGCCAAGGTGCTGGCTCCGACCATGCGCCCCGAACAGAACATCATCATCAATCTTTCCGGACGGGGCGACAAGGACATCCTGACCGTCGCCAAGCTCGACGGTATCGAGATCTAAGGGACCATGATGAATCGAATCGACCAGCGTTTCGCCGACCTCAAGGCCCAGGGCCGCAAGGCGTTGATTCCCTACATCACCGCCGGCGACCCGGCCCCCGAGCACACCGTTAGCTTCATGCATGCTCTGGTGGAGGCGGGCGCCGACATCATCGAGTTGGGTGTCCCGTTTTCAGATCCCATGGCCGATGGCCCGGTGATCCAGAAGGCCTGCGAGCGTGCATTGACGCACGGAGTTCGCCTTTCGCACCTCTTCGCCATGGTAAGCGAGTTTCGCCAGCTCGACACGCATACGCCGATCGTGTTGATGGGCTATCTCAATCCCATCGAGCGTATCGGGCTGGCGGCCTTCGCCGAGCAGGCAGCAGCAGCGGGGGTGGATGGTGTGCTGACCGTCGATATGCCGCCGGAGGAGGCCAGTGAGTTCGGCCCCGTGTTGAAGTCGCGAGGGCTTGCCTCGATCTTCCTCGTGGCCCCTACCACTTCCAACGCTCGGGCCGCTACAATATGTGACCATGGCGAAGGCTACCTGTATTACGTCTCGCTCAAGGGCGTCACCGGGTCTGCCATTCTCGATGCCGGTGATGTGGCACAACATCTGGCGCCGCTGCGTGAAATGTCCGATCTGCCGCTGTGCGTCGGATTCGGTATTCGCGATGGTGCCTCGGCGGCCGAAGTCGCCAAGGTAGCCGATGGCGTAATCGTCGGCAGCGCGCTGGTCAATCGTATTGCAGAAAATGTCCAGACACCTGATCGTATCAGTGGAGAACTCAAGGCCGTGCTTGGCGAGATGCGTCAGGCGATCGATGCACTGAGCGTCGGCTGAAGGCCGTCTTGACCTGACCCCCTGATTTGTTTCGTCGCCCGGTGCTCCCGGGCGCCAACCACGTTACGGAACCTCTTCTGACATGAGCTGGCTAGACAAGATCGTGCCCTCCATGGGTCGCATTCAGCGCAATGATCGCCGGGCGAGTGTGCCGGATGGTCTCTGGCGAAAGTGTCCCAAGTGCGAGGCGGTACTCTATCTCCCCGAACTCGAGAAACACCATAACGTCTGCCCCAAGTGCGACCATCATCTGCGGCTGACGGCGCGCAAGCGGCTTGACTGGTTTCTCGACAAGGAGGGCCGCGAGGAGCTGGCCACCGAGGTAGAACCGATCGATCGACTCAAGTTTCGCGATTCCAAGAAATACAAGGACCGCCTGGCAGCGGCGCAGAAGGAGACCGGGGAAAGGGATGCGCTGATCGCCATGAGGGGTACGCTCGATGGGCTGCCGGTCGTCGTGGTGTCCTTTGAGTTCACCTTCATGGGCGGCTCGATGGGAAGTGTGGTGGGCGAGAAATTCATACGCGCTGCCACTCTTGCCCTGCAAGAACGAATTCCACTGATCTGTTTTTCCGCCTCCGGTGGCGCGCGGATGCAGGAAGCGCTCTTCTCGCTGATGCAGATGGCGAAGACCTCGGCGGCGCTCGAGAGGCTCAAGCAGCAGGGTGTTCCGTATATTTCGGTACTCACCGATCCGGTCTTCGGCGGTGTCTCGGCCTCGCTTGCCATGCTCGGCGATATCAACGTGGCCGAACCCAACGCTCTGATCGGTTTCGCGGGTCCCCGAGTCATCGAGCAGACGGTGCGTGAGCAGCTTCCCGAGGGTTTTCAGCGCAGCGAATTCCTGCTCGAGCACGGCACCGTTGACATGATCGTGCATCGCCGCGAGATGCGTAGGCGTCTCGGCAGCCTTTTGCGCAAGTTGACGCATCATCCTGCCAATGGCGCGCCGCCGGAGGAACCAGAATGGCAGCCCGATCTGGTTGATGTTGCCGAGCAGGACGATGCTAGCGTCGAAGGAACACACCCCGAGCCAGAAGCCCTGCCTGCTGCCGAACGCGAGGAAGATGATCGCGACGGACGCGCTGACGGCTTGCGCTGATCGGTATCTCAATGCACACCGTGGCTTCGTCAACCGCACTGGATGCCTGGCTGGAACGTCTGGAAGTTGCTCACCCAATGGGGATCGACCTGGGGCTCGAACGCGTGGCCCGGGTCGCCCGGCGCATGGGCCTGCTGGACACTCCCGTGGCCGGGCGGCTCATCACGGTGGCTGGCACCAACGGCAAGGGATCCACGGTGGCCATGCTCGACGCGCTGGCCCAGGCCCATGGCCGGTCGACGGCGGCGTACACCTCGCCGCATCTCCTGCGTTACAACGAGCGTCTGCGGCTGTCGGGCGCCGAGGCCTCTGATAGCCTGCTGATCGATGGCTTTGCCACGGTGGAAAGGGCGCGCATCGACGGCCCGCCAATAAGTCTGAGCTATTTTGAAGTCGGCACCCTGGGCGCGCTCTGGGCCATTGCACGGCAACGCCCCGACCTGGCGATACTCGAGGTGGGGCTGGGTGGACGACTCGATGCTGTCAACATCGTTGACCCCGATGTCGCCGTCGTTACCACGGTGGCGCAGGATCACGCCGCCTACCTGGGGAATGATATCGAGGGTATTGGCCGCGAAAAGGCGGGCATCATGCGGTCAGGTCGTCCGGTGGTGCTGGGCAGCACGACGCTGCCGGAGAGCGTGCGGGAGGTCGCCGCCGAGCTCGGCGCTCGGGTCTACGCCCTGGACGAGGATTTCTCCCGTGAAGGGGAGGGCGACGGCTGGAGATTCTTTGGAAGTGTTGCCGAGGTGGCGCCCTTGGGGTCTGACCCCCTCGATAATCGAGGCCCGCAACATGGATCATCCATGAGGGCGTCAGAAGCCATGGGGTCAGACCCCAAAGGCTACTCTGGCGTCGCTGGCTCCATCACCGTGCCCGATCTGCCCGATCCCGGCTTGCCGCTGGACAACGCTGCCACGGCGCTGCAGGCGCTGGCGCTGGCGGGTGTTGAATTGAACGCCGCGGATTGTCGTCGCGCGCTGGCGGCGGTCCGTTTGCCCGGCCGCATGCAGTGGCGGGGGCAGTGGTGTCTAGATGTTGGACACAATCCTCACGCTGCCGCCTATGTGGCGTCTCGTCTGATGGCACGACCCAGCGCTGGCCGAACGATCGCCCTGCTGGGAATGCTCGTCGACAAGGACGCCGATGGGGTCATCGAGGCCCTCCAGCCGGCCGTGGATGCCTGGGTGTCGGTAAGTCTGGAGGGTGACAGGGCACGCACGGCCGCTGATCTGGCGGCCCGGGTGACAGCCCGAGGCGACGCTGTGTGGCACTGCGCCGATTCGCCTGTTGCCGGTGCCGCTTGGTTGGCGACTCGCCTGGCACCCGAGGACAGGGTGCTGGTATGCGGTTCCTTCTTTACCGTGGCAGCCGTGCTGGCTGGGTGGCGCGCCTCGGAACACACTGACGTTAATGATTCGGCCACGGAGGGAGCACCATGAAATATGGAATGCGCGAGCGCCTGAGCGGTGCCGTGATCCTGATTGCCCTGGGGGTAATCTTCGTGCCGATGTTGTTCGATGAGCCAGCCCCGCGTGACGAACCCCCGGAGCCGGCGTTGACAATCGAGGAACCGGTGGAAGTCGAACGCCAGGACGTGCCCGACCCCGAGCCTCCGTCGAGCCTCGGCGAAATTCGCTTTCCCAGCGGGACGGCGTCGCAAACGCCCGAGCTCGTCGTTGAAGAGGCCGCCACGCAGGCGAGTGTGACGGTGACTAGCGGCGAGTCCGCGGCATCCGCGCCTGATTCGCCGTCAATCACACCACCGCCGAGTGATGAGGCACCTGACAGCGATCCGCCAGCCAACGATCCAATCGCCGAATTGGCAAGAGCCGCCGACCAACGGCTGTCGCAGGACGAGCCAGGTGCCGATGAGAGCGAGGCGGCGAACACGACGGCGGCCACTGCCTCGGGAGGCTGGGCCGTTCAGGTGGGCAGTTTCGGCCAGCCGGACAATGCCGAGCGCCTGCAGTCCCAGCTTAACGAGCAGGGGTTCAGCGCCTTCAGTCGGCCTCGTGACAATGATCTGACGACTGTCTATGTCGGACCCTTCGAGTCATCGGAGGCCGGCGAGCAAGCCATGGGCGAGCTCAAGGAGCAGGCGAACCTCCAGGGCCTGCTAGTGCGCGTTAGGGATTGATATGCTGCTGACCTGGCTCGACTGGCTATTTATTGTGGTGCTGACCGTCACCACCCTTACCGGGTTTCTGCGCGGCCTGATCCGCGAAGCCTTGGGCCTGGCCGCATGGATCATCGCCTTGTTGGCCGCACGCCTGCTCGCCGAGCCGGTGGCGGACCTGTTGGCCGGCGTGATCGATAACCCTGATGGTCGCCTGGTGCTGGCGTTCGTGCTGGTGATTTTTGCGGTGGTACTGCTTTGCGGCATTGTCATTCGCCTGGTCCACGCCGCCGTGGAATGGGTCGGGATGGGGTTATTCAATCGCGTGATGGGCGCCGCCTTCGGCGGTGCCAAGGGGGCGGCCATCCTGGTATTGGTGACCATTCTCATTTCCCTTACGCCACTGGCCCAGTTGGATGCCTGGCAGGGTGCGCAGTTGCGACCGACCTTCGAAGAATTGCGCCACTGGGCGGTCAGCCAATTGGAAGCCTGGGAAGGCGAGCTACCCGGTACAGCCGAATCATTGCCGGATATCTCGATGCCCTACGAGGAGCAGGGGACCCGTGCCTCCATCGAGAAAACGATCAGGACCACCGATCAGCCCTGAAACAGAAATCCCGGGCGGGCCGCATTTGGCGGCTTACCGATCAAGGCAAGTGAGGAAAGGCAACATGTGCGGAATCGTGGGCCTGATGGCCAAGCAGGCGGTTAACCAGGGCATCTATGATGCTCTGACGGTGCTTCAGCATCGCGGACAGGACGCCGCTGGCATGATGACTTGGAACGAAGGCCGCTTCCTGCTGCGCAAGAGCAACGGCCTGGTGCGGGACGTCTTTCACACTCGTCACATGTCTCGCTTGAAGGGAAATTTGGGCATCGGCCATGTGCGCTACCCCACGGCAGGCTCCTCCAGCGAAGCGGAGTCTCAGCCCTTCTATGTCAATTCCCCCTATGGGATCTGCCTGGCCCACAACGGCAACCTGACCAATTCCGAGCAGCTCAAGCAGGAGCTGTTTTCCTCCGATCTGCGGCATATCAATACCAGCTCCGATTCCGAGGTGCTGCTCAACGTTTTCGCCCATGAATTGGGCAAGCAAGGACCGCATCTTGCACCCGGCGACATCTTCGACGCGGTGCGTCGGGTACATCGCCGCTGTCGAGGGGGTTACGCTGCCGTCGCGATGATCAACGGCGTCGGGCTGGTGGCTTTTCGTGATCCCCACGGTATTCGCCCCGTGGTGTTCGGTACTCGTGACGATGTCAACGGTCAGGATGTGATGATCGCCTCCGAGTCGGTGGCGCTGGACGTTGGCGGTTTCGAGTTGCATCGGGACCTCGGGCCGGGCGAGGCCATTTTCGTCGATATGGCAGGCGAGATTCATACCCAACAGTGTGCCGATCACCCGCAGCTGACGTCCTGCATCTTCGAGCACGTCTACTTGTCGCGTCCGGATTCCATTCTCGATGGTGCCTATGTCTATGGCACGCGCATGCAGATGGGCCGCAAGCTGGGGGATCGCATCCAAAGCGACTGGCCCGAGCACGACATCGACGTGGTCATTCCCATTCCCGACACCTCGCGCACCTCGGCGCTTGAGCTCGCGCAACACCTGGGTGTGACCTACCGCGAAGGCTTCATGAAGAATCGCTATATCGGACGGACCTTCATCATGCCAGGGCAGACCCAGCGCAAGAAATCGGTGCGCCAGAAGCTCAACGCCATCGACATCGAGTTCAAGGACAAGAACGTGCTGTTGGTGGACGATTCCATCGTGCGTGGCACGACCTGCAAGCAGATCATTCAGATGGCACGCGAGGCCGGCGCTCGTAAGGTCTATTTCGCTTCGGCAGCCCCACCGGTGCGCTACCCCAATGTCTACGGTATCGACATGCCGGCGGCCGACGAGTTGATCGCTCATGGTCGCAGCGAAGCGGAGGTGGGTGAGCTGATCGGCGCCGATCGGATCTTCTATCAGAATCTCGACGACCTGAAGGCCGCCTGCCGCGATGTCAATCCAGCGCTGACATCTTTCGATTGCTCGGTGTTCGACGGCAACTATGTCACCGGCGACATCGACGCTCGTTACCTGAGTGACCTCGAGGCTTCACGCAATGACGTAGCGAAGCAGGAGCAGAGTGCCGGTCACCATGCCCTGGTGGGAATGCACAATCAGGAAGATGGAATCGACGACTGAGGGGACGATCATGCACGATGAGCATTCACCGCAGGCTGACTGGGACCTGGAGACGCTGGCGATTCGCGCCGGTCACCAGCGCAGCCATGAGCAGGAGCACGGTGAGCCGATCTTTCCCACCTCGAGCTTCGTTTACGGCAGTGCTGCCGAGGCGGCCCGCAAGTTCGGCGGCGAGGAGCCCGGTAACATCTATTCCCGCTTCACCAATCCCACGGTACGCACGTTCGAACAGCGCCTTGCGGCGATGGAAGGCGGCGAACGCTGCGTGGCGACCAGCTCGGGCATGTCGGCGATCCTTTCGACTGCGTTGGCGCTGCTAAAGGCTGGTGATGAGATCGTGGCCTCCCGCTCGCTGTTCGGCTCCACGGTCAGCCTCTTCGACAAGTATCTGGGCAAGCTCGGCATCACCACGCGCTACGTGGAGTTGTCCAATCTCGACGCTTGGGAGGCGGCGATCACCCCGGCAACCAAGCTGCTGTTCGCCGAGACACCTTCCAACCCCCTATCAGAGATCGTCGACATCGCGGCCTTGGCCGAGATCGCCCATCGATACGATGCGCTGCTGGCGATCGACAACTGCTTTCTGACCCCGGCCCTGCAGACGCCGCTGACGCTGGGGGCGGACCTGGTCATCCACTCGGCGACCAAGTACCTGGACGGCCAAGGACGCGCCATCGGCGGGGCGGTCGTGGGGCGCGACAAGGAGCTCGAAGAGCTGTTCGGGGTGGTGCGCACCTGCGGACCGTGCATGAGCCCCTTCAACGCCTGGATATTTACCAAGGGGCTCGAGACTCTGAACCTGCGCATGCGCGCCCACTGCGATAACGCCCTGACGCTGGCACGCTGGCTCGATCAGCATCCCGCCGTGACGCGAGTGCACTTCAGTGGGCTGGAAGACCATCCGCAGCATTCTCTCGCCGCTCGTCAGCAGAATGGCTTCGGCGCGGTGCTGGGGTTCGAGGTCAAGGGAGGGCGTGAGGCGGCCTGGTCGGTGATCGATGCGACACAAATGCTCTCCATCACCGGCAACCTGGGCGACGTCAAGTCGACGATCACCCATCCGGGCACCACTACCCATGGGAGGCTCTCGGATGAGCAGAAGGCCATTGCCGGCATCAGCGAGAACCTGATTCGCGTCTCGGTGGGGCTGGAGTCGATGGACGACATTCGCGGAGATCTGGCGCGCGGGCTGGACGCCCTGGCCTGAGGGTTGAACCTCGGCCTGTGTTTTACTTGCCGCCCGCCACCATTGCTGTGACGGGCGGCATCGTTTTTTCCGAATGATGCATTCGGCTTTTTTCAGCGGATGGTCATGCTGCGCTACGGTATGCTGAACGCCCTATAACACCAGCGACATATCACATCACTGAAAAGGCGAAGGACATGTGGCGTAACACTCGCTCCGGCTGGGGGCTCGTCAGTATCGCCCTGCACTGGCTGAGTGCCCTGGCGATTGTCGGGCTGTTCGCCTTGGGGTGGTGGATGACGGATCTGGGTTACTACGATGGCTGGTACAACTTGGCGCCCTGGTGGCACCGTTCCGTCGGCGTGCTGTTACTCGTTGCCACCCTGTTAAGGGTAGTTTGGCGACTGGTGTTGCCGGTCCCGGTCGCCCGCGGTCCTCGCCTCGAGCGCATCGCGGCCCATCTCGGCCACATTGGTTTGTACGTGCTGATGCTGGTGGTATTGGTCAGTGGCTACCTGATTTCCACCGCCGACGGACGAGGTATCGACGTGTTCGGCTGGTTTGAGGCGCCAGCGCTCATCAGCGATCTGCCCAACCAAGCCACGCTGGCGGGAACTATCCATTGGTACAGTGCGCTGGCGCTGATCATCCTGGCCGTGGGCCATGCCCTGGCGGCCCTCAAGCATCATCTGGTCGACCGCAACGATGTTCTGTTGCGAATGCTCGATCCGACCCGGTCACGTCGTCGCTGAAACGCCGCCCGACCGACATGTTCCCCTCAAGGAGATTTCCATGATGTTCAAGAAAACCGTAATGGCTGCAACCCTGGCGGTTGCCTCCATCCCCCTGACTCAGGCCCAGGCCGCTGATTACACCATCGACACCGAAGGGCAACATGCTTTCGTGCAGTTCAAGATCAGCCACTTGGGCTATTCCTATATCCTGGGTAGTTTCGAGGACTTCAGTGGCGAGTTCAGCTATGACGCCGAGGATCCGAGTGCTTCATCGGTCAATGTCGACGTTGATGTGGCGAGTCTGAACAGCAACCAAGCCGAACGCGACAAACACATCCTGAGTGATGATTTCCTGGATGCCGGCGAGTACCCGACGGCCACCTTCGCCTCTACGGGTTTCGAGTCCAGCGGCGAAGATGAAGGTGTAATGACCGGCGATCTGACGCTGCACGGCGAGACCGTCGAGATCGAGATGCCGGTGACGCTAGTAGGCGAGGGGGAAGATCCCTGGGGTGGCTATCGTGCCGGTTTCGAGGGCTCGACCATGTTGACGCTTGCCGATTTTGGTATCGACATGAGCGACTTTCCCGAAATGATGCACGAACTCGAGCTCTACGTGACCTTCGAGGGTGTTCGCCAGTAACATCGGACCGAGCAATACGAACACCCCCCGGGCTCCGGCCCGGGGGGTGTTGTCGTTAAGTAGGACATGCCGGGGAGTTCCTTTCCCCGGTTCGATCGTCAGCGGGTCTCGTTGAGTACCGCGTCGGGGAAATGGCGACGCAGGATGCGATTCTGGAACTCATCCACGAAGCGACTATTGATAATGATGATGAAGCGCTCGAAAGGCGTATTCGGCTCTTGCTGTTCGATTCCCTCCACGCTGTGAAACACCTTGTCATCACGCAAGTGAAGGATGTCACCCGGCGCCATGGTGGTGGTGGTCAGCGGCTGACTTCCGGCCTTGTCGGCATACAGGTGATTCTTTGCCCCCGAGACATTTTTGCGGTTCACCACCATGATGCTTAGCGCCTTACAACCATCGGCATGGATGCCTTGGCCCTGCAAGGGGTCGACCTGGCCCTCGCCACGCACGCCGGTAATCTGCATCAGGATGGGTTCTTGAGGTACGATCGACCAGAGCCTTGCCCAGGCGCGAACGAAGGCCTTGACGTCAGGGCGTGAGAGGAATTCCGACGTCAGCGGATCGTAGTAACGCAGGCGATCCGCCATGCTCTCGGCGTCGTTGAAGGCGCCGCCCTGAGCCATCGGGCAGTTCCCCATTTCCTCCACGTCTCCTTGGCCATTGAGTGTCAACCAGGACATCCGCTTCCATCGCTGGTTGACGTAGGGGTCGCGGGGAAGGTCGCCAATGAAGCCCTGCCAGGCCTCCAAGTCGATCCGGCTACGAACGTCGGTCAGGCTCCAGTGCTCGGTATTAAGAGCCTTGACCACGCCGGGCGACCAATAATCCGCCAGCGGGTCCATCGGCATGGTGGAAACATCGAAGCCATGCTTGAGATTGTCGAGTTTCATGTTCACTTTCTCCTGTGTTTTGGGCGATATTGCCCGTGGGTTGACGAGCCTTGGCTCGGTCAACACTCATGAAATGAAAAGAAATGAAACGGGATGTCAAAAAAATGATGGTTTAAATCTCATACCAAAGGCTGACGCAGAACGGGATAAAAGAAGGGAGAAAGCAATGCAGACGCTAGAGGTTCCGGCTAGGAGATCCGTGACTCAGGCGTGTAGGATGTACGACGTCATGAATAAAGAGGCTAATGCTATTAGATGACTGCACTCTTCCTGAACGACGAGGCACCCAGTGCTTGGTGGTGACACTCGTCTGCGGAGGTGGCTGAGAAAGCTACCGCGGCGTGGGAGCATAAAGCACCTTTACCCTTTCGAGAGATCGACGCGGGGGGAGGTGGAGCTCGTTCGACGCCAGTATCTTGAGAGCGAGCAGCGTTTTCGAGCTTTGCTGGAAAGCCTGCCCAAGGTGGCCGTGCAGGGATACGATCGCGAACGGCGGGTCATCTACTGGAACGAGGCGAGTGCTCGTCTCTATGGCTATTCAGCCGATGAGGCGTTCGGACGCCCGCTTGAAGACCTGATCATTCCACCAGCGATGCGCGAACCCGTGATTCAGGCCCATCTTGACTGGATGCGGGAAGGGCTTGAAATACCTGCTGATGAACTTGAGTTGCTTCATCGCAGTGGTGAGCTGGTGCCCGTTTTCTCTCATCATGTGATGCTCAACGAGCATACCGACGAGCCGCTGATGTTCTGCGTCGATGTGGATCTCTCTGATCAGAAGCGGGCCCGCCGCGAACTGGATTTCGCCACTCGTTTCGATAGCCTGACACGTCTGCCCAATCGCCAGACCTTCGAAGAGCGCCTCGATGAAACCCTTGAGGAATGCCGTTGGCACGAGCGGTCTCTGGTACTGATCTATCTGGATGTCGATCACTTCGTCGAGATCAACGATGCATTGGGGTATGAGCAGGGAGATCAGTTGCTGGTGGAGCTTTCGCGTCGACTGCGTAACGGCCAGCGAGCCACCGACATGCTCTCGCGAGTCTCCAGCGATGAGTTCGTGATGGCCTTTCCCGGCAAGCACGATGAAAAGGCCATCAACCGTCTGGTGAAAAAGATTCAGGAGATCCTGCGCGAGCCCTTCGCGTTGGATAACCACAGGCGCAAGGTGACAGCATGTCTGGGCATCAGCGTGTTTCCTGCTAACGGCGAATCGGCAAGAGAGATGATGCACAATGCCGATCTGGCCAAGAATCGTGCCAAGCTCGTTGGCCGCGGTAGTGTATTGTTTTTCAACCAGCAATTGCATGACGAACTACTGAATAAACATCGCCTGGTCGATCGCCTGGAACGTGCCCTTGATGAGGGCGAGTTTTGTCTGCACTACCAGCCGCAAGTGTCAGCGGTCAGTGGTCGGATCGAAAATCTTGAAGCGTTGTTGCGTTGGGAGCCTTCTATAGGGCCAGCGGTCTCACCCGCGGAATTCATTCCGGTTGCCGAACGCTCCGACCTGATTCACCGCATCGGTGACTGGGTGATGGAGGAGGCCTGCCGGCAGCGAGCCCGCTGGCGGGATATCGGTCTGCCAATCGAACGTATCGACATCAACTTCTCCGGTCGGCAGATCAACCGACTCGATGTGTTTCAGCGTTTCGAGTCGTGCCTCGATCGTCACCGGCTGGGGCCTCGACATATTGGCATCGAGCTCACCGAGAATGTTCTGATCGAAGCCGATGGTCGAATACTCACTGGCCTTCGCTCGTTGCACGACCAAGGGGTTCGCATTGCGATCGATGACTTCGGTACCGGCTATTCCTCACTCAGCTACTTAAAGTATTTCCCGGTTACGGCGCTCAAGATCGATCGAAGTTTCGTGCGGGATGCACCCTTGCAGCCCAAGGATCGGGCGATAATGGAGGCATCCGTCTTCATCGGTCACCGCCTGGGGCTCGAGGTCGTCGCGGAAGGCGTGGAGAGTATCGAGCAGCTCAACTTGGTCCGTGAAATTCATTGTGATCTGGTGCAAGGGTTCTATTTCTTCCGCCCGATGACGGCAGATTGCATCGAGCGTCTCATCGAGGGTGTCGTGCCGGCACAGTCAGGCTTGTCGAGCTGAGTTTTCTCGTGGTTTCGCTTACCATACCCCTCTGTTTATCGACGTCGGAGCCGTCGTGATTCGAGCCGGAGCCCATGACTCGCTGGGGATGACGCTTTGGCGCCAGACATGGCCAATGGCGATTGGCGTGCTGGCGCTGCTCGGTTTTCAACTGGTCGATAGTGCCTTTATTGCCCGGTTGGGCACCGCCCCGTTGGCAGCGCAGTCATTCACCTTTCCCTTGTCGTTTCTGGTCATCGGGATTCAGGTGGGATTAGGGATCGCCATCGCCGCCCTGATCTCGCGTGCCCTCGGTGCCGATCAACACGCTAGGGCCCACCGGTTGGGCAGCCTGGTGTTGTTGGCTGGCGGCGCAATCATTGCGCTACTGGCGATAGGCCTTTGGTTAGCTCAAGAGCGGATATTCACCCTACTGGGGGCCAATGCGACGAGCCTGGAATTGATTCGCGCCTACTGGGCACCCCAGCTGCTGGCGGCCTGGTCGGGAGCGGTGCTCTATTTCGGTTATAGCCTTTTCCGTGCGCATGGCGATACCTGGCTGCCAGGAAAGATGATGGTAATCACCAGTTTGATCAATGTGGTATTGGATCCCTTGTTGATCTTTGGTGTAGGCCCCTGGGGCGGCATGGGGCTGCCGGGAGCGGCCTGGGCAACGGTAGCGGCGTTTTCTACCGGGCTGGTGGTACTGGCCAAGCGTTTGATGGGCACCGACTGGCTATCGCGAACGGGCCTGATTAGTGAGATGCGCCAGTCGGCCGGTGCCTTTTTCGGTATTGCCGGCCCGGCCATGATCAGCCAACTGATGCCGCCCTTGGCGGCCATGCTGGCGATCTCGGTGGTGGCGACCCTGGGCGAGACGCAGGTGGCGGCCTGGGGGCTTGCCAGTCGGTTAGAGACGTTGTCGCTTATGGTGGTGTTGGCCATGACCATGTCGTTACCTCCCTGGCTGGGTCGTTGCTATGGTACTGGCGACTGGGATCAGATAAGCCGGCTGTTGCAATTGGCACTCAAGGTGGTGGTGGTCTGGCAGCTTTCACTTGGTATCCTCATGGCGGCCTTATCTCCTTGGGTGGCATTGGCACTGTCGGGCAATCCCGAGGTGCGAGACGACCTGGCGACATTGATTCGCTTTCTTCTGCCGAGTTATGCGGCACTGGGTATCTGCATGCTGATCGTTTCGGCAGGTAACGCGCTGGGTTGGCCCTTGCGCGCCATGCTGATGTCCGGGGCGCGATTGTTCGTCTTTTATCTCCCCTGCCTCTGGGCAGGGGCATGGCTGTCGGATGGTTTGGTGGGTCTGGCAATCGGGGCGGCGATAGGCAACTTGCTGGCGGGTCTCGCGGCCTGGCAACTATTGAGACTTATCCTGGCAAGCCCACGGCGCAAGCCTGCCGTAGTCACAAGATAGTAGTGGCAAGATAGTAGTGGCAAGATAGTAGTGGCAGGATAAGTAGTGGCAGGATAGTGGTTTGAGGTAGCTGGAAGTCATCGTGACAACGAACTGAATTTGCGATAATTCTTCGTCCATGTCGCTACGAATAAAAAGGGTTAAAAACGCCTAATGTTATGAAAGAAACTATGTGTCAACTGTTAAAAATTTACTGATTTGAGAATGAAGTGTAGTGTTATTTTCATTTCGAAAGTCTGGCGTCGATTACCTAGCGAGTACGGATTAACATGGATTACAATAACCCTAAATTATTTTTATTTTCATAACATGCGTTAGTAGAAAACTGCTGGAAAGGTGGGATACTGATCATATCGAGCAAGGGAGTGGCTCCAAAGGGAATGCCGGGCAGGGACGCCCATTGACCAAGGGATGCCCGAGCAAGACGCTCGTTGAGAACTGCCAAGGAAAGCGGTGTTCAAGCCCGGCCGAAAGGCCGGGCTTTTTTCGTCTGCAGGTGTTCAGGTGCCTGGTGTTCCTAGCATGAAAGTCGTCAAGCAGCGGTGAGCGGGGCAGTCGGTAAACACGATGGTAGGGAGGAATACTGTATTTTTCTTTTACTGAATAAGAAATGCTAAAGTTAGCCTCTAGGCAGTATGCAGTGGGTTCCCAGTCGAATGTGTCGCCTATGGCTTACCAGAGGAAGGCCACCGTGGAAGATCAAGACAGTTGTATCATTCGTCATTTCAGCCATTACTGCGTTCTGACGAAGGAAGAAAAAGCCCTGCTCGACGAGCTCGAGCAGAGTCCTACTGAGGTTAAGGCGGGGGAGTCCCTTTGGGAAGAAAACGATGCTGCTGAGGACTTCTATACGCTTCGCACTGGCTGGGCCTACTCCTATCGACACCTCGAAAATGGCTCTCGACAGATCCTCGAGGTATTCCTGCCTGGGGATATTATCGGTCTCAGGGAGTTCGCGTTTTCCAGGCGTTTGGCCGGCGTGCGAATGATCGAGGATGGCGTTATCTGTTGTTTTCCTCATCACAGGATCATGGCGTTATTCCGACAATCTCTTACCCTGACAGCCGTGATGTTTGCCATTGCCAGTCGCCAGCAGGTGCTGATGACCGAAAGGCTGGTGAACATTGCGCGGCGCAGTGCCAGAAAGAAAATGGCGCACTTTCTGCTTGAAATGCACCAGCGGCTGCGACAAACCGGAACCGGAATCGAAAGCGGTTGCAATCTGCGTCTGCCGTTGTCGCAGGAGCTTCTCGCCGATCTGCTGGGGCTTAGTTCGGTACATGTCAGCCGCACCTTCACTACTCTGAGCCGTGAAGGTCTGGTGCATCGTGAACGCCACGACGTGGTAATACCGAATCTCGAGGCGCTGGTAGGCGAAGCGGAGTTCGACGACCGCTATCTCATCGATAACTTGAGGCCGCTGTTAAAGGCAGAATAAGCTATGCCCAGGCTGGGATGTCTTTTTGGCAGTGTCTTGCTTCACTGAGTGGCTGGTGAAAAGTCACAAACAAGAACGCCCGGGTCTGTACGGGCCCGGGCGTATCTCGATCGTGTTAAGCGCGGTGGCTTTAGTTGACCGCGGCGATCGCCTCGGCCAGATAAGGCAGCTTCTCATGGGAGAAGCCCGCCACGTTCGCGCGCCCAGAGCGCACCATATAGATGCCAAACTCGTCGCGCAGGCGATCGACCTGTTCAGGTTGCAGACCGGTATAGGAAAACATGCCGCGCTGTTCTGCCACGCAGGCGAATTTCTGATCGAGACCGAAGGGCTTCAAGGCATCGACGAAATCGCGACGCAAGGAATTGATGCGATCGCGCATCTCGGTAAGTTCCTCACGCCAGAGGGCAGCAAGCTCAGCAGACTGCAGGATCTCGCTGACAATGGCACTGCCATGGGCAGGGGGGTTAGAGTAGTTTTCCCTTGCCACGATCGCGATCTGTGAGCGCACGTTTTCCATCTGCTCATGGTCTTTCGCCACCATGATCAGGCAGCCAGTCCGTTCACAGTAGATACCGAAATTTTTCGAGCAGGAACTCGTGATGATGACCTCATCGAGGCTCTCGGCCATCAGGCGTACCCCATAGGCGTCCTCGATCAGCCCCTCACCGAAACCCTGATAGGCGAAGTCGATCAACGGCAGTAGGCCGCGTTCGCGAACCACTTCCAGGACTTTTTGCCATTGCTCATGGGAAAGGTCGAAGCCGGTGGGGTTGTGGCAGCAGGCATGCAGCAGTACCACATCCCCTTCGGGAATTTCCTTGATGGCGGCGAGCATGCCGTCGAAGTCCAGCCGGTTGTCGGCGTCAACGTAGGGGTACTTCTTCAAAGTCAGGCCGGCGGCCGGAAAGAGCCCCAAGTGATTGGGCCAGGTGGGGTCGCTGACCCATAACGCCTTGCCGGGCAAGTGCTTGGCGATGAAGTCTCCTGCCAGTCGCAGGGCGCCGGTGCCACCCGGTGACTGGGTAGCACTGGCACGTTTGGCGTCGAGTACCGGGGAGTCTTCGCCCAGCACCATAGGCAGGATTACCTCGCCGTAGCTGGGTGCGCCATGAGAGCCGATATAGGTCTTTGTCGTCTCGTTCTTGAGCAGCAGGGCCTCAGCCTCTTTCACGGCGCGCATCACCGGGGTCTTGCCCTGGTCGTCCTTGTAGACGCCCACGCCCAAATCAACCTTCTGCGGATTGGTATCCTTCTTGAAGGCCTCGATCAGACCGAGGATGGCATCCCCGGGAACCCGCTCAATGTGTTCGAACATTTATGTCGCTACCTCATCGGTTCTGGCCGCAAGAATGAAGTCGTTCTTGTGCAGGCCCTTGATCTTGTGCGACCACCAGGTCACGGTCGCCTTGCCATATTCGGTCAAAATTGCAGGATGGTGGTCGGCCTGTTCGGCGAGCTCGCCGACACGTTGAGTGAAGTCGAGCGCCTGCACGAAATTCTTGAAAGTAAAAGTGCGTTCAAGCTTCATGATGCCATCACGCTCGATGATCTGCCACTCGGGGATTCCGGCCTTGTATTGCTCGATCTCGGCTTCGGTCACGCGGGGCGCATCAGCGCTGCAGGCCTCGCACTGCTGCTTGGAAAGCTGGCTCATGGTCACTCCTTGTCATCTCGATGGGTCGCACGGTGCATCGTGTGCATGATGCCCTGCCGGGAAAGGTCGTGCAGGCTGATAGAATCGTCAAGCACGTCGTAGATCGGCGGGAAGATGGGTAAGCAGCACAGCAGGGTCCCAAACCGCCATCGCCGTCAGGTGCAGGCGCTTGGGGCCGACAGGGAGGGGGAATGCTGAGTAATACGACCGGAAAATCTCTGCCGCGTAAAGGGCTGCCGCGGTGGCTCAAGCTGGTGCTGAGCCTTTGGGTCATTGTCTGGGCGCCGTCCTACTGGGTGCTGTTGGGCCCGCAGAACTATTTCTGGCTGTGCAATCTTGCCAACTTCTTGCTCCTGGCGGCTCTCTGGCTCGAGAGCCGTCGGCTGGTTTCCATGCAGTGGCTGGCGGTGGCCCTGGTGGGCACCTTCTGGGCGGTGGATGTGGGTACGGCCTCGCTGACAGGCTGGCACCCCATCGGCGGCACCGAATACATGTTCGATGCTGAGCACCCCCCACTGACACGGGCGATGTCGCTCTACCACCTGGCCCTGCCGCTGGTGGCGGGATTCGCGATCTGGCGGATCGGTTATGATCGCCGGGCTCTCCTCTGGCAGAGCGTACTCACCTGGATATTGATCCCCGGCAGCTATCTCTTCACCGAGCCCGAACGCAACATCAACTGGGTCCATGGGCCCTTCGGTCAGCCTCAGTCGGTGGTGGACCCGCTGCTTTACGTCGGCGTGCTGATGATGCTCTGGCCGCTGGTGCTATACCTGCCGGTGCACTGGCTGACCCTCGTCCTGTTGCGTCGCCGTCGTGGCTGACCGGGATTCGGTCAGCCGGCCAGGTGTTCGGAAAGGCAACGTCGAACCTCGGCATAGGAACAGTCCTCCAGGGCGGCGAAGCCATCGAACTTGCGCGCTTTCATCGGGGTGAACAGCGGGGTAGTGATGCCGCATAAAAAGCGCGTCAGCAGATCCGGAGTGGCGGGATGGCCCTCGTCGACCTCGGCCAGTCGCTTCAGGAAAGGGCGGCACAGGGCCCTGAGGTCGCTCGAAGACAGCGGCGCTGTCGGCTCGGCCGACGGGAGTTGTGCTACCTGGCCCCGGCAGGCTGAACAGTGCCCACATCGTGTTGGAGCCTGACTGTCGCCAAACCAGTCGGCCAGTCGTCGGCTGAGGCAGGTGCTTGACTCGAACAGGGCTAACATGGCGTGCAAACGCTCGATCTCGGTCCGTTCCTTGTCGCGAAAATAGGCCGAGATCTCGTCGGTCAGCGCCAACGGGTCAATGTCGGTCGCCCGTACCTCGTAGACGTCAGTCATCTGCTTGCTCTCGAGTGTCATCCAGCCTTTCGCGACGAAGTAGTCGAGGGCGGCGATGACCCGGCTCCTGCGCGTATCGAGGCCGCGCTCCGCCCCCAGTGCCTCCAGGGCGGCGAAATCCAGACTGTACCAGGTGCGGGCGCGCTGGGCGGCGTCGAGAATCGCCTGAACGAAGGCGCGTCGCTCGCCTTGGAAACGCTCGGCAAGGGCATTGGAATCGTCGTCCAGTCTGAAACGGTAATCAGCGAAATAGCTGTAGCGTGGGGCGATGATGCCGCGGAGCTCGAGCTGAACCAGCAAGGTCTTCAGCGGCAGGGGGCGGATATTGCTGTGCCGCGACAGCGTATTGAGCATCAGCTCCCACTGGCTGCCGGCGGCGCGGAGATCGTCGATCACCCGGCGAATGCCGTGATGCTCCGGGGTGTCGCCGTAGATGAAGTTCTCCAGCACACCGAGGTGGTCGCGCCCGGCCAGCATCAGGCAGCTGGAGGGAAGGTCGTCACGACCAGCACGGCCTATCTCCTGGCTGTAGTTCTCGATGGATTTCGGCAGGTCGAAATGTACCAGATTACGGATATCGGCCTTGTCGATGCCCATGCCAAAGGCGATGGTGGCAACAATACAGGGTAGCTGACCGGCCATGAAGTCCCGCTGGATCGCTTCGCGCCGCTCGCCGTCGAGCCCAGCATGATAGGCCACGGCGGGAAGGCCCGCCTTGCTCAGGTAAGCGGCAACGCGCTCGGCGGTCTGCTGCAGGGTGACATAGACGATGGTCGGCTCGGGCGGTCTGGCCTCGAGCCTGGGGCGCAGCCAGTCGACCAGGCGACGGGGACGTTCGGCGGCGGCTACCGGCGTCACCTGAAGATCGAGGTTTTCACGGTAGAAGCCGGTACTGGTCACATCCCCCGGGGCGATGTCGAAGCGCGAGCGCATGTCGTCGATCACCCGCGGGGTGGCTGTGGCGGTGAGCAGCAGTACTTGAGGGACGCCAAACTCGTGGCGGTAGGCCGGCAGCTTCAGGTAGTCCGGTCGGAAGTTGTGCCCCCATTCGGAAAGGCAGTGGGCCTCGTCCACTACCATCAGTGAGATCGGTACTTGGCGGATGAAGGCACGGAAGCGCTCGTTCTTGAGCCGCTCAACCGAGACCATCAGGATGCGGATATCGCCACGCTTGGCGCCTTCCATCACCGCCGCTGCTGCTTCGCGGCTCTGGCCGGAATCGAGGCTGGCGGCACTGATGCCGTGCTGGGCCAGGAAGGCCAACTGGTCCTGCATCAGGGCCAGCAGCGGCGATATTACTAGCGTCAGGTGGGGCAGGTGCAGCGCCGGCAGCTGATAACAGAGCGACTTTCCAGATCCTGTCGGAAAGATTGCCGCCGCCGATCTTCCGGCGATCACCGTGTCGATCACTTGGCGCTGGCCCGGGCGTAACGTGGCATAGCCGAAGACCTGTTCGAGCGTCTGCTGGATCATGGGAGGGTGCCGCTCTGCAGGAATCAGGGCGTAAAGCATATCACTGGAATTGCTGATTGCCGCGATCAGCCTCCCGTCTTTATGTCACGGCAACCTGGACTCCCATAGCAGTCTTCAGCGTGGGGCGTCATAGCGTCCCTGGCGATGGCGGGAGTACACCACCTGCCAGAGTTGCAGGTGGCGGGCACGAAAGGCGCCCGCACAAATTGCCAGATAGTAACGGAACATGCGTCGGGTGCGCTCGTCGTAACGGTTGGTCAACTTATGCCAATGGGCATCAAAGTTGGCGAGCCAGGCCATTAGCGTGTGGTCGTAATCAGGGCCGAAGTTCTGCCAGTCTTCCATCAGCAGATGGCCTTCACTGGCCTTTGCCACTTGCATGGCAGAGGGCAATACTCCATTGGGAAAGATGTAGCGATGGATCCACGGATCGGCCCTGATCCGGGAAATGTTGGCGCCAATGGTGTGCAGCAGAAATAGGCCGTCTGGCACTAGTCGTTGCTTGACGGTGCGAAAGTAGGTGTCGTAGTTGCGATGGCCTACATGCTCGAACATGCCGATGGAGACGATGCGGTCGAAACTGCCTTTCAGCTCCCGGTAATCCTGTAGTCGGATATCCACCGGCAGCCCGGCGCAACGTTGGCGCGCGAGGTTGGCCTGTTCCTTGGAAATCGTGATGCCGGTGACCTCGACACCATGATGGCGAGCCGCATGATCAGCGAAACTGCCCCACCCACACCCGATGTCGAGCACACGCATCCCAGGGGTCAATTGTAGCTTGCGGCAGGCCAGTTCCAGCTTCTGGTGCTGGGCTTCATGCAAGTTTTCAGCCTGTTTCCAGTAGCCGCACGAATAGCACATGGTGGGGTCGAGCATTTCCTCGAAGAGGTCGTTGCCGAGATCATAGTGGGCCTTACCGACGATATACGCCCTGGCCCGACTCTGCAGGTTGATAAGGCCGGACTGCAGACGATATAACAGGCGCTTGGAGGCTGGGTGTGCCCGATCACCCAGGCCATGGCGGATCAGCCGGCAGGCAAGATCGTCGATACGTTCGCATTCCCACCAGCCGTCCATGTAAGACTCACCGAGACCCAGCGTTCCTTGGCGCAGCACTCGCGAGAAAAGGTCTGGGTGAAAGATGCGGATATCCTGAGTTGCGGAGCCATTCAAGGTGATGCCGGAGCCGTCCAGTAGCTGCTCGATGATGCGTCGGGCACGATTGTCGGGGAGTGAAATCGGGCTGATACGAAGGTTACTGGTCATGGAATCCTCCTGATTCACTGTAAAATTGCGTCCTAACTGGCGGCATAACAGGGCAGTGCTCTCATGGCCTTCTCCGGTTACCATGAGCATAGACCAGCTCGAAAACTCGCGAGAAACTTCGTCTTACAGTTTGGCTATCGATTCAGGTGCCCATATCGTAATCAGGAGCCTTGGAGAAATGAAAAAACGGCGGCATGTGTGTTGGGTCTTGCTCGTAGCCTGCTCGTCTAGACAGCGTATTGAGGAGAGATTGCTTAGCGTAGGGTATATCCGATAAATGAAAATTGAGGTTTCTGGAATATGGAAAATGCTGACGGCCGCGCTGACCACTCCGTCGAGCATCGCTACGCCATGCAGGGAACCGCGAAGAGTACGACAGGACGCGTCAGCCTGGTCGGCGCCGGTCCGGGTGATCCAGAGCTATTAACGCTGAAGGCGCTGCGTCGACTCCAGGACGCCGAGGTCATTCTCCATGACCGCCTGGTCAGTGCGGAAATCCTGGCGCTAGCCGCCACCGACGCTGAGCGCCGTTATGTCGGCAAGGCGCGCTCCCGACACAGTGTTCCCCAGGATGGGATCAATCAGGCATTGGTCGACTGGGCCAATGCCGGCAAGCGCGTCGTCAGATTGAAGGGCGGCGATCCCTTCATTTTCGGGCGCGGAGGGGAGGAGCTCGAGGCGTTGGTGGCAGCCGGCATCGAGGTGGAAGTGATCCCCGGGATCACTGCGGCTTCTGGCTGCGCGGCCTATGCTGGCATTCCGCTGACCCATCGCGACCATGCCCAGTCGGTGCGATTGATTACCGGACACTTGAAAAATGGCAGCTGTGATCTGGACTGGGCCGCATTGGCAAGCCCCGGGCAGACGCTGGTCTTCTATATGGGCCTGCAGGGACTCGATGAGATACGCCGCCAACTAATGCAATATGGTCTGAGTGCCGACACGCGGCTGGCCCTTATCGAACAGGGGACCACGGCACGGCAGCGCGTGCATTGCGGTACCCTGGCCAGAATGCCTGACTCTCTTGAGCGTGATTGCATTCGTCCGCCCACCCTGATCATCGTCGGCGGGGTCGTGGGGTTGCATGAGCGGCTCGGCTGGTTCTCTCCCGAGCATGCCCTGGCGGTCGGTTGGGAAACCGGGCAAGGCCAGCGTGACGGTTAACGATCAAGGCATCAAAGCGTTGTAGCGGCTGAACTCGCGCTTCCACCGCATCAGCAGGGTCTGGCGTTTCAGATCATCGAGGGTGGCCAACAATCCCGGCCCCAGATCGATTGGTCGCAAGGCGTCACCGAGTTCCTGTCGCAACGCCTCTGCGGTGCCTGGGCCATTCAGCACCGGATGGATGGCGCCCAGGGCGGTCTGCTCGGCGAGGATTCGCTGGCCCGTCTCGCTGATCAAGAAGTCGAGAAAACGCCCCGCGGTCTCGGGATGCGGCGCATGTTGGGGAACGAAGGCCAGGCGGCGTATCACCAGGGTGTAGTCATCGGGCACGACCAGTCTCAACTCGGGGTTCGCGGCGACCACCTCACGAGCGTAGCTGCCCAGCAGGTTGTAACCTACTAGGTAGCGCCCCTCCACCAGGCCATCCAGCATTTCGCCGGTGGTGTCGACTAGCTTTGCTCTAGTTTGGCCGAGCGCGGCCACCAGTTCCCAGTAGCGTGGCGAGAGACGCGACTCCTCGATGGCATAGGTGTAGCCCGCCCCACTGCGGGCGGGATCGTAGGTTACGACCCGACCTGACAGTTCACGACTGTGACGCTCGAGCAGTGCCAGAAGGTCGGCATGGCCCTGGAGCGCGCCATAGCGCTCATCCAGCTCTCGGCGGACTACCATGACGATGGGCTCGAAGGTGAAGGCAAAAAGTTCATGGCGCCATCGAGCCCAGGCGGGCCAGTCGAGTGCATTGGCACTGAGCTGCTCGCGCGCGTGACCATCGTTGGCCAATTGATACTGCCAAGGCATAGCAGAGGAGATCATGACGTCGGCTGCGTCCGGCGCATCGAGAAAGTGTTGATGCAGGTCAAGGGTCGTGAAGTTGTGGTAGGTCAGTTCGACCTCGGGATGCAGGCGGTGGAAGGCCTGCAGGACCGGTTCGGCCTGGGGAAGGTCGAGGGCCGCATTTATCACCAGGGTGTGGGGAGGGCCAGCGCTGGGGTCGGCTGGGTAGTGCAGGGACTCATCGGCGAGGGAGGCCAACGACCAGAGACCGAGCATCAGCGACAGCCAATGACATAGCGTGCTCATTGCGCTTCCTCCGGAAATACCAATCGCACGCACAAGCCGCGACCGTCCTGATCCGTGTCGAGGGTCAGCGTGGCATGGTGGCTGCGGGCGATGCCCTCGACAATGGCCAAGCCGAGCCCCGACCCCTCCAGGGCCTCGTTTCCACGATGAAAGGGGCGCAACATCCCGCGGCGTAGCTCGGCGGGTATCCCGGGGCCATCATCCTCGACCTCCAGGGTAGGAGGCGTCGCCCGGGTGCGTACTGTGATGCAGCGAGCGCCATAGCGACGCGCATTGTCGATCAGGTTGTTAAGTGCCTCGGTGAGTTGCCAATCGACACCACTGATGATCAAGGGGTCGGGGTCGGGCGGCTCCTCGAGTCCCAGGTCAATGTCGCTGCGTTGGCATTGACTCCAGTGGTCGCGAACCGCTTGTCGGGCGATGACATTGAGGTCGAGCGGGGCGAGGTCTGGATGGTATTCGGGATTGTTAAGTCGAGTCAGCGACAGAAGCTGCATTGCCAACCGCGCGGTTCTGGCACTGGTCGTTTGCATAGCGAAAAGGGCTTCGCGCCAGCGAGCGGGGTCTTCCTGGCGCAGGGCCAGTTCGGCACGTGCGGAGAGTCCCGCCAACGGGGTGCGTAGCTGATGGGAGGCATCGCCAATGAAGCGCTCCTGGTTGGCATGCACGCGGCGCATCCTGGCGAGCAGGTCATTGAGGGTCTCGCGCAGCTCGGCAAGCTCCCGTGGCAGTGGCAATGTCAAAGGTTCCAGAGTGCGTGGGTCGCGGGTGCGAATCGCACGCCGCAGCCGGGTCAACGGGGCGAGGGCGGCGCGGATCGCCAGCAGCAGCACAGTAATCGCTACGGCCGCCATGGCCAGGATATAGGCGAGATTGCCGCGCAGTAATTCTCTCGTCAGTGCATCGCGACCCTCGCGGGTATGGGCGACCCGCACCTCGAAATGCTCCCTCTGGCGCCAGTCTTCGAGCCGCGAGCGACGCACGCCCTGGCGTAGCGGGAGTCCGCGCCACTCGATGTCGTTGAAAAGGTGAATGTCGTCCGACTCGGTATCGCCACGCGGGTCACCCGGCAGTTCGGCGTTACCAGTGACGAGGCTGCCGTCCTGGTCGACCAGGCTGTAGAAAACACGCTCCTCGGCGTCGGTCGCGAGCATTTTCAGCGCCGCAGGCGGCAGGTCAAGCCACAGTTTGTTGTCCTGCCGCTGCACCTGCTCGGCAATGGCCAGAGTTGCCGCCTCGAGCAAACGATCGAAGGCGCGATCGGCGGTACGGCGCGCCTCACTCCAGGCCAGCAACAGCATTAATCCACCCAGGGCGAGCAGCGGCAGCAGCAGCCAAACGAGCAGGCGTCGGTAGAGGCTGTCGGGAAGCGTCACGTCGACTCCAGCAGGTAGCCCAGGCCGCGCACGGTGCGCAGTTCCACCCCACGACCGTCGAGTCGCTTGCGCAAACGGTGGACATACACTTCGATGGCGTTATCGCCCATGGGTTGGTCCTGAAAGGCTTCCCCCACCAGCCGCGTCTTCTCCACTGGCTCCCCGGCATGACGCATCAGGCAGGTCAACAAGCGCTGTTCGCGAGGGGGAAGGCCGAACGGCTCGCCTTGAAGCGTGAAACGCTGGGCCATGACATCGAGCACCAATGCCCCTACCTTGAGTTGCCGTTCACTGCCTCGACGACGCATCAATGCCCTGACCCGAGCCTCGAGTTCGTCAAGGGCAAAGGGTTTGGCCAGATAGTCATCAGCGCCCAAATCGAGGCCGTAGACGCGATCTTCGACGGTACCGCGTGCGGTCAGAATCAGTACAGGCGTGTCACTGTCCTGGCGGCGCAGCGACGCCAGCACGTCGAGACCGCCGCAACCGGGAAGATTGAGATCCAGCAGCACCAGAGTATACCCATGATCCACTGTCGAGAGGCGCATGCGCGCCGCTTCGCCGTCTGCCAGGTGGTCCACCTCGTGCCCTCCCAGCTGCAGAGTGTCGACCAGAGTCTCTGCCAGTAGGCGATCATCTTCCACCAGCAACAGCGTCATGGGGTAGCCTCCATTGAGGCGTCCCGTGGTTGCTCCAGCGTTGTCAAGGCGTTATCCAGGCGGGTGGCGGCAAGCGCTGGGTCAAGTCGACCTGCCGGACCCGACAGCGACAGCCACAAGGGCGGCTCATCAGGTGGGGTGGGTAGCGGTCGACACACCATGACACCGCCGGCTACAACCGATCGCGGGTCGTGACCATGGGTACGTCGCCAGCGCGCACCGGGTCGCAGGTCGTGGAGTAGGCTGGCATCGGGAAGGGCGGCAAGCCGGCATTCGATGTAACGACCCCGACCCTCCAGCAACGCGGCCGTCTCACCGCTCTCCGATGCCAAGCGGTCGAGCAACGGCTGGATACGGGCTGCCAGGTGGCGACTGGGCGTGTGGCGTCGCGCCAGACGGACAGGAGTGTGTCCCAGGCCCCAGCGGCCATTCTCTCCGCGTTTGACATAATCGAAGCGTTCAAGCGAGCCGAGCAACCGCAACAGGGTACTCTTGTAATACCCCGTGACTTGAGCAAGCTCGGCTAGGCTTAGGGTTTCTTGGGCAGAATCGAACGCTTCGAGCACTGTGAGCGCCCGCTCGACGGCCTCCACGCGATCCTGTGCCATGAGCTATACCTCTATGTGACGCCGCGTTGATGGCGGCCGGTAGAAAATCAGAAAGCGTGATGCGGCCCAGATTACACTTTAGTCGAAATTGGTCAGACAGCCGTTGACCTCGCTTGGCGAGACGCCTAACTTTCCATTCTGAGGAACGTAGTTCTGCCTTACAGAACTGTAAGGTAAGCGATGAACCTTGACAAGTCAAACCATCGATCCGTCTCTGATCCATTCCGTTAGGGGAATATAACAATGTCCACTAGAACGCCACTCAAACTGCTCGCCGTTGCCGCGTTAACCGTGAGCGCGGGAAGCGCCATGGCCTTTGAACCGGAGGGCAAGGTGGAGTGCATCGCGCCGTCTGATCCCGGTGGCGGTTGGGACTTTACCTGCCGCAGTGTCGGCAACGTGCTCCAGGATCTCGATCTGGTCCCCGGCAATGTGCAGACCATCAATATGGCCGGTGCCGGTGGCGGTGTGGCCTTCGGTCATACCATCAGCAAGCGTGCCGGCGACGATCATCTGCTGGTGGCGGCGTCTACCGCCACCACGACCCGCCTGGCCCAGGGCCAGTTCCCTGACATGACCGCCGACATGGTCAACTGGATCGGGGCGCTGGGCGCCGACTATGGGATCATCGCCGTGTCGGCCGATTCCGAGTACGAGGATCTGAATGATGTGATGGACGCCCTCAAGGAAGACCCGCGCAGCGTGAAGTTCGCCGGCGGCAGCGCCAAAGGCGGCTGGGATCATCTCAAGGTGTTGATCGCGGCACAGGATGCGGGGATCGAGAACCTGCCACGTATCGCTTACCTGTCGTACAACAACGGTGGCGAAGCGCTGACCCAGGTGATCGGGGGGCACGTTGAAGCATTCACCGGCGATATCACCGAGGCTCAGGGCTTCATGGAGTCCGGTGACCTGAAGGTGCTCGCTGTGCTTTCCGAAGAGCGCTTGCCCGGTGAGTACGAGGATATTCCCACTGCCATGGAGCAGGGTATCGATGCCGTGGGCCCCAACTGGCGTGGCTTCTATATGCCGGCGGACATCTCCGACGAAGCCAAGCAATACTGGACCGATGCCATGGACACCGTCTATGCCAGCGACGAGTGGAAGAGCGTCATGAAACAGAACGGTCTGATGCCCTTCCACATGACCGCCGGTGAATTCGAGCAGTTCGTCCTCGACCAGATCGAAGATATCGAACAGCTCTCCAAAGATATCGGGCTGATTCAATAATGACTTACAACGACCGTATCTTCGGAATACTGATGATCGTCCTGGCCGTCGCGTACGGCTGGGGCACCACCCAGTTTCCCGAATCTTTCGGTGGGACCGAGGCTGTCGGACCCGAAACCTTTCCTCGTTTACTGGCTATCGTGCTGGGGCTTTCCAGCCTGTATATGGTCGTGCGCCCGGACCCGGATAATGCCTGGCCATGGAGTCGTACGGGCATCGAGCTGATCATTGCCGTGGTGGTATTGGTGCTCTATTCGATGTTACTGCAGCCGCTAGGCTTCATCATCAGCACCACTCTGGCCGTGGGTACCCTCTGTTGGCGAATGGGCTCGCGACCGGTCAAGGCCTATGTCACCGGGGCGATTTCCGGTGTGGTGGTGTATTTGGTGTTCAATTTCGCCCTCGACCTTGCGCTACCGCTAGGCGTGCTGTCTTTCCTGGAGGTGGGCTGATGGAAACTCTCGGCTTTCTGATGGATGGATTTGGTGTCGCGCTGCAACCGCATAACCTGATGTTCGCGCTGATCGGGGCCTTTCTCGGGACCCTGATCGGCGCGCTGCCAGGACTTGGCCCGGCCAATGGGGTGGCGATCCTGATTCCGCTGGCCTTCACCCTCGGGCTGGCCCCGGAAACCGCCATGATCATGCTGACCTCGGTCTATGCCGGGGCCATGTATGGCGGGCGCATTTCCTCGATACTGCTTAATATTCCCGGCGATGAGCCGGCGATGATGACCTGTCTCGATGGCTATCCGATGGCGCAACAGGGCAAGGCCTCCGAGGCGCTGGCGATCTCCGCCGTGGCTTCCTTCATCGGCAGCCTGGTCGCCACGATCGGCCTGATCCTGCTGGCGCCGTTGCTAGCGAAGTTCGCCTTGACCTTCGGCCCGGCCGAGTACTTCGCGCTGTTCCTGCTGGCCTTCGCCACTCTCGGCGGGATAACCGGCAAGAACCCCATGAAGACGGTGGTAGCCGCCGCCATCGGCCTGATGATCGCCACGGTCGGCATCGATTCCACCGGCGTGCAGCGCTTCACCTTCGGGGTGCTAGAGCTCTACGAGGGCGTGGATTTCATCATCGCCATCGTCGGTCTCTTCGCCATCTCGGAGCTGCTGTTCTTCATTGAGGAGAAGGCGGGGGGTGGCAAGGAAAAGATGAAGGTCAACAAGCTCACGCTGAAATGGAAGGACATCCGCGACATCCTTCCGTCCAGTTTCCGCGGCGGCGTGCTCGGCTTCATTGCCGGCGTGTTGCCGGGCGCAGGGGCGTCGTTGGGCAGTTTCATCGGCTATACACTAGAGAAGAAAGTGATCGGCAAGAAGGGCTATTTCGGAAAAGGCGACCCGCGTGGCGTGGCCGGCCCTGAAGCCGGCAACAACGGTGCCTCCAGCGGGGCCTTGGTGCCCATGCTGACGCTGGGCGTGCCAGGCAGCGGCACCACCGCGGTGCTGCTGGCGCTGCTGATCTCGCTGAACATCACCCCCGGGCCGCTAATGTTCACGCAGAATGCCGACATCGTCTGGGGCGTGATCGCCGCGCTGCTGATCGGCAACTTTCTGCTGCTGATCCTGAACATCCCGATGGTGGGCATCTTCGTCAAGCTGCTGTCGGTACCGCCGATGTTCTTGCTGCCGATCGTCACCATGATCGCCTTCGTGGGCATCTACTCGATCAGTAACACGACCTTCGATCTCTACTTCATGGTGGCGTTCGGCGTCGCCGGCTACATCTTCCGCAAGTTGGAGATCCCCTTGGTACCGATCATCCTCGGTCTGTTGCTGGGGCCGGAAATGGAGAAGAACCTGCGCCACGCCATGGATATCTCCGACGGTGACTGGACCATCCTATGGAACAGCGGGCTGGCCATCGGCCTTTGGGTGTTCGCCGGGCTGGGGTTGATCCTGCCGTATATCGTCGGCCCCATGCTGCGCAGCCGCATGAAAGCCGCCCCCGACTCGGGTGGTCCTGAAAGCGACTGACCTGCTGACGCTTTACGTAGCCGAAGGGCGCCGATGGATTCGGCGCCCTTTTTTATGTCTGGTTGGGGTTTTCCTGTGCGCCGCACCAAAAATGTGCTCTTGACGAGCAGAAAGCACAAGAATAGAGCGGTAAAGAAATTGGCATGCACCAAGAAGCGGCATTTTTACTAACGGTTATCAATGATACTGTTTTTCAAGTTTCTGAAAATTAAGTATTAAATAGATATTTAACCATTTTGGCACATCCCTTGCCATAACCTTTGAGACAGACATCACAACAACATCGAACGCAAGGAGATCCCATGATCCCGACAATTCCTGCCCTCTCTTACCGTTGGCTGGCCGCTTCGCTGCTGAGTCTTGGCGTCGCGGCGCCAGCACTGGCCCAAGAGGATGATCCGATCAAGGTCGGTATCCTGCATTCGCTCTCTGGCACCATGGCAATCAGCGAATCGACGCTCAAGGACACCGTCGAGATGTTGATCGAACAACAGAACGAAAAGGGCGGTCTGCTGGGGCGTCAGCTGGAAGCGGTGGTCGTCGACCCGGCATCCGACTGGCCGCTATTCGCCGAGAAGGCTCGCGAGCTGCTTTCCCAGGAAGAGGTCGATGTGATTTTCGGCAACTGGACCTCAGTGTCGCGCAAGTCGGTATTGCCGGTGGTCGAAGAGCTCAATGGTCTGCTTTTCTACCCGGTGCAGTACGAGGGTGAGGAGTCCTCCGAGAACGTTTTCTATACGGGGGCGGCGCCCAACCAGCAGGCGATTCCCGCCGTCAATTACCTGATGAACAACGTTGGTGTGGAGCGCTGGGTGCTCGCCGGCACCGATTACGTCTATCCTCGCACCACCAACAAGATCCTTGAGGCCTATCTCCGGGATGAGTTCGGTGTCGCAGAAGAAGACATCATGGTCAACTACACGCCCTTTGGGCATTCTGATTGGCAGAATATCGTCTCCGAGATAAAGCAATTCGGTAGCGAGGGCAAGAAGACCGCCGTGGTCTCGACCATCAATGGTGATGCCAACGTGCCCTTCTATCGCGAGCTCGGCAACCAGGGCATCAACGCCGCCGACATCCCGGTCGTGGCGTTCTCGGTGGGCGAGCAGGAGCTCTCGGGTATCGACACCGCTCCGCTGGTGGGCCACCTGGCGGCATGGAACTACTTCATGAGCGTCGATACCGACGCCAACTACGACTTCATCGATGCCTGGATCGAGCATACCGGCGACGAGATGTCGGTGACCAACGACCCCATGGAAGCGCACTACATCGGCTTCAACATGTGGGCCGAGGCGGTGCGCAAGGCCGGCACCACCGAGGTTGATGAGGTCAAGGACGCCATCATCGGCGTCAGCGTGCCCAATCTCTCCGGTGGCTATGCGGCGATGATGCCCAACCACCACATCACCAAGCCAGTGCTCATTGGCGAAATCCAGGACAACGGCCAGTTCTCCATCGTCTGGGAAACTCCCTCGACGGTCGCCGGCGATGCCTGGTCGGATTATCTTGAAGGTTCGCGTGATCTGATCAGCGATTGGCGCAAACCGCTGGAATGCGGCAATTTCAATGTGGTCGAGGGAAGCTGTGGCGGTGGTCAGGCCGAAGCAGCCGAAGCAGAAACCGATTAACAAGCGCTACGGGCCGGCCGCGATGGCTGGCCCTTTTATCACGCCGCTCGATATTTTCCCCATAACCCACAGGACTCACCCATGAGGATGATCCGATCCTTCGTGCCTGGGCTGTTGCTCCTCTGTCTGCTGTTCGGGCTAGTACCGGTTGTACAGGCCCAGGAGGACGAAGCTGCAGGCCAAGCGCTGCTCGAGGCACTGGCCGTTTCGTCATACGAGGCGAAGAGCGAGGCCATCGAATCCATCATCACCAGTGGTGATGAGCGCAGTCGTCGTTGGCTCGAAGAATTGCTCGGTGGCAAGTTACAGCGTCACAAGGAAACCGGACGCTTCGTGATCGTGCTCGAGAATCGTGGACGGAACTGGCCGGTCATCGACGCCTTGAGCTTCGAGGATGCTGGCGAGATGTCGCGGCGCGATCTCGACCGTATCGGCATCAACAATGCCCTACGCGGGCAATTGCAGAGCGCCCTGGCGGTACTCGATCTCTACACCGACGATGTCGATGACCGGCGCGATGCGGCCCGCGAGTTGTTGGGCAGCGTGGATGCCGCGATGGTTGAGCCACTTCGCGAGCTCGTGGGCAGTGAAGACGATGCCGAGGTTCGCCGTCTGCTCGAGCAGGGCCTGGCGATTCACCGTCTCAATGAAGGCGACATCGATGCTATCGCAGAGCTCGAGGGCAGCCTGAACAGTCGTGTTCGGGCGGCCCTCAACTCGGCAACGCGAAGCGATAATCCGTTGGTAGCCGATGCCGCCTCGGCGGCGCTGCTCGATATCGAACAGAAGCTTCGCATCAATAGTGGTCTCGAGACGCTGTACTTTGGCTTGTCGCTGGGCTCGGTGCTGGTGCTGGCGGCCATCGGGCTGGCCATCACCTTCGGCGTGATGGGCGTGATTAATATGGCCCATGGTGAGCTAATCATGCTCGGCGCCTACACCACCTGGGGCATGCAGCAGATGCTGCCCGGTCAGCCGGGATTGGCACTGGTGCTGGCGATTCCCGCCGGGTTCGTGGTGTCGGCACTCGCCGGGATCGCCATCGAGCGCGGCGTCATCCAGTTTCTCAAGGGACGGCCGCTGGAAACCCTGCTGGCGACCTTCGGTGTCAGCCTGATCCTGCAGCAGCTGGTGCGCACGGTCATTTCACCGCTGAATCGCACCGTGGTGTCGCCCGAGTGGATGAGCGGCTCGCTGATGATCAACGAAGGGCTGTCGCTGACGCTGAATCGTCTCTTCGTGCTCGGCTTCGCGCTGGTGGTGTTCGCCTGCCTGATGCTGGTGATGCGCCGCACCCGGCTGGGTCTCGAAGTGCGCGCGGTCACCCAGAATCGCGCCATGGCACGCGCCATGGGCATCCGCGCCACCCGCGTCGACATCATGACCTTCGCGCTGGGATCCGGCGTGGCCGGCTTGGCGGGTGTGGCGCTCTCCCAGCTCACTAACGTCGGCCCCAACCTCGGCCAGAACTACATCATCGATTCGTTCATGGTGGTGGTGTTCGGTGGCGTCGGGAATCTCTGGGGAACACTGGTAGCCGGGTTGTCGCTGGGCGTCATCAACCAGGTTCTCGAACCCTGGGTGGGCGCGGTACTGGCCAAGATCGTGGTGCTCGTCTTCATTATCCTGTTTATTCAGAAACGCCCCCGCGGACTCTTTCCGCAGAAGGGCCGTGCGGCGGAGGGCTGATTCGACATGTGGTTAACAAGACCGTTTCGTGAACGCTCGACCCAGCTCTTTCTCGGTGTGCTGCTGGCTGCTCTGGCGATAGTCACTTTTCTCAATCTGGCGCTGCCTGCCGACAACCCCCTGCACGTGTCCACCTATACGGTGACGCTGCTCGGCAAGTATCTGAGCTATGCGCTGCTCGCGGTGGCGGTGGATCTGGTCTGGGGCTATCTGGGCATCCTGAGCCTCGGCCATGGCGCCTTCTTCGCCCTGGGCGGCTACGCCATGGGCATGTACCTGATGCGCCAGATCGGCGATCGCGGCACCTACGGCGACCCGGTCCTGCCGGACTTCATGGTGTTTCTCGACTGGGACTCGCTGCCCTGGTACTGGCTCGGCTTCGACATGCCCTGGTTCGCCTTTCTCATGGTGATGCTGGCGCCCGGGCTGTTGGCGCTGGTGTTCGGTTTCCTGGCGTTTCGCTCACGGGTGACCGGGGTGTATCTGTCGATCATCACCCAGGCGATGACCTTTGCGCTGATGCTGGCCTTCTTCCGCAACGAGATGGGCTTCGGCGGCAACAACGGCCTCACCGATTTTCGCGAGCTGCTGAATTTCGACCTGCGGAGCGATGCCACGCGGCTGGGGCTGTTCATCGCCACCGGGATAGCGCTGGCGCTGGGTTACGTCATCTGTCGGGCGATCGTTGCCAGCAAGCTGGGCCGCGTCAGTGTCGCCACCCGCGATGCCGAAGCACGCACGCGCTTCCTGGGATATCGGGTGGAGCGCTTCCAGCTGTTTGTCTTCGTCGTCTCGGCGATGCTTGCCGGGGTGGCCGGCGCGCTTTACGTGCCGCAAGTGGGGATCATCAACCCCAGCGAATTTTCGCCGATCTTCTCCATCGAGATCGTACTGTGGGTGGCCCTCGGTGGCCGGGGCACGCTCTATGGCGCGGTGATCGGGGCCATACTGGTCAACTACGCCAAGACCGTGTTTACCGGCGCCATGCCCGATGCCTGGCTGTTCGCGCTGGGGGGTCTGTTCGTTTTGGTCACGGTGTTCCTGCCGAAGGGCATTGCCGGCCTGTTGGCGTACCGATTCAAACGCGACCGCCAGGCATCCCGGTCCCACGATTCCCCCAAGGAGGCCGCAGCATGAGTTTCCTGAGCTCACTGGCCGATCGCGATCGCGTCTTCGATTTTCTGGTTCCGGCGACGTCCCCGGTCGACGTTCGCCACGGGCCCATCCTCTACCTCGATGATGTGACGGTGACCTTCGATGGCTTCCGGGCCATCGACAACCTCAACCTGACCATCGATGACGGTGAGTTGCGTTGCATCATCGGCCCCAATGGGGCCGGGAAGACCACCATGATGGATATTATTACCGGCAAGACTCGGCCGGATACCGGCTCGGTGTGGTTCGGCAGCCGGCATAACCTGCTGGCCATGAACGAGCCCGATATCGCCAGTCTCGGGATCGGCCGCAAGTTCCAGAAGCCCACGGTGTTCGAGGCATTGAGCGTGTTCGAGAACCTCGAACTGGCCATGGCCGCCGACAAGCGCATCCTGCCCACCCTGACGGCACGCATGACCGGCGAGATTCGCGATCGCATCGAGGAAGTGCTCGAGACCATCGGGCTCACCGAACTGCGTCATGGCCCGGCGGGTATCCTCTCGCACGGTCAGAAACAGTGGCTGGAGATCGGCATGCTGCTGATGCAGCGCCCGCGTCTGCTGCTGGTGGACGAACCAGTAGCCGGGATGACCGGGCAGGAGATGGAGCGTACCGCCGAACTCCTCACTGGCCTTGCCGGCAAGGGCAAGCAGTCGGTGGTGGTGGTAGAGCATGACATGGGCTTCGTGCGCTCGATTGCGCGCACCGTGACGGTACTGCATCAGGGCCGCGTACTGGCCGAGGGCAGCATGGATCAGGTCGCAAGCGACCCGAAGGTGATCGAGGTCTACCTTGGTGCCGATCCCGACGAGGAGGTGGCCTGATGCTGACCATCGATAAGCTCAACCAGTACTACGGAGAAAGCCATACCCTCTGGGATCTCGACTTGCGTGTGCCCACAGGGGCTTGCACCTGCGTGATGGGGCGCAACGGAGTGGGCAAGACCACCCTGATGAAGACGATCATGGGCGAGGTGGCCGTGGCCTCGGGCAGCATCCGCTACGCCGACGAAGATGAAGTCGAACTGACTCGGCGCCATGTCGAGGAGCGTTCCCGGCTGGGCATCGGTTATGTCCCTCAGGGACGACAGATATTCCCCTTGTTGACGGTGGAGGAGAACCTGCGCACCGGTCTTGCCGCGAGGAGCGACGGCAGCAGGACGATTCCCGAGCGGGTCTTCGAGCTCTTCCCGGTGCTCGACGAGATGAAGCATCGACGCGGTGGAGACCTGTCTGGCGGGCAGCAGCAACAACTAGCCATCGGTCGTGCCCTGGTACTCGAGCCGCGCCTGCTGATCCTCGATGAGCCAGGCGAGGGCATTCAGCCCAATATCATCGCCCAGATCGGCGAGGTCATCCGCAGGCTGATGCGGGAGGATGGGCTGACGGTTCTGCTCGTCGAGCAGAAACTGCCGTTCGCCCGTAAATACGCCGATAACTTCGTGATCATGGATCGTGGCTCTCCGGTGGCCGGTGGAGAGATCGCCGAGTTGAGCGATGCCCTCATAAAGGAGCATCTGACGGTATGACGGCATTCACGCCTCCACCGGCCGCGATGCATTCACCGGCCTCAGGGCATCGTTTCGATGCCAAGCGTCACTGGGCGGCGTCGATCGAGCTCGACTTCGGCGTGCGCGACGGCGTGACGCGTCTGGTTCGGTCACGACACCAGGGCCCACTGCGGGTGCAGCGCACCTTTCACCCGGAAGCCAAGAATCCGGAAGACAAGAGCGGCCCCTGCCATGCCTACCTGCTGCATCCCCCGGGAGGGCTGGTCAGTGGCGACGCGCTGTCGATTCATGCCAGCGCCGGCCCGGGCGCCCATGCGCTTCTGACCACGCCCGCGGCCAATAGACTCTACAAGGCCGATGCCCATGGCGTGGCATGGTCTCAGCAGACCCGTCTCGAAGTTGCCGATGGCGGAGTGCTCGAATGGCTGCCCCAGGAAACTCTCGCCTTCGATGGGTCGAGAGGCCGGCAGCAAACCTCGATCGACCTTGAGGGCAGTGCGCGTTGTCTCGGTTGGGAAATCATGGCCCTGGGCCGCCCCGCCAGTGACTTGCCGTTCGCCACGGGGCGCATCGACCAGCATTTTCGCCTTTGCCGAGACGGCAAGCCGCTCTGGGTGGAGCGACAGCCCCTCGACCCGCTGCATTCGCGTTTCAGCGGACGCTGGGGACAGGGCGGCGCCACCGTACAGGCGACGCTATGGGCCGTGGGGCTCGACGACGAACCCGCCGCCATCGAGGCGCTGCGCGCGACCGTCACCGCCAGCATCCGCTGGGCGGTGACGGTGCGCCAGGGTGTGCTGCTGCTGCGCTATCTGGGCCATGAGCGCAACGAGGCCTGGGCGCTCTGTCAGCGTGCCTGGGAAAACCTCAGGCCCCTGCTTATCGGCCGGGACGCGCATGTGCCCCGTATCTGGCTGACCTGATTCTTCTGCCAATGGAGACGCCGCCATGGAACTGACCCCCAGAGACAAGGACAAGCTGCTGCTGTTCTCGGCCGCGCAGCTGGCCGAACGCCGGCTCGCCCGGGGCTTGAAGCTCAACTATCCCGAGGCGGTGGCGCTGATCAGCTTCGAGATTCTCGAGGGCGCCCGCGACGGTCGCAGCGTGGCCGACCTGATGAGCTTCGGACGCGAGATTCTGAGTCGCGACAAGGTCATGGAGGGCGTGGCCGAGATGGTCGACGAGGTGCAGGTCGAGGCCACGTTCCCCGACGGCACCAAGCTCGTTACCGTCCACGAGCCCATAGTGTAAGGAGCGCGCGATGATTTCCGAATCGATGATCCCAGGACAGTACAAATTACGGGACGGCGACATCGAGCTCTGTGAAGGGCGCGAAAGAATCACCGTCGAGGTGGCCAATACCGGCGATCGCCCCATCCAGGTCGGGTCGCATTACCATTTTGCCGAGGCTAACCCGGCGCTGACCTTCGATCGTGCCAAGGCCCGCGGCTACCGTCTCGATGTGGCCGCGGGCACGGCGATCCGCTTCGAGCCCGGCCAGCGCCGCGAGGTCACGCTGATTCCCTATGCAGGGCAGCGTCGTATCTACGGCTTCCGCGGTGACGTGATGGGTTCGCTCTCTACCGCGCCCGGTGACGCGCGAACCTCCTCTACTTCCAACCTCGACGGCAAGGGTGAGCAATCATGAAGATCAGTCGGCAGGCCTACGCCGATATGTACGGACCCACGGTGGGCGACCGAGTGCGCCTGGCCGACACGGATCTGTGGATTGAAGTGGAGCGCGATGCGACTCACTACGGCGACGAGGTGAAGTTCGGCGGCGGCAAGGTCATCCGCGACGGCATGGGCCAGAGCCAGCGCGCCGACGGTACGGTGATGGACACCGTGATCACCAACGCCTTGATCCTCGACTGGTGGGGCATCGTCAAGGCCGACGTGGGCATCCAGGGCGGGCGCATCGCCGCGATCGGCAAGGCCGGCAATCCCGATACCCAGCCCGATGTGGAGATCGTCATTGGTCCCGGCACCGAGATCATCGCCGGCGAAGGCAAGATTCTCACCGCCGGCGCACTGGATGCCCACATTCACTTCGTCTGCCCGCAGCTGGTGGAGGAGGCGCTGATGAGCGGCATCACCACCATGCTGGGCGGCGGCACCGGGCCGGCCACCGGCACCAATGCGACCACCTGCACGCCCGGCGAGTGGCATATCGGCAAGATGCTCCAGGCGGTGGACGACATGCCCATGAACATCGGTTTTCTGGGCAAGGGCAATGCCAGCCTGCCCGAGGCGCTGGAGGCGCAGCTCGAGGCCGGTGCCATGGGTCTCAAGCTCCACGAGGACTGGGGTACAACACCGGCGGCCATCGACAACTGCCTGGGTGTGGCCGACCGCTACGATGTCCAGGTGGCGATCCATACCGATACCCTCAATGAGTCGGGCTTCGTCGAAGATACCCTGGCGGCCTTCAAGGAACGCTGCATCCATACCTACCATACCGAAGGGGCCGGCGGCGGCCATGCGCCGGACATCATCACCGCCTGTGCAAGGCCCTATGTGCTGCCGTCGTCGACCAACCCGACGCGACCTTATACCGTTAACACCATCGACGAGCACCTCGACATGCTGATGGTCTGCCATCACCTCGACCCGAAGATACCCGAGGATGTGGCCTTCGCCGATTCGCGCATCCGCCGCGAGACGATCGCCGCCGAGGATATTCTCCATGACCTGGGGGTGATCTCGATGATCGCCTCGGATTCGCAGGCGATGGGCCGCGTCGGTGAGTCGGTGTGCCGTACCTGGCAGACCGCCCACAAGATGAAGGTGCAGCGCGGCCTGCTGCCCGAAGACGAGGCGTTGGGCGCCGACAATTTTCGTGCCAAGCGCTATATCGCCAAGACCACCATCAATCAAGCCATCACCCATGGCATCGGACATGAGGTGGGCTCGGTCGAAGTCGGCAAGCTGGCTGACTTGGTGCTCTGGAAACCGGCCTTCTTCGGCACCAAGCCGGCCATGATCATCAAGGGTGGCATGATTGCCGCCGCGCCGATGGGCGACCCCAATGCCTCGATCCCCACGCCCCAGCCGGTCCACTATCGCTACATGTTCGGTGCCTTCGGCCGGGCGGCGAGCCAGACCCGCCTGACCTTCGTCAGCCATGCGGCGCTGGACGCCGGCATCGGCGAGCGGCTGGGCCTGCGCAGTGAACTGACCGCCTGCAAGAACGTGCGAGGCGTGCGCAAATCCGACATGAAGCTCAACGACGCCTGCCCCGAGCTGACCGTGGACCCGCAGACCTACGAGGTTCATGCCGATGGCGAACTGCTGACCTGTGAACCGGCGACCGAGCTGCCGCTGGCTCAACGGTATCATTTGTTTTGAGCTATGTATGAGAACGGCACGACGCTCGAGATTGAGGTAAACGATGCTGAAACTGACCGAACGACTTGGTCCCATCGAGGCGAGCCAGGCGAGTGACACCCTGACGCTGCCCTATGAGCTGCGGATCCGCGGCCGGCTCAAGGCGATGAGCGATGCTGGCCGCGAGTTGGGCCTCTTCCTCGACCGCGGCCCGGTGCTGCAAGATGGCGAAGGATTGCGTGCCGAGAGCGGCGAGCTGGTGCGTATCCAGGCCGCCGTTGAGCCGGTCGTTACCGCCCGTATCGCCGCGGGCCTGCCCCTGGCGCGGCTCGCCTACCATCTGGGCAACCGCCATGTACAACTGGCCCTTGGCGAGGACGAGGAGGGCGGCTTCGTACGCTTCCCGCCGGACCATGTGCTCGAGGAACTCGCCACCTTGCTGGGGGCAACCCTGGTGCATCATCAGGTACCTTTCGATCCCGAATCCGGTGCCTATTCCCAGGTGGGGCATTCTCATGGCCATGACCATACCCATGGCCAGGATCATTCTCATGCCCACGAGCACGATCATGCGCACTGAGTCGCCCGGCCATGAAGGGCAGAGTGGTGATCTGGCGTTGCTTGGCTTGCTGCAACTTGTCAGCCCGGCGCTGCCCATCGGCGCCTTTGCATTTTCTCAAGGGCTCGAGAGTGCCTTCGAGCTGGGCTGGGTCAGTGACGAGGCGAGCCTCGGTGACTGGCTGGAAGGCGTGCTCGACGATGGCCTGACACGCTGTGAATTGCCGGTGCTCGCGCGCCTGCATGTCGCCTGGTCAGAGCGCGATGGCGAGGCGATCGGCGAATGGGATGCCTGGCTTGCCGCCAACCGCGAGACGGCCGAACTCGCCGCCGAGGATGCGCGCCTGGGCGCTTCGCTGACGCGCCTGCTGGGCAGCCTCGACCGGCTACCCGGTAGCACGTCACAAGTTTATTCTTCACAAGAAAGCCCTTCACGAGATAGCCCTTTACAAGATGGCGATTCACCAGATGCCCCGATGCTGCCTCCCGGTGCAGGCTATGTGACGCTGTTCGCCTGGACGGCGAAGATGCGGGGCGTGCCGCTTCGCCAGGCACTGCTGGGCTTCGCCTGGGCATGGCTCGAGAATCAGCTCGCCGTAGCCTGCAAGGCGCTGCCGCTGGGTCATACCGCCGCCCAGCGTCTGGTCGAGCGCTTGCGTCCCTTGTTGGTAACGGCCGTGGACGAGGCGTTGTCCCTGGACGACGACGAGCTCGGCCCGGCACTGCCCGGCCTGGCGCTGGCCAGCGCCCTGCATGAGACCCAGTATTCGCGACTGTTCAGAAGCTAGGAGAAAAGACCATGACCCATTGCCTGCGTATCGGCGTCGGCGGCCCGGTGGGCTCCGGCAAGACGGCACTGCTCAAGCAGCTCTGCCTGGCGCTGCGCGACCACTACGATATCGCGGTGGTCACCAATGACATCTATACCCGCGAGGACGCCGACTTCCTGCTCAAGCACGAGGCGCTCGCGGCCGACCGTATCCTCGGTGTGGAAACGGGCGGCTGCCCGCACACGGCCATACGCGAGGATGCTTCGATGAACCTCGCCGCTATTGACGACCTCCTGGCGCGACACCCGAACCTGGAGTTGGTGCTGGTGGAATCCGGCGGCGATAACCTCTCGGCGACGTTCAGTCCCGAGTTATCGGATCTCACGTTGTACGTCATCGATGTCTCCGCCGGCGACAAGATCCCACGCAAGGGCGGGCCGGGGATCACCAAGTCGGACCTGTTGATCATCAACAAGATCGACATCGCCGAACAGGTTCACGCCTCGCTCGAGGTCATGGCGCGCGACGCCAAGCTGATGCGCGGCGAACGACCCTTTGTCTTCACCAACCTCTACGATGGCGTAGGCCTCGAGGAGATCATCCGCTTCATCCTCGATCGCGGCATGCTGCCGGAGCGCCGCCCACGGGCCGCTGTCGCTACCACCTGACGCCTTTTTGCCTCACCCCATTTAGCTATTGCTATCCTTCGCCATTGCCAGGAGATCGTTCCATGATGACGCGTCCTTTCGAACCGCTTCGCCCCGCCGTCCTTGGTGCCTGCCTGCTGCTACCTGCTACCACCGCCCTGGCCCATTCCGGTCATGGGGCTCCCTCGGTCCATGCCCATACCGGCAGCCCGGCGATGCTGGTGGTGCTCGGGATCGCAGCCCTGGGAGTCGCGGCGCTGGTGCCGTTATTGCGCCTAGTGCTGCGTCGCCGCCGGCTACGCTGCCAGACCCGAGCCTGATCGACATTCGGCATGCAGTGCGCCCGGCTTCTGTCGGGCGCACTGTTTTTTGCCCCACCTGTCGCTATGCTGGCCGCTGACGTCGGCCGACCCGGCGGCATGTGGCGCGAGGAAGTAAGGACGGCATTCCTAACCGTCCGGTCGCCCAGGAGCTGGTCGATGCCGGTATCGCGGTGCGCCGGTGTGTAACGCGGGGCGAGCGGTGCCATAGCAAGCTGTTGCTGCGAAGACCGGCTAACGGTGGCGAGACCGAGATGATCGTCGGATCGGCCAATTTTACCCGTCGCAATCTCGATAATCTCAACCTGGAAACCGGCGTGCGTCTGCAGGGGCGAGCGGAATTTCCGGCCCTGCGTGATGCTGCTGCCTCCTTTGAGCGTCGCTGGCAGTCAGCGCCGCAGCAGATCACCAGCGAGCCCTTCGAAGCCCACGACGAGACCACGGCCTGGCAGCGCCTACGTTATCGGGTCATGGTGGCGACGGGCTGTCGACCTTCTGACTCGTGCATCGACTCAATCGACATGCGTGATGGCCTGGCGTCGGGGGTCGACATGCCAGGGAAGTCCATGACGCGCGTTATGCTCGAGTTCGGCGATCACCTGGGCGCCCAGCAACAGAATGATCGCGCCCACCTCCAGGCTTAATAGCATCACAATCAGGGTGGCGAACGAGCCGTAAACGACATTGACGAAAGACAGGTTGGCGAAATAGAACACCAGCAACAGTCGTACCCCTTCCCAGAGCAGCGCTGCCACGAACCCGCCGACGATGGCCCGCCGGATGGCGATCTTGACCACCGGCAACACCTTGTAGATAGCGCTGAAAAGCAGGAAAACGCCCACAAAGCTGAAGAGGTTCAGCATCGACTCCGAGAGCCCGGCCAGCGGCAGCTCACGATCGAATATGGCCAGAGACAAGGCGTTGATCGAGCTGACTAAGGTCACCAGCAGGGTCAAGGCCAGCAGGCCGGCCCCCAGCACCACCATGAAGGCATAGGGCATCAGCACCGATACCCAGACGCTGCGATGGTGGTGCTGGGTCTCATGGGCATGAAAGATGAGCGCCAGGGCATCCTCCAGCATGCGAAAGGCAAAGGAGCTGAACACCAGCAGTATGGGGAAGCCCAGAATGCCAATGACGTCACGGGAATCGAGCAGGGTACGCACGGCCTCGAGCAGTACCTCGGCATGCGAAGGCGCCAGGTGACGCGCCTGGATCGTCAGGACTTCCAGTAGCCGCTGTTGATCGACCACGCCTGCAAGCAGCACCACCAGCAGGGCGAATAGCGGCACGATCGACAGCAGAATGTTGTAGCCAACGCCACCCGCCAGCAGGATGCCTCGGTTTCGCAGGAAAGCCAGAAGCACACGCCACATGAAGCGCCCTACCTTTGGCAGTAGGGCGCTCAGTGTCTTGAGCGAGAAATGCTCAGCGCGGAAAAGCGTCATTGACCTGGCCATCCATGGGCATGGGGCAATGATACGCCCTTGGCAGTATTTAAGGTCAATAACAGTGACAAGGACAACGGTGGCAAGGCGGATGTCTTGAACGACGGCATTGAAGCATCCACGCGTGGTTTTTTCTGCGACCTGTAGCGCAGCGGCCAGCGGGGAAACTATTCACGGTCATTTGACCTCATCTTTGCCCAGCAGAATCTCGATCAACCGGTTGAGTCGGCCCTGGAATTGCCCGCCGGGGGAGGGAGGGGTTGGGTCTGAGGTGATCGCGACGGTCAGCCCGCGCTCTGGCACCACGAACAGTGCCTGACCACCGTAACCGCGGCCGTAGTAGACACGCTCTCCAGCGAGGGTGGTGACAAACCAGCCGTACCCGTAGCCATCCCCCGTCCAGGGCGAGCGACCGCGAGCCGTCCAGGATGCCTCGACCCAGCCTTCCGGCAGGATCCTGTTACCGTTGATGATGCCGTCCTGGCGATACAACTCGCCGATCTGCACGAGCGCTCGCGGAGACAGCTGCATGTCGTTACCGCCAAAGTAGATGCCTTGAGGGTCGCGGGGCCAGGGCGGGATGGCGATATCGAGGGGCTTGCCAAGCAGGCGCCGAGCCAGTTCGAGTGTCGTCTCGCCGCTGGCCTGGGTCAGCGCCGCCGAGACCAAATGACTCGAGCCAGTAGAGTAGAGCATCCGCCCGCCTGGCACATCGACGAAGGGGCGCGTCAAGGCGTACTCGACCCAGTTGGGGCTGGCCACCCAGGCGCCGTAATTGTCTCCCGACGTTCGCTCCAACCCGGCTTGCAGGGACAACAGATGCCCCATGGTGATCTCGTTGACCTGCGGCTCGGCGGTCGCTGGTACCAGAGGGCCCAGCAGGGAGGTGGCCGATTGGTCGACCCCGTCGATGATGCCCGCCTCGATGGCCGCCCCCACCAGGGCCGCCAGCACGGTCTTGGAGAGTGACTTGATGTTGGCGGGCTGGTCCACGCCGGGGCCGGCGAAGGCAAGTTCGTAAACGATCTCGCCGTCTTTGGCCACAACCAGCGCATGCAGGCGGTCGAGCGCCTCTGCGGCTGATTCGAAACGCTGAAAATCAGTTTCTAGTGGTCCTTTCTGATTGGAGGCCATGGCGTTAGATGCATGGCAAATCATGGCAAGCGCCAGCATAATGCTCACGCAAGACAGCGTTCTTTCCCTGATGCCTCGTTGTGTTGGTGGGCGGTGCATGCTGCATGTCTCCTGACGTAAGGGCGGGGCGTTCGAGGCGAATCTTGGCCGATAGGTTCCCTGGCGGTCGAGGGAGTCGCCATCATGCCCCGGCGCATGATGGCGATGAGTGGCGTGCGCCATTCGACACAACACACGGTTTCACAAGCGAGACATGATGGCCAAATTCGAAGAGATAGCCACGGCGAGCATTCCCGGACAAGGCGGAGAGCTCAGGCTCCTGCAGCGCAATGATGAATTCTCAATCCGTATTGCCGGCAAGAGTGGCGATCTAATGAACACTCGCCTGCACGGTTCGGAGGAGGCCCTGGCCGAGTTGGCCTGCCGGCGTGTTGCCGACCGAGCCGATGCGCGCGTGCTGATTGGTGGGTTGGGCATGGGGTTCACCTTGGCGACTGCCCTGGTGTGTCTAGCCAATGACGCCACAGCGGTTGTCGCGGAATTGGTGCCGGGCGTGGTGGAATGGAACCGTGGTCCCCTCGGGGCGGCCGCGGGTTATCCGCTCAAGGATCCGCGAACGCAGGTCAGTCTTGGTGATGTCGGCGAGTTGATACGCAAGGGCCCCGGCGGTTTCGACGCCATCATGCTGGATGTGGACAACGGTCCCGAAGGTTTGACTCGACGCGAGAACGACTGGCTCTACTCCCCTGACGGCCTGGCGGCGGCCCAGGCAGCGCTGCGCCCGGACGGTATCCTGGCCGTGTGGTCGGCAGGCCAGGACCCGGCTTTTACTGAACGCCTCAAGCGAGTCGGCTTTCTGGTAGAAGAAGTGATGGTGCGGGCCCATCGGCCTGGCAAGGGAGCCAAGCACTGGATCTGGCTTGCATGGTGATAGTCATGCAGAAGCCTTATATTATGATTGTCCGTGGAGTCACCGTGTGTCAGCGACTCTTGTCGAGGTAGCCAGTGAGCGACAATTGTGTATCCTGAGTGTTACCACCATCTTCCGCGCATGAAGTGTCGGGAGCCATCGACCAGCAAGAGGACGTCGGGAAATGTCGGATACCCCAAGTAGTGAATTGCTTAAAGACAATCGCGTCAGGGTGCTTGGTGCCGTCGCGGTTGTGTTTCTTATCTGGGCCATTATTGCCACCTCAAATTCCGGCGATTACCGGGACCAGACGAATGCTCTTCAGGATGAGCTTTCCGCTCTGGAGAGCGAGAACGCAGCCCTGAATCAGCAAGTCACAGAAATCGAGGATGCCGGGAGCGACCTTGCGGCAGTCGAGGAAAGCCAGGCACAGCGACAGCAGGAACTAGAGGCCATCGAGCAGGAGTTGGCTGACGCGGAAGAAGAGCTTTCTTCGGTACGTGATCAGATCACGGAAGCGGAGGGGACGATTGAGTCATTGCAGGAGGAAATCAGCACCCTCCAGCAAGAACGTGACCAGGCACAGGAGGAACTGACTTCCTTGCGTGAAGAGCGTGACGAGGTTGCCCAGCAGCGCGATGAAGCCCAAAGCGCTCTTGAGGAAGCCCAAGCGGCTCGCGACCAGGCCATGGAGGCCCGCGATTCCGCTGAGTCAGCCCGCGACGAGGCTGAGGCTCGCACTGAAGAGGCGCAACAGGAGCGTGATGCTGCGCAAGAAGAGCGTGATGCAGCTCGTGAGGAACTGACCTCACTCCAGAACGATATCAGTGCAGTTCAGGATAGCTTGGCGCGTGTCAACAATGCCGTAACTGAGCAGGAAGAGACCCAGGAGGCGCTGGAAGCCGAACTCGAGACGCTGCGCGAACAGCGCGAGGCAGCTGAATCCGAGCTGCAAGCTATTAGCGAGCAACAAGAAGACGCACGAGCACAAGTCGAGCAGGCTCATAGCGACTTCGAGCAGCTCGAGACCGCCATTGAGGAAGGACGCAACGAGGTTGCAGAGATCGATTCCCAGATCGAGCGCCGCCAGAGCCAGCTGTCGGGATTGGAGTCACAGCTTGCCGACTGGCAGCGCGAACTCTCCGATCTGCAACAGCGCCAGTCTGGTCAGGAGGATAGCGAGTCAGCCTCACAATCCGACACCGAGTCACAGACAGATAGCGCCTCCGGTTCTGAGTCTGAAGGGGACTCCAACTCCGGGTCTGAAGGCGACTCTGCCTCTTCAAGCGAATCCTCCGGTGATTCCGAGGAGTCCTCGAGTGAGTCCGAAGAGCAAGGTGATTCTGCATCCGAGTCAGATGACGGCTCTGAGTCTTCTGAAGACTCCGAAAGTGAGGAGCAGACCGAGCAGAACTGATCTGTTATTGGTTTATCCGGCATGACCCGAACGGCGAGCCTTGATGGCTCGCCGTTCTGCGTACTGGCCATGCCATTGCGTGATGTCGCGATTTGATGCGTATACTGAAGGTTCATGCTGCAAGCGTGGCAACCCCATATTCTTTAGGGAGTGAGTCGTGATTGAAGGGGTCAAGCATATTGTCGCCGTGGCTTCCGGCAAAGGCGGCGTCGGCAAATCTACCGTCACCGTGAACCTGGCGCTGGCCATGGCCGCCGAGGGATATCGCGTTGGTATTCTGGATGCGGACATTCATGGCCCTAGCCAGGCCCAGATGCTGGGCGTTGGTGAGGGCGTGCGGCCACAGTCATCGAGCGGGAACGGCTTTCTGCCGCTTCAGGTCCACGGCATTCAAGCCATGTCCATGGCTTTCATGGTCGATACGCGTGAGCCCATGGTATGGCGCGGCCCGATGGTCGCCGGTGCCTTTCAGCAGATGCTGACTCAGACCGCCTGGGACAACGTGGACTATCTGTTCATCGATATGCCACCGGGAACGGGCGATATTCAGCTGACACTGGCCCAGAAAGTGCCCGTGGACGGGGCGGTGATCGTGACCACGCCTCAGGATATTGCGCTGTTGGATGCTCGCAAAGGCATCGAAATGTTCCGTAAGGTCAACGTGCCGGTACTCGGTGTGGTGGAAAACATGAGCCTGCACCTGTGTTCCCATTGTGGCCACAGCGAGCCTATCTTCGGTGAAGGCGGTGGTGAGCGCATTGCGGCCGAATACGATACCCGCGTGCTGGGCCGCTTGCCGCTTACCATGTCAATTCGTGAGCAGGTGGATGGCGGGCGTCCCACGGTCGTGGCTGAACCGGATGGTGAGGTAACCGGCACGTTCCTCGACATGGCACGTCAGGTGGCAGAACAGATTCGCGAACGGGGGGGCAATGAAGGCCCCGAGATATCCTTTAGCTAGCAAGGCTGGCTCAGGAATCCAGCGTGGCTGTGACGTTACTGGCCGGGACCGCTATGATAACGGTCCCGGTTTTCTCTGATCATTCAGCAGGACGTTTCGATGAGCATCAAGTCTGATAAGTGGATCCGCCGTATGGCGGAGCGGGAAGGCATGATCGAGCCCTTCGAGCCTGACCAGGTCCGCTATGTCAACGACAAGCGAGTGATCTCCTACGGCACGTCCAGCTATGGCTACGACGTACGCTGTACGGATCATTTCAAGGTCTTCACCAATATCCATTCGGCGATAGTGGATCCCAAGGGCTTCGACGAGAAGAGCTTCGTGGACATCAGGGGCGAGGTCTGCGTGATACCTCCCAACTCCTTTGCCTTGGCGAGTACCGTGGAGTACTTTCGTATCCCGCGCAGCGTCCTGACTATCTGCCTGGGCAAGTCCACCTATGCCCGTTGCGGCATTATTGTCAACGTCACACCGCTCGAGCCGGAATGGGAAGGTCACGTCACGCTGGAATTCTCCAATACCACCAACCTGCCGGCCAAGATCTATGCCAATGAAGGTGTCGCACAGATGCTTTTCCTGGAGTCCGATGAGGAGTGTGAGACGTCCTATCGCGATCGTGGCGGGAAGTACATGGGCCAGCGTGGGGTAACCCTGCCCAGAACCTAGCTGCACATCATCGTTCGGCTGGCCAAATTACGGGGTTCCTCTACGCTGGAAAGACCATGACCCGGCGAGACATGGTCATGGTTTTCCTGACTTGCATGAGGCCCTGGCCATGCCCTTTCCCTTCTCTTGTCGCATTGTTCGTTCCCTCGACCGTCGACGGCTAATCCGTCGTTATATGGTATCGGTGTTGCTGGGAGCCTCAATCTTGCCTGCTGGCGCCTCGGCTTACTCGAGGATGATCGTTTTCGGCGACAGCCTGAGCGATTCGGGGCAGTTTCCGGACGTGGAGAGTCTCGCCTCAGGGGAAATACAAAGCCTGCGCTTCACCAACCGACTGGGCCCGACATTCCTGGCACCTTCGCCTTATGGTGAGGTAAGCACGCAACGACTGGCCAGGGCGCTGGGGCTGGAGCCGCTATTACCCTCCACCTCTATTGTTCGCGACGTGCTCAACCTGCCGGATGGCACCAATTATGCCACCGGTGGCTATATCACCGACGATATCCTTGGCTCGATTACCCGTCCGGAGGGATCGGTGGTCGGCGGTGTAGGGGTAGCGGTGCGCAGCCGCGATGGGTATCTAGTGACAGTGGACACAGCTGACCCCGATGCCCTTTACTACCTCAATGGCGGGGGGAACGATTTCCTCGATGGTGTCGCTACCGATGTCACGACGGCGACAACCAGTGCAGCGACGCTGGCTGAAGGCGTTACTGCATTGGTTTCGGCGGGGGCTAAGAGCATCGTGGTTGCCAACCTTCCTGATGTGGGGGCGACACCGGCTGGTGCGCAGAGTGGGCAGCGGGAATCGCTGTCGGCACTGACGCAGGTCTTCAATCAGGCACTCGGTGAGCGACTGGCCCAATACGATGGTCAGGTGAATATCATTCGTCTCGATGTCGGCGCGCTATTTGACGAAGTGATCAGCACGCCAGGAGATTTTGGTCTGGCTGAAAATATACCGTTATCTGAGGTTTGTTTTAGCGCTGAGTCCTGTGACATTTCCAACTTCGGCTTGGCAGCGGGCACCCCGGACCCCTCTAAGTTGTTGTTCAACGATACCGTGCACCCGACGACGATCGGTCAAGAAATCCTGGCTGACTATGCCTACGCGATGATCGAGGCGCCGAGGATTCTCTCGTTATCCGGTGGCCTGGTGACCGGCAGCATGAATGCCCAGCAGCAACTGGTCGGTAGTGAATTGCGACCCGGTCAGCAATCCGACGAATGGCGCATCTTCGTGCACGGGGATTATCGCGACGATCAGGCCCAGGGTGTCAGCTATGTTGACAACGTCGAGGCTGAGCAACGTGGCGCAGGCATTGGGGCGGTTGTGCCGATTGGTCAGGGGTGGCTGGGTGCCACCGTGACTCAGCGCGAGGGCGAGCTTGAGGCACCGGCGGATGTCGAGCTCGAGGGGCTGGCCTTCAGTCTATTTGCGCGTCAGCATCTGGGGCGACTCGGGGGGCAAGCGATTGTCACTCAGGGGGATTTCGATCTTGAGCTACGCCGGCGGGTTAGCCTGGGCATGGCCGAGCGCACGTTGTCAGGGGAAACCTCGGCACGCAGCTGGGCGGCCGAGTTGCGACTCGACTATCGGCTGACGGCCGAAGAGTCAGCCTGGTATACCTCGCCCTTCATCGCGTATCGGCACATCGCTGCCGATATCGATGGCTATCGTGAAGCGGGTTCCATGGCGAATGCCTTGATCGTTTCCGACCAGGAACTTGATGAGCGTCGGGTGGAAGTCGGGCTGATGATGGATCGTTCCCCGCAAGGCGGCATCGGTGTCTTCGCTGAGCTGGCCTGGGGCGAATATCTGAATGATGAAAACGACGCTGCCGAGGTCCGGCTGGCGTCACTGCCAACCAACCGCTGGTCGGGAGAGGGCGGCGAGGGCGATGATGATCACTACCTGCGACTCGATACCGGCCTGCGCCTCGCGCTGGGCAATACCCGCATTCAGGCTGGTGCGGGCATTGAGGGCTGGGACAACCTGGAGCCGTATTTCCAGCTGAGTGCCGGTTTCAGTTTCTAGCCTCTACCGCGTTTCGCGGCATTCAATCGCCGGACGCCTCATCGAGTTCCTCGGCGGCGTCGGCATGGGACATTCGCATTCCCTGGGGCGGCAGCGGCGTGCCATCGAAGGTGACGCCTTTCGTACCGAAACGCAGCCGCCCTTCGAGGCACCATTTCACGGCAATGGGCGTGATCAGGTGTTCTCTGGCCTGCACCTTTGACTTGAGGCTCTCTTCGGTCTCACCTTCGGCGACGGCCACTGCTGCCTGCAGGGCGACGGGGCCACCGTCGAGTTCCTCGGTGACGAAGTGCACGCTACAGCCATGCTCTTGGACACCATCGGCCAATGCTCGAGCGTGAGTGCGTAGGCCCTGATAATCGGGCAGCAGCGAAGGATGGATATTGAGCATCCGACCCAGGAAACGCTGCACAAACCGGGGCGTGAGAATACGCATGAAGCCGGCGAGCACCACCAGGTCCGGTTCATGGCGCTCGATGACCTTGATCAGGGCGCCATCGAAAGCGTCTCGGCTTTCGTATTCGCGATGCGGCAGGGCGACGGCATCGATGCCTGCATCGCGGGCGCGCTTGAGGCCGTAGGCATCAGGCTGATTGGAGATTACCGCGACGATCTCGCCCCCCAGCTGGTCATGTTGTTGCGCGTCGATCAGTGCCTGAAGGTTGCTGCCATTGCCCGAGATCAGTACCACGACGCGACGCGCTTCGCTTGGGTCCGGCGCGAAGTCTCCCAGGGTGTCGCTGTAATAGTCCGTTTCGCTCATGGCTTCCGAGTCTCCAACTGGACGTGCGGTTCATCGCCCTGGCGGGTGACAATCTCACCGATGCGATACACCGTTTCACCCTGCGCTTGCAGATGCTCGCGGGCTCGGTCGGCATGCGACGCCGGCACGACCACGACCATGCCGATACCGCAGTTGAGGACACGAAGCATCTCTTGCTCGTCGACGTTGCCGTGCCGCTGGAGCCAGTTGAAGACGGCGGGACGGTTCCAACTCTGAGTATCAATGCGTGCGGCGAGAGCCTGCGGCAGGACCCGGGGAATGTTCTCCAACAATCCACCGCCGGTAATGTGCGACAGGGCATGCACAGGCACACCGCTTTGCTTGATCAATGACAGCAACGGCTTGACGTAGATGCGCGTCGGCGCCAGCAGGGCGTTGCCAAGGGATAGGCCACCGATGGGAGTGTCGAGCGATTCTTCGCTGACGGCGAGGATCTTGCGGATCAACGAGTAGCCATTGGAATGGGGCCCCGAGGATGCCAGTCCGAGTATCACATCGCCATTATCGACCTTGCTGCCGTCGAGTATTTCGGACTTTTCGACCACGCCAACGCAGAAGCCGGCCAGGTCGTAATCGCTGCCTTCATACATGCCCGGCATCTCGGCGGTTTCGCCGCCAACCAGCGCACAACCGGCCTGTTCGCAGCCGTTGCCGATGCCCGTCACCACGTCGGCGGCGATATCCACGTTTAGCTTGCCCGTGGCATAGTAGTCGAGGAAGAACAGCGGTTCGGCTCCAGCCACCACCAGGTCGTTGACACACATTGCCACCAGGTCGATTCCGATAGTGTCGTGCCGGCCCAAATCCATGGCCAGCCTGAGTTTGGTTCCTACACCGTCGGTACCCGAGACCAACACCGGCTCACGGTAGCCGGAGGGCAACTCACAAAGGGCGCCAAACCCTCCCAGGCCGGCCATCACTTCCGGACGGGCGGTGCGCTTGGCGACGCCTTTTATGCGATCCACAAGGGCATTGCCCGCATCGATGTCGACACCGGCGTCCTTGTAGCTGAGCGAAGCCTTGGTCGGGCGTTGAGTGGAGTCGGTCATGGCCTGTCCTGAGTATGAAGTGTCGGTCGTGAAAGGGTAATGCGGGACATATGAGGCAAGATTGGGAGCTAAATTGTAACATCACGGCGAACGGCTGGCAGCCTGCGACCCGTCATGTCCCTAGGAGCAAGCGATGCAAAAGCAGTGGTGGGTAGCCACCGGCGTGGCGCTGGTGGTGCTCTGGTTCTTTATCAGCATCGAGCCGGTACTGACGCCTTTTTTTGTCAGTATGATCCTAGCGTATCTGGGCGACCCTCTGGCGGACCGTCTCGAGGAAGTGGGCTTGACCCGACGCCTGTCAGTGTCGCTGGTGTTTCTGTTGTTGACCCTGGCTATCGGATTGACGCTATTGCTGGTAATTCCGATTCTGGGTCGCCAGCTTGGACAACTGATCGAGGCATTGCCTATGGTGCTCAACTGGACGCAGAGGACGGTGGTGCCACGTATACAGTCGCTCACCGGCATGGACTTGAGTACCGATATTGATCAGATCCGCCAGACGGTCGTGGACAACTGGAAGGAAACCGGCAGTTTCGCCGCTGGCCTGCTGGCACAGGCCTCGCGTTCGGGATTGGCATTGATCGCCTGGTTGGCCAACCTGGCACTGATTCCGGTGGTAACTTTCTACCTTTTGCTGGATTGGGACTCCATCATGGCCAAGTGTCGCGCTTCGCTGCCGAGAAGCTGGGAGCCTTCACTGGTGCAACTGGCAAGCGAGTGCGATGAGGTACTGTCCGCTTTCCTGCGCGGTCAGTTGATCGTCATGCTGTGCCTGGGGGCGATCTATGCCGTGGGGCTGACGCTGCTGGGTGTCAGCTTCGGGGTGCTGATCGGCATGCTCGCGGGGCTGGCGAGCATCGTGCCGTATCTGGGCGTGATCGTCGGCATCAGCGTGGCTGGGCTCGTGGCCTTCTTCCAGTTCGGCGACTGGCTGATATTGGTGGGTGTTGCCGCGGTCTTCGGTTTCGGCCAGTTTGTCGAGACCGTGTTGCTGCAGCCCAAGCTGCTTGGCGACAAGATCGGGCTGCATCCCGTTGCCGTGATTTTCGCGGTACTGGCCGGGGGGCAGCTGTTCGGGTTCACGGGCGTGCTGCTGGCGCTTCCGGTGGCAGCGATGATCATGGTGGTGCTCCGTTATCTGCACGGGCACTACAAGAACAGTTCCCTCTATGATGCCGATCGTCATCGTCATCGTCGCGAGGATGAGGAATCACCATGAAGGGTGCCTCCGGACAATTGCCGCTTGGAATGGGCCGTCGCGACGACGCCACTTTTGCCAACTTTTACCCAGGGCCTAATACCACCCTGGTTGAATGGCTCAAGCAGCAGTTCGATGTCGGGGGTGAGCCTTTCTTGTACGTCTGGGGGGCACCGGGCACCGGCCGCACCCATCTATTACAGGCTGTCTGCCATGCTGCAACGGCGCGAGATAAGCGCGCGCTCTATCTGCCGTTGAAGGAGCTGGGCCACTTTCCTCCATTGATGCTGGAGGAGATAGAGCGCCTGGACCTGGTCGCCATCGACGATCTCGACCGTGTGGTGGGCCGGCAACGTTGGGAGGAGGCCCTGTTCCATGCCTTCAATCGCCTGCGTGATGCCGGCAAACAGCTGGTTGTGTCTGCGGAAGCGCCTCCCCGCCAGCTTCCGGCGGCCCTCCCCGATCTACGCTCTCGTCTGAGTTGGGGCATGACTTTCCACCTGCAAGGGCTCGATGACAGCGACCGCCTCGCGGCGCTGCAATTGCGGGCGAAGGAGCGCGGCATAGAGCTGTCAGACGACGTTGCCCGCTATATCCTGCATCGTGGCCCGCGGCGCCTCGTCGACCTGTTCTCTCTGCTTGGGCACCTCGATGTGGCGTCACTCTCTGCCCAGCGCAAATTGACGATACCGTTCGTCAAGCAGGCATTGGGCTGGTAGCTTTCATGGCGGCTGAGCTCAACGTTATCGACTGAGATCGACGTTGCGCTGCTGGCCATTGTCGAGACTAATCTGGTGGATGATCACGCGGGTTTCGCCGCTGGCGGGGTCACGCCCACTGCTCGAGACATAGAATTCGCCGGCGGGTAGACCGCTAACGCGGAATCGCCCATTGCCGTCGGTCCGGCTGGTATGGGTATAGTCCCTTGCTCTGGGGTCGGCGGGTTCCACCGCGCGCCCCGCCAGCGCCTGTTCAGCCGCTTCGGCCGAATAGGTGGTAACCGGCGCCACCGAGATGGGGCGATCAGGAATGGGACGCCCGCTGAGTGTCAGCCGTCCCGAGATGACACCGCTGCCGCTCTTTTCAAGCGCCGCATACTCCTGCGCTGGAAAGTCGACCTGCCGGGGCACGCGGCGGGAGGCAGTGGGCGGTGGCGATGGCTCGCGTTCATCGACTCCGGGCAAATCGTCACTCTTGTCGATCACCTCGATGCGTTCGCGCTCTCTGTCGGGATAGCGGGGCTCGATGACCTGACACCCGGCAAGTAGAAGTACGATCAGAAGGGGAAGGATCCAGCGTGGCATCTTGACTCTCCCGGAGAGACTATTGGATGGCTCGTCCAGAGAGCATAACGCAAAACCGTCGACGATCATTGTCAGGAGGGGGACATCGAGGCTCAAGGTCTATTGAAGACGTTGTTTAGACCGTTAGAAGACGCTTCTGCCTTGCAAGCCGGCAGAGTGGCCACCATGGTTAAGTCATCTATTCAGCGTGGCTGGGAGGTAGAGAGCATGAGCGAATATCGTATCGAACGGGATAGCATGGGCGAGCTGGAAGTGCCGGCATCGGCCCTTTATGGGGCTCAAACACAACGGGCCGTCAACAATTTTCCGGTATCCGGGCAACCAATGCCCACGGCTTTCATCCACGCCATCGCGCGTATCAAACTGGCCGCCGCCCGGGTCAATCGCGATCTGGGATTGCTCGATTCTCCGCGTGCCGAGGCGATCGTCGCCGCTGCAGAACAAGTGATCGCCGGTCAACATGATGACCAGTTCCCGGTCGATATCTTCCAGACCGGGTCCGGCACTTCCTCGAACATGAATGTCAATGAGGTGATTGCCCACCTGGCCAGTCGGGAGGGGCAAGACGTCGGTGCGAACGATCACGTCAACATGGGCCAGTCGAGCAACGACGTGGTACCCACGGCGATTCACCTGTCGGCTGCACTGGCGGTTCAGTCTCGCTTGCGCCCGGCCCTGGTACACTTGCGGCAGACCATCGATGCCCGCGCGGTGGAACTCGACGGTGTGGTCAAGACGGGTCGTACGCACTTGATGGATGCCATGCCGTTGCGACTCGGCCAGGAGCTTGGCGGCTGGTCGAGTCAGGTCGGGCAAGCCATCGAGCGGCTGGATAGCGCGATGGTACGCCTCTGCCGGTTGGCGCAGGGCGGCACGGCCGTCGGCACCGGCATCAATGCCCATCCCGAGTTCGCCGAGCGCATGGCCCGCGACTTGAGCGACCAGACAGGGCTGGCGTTGTCACCCAACGACAGCTTCTTCGCCAGCCTCGCCTCCCAGGATGCGGCGGTGGAACTCTCCGGCCAGCTCAAGGGATTCGCCTGCGTGGTCATGAAGATCGCCAATGACCTGCGCTGGATGAACTCGGGCCCCCTGGCCGGTCTGGGCGAGATCGAACTCGAGGCACTGCAGCCGGGCAGTTCTATCATGCCCGGCAAGGTCAACCCGGTGATTCCCGAGTCCGCCGCCCAGGCCGCCGCTCAGGTGATCGGTCTCGATGCCGCCGTAACGGTAGCCGGCCAGAGTGGCAACTTCCAGCTCAACGTGATGCTCCCCTTGATCGCTTACAACCTCCACTCATCGATTGGCCTGATGAGCAACACCGCCTGGCTGCTGGCGGACCGTGCCATCGCCACGTTCAAGGTTCGTGAGGCAAACCTGGCCGAACCTTTGTCGCGCAATCCCATTCTGGTGACGGCACTCAATTCGGTGATTGGCTACAACGCCGCGGCGGCGATCGCCAAGCAGGCCTATCAAGCCGGACGCCCCATCATCGAAGTAGCTCAGGAGCAGACAGAACTCTCCCGCGAGGAGCTCGAACGACTCCTGGATCCCACTGCGCTGACGCGAGGAGGAATACCGCAATAAGCCACTCTGGAATAACGACAAGCGGGACGACAGGCCCGGCTGGAAGCGGGTGGGAAGCTCTCGCGGGTCAGGTTTCCTGGTCCCGCTCCCGGCCTTCAGAAATCGTCTCATCAGCATCGCGAAATTCCTCATGGTCGGCCTCGGGTGTGGAAGTTTCATCGGCACGCGAAGGACGAAAGCATAGGGTGGCGAGTATCGGAAAATGATCCGAGCCGAATTTGGGCAAGCGACGCATGGTGTTGAGAGTAAAATGCTCGCTGACAAAGATATGATCCAGTGGCCAGCGTAAGAAAGGGTAGGCTGCATGGAAGGTGCTGAACATGCCGCGACCAATGCGCGGATCGAGCATGCCGCTGACGCGGCAAAACAGACGTGTGGAGCGTGACCAGGCCACATCATTGAGATCTCCGGCCACCAGGGTGGGTAGCGGATTCTCGTGAATGCGTTTGCCCACGAGCAGCAGTTCCGCATCACGCCAAAGCGACTCCTCACTCTCATTGGGCGCTGGGGGTCGCGGGTGCAGGGCGTGCAGTCTGATGATGTCGCCACTGGGGAGCGTGACGCCGGTATGGATCGAGGGGATGTCGTCCTGAATGAGCCACTTCACTTCAGGACGCTCCAAGGGGAGCCGCGAATACAGGTGCATGCCGTAAAGGTTGTCCTGAGGAATCTTCACGCTATGGGGCCAGCCGTCGTTCAACGCTGCGTCAAGACGCTCCTGCCACCATTCGTCAGATTCCAGCGTTAACACGAGATCTGGGTCGTGTTGGTGAATCACGCTGATGAGCTTCTCGGAACAACGGTTTGAGGTAAGCACGTTGGCCACCAGTAAGGTAACGCAACGTGGCGCTTGTCCCGGCTCGGCGGTCTGGACCTGGATGGGCCAGATCCGTGTCCAGGGCAGTATACGAGGAAGTTGCAGCGCCACCGTCAGCAGACTCGTGGCCAACGCATACCAGATCCAGGGAGACTCGGCGAGAGGGGATAGCGCGGCGGTGACCAGAGCGAGAAAGCTGATCTGCAGGCGCGGAAATTCACATGCGCGTATCCACCACCAGTGGGTCGGTAGTCTGCCCAGCAGCGTCATGGCAAGCAGCAATGTAGACGCACTGCAGATTAGCAAATCGAGCATGGTCGGGCTCTTTACCAGTGGGTTAGACACCATTCATAACATACCCGACCCGGCCAGGGAATCAGGCGGCTGAGGCTAGGAGATCAGCCGATTTTTCGTCGCACAGGGGTCTCACCCCGGAGGTTGGCTCATGTAAGACGCCCGCCAGGGATCTGCCAATCAGTGTGCTCGGATAAATCTGAATGTTTGGAATCGAAAAATTATCAACAAAAACGAACATAAAGGACAGTCTGCCGTGACTCTTCGGGAGAGACGATAACGGCAAGGCAGCAGCATCGGAGGAGTAGCGGTGGGCGAGTCAGGCGATATGCAGGGCGACATCATGGATTTCAAGCAGGCGAAGCACGGTATCAGGAGGCTGACGGTCGGTGAAAAGTGCGTTCAGCTGGGCGATATTGCCTTGGCGAACCACCGGGTTGCGATGAAACTTCGAGTGATCGGCAGCCAGGTAGACCTGGCGTGAATTGCGAATGATCGCCTGGGCGACACGTACTTCCTGATAATCGAATTCGAGCAGCGAGCCGTCTTCGTCGATCCCGCTGATGCCGATGATGCCGAAATCGACCTTGAACTGGTTGATGAAGTCGATGGTTGCCTCGCCAATGATTCCACCGTCACGGGAGCGGACCTGTCCACCCGCGATGATGACATTGAAATCCTCCTTGGGCTGCAGGATGGCGGCCACCTTGAGATTGTTGGTGATGACTTCGAGCCCTTGATGCCCAAGTAGCGCTTCAGCGATAACTTCGTTGCTGGTGCCGATATTGATGAACAGGGAGGCATGGTCGGGGATGTGCTGGGCCAGTAACTCGGCGATGCGCTGCTTGGCTTCCAGGTTCAGGGACTTGCGGGTGCTGTAGGCGGTATTGACCGTACTCGATTCGAGCCCGGCGCCGCCGTGAACACGTCGGATCATCCCCTCACCGGCCAGGGCATTCAGGTCGCGTCGAATCGTTTGTGGGGTGACCACGAAATGTTCGGTGAGCTGCTCGATACTGGCATAGCCCTGATGTCGGACCAGATCGATGATCGCATTCTGTCGTTGTTGCTGATTCATGTCGGCTCCCTTCTCGATCGTCCCATTGTAGGGCATCTTGGCAGGTTTCGGCAGGTGTAGGTGGGGGCGCGTGCGACGAAGGTAGTAAAGAATTCCGAACACACTGCAGTACTCTTGATGATCATAATCGAACATATAAACACAGGAGCTCGCATGACTGACTATCTGCTTGCCATCGATCAGGGTACGACGAGTTCTCGCGCCATCCTCTTCGATCGGGCGGGGCGTAATGTGGCAACGTCGCAACGAGAGTTCACCCAGTATTTTCCCAACGATGGGTGGGTCGAGCACGACCCTGAAGCGATCTGGGAAACGGTCCTTGCTACCTGCCATGAGGTGATTGAAACGGCCGGGGTAGGAGTCGACCGAATCGTTGGGGTGGGCATTACCAATCAGCGCGAGACCACTTTGTTGTGGGACAGGGCGACCGGTAAGCCGTTGTACAACGCGATCGTCTGGCAGGATCGCCGGACCGCGGACAGCTGTCAGGCATTGCGCGAGCAGGGACATACCGAATTGTTGCAGGCTAGCACCGGGCTCCTGATCGATCCGTATTTCTCGGCCACAAAGCTCGCCTGGTTGCTCGAGCATGTCGAGGGGGCTCGTGAGCGTGCCGAAAGGGGAGAGCTTGCCTTCGGCACCGTGGATAGTTTCCTTATCTGGCGCCTTACCGGCGGCAAGGTTCACGCCACTGACGCTACCAATGCATCGCGCACTGCGCTTTTCAATATCCACGAACAGCAATGGGACCCGGCTCTTCTCGAGCTGTTCAATATTCCGGCCAGCCTGCTGCCGGAAGTGAAGGACTCCAGCGATGATTTCGGTCAGGTCGAGACTGGCTGGCTTGGGGTAGAGCTGCCCATTGCCGGTGTGGCCGGCGATCAGCAGGCCGCACTGGTCGGTCAGGCCTGCTTTACGCCGGGAATGGGCAAGAGCACCTATGGCACCGGCTGTTTCATGATCGTCAATACAGGCGATGTTGCCGAGACCTCGCGCAACCGATTACTGACTACGGTGGCCTATCGCCTGAACGGCAAGCCGACATATGCGATGGAGGGCAGTATCTTCGTGGCCGGAGCCACGGTGCAGTGGTTGCGAGACGGGCTGCAGCTATTCGCCAATGCTTCCGAGACGGAGTCACTTGCAAGCGAGACGCGCGATGGCCACAGCGTCTACCTGGTGCCGGCGTTTACCGGGCTTGGCGCTCCCCACTGGGACCCCAAGGCAAGAGGGGCGATACTCGGGTTGACCCGGGATACCGGCATCGCCGAGATCGTGGCGGCCGGGCTGCAGGCGGTGTGTTATCAGACACGGGATCTCCAGGCCTGCATGCTTGATGATATGGCAGCCTCGCCCGGTGCCTTGCGGGTCGATGGGGGCATGGTCTGCAACAGTTGGGTCATGCAGTTCCTCGCGGACATGCTGGGCGTTCAAGTGGACCGGCCCACCGTACTCGAAACCACAGCCCTTGGCGCGGCGTATCTGGCCGGATTGCGTCTGGGTTGGTATCAGGATCTCGACGAAATCGCGTCTTTCTGGCAGTGCGAGCGCAGTTTCTTTCCCAGCATGGAAGAAGGCGAGCGTCAGCGGCTCTATCAGGGATGGCTCGAGGCGGTGGAGCGGGTCAAGAGTGACCGCTTTTGAGCACTCGGAGCTTGCAAAGTTAAGCGATACCGGTAAGATATGTCTCCGTTGCCACGGCGCTTCCAGCGAAAAAACGCGCCAAGTCTTTTCGTGGTCTTAGATAGACTCGAAGTACTGAGGCGAACAGCCGTGTAGAACAGGCAAATGGAAAGCA
>NZ_JAHCLU010000010.1 GCF_018448785.1 Halomonas jincaotanensis | reverse complement strand
GGACCATAGCTCAGTTGGTTAGAGCGCCACGTTGACATCGTGGAGGTCGGCGGTTCAAATCCGCCTGGTCCTACCAGCTTGCCGGCAACCGTTCCCTGAAGGACCATAGCTCAGTTGGTTAGAGCGCCACGTTGACATCGTGGAGGTCGGCGGTTCAAATCCGCCTGGTCCTACCAGTTCTAAGACGCCCCCTTAGTCTTGCTATGGGGGCGTCTTGCTATGATGGCGCAATCTCGGGTAGCTCGGTCTTGTCGATGAACACCTTGACAAGAGCCTCGATACCCGACTGGTCGTCATCGTTAAAGCGTGCCCTCACTGGGCTGTCGAGATCCAGCACCCCCCATAGATGGCCCTTCACCATGATCGGGACGACCAGTTCCGCATTCGAGGCGCTATCGCAAGCAATATGGTCGGCCACGGCATGCACGTCATCGATACGCTGACTCTTTTCAGTGCGGGCCGCGGTACCACACACGCCTTTGTCGAAAGGGATGGGATGGCAGGCCGGCTTGCCCTGGAAGGGCCCGAGGCTGAGAATGTTGGGCTGGCGATGCAGGTAAAAGCCGACCCAATTAAGCTCGCCGACCTCCTGCATGATAAAAGCGCAGGTCTGGGCGCTGTTGGTCAGCCAGTCGCGCGTGTCGAGCAGGGCGTGAAGCTGGCGGGCGAGCAAGGGATAGTCCGGTGTCATGGGCGACTCCTTGAATGAAAAGGGTCGGTTGGACGAAAAAGGCCGGCGCAGCGGCCGGCCTCAGTTCATCTCTTAATGAGGGATAATCACTTCCAGCCGGGCACCGCCTGCGGTCCGAAGAGTTCGTCTGCCTTGGCTTCGACTTCTTCGCTCTGGTATGCATCGACCAGTTGCCGAATGGCCTCGCGATTCTCGTCACCGTCACGAACCACGATCAGGTTCACGTAGGGCGATTCGGGGCCTTCCTTGATCAGCGCGTCGTCGAGGCTCAAGCCGGCGGGCTGGGCGAAGGTGTTGTTGATGAAGGCCATGTCGACATCGGGCAGCACGCGAGGCAGCTGCGCCGCTTCGATCTCGCGGAAGTCGAAGTCGTGCGGGTTCTCGACGATATCGTTGGGGGTCGCCTCGAGGTTCTCGGGGTCGTCCAGCGTGATCAGGTCTTCATTGTGCATCAGGATCAGCGCGCGTCCCTCGTTGGAAGGATCATTAGGCAGGGCGATGATGGCGCCTTCCGGCAAGGCGTCAACGCTATCGTATTTTTCGGAATAGGCACCGATCGGGTAGACGAACGTATAGCCGGCGACCGCGAAATCATAGCCGCGGTCCTCGACCATCGAGCGCATGTAGGGCTCGTGCTGGTAGGCATTGGCATCGAGGCTGCCATCGGCCAGCGCGGCATTGGGCGTCACGTAGTCGGTGAATTCGATGACCTCGACTTCGAGACCATACTCGCGCTCGGCGATATCCACAGCGACCTGCATGACCTCGGTTTCGGGCCCCGCCACAGTGCCTACCTTGATGGCGTGCTCGTCGGCGAGTGTTGCTCCGGCAGTTACGGTGAGGGTGGCTGCGGTCAGGGTGCCAATCAGCGTCTTGCGCATCTCGAGTGTCTCCTTCTTGAGAATCGTGAATCACCGCCAAGCATGCTAAAGGAATAAAGATAAAATCTGTAATTCTTTTTAGTTATTAAAGGCATTGGTCACTTGTGATCGCTCTTGCGCACCAGGTAATCCCCCAGGCTTTGAAAGCCCTGCACCATCACGATCAGGACCACGACCGTGATCAACATGACAGTGGGGTTGAAGCGGTTATAGCCATAACGGATGCCCAGGTCTCCCAGGCCTCCTCCGCCTACTGCACCGGCCATGGCCGAGTAACTGACCAGGGTGACGGCCGTCACTGTGAGGGCGGTGAAGATGCCGCCGCGAGCTTCTGGCAACAGAACCTTGGTGATGACCTGCCATGGCGTCGCCCCCATGGATTGAGCCGCCTCGACCAGCCCAGGCGGTATCTCGTTGAGCGCACCTTCGACGAGGCGTGCCACAAAGGGGATGGCAGCGATGGTCAATGGCACAGCGGCGGCGTTGGTACCGATCGACGTGCCCACCAGCATGCGGGTGAAGGGAATGATCGCCACCATCAGGATGATGAAAGGGATCGAGCGCCCGATATTGGTGATGATGCCCAGGCTGCGGTTAAGCAGCGGATGGGCCATGACCTGCCGCGGACGGGTAACATAGAGCAACACCCCTAGCGGTATGCCGACCAAGGCTGAAATCACGCCTGACAGTGCCACCATGTACAGTGTGTCCAGGGTGGCTTCAAGAATCAGCTCAAGCATCGCGTTGGACATGGCCAAGCACCTCCACGTTCAGGTTGTGATCTTCCAGATACTCGATGGCTTCACGGGTCTTTTCCGCAGGTCCCATCAGCTCTGCGATCATCAGCCCAAGCGTTCGATCCTGTATCGACTCTACCTTGGCCTGGAGAATGCTGACGTCAACGCCACATTCTCTGGCGAGTCGCGAAATAAGGGGCGTTGAGACGGCATCCCCTGAAAAGGCGAGGCGCACGACCGGGTGGCTGTGTTCGCCGGGAGACGCTTCGAGGCGTTCGATCAGCGCCCGGGGAGGCTCGAGTTCCAGAAAGTCATTGAGAAAGCGGCGGCCCAGCTTGGTACGCGGCGCGGTGAAGAAGTCGCCGACATCGGCCTCTTCGACCAGCGCGCCGGCGGAGATCAGGCTGACGCAATGGCAGATCGACTTGACGACTTCCATCTCGTGGGTAATGAGAAGAATGGTCAGGCCAAGCTGGCGATTGATATCGCGAAGCAGCGCCAGAATGGAGCCGGTGGTCTGCGGGTCGAGCGCCGAGGTGGCCTCATCGCACAACAGCACCTTGGGCCGGCTGGCCAGCGCTCTGGCAATCGCCACGCGCTGCTTCTGGCCGCCCGAAAGCTGCGCCGGATACTGGTCTGTCTTGTCGTCCAGCCCCACCATCTTGAGCAGAGGGTCGACTCGATCGCGGATTTCTCCGCGCGGCATGCCCATCAACTCCAGGGGCAAAGCGACATTGCGGAACACCGTGCGGTTGGTCAGCAGATTGAAATGCTGGAAAATCATGCCAATGCGGTGTCGCGCCTGATTCAGCGCCGTCCCGGAAAGTCCGGTAAGCTCCTGGCCATCGACGCTGACGACGCCTTGGGTAGGGCGCTCGAGCAGGTTCACGCAGCGGATCAGTGTCGATTTACCCGCCCCCGAGAGGCCGATCACACCATGGATCTGGCCTTTCGGGACATGCAGGTCAACGTTGTTGAGGGCAGTGACGGCCGACGGGCCGCTGCCATAGGTCTTGGAAACCGTGCGAAGTCGGATCATGTGAGCAACCGAAGTGGCGCCCGTCGTTCGGGATCAAATCGGCGCCGTCAAATGTGCGCGAAGGCTACGACCAAAGCAGAAAGCTGTCAAGATTCGTCCAAACGGCGACGGTTCTTGCATGGACGAACATGGCAAGATTTTTCTAGACTGTTGCCTTGTCTCTGTTTCAACCCAGCGGCGCATTGCCGCATTCGTGAGGAGCGTCAATGTTCACCGGCATCGTGCAGGGAACGGCGGAAATCGTGGCCATCGAGGAGGCTGAGGCGTTTCGCACGCATATTGTCGCCATGCCCGAAGCGCTTCGAGCAGGACTCGCGCCCGGCGCCTCGGTTTCCCATAACGGGGTCTGCCTCACAGTGACCGCCTTCGAGGGCGAGCGGGTCCGCTTCGACTTGATGCGCGAGACGCTGCGCGTGACCAATCTTGGGGCATTAAAGGTGGGCGATCGCGTCAATATCGAGCGGGCAGCACGCTTCGGCGACGAGATCGGTGGGCATGCCATGTCGGGTCATGTGATCGCCATGGCCGAGTTGGTGGAGATTGATGAAGCCCCTAACAATCGACGCCTCTGGTTCGAACTGCCGCGTGAGCTTGGGCATTTCCTGTTCGACAAGGGTTATATCGGCGTCGATGGCATCAGCTTGACCATCGGCGAGGTACGTCAGCACGATGCCGCCCATGGCCCGCGTTTCAGCGTTAATCTGATTCCCGAGACCTTGGCCCGTACCGTCCTGGCGGACCGCAAGCCGGGTGATCGCGTCAATATCGAGATCGATCCACAGACCCAAGCCATTGTCGAGACGGTCGAACGTGTACTGGCCTTACGCCTCAGCGTATCGGAATGATGAAGTCACCGCTCCGTTAGTTCTGTGATGGTCAGATCGTGACAGACTGGCCTGTGGCTTGCTTGTGGCTAGTAGCGTCTTATCGTGTCGCTTGACAGTGGTGTTCGCTGCCTCGCATCCCCGCGGGGCTTTGGTTACCATAGGCGGCTTTTCTCGCCCCCTCATTGGCCTTGACTGGCCATGTGCGCAGGAACGACCTCCATGCTGAAACGCCTGATCGACAATCATTTCAAGCTGACCGAGCACCATACCAACGTAAAGACGGAGGTCATCGCAGGGATTACGACCTTCCTGACCATGGCTTACATCATCTTCGTCAACCCGAGCATCTTGTCCCAGGCAGGAATGGATTATGGGGCGGTGTTTGTCGCCACTTGCCTGGCGGCGGCGGTGGGCTGTCTGATCATGGGGCTATGGGCCAATTATCCTATCGCCCAGGCCCCCGGGATGGGCCTTAATGCCTTCTTTACCTATGGCGTCGTGCTGGGCATGGGCTATACGTGGGAGGCAGCCTTGGGCGCAGTCTTCCTCTCCGGCTTCTGTTTCTTCCTGCTCAGTATTTTCAAGATTCGCGAGTGGATCATTAACTCGATTCCCCTCTCGCTACGCCTTGGCATTGCCGCCGGTATCGGTCTTTTCCTGGCCATGATTGCCCTGCAGAATGCCGGCATCGTGGTTGCCAACGAGGCGACCTACGTGGCGCTCGGCGACCTTTCAGAGCCCGCGGCTCTGTACGCCCTGCTGGGCTTCTTCGTGATCACGGCGCTGGCGTATCTCAAGGTGACCGGCGCGGTAATGATCGGCATCCTCGGTGTCACCTTGCTGGCGATGCTCTTCGGCCACAATGAATTTGCCGGCTTCATGTCCATGCCGCCGTCTATCGGGCCGACCTTCATGGCCATGGACCTGGTTGGGGCGCTGGACGTGGCGATGCTCAGCGTGATTTTCGCCTTTTTGTTCGTCGACCTGTTCGATACCTCCGGCACACTGGTGGGGGTTGCCCACAAGGGAAACCTGCTCGACAAGGATGGCAAACTGCCGCGATTGGGTCGTGCAATGATGGCCGACAGCGGTGCATCGATGGCGGGCGCAGTGCTTGGCACTTCCACCACCACGAGTTATATCGAGTCCACCGCCGGCATTGCCTCGGGAGGGCGCACCGGGCTGACCGCCGTGGTGGTCGCCGTGTTGTTTCTGATCAGCCTGTTTTTTGCGCCGCTGGCCGGGTCGATCCCCGCCTATGCGACGGCCGGGGCGTTACTCTATGTGGCAGTGCTGATGGCAGGCAGCCTGGCTCACGCCAACTGGGACGATCCTACTGACGCCGCCCCTGTGCTGATTGCCGCCCTGGCCATGCCGCTGACCTTTTCCATCGCCGAGGGCATCGCGCTGGGCTTCATCAGCTATGCTGCCATCAAGGCACTATCCGGTCGCTTCCAGGACCTCAACCCTGCGGTGGTGTTGCTGGCATTGCTGTTTGCCGCCAAGTTTTTATTCCTCGACTGATCCTGCATCGTCTGCATTCACTCACCGAGACTCGTATTGATGAGCATCTACGGCGACTATATCAAGACCGTGATCCGTACCGTTCCCGACTGGCCTCAGCCGGGCGTCAACTTTCGCGACATCACCCCGCTGCTGCAGAACAGTTCGGCGTTTCGCAAACTGATCGACAGCTTTGTCCATCGCTACCAGGACATGGAGTTGGACGCGATCGCCGCCATCGACGCTCGTGGCTTCATCGTCGGTGCCCCACTGGCCTATGAGTTGAACTGCAGCTTTGTGCCGGTACGCAAGAAGGGCAAGCTGCCTTTCAAGACCATCAGTGAGACCTACACGCTGGAATACGGGCAAGCCGAGGTGGAGCTGCATTCCGACGCCTTCCGGGAAGGCGATCGCATCCTAATCGTCGATGACCTGATCGCGACCGGCGGCACCATGCTGGCGGCCGCCAAGCTCATCACCCGCAGCGGTGGGCAGGTGGTGGAAACCTCTACCGTCGTCGATTTACCGGACTTGGGCGGCTCCCAGCGCATCAAGGAAGCTGGCTACGGCGTTTTCGCGGTCTGTTCCTTCACCGAAAACGAGTGACCCAACCGCTGCGAACAGCTCCAAAGGCCCGCCGCCGGTCAATCAAGCGAGGCGTTGAATCATGAACAGTCCGCTCCCCGACAGCTGGCAGATGTGGCTCGGCGCCGAGTTCGAAAAGCCCTACATGCAGTCGCTGCGTGACTTCCTGTCCGCCGAGAAATCTGCCCACAAGATTATCTACCCGCATTCGTCCGACTGGTTTCGGGCTTTCGAGCTGACACCGCTGGATCAGGTCAAGGTGGTGATACTGGGGCAGGATCCCTATCACGGCCCCAAACAGGCCCATGGGCTGTGTTTCTCAGTGCGCCCCGAGGTGCCGGTACCGCCATCGCTGGTCAATATCTACAAGGAGTTGGCCGCCGATCTTGGCGTCGAACCCGTGAATCACGGCAATCTCGAATACTGGGCCCGTCAGGGCGTGCTGCTGCTCAATACGTCACTGACCGTCGAGCGAGGCAACGCCGGCTCGCATCGTGGCAAGGGCTGGGAAACCTTCACCGATCGCGCCATCGCAACGGTCAACGAGCATGCAAAACCATCGGTATTTCTGTTGTGGGGAAGTCCTGCGCGCAAGAAAAAGGCCCTGGTCGATACCTCTCGCCATCTGGTGTTGGAGTCGCCGCATCCTTCTCCGCTTTCGGCACATCGCGGCTTTTTCGGCAACCACCACTTCTCGCAAGCTAACGCCTTTCTCGAGCAGCAGGGCCGGTCGCCTATCGATTGGCAATTGCCCGCCAACCCCGACGCCAACGTGCCTTAACCTGGACCGACGATACGGGTAGAATGTCGCTCAAATTGTTGCCTGGCTCCATGGGCGACTGACTCATCCACCGCCCCTTCCGTTCTGTCTTCCAAGAGGTCCGACCATGAGCGTCCATGCCATCAAGCATCCCCTGGTCCAGCATAAGCTGGGTCTAATGCGTGAAGCCGGGATCAGCACCAAGAGTTTTCGTGAGCTGGCCGGCGAGTTGGCTAAACTGCTGACCTATGAGGCGACCAAGGATCTGGAACTGCAGGAGCAGGAGATCAATGGCTGGAGCGGTGTGCCGATTCCGGTGCAGCTGTTGAAAGGCAAGAAGGTCACCATCGTGCCGATCCTGCGGGCGGGGCTCGGTATGCTCGATGGCGTCACCGATCTCATACCCAGCGCGCGTGTCAGTGTCGTGGGACTGTACCGTGACGAGCAGACCTTGGAGCCGGTACCGTATTTCGCCAAGTTCGCAGGGGAGCTGGACGAGCGCATGGCCATTGTCATCGACCCGATGCTGGCGACTGGGGGTACCATGGTGGCGACACTGGACATGTTGCATGAGCGGGGCTGCAAACTCATGAGGGTGATTGTGCTGGTGGCTGCGCCGGAAGGCATCAAGCGGGTGCAGGAAGCCTACCCGGATATCGAGATCTACACCGCCGGGGTGGATGACCATCTCGATGAGAATGGCTATATCGTTCCGGGACTGGGCGATGCCGGGGACAAGATCTTCGGCACTCGTTGATCGTTGGCAGCACCCGGACTGCGCTCGTCGCCGTAATAGCTCAAAAAATCTGATGCTGATTTTCCGCCCCTGCGATTATCGATCAGGGGCGTTTTTCTGTATCCAACCTTCACCATAATGATGGAGACCTCCCATGAGTAACCAGACGGCGGCTGCCCAGGCCTCGGTCGATTCTCCGCTCAAGACCCTGTTGACCGGGGCGCAGATGCTCTTCGTAGCTTTCGGGGCCCTGGTGCTGGTGCCCCTCCTGACCGGTCTCGATCCCAATGTGGCGTTGTTCACTGCCGGCATCGGCACACTGATTTTCCATGGCGTGACGCGTGTTACGGTGCCGGTGTTCCTGGCGTCGTCCTTCGCCTTTATTGCACCGATCCAGGGGTCCGTGGCGAGCTTTGGCGTTTCCGCCACGCTGGGCGGCTTGATGGTGGCCGGCCTGGTCTACGTGGCGATTTCCCAGGTGGTGCGACTCAAGGGCACTGGCTGGCTGCATCGGTTGTTGCCGCCAGTAGTGGTCGGGCCGGTCATCATGGTGATCGGTCTGGCCCTGGCGCCGGTGGCAGTGGAAATGGCCACCGGCCAGACCAGCGATAACATCGGTTATGGCCCGGCGATCTTCTTGTCGATGGTCAGCCTTCTGGTGACCTTGATCCTCGCTGTGTTCGGCCGCGGATTGCTGCGCCTGATCCCGATCATGGGCGGTATCGTCACCGGCTACCTGCTGGCCCTGTTGATGGGGGTGGTCGACTTTTCGCCTGTTCAGGAGGCCGCCTGGCTGGCCCTGCCCAGCTTTACCGCACCGAGCTTTCACTGGGCTGCCATCCTGTTCATGATTCCCGTGGCGATCGCGCCAGCCGTTGAGCATATCGGCGACATGGTCGCCATCGGCTCGGTCACCCGACAGAATTACCTCGAGACGCCGGGCCTGCATCGCACCCTGCTGGGCGACGGCCTGGCCACGACGGCAGCGGCGCTATTCGGTGGTCCACCCAACACCACCTACTCGGAAGTGACCGGTGCGGTGACCCTGACGCGAGCCTTCGACCCTCGGATCATGGTGGTGGCTGCGGTCATTGCCATCGTGCTGGCCTTCGTCGGCAAGCTGGGCGCGCTGCTTCAGACCATTCCAGGCCCGGTCATGGGAGGCATCATGACCCTGCTCTTCGGATCGATCGCTGTGGTCGGCATGAATACCCTGGTGCGTGCCGGCAAGCCGCTGACCGCTCCACGCAATCTGGTGGTGGTGTCCTTGGTGTTGGTGTTTGGTATCGGCGGCATGCAGTTCGGAGGCGGTCATTTCACCCTTCAGGGCGTCAGTCTGGCGGCGCTGGTCGGTATTCTGCTCAATTGGGTGTTACCAAGGGATGAAGAGGACGAATAAACCGCCTCAGGCGTGATGCGCGTCTAGCCCGCCGTCCGAGAAGGTTGGCGGGGTGCTGGCACTGACGATCACGCACTCCGTCTCGCCAATATTGCGAAACCGGTGTGGCAGGCGCGAGTCGAAATAGTAGCCATCTCCTTTCTCGAGTACGGCAACCTCTCCGCTGACAGTGATCTCGATCTCGCCGGCAACCACTACACCGCCTTCCTCGCCCTCGTGTTCGAGCATCTCCTCGCCGCTGTCGCTGCCGGGCGGATAGCGCTCATGGATGATCGACATGCTGCGACCGGGTTGGCGCGCCGCGACCAGACGCCAGGAAAGATGGCCATCACCGATCTCGGTGAGCTCATCGGCGCGATAGAAGGGGCGCGGTTGGCTGGTCTCTTCGCCGGCAAAAAAGGCGCTGATCGATACCGGCAGTGCATCGAGAATCTTTTTCAGTGAACTCACCGAAGGGCTGACGCTGTTCTGCTCAACGAGCGAGATGGTGCTGTTGGTCACGCCCGCGCGCTTGGCCAACTCGCGTTGTGAGAGGCCTCGCGCGTTGCGCAGCTGCCGCAGGCGGGTGCCGACATCGAAGCCGCCCTGTGTGGTCTGCATCTTTACTCCTGTCGTGCCAGCGTGGTGAACGTCGAGAGCGGTCTGTGGAAAAGGTCGTGGAGACGCGGAACCATCAAGATACGCAGGACCGTCAAGAATAGTGAACACAGGATACCGTTTAAGGCCGTCGGCGATAAGCCGTTCCCGGGCCTGCGTCCTGTCAACGGCACGGGGAGGGCGGCGGCGTGGCGCGCCTTGTCGTGGTCAGGCATCATGGGTGACAGAAAAACGTCACCAGCAGGAGCATCGATGATCAAGCAAGGCGAGCTCACCGGGTTGATACTGGCCGGAGGTCAGGGACGCCGGATGGGCGGACGTGACAAGGGGCTGGAGATTTTCGCGGGGCAACCGCTGGTGATGCATGTGCGCGAACGACTGGAAGGCCAGGTTTCTGAGGTGTTGATCAATGCCAACCGTCACCTCGACGCTTACCGTCCTCTCGCCGCTCGCGTGATTGCCGACGTCGAGGAGGGCTTTCAGGGGCCGTTGATGGGCATTTACAGCGGACTGCTGGCCGCCACCACGCCTTGGTTGGTTGTGGTGCCTTGCGACAGCCCGGCGTTGCCGCATGATCTGGTGGCGAGGTTGGTCGCCAGCATTGGTGATGCCGATATCGCGGTCGCGTTTGACGGCGAGCGGCTGCATCCTGTTGTGGCCTTGATCCGCACCTCGCTAGCCGATGATCTGGGCGAGGCGTTGAGTGGCGGAGAACGCAAGATCGACCGCTGGTATGCTCGCCACGCCTGGTGCCGGGTGGACGTGTCCGACTGTCCCGAGGCCTTCGCCAATCTCAATACCGAAGACGAGAAGCGCCGCCTGGAGCTGACGCTGCAAGAGGAGACCCCGCGCCAATGAGCGAGACCTGCCATGAGCGGCTGACGCTTGACGAGAAATTGCCGTTGCTGGGCATCGCTGCTTGGAGCGGCACCGGCAAGACAACCTTGCTCGAAGGGTTGTTGCCACGGTTGCGTCAGCAGGGTCTGCGTGTCGCCGTGATCAAGCATGCCCATCATGGCTTCGACGTCGATCAGCCAGGCAAGGATAGCTACCGGTTGCGAGAGGCGGGAGCGTCGCCGATGCTGGTCGCCTCACGCTCACGGGTGGCCCTGATGATGGACACGCCTGGCGCCGGGGAGGCGAACCTTGTTGAGTTGATCGCAATGGTGCGCCAGCAGGCGCCGGACCTGGTATTGGTGGAGGGCTTCAAGGCCTGGCCACTGCCCAAGCTGGAGCTTTATCGAGCCTCACTGGGCAAGCCACTGCGTGCCGGCGAGGACCCGTGGATCAAGGCGGTCGCCAGTGATCAGGCGTTGACATTGCCCGCTGGTGTCGAATCGCTCGACCTCAACGACTACGATTCGCTCGTTGCATGGATCGCTGCCTGGCCCGCGCGCTGGTCAAGTCAGCACGGTCCTCGCCCCGTGCCCCGGGAGGAGACACGATGACCCTTTCCTGCTTTGATCTCGGCGAGCGAATGTTGGCGGTCGAGGAGGCGCGTGAGGCGATTCTTGCGCTGGCGACATCGTCGCTGGCCTCCGAGGCCCTGCCGCTTTCCAGAGCGCATGGCCGTGTACTTGCCGAGTCGGTCATCTCACCGATCGATGTGCCGGGCAATACCAATGCGGCGATGGACGGTATCGCGTTGGAATGGTCACCGACTGTAGACGCCACGAGCCTCTGGCGACGCGTTGGCCAGTTGTTTGCCGGTCAGCAATATCAGCGAAGCCTCGCGGCGGGTGAATGTCTTGGCATCACCACGGGGGCTCCAATGCCGCCCGGTGCCGATACGGTCATCATGCGCGAGCAACTTGAGGAGCATGATGGCCAAGTGGTCGTCAATCGGTCCGAAACGGTCAAGCGTGGCCAGCACGTCCGACAAGCCGGTGAGGACATCGCGCGGGGCCAGCTGGCTCTGGCGGCAGGAACGCGGGTGTCGGCCGCCGAACTGGGGCTGCTGGCGTCGCTGGGATTTGATCGGGTGCGGGTGGTTCGCAGGCCCAGGGTCGCGTTGTTCTCGACGGGCAATGAAGTCACGGCGCCGGGATCTCCTCTGCCTCCTGCCGGACTTTATGATGCCAACCGATTCACGCTGCAAGGGCTGGTGATCGAGAGCGGGGGTGAGCCTATCGATCTCGGCATTCTGTCGGATGATCGGGATGTACTGATCGAAGCTCTCGACCAGGCCGCCAGTCAGGCTGACTTGATCATCACCAGCGGTGGCGTCTCGGTGGGTGAGGCCGACTTCACGCGTTCTGCGCTGACCGAGGTCGGTGAGCTGGGTTTCTGGCGCATCGCCATCCGGCCAGGACGGCCTCTCGCCTGCGGTACTATTGGTTCGCGACGCGTGCCGTTTCTGGGTTTGCCCGGTAATCCTGTCGCGGTCATGATCACCTATCTCGAACTGGTCGCGCCGTTATTGGCCCGCTTGCAGGGGCGCGATGCCGCACCGATGCCTGCCTTATCCGCCTTGGCCGAACATCACATGAAAAGCCGGGAAGGACGCGTCGATTATGTACGCGGCGTCTATAGCTGCGATAACAAAGGGCAGCTTTCGGTGCGTAGCACAGGCGCCCAGGGTTCCGGTATTCTTTCTTCCATGGTCATGGCGAATTGTCTGATCGAGATCAGTGCCGATCGCAAGAGCGTGGAACCCGGCGAGGCGGTCACGCTTCATCCCCTGTATCGACTTCCATGACGATTTTCATGAGGCTCATTTCATGGCTCTGACTCATCTCAATGCGCGCGGCGAGGCCCACATGGTCGATGTCGGCGATAAGCCGGAAAGTCAGCGAGAGGCAAGCGCGTCCGGTGTGATACTGATGCAACCCGCGACCCTCGCCCTGCTTGCCGACGGCGGCTTGCCCAAGGGAGATGTTCTGGCAACCGCCCGCATCGCGGGAATACAGGCGGCCAAGCGGACCCACGAGCTGATCCCTCTCTGCCACTCGCTGGCACTATCCAAGGTCACCGTCGATTTTCACCTTGATTCAGCAAGATCAAGCGTCGAAGTGACTGCGACGTGCCGCTTGAATGGCCGCACCGGTGTCGAGATGGAGGCACTTACGGCCGTCTCCATCGCCTGTTTGACGCTTTATGACATGTGCAAGGCGGTGGACAAATCCATGGAGATTGGCGAGATCCGTCTCAACAGCAAGACTGGGGGAAAGTCCGGCGATTATCAGCGGCTGGTAACCGGGACGCCGATCGTTACCGGGGAGTGCGCTGCAGGGGAGGTCTCGCTGGGGCCCCGCTGTGATACCGAATCGCCCTGCATTCGCGTCAAGTGCCTGGCCGAATTGCGTGAGCGATTGGGCGTGGGTGAACTCTCTGTGCCGTTGGCGAGTCTTGCAAGGGCGGATGTGGCGGGGCTCAAGAAAGTGCTGAAGGAACGGGATCCTCGGTTCGCCAGGCTTGATGAAGGCAGAGTGATGTGTGCGGTGAATCAGGTCATGGCGGCGGACGCCACCCCGATCACCGATGAAGACGAGGTTGCCTTCTTTCCACCAGTGACAGGAGGCTGAGCATGATTCGTGTGCAGGAAGCGCCCTTCGACAGCGGTGCCGAGCAACAGGCCATGCTGGCTGGAAGGAAAAGTATCGGGGCGGTCGTAAGCTTTACCGGCTTGGTGCGCGACTTTAACGAAAGGCCCGAGGTGCAAGCCTTGACCCTCGAGCACTACCCAGGCATGACCGAATCGGCCTTGGCCGACATCGTCGAGCAGGCAGAGTCGCGATGGTCGCTCGATGGGGTTAGTGTGATCCACCGGATTGGACGTCTGGCCCCTGGAGACCCTATCGTGTTGGTAGTGGTTGCCAGTGCCCATCGTCGTGCCGCTTTTGAGGCCTGTGAGTTCATCATGGATTACCTCAAGACTCGCGCGCCGTTCTGGAAAAAGGAACACGCCAGCGATGGGGATTACTGGGTAGCCGAACGCGAATCCGATTACCGCGACGCCCATCGCTGGGGGACTTGATAATGACAAGCTCATCAGAGCTGATCGATGATTTCGGACGACGCGTGAATTACGTGCGACTCTCGGTGACTGACCGCTGTGATTTTCGCTGCGTTTATTGCATGAGCGAAGAAATGACATTTCTTCCCCGCGCTCAGGTATTGACGCTGGAAGAGCTGGCGCTAGTGGCCCGTGCCTTTGTCGAACTCGGCGTGGAAAAAATCCGGCTGACCGGGGGTGAGCCACTGGTCAGACGCGATATCAACCAATTGGTGGACGAGATCGGCGCCTTGCCGGGCCTTCGTGATTTTTCCATGACCACCAATGGCGCCAGCCTGCCGAAATACGCCTCACAACTGCGCGATGGTGGGCTGAAGCGTCTTAACATCAGTCTGGATTCTCTGGATCCCGAGCGGTTTCGCCGCCTGACACGTACCGGTGACCTTGGCAAGGTCATCGAGGGAATACGCGTGGCGAAGCAGGCCGGCTTTTCTCGCATCAAGCTAAATGCCGTTATTCTCAAGGGCCGCAATGACGACGAAGTGGTGGATCTCGTCGAGTTTGCGCGATCGGAAGGCCTGGATATCAGTTTTATCGAGGAAATGCCGCTGGGCGATGTCTCGGATCATGATCGAGCGGAGACATATTGCTCGAGCGATGACGTTCAGGACTTGATCGAGGCGCGCTACCCCCTGATTCCCACTACCGAGACGACGCCGGGTCCTTCCCGTTACTTCCGCATGTCGGATAGTGATTCCCGGGTGGGTTTCATCTCGCCGCATAGCCATAACTTTTGTTCGACCTGCAATAGGGTCAGAGTGACGGTGGAAGGGCGCCTGTTACTTTGCCTGGGCAACGAGCATTCCGTGGATCTTCGCGAGGTCATGCGTCGCCATCCCGGTGATATCGATATCCTCAAAAAGACCATCGTCCAGGCGATGCCGCTCAAGCCTGAGCGCCATCATTTCACGACCGATGGCGATATCCAGGTGGTACGCTTCATGAACATGACAGGAGGCTGACGAGTCATCGGGTTTTCTCTCATTCATCGGCGCCGACATGGCGCCGTTCTTATGTTGAGGCTTGAATCGGCGATAGGCCGAATTCGTTTACTATTATCGTTAAAGCGCGCGACTTTTCTTGCCAAGTGTTCGGCTGTGCATATACTTTTTCTATAGGTATATGGGGGAGAAGATTTTCTTTTAACCGGCAGGGAGAGGGCTAATGTCCAGCGAACCCTTGGAGCGTATCGCCCGCAACAAGAATGTGGCCCGTGCTGCGGCACGTCAGCTCAGCATGGAACAGCTTCACAAGCTGGCCGAGGTGATCGATGAAGTCATTGCACAAAAGAAGGATGAAGAATTATCCCGACAGCAAGAAGAAGCCCAGAAGGAACGCAAGTTGGCGGAAATCCGCGAAGCGATCAATGACGCCGGATTGTCCTTGAATGACCTGGTGACGGAACCGCCTCGTCGCAAGCGCGGACGCCCACCCAAGAATGCCAACAAGGCGTGATCGCGATCAGTGGCAAACACGCCTTGTTGGCTTGCTTGTCGTGCTTACGATGTCACAGCATGAGACTGGCGGGCCTCATTCAGCCGAGGTCACATGACTCGCGGCTTCCACAGCCAGAATCTGCAAATGGATATCGGGCAAACGGCGCATATGATCGGCGAACCAGGACAATATACGGGGCTGTAATGCCAGTCTCAGCTCGGCCAGTGATTCGGCATGCACCTGCTCAAGTTCTTCGTCGAGCCAGTCGGCGAAGGCTTCCTCGTCAAAGGGGCTTGTGTGGCTGGCGTCAAGCATCAGGCCCCCGATGCGAGTCCAGCCGAGTGCTTCCGTTACCATGACAGACAGCGCCACATACAATCTACCATGACGCGAGCGGGAGCCGATCTCTCCGCTGAGCCCAGGGTGAGGCGCCATCGTGTTTTTCGTGACGATGCAGGGCGGTTGGGGATGGCGCTTCTCGAGGATAAGGCCATTGCGGTCGAGACGAATCAGGTCGCCGTCGACGGGAATCAGCGGCGCTTCGATGCCTTCGGCGTTGGCCAGCGTGCAGTGAGCCTGTTGATGTCGATGCTCACCATGCACGGGCAGTAGCCGGCGCGGCTTGATCCAGCCATAGAGGGCGCGCAATTCCTCCTGGGCGGGGTGTCCCGATGCGTGCAGCTCCGGGTGATTGAATTCATCGAGCAACGAGACTCCGAGTCGCTTCAGGCCGCTCTTGAGGCGCTCGATCAGAAGCTCGTTACCGGGAATGGCCTTGGCAGAGAAGATGACGCTATCCCCGCCTTCCAGTTCCAGGAAGGGATGCCGGCCCTGGGCAAGCCGATGTAGCGCCGCCCGAGGTTCGCCCTGGCTGCCCGTGGCGATGACAAGTACTTCTTCGGGAGGCAGATAGCCGAGGTCGGACGACGGGACCAAGGGAGGAAAGTCGTCTAGATAGCCGAGTCCGCGTGCCACCTGGACCATGCGCTCCATGGAGCGCCCCGTCAGGCTGACTCGTCGACCACAGCGTTGTGCGGCTCGGCCGATGGCCAGCACCCTGGCCAGATTGCTGGCAAAGCAGGACACTACCACCCGCCCCTGGCAGCCGGAAATGGTGCGTTCGAGTGCTACTGCCACCTCCCCTTCACTGCGGGAATGGCCGGGCATGGGGGCATTGGTCGAGTCGCCCACCACCAGGTCGACGGGGGCGATCGCTTGAAACATCGAGGTGGAAATCGGTCTGCCGATAAGGGGATGTGGATCGAGCTTCCAGTCGCCGGTATGCAGCACACGATAACCACCGGCAACGACCAACAGGGCGCAGCTTTCGGGAATCGAGTGCGGCACCGGCAGGAAGCGAAACGTGAAAGGGCCGCTCTCGATAGCCTCACCTGGCTCGATGACTTGGATGGCATCGGTGGCGAGGCCGCGTTCCGTGAACTTGGCGCGCAGAAGGCCTGCTGCCAGGGGGGTGGCATGGATCGGACAGCGCCATTTTGGCCATAGCCAGACGGCCGCGCCAATGTGATCTTCATGACCGTGGGTGATGACCAATGCCTGGGGAATGATGTCCCGTGTTGCCGGAGTATCCAGGTTGGGCACCTGCATCGGACTATCGGGTAGATCCTGGCGGATCATCATGCCGCAATCGACGGCGACCCAGTGCTGATCAATCCCATAAAGGCTCAGGTTCATGCCTATCTTGCCGCAGCCGCCGAGCGGCAGTATGTGCAAGGGAGGGCGACGGCGAGGACGAATTTGTACGCGAGGGCGTGGTGGCATCGAAATCAGAATGAAGCAGTGTGTAAGCAGACACTATACGGATCGCCAACGGCAGCCACAACGCGAGACGGGAGGTCGTGCCAGGGCAACGGGATTCGATACAATGCGGGGATTCGGTGATCGCCACCAATTTCCTCCACGCCTTGGATTGCACATGTCTCATTACTATCGCCTGGTGGTTTCCTGCCCGGATCGCGTGGGAATCGTTTCTCGTGTTTCCAGCTTCATTGCCGGACACGGTGGGTCGATTACCGAAGCGAGTCAGCACTCTGACCTGCAAGCGGGTCGTTTTTTCATGCGTTATGAAATTCTCTCCGATTCGATCGACATGCCGGCTGAGGCATTACGCGATGCCTTCGCGCCGATCGCCAGGGAATTCGACATGACCTGGGCGCTGCCCGATACGCGTCGGCGCAGGCGTGTGGTGTTGATGGTTTCCAGAGAATCGCACTGCCTGGCGGACCTGCTTTACCGCTGGTCGTCCGGCGAGCTCGACTGCGAGATCAGCGCAGTGATCTCCAACCACGCGGACCTGCAAGGCTTGGTGGAATGGCATGGCATTGCCTTCCATCATGTTCCGGTACCGGCCGAGAACAAGTCAGCCGCTTTTGCCACCGTCCAGCGCTTGGTGGAAGATGCCAAGGCCGATTGCGTGGTGCTGGCACGCTACATGCAAATCCTTCCCCCGGTGCTGTGCGAACGCTTCACGGGTCGGGTCATCAACATCCATCATAGCTTTCTGCCTTCCTTTGCCGGCGCGCGGCCTTATCATCAAGCTCATCAGCGCGGCGTCAAACTGATCGGGGCGACCTGCCATTATGTGACCGAGGCCCTGGATGCTGGTCCGATCATCGAGCAGGACATCCACCGTGTCAGTCATTGCCATACGCCGGCGGATCTTGTGCGATTCGGCCGCGATGTGGAAAAGTCGGTATTGGCGAGAGGCTTGCGCTGGCATCTGGAGGACCGGGTACTGATACATGGCAACAAGACGGTCGTCTTCGCCTGACAGGGAGGTCAGATGTCCTTTGCCGATGTGGTGCTTGAGCCCTGGCTGTTGGTGCTCTGTACGCTTCTTGCGCTATGCGTCATCGGGCTGGCATTGGGCCAGCGCCCTTGGCGGCTATTGCTCTCCGATCCGTCGTTACAGCACCGCTGGCTGGGGGCCAGTGTGGTGGTAGTGCTGCTTTGGCAACTGCGTGCCCAGGCAGTGGACTGGCTGACCCTGCATCTGATGCTGACGTCGCTGATGGCGCTGTTGTTCAAGGCGCCGCTGGCGTTGATGACCAACTTGCTGGCAAACCTGGCCATGGTGTTCCTGGGGCGAGTGGGTTGGCCGCTGATCGGCGTCAACCTGCTTGTCACGGGGGTAGTGCCGGTGCTGGTGACGGTAGGTGTCTGGCGTCTGGTCGATCGACACCTGCCGGACAATCTGATGGTGTTCATGTTTGTCTGCGGCTTTTTCGGCTCGGCTTTGGCGACGCTGACTGCGGGTGCCGTGGCGATAGGCTTGATGGCGGTGGGGGCCAGTGACCCTCAGGTGATGCACCAGGCCGTGGAATATGCTCGCTTTCTTCCCCTGTTGATGCCCTCTGAAGCCTTCATCACGGGCATGCTGCTGAGCATCCTGATGGTCTATCGCCCCGAGTGGGTTGCCACCTTCAACGACCATCGCTATATCGACACCAAGTGAGGATGCCGAGCGCTGGAGAGCTACATGCCGTGGCTGCACGATGGAACCCTCAAGGGGCTACTTGATGACCCTACAATGGGACTGACCAGAGCAATCGTTACAGGGGCAAGGTAAGTTGGCGTTTCTTGGCTTCCGGTAGCAAGCGTGCGCCGACGCCAAGCAATCTTACTGGACGCCTGGCCCTGGCCCAAGCCTGTTCCAACAGCCTGTCGAAGCTTTCCTGGCTTGGTGCCAGCCCCTGGCTTTCCAGTGTGGTCAGGGTGAAATCGTCGAAGCGTATTTTGATGACGATGCCCGAGATGAGCGGGTAGCCGTGACGCGCCAGTCGTTGTTCGAGACGTTCGCAGAGGGGAGGCAGTGCCGGGCGACAGCTGTCGATGTCAGGCAGGTTGCGAGCGAAGGTGGTCTCGACGCTGATTGACTTTCGCTCGCGCTCCACCCTCACGTCGCGTTCGTCGATACCACGGGCCAGTTCGAACAGCCGATGCCCGAACTTGCCAAACTCGGTGGTCAAGTCGTCCAGCGGTAGGGTGCGTAGTTGCTCGCAGGTAGTGATACCCAGCGCATCGAGACGGGCACCGGTGGCGGGGCCGACGCCATGGAGCTTGCTGACTGGCAAACTGCGCAGGAAGTCGTCGATCCGCTCGGGAGAGATGACGGTCAAGCCATCCGGCTTTTCCCAGTCACTGGCGATCTTGGCCAGAAACTTCGTTGGCGCGGCGCCTACCGAAAGCGTGATGCCGGTGCGCGAGAAGCATTCCTCCTTCAGCCATTGCGCCATCCATGTTGCGCTGCCGGAGAAACGCGTCACGGCGGAGACGTCGAGGAAGGCTTCGTCCAGGGAAAGGGGCTCCACCAGAGGGGTCAATTCATGAAAGATCGCCTGGATCTGGTTCGATACCTCGCGATAGCGGTCGAAATCGCCGGGAAGCAGTGTCAGGTGGGGGCAAAGTCGCAGGGCCCGAGCCGTCGGCATGGCGGAGTGGATGCCATACACTCGGGCCGGGTAATTACAGGTGGCGATGACCCCCCGCCGTTCGGCACTGGCGCCTATCGCGAGAGGAACATTCCGTAAGTCAGGGGCGTCGCGCATCTCCACGGCAGCATAGAAGCAGTCGCAATCGGCGTGAAGAATTTTTCGCAGCGGGCGGGTCATCGGAGCCGCGGTTCAATTCAGTGCCTGGCCGTTGCCGCCGCGTATCACGCCGACGCCGATTCCCTCGATTTCCAGGGACTGATGACGCAGATCCACCTCGATGGGCGAGAAGGCGGAGTTCTCGGCGAGCAGTGTGACGCGGTGTCCCTGTCGCGAGAAGCGCTTGACAGTAACTTCGTCCTCGAGACGCGCCACCACGATTTGCCCATCGCGTGCCCGGTCGGTGCGATGTACGGCCAACAGATCTCCCTCGAGAATCCCGATGTCCTGCATGGAAAGCCCACGCACCTTGAGCAAATAGTCAGCACGTGGGGTGAAATATTCCGGCGGCAGGGGGCAGTACCGATCGATGTGTTCGGCGGCGAGCACCGGGCTCCCCGCGGCCACTTCGCCGATGATCGGCAGGCCCTGTGGGGCGGCTGCCCCTTCGATGGTTTCGGCTTCCTGGGCGGGAAGGCGGATGCCTCGAGACGTCCCGGGAATCATGCGGATGACGCCCTTGCGCTCAAGCGCACGGAGATGCTCCTCAGCGGCGTTGGGCGAGCGGAAACCCAGAGCTCGGGCAATTTCGGCGCGGGTCGGCGGGTAGCCCAACTCACTGATGGTCTTGACGATGAAGTCATGAACGTTCTGTTGACGTGCGGTGAGGGGGCGTACCATACAACCTCCATGTGACGGGTGGCGACGGGATATCGCGCGTGTACTTGTTCAAGTATACAGCATGGTGTTTCATCCAGTAAAAAATCGTCGACGCAGTTCAGCGTTTCATACGAACTGACATCTTCCACCATTGAGGCGAGGCACTGGCTATCATAGACTCGGTTTACATTTGAAACATCTGTTTACCATCAGGATGAAACCTTTCATGGGCCAGACCGATACCGTTACGCGGATCCTCGACACGGCCGAGGTGCTGTTTGCAGAGCGAGGCTTTGCCGAAACATCCTTACGCCACATTACCAGCAAGGCCAAGGTCAATCTGGCAGCGGTCAACTACCATTTCGGTTCCAAGAAGTCGCTAATTCAGGCGGTGTTCGCGCGTTATCTTACCCCGTTCACTGAGCGCTTTCATGCTGCTCTGGATGAGCTCGAGACACGCTATGCTGGCGAGGTGATTCCGCTTGAGGTATTGCTTGAAACCATGGCGCGGACGGTGCTTGAGGTACCGGCCGAGCGCAACAGCCTCAAGGTCTTCATGCGGTTGCTGGGGCTTGCCTACAGTCAGGCTCAGGGTCATCTGCGGCGCTATATCCAGGAGGAGTACGGAAGCGTCTTCTCGCGCTTCACGGAGCTTGTGCGGCGAGCCACGCCCGATTTGCCCGATGCAGAGCGCTTCTGGCGGCTGCATTTCATGCTCGGCACGGTGATCTTCACCCTCTCGGGGCTCGACGCCTTGCGCGATATTGCCGAAAAGGATTATAGCGACCGTGTCTCGGTGCGCGAGCTCGTGCGGCGTATGCGCCCCGTGGTCGTTGCTGCCATGAGCGCTCCGCTTCCGGACACCGTCGTCGCGACTGCCGAGGCGAGCTGATGTCAACGCCACTCCTTCATTGTCTGCCTCCCGATCAGGCTATCTGGCTCGAGGTGGATACCACGCATCAGCACTTGTGCGTCTGGCGGGGGAAAGAGTCCGTGGCGGTCTATCCCGTTTCGACGGGTGCCGCCGGCACTGGCCAGCAAGAGGGGAGTGGCCAAACGCCCCTTGGCTGGCACTACGTGCGTGCCGCCATCGGCGAAGGCGAGCCTACAGGCTGTGTATTTCGTGGCCGTCGGCCCACCGGTGAGCGGTTTTCTGCGCAACTGGCGGCTGCCTATCCCCAACGTGACTGGATCTTGACGCGGATCCTGTGGCTTTGCGGCCTCGAGCCAGGACATAACCGCGGGGGTGACGTGGATAGCCAGCGTCGCTACATTTATCTTCATGGCACGCCACCGGATCAACCCATCGGCAAGCCGGGTTCGCATGGCTGTATCCGTTTGCGCGACGATGATCTGCTGGCGGTTTTTGCTGTGGCGATGCCCGGTACGCCCGTCTGGATTCATGCGGGTTGAAAGCCTTTTGACGCCAGTGAGCTGTTACGGCTTTCGGCTTTGCTCTAGAATCGGCTCCCTTTCACGCCAAGGAACCTGACCATGACCCAACCACTTGGCCCCGTGATGCTGGACCTGGAGGGCCAAGGCCTGACTCAGGACGAGCGGGAACTGCTGGCGCGACCGGAAGTCGGCGGTGTCATCCTGTTTGGCCGTAACGTCGACTCGGCCGGCCAAGTCAGCCAATTGTGTGCCGAGATACGCGCCCAGGGTCCGGGCCTGTTGATCGGTATCGACCAGGAAGGGGGACGGGTACAGCGACTGCGCAAGGGTGTGACTCGCATACCCTCCATGAACCGACTGGGCCGTGATGTTGTCAAGATGCCCGAAGTGACGCTGAGGTTATGCCAGGATGCCGGCTGGTTACTTGGTATGGAGATGGCTGCCTGCGGCCTTGACTTGAGTTTCGCCCCGGTACTCGATGTCGACAGCGGGGCCTCGAGCGTGATCGGCGATCGCAGTTTCTCGGCCGACCCGCAGGCGACGGCGGAGATGGCAGGCGCCTTCATCCATGGCTTGCATGAAGCCGGCATGGTGGCGGTGGGCAAGCACTTCCCGGGCCACGGTGGCGTGTCGGCCGACTCCCATCATGAGCTTCCCATCGACGAGCGCTCGATGGATGAGCTACGCCGCCATGACCTGATACCTTTTGCCGCACTCGCGCCAAGGCTCGACGCGGTGATGCCCGCTCACGTGGTCTATCCGGCCTTCGATGCCCGCCCCGCAGGTTTCTCACCGGCGTGGCTTGGCATGCTGCGCGAGAGCCTGGGCTTCAAGGGCGTCGTTTTCTCCGACGATTTGAGCATGGCCGGTGCTGCCTCGGCAGGCAGCCCCGGCGAGCGTGCCATGAAGGCACTGGCAGCTGGCTGCGACATGTTGCTGGTGTGCAACGATCGTGACGCGGCGCTCGAAGTGATCGAGGCCTGCCAAGGGCGTGTTTCACGACGTGTGTCCAAGTTGCGCTATGCCCGAGCAAGGCCGGCGTTGCAGGCTTTGACGGCGATCTCACGCTGGCGCCGTGTTCATGCTCGCCTTGAGGCCCTGGCGGCTGAATAAGTCCTGGCCGCCAATGACTTCCTGGCACCTGTGGTCAGCTTCCTCCCTTTCGCGACGCTCGGGCAGCGTCGTTCCCCGTTAAGATGACGAGCCGATTCCCGATGTCCCGATTCGATGCCGATTTTTACCAGTCTCTTGCCGATATGCGACACCTGATGGACAACGCGGACTGCTTGATCAGTCATGAACAGGTCGAGCGTGCCCTTGATCGCATGGCCGAGGAAATCACTCGGGATCTGGGCGACAGGTTGCCGGTGTTTTATTGCGTGATGAACGGTGGACTGATCACCACGGGGCATTTGCTGACCCGTCTGGGCTTTCCCCTGGAGGTCGATTATCTGCATGCCACCCGTTATCGCGGTGGCCTGCGCGGTGGCGAGCTGTTCTGGCGCGTCTCACCGGAGATTCCCATGGCGGGACGTCATGTGGTGATCGTCGATGACATCCTCGATGAAGGCGCGACGCTGGCCGCCATACTGGCGTATTGCCGCGAGGCAGGGGCGGCGAGTATCGCTACCGCCGTTCTTGTCGATAAACAGCACGAGCGCAAGGCGGTTCCCGGCCTCAAGGCCGACTACTGCAGCCTAGAAGTGGCCGACCGCTTCGTCTTCGGTTTCGGGATGGACATCAAGGGATATTGGCGCAACGCGCCGGGTATCTTTGCCCCGCAAGGGCTGTGACCCGGCTGCGCCTTAAGCTTAATGGCTTAGGCCAGTCCCAGTTCGTGAGTGGCCTCCTCGCGCATCTTGAATTTCTGAATCTTGCCGGTCACGGTCATCGGGAATTCATCGACGAACTTCACATACCGCGGAATCTTGTAGTGGGCTATGCGGCCCCTGCAGAAGGTCTTGAGTTCGTCGGCGGTGAGGTCTTCATTCTCGCCTAGCTTGACCCACGCCATCACTTCTTCGCCATATTTCTCGTCGGGTACGCCGATGACCTGTACATCCGAGATGGCCGGGTGTGTATAGAGGAAGTCCTCGATTTCCCGTGGATAGATATTTTCCCCACCTCGGATGATCATGTCCTTGATGCGCCCGACGATGGCGATGTAGCCGTCATCGTCCATCGTCGCCAGATCACCGGTATGCATCCAGCCGTTGTTGTCGATGGCCTTCTCGGTGGCTTCCGGGTTCTCCCAATAGCCCAGCATCACGCTGTAACCGCGCGTGCAGAGCTCCCCCCTTGCTCCTGTCGGCACCACGTCGCCGGACTCCGGGTCAATCAGCTTGACCTCCTGGTGGGGGTGGATGGTACCGACGGTGGTCACTCGCTTCTCGAGCGGCGCATCGGTGCGCGTCTGCAGGCTGACTGGGCTGGTCTCGGTCATGCCGTAACAGATGGTGACATCCTTCATGTGCATCCTGTCGATCACCTTGCGCATCACCTCGATGGGGCAGATCGAACCCGCCATGATGCCGGTACGCAGGGAGGAGAGATCGAAGCTCTCGAAGTCGGAGTGTTCCAGTTCGGAAATGAACATGGTCGGTACGCCATACAGAGCGGTCGCCTTCTCCTCGCTAACCGCCCGCAACGTGGCTTCCGGATCGAAACCGTCGCTGGGATAGATCATCGTGGCACCATGGGTAACGCAGCCGAGGTTGCCCATCACCATGCCGAAACAGTGGTAGAGCGGTACCGGAATCACCAGGCGATCCTGTTCGGTAACCCCCATGCAGCGGGCAACGAACAAACCGTTATTGAGAATGTTGTGGTGCGACAGGGTGGCGCCCTTGGGCGAACCGGTAGTGCCGGACGTGTACTGGATGTTGATCGGCTCGTCGAATTGCAGCGATGCCTGGATCTCGGCCAGGCGCTGGGCAGATACCTCATCGGCGTGGTCGAGCATGGAGGACCAGGTCAGCATGTTGTTCAGCGTCCGGGTGTCGTCCAGGCAGATCACGCGCTTGAGGTCGGGCAGTCGCGCGCTTTCCAGCCGGCGGCTGCGGCTGGAACGTTCATTGCGCTTCGAAACCTGTTCGCCATGGAGCTCCGGTGCCAGCTCTGTATGGAGCTCCGGCGCCAGCTCTGTATGGAGCTCCGGTGCCAGCTCGGCGAGAGTGGCCACATAATCGGACGCCTTGAAGGCACCTTGAACGACCAGCGTCGAGGTGCCGGATTGCCTGAGCGCATACTCCAGTTCGTGGGTACGGTAGCTGGGGTTAATGTTGACCAGGATGGCGCCGATCTTGGCGGTGGCGAACTGGGTGATGGTCCATTCGGCGCAGTTGGGCGACCAGATGCCGACTCGATCCCCCTTGGTGACGCCAAGGGCGAGCAGGGCGCGCGCTGCCTTGTCGACGATCTCCTGTAAGCCCTGCCAGGTATAGCGCTGTCCCTGATGCCGGCTGATGAGTGCATCGCGATCGGCACAGCGTGCCACGGTCTCGTCGAAACAGTCACCGATGGTCTGTCCCTTGAGAGGCGTGTCGCTGATGCCGCTGACATAGCTGATGGGTGAGGAGTGGCGTGTCATGATGAACTATCTCTGTTATTGACGCTAGATCGGGCCTTGAGCGGAGATGACCTTCAACGCTCGACCGTCGTCGGTTCCAGGTTTGCCAGCACATCGCGGGCCTGGCTCTCGACATCATCCAGTTCGCGATGCATCAGCCGGATATCCTCTAGCTGGCGCTCCAGATTGGCCCGCTTGTCGGCCAGGATCTCGAGCAAGCGTTTGAGCTGGCGCGCGTTACCGTCCGGCATGGCGTCATACATCATCACGACGTCACGAATTTCCGCCAGCGAGAAACCGAGACGCTTGCCGCGCAGGGTCAGCTTGAGCCGGACGCGGTCCTTGTCCTGATAAATGCGAGTCTGGCCACGTCGTTCGGGGGCGAGTAGGCCTTCCTGCTCGTAAAAGCGGATGGTTCGCGGTGTGATCTGAAACATGCGCGCCAGTTCGCCAATGGCATAGGTGCGCCGTTGGCGAGGCAGTTGGTGGGTTTCTGAAGCCGATGAGCGGGAAGGCATGAGCGTTTTCCTTGTCCTTTGGATCGGTGCAGGCGAAGCTGAAACCCTGAATATGATCGCAACACTAGTCCAAGGTTACGTTAACGTAAAGTGCTTGTCGGCCACCTGCCATTCCCGATAGCCGAGACGAGGATTACCATGGATTTTTCGCTGAACGATGACCAGAAGGCGCTGGTCGCTGCCGCCGAGGATTTTGCCGAGGCGGAATTGGTCGATCATGCAGCCGAATGGGATGCCACCTCGCACTTTCCCGTGGATGTGATTCGCCGTGCCGGCGAGACGGGTTTTCTTGGTCTCTATACGCCCGAAGCGTATGGCGGCATGGGCCTGTCTCGCCTCGATGCCTCACTGATCTTCGAACGACTCGCTCAGGGCTGTGTCTCGACCACGGCCTATCTCACCATTCACAACATGGTGACCTGGATGGTCGCCCGTTGGGGCGATGATGCCCTGCGAGACGCCTGGGTGCCGGGCATGGTCTCAGGCGAAAGTCTCGGTTCGTACTGTCTCACCGAACCCGGCGCCGGCTCCGATGCCGCTAACCTGACGACTCGAGCCATCCGCGAGGGTATGGATTATGTGCTGAGCGGCAGCAAGATGTTCATCTCCGGGGCCGGTTCGACCGAGGTGCTCGTGGTCATGGCGAGGACCGGTGAGCCGGGCAGTGGCGCGGGAGGTGTGTCGGCGCTGCTCGTACCGGCCGATACCGCGGGCATTGTATACGGCAAGAAAGAAGACAAGATGGGTTGGAAGAGCCAGCCGACCCGCCTGGTCAGCTTCGATGGTGTGCGGGTGCCGGTGGCCAATCGCCTTGGCGCCGAAGGCGAGGGCTTCAAGCTGGCCATGAAGGGGCTCGATGGCGGTCGCGTCAATATCGCCAGCTGCTCATTGGGTGCAGCCCAGCAGGCGCTGTTGCTGTCGCGGGGTTATCTGACAGAGCGCAAGCAGTTCGGCCGTGAACTCGCAAGCTTCCAGGCCCTACAGTTCAAGCTCGCCGACATGGCCAGCGAGCTGACGGCCGCGCGGTGGATGGTGCGCCATGCCGCCTGGCGGCTCGACCACGAAGACCCGGAGGCCACGGCGTATTGCGCCATGGCCAAGCGTCTTGCCACCGACGTGGGATTCTCGGTCTGCAACGAGGCCCTGCAACTGTATGGCGGCTATGGTTATATTCGCGAATACCCCCTCGAGCGACTGGTGCGAGACACGCGGGTGCACCAGATCCTCGAAGGCACCAACGAGATCATGCGCTTGATCATTGCGCGTCGCCTCCTGGCAGACGGCGTGATCGAGTCGCTCCAGTAACCGGACCAGGGGAACCTGTCGATGTCGGACCTTGCTGTTCACTTTACCGAGCGTCCCACACGCGATGGCAGCCGCATCGGCGTGGCGATGCTCAATGCGCCCAAGTCACTCAACGCGCTCTCGCTTGAGATGATTGGCCAACTCGAGGCGAGACTCAACGACTGGGCGGCCGACCCGGGTATCGTGGCGATATGGCTCGAGGGCGCCGGCGACAAGGCCTTCTGTGCGGGAGGCGACGTGGTGGCTCTCTATCGCTCGCTGATCGAGTCGCGAGAGACAGGTGCCGCTTTCGCCGAGCGCTATTTCGCCGACGAGTATCGGCTCGATTACCAAATTCATACTTTTTCCAAACCGATTCTGGTGTGGGGTGACGGCATCGTCATGGGGGGCGGTCTGGGCCTGCTGGCCGGTGGCTTCCAGCGCCTGGTGTCCGAGACAACGCGTATCGCCATGCCCGAGATCACCATCGGTCTTTATCCCGATATCGGCGCGAGTTGGTTCTTGGGTCGCATGCCGCCTGGTGTGGGGGCGTATCTGGGACTGACCGGGGCCCAGCTCAACCCCCGTGACGCCCTGGACCTGGGGCTGGCCGACCGCTTCATCCCCCGAGAGCGCCGCGAGGCCCTGCTCGATGCACTGGCAGACGCCGACTATGGTGATCGCAGCCAAAGTGCGCTGCGCGCCGCGGTGCAGGAAGTGCTGGATCACCAGGAAGACCGACGCGAAATACCACACGGCCAGGTCTGGCCACACCTCGATCATCTCCAGGCATTGGTGGGGCGGGTCGATGCCGCGACGGCGGTACGCCGAATCCTCGACGATCGGACCGAGGATCGCTGGCTGGCGGCCAACCGCGCCCGCCTCGAGGCCGGCTGCCCGCTCAGTGCACACCTGGTGTGGTGCATGCTGGAACGCCACGCGCATACCAGCCTGGCTGAGGCCTTTCGTGACGAGCTCAACCTCTCGGTACAGTGCTGTCGCCTGGGCGATTTTGCTGAAGGCGTGCGCGCCCTGCTGGTCGAGAAAGACAAGGCGCCGCGCTGGTCGCACGTCGACGCCGCCAGCGTGCCGGAGGCGGACCTCGATGCCCTGCTGGCGCCGCTCTGGTCCGAGACGACCCACCCTCTTCGGGCGCTCGGCCGCAAGACGTCCCACGGCTGAGGTGGCTTTTCCAGAGCCTTGGTCCAGCGAGCCTTGACGCCAACCGGTCATGCCAAATAACCAAATCACAATCAGGAGCCACGCCAATGAACATCGCCTTTATCGGCCTGGGTAACATGGGCGCCCCCATGGCGCTCAATCTGCTCAAGGCCGGCTACCATGTCACGGTATTCGATCTGGTGGAGAGTGCCATCCAGGCGCTAGAAGCAGAGGGAGCCAGCCGCGGCGAGAACGCCCAGGCCACTGTTACCGGCGCCGATATCATCATCTCGATGTTGCCTGCCGGCGCCCATGTCAGGGCGCTCTACCTCGGCGACGACGAAGCTCCCGGCCTGCTCGATACCCTGGTTGGGGCCCCCTTGATCATCGACGCCTCGACCATCTCGCCCGAGGATGCTCGCAGCGTGGGGCGCGCTGCCATCGACAAGGGGCTGACCTATCTCGATGCGCCGGTATCGGGAGGCGTCGGGGGTGCCAAGGCAGGGACGCTGACGTTCATTGTCGGCGGCAGTGAGGCTGGCTTCGCTCAGGCGAGTCCGGTACTGCAGGCCATGGGCAAGAATATCTTCCATGCGGGGGATATCGGCTCGGGGCAGGTCGCGAAAATCTGCAACAACATGCTGCTGGGCATCCTGATGTCGGGGACCGCGGAAGCCCTGGCGCTGGGGGTGAAGAATGGTATGGACCCGTCGGTCCTCTCCGAGATCATGCGTCAGAGCAGCGGCGGCAACTGGGCACTCAATGTCTACAACCCCTGGCCTGGCGTGATGGAGGGCTCCGCAGCTTCGCGGGACTACCAGGGCGGCTTTCTCACCGACCTGATGGCCAAGGACCTGGGGTTGGCCTGGGAGCTGGCGCTGGGATCGCAATCGACCGTTCCGATGGGCTCGCAGGCACGTAATCTCTTCGCCTTGCATAGTGCCCAGGGCAGCGGGCGCCTGGACTTCTCGAGTATCCAGACGCTTTACCGAGCAGGAGAGTCGCATACCTGACAGTAGTGCCGTTGTGTGATGCCATTTGGCTTGGCAGGAACGATTTTATAGTCTACATTTGTACAAAATGTAGAAATTAATTCCCTCCTGAGGATACTGCCATGAGTCAGATTACCCCCGTTACCTGGGACGACCCCTTCCGGCTGATCGATCAGCTCGATGAGGACGAGCGCATGGTTCAGCAGACCGCGCACGACTATTGCCAGGAGAAACTGCTGCCCCGGGTACTGGAAGCCAATCGCCACGAGCACTTCGACCGCGAGATCATGAGCGAGATGGGCGAACTGGGCCTGCTGGGTGCCACGATCGATGGCTATGGCTGTGCCGGCCTGAACTACGTCAGCTACGGCTTGATCGCCCGCGAGGTGGAGCGCGTCGACTCGGGCTACCGTAGTGCGATGAGCGTTCAGTCGAGCTTGGTGATGTATCCTATTCACGCCTTTGGCAGCGATACGCAACGCGAGAAATATTTGCCGAAGCTAGCCTCTGCCGAGTGGGTGGGATGTTTCGGCCTCACCGAGCCTGATCATGGCTCGGACCCGGCCGGTATGAGCACTCGCGCGGTGCGCACCGACAACGGCTGGCGCCTCAACGGCACCAAGACCTGGATCACCAATTCACCGATTGCCGATGTCTTCGTGATCTGGGCCAGAGATGAAGAAGGCATCGTTCGCGGGTTTATCCTCGAGAAGGGCATGAAGGGGCTCAGCGCGCCGAAGATCGAGGGCAAGTTCAGCCTGCGCGCCTCCATCACCGGCCAGATCGCGATGCAGGATGTTGACGTCTCCGACGACCAGCGCCTTCCCGGTGTTCAGGGTCTGAAGGGGCCTTTCTCTTGCCTCAACCGAGCGCGATTCGGCATTGCCTGGGGCACCATGGGCTCTGCCGAGGCCTGCTGGCATGCCGCTCGTGATTATACGCTGGAGCGCAAGCAGTTCGGGCGTCCGCTGGCGGCCAACCAGCTGATTCAGAAGAAACTTGCCGATATGCAGACCGAGATCGCGCTTGGCCTGCAGGCGGCCTTACGGGTCGGCCGGATGATTGACGACGGGCAACTGGTGCCGGAGGCGATCTCGCTGATCAAGCGCAACAATTGCGGCAAGGCGCTGGACATCGCCCGCCAGGCACGTGACATGCACGGCGGCAATGGCATTTCCGATGAGTACCACGTGATCCGTCATGTCATGAATCTGGAAGCCGTGAATACCTACGAGGGCACCCACGATGTCCATGCCCTGATTCTCGGTCGCTCCCAGACCGGCATTCAGGCGTTTGCCAATTAAATCCAGCCGATTACGAGGAGCTTATCGATGAGTCGACCGCTTGACGGCCTGGTAGTGCTGGACCTGTCGCGCGTCCTGGCCGGCCCGTGGGCAGGACAGTTACTGGCCGATCTTGGCGCCAAGGTGGTCAAGGTCGAGCATCCTCAGCGTGGCGATGATACCCGTGGCTGGGGTCCGCCATGGCTTGCCGAGGACGACACCGTCGAGCGGATGGCAGCCTATTTCCTGTGCACCAACCGTGGCAAGCAATCGCTCGCCGTGGATATCGCCACAGAGGACGGCCAGGCACTAGTGCGTGAGCTGGCCAAGGGCGCTGACATCCTGCTCGAGAACTTCAAGGTAGGTGGGTTGGCGCGGTATGGCCTCGACCATGCCAGCCTGAAAGTGCTAAATCCTCGCTTGATCGGTTGTTCCATCACCGGCTTCGGCCAGGACGGCCCCTATGCCCACCGGGCCGGCTATGACTTCATGATCCAGGCCATGGGTGGGCTGATGAGCCTGTCCGGCGAACCCGACGGCATGCCGATGAAGACCGGTGTCGCGATCACCGATGTGATGACCGGGCTCTATGCGACGATCGGGGTCCTGGCGGCGTTGCAGGAGCGCGAACGAACCGGTCTCGGCCAGCATGTCGACCTTGCACTTCTTGACGTGCAGGTGGCCACGCTGGCCAACCAGGCACTCAACACGCTGGTGAGCGGTATGTCACCCCAGCGTCACGGCAATGCCCATCCCAATATCGTGCCCTATCAGGCCTTCGCCTGTGCGGATGGCTATCTGGTGCTCACCGTCGGAAACGACACTCAGTTTTCTCGGCTGGCCTCGCTGCTCGGTCATCCCGACTGGGCAGTCGATCCGGCCTATGCCAGCAATGCTGCCCGGGTCGGCAACCGCGATGTGCTGGTGCCATTGATCGAGGATATCCTGGTGACCCGCGAGCGTGATGAGTGGCTGGCCGAGCTAGAGGCCCGAGGCATCCCGGCGGGTCCGATCAATACCCTGGCGGAAGTCTTCGACGATCCTCAGGTGCGTCATCGTGGCCTGCACTGCGTGCTCAAGCGTGGTGATCTTGATATTCCCCAGGTAGCCAATCCGCTGCGATTCGACGGCGAAGCAGCCACCAGCAACGTGGCACCCCCCAGGCTCGGACAAGACAGTGCGGCGATCCTTGCCGAAATGGGCCTGACGCCAAAGGACATCGCCCGACTGAAACGGGAAGGCGTGGTGAGATAAACGCCCGCCATTCATTCAGCGTGGCGAGAAGCGTCGCATCAAGCCTCTATCGGCAATCATACGAGTGGATATCTCCTCCACCGAGAACCGCGTGGTGTCGATGAAGGGGATATGCAACTGGCGATAGAGCCCTTCGGCCTGGCCGATTTCCTGCAGGCACTGGTCCATAGAGCTGTAGCGGCTGTCAGGGCGGCGTTCGTGGCGTATCGCCGCCAGCCGCCGTGGGTCGATGGTCAGGCCGAATAGCTTGTGACGGTGTGGGTCAAGGGCCTTGGGTAGCTTCAGGATGCCGTCCTCGTCGAGGTCGTCCTCGGTCAGCGGATAATTGGCGGCGCGAATCCCGAACTGCAGCGCCAGATAAAGCGAAGTGGGTGTCTTGCCGCAGCGTGATACCCCGATGAGGATCACGTCTGCTTTGTCGTACTGGTGGGTGCGCGCGCCATCGTCGTTATCCAGAGCAAAGTGCACCGACTGGATACGATCCATATAGACGTCGTCGCTGCCGATCGCATGCGTACGCCCTACGCTATACGACGAGTGGGTGGCCAGTTCTTCTTCCAGGGGCTTCAGAAAGGTCGAAAAGATATCGATCTTGAAGCCGGTAGCCTCCCGAATCACCCCACGTATCTGCTCATCGACGATCGTGTCGATAATGATCGGGGTCTCGCCGTCGCGCACCGCCGTCGCCTCGATCACTTCCGCCAGTTTTCTCGCCTTGTCCACCGAGTCGACGTAGGGCTTGGTGACCATGCGGATATCAACGTTCTCGAATTGCGCCAACAGACTGCGACCAAGGCTCTCGGCGGTGATGCCGGTGCCGTCGGAGATGAAGAAGGCGGTGCGGGTCATGAGCGTCTCGATTGCCAGGAAGGGGTGAATTTGCCAAGGTCATGGTACGACGTGTTCGGCAGGAGCGCCGAGCCAACCATGACAAGGATATGTTATGACCAGAACGCGCGTAAGCAAGACGTGGACAAGAGAGCGTGTTCCCCCGCCCCCCGAGGGTAAGGCTAGCCTGAACTGGTTCGGACCGGGACTGCTGTGGATGCTATCGGCCGTGGGCACAGGGTCGATTCTGTTCACCCCTCGTGTCGCTTCCGTTTATGGCTATGACCTTCTCTGGTTGTTGATCATTGTCGTTTTTTTCATGTGGGTCATGATTCGTGAAATGTCTCGCTTCACCATCGTGACCGGCAAGACGATACTCGACGGCATGCACACCCTGCCAGGCCCGAAAAACTGGGCCGTCTGGGTGATCTTCCTGCCCCAGTTGTGCGCCGCTGCGATCGGCATTGCCGGGCTCGCCGCCATTGTAGGTAGCGCCTTTGCGGTCAGCCTGCCCGGCAGCAATACCCTCTATGCCCTGGCGGTGGTGCTGCTCTGCGTCGGGTTGACGACCAGTGGCCACTACATGCTCATTGAGCGAATCAGTCGCTACATGGCCATCGTCCTCATGGGCATGGCCATCTTCTCGGCGATCGCGGTGTTTCCTGAGTTGGCGACCATCGCTCGCGGTCTGGCGTTTCGCTGGCCTGACGAACCCGATTTCTATGTCATTGCCCCCTGGGTCGGCACCATCCTGGCCGGGTCGATGGGGATTATCTGGTTCTCCTACTGGACTGCCACAAGGGGTTATGGCGGGGGACTCGAAGGTCGCGAGCGCGATGATGAAAAGCCGGCGGCTGAAGGCGATCACCGGGCTTTTACGTCTACTGGTGACGCCGAGTCGACACGCGTCGAGCGGCTCACGCGATGGGTGTCGGTAATGAGCGGTGCTGCCACGCTTGGGGTGGTGGGTGGCCTGGTGGTGATCACGGCGTTCATGATCCTGGGCGCTGAATTGCTGCAACCTGAAGGCGTCGTGCCCCAGGGAACCGATGTCGCCCTCGATCTGACTCGTCTGTTTTCGGAAGTATGGGGGGAGGCGGGACGCTACATTATCCTGGCAGCCATCGTTATTGCGCTGGGTGGCAGCGTACTCGCCAATCAGGATGGCTGGGGTCGCAGCTTCGCGGACATGGCGTTAATCCTGACACGCGACCAGCGTGAAATCCGCTCTGGCTGGGCCTATCGGGCCTTGACCTGGCTAGGTGCCAGAACCGGGCAAGCCCCCTTTGCCCGGCGCAATCTCAAGCGTTTTTTCATCCTCACGGTGACTGGGATTTTCCCTGCCATCATTATTCTGCTATTCGAAGACCCGGTGAAAGTCATGTCCGCCTCGGGAATCATCGCGGCAACCCATACCCCCTTCATCGTCTTGACCGCGTTGCTGGTCAATCTAATGCGGCTGCCCTCTGAGCTCAAGCCGCCCCCCTTTTACAGTGTGATGATGGCGTGTTCGGGCCTCTTCTACCTGCTGTTCGCCATCGTCTATCTGCTGGGTATGGCTGCAGGGTTTCTAGCCAAACCCTAATTAATGAGGACAGAGTGAGTCGCCATGCAGGTGACCAGAAAAACCATATCCCGAGCTGTTGTAAAAAATCTCCAGTGACTTCGCGGTTAGACTAATGGCGAATACGAGCGGCCGCTGTTAGAGTCGCCGTCATCGCACCGCTTGCCGCTCGGCTGATTGCCGCCGCGCATGCTGCATCCTGTCGTTGGTATCTTGGGGGTTTCGTGGACAATTACATTCTGTGGTTCGATCAACTGGGCATGAACGATGTTGACCGAGTGGGGGGCAAGAACGCCTCTCTCGGCGAGATGATTTCCAATCTCTCCGGTGCGGGTGTCACGGTGCCCGGCGGCTTTGCCACCACAGCCCACGCCTATCGCGAATTCCTCTCGTATGAAGGTCTTAACGAGCGTATCAACCAGACCTTGGCGACCCTGGATGTTGACGACACCAACGCCCTGGCGAAGGCCGGTGCAGAGATTCGCCAGTGGGTCATCGATACCCCGCTACCGCCTACCTTCGAGGCGCATCTACGCTCGGCCTACGAAACCCTGACGTCGCAACACCCCAATCTCAAGGCGGCGGTGCGCAGCTCTGCCACCGCCGAGGACCTGCCCGATGCGTCTTTTGCCGGTCAGCAGGAAACCTTCCTCAACATTGAGGGTTTCGACAACATCAAGCGTGCCGTACATGAGGTATTTGCCTCGCTGTTCAATGACCGGGCGATTTCCTATCGCGTGCACCGCGGCTATGCCCACGAGAATGTGGCGCTTTCGGCGGGCATCCAGAAGATGGTGCGCTCCGAAACCGGGGCCAGCGGGGTAATGTTCACCTTGGACACCGAATCCGGCTATCGGGATGCGGTCTTCGTCACCGCTTCTTGGGGCCTCGGCGAGACGGTCGTGCAGGGTGCCGTCAATCCCGACGAGTTCTACGTGCACAAGCCGACGCTGGCGGCGGGGCGCCCGGCGGTATTGCGCCGCAATCTCGGTTCCAAGTTGATCAAGATGATCTATACCGACGACACCAGCGCTGGCAAGTCGGTGGCTACCGTGGATGTGGCGCTGGCCGATCGCGGTCGCTTCTGTCTCAATGATGAGCAGATCATGGCGCTGGCTCGCCAGGCGGTGACCATCGAGCAGCATTACGATCGCCCCATGGACATCGAATGGGCGCTGGACGGGGATGACGGCGAGCTCTATATCGTCCAGGCACGTCCCGAGACGGTGGTTTCCCAGCAGGAGGGTGGCAAGCTCGAGCGCTTCCAGCTCAAGGAAAAGGGCAGGACTCTGGTCACCGGCCGTGCCATTGGCCAGCGTATCGGCCGCGGTGCGGTCAAGGTCGTCTTTTCGCCCGACGACATGGATAAGGTCAAACCTGGCGATGTGCTGGTCACCGACATGACCGACCCTGACTGGGAGCCGATCATGAAGCGTGCCTCGGCGATCGTCACCAACCGCGGTGGCCGTACCTGCCACGCCGCGATCATTGCCCGAGAGTTGGGCATTCCCGCGGTGGTGGGTTGCGGTGATGCCACGCAGTTGCTTGCGGATGGTCGCGACGTCACGGTGTCCTGTGCCGAAGGTGACATGGGCCATGTTTACGATGAGCTACTGGAATTCGACCGCCGGGTCACCAGCGTAGATGCGATGCCCGAAATACCCTTCAAGATCATGATGAACGTTGGCAACCCGGATCGAGCCTTCGGCTTCGCGGGTCTCCCCAACGCCGGTGTCGGCCTGGCGCGTCTGGAGTTCATCATCAATCGCATGATCGGTGTGCACCCCAAGGCGCTGCTCGAATACGATACCCTGCCCGTGGATCTGCAACAGACGATCGACCTGCGTACCGCCGGTTACGCTGACCCGGTGAGCTTCTACGTCGACAAGCTGGTGGAGGGGATTGCCACCCTGGCCGCCTCCTTCCACCCCCAGCCGGTCATCGTGCGGCTGTCGGACTTCAAGTCCAACGAGTACGAGAACCTGATCGGCGGCAAGCTCTACGAGCCGGGGGAGGAGAATCCCATGCTGGGTTTCCGCGGCGCCTCCCGCTACATTTCCGAGTCTTTTCGCCCCTGTTTTGAGCTCGAATGCCGAGCGCTCAAGCACGTGCGCGAGGAAATGGGCCTGGACAATATCCAGATCATGGTGCCCTTCGTGCGCACCACCGACGAGGCCCGCGAAGTGGTCGATTTGCTCGCCGACAATGGCTTGGCCCGTGGTGGCTCCTCTGACCCCCATGGCCTCAAGGTGATCATGATGTGCGAACTGCCGGCCAACGCCCTGCTGGCGGATGAGTTCCTCGAGTACTTCGATGGCTTTTCTATCGGGTCTAACGACCTGACACAGCTCACGCTAGGCCTCGACCGCGATTCTGGCATCGTTGCGCATCTGTTCGACGAGCGAAATCCCGCCGTCAAGAAGCTGCTCTCGATGGCGATTCAGGCCTGCAAGGCTCAGGGCAAGTACGTGGGCATCTGCGGTCAGGGGCCGTCGGATCATCCTGAGCTCGCCAAGTGGCTGATGGAGCAGGGCATCGACTCGGTCTCGCTGAATCCTGATGCTGTGCTAGAGACGTGGTTCATGCTGGCGGGTGAAACCATCGGCTGAAATCGGCCACCCGACGCAACCGCATGACGCCCGGCAGCCTTTATTGGCTAGCCGGGCTTTTTCGTCTCTGGCCCTAACGCCGGTATGGTTTTTGACATCTTGCCGTATTGATCGCCTTTTTGTGTCGAGTCTGGCCTATGCTGTGACTGTTATTTAGGGAACCCGACGAGGGTCGATGCTGATCAGGAGACGTTGTATGCCCATGCCCACACTTCCTTGTTGCCGCCGGCTGGTGAGCCCGGTCGCCGTGATGCTGATGGTCTGGTTGCCCTCGACCGTTCACGCCGAGGTGGAACTCGATTATGAGGCGCCGGCCATCGCCCCGGAGTCGAGTTCGGAAGTCACCGAGAAACCTGGCTGGGATAATGACGACTTCGCGGTGGCCGCGGCCAATCCGTTGGCCACCGATGCCGGGTACCAGGTGATCAAGGCTGGCGGGTCCGCCATCGATGCCGCCGTTGCCGTGCAGATGGTGTTGACCCTGGTCGAACCGCAATCCAGTGGCATCGGGGGTGGCGCCTTCCTTATGCATTACGATGGTGAGGACGTCCGGGCCTACGATGGCCGAGAGACCGCGCCGAGTGGGGTCGACGGTGCGCTTTTCCTCGATGAGGAGGGCGAGCCACTGGACTTCATGGATGCTGTCGCCAGTGGTCGCTCGATTGGGGTCCCGGGGACGCTGCGCATGCTGGAACTTGCCCACCGCGAACACGGGCAACTGCCGTGGGAAGTGCTATTCGAGCCGGCGATTACCCTGGCGGAAGAGGGTTTTGCGGTCAGTGAGCGGCTCCATACCAGCCTGGCCGAGGTGGAACACCTGCGTGATGATCCGATCGGCAGCGATTTTTACTACGACGAAGCGGGAGAGCCGCTGGCCGAGGGACATACGCTCAAGAACCCGGCGCTCGCCGCGATCCTGCGCGAGATTGCCAAGGAAGGCAGCAGCGCCTTGCATACCGGGCCTATCGCCGAAGACCTGGTGTTTCGCGTACAGAACCATGACCGTCCCGGCGTCATGTCGCTGGAAGATCTGGCCACTCATGCTGCCCAGGCGCGCGACCCGCTCTGTACCGAGTGGCAGGCCTATCGCGTCTGTGGCTTTCCGCCGCCATCCTCGGGGCATCTGACCATCATGCAGATACTGGGCATGCTCGAGGCATTGCCAGCGCTGGAGTCACCGATGGACGATGATCTCCCCGGCGTGGAGTGGTTGCATCGTTTCCTAGAGGCCTCACGACTGGCCTTTGCCGATCGCGGCAAGTACATCGCCGACCCGGAATTTGTCGACGCGCCCGGCGGCGACTGGAGCAATATGCTCCATCCCGACTATCTGGCCAAGCGAGCCGAGCAGATCGGTGAGCAGAGTATGGGCAGCGACGCTGCCAAGCCGGGCAATCCCGGCCCCATGGACACCAGCTGGGCCGTTCAGCCCGAGCAGCCCGAAGCCGGCACCAGCCATATCAGCATCATCGACGAGGAGGGCAATGCCATCGCCATGACCACGACCATCGAACAGGCCTTTGGCTCGCGGACCATGGCCGATGGGGGGACGGGAGAGCCTGGCGGCTATCTGCTCAACAATGAATTGACCGACTTTTCCTTCCAGCCCGAGGACGAGGCAGGCAATCCCATCGCCAACCGAGTGGAACCCGGCAAGCGTCCGCGCTCGAGCATGAGCCCGACGCTGGTGTTCGATGGAGACAGTGGCGAACTGGTCGCGAGCCTGGGCTCTCCAGGCGGTGCGGCGATCATTCACTACACCGCCAAGACATTGATCGCAATGCTTGATTGGGGGCTCGATGCGCAAGAGTCACTGAATCTTCCCCATGCCATCACCCTGGGCGGCCCGGTCTTCCTGGAACAAGGGGGTTACCCACCAGCGACGCTGGAGGCGTTGAATAATCTGGGACACGAGGTCAGCGAGCGCGAGTTGGTCAGCGGCCTGCAGGCCCTGCAAATCACCGAAGACGGTAGCATCTTCGGGGGCGCCGATCCGCGTCGGGAAGGGGTCGTCCTTGGTGAGTAGCCTTTGGCGAGCAGCCTGGGTAAGTAGCCTTGGCAAAATTGTCGTTGGTAAGTGGCGCTTGGCGGTTAGCCTCTGAGCCAATTGCGCAACTTGACCAACAGCAGCGCACCGTCGCTCATCTCACGGCGGATCGCCAGCAACTCGGCAAGCGCTGCGGGTCGGTCGGTGATGATGGCATCGACGCCCAGATCGATCAGCTGGGACATGCGGGCCCGGTCATTGACGGTCCAGGCATGGATCTCGTAGTCCAAGCGTCGGGCGAGCCGAATCTCATTGTCGGTGATACGATTGTGCCGTAGCCCGAGTGCATCGAAGCCTCGCCGTTCCAGTGTGCCAGGCAGTATCAGCTGGGCAAGCAGAGTCGTGGCAACGGCAGGCTCTCGGGCCTTGATCTCTCGCACCAGCGAAGGCGACATCGTGGCCAGAAGGGTTTCATCGATAACGTCCCTATTCCCGCAGGTGGCGACCGTGCCACCGTCTTCTTGACAGACCTCTCTAGCCTCGGCCTCGCGGCGCAAGGTGTCCATCACCGCATCGACCAGGGCCAATTCTCGGCCAGGGTCCGGCTTGAGGTCGATCATTAGTTGCCCACGACCCCGGACACTTTCCAGCGCCTCGTCCAGCCCAGGGATGGGCTCGCCGACATAGGCATCGCCGAACCAGCTGCCGACATCGAACTCTGTCAGTTGCTCTCGTGACAATTCGCCCAGCTGCCGGGGATCGCCGGTCAGTCGACTCATGCTGCGGTCATGATAGAGCACGACCTGATCATCTCGGGTCAAGCGTACATCGATCTCAATCAGATCAGCCTTTTCATCGAGTGCCAGCAGCATCGCCGACAACGTGTTTTCGGGAGCGGCCATGGAACTACCGCGGTGGGCGATGATGGCGACCTCGTCGCGTAACTCGAAACTGTTGACGATGAGCCAAGCCTGAAAGAGCGCGAACAGGATGACGCTAACTTCTACCGCCCAGGCCAGGCGACCCGGGTGGGCGTCTGCCGGGGGGGCCGCCGGACGCAACTCGCGGTGTTCCAGCCGTAAATAGAGACATGCGGCCAATAGCGCGTTGGCAGCGATACCGACGAAGGTGATGGCCAAGGTCAGCAGTACATAGGCAGTGAGGTAACCAAGCATGGCTGGGATCAGGACGGCATTGCGCTCCGGCAGCCACCACAGCATTGGCGTGAACGCCCTACCGAAGAGCGTTGTCGCCAGCACCGGCAGGGCAATGATCACCACCAGCAGGGCGAGGACCGCCAGGGCGATATGGCGCCTGCGACCTTGGGTGAGTAAATGGCTGCGCTTGAGGGCGGCTCGGGGCGAGAGGTTTTCCAGCATCATCACGGGGAGGGCGAGCAGCCAGCGGAAATACAGCGTCGCTGCCAGACCAATCCAGAGTCCAACCACCGGCAGGCCGATCGCCACAAACTGCCAGAATGCCGGTGGTCGCACTTTTTGCACGTAATACGGATCCAGGCCACCCAGGAAGACACCGTAGAGCCATACCAGGACGATCACGGTAGGTACGAACAACAGTAGATGGCTGCCTACTTGCAGGACAACCAGCCCGGAAAGCGACGGCAGCCGTCTCAATGTGGCCCATAGCGCCTCGAAGGCCAGGCGGTAGTGGTTGTCGCGCGGGCGCACGGCGACCAGAATCATGCCGGCCTGCTGCAAGTACAGCACCAGAAAGGTGGTGCCGATGGCAGCCAGCAACCACAGGACGCCTCCGGGGCTTAAGAGCAGGTCGAGTAGTTCGGAGTTGGTAAGTATCGGTTGCCCGAACTGGCCGAGCAAGCGCGTCAGCGACCACGCGACGGCGGGCAACAGCAGGCTCGAGGCGAGCAGGGTAAAGAACAGGTGATAAGCGATCAGCGGCCGTAAGTGCTCGCGCATGCTGCGCAATACATCGCCGCCTAGCTGCGAGATAACCAGCATGGGCGTAAGGAATATAGGTTCATGAATAGCGAGGACCTGGACGAAGCGCCAGGCGGTTTACGCCAAATTGCACGTGACCGGAAACGATCGAGGCCGGGGGTCGATTCACTGCACCGATGTCAGGGGCTCCTCGGCGATCAGAATGCCGTTGTTATCCGCATAGAGCCATTGACCGGGAGCTATCGTCACGCCAGCGAAGGTCACGGCGATTTCTCGCTGGCCCTCACCGCGCTTTTCGCTCCTGCGAGGGTGAGCGGCAAGCGCCTGGATGCCCAGTTCGGTTTCGAACAGCACATCGACGTCACGCACACAGCCATACATCACGACTCCGGCCCAGCCATTGCCAGCGGCTTGTTCCGCGAGCATATCGCCCAGCATGGCACAGCGTAGCGAGCCGCCCGCATCGACTACCAGTACGGCGCCATCGCCCGGTTCGGTTACCGCCTGCTTGACCAGTGAATTGTCTTCAAAGCACTTGATGGTTCGGACCGGGCCGTAGAAGGCGTCCCGACCACCGAAGTTGGTGAATATCGGGTCAAGTACCTGAACCTCGGGGAACTCGTCACATAGATCAGGGGTGATGATATGACTCATGATCTTGTTCCTCGTCAGCGGTAAAGAAGTCTAAGGCATCATGCCACACTCAAGGGCCTCGACACACGTCTGTGGTCTGGATGCAAAAGCACTTGATGGTGCTCGCGCTAGAACAGAAAGCTTGATCAGCCCCAAGGGTCGAGTAGGGCAACGGCTGATGGCCCAGACAGCCATAAAAAAGCGCCCCGCAGGGCGGGGCGCTTCGGTCATCGACTCTGGTCGCCGCCAAGGGCGACCATTGATGTTGCGAGCATCGGAGTCGTAGGACAGGGTATCAGGCTTCCTGGGCAATCGGAATCACGTTGGAAGCGGCATTCTGATACTCCTCGATCTCGTGGAAATTCATGTAGCGGTAGATCTCGCTCGCCATGGCATCGAATTCGCTCATATAGCGGCGGTATTCATCGACGCTCGGCAGACGACCTTCCACCGCGGCCACGGCGGCGAGTTCCGCCGATGCCAGGTAGACGTTGGCGCCATCGCCCAAGCGGTTCGGGAAGTTACGGGTCGAAGTGGAAACCACGGTACTCTTGGCGGCCACGCGGGCCTGGTTACCCATGCACAGCGAGCAGCCAGGCATTTCCATGCGCGCACCGGCACGGCCGTAAATGCCGTAGTAGCCTTCCTCGGTCAATTGATGCTGGTCCATCTTGGTCGGTGGGGCCAGCCATAGTCGAGTCTTCAGGCTGTCGGCCGGCAGCTTTTCGAGCAGCTTGCCGGCGGCGCGGAAGTGGCCGATGTTGGTCATGCACGAGCCGATGAAGACCTCGTCGATCTTCTCGCCGGCTACTTCGGAGAGTAAGCGAGCGTCGTCCGGGTCGTTCGGGGCGCACAGGACTGGCTCCTTGAGCGCCTCGAGGTCGATCTCGATGATCTCGGTGTAGTCGGCATCCTGATCGGCGCGCATGAGGCTGGGGTTGGCCAGCCACTCCTCCATGCCCTCGATACGGCGCTCGATGGTGCGACGGTCGCCGTAGCCATTGGCGATCATCCACTTGAGCAGGGTAATATTGGACTTGAGGTACTCGGCCACGCTGTCCTCGGACAGGGTAATGGTGCAGCCTGCGGCAGAGCGCTCGGCAGAAGCGTCGGAGAGCTCGAAGGCCTGCTCGACGGTCAAGTCCTCAAGGCCTTCGATTTCCAGCACGCGGCCGGAAAAGGCATTCTTCTTGCCCGATTTCTCGACGGTCAGCAGGCCCTGCTGGATGGCGTAATAAGGAATGGCATGCACCAGGTCACGCAGGGTGACCCCGGGTTGACGCTTACCCTTGAAGCGCACCAGGACAGACTCTGGCATGTCCAGCGGCATCACGCCGGTGGCGGCGGCAAAGGCCACCAGGCCGGAGCCGGCCGGGAAGGAGATGCCCAACGGGAAGCGCGTGTGGGAATCGCCACCGGTACCTACGGTGTCAGGCAGCAGCATGCGATTCAGCCAGCTGTGGATGATGCCATCACCCGGGCGCAGCGAGACGCCACCACGATTCATGATGAAGTCGGGCAGAGTGTGGTGGGTGTCGACATCCACAGGCTTGGGGTAGGCGGCAGTGTGGCAGAAGGACTGCATCACCAGGTCGGCCTGGAAGCCGAGACAGGCCAGGTCCTTGAGCTCATCGCGGGTCATCGGGCCGGTAGTGTCCTGAGACCCCACGGTGGCCATCTTGGGCTCGCAGTACATGCCTGGGCGAACGCCGGAGAGGCCGCACGCCTTGCCGACCATCTTCTGAGCCAGGGTGAAGCCCTTACCGGTATCGCCAGGTTGCTCGGGCAGACGAAACACCTCGGACTGGGGCAGTCCCAGTGACTCGCGTGCCTTGGTGGTCAGGCCGCGGCCGATGATCAGTGGGATACGGCCGCCGGCGCGAACTTCATCAAGGATCAGCTGCGTCTTGAGTTCGAAGGTGGTGAGCAGCTCGTCGGTGCCGTGCTTGCAGACCTTGCCCTCATAGGGATAGACATCGATAACGTCGCCCATCTCGAGCTTGGAGACATCCATCTCGACGGGCAGGGCACCGGAATCTTCCATGGTGTTGAAGAAGATCGGGGCGATCTTGCTGCCGAAGCAGAAACCGCCGGCACGCTTGTTGGGGACATAGGGGATGTCATCGCCGAAGAACCATAGCACTGAGTTTGTCGCCGACTTGCGCGAGGAACCGGTGCCGACGACATCGCCCACGTAGGCGATCGGGAACCCCTTGGCCTTGACGTCTTCGATCTGCTTGAGCGGACCGGTGGTGCCCGGCTCGACCGGTTCGATACCCTCACGCTCGTTCTTGAGCATGGCATTGGCATGCAGCGGAATGTCGGGGCGTGACCAAGCGTCTGGCGCCGGCGAAAGGTCATCGGTATTGGTTTCGCCGGGCACCTTGAAAACGGCCAGCGTGATCTTCTCGGCCAGCGCCGGCTTTGAGAGAAACCACTCAGCGTCGGCCCAGGACTGCATGACATTCTTGGCTACGTCATTGCCGTTGCGAGCGCGCTCTTCGACGTCGTGGAACGCGTCGAACATCAGCAAGGTGTGCTTGAGCTGCTCACCGGCTTCCTTGGCCAGCGCCTTGTCGTCCAGAAGCGTCACGAGGGTGCCGATATTGTAGCCACCCTGCATGGTGCCCAGCAGCTTCACGGCGTGCACCTTATCGATCAGCGGCGACTCGGCCTCGCCCTTGGCGATGGCGGTGAGAAACCCGGCCTTGACGTAGGCAGCCTCGTCGACCCCCGGGGGCACGCGATTGGTGATCAGGTCGAGGACAAACTCTTCATCGCCGGCTGGCGGGCGATTGAGCAGCTCGATCAGCGCGGCGACCTGTTCAGCGTTCAACGGCTTGGGTGGCACGCCGTCGGCGGTGCGTTCCTCAACATGGTGGCGATAGGCTTCAATCACGGGGGGCCCTCATCGGTGTAGGCGGCCAAGGCACATCGCATCTACGTCAATCGGCGTCGAAACGGAGCGTTGGCGGGAGAAGCAGACGTGTTCGGCGTTGTCTCTTCGAATAGCCAGGATTCTACGGCAAACTGTCGACAATGTTAAGCAAGGGCCGTGGTGGCCGGCTTGAACTTTGGTCTTCGACCTGCCGGGGTGTCACTTGCGACCTGGCGCGTTACCATTGTCGTCTAATCAACGACGAGGTAGCAGGCAGAAGCGATCCCCGTACCTACGTTTTTCTTTTCTGTTGCCTTGGTGTTGCCAACCGATTTTCTGTCAGTTGACGAGTCGACGACCATGCATGCCACTCACGACGATTCCTGCATTGATGCCCTGCTGCCGGCAGAGCTTCTCGCCTTTCTTGCCTGTCGAACACCCGGTGCCTGGGTGGAGTGGGCCCTGGCCAATCCCGAACTGCTGTTGATTGACCACGCTCAGTGCGAGAAAAAGGCAGCATCGACGGCCATGAGCCTGCTGTATCGTTATGTGGACAAACCTCTGTTGCTCAGCAAGATGTCCCAGCTGGCACGCGAAGAGTTGCTGCACTTCGAGCAGGTGGTCACGCTAATGGAGTCTCGTGGTATCGTTTATCGGCATATCAAGGCCTCCCGCTACGCTGAGGGGCTTCGCCAGGAGGTACGCCCTCAGGACCCCGAGCGTCTTCTCGACATTCTGATTATCGGTGCTTTCATCGAAGCACGCAGCTGTGAGCGCTTCGCTTGCCTCATCCCGCATCTGGACGACGAGCTTGCCAAGTTCTATCGAACTCTGGTTAAGTCCGAAGGACGCCACTACGAGGATTACCTGATGCTGGCTCGGCACCTTGGTTCAGAGCCCATCGAGCCGCGTGTCGCCTTCTTTGCCGAGCGTGAAGCGTCGCTGATCATCTCGCCGGATACGGCGTTTCGTTTTCATAGCGGCGTGCCTTTTCATAGCGGCGTGCCTTCCTGAGGCCGCTGCTTTCGCCATCCAGGATCGATCATGATGCGGGATTCCTCCGACGTCGCCGACCATTTGGAACAAGATCAGCTGGCACTGTTTGGCCACTTCTCGCTCACCTTGGGGGAAGATGCGCTCACGCAGTTCAGCTACGACAAGGTCAAGGCTCTGCTGGTCTACTTGTTGCTGCATAGCCAACCAGTCAATCGAGCCACACTAGCCGAATTGCTGTGGCCAGATCAGGGATTGTCATCGGGTCGCACCAACTTGCGGCACGCACTGCACTGCCTGCGCCAGTCGCTTGGCGAAGAAGCCGAGCGGGTGTTGGTCGTGTCTCGCCAGACCATTGCTTTTCGCCGCCCGGAGAGCTGGCGCTTTGATCTTCACGACGTTCAGACCCTGCTGGAGGAATCGCCTGACGTCACTACCCTGGAAGCCTTGCTGAGCTCATACCGGGGGGACCTGGTCGAGGAGCTGCAGATTCCGGCTTGTGCGGAGTACCAGCGCTGGCTCGTGCAGATGCGTAACGAATGGCGGCAGCGTGTGATCCGCTTCGCCGAATCGGTGGTCGAGCAGCACGAACTGGTTCCCGATCACTTGCTGGACTCGTTGGTGAGTCGCTTCCCAGGGTACGGACCCTTCCATGAGCGCCTGGTGCGTCAGCTCGCCGAACAGGGGCAGCTTGCTGCCGCGCATGAACAATATAATGCCTATCTGCAGCTTCTGGCGCTTTCTGGCCAGCAACCCGAGCCGGCCTTTCTGCATCTGGCCCGTTACTGGTCAGATAGCCAGGCAGACAGTGCCGTGCTGGGCCATCAGAGCCATTTTTCCCGAGCCTTGGCACCCGATAGCTCCCCCCTACGCGAGGAGGAGATCGAACAGCGTCAGTTATCGGTGATGGCGATTCGCCTGCGCCTGATCGGGGATCTATCGTCTCGCGCCGGGACACGCGCCTGCCTGATGCTGGAGTTCGAACTACTGCGATGGCTCGAGCAGCAGTGTCATCATCTGGGCGGGTTCTGGTTGCCTGGTGCCACCGGTGGTATGGGGCTGGCATGCTTTGGCACCCATGGTCCTGCCCATCAGCTAGCCGAGCTTGTGGCCCTCTACGAGCATTGCCGGCGTATGTTGCCGGAAGAAACCGACCGCTACTGGAGTGGCGAGGGAGAGCCGCCGCGCATCGAACTGGCGGCGGGTCTCAACAGCGGCCGGGTGGTATACCTCCCGGAGCGCCAGATGGTCGATCCACTGGGGCAGGTCACCCAGGGATCGCTTGAGTTGATGGGAGCCGCCGAGGGCAGTGAGCTAGTCATTTCTCAGGAAGCGAGCCAGCACATGCCGCCGGCCCTCGACCTCCAGCCTCGCTTATCGTCGCGCCTGGTCGCAAGCGATGGCCGAGTTCGTCTGCGTGCCTTGGTGCTGGGCACCAATGAAGGTGGGCGCGAAGCGGTGCCGCCAAGCCTGATTGGTCGTGAGGCGTCGTTGCGTACCTTGCGGGATGCCCTGGCTCGTGCCGGCATCGGCCTGAGACAGAGCGTGCTGGTACGCGGGCCCTCCGGCATGGGCAAGTCGGCGCTTATGGTAGGGTTTCGCCAGCTCGAACAGTGCCAGGAGGCCGCAGTCTGCTGGCAACCCACCACGCGGATGTCCGTTCAGGAACCCTACGGCGTGGCGCGCCAGTTGCTCAGATGGCGCTTCGGGGGCGAGATTAACGCTGAGGCATTGAATACCCTGCTCTCGTCGGTCGGATTTCTGGAGCTTGATTCCTCTCGCCGCGAGCTTCTCGAGGAGGCGCTGGGGGTTCACGAACCGCGTGAAGTGGCTGTGCTCACCCAAAGTGGAGAGGTCATCGAGCTGGTAGTGGGCATGGTCCATCGTCTCATTGCCCTACTGACCCAGGAGCGGCCGCTGGTGGTCATGATCGACGACCTGCAGTGGCTCGATGAACCGTCCTTCAAGGTGCTTGCGGGTCTTCAGGCACGCCTGCCGATCAACTGTCCTTTCCTGCTGGTGGCTAGCCATCATGGTCGCGAGGCATTACCGGCACGACTCCACTGGGACCAGCAGATCACCCTCGGGCGGCTGGACGCGATGCAATCGTCACGACTGCTCTCCCAACTGGCGCGTCGCTATCGGCTACACCTGAGTCCGAGGTTGCGGGGGCAAATCATCGAGCGCTGCGACGGTGTTCCGCTTTACCTGCAAGAGCTTTGCCGCCGAGTCGATATGGATCGGCGCGAAGGGCGCACCGTGCAGCTTGATGAGCTGCCACGCGGACTGCTGGGGCTGCTTGCCAGTCGAATAGATCAACTCGATGGCGATCGCGAAGTGGCCCATGTCGCGGCGGTACTGGGCCGCCGCTTTCGACTCGATTTCCTCTCGGAGTGCAGCGGCTGGGAAATGCCCCGACTGACGCAGGCGCTCGAGCAGATGCTGCGTCTGGAGATTATTGAAAACGCCGACAACGAAGAAGGCCGGCGCGAATACCAATTTACCCATCAGCTACTGCAGGAAGCCGCCTATCTGTCGTGTCCGCGTGATGTTCGGGTGCGGATTCATCGCCAGGTGGTGGAGCTGATCGAGGAGCACTTCCCGGTATGGATCAGCCGTCATCCTGGTGAGTTTGCGACTCATCTCAGACGCAGCGGACACTATGCGCGTGGGGCGCGCTATTTCGAACTGGCCGCCCGGGAGGCGTTGAAGGTGAGCGCGAATCGAACCGCGCTGAGAATGGCCGATTTCGGCCTGGCCACCCTTCGCCATGTGGCGCATCGACCGGAACGTGAGATCAGCTTGCTTACCGTGCGTGGACAGGCTGCCTTTACCCTGGAGGGACACGGTTCGCCCACGGCCCATGAAAGCTTCGCGCGAGCCAGGGAGCTGCTGGCCGATAGCGATGACGAAGCCGCCGACCTTGAACAGGCCTTTCTCGTCAACTGGGGGTTGTGGGTCGGGTGTAGCCAACGGCATGCCCATGCCGACGCCTTTTCCTTGGCCTCGCGACTCGCCGATCAGGCGAGTCGTCTCGAGGATCCACGTTATCGGCGCCTGGCGGATTACGCGCGCGCCAGCTGCGAATACTGGGCGGGACGTATCGGTCAGGCCTACGATCATCTGGAAGAGATCGACCCCCTCAATTCGCCGATGATGATCGAGTGGCTGCCGTTCTCGGATCATCCGCAGATCGCTGCGGCCTGTTTCCAGGGTTGGGCGCTGTGCCTGCGGGGTGACTATCACCGGGCCGAGCTTCAGGTGGAGTCGGCGGTTCGTCTCGCCGAACGTATCAACCACCCGGGCAGCCTGGCCATGGCCTTGATGTATGCAGCGGCCCTATACCGGCAACTGGGGCACGTCCATCTGGCGACCATGCGGGCGGAGCGTGCCTTCGAGCTGACCGGTACGCCGGATCTTCATCTCTGGCAGAACGCCGCTCGTGGGGTGCTTGGATGGCAGCGAGCGCTAGCCGGTGACAGAGACGGCTTGGCTCAGATCGATGGGTCTCTTGAAGAACTCGCCGAAGTCACCGGCCGCGATCGCTACCAGCGCCCTGCGCTATGGTATGTGGATGCCTGTATTGCACTCGGTGAAATGGCCAAGGCAGAAGACTATCTTGATCAGACGCTGCTGATCGCCCGGGAGCGTACTACGCTCTTCGTACCGGAGCTGGCCGTGCATCTGGCCCGCGTTCGTCTGAGCCTTGGCCACGACAGCAATGAGGTCAAGGCCTTGGTTGAACAGGCACTGACCCAGGCCCACGAGGACGGTAACCTGCACCAGCAGTTGGGTGCCCTGGAACTCTGGTTGACCCATATCGACCCAGAAGACCACGGTGCGCGCGAGCGATTCCGGCGTTTACTCGGCGAGGTGAGTCATAGCGATGCACCGGTACTGGTGCGCTGGCGGACCCTGCTGGACAAGCGGCTCCCCCAGGCGGCGAGCGTCTCTTCATAAGGCCGTGATAGTGACGCGAGCGAGGATGGTGACGATCAGGTGGCCAGTTCCATGGTGGCGATTCTTTCCAGTGCCTGGTGGCGGTGGTCGCCACAGAGGTCACGATCGAAGCGGAATGCTTCACATACCCTCGGCCGACGTGGGTCATCGAAGAGTCGGCAAAGATTGGCGTCGTCCAACTGTAAACAGCGCTCCCCGGCCCGCTTGCCGTCTGGCATACCGGGAATTGCTGAACTGATCGAAGGCGCAATGCAGCAGGCACCACAACCGGGACGGCAGCCATCGCCGGTGACGGTATCCGCCTCTTGTGCGTCTACATCGTGACTCATGGCCGTGCCTCTGCGATGGCGCCCTTGTCGATACCCTCGAAGGCCTGGACGCGTGTGGCGGTACCGGTTTCTCGGGTGATTGCCTCGGCGAGCCAGGCAGCAATCTGCTCGACGGTGGTCGGTGTCGGCAGTACCGCGCAACGCTCGCGAGGTAGGCTCAGGAAAAAGCTGCCCTGCGGCGACAGGTAGTGGCTCGCGACTTGGTCTCGAGATCCGGATTCGCCGCTATCGACGATATCCCGTTGATCGAACAGGTAACGATTGTTAAGCCAGTCACACCACTGTTGCTCGAGGGCCGGGACACGATGGCCTTGCTGCCAGACATGCAGGCGTGAGCGATGGCCATGGGCGATGCGCTGGCAGTTGCCGGCGTGGCGTCTCAGTCCGTGGCTGTAGGTATAGGCTGGCCCCTCGATGGTTTCCTCGCGCAGGTGAAGGCGGATGTCGCTGACCCTCGGCGGCGGGCGTCGCATCAATTCAGCCGCCATATGGGCAGCCAGACGCTCGGTGCTGATTTCTTGCCAGGGCAGCAGCGTCAGCGCCTGTCGAGGCGCGCGCACCTCGAACGCGTAGGGTAGGGAGGCGCGCACGCACAGGCCTTCGCGACAATCATGCAATTCCACCCCGGCAGCGCGAGTGGGTACCAGCAGGGTGTGGTCCGCGCCGGCATCCAGCCGGGACTTGATCCACGGCTTGACCTCGCCGAAGTCGAAGAGCATGCCATCCTCGCCGAGCTCGCCGTCGAGTTCCACGTCTATGTGCCAGCTGGCGCCGACCAGGCCGCGACGCGGGCACCATAGCGATACGTCGAGCTGCGTCAGGCGGTTGACAAAGAGGGTCATCAGGCGATCCCCGTGATCTTGTGAGTCTGCAATGACAGACGCCACTGCGGATTATTCAGACAGTAGGCCAGAGTATCTTCCATGCTTGAGCTGGCCTGGCCCAGAGGCGTGCGATCCATGGGTTGCAGGTAAAACAGCCGAAAGCCCAGGTCGGTAAAACGCTCCGGCGGAGCGTCGGGTTGAGGATAGACCAGCTTGAGCTCGTCACCCGCGTTTATCACCAAGGCGTTTCCTCCCTTGGGACTGACGCACAACCAGTCGATGCCCGCCGGCGCCGGCAAGGTACCGTTGGTCTCCACGGCGATCTCGAAATGCCTCGCATGCAGGGCAGCGATCAAGGGTGAATCGAGCTGCAGGAGCGGCTCGCCACCCGTGAACACTACGTAGGGCGTGGCGCGGCCACTCTCGTCGGGCCAGAGTGTGGCGAGGTGCTTGGCCAGCGCCTGAGCATCCGCAAAGCGTCCGCCGTTCTGGCCTTCGGTGCCGACGAAATCAGTATCGCAGAAGCGACAAGCGGCCGTGGCGCGGTCCTTTTCACGTCCCGACCAGAGATTGCAGCCCGAGAAACGGCAGAATACACTCGGCCGGCCGGCCTGGCCACCTTCGCCCTGCAAGGTGTAGAAGGCCTCCTTGACCTGATACATCACGCGCCTCCCGCGGCGGGATCGGGCCGCTGTGCCCTGGCGGCCTTATCGGGCCGCTGTGACTTGGCGGCATCATCGGGCCGCTGTAGATAGCTTAAGGGATCCTCAACGCCATTGGCGCCAAACGCCGCGAGGCGCTCACGGCAGCTGCCGCATCGACCGCAGGCCAGTTCCCCGCCCCGATAACAGGTCCAGGTGTCGGCGTAGTCCAGCCCCATGGAGAGGCCTTCGGCGAGAATTTCCGCCTTGGTCGACTGCAGGTAGGGGGCATGTAACTGAACGGGGTCGAAGTTGGCGATGCCGGCAACCGCGTTCATCGCCTCGACGAACGCGGGGCGGCAATCCGGATAGAGCACATGGTCGCCGCCATGGGCACCATAATCGACCCGGCTGGCGCCGATGTTGACCGCCTTGGCGATGGCTAGCGAGAGCAGGATCATGTTGCGGTTGGGCACGACGGTGGCAGTGAGATTAGCTTCGTCGTAGTCGCCCTCGGGCATCTCGCGGCCGGTATCGGTGAGCGCCGAGTTGTCGATCAGGCCATGAATGGCGCGGATATCCACCACCTGGTGTGGTACCCCGAGTGCTTGGCATACGCGGGTTGCCATCGCCAGTTCGCGGCGGTGGCGCTGGCCGTAATCGAAGGAGAGGGCATGTACCGTTAGACCCTCGCGTAGGGCGCGATGCAGTACCGTGTAGGAGTCCATGCCGCCGGAGTAAATCACGACGGTGGCAACGGTAGCCCGGCCTGACGGGCAAGCGGAAGAAATAGTCATGAGGGAGACTCTTGTCGGAGAATTTGTCGGGCGGTCAGGTATGGCCTACCTGGTGCGCTGTCCGGGGTCCGGTCCGGCGAGTCGCAGTTTACGCATCCCCTCCTGATCTGGCCAGAGTGAGTGCCAGTTGCTAGACTCTCGCGCCTTGCACGACTCATGTTAAAAATGTTCTGTAAGGAATGTTCCGTATGGAATGCGTGATGATTCTTCTTCCCGCGCCATCGTCCTGACAACGGTGACCCTCCATGAAAGCCCCTGAACTGCTGTCGCCCGCCGGCACCTTCAAGAACATGCGCTATGCGTTTGCCTATGGCGCCGATGCGGTCTATGCCGGTCAGCCGCGCTATTCACTGCGCGTGCGCAACAACGACTTCAAGATCGATAACCTGCACAAAGGGATCGCCTACGCCCATGATCGGGGCAAGCAGTTCTACGTGGCCTCGAACATCGCGCCGCACAACAGCAAGCTCAAGACCTACCTGAGGGACATGGAGCCGGTGATCGAGGCCGGGCCCGACGCGCTGATCATGTCCGATCCGGGGCTGATCATGATGGTGCGTGAGCGTTGGCCCGAGCAGGTGATCCATCTCTCGGTCCAGTCCAACGTGGTCAACTGGGCAGCGGCGCGGTTCTGGCAGCAGCAGGGCATCAGCCGCATCATCCTGTCGCGCGAGCTGTCGCTCGCCGAGATCGGCGAGATCCGCGCCGAATGCCCTGACCTGGAGATCGAGACCTTCGTGCATGGCGCGCTGTGCATTGCGTACTCGGGGCGTTGTCTGTTGTCCGGTTACTTCAATCATCGCGACCCCAACCAAGGCACCTGCACCAATGCCTGTCGCTGGAAGTACAACACCGTGGCGGCAGCGGAGGACGAAACCGGCGATCTGGTGCCGGCCAACTCGGCCCGCGCCCATGCCGCCAGTGGCATCTGGACGCCCCAGGACGGGGGGCAGCAGGGCGGCTTGATCGCCTCCGGCGGCGGCAGTGCGGCCGAGCAAAGCACAGCGACCGCCGGTGGCGTCGAAGGGCAGGATGAGCTCTCGGCGCTGATTGAGGACCGGACCCGTCCGGGTGAGCTGATGCCGGTGCACGAGGACGAACACGGCACCTATATCATGAACTCCAAGGACCTTCGCGCCGTCCAGCATGTGCCGCAACTGGCCGAAATGGGCGTCACTTCGCTGAAGATCGAGGGGCGTACCAAGTCGCATTACTACGTCGCCCGCACCGCCCAGGTCTACCGGCGCGCCATCGACGACGCCGTTGCCGGTTGGCCGTTCGACATCCGCCTGATGGACGAACTCGATAACCTGGCCAACCGCGGTTATACGGAAGGCTTCTACCGCCGTCATGTCCATGACCAGTATCAGAATTACGAGCAGGGCAACTCGGTGGGCGTCCATCAGCAGTTCGTCGGCGAGGTCATCGGCTACGACCCCGATCGCAACGTGCTGGAAGTCGACGTCAAGAATCGCTTCGAGGTAAATGACTCCATGGAGCTGATGCTGCCTGGCGGCAACCGGCGCTTCACCCTGGAGCACATCGAGAATCGGCGGGGCGAATCCGTCGCCGCGGCACCGGGCTCTGGACATGTGGTGCGTATCCCGGTGCCCGGCGAGGAAATCGCGCCTGAGCGTATCGAGTTCGCGCTGGTGATGCGTGACCTCTGAGGCGTTGGCAACTGGACATCCACTTGACTCAACGACATTGTGGGGACAATAGCTAGCCGAATAGGGAACCGCATGGCCACCATTGAACACAGCGCGATCGTCAAGGCGTCTCCCGAGCGCGTCTTCGCCTTGCTCGAAAGGGTCGAGGACTTTGCCGACTACTCGGACTTGATTGAGCGGATCGAACCGTTGGGCGACGACCGTTACCGCTGGTATGTCCATGCCGTCGGGCGTGACTGGACATTCGATGTGGTCATCACCGAGTGTCGGGCGCCGGAGGTGTTGGCCTGGGAGTCGTTGAGCGGCGTGGATAATCAAGGGCGTTATCGCCTTACGCCGGTCGAAGAGGGCACTGAGGTGGCCTTGACCCTGACTTACTCGCTGCGCAACCGTCTGGTCGAGAAGGCGGTCAACAGGGCGGCGACGCCACTTGTCGGCAAGGTCAGTCGGCAGATACTGGCGCGCGTTGGAGACAGGCTATGAGCTTCTGACCGTTGATCGGAAAATATTATCAGCGGGCTATCTGTGCCACGAGGGCCGCTGGGACTACGCTTCAAATGCCGACTTCATCGGCATTTATGAGGAAACAACGGTGATAACGGGCCTATTGTTGTGTCTGGTTGTTCTGTTCGCACAACTCGGTGTCCTGCATTATCTCGATAGACGCGTTGCCGCCATGCCGCGGATGTCGGATATCGCCCCGGGGCAACTCGATGATTTATTGATAATGGCGACTGAACCGCCGGAACCCGGCGCGATGCCGGGCCGTGTGACATGAGGTAAATGGCTTGGCCTTGGGCATGGCGCTATGGGTTGGGCTATGGGTTGGCATGTGATGACACGAGGATCGCTCGCGAGGCGCGTGGATCCTTGAATCACTCCTTGCGCAGGGAGGCATTCAGGTGATCGACTACTTCCGCCCAGTCGGCATCCTCCTCGATGGCTTCGCGCAGGAATTCAGCCTGACCCTCATTCCAGCAGGAAGCATCAGGTAGGGCGATCTCATCAGGTATCGGTGCATGGCGATCAATGAAACGTTTGATCGACGCGGGATCAGAGGCGAGACCGAGCTGTTCGAAGAGTTCGGTAAAGGGGTGGTCTGGATGTTCCATTACTCTTTCCTTGCGTCATGTCGTGATAATCCCCATTCACCATAGCCGTTTCGCTGGGGCGATGCTTGAGTGAAGTCAACGCTAATCAATCGGGCCAGCTTGGGGTGTCGGGAGCCAGCGACACTAACGTTCGCCGACCAGAGATGAGAGAAAGCGCTGCTGCCGTTGAGCCTCGCTCAATGGCTGGGCGAGCAGATGGGTGATCTTGGTCAGCGCTGCCTCAGGTGTCATGTCATCTCCAGACAGCACGCCCGTTTCCGCCAACGCGCGACCCGCGGCGTAATGGCCCGGAGCGATGCCGCCCTGAGGACACTGGCTGATTGCAGCCAGTAGTTTGCCCTCACCGCTGGCTCGCGCCAGAACACCGAGCAATGCCGGGTCGTCCGGCAGGTTGCCGCCTCCCCAGACTTCCAGCAGGGCACCACGAACGAGATCGTCTTCCAGCCAGTAAGTTACCTGCCGGGCGCTGATGCCTGGCCAGAGTACCAGGCGGGCGATCCCACCATCGGCGAGTGCGTTGTAGTCGGGGAGCTCGAAACGCGGGGCGCCGCGTTGTTGGGTGGTCAGGCTTCGATCGGCATAGAATACGGCGTCATGATTGACCCATTCGCCGAGCAGGGGATAGTTGGGGCTGAAGAAGGCATCTGGAGATTGTGTGTGTCGCTTGCGCGAGCGCACAGCACGCATCAATTTGCCGGCGAAGGCGATGGTGACTTCCTGCAGGGCAGGCAGGATGGCGAAGCGCAGCGCCATCTCGATATTATTCAGGGCATCGCTACCCTGTGCTTCCAAAGGCTGCATGGCGCCAGTGACCACAACTGGCCGGTCGATTCCCTGCAACTGATAGGCAAGGCTCGAGGCGCTCCAGGCCAGCGTGTCGGTGCCATGAAGTACCACGATGCCAGCGTATTCCCGGTTTCGTCTGGTGATCTCTTTCGCCAGTCGCTGCCAGTCGCGGGGCGTGGCGGCGCTGGAGTCGATGGGGTCAGGGAGCTCGATTACATTGAAATCCGGCAGTGCCAAGCGGCGGGCCGGCGGAAGGCCGGCCAGGGCGAGGTCTAGACGCGCCGCAAAGTCCTTGCCAGGCGCCAGGCCATGAGACGTATCTACCATTCCCACGGTGCCGCCGGCGTAAAGAATCAGCAGGGTAGGGGCGTCGGTCATGGTGCGCCTCGCAGTCAATGAGCGTACTTGATGATAAACCGCTGCACCACAGCCGCAAACATGGCAAGTGAGCTATTCTCAGCGGGTCACCAGGCGTCCCGCGTCATCGATCTCGAGGCGTCGATTGCGACCAGCCAGACAGGCGAAACCGGCGGCGACGGCAGTTATCAATAACAAGACGAAGGTAATACGCCCCAGGCCAACCTCGAAATGCAGCATGAAACCTACGCCCAGCGGCCCTAGCGCCGCCAGGGTGTAACCACCGCCTTGGGTCAAGCCGGAGAGCTTGCCGGCCAGCCGTGATGTGCCGGATCGCAAGACGATCAATGTCAATGCCAAGCTGAAGCCGCCGCCTTGTCCCAGGCCGAGCAGGATCACCCCCATCCAGCGCCATGCCAGAGGCCCCAGCAGCAGCAGCCAAATACCAGTGGCAATGCAGCCGAGCACCACCAGCAGTGCGGGTCGTTGGTCGCGTCCCAGGCGAGCGAGCCAAGGGGCAAGCAGGGCAGAGAGTAGCTGACACATGACCGAGGCGCCCATCATCCAGCCGGCCTCGGCTTCGCTGTAACCGCGGGCCACCAGCAGGGTGGGCAGCCAGCCGAAGACAATGTAGGCCAGCGACGACTGGCTACCCATGAGCAGCATCACCTGCCAGGCCAGCGGTTGGCTTAGCAGCGCGCGCATCGAGCCGGCAGTATCGGCGATCGACACATCAATGGCACGCCGCGGCATCAAGGTAGCCCAACCCGCCAGCGCCAGAGCCGTCAGCAGCGACCAACTGGCCAGTCCAACCTGCCAGCCACCGAGAGCGTTGGCAAGCGGGATGCTCAATCCGGCCCCCAGAGCGCCACCCAGGCACAGTGCCATGGTGTAAACGCCCGTCATGATGTCGGCGCCACCGGCCATCTCTCGCTTTACCAGCGCGGGCAGCAAGGCGCCGGCCACGCCGATGGCAGCGCCCACCAGCAGGGTGCCAGCGAAAAGTAGCGGTGAAAGCGGTATACCGCGTAGCAATAACCCTGTGGCCAGCACCAACAAAGCAAGTGACAGGGTGCGTTCTGCTCCGTGCCGCTTGGCAAGCCAGGGTGCCATCGGGGCAAACAGGCCCAGGCAGAGCACAGGCAAGGTAGTCAGAGCGCCGATGGCGAGTGCCGACAGGCCGGTATCGATCTGGATACGCGTTAGAAGTGGAGCCAAGGAGGAAAGGGCGGGGCGTAGGTTGAGGCCCACCAAGACCATCAAGCCGATGAACACGAGTCTGCTGTGGCCTGTCATGTATCCATTGCTAGTCTTTACCACGCCATTCTCGTCCATAACCTGGGCGTGTGGAGTTTTTGGACTCATGCTTGGGCGTTAATGAAGGCGCTTCGTTCTCATGGGCATTGAGAGGGCGAAAGACCACCTCGCCCGGTGGGCGTGGAGTGGTTTCATCGACACGTTGGCGAATGTCAGCAACATCCTCGCTGCTTATCAGGCCGCCTCCAACGGGGCTGGTATGGGCGACCAAGGGCCCGCGAAACGCCCAGCAGCGCTGGGGTACCTGGGCCACCAGCCAGTCGCGACCCTTCCAGCGGGCCTGGCCTTGAGGCAACAGTTTCAGTGACTTGATAGGTACCAGGGCAGCGAAAAGACGACTATTGAGTACTACGCCGCCGCCACTCATGTGGACGGCACCTTCGAAACGGCCTTCTGAGAGGGCCTTGATGACCTTGCCGCGCTTGTCACGTGATTCCAGGATGCCTTGGCCGCAGAGATGCAGCAGGTCGTCGTCGACCTGTTTGATCACCCAGACCTCGACTGGGGCCTTGCCCAATAGCCGCTTCAGCATACTAATGACTCATTAGGCAGCGGCGAGCCGCCAAGCTCGCCGTTGTTTCGAGCAAGCATTAACGGTTGCATAGTGCCTCAGGTTTAGCCAGATGTTTCAAGCCTGGCGCGAGCCTTGGCCGCCGCTACGACGGCGGCGTGGCGCCCGGGTATCGTCTCCACTGCGGTTGGGGGCAGTGCTGCTCTGGGGATTACCGCGCCCCGAGTTACCGCGATTGCTGCCATTGCGCCCACCGCGGTTGCCACGACCGTTCTCGATGGGTTCGGGCTTGGCATTAGGGTCGGGTTCGAAACCGGGCTCAATGCGCTTCTCTAGGTCGCGCTTGATCAGTCTTTCGATTCCCTTGAGCAGACCATGCTCGTCGACACAGACCAGTGAAACGGCCTTGCCTTCACTTCCGGCGCGGCCGGTGCGACCGATGCGATGGACATAGTCCTCAGCCACGTTGGGTAGCTCGAAGTTGACCACGTGTGGCAACTCGTTGATGTCCAGGCCGCGAGCGGCAATGTCGGTCGCCACCAGCACTTGAAGATCGCCGGTCTTGAAGGCACCTAGCGCCTTGGTGCGCGCCGACTGACTCTTGTTGCCATGGATCGCCATGGCCGGAATGTCTTGTTTGGACAACTGCTCGGCCAGGCGGTTGGCGCCATGCTTTGTGCGGGTGAAGACCAGCACCTGTTGCCACTGATGCTGAGTGATCAAGTGGGCCAAGAGGTCGCGTTTCTTCTCGCGGTCGACACGGTAGATTGCTTGATCGACAAGCTCAGCGGTGGTGTTACGCCGCGCCACTTCGATCATGGCGGGGTTATCGAGCAGCTTGCCGGCCAGCGCCTGGATCTCGTTGGAGAAAGTCGCCGAGAACAACAGGTTCTGGCGCTTGGCAGGCAGTACGCGAAGGATTTTCTTGATGTCGTGGATAAAGCCCATATCGAGCATTCGATCGGCTTCATCGAGCACCAGAATCTCGACTTTCGTCAGGTCAACATGTTTCTGCTGCTGCAGATCGAGCAATCGCCCGGGAGTGGCCACCAGCACATCCAGGCCGGGACGGATAGCGTCCACCTGGGGTTGTTGGCCGACACCACCGAAGATGACGTGGGAGCGCAGTGTCAGGTGACGACCGTAGTCGGCCACGCTCTCACCAACCTGGGCCGCCAATTCGCGGGTCGGGGTCAACACCAGAGCGCGAATCTGGCGCTTGGCCGGGCGGGGTCCTTCAGCTAGACGCTGCAGCATCGGTAGGGTGAAGCCGGCTGTCTTGCCGGTACCGGTTTGGGCACTGGCTAAGAGGTCACCACCCTTGAGCACGGCGGGAATGGCTTTTAGCTGGATCGGGGTCGGGGTGGTGTAGCCCTGGGCCTCGACGGCACGCAGGAGTTCGGCACGCAGGCCGAGGTCAGAAAAGGTCATGCGGTCTCCGCAAAAACGCCTCAGCCTTGCCACACGATGACTTGTGTGGCCAGTCCCGGGCCGGGGCGTAAAAAATTCGGTAACAGGGGCGCGGCAGGAGGGACCAGCGGTTGCCGCGAGTCGCATTCTACCAGAGCCGGAAGCGGAATTCAGCTTTGTCTACATGGCCAGGCTTCCAATGGGTCAGATATTGGCCTTGATGCGCGCCAGGGTGGCAGCGCTCAAGCCTTCTACTGAGTCGAGACCGTCTGGGCCGAGGGCGCGCAGTTGCTCGAGGTCGCTGATGCCGTGGGCGAACAGCTTGCGGGCACTGACCGGGCCGATGCCGTCTTGGGCGGTGAGCGCCTTGGCATGACGGTCCACGAAGGCAGAGCGTGTGGCCTGGTCCAGGCTGTCGCAGGCGCCCTGACGGTAGAGCGAGCAGGCGAGGCGGTCAACGTCCCGCTGAACGTCGTCGATTACCGGCAGGTTGATGAAGTCATGCTGGTGGGCGAGTTCACCGATCCGTGTCAGCGGGTCGTTTGCGCTCTCCAGTGCGGTGATCGCCGCCGGAGGGTCGCTTTCGAGTGCGGTGATAAGCGCCTCTCTGGCCTGTTGGGCCAAGGCCTTTAGCTCGAGGGCGATGGTGTGTTCGCGAGTGGTGGTCGGTTCGGTTTCGTGCATGATGAGAGGCCCCTGTGCGAGTCGGTTGGAAATATGCAGGCGGATGCCTTGCAAGCGTAGCCGATTCTCGCCGCCGGGCTTATTGTCGCTGTTGAACAGCCGCGGCGATCCTGTCGGCCACCTCGTCCCAGCTACGCCCGAGCGCACGCACCAGCGGCGCATAGCCGTCGCTTTCCAGTGTCTGCTCGACGGTGAAAGACGACATGGCGAGCAAGTCTCCTTGGGTACTGCGCAATTGCCACTGGCCGCTGGCTATCGCGCGGCCATCGTAACGTCCATTGAAACGGTCCACATCGATCTGGAGGGTCATGGATTGACCATCCGTCGGGGTTCGTTCGTCAACGACCCGGGTATTGGGAAGTCGTGCCGCCAGCCGAGCTTGCAAGCCACGCGCCAACTGCGCACCGAGCGGTTCGGCCCAGAGGTGATGGTTGGCTTCATTGAGGGTGATGTCGTCGAGTTGCAGCACGATGCCATCACTGTCGAGAAAGCGTGCCAGGCGAGGGGGCGCGATTCGCAGTTGGTGTTTCGCGTCGGCGCCGGCTATTACGGTATCCACCTGAGTCGTCGGCACTCCCGTGGGCAGGGTGTAACGGTTGGGGGCGGGGGCATTACTGGCGCAGCCGGCGAGCCATATCAACAGGCAGATCCCCAAGGGTCTTGTCACACTCATTGGGACGCTCCTTGTGTCGTGGAGCCCGGTGCCCTGGGTAGCGGATCCTGGCCGTCGATACTGTCGAAGAGCAGGGCGCGAGGATTGTCACGCAAGGTGCGGGCCGTGGGCTGCAAGTCGCGCAGCAAGCGTTCGAGCTGCTGCAGGGTGGTAGAGAACTCGCGATAGGCACTGGACTCCGGCGAGATGCCCTGCAGCGTGTTGCCCAGCTCGGTTAATGTTGTGTTCAGCGTGCCCGGGAGCTCTCGAGTGCCAGGGTCGTCAAGCAGCGTGCTGACGCTGTCGGTGAGCTCGCGGACTTCGGTGAGCATGGCTTCCGAGGCATCAAGATTTCGCTCCAGCCCGTCAAGCAAGGGTTCGATCTCCAAGCCATTGAGCTTGGCCAGCAATTCGGTGACTTGGCTCTCTATCTGTGCGAAGCCACCCGAGGTGGTGGGAAAGACTGGGCGCTCCGCGAAGCGTTCCTCCTCATGCTCACCGGCGAGGTCGCGCTGGAAATTGAGATCGACGAACATCGCCCCCGTCAGCAGATTGCCATTCTTCAGCGACGCGCGCAGCCCTAGGTCGAAGAAGCGCGAGAAACGCCCTTGCCATTCCTCGAGGTCGAGCTCGCTGCGGTCGATGCCCAGTCGTTGAGGCTCAATGCGGATCAGCACGGGAATCGCGAAGCGCTCTCGGGTGTCGGGCTGCGTGGCAGTGAAGTTCCAAGGCACGGCTGCCACGGTGCCGAGACGCACGCCGCGAAACTCGACGGGCGCACCGCGACCCAGCCCCCGTACCGTGTCATCGACCAGCAGCACGTACTCAAGATAACGGTCGAAAGTACCTTGACGGGCGCTATCCTCATCGGCATAGAGGGTGAAGGTAGAGTCAGGTTCGACCTCGTTGCCTGACGGCAGATCGTCGGGCACCCCGAAGGTGACCCCACCCCCGATCAGTGATTCCAGCGAGTCGAAGTTGACGCGAAAGCCCTCCGAATCGAGCCTCACATCGATACCACTTGCCGACCAGAAACGGGCGTTGTCGGTGACCAGTCCATCATAGGGGCTCTCGATGAAGATCCGGTGCTGCATGCTTCGGTTCTGGGGGACGAAATTCGCCTTCTCCACCCGTCCCACGGTAAACCCCTGGTAGGTCACTGGATCGCCCACGCTCAGCGAGTTGCCGAGTTGGCTTATCAGGTTGATACGTAGGCCCTCGGCGCCGGGTGGTGCTACCGGCGGCTGGTCGCTGACCTCGAACTGTCTTTCCGCGACCTCGCTTGTGCCGGGTTCAAACTGGATGAAGGCACCCGAGAGTACGGTTCCCAGGCCACTGATTCCCTCGCGGCCGATACGTGGCTTGATGACCCAGAACCGGCTGTCTTCGACAAGCATGGCTTCGCTGTCGGGGGTCATGCGGGCCGTGATCACTGCGGCGGACTGGTCATCGGAGAGGCTGACTCGCTCGACTCGGCCCACCTCGACGTTACGTGTCTTGATCAGGGTGCTGCCGGCTTCGATGCCTTCAGCATTTCTCATGGTCAGGGTGATCTGAGGTCCACGGCTGCGGTAATTGTCGAAGACCAGCCAGGCCCCGATCAGCAGCGCCACCACGGGGATGATCCAGATCGGCGACAGTCGTCCCTGTGGGGTGGGCTTGGCGCGATACATGTCGTGCTGATCGCCGGTGTCGCGTTGCGGGGTGTCACTCATCCATGCGCTCCTTGTCGCGCGGTCTCGTGCGGTCGGCCGTTGTCGCGGCGTTGCGGCTTCGGCAGGGGTGGGTCCCAGATCAATCTCGGGTCGAACGTCATGGCCGCCAGCATGGTGGTGATGACCACGCCGCCGAAGGCCAGCGCCGCCGGCCCTGGCGTGATCGACATCAGCGCCCCCGCGCGGATGAGCGCGACCAGAATCGCGACCACGAAAACATCGACCATCGACCAGCGGCCGATGAATTCAGTCAGTCGGTAGAGGCGCGTGCGGGTGAGGGCATTGAGCTCATCGCTGCGATTGACGACCAGGCATAGCCAGGCCAGGGCGACCAGTTTGCCCACCGGTACGATCACACTGGCGACGAAGATCACCACGGCAATTGGCCATGAGCCCATCTGGATCAACTCGACCACGCCGCCAACAATCGTCGAGGGAGTGGATTGGCCGAGGCTGGTCGTGGTCATGATCGGATAGAGGTTGGCGGGCACATACAGTAATGTGGCGGTCGCCAGCAGCGCCCAGGTGCGTTGCAGACTATGGGGCAGGCGAGGATGCAAACGCTCGCCACAACGCCGACATTGCCCGTGATCCAGCCGGTTGACCAGCCCGCAGGTGGCGCAGCCCGCCAGTCCCTGGGAGGCGGCTGTCTCGCCGGTGCGAGAGCCCTTGGGTGCCAGTGGTTCCCCGGCCAGCGAGAACCACATCCAATCAGCATCCAGGGACTGGGTAGTGAACAGCAGCAGCAGTGCAAACAGGCAGAAGGCCCAGAAGGAGATCCCCAGTTCGATCTCGGCCATCCCGGCGACCTTGATCAGGCTGACCAGCGCACCGATGATGAAGACATCGGCCATCATCCAGGGATGCAGATGGGAAAGCGACCTGGCGATGGCGCGACTTTTCGGCAGCGGGTCGTTACGCATGAGTCCTGTTTGCAACCATATCACCCCGAGGAGATAGACGGCGGGCAACACGACAATGGTCAATATTACCGCGATGGCCACCAACGGCTGGTCAAAGCCGATCAAGGTGGTCGCAGTCTGCGATAGTTCGATACGGTTGCCGATACCCCCTACGCTGAAACTGACGAAGGGAAAGGACACGGCGAGCATGAGGGCTATAAGCGAGGAGAGCGCCAGGGCCATGCTGCGCTGTGCCGGTTGATAGTGACGATTGGCCAGTGTGTGGCCACAGCGTGGACAGTCAGCCTTTTCGCCTGGGCGCAGGGGTGGGAGTGCCACCAGCCAGTCGCATTCATGACAGGCTCGCAGACGCCGGCGTAATGTCCTTACCTCTGGCGGATGGCTGTCCACCAAGGGCTCACCCCGCGTGAGAGGTGGGACTCGAAGGTAACGCTTGGGCACTGCTTTTATGCTTCCCATCAGAGAGTCGACCCACAACGAAAGTGTGACATGTTGGCCAGAATGACACCATAGACAAACATGCGCGCTTGAATGTTCACGAGGAGACAGCATGATACTTCCCGCCGTGGCGGTCTTGGCAGGCCTCGTCCTGCTGGTATGGAGTGCCGAGCGTTTTGTCGGTGGTGCTGCGGCGACATCTCGTCGCCTGGGGCTATCACCGCTGCTGATCGGCATGCTGGTCATCGGTTTTGGGACTTCGGCGCCCGAGCTGATGGTGTCGGGACTGGCTGCCGCACAGGGCAACCCTGGCCTGGCGCTGGGCAATGCCTACGGCTCGAATATTGCCAACATCGGTTTGATTCTGGGGTTGGTCGCCTTGATCTCGCCACTCGCCGTGCATTCCGGTGTCATTCGCCGGGAGCTGCCGATATTGGGGGGCGTGACCCTGCTGTCCGCGCTACTGATGTGGGGTGGCGTGATCAGTAGAGGGGAAGGGGTGCTGCTGCTGGGATTACTGACGGCTTTCATCGCGTTCAGCATTTTCATGGCGCGTCGCGGTGCCGGTGATCCACTGGCGACGGAAACCGAGGAGAGCTTGGAGGTGCATCCGATGTCACTGGGGGCCGGCCTCGCCTGGACCGGCATCGGGCTTCTATTGCTGGTTGTCAGTTCGCGGATACTGGTATGGGGTGCGGTGGCGATTGCCCAAGGATTCGGCGTGAGCGACCTGATCATTGGCCTGACCGTGGTGGCCGTGGGAACATCGCTTCCCGAGCTGGCTTCCTCGATTAGTGCCCTGCGACGTCGCGAGCATGATCTGGTATTGGGTAACGTGGTGGGGTCCAACCTGTTCAATACGCTTGGGGTGGTCGGGCTGGCGGCCGTTATCGCGCCGATCGAGGTTGGGACCGAAGTGCTGTTGCGCGACTGGAGTCTGATGGCCGTCATGACCGTAGTGATGGCGATATTCGCCTTGGGCTGGCGTGGTCGGCCAGGACGTATCAACCGGTTTGAAGGGGCCGCACTGCTGAGCATGTTTGTCGCTTATACCGGGTGGATGATTCATCTTGTCATGTCCGGAGGGGGCGGTTGATGCGACAACGCGACACGGGCCAATGGCGTAACTTTATGTCGATTTCTCGCGACTTGCTTGTACGATGAGTTCATTACGGTGTGGTGAGTCGTGCCCAGTGGTTTTCCGTCAAGTGTTACGGTCCTGGTGACTCTCATCAAGAGCGTTGCGCTGGACTAGGATTGACGTGACACAGGTGTCGAAGTGGCAGGTGCCCCGGCACGGCGGGAAATGAAGCGAAAACATGGGACCGCAAGCGTCGACAGCTTCCCGGAGGAGGCTGCTTGCCTTGCGACTCGAATCCATTCTGGTAACGAGGCATGCGTAATGGAACTGGATCCCCTGCTGTTATCGCGAATTCAATTCGCGTTTGTGGTGGCATTTCACGCCATCTTCCCCGTGTTCACGATTGGCTTGGCCTCCTATATCGCACTTCTCAACGGGCTCTTCTTCAAGACCGAGAATCAGGCTTGGGATAGGCTGGCGTTGTTCTGGACTCGCGTGTTTGCCGTGGTATTCGGTATGGGCGTGGTATCGGGCATCGTCATGTCTTTTCAGTTCGGTACCAACTGGAGCAACTTCTCGCTGGCGACCGCCAACTTCCTCGGTCCAATGCTGAGCTACGAGGTGGTAACGGCCTTCTTCCTTGAGGCCGCCTTCCTGGGCGTACTGCTCTTCGGTCGCGGTAAAGTGCCGCAAGGGGTGCATCTTTTCGCGTCGATCATGGTGGCCTTGGGCACTTTCATTTCATCGTTCTGGATCCTTTCCGCCAACAGCTGGATGCATACGCCCACCGGCTTTGAGGTGATCGATGGTCGCTTCCAGATTACCGACTGGAGCGATGCGATCTTCAATCCCTCGTTCCCGTTTCGCTTCTCACACATGGTCATCGCCTCGTTCCTCACCGGGGGCTTTGTCGTTGCCGGGGTAAGTGCCTGGTACCTGCTGATCGGCCGTGATGCGGAGGCCAACAAGAAAGCGCTTTCGATGTGCCTGTGGATGTTGCTTTTTCTGGCCCCGGTGCAGGCCGTGGTGGGCGATTTCCATGGCATCAATACCCTGGAGCACCAACCGACCAAGGTGGCGGCGATGGAAGGCAATTGGGAAACCATGCGCAATGCACCGTTGCTGCTGTTTGCCGTGCCGGATCAGGAGGCTCAGCAGAACCATTTCGAGATCGGGATTCCCAGCCTGGCGAGCATCATCCTGACGCATAGCGCCGACGGCGAGGTGCCGGGGATCCGCAAGGCCTCGCCGGAAGAGCAGCCCCCCGTGGCTATCGTCTTCTGGTCATTTCGGGTCATGGTCGGGCTCGGGTTCCTGATGATCGCGGTAGTCTTCATGGGGCTGTGGCTGCGGCGTGGCGGACGTGTCTTTGAGCACCGCGGCTATCTCCAGACGCTGCGCGTGATGACGGCGGCCCCCTTTATCGCCGTGCTGGCCGGCTGGATCGTCACCGAGACGGGACGAGCGCCCTGGCTGGTGTATGGCGTCATGTCGCATGCCGAAGGGCTGACGCCCTCGCTCACCGGGGGAATGGCGCTTTTCACGCTGATCGGCTATATGGCGGTTTACGCGGTGGTGTTTTGTGCCGGGGTCTATTACCTGACTCGCGTGGTACGCCAGGGGATGCTCCCGGGTCAGCCTGACTTTTCCGATGACATCGAGCGACCCTCGCGGCCGCTGTCGGCGGCGCATGCGACCTTCGACGATGCCTCGCGCACCACGATGGGAGGCTGAAGCATGGAAACGTTCGATTTGTCGTTGATCTGGGCATTGATCATCGGTTTTGCGGTAATCATGTACGTCGTGATGGATGGCTTCGACCTGGGGCTGGGGATTCTCTTTCCCTTCGCGCCCGACGAAGACGCCCGCGACGTGATGATGAATTCCGTGGCACCGGTCTGGGATGGCAATGAAACCTGGCTGGTGCTGGGCGGCGCTGGTCTGCTGGCGGCCTTCCCGCTGGTCTATTCGGTGTTTCTGCCGGCCCTCTACATCGGCGTTTTCCTGATGCTTGCGGGATTGATCTTTCGCGGTGTCGCCTTCGAGTTTCGTTTCAAATCACGCCGGCGACGGATCTGGTGGAACCGCGCGTTCTGCTGGGGGTCTGCGGTGGCAACTTTTGCTCAGGGCGCGGTCGTTGGCTCCTATATCCAGGGATTTGCCGTCGAGGATTTCGTCTACGTAGGCGATGCCTTCGACTGGCTGTCGCCGTTCACGGTGCTCACCGGGCTTGGCATGATGGCGGGATATGCTCTTCTTGGGGCGACATGGCTGATCCTCAAGAGCGAAGGTCATGTGCAGGACTGGGCGTATCGAATCGCGCCGACGCTACTCATTGCCGTGCTCGCGGTCTTCGCGATCATCAGTGTCTGGACGCCATTCCTCGACCCGAATGTCTGGTCGCGGTGGTTCGATCACATCCAGCTGATCTGGGTGCTGCCGGCGTTGTCGATGGCATGCGCTTTCACCATCTTTCGCTCCGTGCGTCGTCGCGATGAGGGGTTACCCTTCATTGCGACCCTGGGCCTGTTCATCTTCACCTACCTTGGCTTGGTCGCCAGCAAGTGGCCGGTCATCGTGCCGCCTAACTACACGATCTGGGATGCGGCGTCGGCCCCGGAATCGCAACTCTTCCTGCTGATCGGGATGTTGTTCGTCATTCCGGTCGTACTTACCTACACGGCCTGGAGTTATTGGGTGTTCCGGGGCAAGGTCAAGGTCGGTGAAGGCTACCATTGAATCATGCATTGATTGATGCGTTGGTTGATGCGTTGGCTGATGCTTAGAACCAACGATGACGCGACGGACCTGAAACCAAGGGGTTGGCTTGCCGAGCTCGCTGCGAGAGAACGCCCGCTGCTGTTCCTGGCGTCGTTCTGCGGGATGATGGCAGGAGGCTTTACCATCCTGCAAATGGGGCTTCTGGCGTGGCTTTTGTCGCAATTGCTGGAGGCAAAGGCGGGGCTGGATATACTATGGCCAGGGTTTGTCGCCCTGGTGACGGTCGTGTTGCTTCGCGCCATGGCTCAGTGGACTCAGGAAGCCATGGCGCTCGAGGCTAGCCTGCGGATACGCCGGCGTGCGCGTGCCCAACTGCTCGATCATCTGGCGTTGCTTGGTCCCGTGCGGCTGGCGGGTCGGCATTCGGCCTCGCTGGCCAACCAGCTGGTGGAGCAGGTCGAGGCATTGGATGGCTACGTTGCTCGCTTTCTTCCGCAAATGCGCCTTGCGGTGGCGGTTCCGTTGATGATTCTCGGCGTCGTGGTCTGGCTCGATTGGTTAGCGGCGACGTTTCTGCTGATTTCGGCACCGCTTATCCCCCTGTTCATGGCGTTGGTCGGCATGGGCGCGGAGCGTCTTAACCGCGATCAGTTTGCGGCCGTCGCACGCCTCTCGGGCCACTTCATCGATCGGGTGCGTGGCATCTCGACCCTGCAGTTGTTCGGCCGCACTCGAGAGGCCACCCGGGACGTGCAGCAGGCGGCCGATCATTATCGCCGCCTCAGTATGCGGACCTTACGGCTGGCGTTTCTATCCTCGGCAGTATTGGAGTTCTTCGCCTCGGTGGCGATCGCCGTGGTGGCCATTTACGTTGGCTTCGGGCTGCTCGGCTATATCACCTATGGCCCGTCGACCGAGCTCACACTCTTTACCGGCCTGCTGGTGCTGCTGTTGGCGCCTGAGTTCTTTCAGCCCTTGCGCAGCCTGTCACAGCATTATCATGACCGTGCAGCGGCCCTGGGCGCCGCCGAGGGCATGGTGTCACTGCTGACCATGCCGGTCGATCCGGGGAGAGTGCCGGGTGTCGAATCGCCGCCCACGCCTCCTGGCGTCTTGGTGAGCCTCGAGGCTGCCACCCTGACGTATCCTGGTCGAGGGACCATCCTCGGCCCGCTGACCCTGACGGTGCGACCCGGCGATATCCTGGTGGTCACCGGCGCCTCCGGTGCCGGCAAGTCGAGCCTGCTGCAGTTGCTGGCGGGGTTTGTCGACCCCTCACGCGGCAGGCGTTGCGTCATGCCGGGCCTGCGTTTTGCCTGGATGGACCAGCGCCCCTTGCTGATCCAGGGCAGCCTGGCCGATAACCTGCGTCTGGCAGCGCCCAAAGTCACTGACGAGGCCATGCGAGCGGCCCTGGAGCGCGCCGGCCTGGCCGAACTATTGGCGGCGTTGCCCGAGGGGTTGGCAACGTCATTGGGCGAGCGTGGGATTGGCCTGTCCGGCGGGCAGGCCCAGCGTCTGGCGCTGGCGCGTATTTTCTTGTCCTCGGCTCCGCTGGTCCTGCTCGATGAACCCACCGCCCATCTGGATGCTGATACCGAGGCCGAACTCGCCGTGGCCTTGAATGAACTTGCGCGGGAAGGCCGGTCCTTGGTGGTCGCCACGCACCACCCTGCCCTGATGCGCCTGGCGAATCAGCGGATCGATCTCGGCGATGCCCGAGTCAAGGAGGCGGCGATTGACTGAGCAGCACGCGATGTCCCTGAGGGCGACCCTTGCTCCCTGGCTGCGCCTGTTGGCGCAGCGCCGGGGACGCCTGAGCATCGGCACCCTGCTCATGGCGTTGACGCTGGTCTCGGCGATCGGCCTGTTGGCGCTCTCCGGCTGGTTCATCACCGCCAGCGCCCTGGCCGGTACCGCGATGGCGGCGGGGGGAGTGGCCATCAGCCTGAACGTTTATGTGCCTGGGGGCGGGATACGCGCGTTTGCGCTGACGCGTACGGTGGCACGTTATGTCGAGCGACTCTATAACCACGACACGGTTCTCAGGCTATTGGCCGATCTACGCACGCGTCTGTTCGGCGTCCTGGCCGGGCTCGATGAACATCGCCTGTCACGGCGGCGCGCCAGCGACTGGTTGCACTGCCTGACGGCCGACATCGATGCCATGGATAGCCTTTACCTGCGTCTGCTGGCGCCGCCGTTGGTGGCGGTGGCGTCGGTCATTGCGCTATCGGCTTTCTTGTCGTTCTGGCTGCCAGCGGTCGGGCTCGCGATATGTGGCCTGCTCGGTGTCGCGATCGGTTGGTTGATCGTGGGTCAGTCGCGTCTCGGTATGGCGGCGAGTCGACGGCGCATGGAAGACCTCGAGCAATTGCGTGGTCGATTGATCGAGCAGTGGCAAGGACTTGCCGAGCTCGAGGCCTACGATAGCCTGACTTCGCACCGCCAGCGCTTGGACGGCATCGAGACGCAATTGGAGGCAGACCAGCGGTGCCTGGGGAGGCTGGCAGCGCTCGGCAATGCCGTCGCAGGGCTCGCCGTCGGAACAACCGTGACGGTAGTGCTCTGGCTAGCGGCGCTGGCCTATACCAGCGGGCAACTTTCCGGCCCGGTCATGGTGATGATGCCGGTGGCGGTGCTGGCCTTCAATGAGGCCTTGGCACCGCTGGCCATGGCTTTCACTCACCTCGGAGCGACGCGTGTCGCAGCGGCGCGGCTTAATGACCTGGAAGCTGCTGCCGTCAAGACAGGAACGCAGCGTCGAATAATATCCTCGGGCCCACTCCCGGCGAGGCTGGATAACGTCACGCTGCGCTACCCGGGCGCCCTTGTACCGGCATTGTCGTCCGTTTCGCTTTGCGTGGCGGCGGGAGAACGAGTGGCGCTGTGTGGCGCCTCGGGGGCCGGTAAATCCAGCGTCGCCGCGTTGCTCGCCGGCCAGCTGCGACCCACGCAGGGTGAGGTCATGCTTGACGGCAAGCCCTTGCAGGATGTGACGCCGACGACGCTGGCCCAGTGCGTGGCGGTTCTGACGCAGCGCATCGATCTTTTCGATGACAGCCTGGCGGCCAATTTACGCCTGGCCGATCCCGGCGCCGATGAGACCCGGCTCTGGCTCGCCCTGGCGATGGTCGAGCTATCCGATTGGGCGGCGGGACTGCCCAACGGACTCGCCACCCGAGTGGGCGAGGGCGGGCGTCAGCTCTCTGGCGGGCAATCCCGGCGGTTGGCGCTGGCGAGGCTGGTGCTGCGCGATCCCGGCCTGGTGATCCTGGATGAGCCCTTCGCCGGTCTGGAAGCGGCAACTGCAGCAAGGATTGCCGCGCATCTCGATGGCTGGCTCAACGGACGCACAGTGCTCTATCTAGTGCACGACCTTGGCGAAAAAGTAGACCCACCAGGTATCGATCGCCAGCTGATGATGCGGGAAGGAAGGCTAGTGCCCCTTTGATAGCCCCTGCGCGACGGCCGGCTTTGCACGAATGGTCAGGATGTTTCAGGATGAGACTCACCACTCCCCGACGAGGTGTGCCATGCGTGATTTCCTCAGGCGCCTGCCCAAGGCCGAACTCCATCTGCACATCGAGGGCTCGCTGGAGCCCGAGCTGATGTTCTCCCTGGCCGAGCGCAACGGCGTCAGCCTGCCCTATGCCTCCGTGGAGGAGGTCCGGACTGCCTATGACTTCTCCGACCTGCAGTCCTTCTTGGATCTCTACTACCAAGGCATGAGCGTGCTGCGCACCGCCGAGGATTTCCATGACCTGGCAATGGACTATTTCCGCCGGGCGAGAGCCGAAGGTGTGGTCCATGTAGAAATGCACTTCGATCCTCAAGCGCACCTGGCCCGTGGCGTTGGGCTGCCGGTCATAATGGAAGGGCTGAACCTGGCACGCCGTCATGCCGAGCGCGAGCTAAGCCTCTCTTCGGCATTGATCATGGCGTTCCTGCGTGATCGTCCCGCGGAGGAGGCGATGTCAGTACTCGAGACGGCCGCTCCCTACTGGGAAATGCTTGATGCCGTGGGGCTGGACAGCGCCGAGCAGGGCAACCCACCAGCAAAATTCATCGAGGTCTACGAGCGAGCTCGGCGTCTGGGTATTCCCCGTGTTGCGCATGCCGGTGAAGAAGGGCCAGCCGACTATATCCGTGAGGCGCTGGATCTGCTGGACGTCTGCCGTATCGATCACGGCGTGCGCTGCCTGGAGGACCCGGCGCTGGTCTCTCGCCTGCGTGACGAAGGCGTCGTGCTGACCGTCTGCCCGCTTTCGAATGTACGGCTCAAGGTCGTCGAGCGACTCGAGGATCATCCCTTGCCCAAGCTGCTCGATGCAGGGCTGCGGCTCACGCTGAACTCCGACGATCCAGCCTATTTCGGCGGTGGCATGCTGGCTAACTTCGAGGCTTGCACCGACGCCTTCGGTTGGTCGAAGGAGGTCTTCATCCAGCTTGCCGGTACGGCCATCGAGGCCGCCTTCATCAGCCAGGAGCGGCGTCTTGAACTGCGTCGCCAACTGGCGCATGCCCACTAGACACACGAACCCCGCCTCAACCAGGGTTCGTTTCCTTCGTGAGTCTGAGCCGGGTCAGGGCAGGGCGGGTACCTCGAAGTCGGGCATCTCGCCAGTCAGGGTATGCAGGAAGGCAACAATGTTGTCGATCTTTTCGTCTTCGAATTCCTGACCCAGCATCTCTTGGCCCATGATTGCCACGGCCTCCTCGAGCGACTCGGTGGCGCCATTGTTCATGTATGGATAGGTCACGGCCACGTTGCGCAACGTCGGGGTACGGAACTTGTGCCTGTCACTCTCCTCTCCCGTGACGTCGAAGCGCCCGACATCGGTGGAACCCGGCACCTGGATGCGGTGGAACTGGCTGTCACTGAGGTTCGGCCCGCGGTGGCAGGCGATGCAGCCGTTGTCGACGAAGGCCACCATGCCTTCCTTCTCCTGCTCGTTCAGGGCGTCCATATCGCCACGCAGGTAGCGGTCGAAGGGCGAGTTCGGGGTGTTGAGGGTGCGCTGGAAACTGGCCAGGGAAACGGCCAGGTTATCGGCATGCAGGGGGTCGTCTTCCTCCGGGAAGGCCTCGGCGAAACGCTCCTGGTAGATGGTGAAGCCCTCCAGGCGTTCGAGTGCCTGCTCCAGTTCCATGGCCATCTCCACATCGGCCTCGATGGGTCCCAGGGCCTGCTCCTCCAGGTCGGCGGCGCGGCCATCCCAGAACTGCGAGTCCAGGAAGCCGGAGTTGAGCACCGTGGGGGTGTTGCGTTCGCCGATCTGGCCGTCGTGACCGGTGGCCCGGGGGATTCGGTCGGCCCAGCCGAGCGCCGGGTTGTGGCAGGTCGCGCAGCTGATCACGCCGCTGGAGGAGATGCGCGGCTCGAAGAACAGCATCTTGCCGAGCTGGACCTTCTCCTCCGTCAGGGAGTTATCGTCGGGTATCGGCGGGAAGTAGGGAAGCGGGTCAAAGCGTTCGCGGTAGTCTTCCAGGTCGTCGGCCAGGGCGGCAGCAGAAACAGATAGCGCGCCGCCCACTATGATCGCGCTCAACAGATGAGGTTTGTGTAAGGTCATGGCAATTCCCTATGGTTCCCTTGCGGTCAACGTCATTTGTGTCCCTCACATTAGTGTTGTGCGGACGTCCGGGGAACCGTGGGCAACGGCGTATTGACCCATCCTTGTTTTGAGTCAAGTTTCGCCGACAAGAGGGGCATCCAGGGTGCCGATCCGTGGTTTCTTGTGACGTTTTCTTGTTAAGTAGAATCTGACGCGCGGGCGTCACCCGTGGGCATGACGAACATGCTGGCGATGTCCACCGGCCCAGGTCTCGGCCACTGTACGGTCGTCACCGAGCAGCATCACTGCAAAGAGCGTCTCGGAAAGCGAATGGCTGCGGGCTGTGCGCCGTGCCAGCAGCGGGGTGGCGGCTGGGTCCAGCACCACGAAGTCGGCTTCCATGCCTGGCGCCAGGCGGCCGATCTGGTCGTCGAGGGAAAGCGCCCGGGCGTTGCCGAGCGTCAGCCCATGGAAGCCCTGCCAGGCGGTCAGCGGTTGGCTGCGTAGCTGGCCCACCTGGTAGGCGGCCTTGAGGGTCGCCAGGCCCGAGAGGTCGGTGCCGGCGCCTACGTCGCTGGCATAGGTGATATTGAGCCCCACCTCGCGTGCCGCCAGCCGGTCGAACAGGCCGCTGCCGAGAAAGAGGTTGGAACTCGGGCAGAAGGCGAGGTTCGCCCCCCGCTCGGCTAATCGGCCACGCATCTGCTGGTCCAGATGGACGCCGTGAGCGAAGGTGCTGCGCGGACCGACCAGGCCCGACTGCTCGTAGACCGCCAGGTAGTCACGGCTTTCGGGAAAGAGCTCGGCCACCCAGTCGAGCTCGCCGGTGTTCTCGGCCAGATGGGTCTGCAGCCACAGGCTCGGGTCGTTGCGCATCAGCCCGCCGGTAGCGTCCAGCTGGGCCCGGCTGGAGGTGGGGGCGAAGCGTGGCGTCAGGCTGTAGCCGAGTCGCCCCTTGCCGTGCCAGTCGGCGATCAGTCGTTCGGTGTCGCGGATGCCGCCCTGGGTGTCGTCGGTGAGCACCTTTGGCGCATGGCGGTCCATCAGCACCTTGCCCGCCAGCATGCGCAGGTCCCGGCGGCGACTGGCGGAGAAGAAGGCGTCCACCGATACCGGATGGCTCGAGCAGAATACCTGGGCGGTGGTGGTGCCGACCTTGAGCATCTCGTCGAGAAAGGCATGGGAGATCGCCTCGGCATGCTCGTGATTGGCGAAGCGGCACTCCTCGGGGAAGGTGTACTCATTAAGCCAGTCGAGCAGCTGGCGGCCGAACGAGGCCATGATCTCGAGCTGCACGTAGTGGACATGGCTATCGATGAAGCCGGGCATGATCAGCTTGCCGCGATGGTCGATCACTTCGAGGCCCGCCGGGAATGTCGGCGCCAGGCGCTCGAAATGGTCGACGGCGCGGATGCGACCGTTCTCTACCCACAGGGCACCATCCTTTATGTGTCGCACGCTACCCTCAGCGGGTGTGTCGCCCTCGCCGGGGTCGGCGTCGAAGCTCAGCAGTTCGGCGCGCAGTACGCGCGAGTCGGTCGGGTACATATTCAGGGCTCATCGTTCGGATTTCAGTGCGGCGCGTAGTTCGTCTGGTTTCAGTCCGCGTTGATCGCCTCGTTCGGGCGACTCGACCAGTGGCAACAGCTCGGCGATGGCGGCGATAGCGATGGCATAGGGGGTCTTGTCGCCTCCGGTGCCACCACTTGCCGTGCCGATGGGGCAGCGCACCGTGGCCAGCGTCGCTTCGTCGTGTCCCGCATCGGTGAGCCGCGAGCGAAAACTGGCCCACTTGCTCCTTGAGCCGATCAGACCCAGCGAGGCCGTATCGCCGCGGGCGAGCAGGGCATCGATCAGCTCGCGGTCCTCGGCGTGGTCATGGGTCAACACCAACGCGTGGCTGTTCACGGGCAGTGTAGCCACGGCGGCTCGCGAGTCCGCTGCGTGGCGACAGGTTAGACGCGGCTGCAGCTCGGCCCAGTCGGGGAAGACGCCGTCGCGGCTGTCATGCCACAGGACTCGCCAGGGCAGCGGGGCGGCCAGGCGCACCAGTTCCCGGCCCACATGCCCCGCGCCGAAGATGGCGAGCGTCGTGGTACTGCCCGGGAAGACTTCGAGCAGCACGTTGACGAAGCCGCCGCAGCACTGGCCACTGCGTCCCCCGAGGCTAAAGGCCTCGAGGGTCATGCCGGCCACGGCCCTTCCCTCAATGCCCGCCAGGCGCTTCTGGGCCGCCTCGATCACCTGGTACTCGAAGGTGCCACCGCCCAGGGTGTCGTAGACCGCGTCGGCGGTGATCGCCATCCGTGCCCCGGGTTCCCGTGGCGTGGAGCCGGCGCTGGTCACCTGGGTGGCCAGGGCATGGGGCACGCCCTCACGCTGCAGTCGGTGCAGGGCGGCATGCCAGCTCTCGGGGCGCATGTCCCAGGGAGGCGCGGTCGTCATCGAGGCTCACCCTTGTCCAGCGGCCGGGGAACCTGGCCGGCACGCAGCGCCTCGGCGGCCAGCAGTATCCGCTCTGGCGTCGCCGGGGTATCGAGCCGTGGGGCCTCTCGGTAGTCGGCCAGGCTTGCTAGCGCATCGCGCAGCGCCGACCACACCGAGATGGCGAGCATGAAGGGCGGCTCACCCACTGCCTTGGAACGGTAGATGCTGGCCATGGAATTGGGATGGCCCTGGAGCAGCTCGACGTTGAACACCGGCGGTAGGTCGCCGAAGGTGGGGATCTTGTAGGTGGCCGGACCGTCGGAGATCAGCCGGCCGGCGTCATTCCACTTGAGTTCTTCGCTGGTCAGCCAGCCCATGCCTTGGATGAAGCCACCCTCGATCTGACCGAGATCGATGGCCGGATTCAGGGAATCGCCCACATCATGAAGAATGTCGACGCGATCGACCTGATGCTCGCCGGTCAGGGTGTCGACGCTGACTTCGGCAACGGCCGCCCCATAAGCGAAGTAGTAGAAGGGGCGTCCCTGGCCGGTCTCACGATCGTAGTGGATCAGCGGGGTGGCATAGAAGCCCTTCTCTGAGAGCGACACCCGACCGAGGTAGGCGGCCTGCACCAGCTCGCCCCAGGGAATGCGCCGCTCGCTCTCGCCAACGCCTGCCACCAGGTGGCCGGCCTTCAGGTGCATGCCCTCGCGGTCGAGGCCACCGAACTCGGCGAAGAAGTGCTCACTGGCAAAGTCGAATAGCCTTTCCTTGAGCTTCAGGCAGGCGTCACGGGCGGCCATGCCGTTGAGATCGGCGCCGCTGGAGGCGGCGGTGGGTGAGGTGTTGGGCACCTTGTCGGTACGTGTGGCGGTGATGCGCACGCTGTCGGCATCGAGCGACAGTTCGCGCGCCACCACCTGGCAGATCTTGGTGTGCAGGCCCTGTCCCATCTCGGTGCCGCCGTGATTGATCTGCACGCTGCCGTCGGTATAGACGTGCAGCAGGGCCCCCGCCTGGTTGAGGTGCTTGGCGGTGAAGGAGATGCCGAACTTCACCGGCGTCAGCGCCAGTCCCTTGCGAATCACGGGGCTTGTGGCATTGAAGGCGGTGATATCCCGGCGGCGCGACCAGTAGTCGCTGCTTGCCTCGAGCCGCTCGACGACATGGTGCAGCAGTGCAACCTGCTCCACGGTCTGGCCATAATGGGTAATATCCCGGCGGGTGACGTCGCGACCGGCCCGGTAGAGATTGCGCTTGCGGATCGTCAGCGGATCCTCGCCGACACGCCGAGCGATGTCGTCCACGGCCGCCTCGATCGCCATCATGCCCTGGGGGCCGCCGAAGCCGCGGAAGGCGGTGTTGGACGCGGTGTGGGTACGCGCCCGGTGGCCGGTGACCCGCGCCTCGCCGAGAGAATAGGCGTTGTCGGCGTGAAACATCGCACGGTCGACGATGGCGTCCGAAAGATCCGGGGAGTAGCCGCAATCGCCGATCAGGGTGATCTCGCCGCCCTGGATTACGCCCTCGGCATCGACGCCCAGGCGATAGCGGTTATGAAAGGGGTGGCGTTTACCGGTGACGTGCATGTCCTCAGCACGCGGCAGGCACACACGCGCGGCGCGGCCGGTACGCCGGGCAATCAGCGCCGCGATGCAGGCCCAAGGCGAGGCCTGGGTCTCCTTGCCGCCGAAGCCGCCACCCATGCGGCGTACCTCCACGGTGACCGCATGGAAGGGGATGCCCAGCACCTCGGCGACCAGTTTCTGGGTCTCGCTGGGGTGCTGGTTGGAGGTATGAACGATGACCCCTTCGTCCTCGGTGGGCAGCACCAGGCAGGCCTGGCCTTCCAGATAGAAGTGTTCCTGACCACCGACGAATTGCTCGCCCTCAATGAAATGGGTGGCGCTTTCCAGGGCCTGTTCCCAGTCGCCGCGCTGCTGCACATGGGTAGGGCGCACGAACTCGCCGCGCTCGGCGGCCGCCACCGGGTCGAGGTTGGCGGGCTTCTCGTCGATCTCTACCACGCCGGTGTCGAGTGCAGTTTTCACCGCTTCGCGGGCAGCACGCTGGCTCTCGGCCGCCACGGCGAAGAGTACCTGGCCGAGGTAGCTGATCTCGTGTTCGAGGAAGATCGGATCGCCCGGAAAGACCGGGCCGATATCGGTATGACCGGGCACCTCGTGAAAACCGACCACGTCGACCACGCCCGGCATTGCGCGCACCTTGTCCAGGTCCAGCCGGGTCAAGCTGCCGTGGGCGACCGGGGAGAGGCCGAGGGCGACATGCAGGGTGTCGGCCGGGGCCTTGATGTCATCGATATAGGCAGCGCGGCCGGTAACGTGTTTTACCGCACTCTCGTGGGCCAGGGCGCTGCCGGCACCACCGCGGGAAGCGGCGGCCTCGACCTCACGGGCGAGGGGACCGTCGCCCTTTATCCGCCCTTGCTGGGCCTCGCGGACCCGGGTCGATTCCGCTGCCACATCAATGTTTGCCTCGGTGTTCTCTTCCGTCAAGGCATCGTGCGCCTCAGTCGACGCGTCTTCGTGCGCCTGAGTCGGCGTATCTTCGGACGCCTTGTTCGGCGCGGCTTCGGGCGCCTTAAAAAGCCTAGTGAGCGTACGCATGGAGCATCACATCCCGGTCAGTGTGGTCGCCCTGCTGCGCCTGGCCGTCGCCGAGAAGGACCAGACGCAGGCGCTCAAGCAGGTTGGCAGCGGAGAGCCGGCGGTAGTGGGCGCTGCCGCGCACATCGCTCATCGGCTGGAAGTCTTGCGCCAGCGCCAGTCTCGCGGCCTGGAAGGCGCCGGGGGACGGCGCCTGTCCCTCGAGAGCAGCCTCGGCCGCGACGGCCCGCTTGGGCGTCGACGCCATGCCACCGAAGGCCAGGCGCACATCGCGCATCACGCCATCCTCGAGCCGCCAGCTGAAAGCGCCGAGCACCGCGGAAATGTCGTCCTCACGCCGCTTGGACAGCTTCCAGACCCTGAGGTGTCGGCCTGGCTCGGGACGCGGCAGGAAGATCGCCCGGATTACCTCACCTTCGTGCTCTTTGTCCTGATTCAGCGCGGTCTTCTTGTAGTCGAGGAAGAAGGCGTCGAGGGGCAGCTCGCGCTCACCCTCCGGACCGGCTAGCCACAGCCGGGAGCCCAGGGCCAGCAGCACCGGCGGGGTGTCGCCGATGGGCGAGGCGTTGGCGATGTTGCCTCCCAGGGTGCCGCGGTTGCGCACCTGGGCCGAGCCCAGGCGGTGCAGCAGGTGGGCGAAGGCCTCATGGTGCTCTTCGAGCAGCGGTTCCAGGCGCGAGTAGGTCACGGCGGCGCCGATCCACCAGCCCTCGCGGCCGTCCTCCAGGGTGGTTGCCTCGATGACCTGGAGTTCGGCGACGCGCGTGACGTCGACCACGCGCTGGAAGCGGGCCAGGCGCTGGGTGACCTCGAGCCACAGGTCGGTGCCGCCGGCGACGATCGGCGCCTCGGGATAACGGCGACGCAGCTCGACCAGCTCGGCGAGGGTCCGTGGCTGGGCGAAGGCGGCATCGGCATCCTCGGCCTTGGGGGCCGGCGCTGCCGCATCCCGCCATGGCGGGGGCTGCTCAGGATACTCGTTCATGGAGAGGGCGGCGTCGCGAATCGGCCGGTAGCCGGTGCAGCGGCAGAGGTTGCCGCCCAGTGCCGCCTCGAGACGCTGCGGGGTCAGCGGCGCCGGGGACGTTGTCTCGCCCTCGTGCTTGTTTTCATAAAGCGTGAACAGCGACATCACGATGCCCGGGGTGCAGAAGCCGCACTGACTGGCGTGGCATTCGACCATGGCCGCCTGGGCGGGGTGCAGGGTGACGCCCTGAGCCAGGCCCTCGACGGTGACCAGCTGCCGACCCTGCAATTGATGGGCGGGCGTGATGCAGGCGTTGGCACTGTGGTAGCGAACCTGGCCGCCGGGGCCGGTCTCGCCGATGGCCACCGTACAGGCCCCGCAGTCGCCGGAGGCGCAACCTTCCTTGGTGCCGGTCTGGCCGAGGCCCTCGCGTAACAGCTCGAGCACGCTGGTATCGGGGGAAGCCGCGAAGTGACGTGGCTGGCCGTTGAGCAGAAAGTCGATCATGGCCGGTCTCTTGTTCTGAGCTGACCATGTGGTCAGGATGTTTCAAGCTTGGTTCAAAACAGGAGGCTTTGCAAGGTCGTTTGCACGCCGCGGCGGGGTGGGGCACTATCGCCGTCACTTGTCCCTCCCGGGCCATCGCAACGCCCCGTCAGGGTAGTGAGGCCACAGTCGATGACACCACGCAAGACGCCCTTTGCAGGGGACGGAGAAAAAAGCGAAGCCAACGGCGCGATCCGAGAGCGAAACGAGCGCGAGATTCTTGCTGCTGCCGAACGGATCTTTGCTGGGCACGGCTATCGTGGCGCCAGCCTTCAGGCCATCGCCCACGAAGCGGGCTTGCCCAAGTCGAACGTGCTGTATTACATGGGCAGCAAGCGTGGCCTCTATGTCCGCTTGCTGGAGCGTATGATGGCGCGCTGGAATGCCCTGCTGGATGATATCTCGGTGGAGGACGACCCTGCGGACGTCCTCGAAGGTTTCATTCGCAGCAAGATGCAGCTGTCTCGTCGTCACCCCGAAGGTTCGCGGCTCTTCGCCGCCGAAATCATAGGCGGTGCGCCCTTTCTTCAGTACTATCTGCGTGGCGAAATGCGCGACTGGGTTCAGGCGCGAGCGCTGATTTTCGAGCAATGGAGCGCACGCGGATTGATGGACCCGGTCGATCCTGTCTGGTTGATCTTCCTGATCTGGTCGGCCACCCAGCACTATGCCGATTTCGAGGCCCAGGTACTCGGCATCACCGACAAGGACACGCTGACGGACAATGACGTGGAGGCCATCACCGGTTTTCTGACCCAGGTCATTCTCAAGGGATGTGGCGTCGCGCCGCGTCAGGCGTGACCCACTTGCCGTGGTGATGACCGAACTCCCCATTGATTCCCGGCTCGAGACCATCCGGTCGGTACTCGCCGAGCATACACGTGCCCTGCTGATCGCCGCCCCTGGTGCCGGCAAGACCACGCGGGTACCGCTGACACTGCTCGACGAGTCCTGGTGCGGTAATGGCAAGCTGTTGTTGCTGGAACCGCGCCGAGTGGCCGCCCGCCTGGCAGCCGGCTACATGGCCGAGCAGCTCGGCGAACGTGTGGGCGAAACCGTCGGCTACCGCATGCGCGGCGAAAGCCGGACGGGTCCGTCCACCCGGCTCGAGGTGGTCACTCAGGGGGTGCTGACCCGCATGCTCCAGGACGATCCAATGCTCGAGGGCGTGGCCGGGGTGGTCTTCGACGAGTTCCACGAGCGCAGCCTGGAGGGCGACCTGGGGCTGGCGCTGGCGCTCGATGCCCAGCAAGGGCTGCGTGAGGATCTGCGACTGCTGGTGATGTCGGCGACTCTGGACGTGGACGCCCTGCTGGCGGTGCTGGGCGAGTCGACGCCGGTGATCGACTGCCCGGGGCGCAGCTTTGCCGTCGAAACCATGTATCGGCCCTTGAACAGTCGCGAGGATAACGCCCGTCAGCAGGCCGCGGTGGTGAGGGAAGCCTTGCAGTCTGATGGCTTCAAAGGCGGCGATGTGCTGGTGATTCTCCCCGGGGTGCGTGAGATACGCCGCCTGGCCCGGCAACTCGATGTCGAGGCGGCATCGTTCGACGTGAGGGAGCTGCACGGCCGATTGCCGCTGGACGAGCAGCGTCGCGCCTTGCGTCGCGATCCCGAGGGCCGTCGTCGCGTCGTCCTGGCCACTGCCATTGCGGAGTCGAGCCTGACCGTGGATGGCGTGCGCATCGTGATCGACGCCGGACAGGAACGGGTGCCGGTGTATCAGCCGCGTACCGGGCTCACGCGACTCGAAACCCGGCGGGTCAATCGCGCCAGCGCCGATCAGCGCCGTGGCCGAGCTGGTCGCCAGGGTCCTGGGCTCTGTCTGCGCTTGTGGGCCGAGGAGCAACCCTTGATACCCCACGGCGAGCCGGAAATCTGCCAAGCCGACCTGACGCCGCTGGCCTTCGAGCTGGCGCGTTGGGGGATCAGCGATCCAGCGGCCCTGGCCTGGGTGACGCCGCCGCCCGCCGCGCCCTTGGCGGCTGGGCGCGAGTTGCTGCAGCGTCTCGGTGTGCTCGATGACGACTATCACCTTACCACGCTGGGGCACGCCTGCGTGCGCTGGCCGACCCATCCGCGGCTGGCCGTGATGCTGGCGCGCGCCGAAGAGCTAAAGGCACGGCCGCTGGCCTGCGCCTTGGTGGCCACCCTCGAAACCCGCGAGCTGGACGGCGAGCGCGATCTGGAGCGCGCTCTTCAGTCACGTCTGGCGGAGCGATCCCATGGGCCATGGCAGCGAGACGCGCGGCGGCTGACGCGGATTGCCGGCTGTGGGCTGGAGATTGCCAGTCTGGCCCCGCTGGGGGAGCTGCTGGCGCTGGCGTATCCGGAGCGCATCGGCCAACGGCTCGAGCCGGGTCGCTTTCGCCTGGTCGGCGGTGGGCTCGCGACGCTGCCGGAAGACAACCCCTTGGCCCATAGTGAATTGCTGGTAGCGGTCGAGCTCGATGGGCAAAACAGTGAGGCGTGCATCTTTCGCGCCGTGTCGCTGTGTTCCCGGCGGCTTGAGGCCTTGTATCCCCAGGCGCTCGAGTGGCGCATCCGCCTCGAATGGTCCGGCAGCGAGGGTAGGCTGATCGGCGAGCAGGTGCGTGGTCTGGGGGCGGTGGTCCTGGCGTGCAAGCCGCTGCAGCAGATGCCGCGCGAGGCGGCGCGTCAGGCGCTGCTCGAGGCAGTGCGTCGGCGTGGCACCTTGGCTTTCACGGCGGCAGATGATCAGCTGCGCGGACGGATGGCGCTCTTGCGGCGTATCGAGGGTGACACATGGCCCGACTGGTCGACGGCGTCGCTTTTGGATCGCCTCGATACCTGGCTGGCCCCCTATCTCGATCGGGAGAACCGGCTCGATGCCCTCGATCGCTTGCCGTTGGGGCGCTTCCTGCTGGATAGCCTGGACGGGTCCCTGCGCGCTTGTCTTGAGGCGCTGGTCCCCGAACGCTTGCCCGTCCCCAGCGGGTCGTTCGTGCCGGTGGACTATACGCCCTGCCTGCAGGATGGCGAGCCGGTGCTGGCCGCCAAGCTTCAGGAGCTATTCGGCTGGCGGGAGACGCCACGCCTGGTGCGAGGGCAGGTTCCGGTACTGGTGCATCTGTTATCGCCGGCGCGCCGGCCGTTGCAGGTGACTCGCGACCTGGAAAGCTTCTGGCGTAACGGCTACCCGCAAGTTCGCAAGGAGATGCGGGGCCGCTATCCCAAGCACCCCTGGCCGGAGGACCCACTGTCGGCCGAGGCGACCGGCCGCACCAAGCGGCGCCGCTAATAGAGGGAAACGCGTTTACACCAGCCCGGCCAGGCCCAGCAACAGGGCGGTCAGCCCCAGGCAGACGCCGAAGGCGGGCCAGGGCATTAGCCAGGCATCGCCGCGGCGTAGCCGCCAGCGCCAGCGCAGTGCTGCTCGCCTGGCGGCGAGCCGGCGTGCTCGGGCTTGCACTCGACGGCGCCAGCCCAGTGTCGCCAGTCGTCGATGCAGCGGCGTGGCGACCATCAGCGCGGTCGCAACTACCAGGGCGAGCAATGCGGGCAACATTGCCTTGAGCCAGCCGCCCGGCGAGGCCAGAAGATTCCTCGGCGCGTCTACAAAGGCCCAAGGCAATAGCGCGGCCAGCAAACCCAGGCCCCACAGCGCCGCCAGCAGCCAGCCGGGAGGAACGCCGCCCCACACGGGCGCACTGGCGCGATGCATCAGCCAGAACAGCCGCAGCATCAGCAGGCCCGTCAGCACGCCGCTCAGCGTGACCGGCCAGGCAGCGAGCGTCGCCTCGGCTAGCGCTTCTTCCATGCCGGTTTTCACCGCCATGCCGGCGCTGGGTGGCAGCCCCGCGAGAGTCAGGGCCGGCAGGACCAGGGCGCCGAGCAGCAGCCACCGCCTCGTTGTGCTGCGCCCTGCCAACCCCGCGCCCAGGAAGAGCACCGCCTTGGCCAGGGCGTGGGCGGCCACCAGGCCGAGCAGGGCCGGCAGGGCGGCCGGGCTGCCCAGTTGGTAGAGGCCCAACAGGGAAGTGGCCAGGCCCATCTGGCTGACGCTGGACCAGGCCAGTAGTGGCTTTGGTGCAACCTGGGCAAGCCCGCGCAGGGCGGCGTAGAGTGCTCCACCAAGACCTGCGACGACCAGCGCCAGACCCAGTCGGCTTTCTGGCGCTGTGCCGGGGACCAGGAGCACGCCCCCCAGCACACCCACCTTGATCATCAGCCCTGAGAGCACGGCGCTGGCGACCGGTGGCGCCACTGGATGGGCTAGTGGCAGCCAGGCATGCACGCCGATAGCGCCCGCCTTGATGGCGAGCCCCAGGCCCAGGGCCACCAGCGCTGAGGCCGGTACTTGTGTGGCGGCTAGATCCTTGAAAGCTAGCGAGTCGGATGCCTGCCAGGTCAGGGTCAGGCCCAGCAGTAGGCTCACCTCGGCGATCATCATCATGGCAAGATATCCCGCGGCAGCGCGCCGGGCTGCCGCAGGCCCATCCAGGCGCACCAGGCTCCAGCCCGCAAGGCCCAGCCAGGCGGCACCCAGGTAGAAGGTGAACAGGTCTCCTGCCAGGAGGATAATCAGGTGGGCCGCGGCGGTGAGACCGAGCAGCTTGGAAAGCCCCCGGGGCGAGCCTGTGACAGCACCCGACTGCTTTCCCGACTCAGCGGCGGCCAGGGCAAGCGGCCAGATCAGCAATGCCGGCAGCAGCCAGGCGAGCCGGTCTGCATCAAAACGCGGCAGAACCAGCGAGAGCCCGGGGGCGCCGCCCAAGGCGATAAGGCCAGCCAGCCAGGCCAGTGCCACGAGCAGCAGCGCCGGGGTTGCCTCGCGCCAATTGTCCGAGGCGGGGGGCAACGCAGACGTAATTGGCTGGGTGGAAGGCGCCAGAGCAATGGAAACGAGGCGCCACAGCCAGGTGGCTGTGAGCAGGGTGCCCAGCAGCATCACAACGGCCAGCAGCGGCTGGCCGGCATCCAGGGCGGCGCGCAGCAGCCACCACTTGCCCATGAAGCCGCCGCTGGGCGGCAGCCCCATCAGGGAGAGTCCGCCCAGCGCGATAACCGCCCAGAGCAGCGGCTTTTGATCCGCGCTGCCGGACAGTCCCGCCAGACGGTCATGGCCGAAGCGGTGATGAAGCCGGCCGGCGGCGAGAAAGAGTCCGCCCTTGGCCAGGCCATGGGCGACCAGCAATAGCAGGGCCCCTTGCCCACCGATGCTCTGCCAGGCGGCGGGGCCGGCAAGCGCCGGGAGTAGCAGCGCGTACCCGCTTTGGGATAGCGTCGACCAGGCGATCACCAGCTTGAGTCGGTTCTGCAGCAGGGCCTGGATGCCGCCCCACACCATGGCCAGGGCGCCGAGGGCGGCCAGTGCCTGGCGCATCAGGGTGCCGAGGTCGGCGAAGGGCTCCAGCCACAACCGCCATAGCACCATCAGGGCGGCGGCCACCACCGCCCCGGAGAGGAGGGCGCTGATCGGGGCCGGAGCCCGGGAGTGAGCCGCTGGCAGCCAGCCGTGCAGGGGCACCATTGCCGCCTTGATCAATAGCCCCAGGGTTATTGCCAGGGCGGCGAGGCGGGCAGCCGGTCCGTCCTCGAGAACCGCCGCCAGCTGCCCCAGGTCCAGCCGCCCGAACTGGCCATAGAGCAGGGCGACCCCCAGCAGGTAGAGCAGCGAGCCCAGCAGCGAGGCCATCAGGTAGCGTATCGCCGCCACGTGGTAAGGGTCCTCCTGGGATCGGCTGACCAAGCCCACTGCCGCCAACGACATCAGCTCCAGGGTGACGTAGAGGTTGAAGAGGTCGCGGGAGAGCAGCAGGGCGTTCAATGCCGCCCACAGCAGCCAACACAGGCTCCACAGGTAGCGGTCATTTTGGCTGTCCGGCTCGGCCAGCAGTGCCAGACTGGCCAGCCCCATCAGCAGCCCGACCATACCGAGCATCAATTTGGCAGGCGTATCTAGTTGCCAGGCGATGCCCACTGGCGGCGCCCAGCCTCCCAACCACAGCGTGATCTCGGTGGTGACGCTCAGGAGCCCTAGCCCACAGAGTCCCAGCCCGATCAGGGTGATGATGACCTGTTGGCGCGCCGTTAACTGGCCCAGGAAGGCGGCGATGGCCAGGGCCAGGGGGAGGACGACGAGCAGTGGTAGCAGCCAATCCGCCGTTGTCACGGCCCCTCTCCGCGGCGACCTCGCTCATGAGCCTGCACCGTAAGGGCGAGTACGGCGGCGGTGGTGCTGACCGCTACCACGATACCGGTGAGGACCATGGCATGGGGCAACGGGTCGATGCCCTCGGCGGTGCGCGCCAGGGTGACCAATAGCAGGAAGACGGCGCTGCCGAGCACGTTTAGCGCCAACACCCGACGCAGAAGGTCCGTGGTACGAAACAGGCCCACTAGCGCCATCCCGGTCATCAAGGCGGCCAGCAGCAAATACAGCTCGATCATCGGCCCGGTTCGCCGTAGAGGTAAAAGGCCATCAGCATCAGGGCAATGGAAAGGGCAGCGGCAACCTCTACGGCCAAGATCACGGTTCCCGCCACGCTTGCAGGAATGACCAGAAAGGTACCTGCTAGCAGCACGCCGCCCAGGGCCACGGCCAGGAACAGCAATACCCCTGCGGCCAGCAGCAGGCGCAGCAGCGGCTGGCGGCGGGGCTCGTGCATCCAGGGGACTGCGTCGGTCAGCACCAGCAACACACCGCCGGCACCGAGTACCGCGCCGGCGGGGAAGGCGCCCCCCGGGGCGTGGCTGCCGCGCCATAGCAAGTAAGCGGGGACCAGCAGGAAGAGTGGGTGCAGCAGCCTGGCCAGGGCCGGCAGACCGGGCAGCGACGTGGCCGGCGCATAGGGCATGAGGGCCGGCCCCAGTGACCAGACCAGGCACACCGCAGTCAACATCACGGTCATCTCCAGCAGGGTGTCCCAGGCGCGCAGGTTGAGCAGCACTGCGGTGACCGCATGGTTCACACCGCTATTCGGAAGCGCTTCGCCTATCGGAGCCGCCAGACCCGGTCGCGGCAACTGCCAGGCCACCCACGCCAGGGTCAGGGTGGCCGCCAGGGTCGTGACCAGCGCCAGCAGCACCAGCGGCCACTGGGAGTCCCGCCAGCCGGGTGCATGCCCACTGGTGGCGGGCAGCCGCCCGAGGGCTGCCAGCAGCAAGGCACCAGTGACCCCGGCGCCAATGGCAGCCTCGGCCAGCGCGATATCCAGGGCGTCGAGTCTTACCCAGACCAGGGCCATCACCAGGCCGAAGGCCATGAAGTGGACCACTGCGGAGAATCGGTGACGGTCGAACAGTGCCTGCCAGGCTAGCCAGGCCAGGCCAGCGACGATCACCAGGTCGAAGCCGAGCACCAGGTGACTCACGGATGTGACTCCTTGGTCGTGCCGGTCCGCATAGCGGGGCGATGCTGGTGGGGCCTCAGGCCGCAGGCCATAGCGGTGGAGGCAATCAGGGTGGCGCTGATGCTCGAGGCGATCAGCACCAATCCCCATACCAATAGATATTTGAGCGCGGCGGCAAGCCCCGACGCCTGACAGGCCAGGCCCAGGCAGATCAGCCCTAAGCCAAGGTTGTCGACCTTGGTCAGGGCGTGCAGACGGGCGTAGAGATCGGGAAAGCGGATCAGCCCCAGGCTTCCGGCGAAAAAGAATAGCGTGCCGGCGGCGATCAGCCAGGGGCCCAGGCCAGCGATCCATTCAGTCACGGCTCGCCTCCTCACGGCTGCCGGTTTCCTCGTGGAGTAGCGTCCAGGTGCGGGTGACGAAATTAGCGGTGGCCACTGCCGCCAGCAATCCAAACAGCAACGCTACATCCACCAGCGCAGGCTGCTCGAGTTCGGCGCCCAGTAACAGCAGCACGGCAATGGAGGAGGTGGTGACCAGTTGAGCGGCCAGCATTCGGTCGGCGCTGGTGGGGCCTCGATGCAGGCGCCACAGCGCGACCCCGGCGTTGAGCAGCAAGAGGGCGGCGGTGGTCGTATGCAACATCAGCGGGGCTCCTTTTTCTCGAGGTCGGCGTCTTGGGCAAACAGGCGGGCGATACGCGCCTCGAGCCGGTCGAGCCCAGGGCGGGTGTTGGCGTCCATCTGCAGCACATGCACAGTCAGTCTATCGGGCGTCAGGCGGAGTGTCAGGGTGCCGGGCAGCAGGTTTATCAGGCTGGCCATGAATAGCCGCCCCGGCCCCTCGGGCAGGTGGCGCCAGTGATGATCGATGACCCGGATAGCGGGATCCAGGTGCGGCGTACAGGCTAGCGTGGCGACCTGCATGCCGCCGCGCAGAGCCAGCCATAGGGTCAAAGGCAGGAAGGCCAGCAGTGCCAGGGGGCGGATCCGCGCCGCACCGCTGCTCGGTATCACCAGGGCGGTAACCAGGATAACCGGCAAGCCCCAGGCCCAGGCAGTGGCAGCACCGCTGATTATCCACCAGATCAGGGCCAGCAGGGCAAGGCGGCGTACCAGGCGGACCGCCATTAGGAGGACTCGAGCTCCGAGCGGTCATGGCCGCCGTGGTCGGTAGTCGGACGGCTATTGACCCCACGCAGCACGCGTTTCTCGACCTCGACGATCAGGTAGATCGCCAGACTACCAGCCAGGATCACGCCCCAGTGGCCCGCCGAGAGCCCTTCGCTGCCGAAGATCAGTTGCATGAAGGGCAGGTAGGTCCAGCCCAACTGCAGCGTCACGATCAGGCCGATGGAGATCCACACCGGGCGGCTGCCGAAGATGCCGTCCTGAGAGAGGGTGCTGCGCACCAGGAAGCGGCTGTTGATCAGGTAGGCGGCGCTGCCCATCACCAGCATGTTGACCGCGCCGGTGCGGGCCAGCATCTCGCTGCCGCCGTGCTGGAGGATCCAGCCGAACATGCCGAACACGCCGGCCAGCAGCAGCAGGGAGACGAAGACCACCCGCCACAGCAGGAAGAGGTCGAGCAGCGAGGCGTCGGGGTCCCGTGGCTGGCGGGCCATGATGTCCTTCTCAGCCCCCTCGAAGGCCAGTGCCAGGCCCAGGGTTACCGCCACCACCATGTTGACCCACAGCGCCTGCAGGGGCGTCACCGGCAGGGTGGTGCCGGCCAACACGGCGAGCATGATGGCCAGGCCTTGGCCGCCGTTGGTGGGCAGCAGGAAGGTAATGGTCTTGCGGATGTTGTCGTAGACCTTGCGGCCTTCGCGGATGGCTCCGACGATGGTGGCGAAATTGTCGTCAGCCAGCACCATCTCGGCGGCCTCCTTGGCGGCCTCGGTGCCCTGGATGCCCATGGCCACGCCGACGTCGGCACGCTTCAGCGCCGGGCCGTCGTTGACCCCGTCGCCGGTCATGGCGCAGATTCCGCCTCGTGCCTGCATGGCCTGCACCAGTCGCAGCTTGTGCTCTGGCGCGGCGCGGGCGAAGACATCCACCTCGAGGATGATCGCCTCGAGGTCGGCGTCGGACATTGCTTCGATCTCGCGTCCGCTGATGGCGCGGTCGGTATGGGCGAACCCCAGCTGCCTGGCGATCGCCTGGGCGGTGGCGGCGTGATCGCCGGTGATCATCACCGGACGAATGCCGGCGGTCAAGCAGTCCTTCACCGCCGCGATGGCCTCCTCCCGGGGCGGGTCGAGCAGGCCGACGAGCCCCAGCAGTACCAGCGCCTCCTCGGCGTGCTCGTCGGTCAGCTCATTGACGTCCCGTACCGGCTTCTCGGCCAGGGCCAGTACCCGCAGGCCCCGCGAGGAAAGATCGTGGATGCGCGCTTCCCACGTCTCGACATCCAGATCCTGTTCCCCCTCCTCGGTGCGTACTCGGTGGCACATCTCCAGCAGGCGGTCCGGGGCTCCCTTGACCAGCAGGGTCTGTTCACCCTCTAACACGTGGAGGGTAGCCATGTACTTGCGCTCGGACTCGAACGGGATGGCGTCGTGGCGGTCGTGGTCGTCGCGCAGCGTTGCGGCGGACAGCCCGGCCTTGGCTGCGGCTACCACCAGGGCGCCCTCGGTGGGGTCGCCGTGGATCCTCCAACGGCCATCTTCTTCTGCCAGCTCGGCGTCGTTGCACAGCACGCCTACCTTGAGGAAATGGCGCAGGGCAGGGTGATCATCCAGGTTCATTGCCGTCTCTTGGCGCTCGCCATCGCGCACCTGGTGGAAGTCGCCCTCGGGCGAGAAGCCGGTGCCGTCGATGCCGATCTCGCCGTCGGGCAGCCAGATCGCCTGGGCGGTCATCTCGTTGCGTGTCAGGGTGCCGGTCTTGTCGGAGAAGATGGTGGAGATGGAGCCGAGGGTCTCCACCGCGGGCAGCCGGCGGATGATGGCGTTGCGGCGCGCCATGGTTTGCACGCCCAGCGCCAGGCCGATGGTGACGATGGCGGGCAACCCCTCTGGGATGGCGGCCACGGCGAGGCCCACGGCGGCCATGAACATCTCGCTGGGAGGCTGGTCGTGGACGAGCACGCCAAAGGCCGCGGTGAGCGCCGCGGCGGCCAGGATGAAGATTGCCAACACCCGGCCGGCGCGGTCGATCTGGCGCAGCAGCGGGGTCTTGAGCTGCTCGACCCCGCGCAGCATCTCCGAGATGCGACCGATCTCGGTATGGGCGCCAGTCTCTACCACCAGGCCCCGGGCATTGCCCTGGACGACGATGGTGCTGGCATAGGCCATGCCGGTTCGATCGCCCAGGTCCGCCTCAGCTTCCACGCCAGCTGTGTCCTTGTCCACCGGGGTCGACTCGCCGGTCAGCGAGGCCTCCTCGGCGCGGAAGCGCCGTGCCTCCAACAGGCGCAGGTCCGCCGGGACCCGGTCGCCACTCTCCACCAGCACGATATCGCCGGGCACCAACTGCTCGGCGGGGATGGTCTCGCGCCTGCCGTCGCGCAGCACATTAGCCCGTGGCGAGAGCATGTTGCGGATGCTATCCAGCGCCTGCTCAGCCTTGCCTTCCTGAAAAAAACCGATCAGGGCGATAATCAACACCACGCCGAAGATGGCCGCGGCATCGAGCGTATGACCCAGCCACAAGCTGGCCACGGCGGCGACAATGAGGATCATCATCAAGATATTGTTGAATTGCTCCAGCAGGCGCTTCCACCAGGGGCGGCCCTTCTGCTGATTGAGCTGATTGGCCCCGTACTGGGCAAGTCTCGACTCGGCCTCTGACATGCTGATGCCCTGGGGCGAACTCTCGACGTCTCGCAACGCCTCGTCTGCTGTCATGGCATGCCAGGGCTTGCGATGATCGAGCGTCTGATTTGGCATCCAATGTCTCCCAGCGAAAGAAAAGCGATAACGTTAAGCTTAGACCAGCAGTTGTTGCAGTGCAGTGATCCAGGGCAAGACACCGTGGCAAGCCACTGAAGCAAGGGGGGTGGTGGGGCCCTGGGCTGGACGTCCATGATCTGGAACTTGCCGACCGGGCGATTATCGACAACTCTATAAAGGCAAACAACGATTGAAGGGCGGCAAGACTTGGCCCGCCGCGCCCGACACCCCTGAAAGAAAGGAAGTGGTGCATCGCGCACAGGGCAGAGCCAGGTTGTCCGGTGGTCCTGGCAGTCCGTCTGGAAAACGGAGGGCGTAACATGCAACGTCTCTACTTTCTTACCCCTGACCTGGATACTACGGTCAATATCGCCCACGAGTTGGAGGAGCTCGGCCTGACCCATAAGCAGGTGCACGTCACCGGAAACGATTGGCAGGCACTGCAGGAAAGAGGCGTCAACAACGCCACCCTGCGTCAGACCTCAGATGTGGTGCATGCCGCCTGGCGTGGGCTCAAGTACGGCTTGCCGCTGGGCTGCGTACTGGGCGTCGCGGTCTACTTCGGTCTTGGCGAGGAGTTCGGTCCTCGGGGTATCGCTACCCTGATCGCGGGCATGGGGGTTTTCGGCGGTCTCTTTGGTATATGGACCAGCACCATGGTCGGGGTTTCCGTGCACGACGTGAAAGTCGACAAGTACGAGCAGGAAATCCACGACGGTGCTTTCCTGATGATGGTCGACGTGCCCGACGAGCGGGAGGAGTCGATCTACTCGATCATCCACCGCCATCACCCCGAGGTGGTGATCGACAAGGTGACCCGCTCGGAGCTCAAGCATCACTGGGGCACCGGCGCCTGATCCAGTATCGCTGGCGGTTGGTTGGCACGCCTGATGCTGTGGTGTAGGAGGAATCGTCTATGGCGATTGCAATTGCGCTGATCCTGCTGGCGGGAGGGTCAATACTCTTCTATTTCCTGAGTCCCTGGCAGTTGACGCCGCTGGCCTCCAATTGGGGCGCCATCGATCAGACCATTACCATTACCTTCCTTGTTACCGGGGCGGTCTTCCTGGCAGTGACCCTGTTCATGGTAGTGGCGCTGATCCGCTACCGTGACCGAGGACAGCGGCGAGCTCACTACGAGCCGGAGAACAAGCGGCTGGAACTCTGGCTGACGGGGATCACCACGGTGGGCATCGCGGCCCTGCTGGCACCGGGACTCTTCGTCTGGGGCGCCTTCGTCAGCGTGCCGGATGACGCTCACGAGGTTGAGGTGGTCGGTCAGCAGTGGCACTGGAGTTTCCGTTTCCCCGGCGAGGATGGCGAATTCGGCAGGGCGCGCAATGGCTTGATGGACGAGTCCAACCCCTACGGCATCGACCCGGGGGATCCCCGCGGCGAAGACGACGTCCTGGTCAACGAGCCCCACCTGCAGCTGCCCGTCGGCCGTCCCGTGAAGATGCTGCTGCGCTCCAAGGACGTACTGCACAACTTCAAGGTCGCCCCCTTCCGCGCCAAGATGGACGCCGTCCCCGGACAGACCACCTACTTCTGGTTCACTCCCTCCCGCACCGGGGAGTTTGAGGCTGTCTGTGCTGAGCTGTGCGGCATCGCCCATTTCGCCATGCGCGGCCGGGTCGAGGTGGTGGAACCCGAGCGTTTCGATGCTTGGCTCGCCGAACAGCCCACCTACGGCGAACTGGTCGAGCGCGGCCCGGGGGATCCCGAGGCCGGCCAGGAGCATTTCGCCGCCTGCGTGGCCTGTCATGGCCCCCAAGGTGGGGGTCAGCAGGCCACCAATGCCCCCCGCCTGGCCGGGCTTGATGCCGACTACCTGAAGCGCCAGCTGCGCAACTTCCGCAGCGGCGCCCGGGGCGAACAAGAGGCGGATCGCTTTGGGCAACAAATGCGGCCCTTTGCCCAATCCCTCCAGGATTCCCAAGCCATCCGGGACCTGGCAGCCCATGTCGAGACGCTGCCGGTCGAACCCACGCGCGCCACTATCGTCGGGGACCTGCGCCGTGGCGAGGTGCTCTATCGCAGCTGTGCCAGCTGCCACGGCGACGACGGCACGGGCCGTAACGCCCATAAGGCGCCGCGCCTAGCAGGCATGGACGACTGGTACCTGGTGCGCCAGCTTCACCACTTCCGCGAGGGGATTCGCGGCCGCCATCCGCGCGACGTCTATGGCAATCAGATGGTCGATATGGCCCAGGTCCTGGTAGACGATGCCGCCGTGCGCGACGTGGTGGCCTATATCGGCACCCTGGCCGGGGACGGGGAGGTACTGGCGAGCAGCAACAACGACACCGAGGAGTGAACCATGGCCGAGCGCGAGTACGATGCCAGTCGCTACGCCCCACCCGCCGAAGTGGAGGAAATGGAGCTGCCCCATGCCCGGGGCTTCATCAGCAAGTATGTATGGAGCCAGGACGCCAAGGTCATCGCCATCCAGTACGGCCTGACCGCCACGGCGATCGGCCTGGTGGCCTTGGTCCTGTCGCTGCTGATGCGCCTGCAACTGGGGTTTCCCAATAGCCTTTCCCTCCTCGATCCGGGCAGCTACCTGCAGTTCATGACCATGCACGGCATGATCATGGTGGTCTACCTGCTCACCGCCATCTTCCTGGGCGGGTTCGGCAATTACCTGATACCGCTGATGTGCGGCGCCCGCGACATGGCCTTCCCTTACCTCAACATGCTCAGCTACTGGGTCTACCTGGTGTCGGTACTGATCCTGGTGGCAGGCTTCTTCGTGGCCGACGGCAGTACCGGCGCGGGCTGGACCCTCTATCCACCCCAGGCGATCAGCCCGGGGACCCCGGGTATCGACGCCGGCATCGTGCTGATGCTGGTGTCGCTGGCGGTGTTCATCGTCGGCTTCACCATGGGCGGGCTCAACTATGTGGTGACGGTGCTCCAGGCGCGCACCCGGGGCCTGACCTTGATGCGCCTGCCGCTGACGATCTGGGGGATCTTCATGGCCACGGTGATGGCCCTGCTGGCCTTTCCGGCACTCTTTGTGGCAGTGCTCATGATGCTAATGGACCGTCTGGTCGGTACCAGCTTCTTCATGCCGGAGATGTTCGCGGCGGAGGGGGGGACAGAGCACCAGGGGGGGAGTCCCTTGCTCTTCCAGCACCTGTTCTGGTTCTTCGGCCATCCCGAGGTCTATATCGTGGCGCTGCCGGCCTTCGGCATCGTCTCCGACCTGATTGCCACCCATGCACGCAAGAACATCTTCGGCTATCGCATGATGGTCTGGGCGATCATCATCATCGGGGCGCTGAGCTTCGTGGTCTGGGCCCATCACATGTATGTCAGTGGCATGAGCCCCTACTTCGGCTTCCTCTTTGCCACCACGACCCTGATCATCGCCGTGCCCACGGCGATCAAGGTGTACAACTGGGTACTGACCCTCTGGCAGGGCAATATTCGCTTTACCGTGCCCATGCTGTTTGCCATCGGTTTCCTGTTCACCTTTCTCAACGGCGGTTTGAGTGGGCTCTTCCTGGGCAATGTCACCGTGGACGTGCCGCTCTCCGATACCTATTTTGTCGTCGGGCACTTCCATATGGTGATGGCCGTGGCGCCCATCCTGGTGATCTTCGGTGCCATCTATCACTGGTATCCCAAGATCACGGGTCGCCTGCTCGACGATACTCTGGGCAAGATTCATTTCTGGGTCACCTTTCTGGGCACCTATGCCATCTTCTATCCGATGCACTTCATCGGGCTGGAGGGCGTTCCGAGGCGCTACTATGCCTTCGGCGAAACGACCTTCATCTCCGACTCGGTCCAGGCCCTGAACGCAGGCATCACGGTGGCCGCCTTCATCGTCGCCTTCGCCCAGCTGTTATTCCTGTTCAACCTGGCCTGGAGCCTGCGACACGGCCGCGAGTCGGGCCCCAATCCCTGGCAGGCCACCACCCTGGAGTGGCAGACGCCACACACTCCGCCGCGCCATGGCAATTTCGGCGAAGAACTTCCGGTGGTCTATCGCTGGCCCTACGACTACAGCGTGCCTGGGGTGAAGGCGGACTTCATTCCCCAGAACGTGCCGCCCCAGGCGGTGGAGCGTGAGCCCGACGCTGGGCGGGGAGGTGACGCATGACCGTGAGCCTGATCCTGATCGTGGCGATGATGGCGGCCCTTGTCGGCTGGCTGTTGCGCCAGTCGATCGCCGAACGGCCCTGGGTCGCGGCGTCGGGACCGCAGTCGGCACCCCTTCCCGCTGGCTTTACCGCACCGCGGGTGGGGCTGCTGGCCTTTCTGGCGGTGGTGACCTCGGTCTTCGCCCTGACCGTGAGCGCCTACCTGATGCGCATGGAGATGGGGGCGGACTGGCGCTCCATGCCGGTACCGGGCCTGCTCTGGGCGAACAGCACGGCCCTGGTACTGGCCAGCCTGGCCCTGCAGTTGGCCTGGCGTGCTGCAGCCCGTGACCAGGCACGACGCTTACGCCAACTGCTGGCCGCGGGTGGCGGCTTCACCCTGGCCTTCCTGGCCGGCCAACTGCTGGCCTGGCAACAGCTCGAGGCGGCCGGCTACTACCTGGTGGCGAACCCGGCCAATGCCTTCTTCTACCTGCTGACCGCTCTGCACGGGGCGCACCTGCTGGGGGGGCTGATGGCCTGGACGCGGGTGCTGGCCAGGTTACACGGCAATGCCGATGCGGCCTGGCTGTGCGCCGGCGTCGAACTCTGCGCGCTCTACTGGCATTTCCTGCTGCTGGTCTGGGCTCTGCTGTTCGGCCTCTTGCTGACGACCTGAAGGAGGAGCACTCCATGGTTGATTCCACCTTGCGCGACCCCTTCACAGAGACCGCACTGCGGGGAATGGTTCGTGATTTCGGTTCCGACCAGCGAGCCTTCAAGGAAGTCCCTTGGGGCAAGGTCATGATGTGGGCCTTCCTGCTCAGCGATATCTTCATCTTCGCCTGCTTCCTGGTCGGCTACATGACGGTTCGTATTACCGCCGTGGATCCCTGGCCCAATGCCAGCGAGATCTTCGCCCTGCATGTCGGGGGGCAGGACATACCGCTGCTGTTGATCGCCATCATGACCTTCATCCTGATCAGCAGTAGCGGCACCATGGCCCTGGCGGTCAAGTTCGGCTATGAACGCCGGCGTGTGGCTACCGGTGTCCTGCTGATCGTCACCGCCCTGCTCGGGGCCAGCTTCGTGGGTATGCAGGCCTTCGAGTGGACCGAGCTTATCCATAAAGGGGTGCGTCCCTGGGGCAACCCCTGGGGAGCGGAGCAATTCGGTGCAAGCTTCTTCCTGATCACCGGTTTTCATGGCACCCATGTCACCATCGGCGTGCTCTGCCTGGTGATCATGGCGGCCAAGGTGTGGCGCGGCTCCCTGGACGAGGAGAAACCGGGATTCTTGACCGGTCGTCGCGGTCGCTACGAGATGGTCGAAAACCTTGGCCTCTACTGGCACTTCGTCGACCTGGTCTGGGTCTTCATCTTCGCATTCTTCTATCTATGGTGAGGCGCGAGCCCGGAGGTCGTGATGGCAAGCGACAACAGTCAGCAACATCCCCTCGGCACCTACCTCTGGGTATGGTTCCTGCTCTTCGTATTGAGCGTGTTCTCCTACCTGGTGGACGTGTCGGGCCTCGAGGGGTACCTGAAGTGGTTCCTGATCACCCTGTTCATGCTGCTTAAGGCGGGCCTGATCATGGCGGTCTTCATGCACCTGGTCTGGGAGCGCCTGGCGCTGATACTGGCAGTGCTGGTGCCGCCCGGCGTACTGATGTTCCTGGCGTTGCTGATGGCCATCGAGGGGCAGCACGTGCTGTCGAGCCGACTGGCGGGGATTCTGCCATAAGGCCCCGACACGCCTGGCGCCATGGAGTCTTCCCGGTCCGGAACTGTCGCCGGAACCGCCTCGAGGGTTACTGCCAGCGGCGATAGCCTTGGCGGGCCCTCTGGATCCGCTGGTGGTCAGGCGAGCCACCCCTTACACTGCCGGGAAAGGTACCGCCCGACTGCGGTCCTTGCCATTCTCGTCCCGGACGCGCCCCATGCCATACCAGCCCTCGAAACGGATCAACAAGTACATCAGCGAGAGCGGGCTGTGCTCACGGCGAGAAGCGGACCGGTATATCGAGCTGGGCAATGTCCATGTCGACGGCAAGCGCGCCACCCCTGGTGACCAGGTTTTTCCAGGCAGCGTGGTCAAGGTTAACGGCCAGGTTGTTGAGCCGCTGGAACTGGAAGAAGAGGACCTGGTGTTCATCGCCCTCAACAAGCCGGTGGGCATCGTCAGCACCACCGAGCCCAGCGAGAAGGCCAATATCGTCGACTTCGTCAAGCATGGCGTTCGGATCTTCCCCATCGGCCGGCTGGACAAGGATTCCCAGGGGCTGATTTTCCTGACCAACAACGGCGACCTGGTCAACCGCATTCTGCGAGCGAGCAACCACCACGAGAAGGAGTATCGGGTCACCGTCAACAAGCCAATCACCGATGACTTCATCGCCGGCATGGGCGCAGGTGTGCTGATCCTGGGTGAAGTCACCCGCGAGTGCCGGGTGGTCAAAGAGTCTCGGTTCATCTTCAACATCACCCTGGTCCAGGGGCTGAATCGCCAGATCCGACGCATGTGCGAGGTGTTCGGCTATGACGTCGTGAAACTTGAGCGCATCCGCATCATGAACGTGTCACTCAAGGGGCTGGCGCCGGGGGACTGGCGGGACCTAACGTCAAAAGAGGTGACGAGGATCCTTTCCCTGACGGAGCACTCCTCTTCCCAGGTCCAGGGCAACGGCCGCCAGTCCACTAAAGACAAGGGCCACAAAAAAAGTCCCGGCAAGCAGAGTGCGCAGAAGCGTGGCACACCCCGCCGGGGCGAAGGCGGAAAATCCACCGCCGGTAAGGCGTCGAAGCGCAGGGCGGCCGGTACGACACATCCTGACAAGGTCCATACCAAGGCGACGCCGGCCGGCAAGGCTAAGCTCCGCAAATCGGCGAGGACTTCCCGCTCGCCGGGACCCCGTCAGCAAGCTGGTGGCCCACGTCGCAAACCAAGGGGCAGGAAGTAGTGCTTTCCGAAACCACCAGGCCATGAGGCGCCCAATGAGCGATCCCCGTCTACAAAGCCCTGCCGCGGTGCGCAATCGCCAGCCTATTCTCGAGGTGCTTGTGCAAGTCCTCCCTGAGACGGCTCGCGTACTCGAGGTGGCAAGCGGCAGTGGCGAGCATGCCGTGCATTGTGCCCGTGCCATGCCAGGCTGGGCATGGCAGCCCAGCGACCCGGCGCCCCAAGCGCTTGCCTCCATTGCAGCATGGCGCGATGACGTTCGGTTGGCGAATCTTCGCGAGCCGATCGCGCTTGACGTAATGGGCGTTTGGCCTGAAATGCGTTTCGATGCCGTTGTCGCCATCAATCTCGTGCACATCTCGCCGTGGGACGTGACCGAGACCTTGATGGTACGTGCGGGGGAGCGGTTGGTAGATAACGGTGTGCTGTATCTTTACGGTCCCTATCAGCGAGAGGGACGTCATACGGCGCCGAGCAACGAGGCCTTTGATGCGGACCTGAAGGCTCACGATTCACGCTGGGGAATACGGCATCTGGAAAGCGTGTGGGCCGAAGCCGAACGGCGTGGCTTCAAGTTGGAGCGAGTCGTGGAGATGCCAGCCAACAACTTGAGCGTTGTCTTCAGGAAGCAGGCAATACACGAGACATCGGCATTATCTGAGCAGTAGGCGGTTCACAAGGGTCGAACTCGATCACTCGGGGATCTTTCCCGGCTCGCGATATCTCACGCCTTCCACCTGTCGTTCTTCCCGGGTCTTCGTTTCGTCTTCGGTGGGCACGCCCCAGACCGTTTCCTTGCGGCCATCCTCGTAGGTATAAGTGGTGCAGCTTGCCAGCATTACCAGGGCGAGACCCGCGGTAACCAGCTTTGTCGATTGATGCATGAATGCTTCCTTAGCCGGAGAGATCCAGCAGTATCGGGACATAGACCACCAGCAGCAGTATCACGATCAGCCCCAATGGATAGGGAATGATCGCGCGAGTGATACGCTCCAGCGGCAATCGGGTGCTGGCTCGGAGGGTGCCGGCGGTGACGAGAACCCCCGACACAAGCCCTTCAAGGTGCACCTCGACACCAAGCGTCTGCCCCAGATGCCCGACGAGCAGCAGAAGCTCTACCTGTAAGTGACCATCTATCGGGCAAGGCGCTGGGTGTATCTGGAGGTCAGAAGCAGCCAGTCCGCCACGAATGCCCGAGCCTTCAAGAAACGCGTGGTCGAGAAAGCACCGTTCAAGGTGCGGATCGTTTTTTTTGACTGACAACGGCAGCTCCTTCACCGATCGCATCGATGAAAGAATGGCAGGCCATACGGTCAGCACTATTTACCAAACGGATAATCAATCACGCGGGACCCTACACCTAGCCCAAGAATGCTCGCAGCTCTGCCACCACCGCATCAGGCGCACTGTAAATGACACTATGACCCCATTTAGGGATGATCACTACCCGCTCCGCCCCCGTCATTTGGCTCACTTGGTCAAGCCAGCGTTGTGGCGTGATCGTATCTCGCTGGCCACGAATCAGTAACACTGGCTGCTCGACGCAGGAAAGCTTCTCTATGACAGGATCGTGGAGCATGGCGATAGCTTCGGGCCAGAGTCGCGTTCCCATGCGCCAATAGTCAGCCATGACATGTAGGAGCAACCCGGGCCGCTCGAAGGTGCAGGCGTAGAGCGCCCGAGGCAGCTGAGCGCGGATGTTTCGATGTGAAGGATCGACTGTCGGTCCTATCAGGGCCAAGCGTCTTACCCGATTGGGGAAGCGAACAGCCACATCAGCCACTATCTGACACCCCATGGAATGCCCCACCAGGTCGGCTCGTGCGATGCCCATGGTATCCAGCCAATCGATCAGGGCATTAGCCAAGCCGAGCACATTCAAGGGCGATTCGGGTGTATCGCTTTTGCCATGACCGGGTAGATCGGGCACGTAAACGGCGGCACCCTTGGCGGGGAGTCGCTTCGCAGTGGGCATAAAGTAGTTGCCGGACATTCCCAACCCATGTACCAGCACAATCGGATTCGTCCCCTTCGCTGAGTCAGTGAGACGACACCGGGTGTGGTAAGTCATGCCTCTCACGTCGATAAAGCGACTTCCCCATTGCTCTTCATCTCGCAGTACATATCCGGGCAGGCTGGTCATGCAAACTTTCCTTATCGAGATGGTCCATAGATGACCGTGGCACACTCATCTAGTCGTGTTCTTCGAACTCTCGTAACCGGCTGTGTGCCCGTCGACTGAACCAGGGCAAGTTCTACTAGGCGGCGACCTGGCGAGGGGACCGGGTCGAGTTATCGCTCGAACAGGTCAGCGCCCTGGTGCAGGGGTTGCCCTGGCAACGCCTCGGCCCCGACGGCGTGATCTCGGTGGTCTAGGGCATCCGCCATGAACGGCACAGATGCGACCGCTAGGCTATTCGCTGATGCGCTAATCCCGCTATCCACTGGCAGCTGGCATACTCGCCAGATTAACGCGCCATCCGACCTGTCCCAGCTCTCTCCCGATCAGCTCCGACACCTGGCGGCAACGCTGATGTCGCAGGTCGAGCAGCAGGAGCCGTCCCTGCAAGAACGTGATCAAGCGTTGGCGCAGAGCCAGAAGACGCTGCGTCACACCGAGCAGGTCAACCAGAAACTGACCTATGAACTGGCGCTGCTCAAGCGCCACGCGTTCGGCAAGCGCAGCGAGCAGCACAATCTCCTGCAGATCAGTCTGCTGGACGATGGGGTGGATGCCGACATCGCCGCCATCGAGACCGAGCTGGAGGCGCTGGTTACGCCCGCGACACCGCCAGCGACCAAGAAGACGCCCAAGCGCGCGCCGTTGCCTCCCGAACTGCCGCGCACCGAGATCCGCCACGACCCGGAGAGCGAGCACTGTGACTGCGGTTGCCAGCGGCGGCGGATCGGCGAGGAGATCAGCGAGAAGCTCGACGACACGCCGGGCGTGTTCCACGTCGAGCGCCATGTCCGCGGCAAGTGGGTCTGTGACCAGTGCGAAACGCTGACCCAGGCGCCGATACCGGCACAGATCATCGACAAGGGCATAGCCACCGCCGGCCTGCTGGCTCAGGTGCTGATCGCCAAATACGCCGATCATCTGCCGCTCTATCACCAGGAGCAGATCTTTGGCCGCGCCGGCGTACCGATTCCGCGCCCCACCCTGGCCGAGTGGGTCGGCATCTGCGGCGTGCGGCTTCAGCCGCTGATCGATGCCTTACGTGACCTGCTGCTCAGTGAGCCAGTACTGCATGCCGACGAGACCCCGGTACCGATGTTGGCCCCGGGGAAGAAGAAAACCCACAGGGCCTACCTCTGGGCCTACGCCAGCACGCCCTACGCCGGATTGAAGGCGGTGATCTACGACTTTAACAAGGGGCGTGGCGGCCAGCGTGCCCGCGACTTCCTCGGCGACTGGCTCACCGAGCAACACATCACCAACGTGGCCATGGAATCTACCGGCGTTTATTGGATTCCGGCCTTTGAGATTCTGGAAGAGCGTGGCTCAGAAATGGACCCGTAAAACTGGACAGCACCGTAAGTGGAGCTTCCCTGGTTGTCAGGCGACCAACTGGCGGTTCGCC
>NZ_JAHCLU010000001.1 GCF_018448785.1 Halomonas jincaotanensis | reverse complement strand
GGGGTGGATGATGGGGATCGAACCCACGACCACCGGAGCCACAATCCGGGGCTCTACCACTGAGCTACATCCACCATTGCCTTAACGTAAAGGGTACCGCTGTATCGAAATGGGGTGGATGATGGGGATCGAACCCACGACCACCGGAGCCACAATCCGGGGCTCTACCACTGAGCTACATCCACCATAATCGACACTGGGCTTGATTCTGACTCGATTGCTGCAAACTCTCACACCGCTTGACGCCTTGGCTGGCGCGCCCAGCAGGACTCGAACCTGCAACCTACGGCTTAGAAGGCCGTTGCTCTATCCGGTTGAGCTATGAGCGCATGTTACGTTTCTAGGCACTCTACCACAACTCATGATGGAATAATGTTCTTTCCAATCAATACGTTGTGGTCGGGGTGGAGGGATTCGAACCCCCGACATCCTGCTCCCAAAGCAGGCGCGCTACCAGACTGCGCTACACCCCGCCGGTCGTCTAACGGCCCAGACGCGCCGCAGGGGCCTCGTCGAGCGTTGCGTATTCTACTCATCTTTGACGGCAGGTCAAGCCAGGCGTTGTCATTGCTTTTGGCGGCGCTTTGCCTGGACGGCCCGGCATGCGAAAATCAGCGACTTTTCTAGTCTAGAGATGCCGTCTCAGCGGCGTCCACTTCGATCTCAATAGACCATCAGGGGACGCCAGATGACCGCCCAATTGATCGACGGCAAGGCCATTGCCGCGAAAGTTCGCCAGCAGGTCGGGCTCCAGGTCCGCGATCGCCGGGAAGCAGGCGCACGCGTACCGGGTCTGGCGGTGATACTCGTCGGTGAGGACGCCGCCTCGGCGGTCTACGTACGTAACAAGCATCGTGCCTGCGAAGAGGCCGGCATAAAATCCCTGAAGTACCAGCTACCCATGGCGACCTCCCAGTTGGAGCTCGAAGCGCTGGTCGACGAACTCAACAACGATGCTCGCATCGACGGCATCCTGGTCCAGTTGCCGCTGCCCGCACACCTCGATTCACGTCCCATCCTCGAACGCATCCTGCCCCACAAGGACGTCGATGGGTTCCACCCCTATAACCTTGGCCGTCTGGCCCAGCGTCTGCCCATGCTGCGACCCTGCACGCCGAAGGGAGTAATGACCCTGCTAAAGGCAAATGATCTGGATGTCCGTGGGCTCGACGCTACCGTCGTCGGCGCGTCCAACATCGTCGGCCGTCCCATGGCCCTGGAGCTGATGCTGGCGGGTTGTACCACGACTGTCTGTCATCGCTTCACCCGCAATCTCGAGGCGCATGTCAGGCGTGCCGAGCTACTCGTTGTGGCGGTTGGCAAGCCGGGACTGGTCAAGGGGGAATGGGTTCGCGATGGCGCCATCGTCATCGACGTGGGCATCAACCGCGAAGACGATGGCCGGCTGATCGGCGATATCGAGTTTGCATCAGCGGTTGAGCGAGCCAGCTGGATCACCCCGGTGCCAGGCGGTGTCGGTCCGATGACCGTCGCTTCATTACTGGAAAACACCTTGATCGCCGCAGAGCGTCATGACGCCATGGAATCGGGCCTGCAACCCGCCTGATGATGCACCGCGCTCGCCATCGCGCTAGTATAGGTGCCCGTTGAGTCATTATCGGACAAGAGGTCATTGATGAGCGACAAGATGAACGTGGAGAGCTTCAACCTGGATCACACCAAGGTGAAGGCACCCTATGTCCGCCTCGCCGACATCAAGGCCGGCGAGAAGGGGGATCGCATTCACAAGTATGACATGCGCATCTGTCAGCCCAATCAGACTCACATGGAGATGCCCGCGCTGCACTCCCTGGAACACCTGATGGCCGAGCTTTCTCGCAACCATTCCGACAAGGTCGTCGACATTAGCCCCATGGGCTGCCAAACGGGCTTCTACGTGGCGATGATCAACCACGACGACTATGACGATGTATTGCGCCTCCTGCAGCAGACCCTCGAGGACGTGCTCGTCGCCGAGGATGTCCCCGCCTGTAACGAGATGCAATGTGGCTGGGCGGCCAGCCACAGCCTCGAAGGCGCGAAGGATATCGCTCGCGGATTTCTTGCCAAGCGCGACGAATGGACGCAGGTCTTCGCCTGATGCCTCTTTCGCCAGTGCGGAGCACGCCGACGCCATGAAACCAATTGGCATCATCGGCGCCATGGCCCAGGAAGTGGATCGCCTGGCCGCCTTGCTGGAAGATCGCCAGACGAGGACTCATGTCGGTTCGATCTTCCATATCGGCCGCCTGCATGACATCGACGTGGTGATCCTGCAATCCGGGATCGGCAAGGTTAACGCCGCGGTGGGCACCACGCTGTTACTGGACATGTATCAACCTCAGGCCGTTATCAATACTGGCTCTGCCGGCGGTTTCGGCCAAGGACTGTCAATTGGCGATGTGGTCGTGTCGACAGAAGTTCGCCATCACGACGTCGACGCCGTGATTTTCGGTTACGAGCACGGTCAGGTGCCAGACATGCCAGCCGCCTACCGGCCCGATCCCAGGCTGATCAGGATCGCGCGGGAATGCGTCGAGTCGCTCGGGGAAGTCAGGGTTATCGAGGGGCTGATCGCCACCGGCGACGTCTTCATGGCCTGCCCCGAGCTGGTCGCCAAGACACGTTCACGCTTTCCCACCATGCTGGCCGCCGAAATGGAAGCCGCCGCCATCGCGCAGACATGCCATCTCTACCGCTGCCCGTTTGTGGTCATCCGCTCGCTGTCGGACATCGCCGGTGGTGTCGATAACCATCTCTCGTTCGAGCAGTTTCTCGAACAGGCGGCTGACCATTCGGCGCGCATGGTCGTGGCCATGGTCGAGCGCCTGGCCATGGAAGACACCTCCTGTGCCGTCCCCTTACCCCACTAGCCGTTCGCGTCACTGCCTGCTCGGCGTGGCGTTGAGCCTGTTGATCGTCGGTTGTAGCAGCACGCACACCGCCACCCAAGGCGAGGCGGCCATCGAAAGACGCGGCGAACCGGAAGCCGATACGTCCTTCCGTGCGCTGCCTGGCCAAGCCTACACTCCCGCCGACTGGCCCGAGACGCTCGAGGCTCACGTCTACCTGCCCGACACATCCAGTAGCACCCTGCTGCGCCCCGCCGCCCTGGTCGTCCACGGTGGCGGCTGGCAGAACCGCACTCCAGATGACATGACCCCCATCGCCGAGCGTCTCGCACAGGAAGGTTACGTGGCGGTCAATATCGAGCATCGCTTCGCGCCGGAATATCGCTTTCCGGCACAGCTTCACGACCTGCAGCAGGCCATGGCCTGGCTGCACGACAACGCTCACGCGTGGCGTGTCGACACCGACCATATTGTCGGGGTGGGGTTTTCCTCCGGCGCTCATCTGGTCAGCCTGCTCGCGGTCGCGGGTACCGAAGGGCCGCTGGCCTCGCCCTACGGAGGCGACCATGCCCGCCTCGCCGCGGTGCTGGCAGGGGGAACGCCCAGTGATCTCTTCAAGTTCGATGATGGGCGTCTGGTCGTCGAGTTTCTGGGTGGCACGCGGGCCGAGGTGCCCGAACAGTATCGCCTCGCCTCCCCGGCCCGCCAGGTGACAACAGACACCCCGCCGTTTTTCCTCTTCCATGGCACCTGGGACCGGCTGGTGCCAGTCGATCATGCCACCGATTTCAAGTCCGAGCTGGCCGCCAAGGGCGTGGAGACCGAGCTTTATCTCCAGCACTGGCGCGGCCATGTGACCAGTTTCCTGACGCGTGGGGGCGCCATCGATGCGGGTATCGCCTTCCTGAACCGGCAGGTCAATGGTCAATGAGTGACCAGGCCAGTGACTCGCCGGCCATCAGAGGGATGATGCGCTTGCCACCGGCATAGGGCAGCGATCTCGGGACCTGCCAGGCGTCTCGCACCAGCGTGATCGTATCCCGATTGCGCGGCAATCCGTAAAAATCGGGGCCATGGTGACTGGCAAAACCCTCCAGCCGATCCAGGGCGTCAACCTGCTCGAACGCCGTCGCGTAAAGCTCGATAGCGGCCGGCGCCGTATAGGCACCGGCACAGCCACAAGCGCTCTCCTTGTCACCCTGGGCATGGGGGGCACTATCGGTACCCAGGAAAAACTTGCCGGAACCGGAGGTCGCGGCCTCAAGCAGCGCCTGCCGATGACGCTCACGCTTGAGAATCGGCAAACAATAATAGTGTGGGCGGATACCACCGACCAGCATGTGATTGCGATTGAAAAGCAGATGATGAGCGGTGATGGTCGCGGCCACACTGGCAGGCGCCTGGGCGACGAACTCGGCGGCTTGACGGGTGGTGATATGCTCGAAGACCACCTTCAGGTCGGGATGACGCTCGAGCAGCGGCGCCAGCACCGTCTCGATGAAAACGGCTTCACGATCGAAGATATCGACCTCGGCATGGGTCACTTCCCCGTGCATCAACAGCGGTATGCCGAGCCGCGACATGGCCGCGATGGCCGCGTCGCAGTGAGCGAGGTCGGTGACGCCGGAAGCGGAATTGGTGGTCGCCCCCGCGGGGTAGAGCTTGACGGCATGGATCAGACCGCTGGCGTTGGCCCGCTCGATCTCGGCCGCCGGCGTATCGTCGGTGAGATAGAGCGTCATCAGCGGCTCGAAGCGACTGCCGTCCGGCAGCGCCGCGAGGATTCGCTTGCGATAGGCAAGCGCCTGCTGCGTCGTGGTGACCGGCGGCGTGAGGTTGGGCATGATGATCGCACGGCCCATTTGCCGGGCACTGGCACCCAGTACGGCGCCCAACACCTCACCGTCGCGCAGATGAAGGTGCCAGTCGTCGGGGCGGGTCAGGGTGATCGATGTCATGACGAGTCCTGATTGAGTCAATGAGCGGAATAACGCGCGCAACAGGGGGTAGTATACCGCAGCAGAAAGGCAGCGTTGACCTACCGGGACTCCCGGGGCTTCATCCGTGACGGATTTCCCGTATCATGCCGCCAGACCAATCGAGGGAGATCGCATGCCCAAGGTGCGCCAATATGCCGACCTGGTCGCCACGCTGGCCGGGCTGATGTGGTTGGTGGTCTTCTGGTCCATCAGTATTTCCGCCCGTCTCGGCAGCATCGAACCCTTCCTGGCCGCCCTTCTGGCCCTGGGGAGCATGATTCTGGTCAGCTTCGTGCACCGTCCCATTCGGGTGTTGTTGCGCCGTTATCATGTGCGCAAGCGGCGCACCGAGATGTGGATGCATATCCTCGCCCTGCCCCTGACGCTGGCCTTCCTGATCGCCATTGTCATCGAGACCCTCCTCACCCCCCTGGATGGCGAACAAAAGATGCTGCTGTTCAACGTACTGGCCACCGCGGGGTGGGGCGTCTTCGTGCTGACCCTGCTGGTCAAGTGGATCCTGCATCGCCTCAACCGTCGACGAGACGCCGGCGCCTGACCGGACACTCAGAAACGGTCGGCGCGGAATGGCGCCATGTCGATGGCCGTCGGCTCACCATCGATCATTTCTCCCAGCAGGCGCCCTGTCGCCGGTCCCAAGGTGAACCCCTGATGCCCATGGCCGAACGCGAGCCAGAGCCCATCGAGACCCGGCGCCGGGCCGATCACCGGCTTCATGTCCGGCAAACAGGGCCGTGCGCCCTTCCAGGGTTCGGCATCGAGCCGCTCCGCCAGGGGAAACAATTTGCGAGCCACGGCCTCGGCCGCGGAAAGCTGGCCGTAGTGGGCGGGCGCCTCACGCGGCGCCAGTTCGGCGCCAGTGGTCAGGCGTATGCCGGCATGCATCGGCGCCAGCAGGTAACCGATCTCGGCATCCATGATCCAATGATTGAGATGCGCATCACCGCGCGACGCGTAATGCATGTGGTAACCACGCTTGACGAAGAGCGGCAGCGATAGCCCCTGGCGAGCCAACCAGTCACCCGACCAGGGACCCATGGCCATTACCAGATCGCTGCCCTCAAGCGGACCCTCGTCGGTCGTCACGCGCCAGCCCTGCCCTGACTGCGTCATATCGTGCACCTCGGCACGCACCAGGCGGCCGCCTTCGGCCTCGAAGGCCCGCGCATAGGCATGCACCAGCGCTCCGGGATCGCCAACCGTCCAGGAATCGGTCCAATGAATGGCCCCAGCCAGATCGCCCGAAAGATGGGGCTCCTGTGCCTTCAACTCGGCAGCATTGAGCAGACGATGTCCCACGCCGAACTGCTCGGTGGCCTCTTCGACGTCGCGTAACTTGTTATCGAGCCCTTCGGCACTGCGATAGAGCTCGAGCCACCCTTGCTTGCTGACCAGCGACTCGGCGCCCGCCGCCTCGATCATCGGGCCGTGCGTCTCGAGTGCCAGCATGATCAGGGAGGCGTACTCAGGCACGATTTCCTCGTAGCGACGCGGGGAGGAATTGTGCCAATAGCCCAGCAACGACTGGGCCGACCCCATGACACCGCCGATCCGATAGCGGATGTCCACAGCGCGATTGGGCAGGACGCGTGCCAGAGTGCCCAGGTCACGTGGGAATGGATATGGCTTGACCGCCTCCCGCTGGATGATCCCGGCATTGCCGAAAGAGGTCTCGCGACCCGGCTCGCGACGGTCCAGCAGCACCACCGAGTGGCCACGGCGGGCGAGATGCCAGGCAATCGAAACGCCGACCATCCCGGCCCCCATAACGATGATTTCGCGAGACATGATCTTCTCCTGCATGCCGGTGTCTATCCGTGACGTCGGATGCCACGTAAAAAACGGATGTTGCTCGTCCGCATATCATAAGGCCGGAACGCCGTCAGTCCTGACCGCCTTGAGCCAGCAGTTTGCCACGAATGAAATCGGCGTGCCCCACATGCAACAGATCGGCGAGTCGCCTGATTCGATGCTCCTCGAGATGGTGGCGCTCACCATCGGCCAGCGCCAGCGACCACATCATCTCGATCAGCTCGCAGCGTTTTTCGTAGTCGTAATTCTCCTTGATCAGGCTGACAAACTGGTAGTGGTCCACGGCATCGTCCACCTCCTCATGCGCCATTTCCATTAGCTCGGTTACCTGCGCGTCCGCGAGGCCGAAATGCGACTTGAGCAACCGATGCAGGGTATCGAGCTCTGCGTCATCGATATGGTAATCGGCGCGTACTACTTCACACAGCAACGCCGCGGTGGCGAGCTCGAGACTCGGCGCGGACCCGGACTCACTGCCCGGCTGCGCCAGTGACTGCTGAAAGAAGCGCTGTATTCTATCGATCATGACCGTCTCCCGACATGGATGACTCCCGAGGATGCACGCCCCTCAGACTCGACACATCGTGGGATGTTCACGCCTTGCGTCGAGCCGTCGGCATGGCTCGCAGCATGGCCATGATCACGCGCGTCGCCGCTTCGGCATCCGCGGCGCTGATCGCCTCGTCGGGATGGTGGCTCAAGCCTTCGCGGCATCTCACGAAGAGCATGCCGATATCGGTCAGGTCGTGCATCGCCAGACCGTCGTGACCGGCGCCGCTGAACAGGCGTCGCGTTGGCTCACCCGCTGCCGTGCAGGCGGCTTCCAATGCCTCGATCAGCCAGTCGGCGCAGGGCACGCCTTCCGCCTGATAGGTCGGCTCGATGTCGAGCACCAGCCCCCGGCGGCTGGCAATATCCTTCACCGCATGCAGGATTCGCTCTCTACCGGCGAGGCGCTTGGCACGCTCGGGCGAGCGCAATTCCAGGGAGAATATCACCTCGGCGGGAATCACGTTGACCGCGTTGGGGCGCACCTCGAGTTTACCCACCACCCCGACCAACCCTTCACCTTCATTGAGCAAGCGGTCGGCTTCCATGACCATTTCCGAGGCGCCGACCAGCGCATCGCGGCGCCCCGCCATGGGGGTGGTGCCGGCATGCCCCGCCTTGCCGATCACGCTGATGCGGTGGCGCTCGATGCCCGTCAAGGCGGTGACCACCCCAACGGCGAGCCCCTGCTGCTCGAGCACCGGGCCCTGCTCGATATGCACTTCGACAAACCCCAGCGTCTTGCCGGGATCTCGCGCCAGCGTGGACATGCTTTGCGGGTTCCCACCGAAGGCGGCAAGCGCCTCGCCCAGGCGAATACCATCGCTGTCGCGGGCATCGAGCATCGCGGGGTCGAACGTGCCGGCCAGCGCGCGGCTGCCCACCAGCGTTGACTGAAACCGTGTGCCCTCCTCGTCACCGAAGGCCACCACTTCGATCCCGTAATCGAGTTCACCCCCCTGCTCGCGAAGCGCTTCCAGTGCCAGTAACGGCAACGCCACCCCGAGCATGCCATCGTACTTGCCGCCTTCGGTCACCGTGTCCTGGTGTGATCCCAGTATCAGCGTCGGCTCGCCCGCCAGCGCCCTGAGATTGCGCCCCACCAGCGTCCCGGCGGCATCCAGTTCGGGGGTCAGACCAGCGCGGGTCATCCAGGTTTCCAGCAGCGGCAGCAAGCGTCGATGCTCATCGCTGCAGAAGAGGCGCGTTACGCCGGGTCCGGGTCGGGAAAACGCAGCCGCCTGGTCGAGGCGCTCCATCAAGCGCTGTCCGAGGGTGAGGTCTGAAGGCGTCCGGGTCATGGGGTGGCTCCTGTGCGTGTCGAGCGAGGGCTCAGTGGCGATGCGGTGATTCGGCGGTGGGAAGCCGTGCCAGGAACGCCTGGAAGTCCTCGTCGTCCTGAATACGGCGATAGAGGCGGACAAGGGCAGGGACGGCGTCGTGCGCATCGTCGATGCGCAGATCAAGCGGGATGCCACCCTTAGCGCGTACCTTGAGCGCCGACGACCGTACGCCGCGATAGTCGCCCCCGGCGAGTTCGCCGGCCGCCATGGCGGCCAACAACCGGTCTGGCAGCATACCGCCTGATTCATGGGCCTCGCGAAACGCCGCCGCCATCGCCGGCACTACCCGCGCATTGCCAAGCATGTTGCCGGCCACCACCAGGCCAGGCTCGAAATGCATGGCCGTCACTGGCTCGTTGCTGTCACCGGTCCAGCCGCTGCTCTCGCCCGTCATGTTCATCAACGCCAACTGGCGAAACGCCTGGCCCCGATCGTCGGCTCGCAGTCGCTCGAGGACGGCCTCGACCGACCAACCATGGGCCAGCAAGTCGAGCCCGCGTTCGGCGGCCAGTACGTTAGTGCTGTAGCCCTGCGTGATACATGCCCCCACACCAGGCAACAGATGCGGCACGAAGCCACCGAGTGCCGGCCCTCCCGTCGCACAAGCAATACCGAGCGCCTGGGTGGCACGGTCGATGGCGATCAAGCTAAACGTCATGGCGGTCTCCAGAGCGCCGACGACTTGCGGGGTCGGCGAGGCTGTGCCATAGGTATAGAGTCGAATTTATCATGATAAATACAGCGACATTGTCAGCCTAGCCGCTCTCGCTAACAAAAACACCTCCGCTAGCAAAGCCCCTCGCCTGTCTTTCGGGCGATCTATAACAATGATCTACAACAACGACCAGGAGAGGCAACATGACCGTCATGCATTCCGGGGCCGGCCGCTGGTGGCTGCCCGTTCTGGCATCCCTATCACTGGGAGTGAGTGCCTTGGGGGCGAGTGGCACGCTATCCGCGCAAACGCCACCCAATGTACTGATCGTTGGCCAGATCGCCGAACCCAAGGCACTCGACCCGGCCCAGGTCACCGCGGTCAATGACTTTCGCATCATGATGAATCTTTACGATGGCCTGGTGCGCTACGCCGATGGAACCCTCGATGTCGAGCCCTCCCTGGCCCGAGAGTGGTCCATCAGTGAAGACGGCACCCTCTATACCTTTACGTTGCGAGACGATGTCGTCTTCCACGACGGCAGCGACTTCAATGCCGAGGCGGTCGTGTTCAACTTCGAACGCATGCTCGACGAGGATCATCCCTATCACGATACGGGTCCCTTCCCGCTCGCCTTCTTCTTCGATGCAATCGCGGAGGTCGAGGCGACCGGCGAACATGAAGTCACCTTTACCCTCGACGAACCCTATGCGCCCTTTCTCTCCAACCTTGCCTATCCCACCGGCTTGATCGTCTCCCCCGCGGCGGTCGAGGAGCACGGCGAGAACTTCGGGCGCAACCCATCCGGCACCGGCCCGTTTCGGTTCGAGGAGTGGGAAAGCAACAGCCGAGTCGTCGCCAGCCGCAACGAAGATTACTGGGATGGCCCGCCGTCGCTCGAAGCCGTGGTCTTCCGGCCGATCACCGATGCCAATACCCGCGTGGCCGAGATGTTGTCGGGGGGTATCGACCTGATGGTCGAAGTTCCCCCGGACACGCTGGCCTCGATGGAAGAGGACCCGATGTTCGAGGTCTACGAGCAGGTCGGCCCGCACCTGTGGTTCCTGATCCTCAACATGAAGGAAGGCCCCTTCCAGGACCAGCGCATGCGTCAGGCGGTCAACTACGCCATCGACAAGGAGTCGCTGGTCGACAATGTGCTCCAGGGCACCGCCGAGGTCGCCGACAGCCCCATCCCGCCAGCCTTCGAGTGGGCCTACAACGAAGAACTCGAGCCCTATCCGCACGACCCGGAACGTGCCCGAGAACTGATCGCCGAGGCCGGCTTCGAGGATGCCGAGATCACCTTCTATGTCACTGAAGGGGGCTCGGGCATGCTCGACCCGGTCCCCATGGGCACCGCCATCCAGGCGGATCTTGCCGAGGTGGGCCTGACCGTCAACATCGAAACCTATGAATGGAACACCTTCCTCGACCAGGTGAACCCCGGCCTCGAAGGCAAGGCCGACATGGCACAGATGGCATGGATGACCAATGACCCCGACACCTTGCCGTTCCTGGCCCTGCGCACGGATGCGATGCCGGAGAAAGGCGGTTTCAATTCGGGCTACTACAGCAACCCCGAGGTTGACGAACTGCTCGAGAAGGCGCGGCGCAGCGTGAGCCGCGACGAGCGGGCAGCGCTCTACCGGCAGATGCAGCGCATCGTTCACGAAGACGCCCCCTGGGCCTTCATCGCCAACTGGAAGCAGAATGCCGTGGCCGGTGCCAACGTCGAGAATTTCAGCCTCCAGCCGTCCTTCTTCCTGCTGCTGCATGAGGTCGAAAAGCCCTAGGGCAGCGCTCGTGCCGACATCAGGGCGGCCTTTGCGGGCCGCCCCTTTCGCTGTGGCTTGCGCCGACTCAAGCCACACCGAGGCCAACCTCGCTGTCTCGAACTATGTTGCCTCAAACCACGGAGCCGCCCATGCTTCGCTATGCCTTGCGCCGCCTGCTGATGATCCTGCCGGTACTGCTCGGTCTTTCGCTGATCGTCTTCGCGATCATGTCGCTGATTCCGGGTGACCCGGCCCGCGCCATTCTCGGCTCCTATGCCACACCGGAGAATCTCGCCGAACTGCGTGCCGACCTGGGTCTCGATCTGCCGGCGCCGCAGCAATACCTGGTCTGGCTCGGCAATATCCTGCAAGGCGACCTGGGTCGCTCTTACTCGCTCAACCGACCGGTGCTCGACGAGGTGCTCGAGCGCTTCGGCGCCACGCTGATTCTCGCCGGCACAGCGCTTGTGATCTGCATCGTGGTCGGCGTGGCCGCAGGTATCGTCTCCGCCGTGCGCCAGTACGGATGGAGCGACAGAATCATTACCTTGCTGGTGCTGGTAGGGATTTCGGTGCCGGCCTTCTGGCTCGGCATGCTGATGATTCTGGCCTTCGCCGTGGAACTACGCTGGTTTCCTGCCAGCGGCATGACGGCGGTATATGGCGGCGGCGGCGTGCTCGACATCCTTCACCATCTGGTGCTTCCCGCCCTCGCGCTGGCCGTCGTCGCCGCCGGGGTGATCGCCCGCCTGACGCGCTCCAACATGCTCGAGGTCATGCGCCAGGATTACATTCGCACCGCCCGTGCCAAGGGGCTGGGCGAGGGTCGCGTGGTGATGCGTCACGCCTTCAAGGTGGCGCTGGTCAACCTGATCCCGGTCATCGGCGTGCAGGCCGGCTTCGTGATCGGTGGCGCGGTCTACATCGAGACGGTCTTCCAATGGCCCGGTATCGGCCGGATGCTGGTCAATGCCATCTCGACCCGCGACCTACTACTGGTCCAGGGCGGCGTGCTGGTGGTGGCCGCCAGCTATGTGCTCTTCAACCTGTTCGCCGATCTGCTCCAGCACTGGCTCGACCCGAGGATCAGGGCATGATGGCCTTCCTCACGCTTCTCGCGCGCAATCGCCTGGCCGCCTTCGGGGCAATCGTGCTGGCGCTGCTGCTTCTGCTGGTCCTGATCACGCCCTGGCTGCCACTGCTCGACCCCGACGTCACTCAGCCGGCCAATCGCTTGCGGCCACCCTTCTCGCCGGACCATCTGCTGGGTACCGATGCGCTGGGGCGAGACATTCTCTCCCGCCTGCTGTGGGGAACGCGCATCAGCCTGGCCGTCGGCATCGCCGCCTCATTGGTGGCCGCACTCGTCGGTTCGCTGATCGGCATCGTCGCCGGCTACTTTGGGGGGCGTACCGACAACCTGATGATGCGCGGCATCGACATGCTGATGGCCTTTCCCTACATCCTGCTCGCCCTGGCGATCGTGGCGGTGCTGGGGCCGGGTCTGATGAACGCGCTCTACGCCATCGCCATCGTCAATATCCCGTTCTTTGCCCGCAATATTCGCGGCGTCACCGTGGGCATCGCCCACCGCGAATTCATCGATGCCGCGCGACTCTCCGGCAAGGGCAACCTGCGAATCCTGACCAGCGAGCTACTGCCCAATGTCCTGCCGGTGATCGTGATCACCATGTCGACCACGGTGGGCTGGATGATCCTCGAGACCGCAGGGCTGAGCTTCCTCGGCCTGGGCGCCCAGCCGCCCCAGGCGGATCTCGGCTCGATGCTCGGCGAGGGGCGCAAGATGATGCTCAACGCGCCCCATGTCGCCATGCTGCCGGGGCTGGTGATCTTTATCCTGGTGATGAGCATCAATCTGCTCGGCGACGGCATTCGCGACGCACTCGACCCGCGCCTCAAGTCCGGCGCGCTCTCGCGCCCGGCGCCGATCACGCGTATTCGCCGCCAGCCGGGACATGCCGATTCACAAGACGGCCCCGACGACAACGCCTTGCTGACGGTCGATGAGTTGCATACCGACTTCGAGGTCGGCGAGCAGACCTACCGCGCGGTCAATGGGGTGAGCTTTGCCATTCGTCCCAACGAATGCCTGGGGCTGGTGGGCGAGTCCGGCTCCGGCAAGTCGGTGACCGCGCTGTCGCTGCTGGGGTTGGTCGCCTCGCCGCCCGGCGTGATCACCCGGGGCCGGGTGTCGTTGGCCAAGCGAGACCTGCTGGGGCTCTCGGCCGGGCAACTGCGCAAGATCCGCGGCAAGGATGTCGCCTACGTCTTTCAGGACCCCCTTTCCACCCTGCATCCGCTGATTCGCGTCGGCGATCAGCTGATCGAGGCGATCCAGCTGCACCAGCCGCTCTCGAAGGTCGAGGCGCGCAAGCTTGCCGTCGAACTGCTCGGCCAGGTACGCATCCCCAATCCGGCCCAACGAGCCGACCAGTATCCCCACGAACTCTCCGGCGGCATGCGCCAGCGCGTGGGCATCGCCATGGCGCTGGCCAACGACCCGCAGCTGATCATCGCCGACGAGCCCACCACCGCGCTGGACGTCACGGTTCAGGCACAGATCCTGGCGCTGATCCAAAATCTGCGCGACACCCAAGGCACCGCCGTGCTCTTCATCACGCATGACTTCGGCGTGGTGTCCCAGGTCTGCGACCGAGTGGCCGTAATGTATGCCGGGCGCATCGTCGAGATCGGCTCGACCGCCGAGATTCTCGACACGCCCCGCCACCCCTATACGCGTCGCTTGATCGATTGCGTGCCGCGCCTGGGGGAGCCGGATAACGAGCCGGCGGCGATTCCCGGCCTGCCCCCGGCCGCCAACGCCCTGCCGGAAGGCTGCGCGTTCGCCGATCGCTGCGACCTCGTCGAGCCGGCCTGCCGGCGCGGCGACATCGAGCTCATCGCCACCGATGCCGACCGCCGGGTGCGGTGTATCAAGCCGCTCGGCATCGCCGATCCCACGACGCAGGGAGTGACGACATGAAGCCGCCCCTACTCGAGATTCGCGGGCTGACCCGCACCTTCGGCGGCGGGCGTCGCTGGTTTGGTCCCGACCGCCCAGGTGTCCAGGCCGTGCAGGGCATCGACATGGACGTCGCGCGTGGCGATACGCTGGGCATCGTCGGCGAGTCCGGCTGCGGCAAATCGACCCTGGCGCGCATGCTGGTAGGGCTGGATACGCCAACGGCCGGCACCATCCACTATCGTGGCGAGGATCTGCAGAACCTGCGCCGCCTCGACCGTCATGCCCTGTCGCGGCGCATCCAGTACGTGTTCCAGGACCCGCTGAGCTCACTGAACCCGCGCAAGCGCATCCGCGAGATTCTTGCCGCCCCGCTTCGCCACTTGCGCGGGCTGGAAGACCGAGAGCTCGACACACGGCTCGGCGAACTGATGGAAGTGGTCAACCTGCGCCCGGAATTCATTTCCCGCTACCCGCATGAATTCTCCGGCGGGCAAGCCCAGCGCATCGGCATCGCCCGGGCGCTGGCCGCCGAACCCGAGGTCCTGGTACTCGACGAACCGGTCTCGGCGCTGGATGTCTCCATCCAGGCCCAGGTGCTGAAGCTGTTGCGGCGCCTCAAGGATGAGTTCGACCTGACCTATCTGTTCATCAGCCACGACCTGTCGGTGGTCGAGACCATCAGCGATCGCATCGCCGTCATGTACTTCGGGCGTGTCATCGAACAGGCACCGTCGCGTCAGCTATTCCGCTCTCCTGCGCACCCCTACACCCGGTTGCTGCTCGGCAGCGCGCCGATTCCCGGCGGCCCGCCGATCCAGGCGGAATCGGGTGATGCCGAGCTTCCCGACCCGCTCGCCCCACCCCCAGGTTGCGCCTTCGCCCCACGCTGTCCCCGGGCCCGCGACGACTGCCGGGAGAGCGTGCCGCCGCTTGCTCCCTTGGCGGATCGCCACGATCAGCTGGCCGCGTGCCGCTACCCTGTCGAGGGGCCATGGCGGCGTCGTGCCACCCAGGCGGTGGCGGAAGGTCGCGAATGAACCGACCCACGCACCAGCCCAACCGTCGCAAGCGCACCGAGGTGATCGGTGAAGCCATCAAGGAGTACATCGCCGGGCATGGCCTCAGGCCAGGCGACCGGCTGCCCCAGGAATCGCATCTGATCGAGGCCCTGGGCGCCTCCAAGGGCACCATCCGCGAAGCATTGCGGGGCCTGGAATCCCAGGGGCTGCTGCAGACGCGCACCGGACCGGGCGGTGGCGCCTTCATCGCCGAGGTGAGCGACGACCGCACCATGGAACTGCTCGGCAACTACTTCTTCTTTCGCCCACCGACGATCCACGATATCTACGAGGTCAGGAAACAACTGGAGCCCACCCTGGTGGCAAGTCTCGGCGGCGTGCTCGACGACACCGCGTTCGCACACCTCGAGGCGGTCATGGCCTTCTACGACCATCCGCCTGCCTCGCTGGAAGAAGAGCGCCTGCAACGCATCAAGGAGCTGGAGTTCCATCTGCTGCTCGTCGACTACTGCCCCAATCCGCTACTCGCCTTGATGTGCCGCTTCCCGATTCGCCTGTTGATGGGCCTGACCACCTGCCAGCGCATCTACCAGCAGCCCTATCCCGAGCTGCGCCGCCGTGGGCACGATTATCAACGCCAGCTGCTTGGCGCCCTGCGCCAGGGAAAGATCGACGAGGCACGGGCCGTCATGGCCGACCACATGCACACGGCTCAGGCGCTGATGGAATCCCGCGAAGCGATGCTCGACAAGGCGTTCTTCAAGGCGGGCATGGCATCAACCGACGGCCCCAGCCGTGAATACCTGGCACTGCGCGACTTGTCACATCATCCCTTCTCCCATCGACCCGGCTTCTCATATCGCCCCGGCGAGGCCGGGCATGACCCCGACACACTGGACCGATGACTCAGTCGATCACCGGGAGAGCGCACCATCCCTCGGGACTGCCAACCACAGCCCCACCAGCCGGGAAAGTGCCATCAAGGAGTCGATGTGCACCCGCTCCCAGCCATGAGAAGCATCGGCCCCGAAGCAGGCCAGCGCATTGCGTAGATCCATGCCGGCTTGGGATGCCGAATCGCCATCACAGTAATAGTGGGGAAAACAGTCACGGCGATGGGCAATGCCGTGCTGCTCGCAGAGTCGCAGCAGCGCCTGTGTAGCCCGCGGATGCAGCGGCCCCATTGAGTCCATCATGGCGATGGTGACGCCATCATGGCAGAGGTTCTGGCCTTCGCCCTGAGCGGCGATATCCAGATTCAGCACCTCCTCGATGCCCTCGAGCATCGTCCAGCTCACGCCGATGCCCAGCTCCTCGGCACAGGAAAACACCAGTCGCGTGCCTTTCACGCTCGCCCCCGCCCGCAGCGCCGCCAGGATGCAGGCAATCGCCCCCTTGTTGTCGAGATGTCGGGCATTGATAAAGCCGGTATCGGTGACGCGTGCCTGGCTCTCGATGCTCACCAGACTGCCCACCTCGATGCCCTGCCGAGCCAGACCAGAGGGAGAGGTATCGACCAGATCGAGACGCAGCTCGAGGTGATCCCATGCCGAGGGCTGCGCGTCCACCGCCTCGTTGTACACATGCCCCGAGGCCTTCAGCGGCAGCAGCGTCCCCAGCGCAATGACGCCCTGTTCGTCACCGTGAACCCGCACCCTGGCCCCATCGGCGAAGCGGGCATTCCAGTGGCCGATCGGACGCACCGCCAGTCGTCCACTGGACTTGAGCGCCACCACCATCGCCCCCAGCGTATCCAGATGGGCGGTGATCGCGCGGCGTGGCGAATCGCCGGACTGTTGTGCCAAGAGGTCGCCACGCACCGTACGCGTCACCGCCAGGCCGGCGGCTTCGAGCCGTGGGGTCAGCCACGCTTCCATCGCCTCGCCATGCAGCGAGGGCGAAGGGATCTCCAGCATCTGGGTCAGACAGTCGAGGAGATAGTCGGCGTCAGGCAGGGACATGGTCGTCTCCAGAGCGTCAGTAACCGGTCAGGTTAGGCAACCAGGTGGCAAGTCCCGGGACGGCGATCAACAACAGGATGGTGGCAACGATAGGAATCAAGAACGGCAGCACGGCCATGACCACCTGGCCGTAACGTAGACGGGTGATCCCTACCATCAAAAAAAGCACATTGCCGAAAGGCGGCGTGATGACGCCGACCGACAGGGTAATGACCATGACCACGCCGAAGTGCAGGGGGTCCAGCCCAACGCTCAACGCCGCGGGCACCACGATGGGGGTGAAGATCAGGATGCTTTCCACCACCGACATGAAGCAGCCAATCAACAGGAAAAAGATGGCAAATCCCAACAGCAGCAGGATGGTCGGCAGATCGAGGCCGGCCACCTGGGCCGCCAGGGCCTGCGGGATGCCGATACGCACCAGGATCCAGCCATAGAAACTCGATACGGCAATGATCACCAAGATTGCCACGCTGAACATCAGCGTGCGCCGAAAAGAGCGGTAGAGATCGCGAAAGGACAGATCACGATACACCAGCACCCCCAGCACAATGGCATAGAGCGAAGCCACCGCCCCGGCCTCGGTGGGCGAGAAGAAACCACTCCAGATCCCGCCAACGATGATGATCGGCATCAGTAACGGCAGAACGGCGCGACGCCCGGTGCTTAGTACCTCGGTCACATCGAACGGCGTCGGCTCGGGCATTTTCACCCTTCGCGACAGCACCAGCGTCATGCCCATCAGCAGGATCGCCATCAAAATGCCCGGCAGGATGCCCGCCATGAACAGGGCGCCTATACTGACATTGGCGAGCCAGCCGTAGACCACCAGCGCGATACTCGGCGGCAGGATAGGGCCGATGACACTCGATGCGGCGGTCACCCCGGTGGAATAGCCCAGGTCATAGCCGCGCTCCTTCATCGCCTGAATCTCGATACTGCCCAGGCCCGCGGCATCGGCCACCGCAGTGCCCGACATGGTGGCGAAGATCGAGCTTGCCACCACATTGGCATGGCCCAGCCCGCCCTTGGTAAAGCCGACCAGTGCGGTCGCGAAATCGAATATCCGCGTGGTAGTCGACCCGGTGTTCATGATGTTGGCGGCGAGAATGAACAGCGGGATCGCCAGCAAGGTGTAGTTGTTGAGCGTCTGCACCATACGCAGTGGTAACAACTCAACGGGAAACCCCGAGGCGCTGGTCACCGCCAACGCGATAAATGACGTCACTCCGATAGCCACAACCACCGGCAAGCCGACGATCATCAGGAACAGCAGGCCACCAACGAAGATCAACAGTTCAAGCATCGGGATGCTCCTCGTTCATGTCGGCGACGGAACGCCACGTCACTTCACCGCGCAGCGCCTGCCAGAGAGAGAGCACCGTCATGCCGGCGAAGCCGATCAGGATGCCGTAATACAGGTAGCTGAAGCTGATACCCAGCGACACGGTACGGTTGTAGGCGCTCGACTCGGCCATCAACCAGGCGCCCCAGGCGGCCAGGGCGAAGAAACCGCAGGAAATGATCGCACAAAGACGAAACTGTACCGCTCGCGCGAGTTTCGGCAGCCGGTGACTGAACAGGTCTACCGCCAGATGCTCACCGCGCACCCAGGCGGACAGCGAGCCGACCCCTACGGCATAGATCGCAAGCATGGAGGCCATCTCCTCGGTCCAGGGCAAGCCGAGCCCCAGCACGTCGCGCATCGCCACCGCTGCCACGAGCATCAACAGCACGCCGGCAAGCAGCAACACCCCGATGACGTCGCACGTCAGGGTCAGCCATTTGAGAAGTCGAAAGGCCACTCGGTCGATGGCACTCGTCGGAGCAACGGAATCGTGAAACACGTAATTCGCCCCCTAAGTATCGTAAGAAAAACATCGTCGGAAATACATCGTCACAAGGAACAGCGGCGCCCGAAGGCGCCGCTGCATATCAGCCATGTCCGACACGCTAGCAGGACATCAACCTTCGTCACCCAGCGCGTCGTCCATGACCCCATCGGCCATCTCGGAAAGAATACGCTCGATCGCCGGCCGCGCGGCGTCACGGAAGGGCTCTACATCGGGCTCGATGATCGTCATGCCCTCCTTCTGGAGTTCCTCGAGGTAGAACTCGTCGAGTTCACGCTCACGCTCGGTGCCGTGCTGGCGCGCCACGTGAATCGCCTCGGTGAGCACTGCCTGATCGTCCTCGTTCAAGCCTTCCCACCAGCTCTTGCTGGCCACCCAGTTCCACGGGAACATCACATGGCTGGTCATGATGATATGACTCTGGACTTCCCAGAGACGACGGGTATAGGGCGAGGAAAGAGAATTCTCGTGCCCATCGACCTGACCGGTCTGCATCGCCAGATATATCTCCGGCGCCGGCACGTTCACCACTTGAGCGCCGATCTCCTCCCAGACCTCTAGCCACACCGGCAGCGCCGGCAGCCGCAGACGGAAACCGTCGAGATCCTCGGGCGACTGGATCTCCTGATTGGCGGTCATGTGCCTCGGGCCACGATGCTGGGTGCCGAAATATTTCAGCCCACCACGGTCCTCGGCAAGTTCGATCAATGTCTGGCCCGACGGACTCTCCATATAAGCGTCGACCTCGTCCCAGGTCGAGAATACGAATGGCACGGTGATGGCATCGTAGTCCGGTGCGTATTGCTGACGCCAGTTGCCCCCGGTAATCGATAGCTGGGTTTCGCCCAGCTTGAGCAGTTCGAGCACGGCGTTCTCGCCGCCCAGCGAGCCCGCCAGGAAGGGACGGACCTCGAAGCGACCCGGGGCCTCTTCTTCAAGATATTCGGCGAAACGTTCCACGGCGGCACTTTCCGAGCCACCTTCACTCATGGTGTTGTTGACCTGAATCTCGATGGTATCGGCGAGCGCGAACGGCGCGGCCGCAAGGATGCCGAGGCTAGCCAGCGTGGTGATCAGAGATTTCCGCATTGCGTACTCCATGATTGTTTTGTCATGCGTTGTTTTCGTTATGGTTATCGTTGAGGAAGAAAGACGTCGCCAATGACGATACCTGATAATGCCCCGGCCCGCCTGGGCTCTGCCAATATAACCGCCGCCATCCGCGACTAAAGGTTAATATACCGACCTCCCTGCCTCGCTCTTCATTAAGCCTTGTCGACACGCGTCGGCGTCCTTTTCCAGGAGCATTCACCATGCACGACACCCGCCACCCTGTCGCTTTCATCACCGGCGCCACCTCGGGCATCGGGGAAGCCTGCGCCCACCGCTTTGCTGCCGCCGGTTGGTCGCTGGTGCTCACCGGGCGTCGCGGCGAGCGGCTCAGCGCGTTGCAGCAGGCGCTGGAGAGCCAGGTACCCGTGCATGTCGCCGAACTCGACGTGACCGACCATGAGGCTGTCGCCGATGCCATCGAGTCGCTGCCGAGCGCCTTTCGCCATGTCACGCTGCTGATCAACAATGCGGGCCTCGCTCTCGGCAAGGGCCCCGCCCAGGACGCGGACCTCGCCGACTGGCACCGCATGATCGATACCAACATCAAGGGCCTGGTCAATGTCACCCGGCTGCTGTTGCCCCGGCTCATCGAGACCGGCCCTGGCGCCACGGTGATCAACATCGGCTCTATCGCCGGCCACACGCCCTATCCGGGGGGTCATGTGTATGGCGCCACCAAGGCCTTCGTCGAGCAGTTCAGCTATAACGTGCGCTGCGATGTCGGGGAACACGGCGTGCGCGTGACCGACCTGGCACCGGGGATGACCGAAAGCGAGTTCACCCTCGTGCGCATGAAGGGCGATCATTCGGTCGTCGATGATTACTACAAGGGCACCCAGGCGCTGCAACCCCGTGATATCGCCGAGCAGGCCTTTCATATCGCCATGCTGCCCGCTCACGTCAATATCACCCGGCTGGAAGTCACGCCAGTCTGTCAGCAGTGGGCGCCCTTCCGAATCCTGCGCGATGACAGCTGACGTGATGACAGCTAACGCAATGACAACTAAGGAGTAGACGCATGACCACCGCGACGACTCGCCGGCTTCCCCTGGAAGGCCTCAAGGTACTGGAGCTGGGTCAGCTGATCGCCGGTCCCTTCGCCACCAAGCTGCTCGGTGAGTTCGGCGCCGACGTGATCAAGATCGAACCGCCCGGGACCGGCGACCCACTTCGCAAATGGCGAATGATCGAGGATGGCACCTCGCTCTGGTGGCATGTGCAGACGCGCAACAAGCGTTCCGTCTCCCTCGACCTGCGCTCCTCGGAAGGTCAGGCGCTGGTGCGCCGACTGGCCGGCGAGGCCGACGTACTGGTGGAAAACTTCCGTCCCGGCACTCTCGAGACGTGGGGGCTTGGCTGGGAGACGCTTGCTGCCGATAACCCGGGCCTGATCATGGCGCACATCTCTGGTTACGGCCAGACCGGCCCCTATCGCGACAAACCCGGCTTTGGGGTGATCGGCGAGGCCATGGGCGGCCTGCGCTACCTCACCGGACAGCCCGGCGAGCCGTCGGTGCGCGTCGGCGTCAGCATCGGCGACTCGCTCTCGGCGCTTTACGCGGTCATCGGTACCCTGCTGGCCTTGCAGGAACGCCAGCGAAGCGGCCTGGGCCAGGAAATCGACGTCGCGCTCTACGAATCGGTCTTTGCCATGATGGAAAGCCTGCTGCCGGAATTCGACGCCAGCGGCGAGATTCGCCAGCCCAGCGGCAGCGCGCTTCCCGGTATCACGCCATCCAATGCCTATCGCTGTCGCGACGGCGACTATGTGCTCATCGCCGGCAATGGCGACAGCATCTTCAAGCGCCTGATGCACGAGATAGGACGCCCCGATCTCGCCGAGGAACCTGAGCTGGCCCATAACGATGGCCGCACCCGACAGGCCCGGATGATCGACACCGCCATCGAGGCGTGGACCCATGAGCGCGCGCGTGACGAGATCCTCGCAAGGCTGGATGCCGCCCGGGTGCCGGCCGGCTTCCCCTACACCGCCGCCGATATCGCCAGCGACCCACACTATCTGGCCCGGGAGATGATCCAGACGTTCACGCGGCCCAGCGGCAAGCCACTCAAGGTGCCCGGTGTATTACCCAAGCTGAGCGCCACGCCCGGCCGGTTGGGCAGCGGGGGGCCCGAGCTCGGAGCGCACACCGAGGAGGTGCTCGACGAGCTCGGCATCGACGCCGACACGCGCGCCAAACTGCGCCAGGCCGGCATCATCTGACACTCAGGAAGATGTTTGGCGATGCAATGCCGACCCGGTGATACCCCAGCGACAGAGAAACAGCGCATAGGCCTTGAGCGTGTGACGAATCGACTCGATGTCCACACGCTCGTCGATGCCGTGGATGTGCTCGGCCACCGGGCCGTAGCAGGTCCCGGTGACGCCCGCGGCGACATGAAAGGCACGCAGGTCGGTGGTGCAGGTTGAGAGGTAGTGCTCGGCGTCGCGGCCGGTAAGCTCACGGTGACAGGCTTCCAGCAGGCTGACGCCGGGGCTTGCCAGATCGACGAGATGTCCTTCCGAGCGAAAGCCATGAAAGCTCACCCGTGGTGGCGCACCGGGGAGATCGAGCCGCGCATGAGCGTCTTGCACCGCATCGACCAGACGCTGCATCACACTCGCCGGTGAGGCCTCCGGCGCGAAGCCGATACGCCCCTCGATAATCGCGTGGGCGGGCACGCTGGACGCCCAGTTGCCGCCTTCGAAACGACCGATATTGAGATTGAAGGGGTGCGCCAGGGCATCATAGGGCGGCCGCCGTTCGGCATTGAGCTCTGCTTCCAGCGCCTTGAGCGCGGGAATCAAGCGCTGCATGGTCTCGATGGCGTCGCTGCCGGCGGAGGTATCCAGCACGTGGGCCGGCACGCCGTCGACGCGGATGCGAAAGCGCACCACCCCGGTCTGCCCCGAATAGATGCGCGCGCCGAACGGCTCGGGGATCAACACGAAATCGCCGCCATGGCCACGGTGGATACACGCCAGGGCGCCATTGCCGCTGCACTCCTCCTCGATCACCGTCTGCAGGGTGAGGGGCAAGCGGGTCTCGACGCCGGCCTGGCGTACCGCATGAACCGCCATCACCATCGCCGCGATGCCGGCTTTCATGTCGCCGGCACCACGTCCGTAAAGCCAGCCATCCTGCTGCCAGGGCTCCCAGGGCGGCCGAGTCCAGGTATCGGTGGGCTCCGCCGGCACCACGTCGAGATGGCCATTGAATACCAGGTGAGGCCCGTCGGCCTCGGGGTTGAGCGCCGACACCAGGTTGTAGCGATTCTCCAGAGGCCAATTCACCGGCGCATGGTGCGGATTCTGCGCCAGCGAGGGGTCATCGAGCGGGACGCGCTCCACCGGCAACCCAAGGCGCTCGAACCACCCTTCCATAACCTCCAGCACCCCGCGTTCCTGGCCGAGCACGCTGTACTCGCGGACCAGGTCGCGCGTCATGTCCAGTGTCTGGTCGAAGACCTCGTCGCACTGCGCCAGCACCCGGCGTTCGCTATCCTGCAACATCGTCGACTCCTCTCAGGTTCGTGATTCCGCCACGGCCTTGATCACATAGTCCCGCGCCACCCCGATATGATAATCGACGGCCTCACGGCAGCGCCTTGCATCCCCGCTTTTCAGCGCGTCGAGCAACAAGTGGTGGCAATCGGCGATGCTGTCGGGGTCCTCGTGGGTCTTGGTGATCAGGGTGATACAAAGGCGCAGCTCATGAGACAGCGCATCGAAGGACTGGAGCAGCCGACGATTGCCGGTCCAGGCGATCATCAGGCGGTGAAAGGCCAGATCCTCCTCGATGCGCTGGGTCTCGTCGCCGTGGCTGGCCGCCTCGCAGAGCCTCTCGACCTGGGATCGCAGCGAGGCCTCGATCTCATCGGTGAAAGAAGCGGACAGCCGCTCCGTGGCATGACGTTCCAGACATAATCGCATGTCATAGATATCGTTCAGTTCACTCGCATCCAGGGCACGCACGAACACGCCCTTGCGCGGCTTCGACACCAGCAGACCGCGACTTTCCAGCAAGCGTGCCGCCTCACGAACCGGTGCACGACTGACGCCCAGGTCGCGTGCGAGTTGCACTTCGGAGAGTCGTTCTCCCGGTGCGAAACGCTGGCCGATAATCGCCTGCGTCAGGTAATCGGCGACCTGATCGACAAGATTGGTCGGCTGAATGAAGGCGCCACTATCGGTCGCAGTCGTTCGAGGCATTGCGCCGCGTTCCTTTCATTGTCATGAGGGTATATTTTGCATGAAGGCAGGGATTCAGTATGGCGGAAATGAATAACTTGTCGACTGTCGACAGCTTGGATTGCGCCTGCTAGCTTCAAACAAGGTGAGCTATAACTTCCAGTGTGATTACAACAAACAATCGAGGAATGCTTCATGAAGACTCCCCTTGCCTTGGCGATCACCGCTGCGGCCATGACCGCCACGTCTGCCGTTGCCCAGGAGCCTCAATACGGCGGGGTGATCGATACCGTCATCCAACCGGAACCCCCCGGTCTGGTGTTGGGGATGATCCAGAACGCCCCGACTCGCACGGTAGCCGGGAATATCTACGAAGGCCTGATGCGCTACACCACCGACCTGGAACCCATCCCGCAGCTCGCCACGGAATGGGAGGTCAGCGACGACGGCCTTACCTGGACCTTCCATCTGCGCGAAGACGTGACCTGGCACGACGGTGAGACATTCAATGCCGAGGACGTGGTGTTCTCGGCGGACGTCTTTCATCGCGATCTCAATCCCAGTGCTCGTGCCGTGTTGCAGCACATCGAATCCATCGAGGCCATCGACGACTACACCGTCGAATTTACCCTCACCGAACCCTTTGGTCCCTTCCCACTGTCCTTCGAGGCCGGCACGTTCACCATGGTGCCCGAGCATATCTACGCCGGTACCGACTTTCGCAACAATGAGGCCAACAATCACCCCATCGGCACCGGGGCGTTCAAGTTCGACGAGTGGGACCGCGGCACGGTCATCAAGCTGGTCAAGAACGAGGATTACTACGAGGAAGGGTTGCCCTACCTGGATGGCATCAACTGGCACATCATTCCCGATGGCGCCTCACGGGCCATTGCCTACGAGAACGGCACGGTGGATGTCCTGCCCTACGGCACCGTCGAGAACTTCGACATCCCGCGTCTCACCGAGATGGACAACACCTGCGTGACCGAGGAAGGCCACGAATACTTCAGCCCCTTCGCCATGCTGTGGATGAACAATCGCGAAGGCCCCACCGCCGACAAGCGCTTCCGCCAGGCTGTAATGTACGCCATGGACCGCGAGTTCGCCCGCGATGTACTCTGGAATGGCCTGGGCAAGGTGCCGCTCGGCGCCTTCGGCTCCAATGCCAAGTTCCAGAACGACGATCTTGAACCCTACGATCATGACCCGGAAAAGGCCCGCGAGCTGCTCGACGAAATGGGCTACGACGGCGAGGAGGTTCGCCTGCTGCCGCTCCCCTACGGTGAGACCTGGACGCGCTGGGCCGAAGCCGTGCAGCAGAACCTGAGAGAGGTCGGCATCGAAGTGACCACCGAGGCCACCGACGTCGGCGGCTGGAATCAGCGACTCGGCGAATGGGACTTCGATCTGGCCTTCACCTACCTCTACCAGTACGGCGACCCGGCGCTCGGCATCTCGCGCACTTATCTCTCCAGCAATATCGAGAAAGGCTCGCCCTGGAACAACGTCGAGGGCTACGAGAACGAGAAGGTCGATGAGCTGTTCAACGAGGCGGCGACAGCCTACCCCGAAGAGGAGCGCGAGGCGCTGTATCACGAGGTCCAGGAAATCCTTCAGGAAGACGTGCCGGTGGGCTGGTTGCTGGAACTCGGCTTCCCGACGGTCTACCGCTGCGACGTCAAGAATCTGGTGACCTCCGGCGTCGGCGTCAACGACAGCTTCAAGGACACCTGGCTCGATCGTTGATGATCAGCTCATCGCGTGAAAAAGGGCGGCGCTCGCCGCCCTCAACTTTCACGACGATTTTCACCACGCTAGCCCCTACGTCGTCAGAGGCAACCCCATGCTCTACGCCCGCTTGATCGCCTCACGTCTCTTCAAGGCAGTGATCGTGCTGTTCATGATCATCATCCTGAATTTCTTTTTGATCCAACTGGCCCCCGGCGACCCGGCTGCCATACTCGCCGGTGAGGCGGGTGCCACCGATGAAGAGTTCCTGCGCCAACTGCGCGAACGTTTCGGGCTCGACCAGCCGCTCTACGTCCAGCTCTGGCGCTACGTCTCGGGGGTCGCCACGCTCGATTTCGGTTACTCCTATCGCCAGCAGATGCCGGTACTCGACCTGATCCTGGCACGGCTTCCCGCCACCCTGCTGTTGACCGGCACGGCCTTCGTGCTGTCACTGGTGTTGGGCATCGTCGCCGGCTCGCTGGCCGCCGCGCGCGTCAAGAAGCCCTCCGGCTCCATCATCATGGCGCTGGCCCTGTTGTTCTACGCGACACCGCTGTTCTGGGTCGCCCTGATGTCGGTGGTGGTCTTTTCGGTCTATCTGGACTGGCTGCCCGCCTATGGCCTGTATACCGTCGGCGCCGGGCATACCGGCTTTGCCCTCGCGCTCGATGTCGGCAAGCACCTGATTCTGCCCGCGACGACCCTGGCGCTGTTCTTCATGGCGATCTATACCCGCATGACCCGCGCCTCGATGCTTGATGCCAGTCAGCAGGATTTCGTCAAGACCGCCCGCGCCAAGGGGCTGAAGAACAGCGTCATCCAGCGACGGCATATCCTGCGCAACGCCCTGCTGCCGATCATCACCCTGGCCGGCCTGCAGGCCGGGCAGATGGTCGGTGGTGCCATCCTCACCGAGACGGTATTTGCCTGGCCCGGCATTGGCCGGCTGATGTTCGAGGCGCTGCAACAGCGCGACTACAACCTGCTGCTCGGCATCTTCTTCTTCTCGGCGGCCCTGGTGATCGTCTTCAACATCATCACCGACCTCGTCTACGGCCTGGCCGACCCGCGCATCAAGGGGGGTTCATGAAATTCCTCGCCCGTTTTGCCCAGAACCGCGGCGCCCTGATCGGGCTGATCATCCTGGTGGCGATCATCCTGATGGCGATACTCGCCCCGCTGGTGTTTCCCGAATCGCCCTGGCGCATGGTCCAGCGGCCCTTCCTGCCGCCCCTCGAGCAGGACGGGTTCCCGCTCGGCACCGACACCATGGGCCGCAACGTGGCATCAGGCCTGATGCATGGCGCCTGGGTGTCGCTGCTGATCGGCCTGGTCTCGACCACGGTCGCGCTGGCCATCGGCGTACCGCTGGGCGCCATCGCCGGCTACTACGGTGGCCTGATCGACGACGCCCTGATGCGCTTCACCGAGTTCTTCCAGACCATCCCCAATTTTGCCCTGGCCATCGTGCTGGTCGCGATCATGCAGCCCAGCGTGACCTCGATCGTGCTGGCCATTGCCCTGGTCAGCTGGCCACCGGTCGCTCGCCTGGTGCGCGCCGAGTTCATGTCGCTGCGTCACCGCGAATATGTCGAGGCGGCGCGGCTGGTCGGCCAGGGCGACCTGACCATCATCCTGCGCCAGATCCTGCCCAATACCCTGTCGCCGATCATCGTGCTGGCCTCGCTGATGGTCGCCACCGCGATTCTTCTCGAGTCGGCCCTGTCGTTCCTGGGGCTGGGCGATCCCAACGTGATGTCCTGGGGCTACATGATCGGTGCGGCGCGCACGGTGATTCGTCAGGCCTGGTGGCTGAGCTTCTTTCCCGGCGTGGCAATCCTGCTGACCGTGCTGTCGCTCAACCTGGTCGGCGAAGGCCTCGACGACGCCTTGAACCCCAAACTCGCCCGCGAGCGTCAGTAGTCGCCTGGCCCAGGAGATTTCCATGAGTGATCCGGTACTGAGTATTCGCGGCCTGACCCTGGCCCTGCCCAAGGGCGCCGATCGCCCCTACGCCGTCGAGGACGTCAGCTACGATGTCCACGGCAGCGAGATCCTGTGCGTGGTGGGAGAATCGGGTTCCGGCAAGTCCATGGCCGCCAATGCCGTCATGGGCCTGCTGCCCAAGGGGGTGCGAGCCACCGGCGGCGAGGTGATGTTCGATGGGCAGAACCTGCTGACCCTGACCGAGAAACAGCATCGCGAACTACGCGGGCTGCGCATCGGCATGATCTTCCAGGAACCCATGACCGCGCTGAACCCGCTCATGCGAGTCGGCGCCCAGATCGGTGAGGTGTTCGAGGCGCACAACAAGCTCACCCCGCCAGAGCGCCAGGCGCGTGCACTGGAGCTATTGATCGAAGTGGGCATTCCCCAGCCCGAGAAGGCCATTCGCGCCTACCCCTTCGAGCTCTCCGGCGGCCAGCGCCAGCGGGTGATGATCGCCATGGCGCTGGCGCTCGAGCCGGAACTGCTGATCGCCGACGAGCCGACCACGGCACTCGACGTGACGACTCAGGCGCAGATCCTCGAGCTGATCGCCGACCTGCAACGACGCCATGGCATGGCGGTGATGTTCATCACCCACGACTTCGGCGTGGTCGCCGAGATCGCCACCCGCGTCTGCGTGATGCGCGAGGGACGCATCGTCGAGCTCGGTACGGCCCGCGACGTGCTGGAAAGGCCCCAGCATGACTACACCCGGGCGCTGATCGAGGCGATCCCCGGCAATCGCATTCCCGAAAGCCGTTATCTGGACCCGCCAACGCCGCTGCTCGAAGTCAGCCATCTGCACAAGGTGTTTCGCTCCCGCGGTGGGCTGTTCAAGGCGTCACGCGAAGTCCACGCCCTGGACGACGTCAGCTTCATTCTCGCCCCGGGCGAGACCCTCGGCGTGGTCGGGGAGTCGGGCTCGGGCAAGTCGACGTTGGGCCGCTGCGTGGTGCGTCTGGAACGTCCCGACAGCGGCACCCTAACGCTTTCCGGTATCGATCTTTCATCGCTCAAGGGCGAGGCCCTGCGGCGCGAACGCCGGCGCGTGCAGATGATCTTCCAGGACCCCTATGCCTCGCTGAACCCGCGTACCCGGGTGGGCATGGCCATCGCCCAGGGCCCGATCGCCAATGGCGTTGCGCGCGACAAGGCCCTCAAGCAGGCCGACGAGCTGCTCGAACTGGTCGGGCTGGGCGGCGTCGCCGATCGTTTTCCCCACGAATTCTCCGGTGGCCAGCGCCAGCGTATCGGCATCGCCCGGGCGCTGGCGCTCGACCCCGAGCTGATCGTCGCCGACGAGGCGGTCTCGGCGCTGGATGTCTCCATCCAGGCGCAGATCCTCCATCTGCTGGAAGACCTCAAGCATCGGCTCTCGCTGTCGCTGCTGTTCATCACCCACGACCTGCGGGTCGCCGCGCAGATCTGCGACCGGATCCTGGTCATGCAGAACGGCCGTATCGTCGAGCAGGGCAGCGCGCGCGACGTCTTCCTCAACCCCCAGGCGGCTTACACGCGCGAACTGCTGGCGGCCATTCCGGGGCGCGAGCAGGCACTGGCGAGCGCCTAAGTCCGATCGACAGCGCTCGGTGCTCACGCCGTTTCGCTAAGCAAGGGACGACATGCGAAAGCTCGACATAAAGGAAGGAAGACCGATGGACGCCCTGCTGACCGACATCGAGGCCCTGGTAGGCTCGGGCAACGTCCTGACAGGCGAGGATGTCAGCCGGCGTTCGGTGGACTGGCTCAGCGGCGCGCCGTGTCGGGCGCGGGCGATTGTGCGACCCGCTTCCCCCCAGGAGCTCGCGGCGGTGATGCGCCTGTGCCATAGCGCACGTCAGCCCGTGGTCGCTCATGGCGGCCTCACCGGCCTGGTGCAGGGTGCCGACGTCGACCCCGACGAGCTGGCCATCTCGCTGGAACGCCTGACCACCATCGAGCATGTCGACACCATCGGCGCCACCCTGACCGTGCAGGCCGGCGTGCCCCTGCAGGCCGTTCAGGAAGCCGCAGAGGCGGTGGGTCTGCAGTTTGCGCTCGACCTGGGGGCCCGCGGCAGCTGCACCATCGGCGGCAACATCGCCACCAACGCCGGCGGCGTGAGGGTGATCCGCTACGGCATGATGCGCCAGCAGGTGCTGGGGCTCGAAGCCGTGCTCGCCGACGGCACCGTGGTCAGCTCGATGAGCCGCATGCTGAAGAACAACGCCGGTTTCGACCTCAAGCAGCTCTTCATCGGCAGCGAAGGCACGCTGGGGATCGTCACCCGTGCGGTGCTTCGCCTGCATCCGGCAACGCCCGACGTGCAGACCGCGCTGGTGGCCTGCGACTCCTTCGCGGCGCTCACCGGCCTGCTCGCCCGGATGGGCAATGCGCTCGGTGGCAGCCTGGCGGCCTTCGAGGTGATGTGGCAAAGCCACTATCGACTGCTGACCACCGAAAGCGGTCGGCATACGCCGCCGATTGCCCCCGAGGCGCCCTTCTTCGTCATCGTGGAATCGCTGGGCCACGACCCGACGCATCACGCCGAGCTGTTTTCGGCCTCGCTGGAAGCCGCGCTGGAAAGCGAGTTGATCAACGACGCCGTCATCGCCCATTCCGCTGCCCAACGACAAGGTATCTGGGCGATACGCGAGGACATCGAGGGACTGATCGCGGCGCTATCGCCCTTGCTCGCCTTCGACGTGAGCCTGCCGATCCACGCCATGGCCGACTACATCGACGCGCTGGAGCCGGCGCTGATTCACGAATGGCCCGGGGCGCGTCTGGTCACCTTCGGCCATCTCGGCGACGGTAACCTGCATCTCTCCATCAGCGTCGGCAGCGCCGATCCCCAGACCCGCCAAGCCGTGGCGCAATGCGTTTATACGCCCCTGGCGGCGCTGGGCGGCTCTGTATCGGCCGAACACGGCATCGGCCTGGAGAAGCGCGATTACCTGGCACTGTCGCGCACGCCCGAGGAGATCGCCCTGATGCACACGCTCAAGCACGCCCTCGACCCCCACCACCTGCTCAATCGCCATAAGGTGCTGGCCGCCAACCCCGGATGAACCGCCGCATGTCCCATCCCCTCGCTCAGCGACTCCAGGGCGCCCTGGTCGACCGTCCACTGCTCGGCTCCCTGATGCTGATCGGCGCCATCGGCCTGTTCTGGGGCGGCAACTGGCCGGCGGTGCGCTTCATCCTCATGGATCTGCCCCCCTTCACCCTGCGGGCGATCGGCTTCAGCGCCGGGGCCATCATGCTGCTGGGCTGGGCGCGCCTCAGCGGCCTGGCGCTTCGCGTTTCGCGCAAGGAGTGGCCCTGGCTCGTCGTCACGGGCCTGTTCACGATTCTCGGCTTCAACCTGGCCACCGCCTTCGCGCAATTACGCATGCCGACGTCCCAAGCGGCGATCATCGCCTTCACCATGCCCTGCTGGGCGGCGCTGATGGCCTGGGCGCTGCTCGGCGAGCGCATCAGCCGACGTCAGTGGCTGGGGCTCGCCACCGGTCAGACGGGATTGATCGTGCTGCTCGGGCCAACCGCGCTTGAGGCGGGCATCGAGGAGCTGATCGGGCCCATGATCGTTATCGGCGCGGCACTCTCCTGGGCGCTCGGCACCGTGTTGATCAAGCGACGCGGCCGCTGGGAGAGCCATCCGGTGGTCATCACCGGCTGGCAATTCGCCATCTGTGCGCTGCCGATGCTCTGGCTGATGGCCTGGCGAGAATCGCCCCCGCCGATCAGCGCCTGGCAGGACAGCACCTGGCTGGCGCTGGGCTATCATCTGGTGTTTTCTATATGCCTGGCGCAGATGCTGTGGTTTCGCAACGTCAATCGCCTGACCCTGGCACAATCGACCATCAGCACCCTGATCATTCCGGTGGTCGGTGTCGGCAGTGCCATCGTGCTGCTCGACGAGCCGTTCACCCTCAGGGTCCTGCTGGCTCTGCTGCTGATTCTCGGCGCCATCGCCATCGTCATGCTCAACAAGAGGCCTAGGCCATGACCCTGCAACTCGCCACGCCCACCCCCGCCGACCGGCCCGACTGGACCCGGCTGTATCACGGCTATGCCACGTATTACGGCATGCCCATGAGCGACACTATCCTGGCAACCGTGTGGGACTGGCTCCAGGCGCCCGACGAACCCTTGCAGGGGCGCCTGGCGCGAAACGACGAGGGCACGGCGATCGGGCTGATGCATTTTCGCGCCATGCCCTCGCCGCTGCGCGGGGCAAAAATCGGCTTTCTCGATGACCTCTACATCGATCCAGACCATCGCGGCGAGGGAGCCGTGGACATCATGCTCGAAGCCCTGCGTGAGGAAGCCCGCCACCAGGGATGGCCGTTCGTGCGCTGGATCACCAAGGAACAGAACTATCGCGCCAGGGGGGTCTATGACCGCCACGCCACGCGAACCGACTGGCTGACCTATCAGCTCGACGTCTGACGGCAACTCAACGTCTGACGTCTTCATCGCTACATCGCTCATTACTACCGGCATCACACAGGAGACCCCATGCCCCGCTATCCCGATCATCTGCAAGGCGACGGCCCGAGCAATCCTTTTCCTGGCATCAAGGTGCTGGAGCGGCGCCTGGGACGCGAGATTCCCCACCGTCTGGGTTCCAACGAGGGGCTCGACATGCCCCATCGCGCCCTGCGCGCGCACTTTGGCGACGCCATGGTCGAACACGCCTACAGTTATGGCGATGCCGAGGCACTCGGGGTGCGTCAGCGGGTGTCGGAACAGCAGGGAATTCCGCTCGAGGCGCTTCTCGTCGATGCCGGCGCCGATAGCCTGATCGCCCTGGCCCTGCGGGGTCTGGCGCCCATGGGCAACACGGTGATTGCCAGTGCCGGCACCTATCCCACCTTCGGCTATTTCGCCCAAGGGCAGGGTTGCGAGCTGTTGGAAGTCAGCTACGACAAAGGTCCCGGACACCTGGCGCCCGACCTGACGGCCTTGAAGGGCCTGGCGCTTGAACGGAAAGCACGTCTGGTCTACCTGGCCAATCCCGACAATCCCACCGGCCATCTGCATTCCGACGCAGCGATTCGCGACCTGCGCGCCGGCCTGCCCGAGGATTGCTGGCTGTTGCTCGACGAGGCCTACCATGATTTCCGCGCCGATGCCGACTCACCCTTCAGCCGCGAGGTACTGCCCGGCGTCGTCCGGCTGAGGACGCTCTCCAAGGCCCACGGCATGGCCGGGATGCGCATCGGCTATGCCATCGCCGAACCCGAGACCCTCGCGGTGCTGATGAAAGTGCGCATCCATTATGCCGTGTCGACCCTCACCCTGGCCGCCGCGGAAGTGGTGCTCGATCATCCGGAGGAAACCCGGGCCCACATCGATGCCGTCTGTGAGCGTCGCGAACGGCTGGCCGATCACTTTCGCGCACTGGGCGCCGATGTGCTGCCCAGTGCCACGAACTTTATCGGTATTCGCATGGCCAACGCGGTATTGGCCAAGCGCGTTCACGCGGAACTGCTGGACGCCGGCAAGCTGATCGCCCGACCCGCCCATCCTGAGCTCGGCCACGTGCTGCGCATCACCGCCGTGGAAGACGCCTTGGTGCCCGGCAGGCTATCGATACTCGAGGAAGCGATTTAGCACTCCAAAACAGTCGAGTCGCGACTGGCGAGTCGCGACTAACGGTTGGGTGACGGGGAGTGGCAATAAGGTGAGGGAAGTGGACTAGAACGCCTCGTCATTGGGTTCGAGCGGGTCCCAGTCGGAGCGGTTAGCCAGGAACTCCGGCCGCGGACGATTACCGCAGAAGGGGTTCTCGAGAGTGTTCTCGACGCTGTTGTAAACGAAGAACAGATTGCTCCGCGGCCAACAGGACATATTGATATTCGAGCCGTGCATGGTATTGCACTCGAATATCACCAGCGAGCCGGCCGGCCCCTTGGGCGCCACGATATCGTTCTCCAGCATCAACTCACGCAGGCCGCTCGCCGGGGGCACGCCGACTTCCTGGCTCTTCAGTGATTCCTTGTAGTTGTCCTCGGGCGTACGGCCGACACAAGGCACGAAGTAACGATGCGAACCGGGTATCAGCATCAGCGGCCCATTGAACTCGCCATTATCGGTAAGCACGATGGAACAACTCAGGGCCCGCATACGCGGCATGCCATCTTCGCTGTGCCAGGTCTCGAAGTCGGAATGCCACTCGAACCCCTTGCCCTTGAAACCGGGCTTGTAGTTGATCCGCGATTGATGGATATACACGTCGCTGCCCAGCAACTGCTTGACGATGGCCAGAAGCCGCGGGTCCCGGGTTAGCTTGCTGAAACGCTCGGACACGTCGTGAATGCCGAAGATGGTACGAATTTCTTCCCGCCCGGGCTCGAGTATCGTGCCCTCGGAAAGCTTCAGGTCGGAATCGTCCTCGTAGTCGCGGAGTTCCTGAAGAAAGGCTTCCATCTTCTCGCTGTCATAAAAGCCTTCGAACGACAGGAAGCCATTCTTTTCGTAGTCAGCAATTTCAGCCTTGCTCAATGGCCCGTCCGAGAGCTGGGACTCATCGCCATAGACCACCGGGTCGATACGCTCGAACATTCCCAGCTTTCGCTCCAGGCGAGTGGGAAAGAGATCTTGGGTATTTCGCATGCCATATTCCTTTATTAGCAATACTGTGATTGATACGTATTTCTCCCTGCCAAAGGTAACGATGATGCGATCATCCATCAATGCTGAATTGGCTCATCACATTACGCACTCGATGCCTTCAGCGAATATGCCGACTGCTGTGAACCCCAGGCGTCAGGCGAACGACCCGTGGAGCGGTCTTCCCGTACCAGAGGGCAAAAAAGGCCAGTGCGAGCAGGCCTTCGGCAACATCGCCTCCGTAGTACATGAGCTGGGCAGCCGCCTGAATCTCTTCGATCCCATGAGTCGTGTGGCGTGGCCATTGATAGCCATACATCAGCTTGCCGAGCATCGCATGCGCGGCAATCGATAGAAAAAGAACGCTCCCTCTGACACGCAGGCTCACCGTGTGCGGCGACACATCGGGCGCGGCCAGGATCGACCAGCAGAACAGGTACCCGGCAATCAGGAAATGCCCCAGCATCCAATAGTGCAGCCAAGGCGTGTGCATCGACGCGGCAAAGAGCGGCGTCAGATATAAGACATACATGCCACCGATGTTGAGGAGCGCGGCACTGACGGGATGCGACAAGCGCCGCGCCGGCGACGATTGCAGCAGGCCAACGAGACCTCGCGCCGCAGCGACGGGCAGCACACGCAGCATTAACGTCACGGGAGCGGAAAGCACCCAAGCCAAGGGCACCAGCATGCCGATCGCCAGGTGCTGGGCCATGTGGCCCACCAGGTCGTGATGCGCCCACCGCATGACAGGCGCGGACAACGCCACCCCCAGCAGCAGACTGCCGGCGACCAATGAAAGCTGGCGCCAGACGCTCCAGTGCTTACCGGCCTGCGACTGACGGCGGGCGGCACGCAGATAGACAATCGTGCCGATGGCGATAATGGAGATGGCAATCGTGGAAGGCACGGGCCCGCTCCAGTCGACTCAGAAAGTTCTCTATGAAACCCGGTATGAAAACAAGTAACACAACGGGTTCATGCACGACGTACATGGCGGCGATACAGCCCTATGCCGATCAATAACAGCACGAGGCCGGAGGCTATCCAAGTAACGTCATAGACGAGCAAGTCCACGTCATAACGAATCTGGTGGATGCGCAGTATCTTGTGGCTGACGACGCCATCGAATAACTGAAAACCACCCGCACCGATGAAAAAGCCCGCCCAGGCCAGGCGAGCGATCAAGCGCTGTTGAAGAGCGAGAACGATCAGGAGGAAAAACCCCGCCACCAGCGCCATCAACTCCATAGCGTGCAAGAGGCCGTCAGAGACGATGCCAATCGCTGGGGTGGCGTGATCGAAAAAGTGATGCCACTGAAGTAACTGGTGAAAGATAATTTCATCGACGGCCGCCATGGTGCCGATCCCCACGAGTGCGGCATACCCGCAGGACCGTCTCGAATGAGCGGTAGTCGTCATCTCATCTCCTTGAGTTCAGCCTTTCCCTATTTCCCGTCGATGCTCGCCGATTCCCACCGACCATCATGCGCGGCATCGCCACGCATGAAAAGCTTGCTTAGCGCTCCCAGGGCGGCACCCCAAGAATCTCGAGACCGTTGCCGAGCTGGTTTTCGATGGCCTGCCCGAGCGCCAGCAGGCGCGCGTCTTGCCAGGGCGCGGCCATCACCTGCAAACCGACCGGCATGCCCGCCGCGTCCTTGCCCACCGGCAAGGTCAGCGCGCAAAGCCCCATGAAGTTGCCCACCACGGTATTGCGCAGCGCGTGCATGTTGGCCTTGGGGTAGGCGCCTTCCTGCTTCAGGCTCGCAAGCGTCGGGGGCGTGATGGCAACGGTCGGCGACAGCAAGGCATCGACCCCGGCCAGGCTTGCCGCGGCACTGGCACATAGCGACTCGATCACGCCTCGTCGACGCACGTATTCCCAGGCCGGCATGTCATCGGCGGCCTTGACCCGGGCCGCCACATTGGGATCGAGCGTGGCGATCATCTCGGGCAGCTCGGTATGCAGGAAGGCCGCCAGCTCGACTGCGGCCAGGCCGCCCTGTTGGAACAGCGCGAAGGTTTCGTCGGTCCGGGGCAGGTCAAGCTTGACGATCCGCGCCCCGGCGGCCTCGAGCTGGCGTATCGCCGCCTGAACCGCCTCGGCGATGCCCGGGCTGCAATCGTCCCAGAAGAAGGCCTCGGGCACCCCGAAGGTCAGGTCCGCGAGATCGGGCGTTGCCGGTATGCCGGTTCGTTTACCGGCCAAATCGCCGTCGAGGGCCGCAAAGGCGAAGGCCAGGTCGTCGACGCTACGCGCCAGCAAGCTGGGCGTATCCAGGGTCGTCGACAACGGCACGATCTGCTGGGTCGACCAGCGCCCCGCGGTAGTCTTGAGCCCCGCCACCCCGGTCATCGAGGCGGGAACCCGCACCGAGCCAGCGGTGTCGGTCCCCAGCGCCAGCGCAGCGGTGCCGCTGACCAGCGAGACCCCGGCGCCCGCACTCGAGCCACCCGGCGCGCGGTGGTCGCGCAGATCCCAGGGATTGCGCGGCGCGCCCCAGTGCGCATTGGTGCCCAGGCCGCCGAAGGCGAATTCCACCGTGTGCGTCTTGCCCATCACGCTGGGCAATTGGCGCATCAAGGCCGAGATCATCGGGCCGGGCCGCTCCCAGCGCTCGGGCAGGCGCTGCGATGACCCGGCGTAGGTCGGCAGGCCCGCCACGGCGTAGATATCCTTGATCGAGATCGGAATGCCCATCATGGCACCGCTATCGCCGCCACCGGCGAGGACCGCGTCGGTCGCCGCCGCGGCTTTCACCGCCGCCTCACCATTCCAGGTCACATAGGCATGGTCGTGCTCGCCGCGCCGGGCAAAGTTCGCGGCCGCCGCCTCGGCGAGTTGCGCAGCACTCAAGGTGCCGCTGCGCAGCCTGGCGTGCTGCTCGCGCAGCGGCAGGAAGATCGGGGCATCGTGCATAGCGGGGCCTTTATATGTAGGGTTTGCGGATAAACTCTAGCAAATGGGAGACACCAAGCTCCCCGCCAACTTATGGAGTCAGTAATGATAACGACACTGGACGATCACGATGGCATGATCCATGACCTTGTAAACCAGTCGATGCTCCCGGTCGATCCGACGTGACCAATAACCGGACCATTGATGGCGTAGAGGTTCGGGATCGCCCAGGCCGCCAAACGGCTGGCGCTGAATATCCTTGATCAGTGTATTAATTCGCTTGAGGGTCTTCTTGTCACGCGCCTGCCAATAGAGGTAATCCTCCCAGGCATGACCGGCCCAACTCAGCATCATGGGTCAAGTAGTTCGTGTTCCAAACCATCGCCCCGCTCTACCTCGGCGATGGCCTCATTCAAGCGCTGCGCGTTACGTGGGCTTGCCATCAGGTAGGCAGTCTCTTCGTAGGATTTGAAGTCCTCTACCGACATCACGATGGCCGGCTTACCGTTCTGGCGCGTGATCAGTACCGGCACGTGGTCGTCGTTGACCCGGTCCAGAACCTTGGCCAGGTGGCTACGAAAATGGCTATAAGTGACTGTGTCCATAATGACCTCCATTTAATCGAGTCATTGTACTCATTTCTGTACGTATCAGCCAGTATCCACGTTCGCCAGTCCCACCTTTGTACTGCTATTTCGCACTGGCCCGATAACACCGCCAGCGCGCCAGCAGATTGATCGCCGCGAGCCCCAGCAGCCCCACGGCGGCCCAGCCGAGCACGCTGACCAGGCCGTGGTAGCCCGCGGGCACCTCGCTCGGCCGCTGGGTCATGCCGAATTGCGCCAGGCGGGTGAAGCCGTAGAGCAATGACGCCAGCAGCGAAAGCGGCACCGCGAAGCGCCAGTGCGAAAGCCACACCGTCAGCCCCCAGGGCTCGGCCGGTTTGGCGGGCTTGCGGGCACGCGGTGCGGCGGGTTTTCGAGGGGTCGCTTTTGCCGCCGTCGCCTTGCTGGCCGCGGCTTTCCTTGGCACGGCCTTCTTTGGCGTCACCGGCCGCTGCTTGCGACGCGCCACCCTCTTGCTGCCCGGCATGCGCCCGAGCGCCCACTGGCCGCTGCGCCACACGATCCAGCCAAGGGTAAAACTAACGGACAGCAAGAGGCCGCCCATCACCATGAAATACGCCATGCGGGTCCTTGATGTCGTCGGGGATGGCTAGTTTGCCATATCCCCCACCGGGGCTGGCGACCGAAACGAAGAGAAGACGTAGCGGCGACCCCGCAACGAAAAAGGTGCCGCTGTGCTTGGCATTGTCAGCGCCATTGCGATAGAGTTGTACGGAGTTTCCGTACGCAACGGAGAGGTTATGGACGTAATCAGTGTAAACAAATTCAGAGACAACCTGAAAAGCCTTGTCGAACAGGTTATTAGCAGGCACGAACCCCTCAAGGTGACGCGTCGTGCCGGCGAGGCGTTTGTCATTGTCAGTGCTGAAGACTGGGAAAGGGAGCAAGAAACCCTGCATGTTCTTCAGAATCGCGATCTGATGCAACAGATTGCGGCCTCCCTCGACACCCACGGCAAAGACCTGGGATACACACCTGATGATGAGCAGATGAATGAGATCACTGGTATTTGAGGGTGGCACCTGGGACGCCTATGAAAAGATGCGTGAAACAGACAAAAAACTACACAAGGCTCTCTGTAGATTGTTGAAAGAAATGCTCCGCTCTGACGACCCCTCAACTGGCATCGGCAAACCTGAACCGCTCAAACATAGCTTGTCGGGCTTGTGGTCGAGGCGTATCTCACAGAAGGACAGGCTCATCTACCGGTTCGACGACAAATCCATCTACATTTTCGCCATTGGCGGGCACTACGACCAACCGTGACAGCGTCAAGTCCGACAGGCTGTTACTCCCGAACCTTACGCGGCCGCCCGCCTTTTGCGCCGTTTGCCTTGGCGGCATTGCGCTTGGCTTGACTGCGGCTGCGGCCACCTGCGGCACCGAGCTGGCGAGCCATCCACTGCTTGGAGCCAAACTTACCTTCCAGGAGGGCTGGCACGTACAGGTCAGCATCGAGTTGAGGCCAGTGTAGGCCGAGCCCGGACGGCGATATCTCGATCTCGGCCAAGGCATCCGGCAAAGCGTCTGCAAGACCCTCCACCAAGAGCGGTGGAATGGCAAGCTCCAACCCCGAATGAAGGCGAACGATGACCCGCTTATTCCGGCGATCGTATCGAGCGTTGGTCGCATGAGCATGGTCGCGTTCGGCCGCCATACGCGCTTCTGCCTGCTGGATAACGTCATCAGTAATGACCATGAATTTCCCTCCACTTGTCACATAACAGCGCCAAATCCGCCCTCAGCGTCAGTATGAGTGGCGCGGCTCTCCAAGAGTCAATGCTCCTTACGCAGCGCGTCGCGTATCTCGCGCAGCAGCAGGAACACCGCGAAGGCGACGATCAAAAGCTGATCACGTTGTTGACGGTCACGGCGCCGGTCCGCGGGGGGGCTGGCGAGGGCATCGTGTGGGAAGTGAACGCTGCTCAGCGCTGTTGCACTTTCGCCGCCACCTCGGAAAGATACCCTTTTGCGAAAAGGTAACACATATGTTACCTTTTGAGCATGAGGATCGAGCTCCAGGAATACATCCGCGAAGATGGCATCAGCCCCTATCGAGAATGGTTTGATGAGCTCGATGCACAAGCGGCAGCCAAGGTGGCCACTGCCGAGTATCGCATGTCGATGGGTAACACCTCGAACATCAAGTGGTTTGATGGCATTGGTGAGTTCCGTATCGACTGGGGGCCAGGATACCGTATCTACTTGGCACGGGATGGTGACGCGTTGATCGTTCTATTTGGTGGAGGCACCAAGAAGCGGCAACAAACTGATATCCGCCAAGCAAAAACGCTGCGTGATGAGTACAAGCGCCGCAAACAGGAAGCGAAGAAGGGAGAGAAATGACATGGCACTGACCCGTGACTTCAAGTCAACCATCATCGAGCGCGTTCAGCGCGATCCCGAGTTTGCGAAAGTCATGCTGGATGAGGCGGTGACCTTGTTTCTCAACGGCGAGGCGGACACGGCCCGTTTGATGCTGCGTGATCTGGTCAACGCCACGATAGGCTTTGAAGCATTGGCCGATGCCACCGGTCGCCCCAGCAAGAGCCTGCAACGGATGTTGTCGGCGTCGGGAAATCCGGGAATGGATAACCTTGCCGCTATTCTCGGTGCAGTACGCAAGACGCTGAAGGTAGACTTCGAGGTGCATGCCGTACAGGTGGCATGATATCGCAAAACTTCAACGCTCCTTGCGCAGCGCGTCGCGTATCTCGCGCAGCAGCAGGATATCTTCCGGTGGCGCGGTTGGCGGCGTGGGCGCCTCGGCCTGCTGGCGCCGCAGGCGGTTGATGCCTTTTACCAACAAGAACACCGCGAAGGCGACAATCAAAAAGCTGATCACGTTATTGACGAAGAGGCCGTAGTTGACGGTCACTGCGCCGTCCGCAGCGGCATCAACCACGGTGGCATAGGGGCCATCTCCCTTTAACACAAGGAACAGGTCCGAGAAATCCACCCCGCCGAGCAGCAGGCCAATCGGCGGCATCAGGATGTCGTTGACCAGGCTCGAGACGATGGTGCCGAAGGCCCCGCCGATGATGATGCCCACCGCCATGTCGACCACGTTGCCGCGCACGGCGAATTCCTTGAACTCCTTGAACATGCTCATCCCCTCCTTGTGCCCGCCGCGCCATGCATCGGTGAGCTCGATTATATCCGTGTCGTTCGATTCCCGCGGTCGCCTCCAGGAGCCGGCCTGCCGCGTCGGATCGACCTGAGTTACAGAAGGTAATGGGGGTCTGTCCCTGATTAGCCGCCTTTCCCGAAGAAAAGCGCAGGGTTGACGCCAAAACGCCTCGACAAGGCCTCGATATGACGACGCGTCAATTCGCGTCCGCGACGGTTGAGAATCTTGGACACAAGCGACTTGCTGCCGATCTCGGGCAAATCGGCGATACCAAGCCCGCGCTGCTCCATCAGAAACTTGAGCATATCAACGGAATCCAGCGCAGCGACACCCGCATTGAACTCGACGAAATCGGGGTCGGTGTTCTCCCACTCCTCGATGACATCACTCAACCGCTCGATAAGCGCCACGTTGCTGTCAAAATCCTCGATGAGTTCGTCCACGAGCGCGAGAGCGTCCTGATACTCTTGCTCCGTGCGAATATGCGTCAGAAACGGCACAGTGCGGAACACACTCTTGACATCTTCGATACTGGCCAGGGCATTCATTGGCTAGTCCCTCTGGCATATTCTCGGCACAGCTTGTCGTACTCGGCGTGCGTCACGATATGCTTGATATATAGCGTCTGCTGTTCAAATGAAATAAAGGCAATCAGACGCAGATTATTGCCTGCAATGTCAATCACCCACCATCGGTCCCGATAGCGAAAATCATCCAGGCTGGACACGCGGGCTATACCGCAACCAGCTTCTTCACTTTAAGATCCTGGCGTCGCTGTTCGGCATGCCAGAGTTCGTACTGGGATTGCTGAGTCAGCCAGCTCTCCGCCGACGTATCGAACGCGATAGAAAGCCTGATTGCCATTTCTGGGCTAATGCCGGCTTTTCCGTTCAGCACCGCGCTCAGCGTTTTGCGACTGACGCCGAGCGCTTCAGCTGCCGCGGTTACCGACAATCCAAGGGGTTCCAGGCATAGCTCCCTGATAACTTCGCCAGGATGAGGGGGGTTGTGCATCAACATCGATAGTACCTCAGTGGTAATCCTCGTAGTTCACTACCTCGACATCGCCATCTTCACGATTATCCACGCAATGTGCCCGCAATGGGAAATGGAGGTCTGTCGACCCGATTTTCTCCCTGATTTTCTCCCTTGCGCCAGTCATCAGATGGCGCTAGCTTGGCGACTAGGCAAGATGACTAGGGTATACCTATGCACTCCGAAGAAATCTCAAAGTCACAGTTCAAGGCAAAAGCACTTGAATTCTTCCGCCAGATCGAAGCCTCGGGCGAGTCCATCATAGTGACTGACAAGGGGCGTCCAGCCATCGAGGTGCGAAGGTATAAATCTGATGAGCGCTCCCCTCTTGAGCAACTGCGCGGCAGCGTTATCGAACTGCAGGATCCCTTCGAGCCAGTGGGAGAAGGCGCTGGAGGCTATTGAGTATGAAAGACAGGCGAGTGATGGGAAAATCCTGATTTCAGCCATCTCAGCCTGGGAGATAGCGCGACTCGTTCACAAGGGACGCCTTAGCCTATCCATGAACTCTGATGACTGGCTGGAAACCGTCGAGGAGATCGAGGGTGTACGTTATGTCGCCGTCGACGTCGCCACCGCCGTTGAATCAACCCGGCTTCCAGGGAAGTTTCACAAGGACCCGGCGGATCGAATGATCGTGGCCCTGGCTCGACACTTCAATGCCGTATTGGTGACAGCCGATGAAAAGATCACCACCTACCGACATGTCAGGACTGTCTGGTAACCAGGCAGGAATGCGGGGTCTGGGAAATGAGGGTCTGTCCCCGATTAGCCCGCGATCAGCCCGAACAAACGCCAGCGGCCGGCATCTCTGCCGGCCGCTGGTTAGTTCAGGCTAGGTGGGAAATGGGGGACTGTCCCCGATTAGCCCTAAGGATTAGCCCTAAGCAAAGAAGTTAATTAATCACCACAGTTACTTAAGGCAGTATCAAATGTATTTACACAGGTCCAACCACCAGTACCCCTAGTTAAAGTTACAGTACCACCTGTTTTCGTAGAAACAATAGTGTGTGCGTTAGCGGCGGTAGTATCTTCTGTAATTGTTACACTTGCAGGAGTATCAATCGTACTAAGTAAATTATCATCTAGTATTGCGGCTTCGACAGGTGTCCGATATGCCGAGGCTTCAGAGTGCGCTGCGTTCGCATTACTTCTATCAACGTAAGATTGGTACTGCGGTATCGCTATCGCCGCCAAAATACCAATAATCGCGACGACAATCAGCAGTTCGATCAACGTAAAACCGCCCTGCGCCTTGTTGATCGGCATCGGCTTGCCCCTTGCCATCATGCTCTTCATGCTCTTCATGTAAGTACCCCTACTCGTTCGTTGCCGTTGACCGTTGGCTCTGGATTGCGTGTGGCCGTTGCGGCGTTGCGTTGGGTGGCACAAGAATCACCACCGGTTGTTTTTGCTGCTGGTGGCAACCTCCGTGCTGCCGGGCCTACCTGCGACGTCTCGACGACTACGGTCCTGCCTGGTTCTCGTGACTTCCCCTTTCGGCGCTTCTGGTGCTCGCCCGGGGCTGTCTTGATGCATTTTTGCTACTAAAGACTTTGACCAACCGCCTGCGCACGTCAACCGTCTCTTCAGCTTTGTCAGTCTTTTCCCTTAGGCGCATGCACCATCACCTTGTACTATAGAAATGGCCTCTATGCCAAAAGGGTAAATTGTAAATTACATTAAATTACATTAGAGACGAATGCAAGTTTTTTCTTCACCAGTATGAACATCGTGGCACGACTGGCATTATTATCGGCATACACAAGGTTGAAAAGAAGTGGAAAGCCCTCGCTAAGCGCTGGGGGCCGGGCGTTGGACTCGAGAGAAATGCCCATGATTTTCCGCACTTTTTCCGTACCTTTTCCGTACTCATGAGACGCCATGAATGACTACCACAAGCCACCCGGGGGCAACGCGCGACACGCCCCCGGCTTGCGCGGCCTCGCCAAGCGGCTGGTGAGTGACGGCCTGATGACGCCCGCGGCGGCGGAGCGGGCCGAGCAGGAGGCGCGCGAGTCGGAGCTGTCGCTGCTGCAGCACGTGATCGAATCGGGCATGGTGCCGGCGCGCCAGGCCACGCTCACCGCGGCGTGGGAATACGGCCTGCCGATCATCGATCTCGACGCCCTGCGCGCCGACGGCCTGCCGCCGCCCGGCGACTTTCCGGAAAAGATCCTGCGCCGCCTGAACGTGCTGCCCCTCAAGCGCCGCGGCCACTCGCTGACCGTGGCGGTGCCCTACCCGTCCACCCTGGCGAAGCTCGACGAGCTGCAGTTCGCCACCGGCCTGTCGCCGGAAGGCATACTCGCCCCGGTCGACCAGCTCGGCCCGGTGCTCGAGAACTACCTGGCGCAGCACGAACAGAACATGCTCGACGACATGCAGGGGGTGGACGACGCCGTCGGCGAACTGGGCTATGGGGAAGAGCCCGCCGACAACGAGGTCGACGCCACCTCGATCAACGCCGCCTCGGGCGACGACGCGCCGATCATCAAGTTCGTCAACAAGATCCTGCTCGACGCGATTCGTCGCGGGGCCTCGGACATTCATTTCGAGCCCTACGAGACCAGCTACCGGGTGCGCTTTCGCATCGACGGCATCCTGCACGATGTGGCCCACCCGCCCTTCGCCATGCGCACGCGCATCGCCGCGCGGATGAAGGTCATGTCGCGGCTCGACATCTCCGAACGGCGCCTGCCGCAGGACGGCGCGATCAAGCTGCGCATCTCCAGCAACCGCTCGATCGACTTTCGCGTCAACTCGCTGCCCACGGTGTACGGCGAAAAGCTCGTGCTGCGGATCCTCGACCCGGCCTCGGCGCAGATGGGCATCGAGCAGCTGGGCTTCACCGCCGAGCAGAAGGTGATGTACGAGTCGGTGCTCGACGACCCGCAGGGCATGATCCTGGTCACCGGGCCGACCGGCAGCGGTAAGACGGTCACCCTCTATACCGGCATCAACATCCTCAACGAGGTGGAGCGCAACATCTGTACCGCCGAGGACCCGGTGGAGATCAAGGTGCCGGGGGTCAACCAGGTCAATATCCTCCCGAGGATCGGCCTGGACTTCGCCAGTGCGCTGCGCGCCTTCCTGCGCCAGGACCCGGACGTGGTGATGGTCGGCGAGATCCGCGACCTGGAAACCGCCGAGATCGCCGTCAAGGCCTCGCAGACCGGCCACCTGGTGCTCTCCACGGTGCATACCAACTCGGCGGCGGAAACCCTGACGCGCCTGGCCAACATGGGCGTGGCGCCCTTCAATATCGCCAGTTCGGTGAGCCTGATCATCGCCCAGCGCCTGGCGCGCAAGCTGTGCAAGCACTGCAAGCAGCCGGCGGAAATTCCCCATGAGGTGCTGCGCCAGCAGGGCTTCACCGACGCCGAGGTCGACCAGGCGACCATCTTCGAGCCGGTGGGCTGCAAGCAGTGCACCCAGGGCTACAAGGGCCGGGTGGGGGTCTACGAGGTGGTGCCGATCAGCAGCAACATGAGCCAGATGATCATGAAGCAGGGCAACTCGCTGGACTTCGACCGCATCGCCCGCGAGGAGGGCCACCCGGACCTGCGCCGCAGCGGGCTGCTCAAGGTGATGCAGGGGTTGACCAGTCTTTCGGAAGTTAATCGGATCACCAAGGACTAATCTTTACCCGAAAACTGTCTGCGCTCGGTCATACGGCGTTAAAAATCGGCTCAAAGTACTCATTTACAAAACGTAGACTCCGCCTTTTCGCCAATTTTTGCCTTGTCTGGCCTTCGCTCGCCGACTTTTCAGGCAAAGACTCACTCACCTAGGAATAACAATGGCCACTCGGGCAGCGAAGAAACCGGCAAAGATGAAGCTCTACCGTTGGAACTGGGCCGGCAAGGGGCCCAACGGTCGCAAGGTGCGCGGCCAGCTGATCGCCGCGAAGAAGGGCGAGGTCGAGAAGACGCTGGCCGGCCAGAACGTGGTGGTGTCGTCGATCCGCCGCAAGGGCGGGCTCGGCGGCGCGGGCAAGATCAAGCCGCGCGATATCATGCTGTTCGCCCGCCAGATGGCGACCATGATCCGTGCCGGCGTGCCGGTGCTGCAGGCCTTCGAGGTGGTCGCCGAGAGCCTCGAGAAGCCGGCGATGAGCGCGCTGGTCCAGGAGCTGATGAACGAGGTCGCCGCCGGGGCCAGCTTCTCCGAGGCGCTGCGGCAACATCCCGATTACTTCGATCAGTTGTTCGTCAACCTGATCGCCGCCGGCGAGCAGTCCGGTTCGCTGGACAGCATGCTGGAACGCGTGGCCACCTATAAGGAAAAGATCGAATCGCTCAAGGCGCGCGTCAAGAAGGCGCTGTGGTATCCCGCCGCGGTCATCTCGGTGGGTTTGGGGGTGACCGCCCTGCTGCTGATCAAGGTGGTGCCGCAGTTCGAGAGCCTGTTCGCGGGCTTCGGCGCCGAATTGCCGGCGATGACGCGCATGACCATCGCGATGTCGGAATTCGCCCAGGCCTACTGGTGGTGGGGCGTGCTGGGGGTGATGGGCTTCATCACCTTCATCCGCCAGGGCATGAAACGCTCCGAGACCTTCGCCTATCGCATGCATGCCTTCGCGCTCAAGGTGCCGGTACTCGGCGACATCCTCGATAAATCGTCGGTGGCGCGCTATTCCCGAACGCTGGCGACCACCTTCGGCGCCGGCGTGCCGCTGATCGAGGCGCTCAACACCGCCGGCGCCGCCTCGGGCAACAAGGTCTACGAGCGCGCCATCGAGCAGGTCGGCGAGGACGTGTCCAGCGGCCAGCAGCTAAACTTCGCCATGCGCCTGACCGAGCGTTTCCCGGCGCTGGCGGTGCAGATGGTCGGCATCGGCGAGGAATCGGGCGCGCTTGACGCCATGCTCAACCGCGTGGCGGACTACTACGAGGAGCAGGTCGACAACAAGGTCGATGCGCTGACGTCCTTGCTCGAACCGCTGATCATCGTGGTGCTCGGCGTGATGGTCGGCGGCCTGGTCGTGTCGATGTACATGCCGATCTTCCAACTGGGCAGCGTGCTCTAGGAGTCTTTCTTGCTTGACCTTCCCCCTCAACTGCTCTGGCCCCTGGTGGCGTTCATCGGCCTGTGCCTGGGCAGCTTTCTCAATGTGGTGATCACCCGCCTGCCGGTGATGCTGATGGTCAGTTGGCGCGCCGAGGCGCGCGAGGCGCTGGAACTGGACGACGAGCCGCAGCCGGCGTTCAACCTGGTCACGCCGCGCTCGATCTGCCCGTCCTGCGAGGCGCCGATCGCCTGGCACGACAATCTTCCGCTGGTCGGCTGGTTCAAGCGCCGCGGCCGCTGTGCGAATTGCGATGCGCGCATCAGCCCGCAGTATCCGCTGATCGAGCTTGCGGGTGGCGTGTTGACGCTGGCCGTGGTGGGGATTTTCGGGGCGACCCTGCAGGGGCTGTTCGTTCTCGGCGCCTGCCTGGCGCTGCTGGCGATGGCGGTGATCGACCTGAAGACGCAACTGCTGCCCGATGCGCTGACCCTGCCGCTGCTGTGGGCCGGGCTACTCTATCAGCTGCTCTTCAACCCGCTGCTGCTGCCCTCGGCGGTCATCGGCGCCATGGCGGGCTATCTGTCGCTGTGGAGCGTCTACTGGCTGTTCAAGCTGGTCACCGGCAAGGAGGGCATGGGCTACGGCGACTTCAAGCTGCTGGCGGCGCTGTGCGCCTGGCTGGGCTGGCAATATCTGCCGATGCTGTTGCTGCTGTCCGCCGGTGTCGGCGCGGTGGTGGGCATCCTGGTGCAGCTGACCGTGCCCCGGCTGCGCGGCATGCCGATGCCCTTCGGGCCCTACCTGGCCATGGCCGGCTGGATCGCGCTGCTGGCCGGCGAACCGCTAATGGCGGCGTATGTGGGTTTGCTGGGGTGAGATGGGGTGAGAGGAAATGAGCGAAGGATCAGGCGCTTTCGCTATGCGAGGATGCCACCGAAGCACGCTCATAGAGCGTCACCCCAACTCGGTCGATATGAGCGCGAAGCGCCTCGTTGACGAGGCGATGGTGAATCGAGAGATCGAAGGTCCAGGGGAGCAGCAAATCGTCAAGCGCCAGATCGATCTCTTGCAGCTCATCGTTGCCGAGCGACTCGCCGACCAGCGTGAGGTCGATATCGGAGGCTGGTCGCTGTGTTCCCATGGCGCGCGAACCGTAGAGAATGGCGCGCTCTACTGCCGGGAATCTCGCCAGGGTGCCTCGAATGGCCTCGAGCGTATCTGTGTCGAGTCCCGATTCGACAAGACTCATCGTTCGTCCTCCGCCTTGCGCGACATGGTGATCTCCAGCGCCTTGAGCAGTGGGTAATGCTGGTAGCGAATATTGTGCAGGATGGCCTCGGCGGCGGCTTCGTCATAGGTGTGCGAGGTACGATTGCGGTCGGTGAGCATCTTCATCCAGCCCTTGCCCTCCTCGACCAGCCCCTTGCTGAAGGCTTCACGAATCGTATCGCGCGACCCCACAAGTCCCGCAATCCCCTGCCAGACGAGATAATCCTTGAGCGTATTCCATCCGAGCTCGTAGGCGTACTCGAAGCCCTGTATCACGCCTTGCTTCTCGAGCCGGGAAAGCTCACGGCTTGCCATCAGTTGCATGGCCTCATCGAGCTGCTCCATAGCGCGCCGATAATTATCGAAACGCTGCAACCAGCGGATATCTTCAGTCCCCATCGAGGCTCCTGCTCATGACGCCTTGCTGTGTCGTCATGGTAGCATGCACGCAAAACTGGCGACTCGGCTTCAGGCCCCAGGAGAGTAACGTTGATCATAGGCGTAACCGGCGGCATTGCCTCGGGGAAATCGACGGTAGCCCACGCCTTCGCGGCGCGGGGCGTCCCCTTCGTGGACGCCGACGACGTCGCGCGCGAGGTGGTCGAGCCCGGCGAGCCGGCGCTGGCGGAAATCGCCGCCCACTTCGGGCCGCGGGTGCTGCGCGACGACGGACAGCTGGACCGCCGCGCCCTGCGCGCGATCGTCTTCGCCGAGCCCGACCAGCGGCGCTGGCTCGAATCGGTAACCCATCCGCGTATCCGCGAACGCATTCAACACCACCTGGCACGCCTGCAGGCCGACGGCGCGCCCTATGTGCTGCTAGTGTCGCCGCTGCTGTTCGAATCCGGCCAATGGCGCCTGACGGACCGTACCCTGGTGGTCGACGTGCCTGAGGCCATGCAAATCCGCCGTACCGCCGCCCGCGACGACATCGATACGGCACAGGCCCAAGCCATCGTCGCGGCACAGATGTCGCGCGATGAGCGACTGGCCCGCGCCGACGATGTGATCGACAATAGCGGTCCACATGACGCGATGCTCGAGCAAGTCGCCAGGCTCGACCAACAGTATCGTCAAGGAGAATCATGAACACACCAGCCTCGAAACGTCCTCTGGAAGTCGCTTGCCCGCAGTGCGGGAAGAAAGTCGTATGGTGCGAGCAGAGCGTTTACCGCCCCTTCTGCAGCAAGCGTTGCCGATTGCTCGACCTGGGCGCCTGGGCCGACGAGTCGCATCGTATCGCCGGCGAGTCGGCGATGGACGAGACCGATATCGACGCGCTGCTGGCGCGTGCCGACCGCGACGGCGACCCGCAGTGACCGACACCCTGCGGCCATCCGCCCCGCCACGCACGCACCCGCCCACCGCGCAGACGTTCCAGGCGCCTCAGTACCGCCTGCTCGCGGAACTCGAGGCGGCGTTCGACACCCTGCTGCAGCGCACTGAGGCGCTGCTGTGGCGGTATCGTCACCATCCGGTGGCGTGCTGGATCTTCGAGGGCGACCGTGAGGCCAGGGAGATGGATGGCCATGACTGGCTCAGCCGTGCGCTGCTCGACATCTGGTATCTGGACGGTCAGGACGGCCGCGTGACACGCCCGCATATCGGTCTGGTCGCCGCAGACGAGGCCCTGCTCGATCATGTCGCCCACCTCAACGAGGCCAAGGAGGCGTTTGCCGCCCTGCTGGGCCGCATCCGCGACCAGGCGCCGACGCTGATTCCCGAGATCAAGGCGGTGCTGCCCTTTCGCCATCCGGTATTACACGACCACCTGCGCGGCCAGGGCCTGGCGCGTCTGCATCTCAAGCAGTGCTGGCGGGCGATTCCGGTGGCCGATGCGCCGGTGGCACGGGTTCGACTGGCGTGGTATTCCAGCGGGCGGTCGATCAAACGGCTGAGCGTGCGCGAGGCGGAACAGAAACTGCTCAAGCTGGATAGCGATGCGCCCCATGTGCGTATCCAGCTGCGCAAGCTGGCGGGCATTCCCGATGGCGAGACACTGGCCCAGGTGCAGCAACAGGCGCCGTTGATGCGCGCGAACCTGTTCTTCCGTGAACCCCTGGAGGATGGCCGCCAGCGGCGCGCCATGAACGTGGCATTGCCGCTCTTCGTGCCGTCCCCCGATGGCCGCCTGCCCGATCACAACCTGCCGTCGCCCACCCCGCCCGAAAGTCGCACGCGCGCTCGGCGCCGCGACGAACGATTGGAAAGTGAGGTCTTTCTGCCCAGTCTGCGAGTCTTTCGTTATCGCTGAACGTTAATCACTATAACGTTGGCAGACAGGGACTGGGACATCGACAGACAGGGACTAGAACGAGGTTGATATGATAGACAGGGACTAGAACGAGCCGTTACTGAAGCGAATAGAGCGCCCGCAGCAACTCCCTGACATTCTCCGCGGACTGAGCATATTCCTTCATCAAGGCATTCAGCTGTCGCTCGAAAGCCAGTTCGCGAGACGCTTCGTCCTGTTGCCGATCCAGTTGCTGGTCCTGTTCCTCGAGCGAGCGCACCGGCGGGCCGGTAGGAATATCCAGCTGACTATCGGGATCATCGAGTTCGCGCAGCGCATCGCCAAAGGCATCATCAAGTTCTCTGAATCGGCGCAGCTTGTCGCGCTCGTCCATCGGTTTTGCAAACGTCTGTTGTTTCATTCTTTAGCCGTTATCTCCGGCGGGCGGGAAGGCGTGGCTATCGCTCACGACGGGTGGAATAACATGAGTATACCGCCCCGAGGGGCGCATGGCGAAATACTTGCCAGCCCAGGCGCGTGCCTCACGGGATGACCTTTGATTGGACGTGTTGATTCCTACAGTTTATTTAGGCGGCTTACGTTAAAGGCGGCTGTGTTGAAAGCGGCTGTGTTGAAGGCGGCTTGTGTTGAGAACAGTAAAAAACAACAGCGCCACTTGGAGGGCGGCGCTGTTGTTAAGGAATTCGGGGCGACGATGACCATGCCGTCGCTATGACCATGCCGTAACCGGCATCACTCCTCGACGCGTACCAGCCAGGACTCGACGGTGTCGCTACCGTGTTCGTCTTTCCAGGCCTTGAGCGTTTTCTGATTGCCACCGCGAGTCTCGACCACCTCACCGGTATTGGGATTCTTGTAGATCTTCATCTTGCGCTTGCGACGGCCCGTCGAAGAGGCTGCCGACTTTGCGGAGGCTGCACCGGAACCGGGCTTCGGGTCGAGCAGAGCAATGACTTCCGCCGCACTCTTGTCGAAATCACGCATCAGCGCTTCGAGCTTTTCCTTGAACTCGAGCTCAGCCTTGAGACGATCGTCATTTTGCAGCTTATCCAGATTCTGCTGGAGTTGCTTCAGCTGCTGTTCCATCTGCATGTATTCGCTAAGCAGGGATGACATGGGACACTTTCCTTTTTTGAAGTTTGTCGATGCGGGAGCATTATGAACCCTTAAACTAGCCATGACAATACTGTGCCTATGGAGAGAGTTTGCATCGAGAAGATAATCGCAGTATATGTGTCGGCAAGTAAACTCATCACAAGTAGTGAGAAAGCCATTTTTACATCAGTGAACTCGATCTGAAAAAAATCACAAAGCAAGGACCAGAAAAGACGTAACATGCAAAAAGCGCCGCTCCTCGGAGCGGCGCTTTTGTGACGATAACGGAATCTTTAGCGCGTTATCAGTCCTGACCCAACTGCTGCTTGATCAAGTCACCAATCGTGGTGGCACCGCCGCTTTCCGGCTCCTCACGCAGCTTCTTCAGGTTCTGACGCGTGTCATCCTGATCCTTGGCCTTGACCGACAGCGCGATCTGGCGATTCTTGCGGTCGACGCCGATGATGCGTGCCTCGACACTGTCACCTTCGTTGAGCACGTTGCGCGCGTCCTCGACGCGGTCGGCACTGATCTCGGAGGCCTTGAGCACGGCGACGACATCGGTGGCCAGCTCGACCTGGGCCTGCTTGGGCTCGACCTCGATCACGCGGCCGGTCACGATAGCGCCCTTGTCGTTGACCGCCAGGAACTCGGAGACGGGGTCGGTATCGAGCTGCTTGATGCCCAGCGAGATGCGCTCACGCTCCGGATCGATGGAGAGGATGACCGCCTCGACTTCGTCGCCCTTCTTGTACTGGCGCACGGCCTCTTCGCCGGTATCGGTCCAGGAGATGTCGGAAAGGTGAACCAGACCGTCGATACCCCCGTCCAGGCCGATGAAGATACCGAAGTCGGTAATCGACTTGATGGTGCCCGACACGCGGTCGCCCTTGTTGAACTGGCCGCTGAAGGTTTCCCACGGATTGGCCGTGCACTGCTTGATGCCCAGCGAGATACGACGACGCTCTTCGTCGATGTCCAGCACCATCACGTCGACATCGTCGCCCACCTGAACCACCTTGGACGGATGGATGTTCTTGTTGGTCCAGTCCATCTCGGAGACGTGGACCAGACCCTCGACGCCCTCTTCCAGCTCGGCGAAGCAGCCGTAGTCGGTAAGATTGGTGACGGTGGCGTGCACCTTGGTGCCTTCCGGGTAACGGCTCTTGATGTTGACCCAGGGATCTTCGCCCAGCTGCTTCAGACCCAGCGATACGCGGTTACGCTCGCGGTCATACTTGAGCACCTTGACATTGATCTCGTCACCGACATTGACGATCTCGCTCGGATGCTTGATGCGCTTCCAGGCCATATCGGTGATGTGCAGCAGGCCATCGACGCCGCCGAGATCGACGAAGGCGCCGTAATCGGTGAGGTTCTTGACGATACCCAGGATCTGCTGACCTTCCTGCAACGTCGCGAGCAGCGCTTCACGCTCGGCGCTGTTCTCGGCTTCGAGCACGGCACGACGCGAGACCACGACGTTGTTGCGCTTGGCATCGAGCTTGATGACCTTGAAGTCGAGTTCCTTGTTCTCGAGGTGGGTCGTGTCGCGCACGGGGCGGACGTCGACCAGAGAACCCGGCAGGAAGGCACGAATGGAATCGACATCGACGGTGAAGCCACCCTTGACCTTGCCGTTGATCACGCCCTTGACGATCTCTTCCTTCTCGAAGGCGGCTTCCAGAATCTTCCACGCTTCGGCACGCTTGGCCTTCTCGCGGGACAGACGGGTTTCACCGAAGCCATCCTCGACGGCTTCCAGGGCGACATGCACTTCGTCGCCGACGGCAATGTTCAGCTCGCCGTTCTCATCGCGAAACTGCGATGCGGGGATCTGACCTTCTGACTTCAGGCCGGCGTTGACGGTGACCCAATCACCATCGATGTCGACGACCAGAGCCTGGACGATGGCGCCCGGCTCCATGTTGATGTCATTGAGAGACTGTTCAAACAGTTCAGCAAAGCTTTCGCTCATGATGTTCCTACGTGATCAACGTTGAGTACGGCGTTGCCGCCTTCTCCGCACCACCAGCGAGTGCGGGCCTTATTTGCCAAACCTTCGGGGATGTTAACGCTGGTTCGACCTGGCCAGGCTCACGGCTACTTTAATTTTACCCACCACAAAGTGCCCGACCACGTCATTACATCCTGCGAAGGCGCCGCAAGGGAGTGTCAAATGGCGGATGCCAAACCTCGCTGGGCCAGCAACTCCGTCAGCCGATCTACCACTTCCGGTATCGTCAGGCGCGTGGTGTCAAGCGTGATGGCGTCATCGGCCGGCTTGAGCGGAGCTACGCTACGCTGCATGTCACGTGCATCGCGCGCCTGAATCTCCTTTAAAAGACTCGATAGACTAGCATCGACCCCCGCCTCCTGCAACTGGAGGCGCCGCCGGTGGGCCCGTTCGGAGGCCGAGGCGGTGAGGAAAATCTTGAGGGGGGCGTCGGGGAAGACCACGGTGCCCATGTCGCGGCCATCGGCGACCAGGCCGGGAGGCTTGAGAAAATCGCGCTGGCGCTGCATAAGCGCCTGGCGCACCGCGGGCAGCGCCGCGACTTGCGAGGCGGCATCACCGATCTGCTCGGTACGGATGGTGGTGGTGGCATCCGCGCCCTCGAGCCAGACGACCGTTCCGCCATCGCGGGCCTCGAAGACCACGTCGAGATCCCGCGCCACCTCGGCCAGGGCGGCCTCGTCGTCCAGGGCTACCTCGTGCTTGGCGGCGGCCAGCGCCGTGAGGCGGTAGAGGGCACCGCTGTCCAGCAGATGCCAACCCAGGCGCTCGGCGACGAGGCGGCTGATGGTGCCCTTGCCGGCGCCGCCGGGGCCGTCGATGGCAAGTACCGGTGCCGAATCCCTCATGACGCCTCCTGCTGTTCTTCGAGGGTCAGCCCGACCCGGCGCGCCAGGTCGATGAAGCCCGGAAAGGACGTTGCCACGTTGGCGCAGTCGTCGATGACGATTTCCTCGGCGGCGCGCAGCCCGGCGATGGTGAAGGCCATGGCGATACGATGATCGCCAAGGCTGTCGATATGCCCGCCGCTGTAGTTCGGCGAAGAATAGTTCGGCGAAGATAAGCTGGCGCCCTCACCGCCCTGCCCTTCAAGCCGCCCGACGATATCGATGCCATCGGCCAGCAGCTGGTTCTCGACACCCAGCACGCTCAGCCCGTCGGCCATCGCCTGCAGGCGGTCGGACTCCTTGACGCGCAGCTCTTCGGCGCCGCGCAGGCGGGTGACGCCTTCGGCATTGGCGGCGGCAATGAACAGCGCCGGAAACTCGTCGATGGCCAGCGGTACCTGGTCGGCGGGAATGTCGATGCCGTGCAGCGGTGCGTAGCGAATACGCAGGTCGGCCACGGGCTCGCCGCCGACTTCGGCCTGATTGGTGAGCTCGAGATCGGCGCCCATCTGTTTGAGGATATTGATCGCGCCGATGCGGGTGGGGTTGATGCCCACGTGCTCGAGCACCAGGTCCGAGCCCGGCGTGATGGCGGCGGCGACCAGGAAGAAGGTGGCCGAGGAGATATCCGAGGGCACGTCGATCGGGCCGGCGGTGAGCTTGCCGCCGCCCTGCAGCCAGCAGGTATCGCCTTCGCGCTGCACGTCATAGCCGAAACCGGCCAGCATGCGCTCGGTATGATCACGGGTCGGCGCGGGTTCACGCACCCGCGTCTGGCCCTCGGCGTAAAGGCCGGCGAGCAGCAGGCACGACTTCACCTGGGCGCTGGCCATCGGCATGGCGTAATCGATACCCGACAGCTGGCGACAGCCCTTGATCTTGAGCGGCGGCCGGCCGCCCTCGGCGGTGTCGATCTCGGCGCCCATCGCGCGCAGGGGATCGGCCACCCGCCCCATCGGGCGCTTGGTCAGCGAGGCGTCGCCGGTGAGTTCGGTATCGAAGGCCTGACCGGCCAGCAGCCCGGAGAACAGGCGCATCGCGGTGCCCGCGTTACCCACATAAAGCGGCCCGGACGGCGCCTTCAAGCCGTGCATGCCGACGCCATGGATGGTCACCCGGCCCTGGTGCGGCCCTTCGATGGCCACGCCCATTTCGCGAAAGGCCTGCAGCGTGGCGAGGCTATCCTCGCCCTCGAGAAAGCCTTTCACGTCGGTGTCGCCCTCGGCCAGCGCCCCCAGCATGATCGAGCGATGAGAGATCGACTTGTCGCCGGGGACGCGAATGCGCCCGGTCACGCCACCGCCGGGGCTCACCCGATAGCGCAGCTTGCCGTGTTGTTGCATCTGGTATTCCGCCTGATAACTGGTCTGATTGAGCAGGGAGTCAAAGTAGTGTCGCGCGTGGCTGGCACGATCGAAGGTGGCGAGCATGGCGTCGCCGTCGCCGGCCTCGATCGCGCGTCGCAACCTCGCCACGCCGGCCTCGAAGTCGTCCAGCGCGGCGAGCACGGCGTCGCGATTGGCGACGAAGATGTCGCGCCACATGACCGGGTCGCTGCCGGCGATGCGCGTGAAATCGCGAAACCCACCGGCGGCATAACGAAAGATATCCAGGCGCTCGTCCTGGCGCGCCAGCGTATCCACCAGCGAGAAGGCGAGCAGGTGCGGCAGGTGGCTGGTGCGCGCCAGCACCTGGTCGTGGCGCGCCACGTCCATTTCCAGCACCTCGGCGTCGCAGGTCTCCCAGAGGGCGCGCACCCGCGCCAGCGCCACCGGGTCGGTATCGGCATCGGGCGTGAGTATGACCTTGTGACGCGCGAAGAGGCGCGGATTGGCCGCCGCCACGCCGCTCTTCTCGGAGCCGGCGATGGGATGGCCCAGCACCAGGTTGGGGGGCAGGCCGCCGAACGCCGCAACGGCGCCGTCGCGAATCGCGGCCTTGGTGCTGCCGACGTCGGTGATCACCACATCGGCGGCCGCCCGGTGAAGGCAGCCGGCGAGTTCGGCCATCACGCCGCGCATGGCCAGCACCGGCACCGCGAGCACGATCAGGGTGGCGCCTTCCACCAGCGGGGCCAGGCGCGTGTCGCCGCGGTCGATCAGGCCCATCGCGATGCCGCAGGCGATCTCGTCGGGATCGGGGTCGCAGCCAAGGATCTCGGCTACTTCGATGGGGCCGATCTCGACGGTGCCCTTCTCCATCTCGGCGTCGATGTCGGGTTCATCGCCCACGCCGGCACGACGCAGGGCGGCGGCCAGGGAGCCGCCGATCAGCCCCAGGCCGACGATCAGGATACGGGAGTCCTCGAACCGCATGACTAGAGCACGCCCATGGGATAGGACCCCAGCACCTTGAGCTCGGCGGCGCGCAGCCGGACCTCGTCAAGCACGGCGGTGACCCGTGGCTCGTCGCGGTGGCCCTTGAAGTCGATGAAGAAGACGTAGTTCCAGACGCCGCTGCGCGACGGCCGGGTTTCCAGGCGCGTCAGGTCGATCTGGTGCCGGTGGAAGGGTTCGAGCAGGTCATGCAGGGCGCCGGGCTGGTTGCGCATGGCCACCACCACGGAGGTCTTGTCCTCGCCGGACATCGGCACCACGTGACTGCCGATGATCAGAAAGCGCGTGGAGTTGTCCGGCCGATCCTCGATCTTCTCGGCGAGCCGGGTCAGGCCGTAGAGCTTGGCGGCCATGTCGCCGGCAATCGCGGCACTGTGCCACTCGGTCTTGACCAGGCGCGCGGCCTCGGCGTTGGACGAGACCGGCACGCGCTCGGCGTGGGGAAAATGCGCATCGAGCCACTTGCGGCACTGGGCAAACGACTGGGGATGCGAATAGATCCGCGAGACCTTGTCGCGGCGCGTGGTTTCACCCACCAGCAGGTGGTGATGGATACGCAGCACCACCTCGCCGGAAATGCGCAGCGACGAATCCATGAAGGAGTCGAGCGTATGGTTGATCACGCCCTCGGTGGAGTTTTCCACCGGCACCACGCCGTAGTTGACGGCGCCGGCCTCGACTTCACGAAACACCTCGTCGATCGCCGCCATGGGCAGGCTCACGGCGCTCTCGCCGAAGTGCTTGAGCGTCGCCTGCTGGGTAAAGGTGCCCTCGGGCCCCAGATAGGCGACCTTGATCGGCTGCTCGAGCGCCAGGCAGGCCGACATGATCTCGCGAAACAGCCGCGCCATTTCTTCGCTGTCCAGCGGTCCCTGGTTGAGGGCCATGATCCGGCGCAGCACCTGGGCCTCGCGTTCGGGCCGGTAGAACGCCGCGTCGGGGTCGCGCTCGGTCTTGATCTCGGCGACCTGCTTGGCACAGGTGGCGCGTTCGCTGATCAAGCGCAGGATATCGAGGTCCAGCGCGTCGATGCGCTCTCTCAGCTCTTCGAGATCCCTGGAGGTATCGGACATGAGTTATCCCCTGCGTTGTTCGAAATCGGCCATGAAGGTGATCAGGGCGTCCACGGCCGCCTCGGGCACCGCATTGTAGAGGCTGGCGCGCATGCCGCCGACGCTGCGGTGGCCCTTGAGATTGAGCAACCCCGCCGCGTCGGCTTCGGCCAGAAACGCCTTGTCCAGCCGCTCATCGGCCAGCACGAAGGGCACGTTCATTTGCGAGCGATTGCGCAGGGCGATGGGGTTGGCGTAGAGCTCGCTGCCGTCGATGGCTGTATAGAGCTTGGCGGCCTTGCGACGATTGATGGCGTCCATGGCGGCCAGGCCGCCGATGTCATGCTTCAACCACTGGAACACCAGCCCGGCCAGGTACCAGCTGTAGGTGGCCGGGGTGTTGATCATCGAGCCGGCCTCCGCCAGGGCCCGGTAATCGAACAGGCTCGGCATGTCGGGGCGCGCACGGTCGAGCAGGTCCTCGCGCACGATGACCACCACCAGCCCCGCCGGGCCGATATTCTTCTGCGCGCCGGCGTAGATGACCCCGAACTTCGACACGTCCAGCGGCCCCGACAGGATGCTCGAGGAGATGTCGCAGACCAGCGGCACCTCGCTGCCATCGGGGCGTACCGCCTCGGGTACATAGTCGAATTCGAGCCCGCCGATGGTTTCGTTGGCGGTGTAGTGCAGGTAGGCGGCGTCTTCCGACAGCACGATGTCGGCCGGCCGGGGGACGGCGCTATGGCCGTTGGCTTCGCTACTCGCGACGACAGCGACGTCGCCAAACAGATGCCGGGCCTCGGCAATGGCCTTGCTGCCCCAGATGCCGGTATGCAGGAAATTGGCGCGACCGCCGTGGCCCAGCAGGTTATAGGGCACCGCGGCAAACTGCAGCGTGGCACCGCCCTGGGTAAACAGCACCCGGTAGTGGTCGGGAATGGTCAACAGCTCGCGCAGGTCCGCCTCGGCCTGCTGGGCAATGGCGACATACTCCGGCGCCCGATGGCTCATCTCCATGACCGACAGGCCGTGGCCGCGATAATCGAGCATCTCGTCGCGGGCACGCTCCAGCACCTCGGTGGGGAGCGCCGCCGGGCCGGCGCAGAAGTTGTAATGACGTGTCATCAGCGTGGCATTCCGATTCAGGAGGCGTCGTTGTCGTCGGCGTCGTCAGGGCTCTCTGATGTGTCGGTCATCTCGACATCCTCTATCCCTGCCTCAACCTCGGCAACATCCTCCAGCTCATCGATCCGCACGGTCTTGACCAGCTTCTCTTCCTTGCCCAGACGAATCAGCATCACCCCCTGGGTATTGCGCGAGGTGATCGAGACCTCCTCGACGCGGGTGCGCACCAGCGTGCCACGGTCGGTAATCAGCATCATTTCGTCGTTGGAATAGACCTGCATGGCGGCGACCAATGAGCCGTTGCGCTCGCTGGTCTGCATGGCGATCACGCCCTGGCCGCCGCGACCGCGCAGCGGGAATTCCTCGAGCCGCGACCGCTTGCCGTAACCGTTCTCGCTGGCGGTGAGAATATAGATCTGGCCACCGTTGCCGCTCTCGCCGTCCGTCAGCTGACCAGCGGTTGTCTCGGTGTCGGCTTCCACGTCGGCCTCGGCATCGATCTGCTGGCTCTGCGGGATGATCAGGCTGATCACCTCGGCCTTGCCCGGCAGACGCATGCCGCGCACGCCGCGCGCGGTACGGCCCATGGCGCGGACGTTGCCTTCCTCGAAGCGGATGGCCTTGCCCTTGGACGACAGCAGCATGACGTGATCGCTGCCGGAGGTGATCGCCGCGCCCACCAGGCGGTCGCCTTCGTCGAGGTCGATTGCGATCAGGCCTACGCTGCGCGGCCGCGAGAACTGCTCGAGGCTGGTGCGCTTGACGGTGCCGCTGGCGGTGGCGAAGAAGATGTAGCACTCCGGGTCGTAGTCGCGCACCGGCAGGATCGCATTGATGTCCTCGCCTTCATCCAGCGGCAGCATGTTGACCAGAGGCTTGCCTCGCGAGCCACGGCTGGCGTTGGGCATTTCATAGACCTTGAGCCAGTAGACCTTGCCGCGGTTGGAGAAGAGCAGAATGGTGTCGTGCGTCGAGGCCACCAGCAGGTGCTCGATGACGTCCTCATCCTTCATCGACGTCGCCGACTTGCCGCGTCCGCCGCGCCGCTGGGCCTGGTAATCGGAGAGCGGCTGGGTCTTGGCATAGCCGGAGCGCGACACCGTGACCACCATGTCCTCCTCGGCGATCAGGTCTTCCATGGAAAGGTCGAGGTGGCTGGCCTGGATCTCGGTCTTGCGCGGGTTGGCGAACTGGTCGCGGACCGCTTCGAGCTCCTCGCGGATCACCTCGAGCAGGCGGTCAGGGGAGGCCAGAATCTCGCTCAATTCGGCGATCCTTTCCAGGATCGACAGGTATTCGTTGAGCAGCTTCTCGGTCTCGAGACCGGTCAGGCGGTGCAGGCGCAGCTCGAGGATGGCCTGGGCCTGGGCCGGCGAGAGGCGATATTCGCTGCCGGCCGTATTGAGGCCGAAACCCTCTTCGAGATCCTCGGGCTTGCAGGAGGTGGCGCCGGCACGCTCGAGCATCTGGGTGACCTGGCCGGGCTGCCAGCTTCTCGCCAGCAGCTTCTCCTTGGCTTCGGCGGCCGAGGGCGAGGCCTTGATCAGTTCGATCACCTCGTCGATGTTCGAGATCGCCACCGCCAGGCCCTCGAGCAGGTGGCCGCGTTCGCGCGCCTTCCGCAGCTCGAAGAGCGTCCGGCGGGTGACGACTTCGCGGCGGTGGCGGATGAAGGCCTCGAGGATTTCCTTGATGTTCATGGTGCGCGGCTGGCCGTCGGCCAGGGCGACCATGTTGATGCCGAAGACGTTCTGCAACTGGGTCTGGGCAAAGAGGTTGTTGACCACCACCTCGCCGCTCTCGCCGCGCTTGACCTCGATCACCACGCGCAGGCCGTCCTTGTCGGATTCGTCGCGCAGCTCGGCGATGCCCTCGATCTTCTTCTCCTTGACCAGCTCGGCGATCTTCTCGATCAAGCGCGCCTTGTTCACCTGGTAGGGGAGCTCGGAGACGATGATATGGTCGCGGCCGGACTTGTCATCATGCTCGATGGTATGACGCGAACGGATATAGATGCGGCCACGCCCGGTGCGATACGCCTCGAGAATGCCGGCGCGGCCGTTGATGATGGCGCCGGTGGGAAAGTCCGGCCCGGTGATGTGCTCCATCAGGTCGTCGACGGTCAGGGTGTAGTCGTCGATCAGCGCCAGGCAGCCGTTGATGATCTCGCCCATGTTGTGCGGCGGAATGTTGGTCGCCATGCCTACGGCGATGCCCGAGGAGCCGTTGATCAGCAGGTTGGGCACCTTGGTCGGCAGCACATCGGGAATTCGCTCGGTGCCGTCGTAGTTGTCGACCCAGTCGACGGTATCCTTTTCGAGGTCGGCCAGCAGCTCGTGGGCCAGCCGGGACATGCGAATCTCGGTGTAACGCATGGCGGCGGCGTTGTCGCCATCGATGGAACCGAAGTTGCCCTGGCCGTCGACCAGCACATGGCGCATGGAGAAATCCTGGGCCATGCGCACGATGGTGTCATAGACGGCGCTATCCCCATGGGGGTGATACTTACCGATGACGTCGCCCACCACACGGGCCGACTTCTTGTACGGTTTGTTCCAGTCGTTGCTCAGCTCGTGCATGGCGAACAGCACGCGCCGATGCACCGGCTTGAGTCCGTCGCGCACATCCGGCAGCGCACGGCCGATGATCACACTCATCGCGTAATCGAGGTACGACTGCTTGAGTTCGTCCTCGATGTTGACTGGCATAATCTCTCTGGCGATGTCACCCATGGGTCGTCGAATCCTTTGCACTGCAACGAGTTGGCCCTATCTTCCGGCATCGCCGGAGGCGCCACAACAGCCGCACATCATACCATCTGACGGCGGCAAAGGCAGCTCGGGAAACCCGCGGTTCGACTGGCACCCGCCAGCTCCTTTGGCCATAATGTGCCTCCTTTTCGCTCGAGAAATGCTTCATGTGGTTCAAGCACTTGCACCTTTATCGCCTGCACGAGGCACCGCAGCTCGATGCCGACACCCTGGAAGAGGCGTTGGACGCCATGGCCGCACGCCCGCTGAGCGGCAGCGAACCGCGCCGGTTGGGCTGGAGCGTACCGGCCGGGCGCGCCGGCACCCAGCGACTGCACGAGCTGCAGGGCCAGCGGCTGATGACGGCACTGCGACAGGAGCGACTGTTGCCGACGGCAGTCGTCCGCGAGGAAGTCGATGAGCGCGCCGCCGATCTGGAAACCCGGGAAGGCCGCAAGCTGCGACGCCAGGAAAAGCTCGCCATCAAGGAGCAGGTCGTCGAGGAACTCCTCCCTCAGGCATTCATACGCAGCCAGAAGCTCGACCTGTGGTGGGACGCCCGTCACGACCTGATCGGGGTGAACGCCAGCTCCCGCAAGCGCGCCGAGGAAGTGCTGGATCTGCTGCGCGAGACCCTGGGCAGTCTCAAGGTCACGCCCTTGACCAGCCAGACCCTGCCGATGCGGGCGATGACCACCTGGCTGACTGACCCGGCCTCGCGGCCGGCCGACCTGGTACTGGGCGACCAGGTGGAACTCAAGGCCAAGGGCGATGATGGCGTGCTGCGCGCTCGCCAGGTGGACCTGGACAGCGACGAGATTCAGCAGTTGCTGGCAAGCGGCCGCCAGGCGAGCAAACTGGCCCTGGAGATCGAGGGCCGACTAAGCTTTGTGATGCACGATGATCTCGCCATCAAGTCGCTGCGCTTCGGCGACGCCCTGATCGACGAGGCCAATGCCTCGGACGACGGCGACGACGCACTCGTCAGGCTGGAGACCGACTTCGTGCTGATGGCGCAGGCACTCGGCGAAAGCATCGAGCGCCTTATCGAGTGGCTGGGCGGCGAAGCGGGTATGCAACGCGACGCCCTGTCCGCATGACCCGTTCGCGCAACGAGCTAAACGATACCCAAGCGTTAACCGATACCCAAGACGATACTCAAGATAGTGGCATGACCGAAACCGATAACGACAATATCGCCAGAGACGATGCGGACCCGTGGGCCGGCATTCGCCCCTACCAGGACGATGAGGTCGCCGAGGTGCTCGCGCGACTTTCGCGTGACACCGAGCTTCTGACGGCACTGACCCGCTTTCGCCTGCCGCGTCTCTCACGCTATCTGCCGAGCCTGTCGCGTACGCTGGCCAGCATCGCCATTCGTCGCGAAGTCCGCGACGTCACCAGCGTGAATGATTTCCAGATGCGCCTGGCCAGCTACATGCAGCGCATGATTCGCACCAGCACCGATGACTTCCGCGTCGAGGGGCTCGATGCACTCGACCCCGATACGGCTTACCTGTTCATCGGCAATCACCGCGATATCTCGCTCGATCCGGCCTTCGTCAATTACGCGCTCTACCTGGCCGGACGCAACACGGTGCGTATCGCCATCGGCGACAACCTGCTCAAGAAGCCCTATGTCACCGATCTAATGCGACTCAACAAGAGCTTCATCGTCCCGCGCAGCGCCCGGGGCAAGCGCGCCATGCTGGCTGCCTACCAAAAGCTCTCGGGCTATATCCGCCACTCGATTCTCGAGGACAATCACTCGATCTGGATGGCCCAGCGCGAGGGCCGCGCCAAGGACGGCATCGACCGCACCGATCCGGCCATCCTCAAGATGATGACCATGGCGCGCCGCAGCCTGGAGCGCGACGTCTCGATCGGCGAGGCGATCCATGAACTACGCCTGGTGCCGGTGTCGGTCAGCTACGAATACGATCCCTGTGATACCCAGAAGGCCCGCGAGCTGCACGCCCTCCACACCAGTGGTCACTACGCCAAGAGCCAGTTCGAGGACATCCAGTCGATCGTCGCCGGCATCACCGGGGCCAAGGGACGGGTCAAGCTGCGCTTCGGGACGCCGCTGGGTGCTGATTTCACCAGCGCCGACGCGGTCGCCGCGGAGATCGACCGCCAGGTATTGAGCGGCTATCACCTTTTCCCCACCCATTACCTGGCGCTGGAAGCGCTGGGCGACGCACCCGAGCTTGTCGATGTGTCCGGGGTCTCCACGGCCGATCGCGCGCGCTTTCGCACCCGGCTTGAAGAGGTGCCACATGAGCTGCGTGAGTGGTGGCTGGCCCAATATGCCAATCCGGTGCGCAACAAGGCGGGTCGGTTACCCCGATAGCCGGGCCCGGTAAGTCAGTCGCGATGCCTTGCGAGTCGCTACGCTACCCGATGATCGAGGAACGTCGACGACACAGGGCTAGATGACGCCTTCCTCATCGGAATCTGACATCGGACTCGAGCCATTGATAGTGCGCCTGATTGACTGACGCTCCTTCATCTTTTCCCGGGCCGGCTCCGGCAGGTCGGTGAAGCTGATTACCCCCTTGTCCATCAATAGCTCGATCACATCCTCCAGCACCCGCACGAAGGCGAGATCCGATGTCTGTAAATGCACCGCTTCCTCGGCATTCCCATTTTCCATCAGAAATTCCAGAATTTCGGTCGAATCAGCCGGCAAAAACTCGTTGCAGTCAGGCGTCACCTCCCGACTGATCAGTTCGATAGCACCAATGTCATCGCGCTTGACGTACATAGAAGTCTCCGGCGTGCCCTGTTGTCGAAATCATAGGACAGCAGACGACGCGCTGCATGACCTGATTACAGGCGGGCGCCAGACCAAGCCGGGCGCTCGCGAGGTGAGAACGAAGAGTGTGATGTTAACTATCTCCGGGGCCTCTTTAGGCCGATGCCAAACGTGCTATCGTTCCGCCATTGCCGTCACGGCAGCGTTTCACACCTGACGTCAGGACACCAAGGAGACCGCCATGTCCTCATCGGAAATCCAGAAAACGCGGATCATTCACGAGCTGCAGGGCTTCATCCGAAAGCTGCTGCAGGACCCGAAGATTCTCGAGCAATCCCTCGACATCGCCCGCCGCCAGTTATCGGAAGGCGCGCGAGAAGGCGCCATGGCGCGGATCGCCAATGAGATATCCGACACCACCAGCGTGCATATTCCCGAAGACCCGGCGGAGCATTCCGAGGCCGACAAGCTTTTTCTTCAGGTACTCAAGGAAGTGATCGACGAGGAACAGGCGCTCTACTGACAGGTGCGCCACCGCGAGAACCGCTCGGGCAGCGGATGCAGGCAAGGCCGAAGATGGCTACAATCGAGGGTCTGATTTTCTTGGGAATCCCACCGCCGACATGTCGCATACCACACGCCACCCGCGCAAGATCCTGGTCACCAGCGCCCTGCCCTATGCCAATGGCTCGATCCATCTGGGTCATCTGCTGGAGTATATCCAGACCGATATCTGGGTACGTTTCCAGAAGAGCCGTGGTCAGGAGTGTTATTACGTCTGTGCCGACGATGCCCATGGCACCGCTATCATGCTGCGCGCCGAGCAGGAAGGCATCAGCTCCGAAGCCCTGATCGAGCGCGTGTCGTGGGAACATCAGGCCGACTTCGCCACCTTCGGCGTGGCCTTCGACAACTATCATTCGACTCACTCGAGCGAGAACCGCACGTTCAGCGAGCTGATCTACAAGCGTCTGCGCGACAAGGGACACATCGCCACCCGTGACATCGAGCAGATGTACGATCCGGTCAAGGGGCTGTTCCTCGCCGACCGCTTCATCAAGGGGACCTGCCCGACGTGCAGGGCTGAGGGGCAGTACGGCGACAACTGCGAAGCCTGTGGCGCCACCTACACGCCCGCCGAGTTGATCGATCCCGTTTCGGCGATCTCGGGTGCCACTCCTGAGGTGAGAAGCTCGACGCACTTCTTCTTCAAGCTGCCCGACTTCGCCGACTTCCTGAAGCGCTGGATCCGTGACGATCATGTCCAGCCGCAGATCCGCAACAAGCTCATGGAGTGGTTCGAGTCCGGCTTCAACGAATGGGACATTTCCCGGGATGCGCCCTACTTCGGGTTCGAGATTCCCGATGCCCCCGGTAAGTTCTTCTACGTCTGGCTGGACGCGCCGATCGGTTATCTCGCCAGCTTCAAGAACCTCTGCAATCGCGAAGGCATCGACTTCGACAGCTTCTGGCAGCGCGACTCCGACGCCGAGGTCTATCATTTCATCGGCAAGGACATCGTCTACTTCCACGCCTTGTTCTGGCCGGCCATGCTGCACGGGGCCGACCTGCGCACCCCCACGGCGGTCAATTGCCATGGTTTCGTTACCGTGAATGGCGCCAAGATGTCGAAGTCGCGTGGCACCTTCATCAAGGCCGCCACCTATGCCGAATACCTCAATCCCGAATACCTGCGCTACTACTTTGCCGCCAAGCTCTCCGCGGGCGTCGACGATCTCGATCTCAATCTCGAGGACTTCGCCGCACGCGTGAACTCGGACCTGGTGGGCAAGGTCGTCAACATCGCCAGTCGCTGCGCCGGCTTCGTCAAGAAGCTGGGCCACGGGCGACTCTCCCGCCACTGCGCCGAACCCGAGATGATTGCCCGCTTCATCGCCGCAGGCGACACGATCGCCGAGGATTTCGAGGCCCGCGAGTTTGGCCGTGCCATGCGCAGAGTGATGGAGCTCGCCGACGAGGCCAATACCTATATTGCCGAGAAGGAACCCTGGGTGCTGGCCAAGCAGGACGGTCGTGAAGAAGAGGTGCTGGAAATCGGCTCGGTGGGCATCAACCTGTTTCGCCAGCTGATGGTCTACCTGGCCCCGGTGGTACCCGCCATGGCCGAAGGAGCGCGGCAGTTTCTTAAGCTCGACTCGCTGGACTGGCACAGCCGTCACGACCTGCTGGTCGGCCATGAGATCGCCAAGTTCAAGCCGTTGATGACCCGCATCGAACGCGACAGGATCGACGCCATGGTCGAGGCGTCAAAGGAGGACCTGGTGGAAGAACAGAAACTCAAGGAGGCCCCGAAAGGCCCCCTCGCCGACGACGCCATAGCCGATGAGATCACCTTCGACGACTTTGCCAAGGTGGACCTGCGCATCGTGCGCATCGCCAAGGCCGAGTATGTCGAGGGGGCAGACAAGCTGCTCAAGCTGACGCTGGATCTGGGTGGCGAGAATCGCACGGTCTTCGCGGGGATTCGCTCCGCCTACGCGCCCGAGGCACTCGAAGGCCACCTCACGGTGATGGTGGCCAATCTGGCGCCCCGCAAGATGCGCTTCGGAGTCTCGGAGGGCATGGTGCTGGCCGCCGGCAATGAAGCGGGCATCTACCTGCTCGAGCCCCATACCGGCGCCGAACCCGGTCAACGGGTGAAGTAAGTCTGTCGACGAGAAGTGCCAGTGAGTCGCCACCTCGACCTGATCGACGCCATCGATGCCGAACTGCCGCAGACCCAGTGCGGCCAATGCGGTCATCCTGGCTGTCGCCCCTACGCCGAGGCCATCGCCGCTGGCGGACCGATCAACGAGTGTCCGCCAGGTGGCGAGGCCACCGTGGTGCGTCTGGCCACCGTGACCGGGCGCGCCGTCGTTCCTCTCGCGCAACCCGCACAGTCTCCGTTGCTGGCGCGCATCCGCGAGGCGGAGTGCATCGGCTGCACCAAGTGCATCCAGGCCTGCCCGGTCGATGCTATTCTCGGCGCCGCTAAGCGCATGCATACGGTCATCGAGGCGGAGTGCACGGGTTGTGAGCTCTGTGTGGCGCCCTGCCCGGTCGACTGCATCGACATCCTCCCGCATCCCGCCTGGGAAGCCGCCGAGAGCGAGGCCGAGCGACAAGCCTATCTCGCCGAGCGCGCGGCACTGGGACGTCAACGTTGCGAGGCCCGCAATCAGCGACTGGCTCGACAGGCACGCGAGAAACGCCTTGAACGTCAGCGACGCTTGATACGTCAAGGCTCGCGCGCCAGCCGCGGCGCCACGGACAACCCGTTCGAGCAGCGCCAGCGCCGGATGGCCGTCAAGGCCGCCGAAGAGGCGCAGAAGAGAGCCCGGCGCCAACTGGCCCATGCCGAACGCCAGAATGACGAGGCCGCGATGGCCGCCGCTCGCCAGCAGGAAACGCAGGCAAGCCACATGCTCGACGACGCCCGTGCCGCGCTCGATGCCCTTTCTTCGTCACAAACAACGTCACCAAGCGACAACCCATGAATGCCCAGAAACGCCAAGCGATCTTCGCGCGCCTGCGCGAACACACCCCCGAGCCCACCACCGAGCTTCACTGGACCACACCCTTCGAGCTGCTCACCGCGGTGCTGCTTTCCGCCCAGGCGACCGACGTGGGTGTGAACAAGGCCACGGCCCGGCTGTTTCCCGTGGCCAACACCCCGGCGGCGATTCTCGAACTGGGACTCGACGGGCTCAAGGCGCACATCAAGACCATCGGCCTGTACAACACCAAGGCCGAGAACCTGATGAAAACCTGCCGCATTCTCGAGGAGACCCATGGCGGCGAAGTGCCCCGCACGCGTGCAGCCCTCGAAGCGCTACCCGGCGTCGGCCGCAAGACCGCCAATGTCATCCTCAACACGGCCTTCGGCGAGCCCACCATCGCGGTGGACACGCATATCTTCCGGGTGGCCAACCGCACCGGACTGGCCAAGGGCAAGGATGTGGTCGAAGTGGAGCAGAAGCTCCTGCGCCATGTTCCCAGGGAGTTCCGCCAGGATGCCCACCACTGGTTGATCCTGCACGGGCGCTACACCTGCGTGGCGCGCAAGCCGCGCTGTGGCAGCTGTGTGATCGAGGATCTCTGCGAATATCCAGACAAGGAGGAGATCACGGCATGAGAAGGCGCCGATAATCCGACGCCAGCACTGGCCAGGTCCAGGCCGACATGTCCAGACGCGGCGGGCGGGTCTGGGGGCGGGTCAGCCAGGCCGCAAGTCGGTCGGTGAGCGCCTCGTGGCTCCCGTCGTAGCGATAGGCCGCCGGGTAAAACTCGGGGAAACACAGCCGGTCCGGCACCAGCGGCAAGGCGCCTCGCTGTGTGGCCTCCATGATCGAGAGCCCCTGAAACTCATGCCAGGTGGTCGATACCACGATATCGGCCTCGTCGAGTTGTGCCCGGTAGGCCTCGGTGGGCTGCGGCCCCCAGGCGACGACATGCCGTGAGAGCTGCTCGCGGGCCCGAGCGAAGATAGCCGGCTCGCCGCGAAAACGCTGCCCCATCACCGCCAACTCGAAATCGATACCCTGTGCACTGAGCGTTTCGAGCGCGGCGAAGAAGTCCTCGGGGTTCTTGTCGTACTCCCAGCGATGATTCCATACGATACGGCGCCCTCCGCCATCTGGAATTGCGTCGGGAACAGGATCGAGAGGCACCGGCAATACGCGAGAATGCTTGCGTAGGCGCTCAAGCGGCCGGACGGCGGGCAGGTTTTCGGGCAATCGCTTGAGGAAGTTCCGCGCACCATCGATGAAGCTGTCGCGGTTGAAGGCGCTGTTGAACGCCACGACATCGGCGGCCAACGCGGCATAGAGATTGACCATCAGCGCCTCGCCCTGGGGCTTCTGACCCCCGGCGGAGGGGTAGGCGAACTGATTCTCGTGGAAGTAAACGATCTTCCTGGCGCGCGCCAGGTGCGGATACAGGCCGATCAGGGTGGCCAGATCGACCATCGAGGTGGCAAGGACCACGTCATAGTCCCGCGACAGGGTCGCATCTTCCTTGAGCATCCAGGTCAGCGGATTGCCGCGAATGCGCCAGCGGAAATGACGCGGCGGAAGCTCGAGCAGCGTCCACTCGACGTCGTTCAGGCGCTCGGTCAGGCCACACACCCAGTGACGATGGCTGACTGCGGTATAGGCTGACAGCAGCAGTACCCGCATCAGAAACCTCTCGCTTCGAGCAGATCGGCGAGGCTTTCCAGGGTCTCGAGACCCTGAACATCCGAGGGTAGCCAGGGCAGACGCGGCCGTGGCAGATGCCCCAATTCGTCGTCGATACGCGCCAGGTAGCCGGCCTCCTGCTCGCGCCGGGCGCGCAGGAATTCGCCGTCGGCGTCTTCGGGAATCACCCGGTTGACCAGGGTGCCCGCCACTGGAATGTGAGCCGCCTCCAGTGCCGCTACCGCACGGGTGGTCTCGAGGATCGGCAGCCGCTCGGGGGTCATGACGAACAGGAAGCTGGTTTCATTGGCATTTTCAATGCGCCGCCGCGCCCTATGGAAGAGCCGGCGACGTTCGATGAGGGTCTCCGCCACATCCCGGGTGCGTGCGTCAAGGTCGGAAAGAGGATCCTCCTGGGGATCATCGAAGGGAGTGTCAATATCTTGCCCCCGCTTGGGCGTCAGGTGCGAGAGCACCTTGCCCAGCTCCTCGGATTTGCGATTATGGGCCAGCAGACCATCGGTCCATGCCGCCATGGCTTCGGGCAGGGTCAGCAAACGAAGGGTATGCCCCGTGGGTGCGGTATCGAAGATGATCAAGTCGTGATCGACATCCCGGTCGGTGATCAAGCGCGACAGCCGCTCGAGCAAAGCCGCTTCCTGGACGCCCGGCGACTGCCGAGTCAGTTGCATCTGGCGTTCCAGCTCGCCCATCATCTCCGGAGCGGCAAAGCGGCGCATCTGTGCAATGACCCTGGCCAGGTGGGCCTCGACCTCCCTGTCTGGGTCAATCTCCATGGCATCCAGGTTGGGCAGGAGGCGTCGCGGCGTGTCGCCGAGCTCGCGATCAAACACATCGCCCAGGCTATGGGCCGGATCGGTGGAAACCACCAACACGCGCTTACCGCGCCGAGCGGCAAGCACTGCCATCGACGCGGCGATGGTGGTCTTGCCTACACCGCCCTTGCCACCCACCCAGAGCAGGCGGCGTTCCAGTAGTTCTTTCATGACAACCCTTGTCGGGAAAGGGAAAGATAGTGTGCTGAATCAACAGCAGCGAAAATGATCCAGGGGAGAGCGCTCCATCCCCATGCGCCTGTGCCAGTCATGGAACCGCTCCAGAAGAAGAGGCTGCAGCTCCAGGGTGTAATAAGCCGCCGGATTGGGAACCCCCATCATTTCCGAGAACACCAGCAACATGAAAAGGTCGTCCTCGTCTCTCCGTGAGCGGGCAATGGTGCCACGGTAGCGAGCGGAATAGACTTCCTCGGCAAAGAAGCGGGCCTGGCTCAGCCAGGCCCGGATCCGCTGGCGACGAGAGTCATGCGTCTTGTCATGATTGTCGTCGTGCATGCTGCGCCTCCCTTCTAAGTCTGACTACGTTGCTCACCCATCTCGGTGCGCGCACGCCTGAGCGCCTGGGCGCACTCCAGGGCCACCATGATCGCGGCGACCAGCACCACGATGTCCAAGATCAACAGGAAATAATTACCCTGATCATAAAAGCTACGCAGCTGGAGCAGCAGTGCCCCGATCGTCATCACCAGCAGGAAGCACAGCGGCACCAGGGTGAACCACATTGGGCGACGCAGGCGGACCAGCATCACGGTAACCACCAGTAGGGTAAGACCCGCCAACAGTTGGTTAGTGGTGCCGAAAAGCGGCCAAATGATCATGCCACCGGAACCGTCGGGACCGCCGGCGCCGAAAGCCAGCAGCAGGCAACTGCCCACCGCCAATAGCGTCGCCATGGCCGGCTTCTTCATCCACTGCTGGCCATAGATCTCTCCCCACTCCTGGAAGATGTAGCGCTGCAAGCGCAGCCCGGTATCCATGGTGGTGCCGGCGAACAATGCCGCCATCACCGTGAGAAGCGTCGCTGCGGTGGCCTCCGGCAGGCCGAGACCATGGTGGATCATGTAGGCCCCGCCCTCGACAAAGGCGGTCACCCCCCCGGCACCGAAAGCGGTGTACATCGCATTCCAGTCGGCGAAGGTTGCGAAACCGGCGGTAGCGGCGAGGATGGCGGCCAGCGCCAGCATGCCCTCCCCGACAGCCCCGAAGTAACCAACGAAGCGCACATCGCTTTCCTTGTTGAGCTGCTTGGAGGTGGTGCCCGAGGCGACCAGACCGTGGAAGCCCGAGATGGCCCCGCAGGCGATAGTGACGAACAGCAGAGGAAATATCGGTGGAGTACCCGCCGGCACATCGTTGTTGATCATCGGTGCCACCAGGGCCGGGTTGAGCAGCAGGATGGCGCCATAGAGCACGATGAGGCCGATGAAGAGCTGCAGACCATTGATGTAATCACGGGGCTGCAGCAGCATCCAGACCGGCAAAAGAGAGGCAATGGCCGCATAACCGAACAGGAGCAGTATCCAGACGGCATTACCGGCCATCCCACCCACCTGTTCCGGCATCTGGAGCGGTACTGATGGACCGATAATGATCAGTGCGTAGAGAGCCACGACCCCGACGATTGATACCATCGGCAGGCTCATCTTGCGCCGATAGATCATTTGGCCAATAACCAGCGCCACCAGGATGGCACCCCAGACCGGCACCACAGCGCTCGAGAAATCCATCATCAAGCTGGCGATGACAACGGCAAATACCGCATTGACCATTAGTAGAACCAGAAAGATAACGATCATGAAGAGGCTGCGAGCGCGCTTACCCACCACGTCGCCGGTAAGGGAACCAACGGATCTGGCCTTGTTACGCACGCTGGCCCAGATAGCGCCGGCATCGTGGATGCCGGCGAAGAAAATGGTACCGAATATCACCCACAGAAATGCCGGCAGCCAGCCCCAGATGACGGCAATGGCGGGACCCACGATGGGGGCTGCACCGGCCACCGAGGTGAAGTGGTGGCCCCAGAGCACGTACCGATTGGTGGGTACGTAATCGATACCATCCTCAAACTCGTGAGCGGGTGTCTCGTAGTCGGGATCGAGTCGGTAGATCTTCTCAGCGATAAACTTCGAGTAAAGAAAGTATCCGGCGGCCATCGCCGCAAGACCCAAGATCAGCAGAATGATGGCACTCATGCAGGCGTCTCCTTGGCTGGAACGAAAGGCAGTCTTCATTCTTGTTGTGAGGCGCTCGAGTGGGCACGACCCATCTTGCACCTTCCTATCCAGCGTCATACGGAAACGCCGATAAGTCCATGTCCAGGAGGCGCAACAGGGACAAACTACATCAAAAGTCGAAGGGCCATGGCAGTGGTAATCGGGATAGGACCCTTACTCCCCGCTGGGAGGGGCAGGGAGCACCACAGGGCGCACAGGCGGTGCTGTCACGCTGCATCAGGGTCGTTTCCACGTTGCGCTGGCCCATATTGAACGCAAAGGTCGGGCTATTCAGGTGATCGATCAGGATCAGCGCCAGGATGATCAGCGATGCCGACCGGCGCCACGCTTCTTGGTGACCAGGTGCCGCCACCCTGCCGTGGAGCCAAAGGCGCCGTGATAACGCATACTGTCAGCCCATCGAAAACTCACCACCCTGGGCCACGGCACGCTGATAGGCGCCACGCGCCCGGCAGCGGACGAGGAAATCGCTGAGTTTGGGGTAACCCGATAATCCTCTCCCGCTTTCCAGTGCCAGCACCGGGAAGCTCATCTGGATGTCGGCCGCGCTGAAGGTATCCCCGGCGAACCAGGTCGAATGCTTGAGTTCGCTTTCCCAGTAATCCAGCAATCCGCGAATCTCGGGTTCGAGAAACTGCTTTTCGACACCATTGGCAAACAGACGGCCCAGGGGTCTCGCCGGGGCCGGCACCGGCGGCTTGCCAAGCTGCGCGAAGACGAGTCGCATGATCAGCGGCGGCATCGCTGACCCCTCGGCGTGATGCAACCAGAAACGATAACGCAGGCGTTCGTCACTGCCGGCCGGGGGTATCAGACGACCCTCGCCATCGAAGCGCTCGACCAGGTATTCCATGATGGCCCCAGATTCAGCCACGACCCGGCCTGGGTGGGCCTCATCACTGATGACCGGCGACTTGCCCAGAGGATGCACCGCTCGCAGCGAGTCCGGCGCCCGCATCGTCACCGGGTCGCGTTGATAGGTCACGACCTCGTACTCGACCTCGAGCTCCTCCAGACACCACAGCACACGCTGGGAGCGAGAATTTTCCAGATGATGCACCTTGATCATATGTTCTCTCCACCGACACCAATGAGGGGAACCTTACGACCCTGGCACCCTCGACATTCCTGCCAAGGTCGTCTTTGCGCGTCAAGCGACGGCCACTAGACTGAATGATGAGACGCGATGCTCGACGCTACGATAACAACGCATAACATTGCCAACACGAAACATCGCTGAAAACACCGTACTCGCGCCACAGAACGCACGAACAAGGAGAACGCCATGGCCAAGGTGCTGGTAGTGGATGATGAGCCCAACATCGTCCTATCGCTGGAATTCCTGATGCAACAGGCCGGGCTGGACGTCGTGACCGCCGAGGATGGCGAGAGCGCCCTGGAGCGCGTCGCCGAGGGCGCCCCCGACCTGGTGCTGCTGGACATCAGCCTGCCCGGCATCAGCGGTTTTGACGTTCTCGAGCGGCTTCGCCATGACCCCGACCACGCCCGCCTGCCGATCATCATGCTCACCGCTCACGGTCGTGAGGTGGAACGCGAAAAAGGCATGGCGCTGGGTGCCGATGACTATATCACCAAGCCCTTCTCGACTCAGGCACTGGTCGACAAGGTCAAGACGCTTCTCGCCGAGGCACACTGATGGCTCGTCGCTACAAGGGGTTACCCAAGCGCCAGCGCTTGGTCGGGCTATGGCTGCTGCTCAGCGGCATCAGCCTGTTCGGTGGAGCGCTGTTCGCCACCTGGCTGGATAGCCTGTTCACCCCACAGGGAATTGCCCGCTGGGTGCTGTGGCTGGGTTGCTTTTCCGGCGGCGCCACCATCTTTCTGGTGGGCCTGCTGCTCGAGCGCCAGCTTTTCACTCCCCTTCGCCATTTGCAGGTTCAGCTGGCACGCTTGGTCGCCAACCCCGATGCCCGTGACGACTACCCCCCGGAGGGCTGGCTGAGAAGCCTCGGCCCCGACCTGACAAGGATCCGCGAGGCCTGGCGAACCGATCGCGGCCTGCTGGCCACTGCCCATGCCGATGGCGCGCGAAGCGCCGCGCGGATTCGCCAGGAACTCGAGATCCTGCTTCAGGTGATCGATATGCCGCTGCTGCTCTGCGATCACCACCGTCGGCTGCTGCTCTTCAATCACGCCGCGGAGAGTCTGTTCGAGGGCCACAATGGGCTGGGGCTGGGTAAACGGCTCGACGCCCTGCTGCCGGTGGCCAGCCTTCAAGATGCGCTGGCCCAGATCCCCGATGATGGCACCCCCCGCGAGGTACTGGTGCCCTGTGACGAGCGCTGGCTGAGGGCCGTGTTGCGACGTGTGCCCGGCAGCAACGGCGAGACCCTGCTGACCCTGACCGACACGACTGCCTCCTGGACCAGCGAGATGGGGGTGCGAACCGAGCTGGTCGACACCCTGCCCCTGCTGCGCCGACACAGCGCGGGGCTTTCCAGCAGTGCCGACGCCCTGACCCACCTGCATCACGGTAGCGCCTCCAGCGAGCTGCAGCAGCGACTCGAGCGCGTGGTGGCCGAGGAAAGCCAGGCGCTGGGAGAAGGCATCGAGCGATTGAGTAAGCTGATCGATGAGATGCAGCGCCATGGCGAGCGCCTGGCACCCCTATGGTCCAACGATCTCTGGAACGCCCTCAACGAATATCATGCCTGCGAGGGGCGTCGCGTCGTCCCCATCGGCATGCCCGCCTGGCTGAAGGGGGACGCCACGGGCCTTTTGGTGTTGCTTGCCTCACTGCTGGCACATCTGGCGCGCCACGTCGATCAGACCGAGCTGGAAGGCGAGGTATGCCTGGGCAACAAGCGGGTCTATCTGGACCTCATCTGGCGAGGCGCACCGCTCGGGGAGCGTGCCCTGGCCGAGTGGCAGAGTGAGCGCCTCGAGAGCCTGCCCCTTGCTCCACGTGTCGCCGATGTGCTTCGCCAGCACGCCAGCGATGCCTGGAGCCTGTCCGACCCGGACGGCGGGCATGCACGGCTGCGCCTGCCGCTGCCGGCCATGGACCGCGTCGGCGCGCCGCGCGCCCAGCTGCCGCCGCGTCCCGAGTTTCACGATTTCGGCATCGCCGATCTGCCCCCGCCCGATGCCGAACTGGCGGCGAGATCGCTCAGGTCACTCGAAGTGGTCGCCTTCGACACCGAAACCACTGGCCTGGAACTGCGCCGCGGCGACACCGTGATCAGCATCGGCGCCTGCCGCGTGGTCAACCAGCGTCTGCTGGCCAGCGATATCTTCGATATCCGCGTCGACCCCGAGCGCCCGATCCCGCCGGCCAGCACCGCGATTCACGGCCTGCGCGATGCCGACGTCGCCGGCGCGCCGCCGCTGGCGGTGGCGTTGCCGCGCTTCCGCGACTACATCGGCGATGCGGTGATACTCGCCCACAATGCCGCATTCGACCTCTTGGCCATTCAGCCGCCGGGGGGAGGCGTCGACTTTGACATGCCGGTGCTCGACACCCTGTTGCTCTCGCGGGCACTCGACGAGGCCATCGACGGGCATGACCTCGACACCCTGGCCGAGCGCTACGGCCTGACGGTACCTCCCGGCGCCCGCCATACGGCGCTGGGCGATGCCCGTGTGACCGCCGAGCTATGGCTCTCGCTGCTGCCGCGTCTCGAGGCACGCGGCATCGAGACACTGCAAGAAGCCCTCCTGCTGCAGGCCAGCGCCTTCGACAAGGAGGATGCCAGCGCATGAACGCCCCTCGCCAGAAGGAGCGCCTGGTGGCTTTGATCGTGCTGGCCGTGGCGCTGTTCTCACCGCCGCTGTTGCTGCTGGTCGACAACCCATCCCGAACAGGTCTGTCTTGGCTGCCCCTGTATGTCTTTATCGCCTGGGCCGCGGTGATTGCCCTCGCCGCCTGGCTGATGGAACAGCACCAAGAGGAGTGATCGCGTCATGAGGGGAGAGATGCTGGTGCTGGGGTTCGCCTTCGGCTACCTCGCCCTGCTGTTCGTGATCGCCGCCTGGGGCGATCGCCGTGCCGAGCAAGGCCGCTCGCTGATCGGCTCGCCCACCGTTTACGCGCTCTCCATCGCCGTCTACTGCACCGCCTGGACCTTCTACGGCAGCGTCGGCCGCGCCGCCAGTGCCGGCCCCAGCTTCCTGCTGATCTACCTGGGCCCGACGCTGGCGATGCTGATGTCGCCCTTCGTGATCCGCAAGATGGTGCGTATCGCCAGCGCCCAGCGCATCACCTCGATTGCCGACTTCATCAGTGCCCGCTACGGCAAGAGCTCGAGCCTGGGGGCGCTGGTGGCACTGATCGCCCTGGTTGGCATCACCCCCTACATCGCCCTGCAGCTCAAGGCGATCACCCTGAGCCACGCGGTGCTGGTCAACTATCCCGAGGCGGCTGAGCTACGGCTCGCCGAGGAGAGTTTCTGGCACGACAAGTCGTTCTGGGTGGCGCTGGTGCTGGCGGTGTTCATCATCCTGTTCGGGACTCGGCACCTCGACGCCAGCGAGCGCCATGAAGGCATGGTGGCGGCGATCGCCTTCGAATCGCTGGTCAAGCTGGTGGCGTTTCTCTCGGTGGGCCTGTTCACGGTGTTCGTGCTCTTCAATGGCCCCGGCGATCTCTTCGGCCGGGTAGCCGCGGCCCCCGAACTGAGCGGCGCGCTGAGCCTCGATGCCGTGCCGGGCGGCGCCGTGGGCTGGGTCGGCACCCTGGTGCTGGCGTTTCTGGCGTTTCTGACCCTGCCGCGTCAGTTCCAGGTGCTGGTCGTCGAGAACGTCGACGAACGCCATCTTACCCGCGCCAGCTGGCTGTTTCCGCTCTACCTGCTGGCGATCAACCTCTTCGTGATTCCCATTGCCATGGCCGGTCTACTGCTGGGCGATGCCGGCAGCGACCCGGACAGCTTCGTACTGACCCTGCCGCTGTCGGCGGGACTGGAAGGCCTGCCGCTGCTGGTGTTCATCGGCGGCCTGTCGGCGGCCACCGGCATGGTGATCGTGGAGACCATCGCGCTCTCGACCATGGTCAGCAACCAGCTGGTGATGCCGCTGCTGCTGCGCTCGGCACACCTGCACCTGGGCAGCCGCGGGGAGCTCGCCGGCTGGTTGCTGGGTATCCGCCGGGTCGCCATCGTGCTGATCCTGCTGATGGGCTATCTCTATCATGCGCTGATCGGGGATTCCTACAGCCTGGTGACCATCGGGCTGGTGTCCTTCGCCGCCGCCGCCCAGTTTGCCCCGGCGATGCTGATCGGTATGTACTGGCGCGGTGCCAACCGCAATGGCGCCGCGCTCGGGCTGATCGCGGGGTTCCTGGTCTGGGCCTGGACGCTGCTGCTGCCAGGCTTCGCGCAGTCGGGCTGGCTCGGCGCCGGCTTCCTGGAAAACGGCCCCTGGGGGATCGGCTGGCTGCGCCCTTACGCCCTGTTCGGTCTCGAGGGCTGGGACATCTATACCCATTCGCTGCTGTGGAGCCTTACCGCCAACGTCGGCCTGCTGGTGGGCGTCTCGCTGTTCTCGCGTCAGGGACCGTTGGAACAGACCCAGGCGGCGCTGTTCACCGAAGCCATGCACCCCCGGCTGATGCAGAGTTCGCTATGGCAGGGACAGACCACGCGCGGTGAACTCAGTGCCCTGCTCGACCGCTACCTGGGCGGCGCCGCCACGCGTCGCGTATTTTCCGGGATCACGGTCGAAGGGGATGAACAGCCCGCCCCGCCGGAGCTGATCGCCCGCGCCGAGCAGGCGCTGGCCGGGGCGCTCGGCAGTGCCTCGGCGCGGGTGTTGATCAACTCGGTGGTACGTGGCGAGGCCCTCGATCTTGACGCCATCTTGAGCATTCTCGATACCACCTCGGAGACCCTGGAGGTCAATCGGCGCCTGGAGCAGAAGTCGCGCGAGCTGGCCCGTACCAGCGAGGAATTGCGCGCCGCCAACGAGCGCCTGCGCGAGCTCGACCGCCTCAAGGACGAGTTCATCGCCATGGTCAGCCACGAGCTGCGCACCCCTCTCACCTCTATCCGCGCCTTCGCCGAGATCCTGCGCGATGGCAAGGACTTGCCCGAAGAGAAACGCCTGCACTTCCTCGATGTGGTGGTGCGCGAGAGTCAGCGTCTGTCGCGGCTGATCGAGGAAATTCTCGACCTCGCGCGCCTGGAGAGCGGGCGCCTGACGCTCGATCCGCGGCCGCTGGACCTGGTAGAGCTGGCGCAGCACAGCGTGGATGCCGTCCATCGTCTCCAGGAGACCCGTGGCGTCAGCCTGGAAGTTGACATGGCGGTCGGCTCGGCCCCGGTCATCGGCGACCCGGACCGACTCGAGCAGGTGATCATCAACCTGCTCGACAACGCCGGCAAGTTCGCCGACGACGATTCGCCTCGCGTGCTGCTGCGCCTGGAGCGCCACAAGGATCATTTCCGACTCAGCGTGGAGGACAACGGCCCCGGCATCGCCGACCACGAGCGGGAACGCGTGTTCGAGAAGTTCCATCAGATCAAGCGCCAGGATAGCGGCGAAACCCGCGGCCGACCCCGCGGCAGCGGGCTTGGCCTGCCCATCAGCCGCGGCATCGTGGCCCACCTGGGGGGACGGCTGTGGGTCGAAAACGCCCCCCATCTGGGCGGCGCGTGTCTGGTGATGGAACTGCCCGATGCTCCGGACGGCGAGGCAGCCACTCCACCCGCGCCGGCTAGTCCCGCGCCCGTCTGATCACCGCCTGGATCTGCTTGAGATCGTGGCGCAGCAACCACCGCTCGTCCTCAGCGAGGCGCGCCTCGTTCACCCACCCGTCCGGCGTACGGCCCTCGGCCAGCGCCATGCGCTGCTCGCCGAGCAGCAGCCCTTGAAGGCGCGCCAGTGCCATCGTCAGTGCTCTGGCGTGCTCAGTGTCAAGCACGTCACTCATGACCAGTGCCGTCAGCCGCGAGCGGGTGTCGGGGGGCGTCACGGCGTGGCGCAGCGACAGCAGGCGCACGGCATTGACCAGCGGCAATACGCCGCGATGCTTGAGATCGATCGCCCGTTCGTGAGGTGCGCCCTCTCCGCCGCTGGCCAGGCGGCCGAAGCGATCCAGCGCGACCGGCGTCTCGTGAAGCAGCTCGGCCATCTCGTCGAGAAACAGATAAGCGTGGGGCAACCGCCTCGCCACTCGATCCGACAGCGCCTCCGAGAGCGCTGGCTCACCATACACCGGATGGAAATCGAGCAAGATGTTGGCCTGCTGGACACGTTTGACGCGACGGTCCGCCGTCCATAACGCCAGTTGCTCGCCCCACTCCGACAGACGCTTGCGCCACATCGGGAAGCGCGCCATCACATGCCCCTGACACAGCGGTATGCCGGCCGCGTCGAGGCGCTGGGTGAAGCGCTCGCCGAGAGCCTGGAAATAGCCGTCAATCTCGGTATGCCGCTCATCGGGGTAGTCGGCGATGATCATGGCATTGTCTTGGTCCGGCCCCAGAAGGCTCTCGTGGCGCGCCACCGACCCCAGGGTCAGCACGCAGAACGCCACCGGCGGCGGTCCCCAGCTCTGTCCTTGCATCTCGTTGAGGGAAAGCTCGACAGAGCGACGGTAGAGCCAGTCATTATGGTCGCTGATGATTTGACTGATACGCCAAGCAGGAAGGTCGAGGCGGTCCAGCGCGTCGACCAGCGAGGCCTGCCAGTGATGCGCCTCGGCGAGGCTGGGGGAGGGACCGAGAGCGTTCAGGGCATCACGTAGGGGGGCGAGGACCGGCGGCCAACCGTCAAGCGCTGACGGAAAGTCGCCAGTAAAAAGGGTTCGCCATGGCGAGGCACGATACAAGAGGCGCATGGGCGCTCCGGCTCAGCGAGGCTTGAACATCTCGTCGCCGATTTCATCGATCAGGCGCTGCGCCTTGCTGATCATCAACTGATCGCAGGCCTCGCGGCCGGGCACCATGTCGGAACGCTCGAAGCGATGCTCGAGCAACTGACTACCCTCTTCGCCCTCGCCGGGGAGCGGCTTGCGAATCCAGCCGCTGACACGATACTGGCCGCCATGATCGTCGGGTTCCGAGACGATCAGGTAGCCCCTGTACTCCACCGGATCGGCGGCGCGTCTCTTCGGGCTTTTCGGGCTCTTCGGGCCGTCGTCACCCGCGCCGAACAGGCCGGAGAGCAGTTTCTTCAACATGGTATCAGTCCTGCTGGCGTCCCTTGCCGGCGGCGATACGCAGGCGCAGGGCATTAAGCTTGATGAAGCCTTCGGCATCCTTCTGGTCGTAGGCGCCGGCGTCATCCTCGAACGTCGCAATCGACTCGTCGAACAGCGACTGGTCGGACTTGCGTCCCGCCACGGTGGCGCTGCCCTTGTAGAGTTTCATGCGCACCACGCCGGACACATTCTTCTGGGTCTCGTCGATGGCCGCCTGCAGCATGCGCCGCTCCGGGCTCCACCAGTAGCCGTTGTAGATCACCTCGGCGTACTTCGGCATCAGCTCGTCCTTGAGGTGCGCCTCCTCGCGATCGAGGGTAATGGACTCGATGGCACGGTGGGCACGCAGCATGATGGTGCCGCCGGGCGTCTCGTAGCAGCCCCGCGATTTCATGCCCACGTAGCGGTTCTCGACGATATCCAGACGCCCGATGCCGTTGTCGCCGCCCAGCTTGTTGAGCGTCTCGAGTACCTCGTGGGGGCGCATCGGCGTGCCGTCGATGGCGACGATATCGCCCTTGGCGTAGGTCAGTTCCACATAGGTGGGCTGGTCAGGCGCGGTTTCCGGCGACACGCTCCAGCGCCACATGTCTTCCTCGGCCTCGGCCCAGGGGTCCTCGAGGATGCCGCCCTCGTAGGAGATATGCAGCAGATTGGCATCCATGGAATAGGGCGACTTCTTCTTGCCGCTGGAGAAGTCCACCGGGATGTCGTGCTGCTGGCAATAGGCCATCAGCTTCTCACGGGAGGTCAGGTTCCATTCCCGCCACGGTGCGATCACCTTGACGCCGGGCTTGAGGGCATAGGCGCCCAGCTCGAAACGCACCTGATCGTTGCCCTTGCCGGTCGCGCCATGCGAGATGGCATCCGCGCCGGTCTGGTTAGCGATATCGATCAGGCGACGCGCGATCAGCGGTCGAGCGATCGAGGTACCGAGCAGGTATTCGCCCTCGTAGAGGGTATTGGCACGAAACATCGGATAGACGTAATCACGCACGAACTCCTCGCGCAGATCCTCGATGTAGATTTCCTTGACGCCCAACGCCTGCGCCTTCGAACGCGCCGGCTCGACTTCCTCGCCCTGGCCGATATCGGCAGTGAAGGTCACGACTTCGCAGTCGTAGGTTTCCTGCAACCACTTGACGATGACGGATGTGTCCAGGCCGCCGGAATAGGCCAGCACGACCTTCTTGACATCGGACATTAAGGGCTCCTCGTTGGAATCATTGGCGTTGAAATCAGTGACGATACCACGCGTCATGTGTCAACCATTATAGCGCGGAGAGGGGGCAGCGAATACCGGCCCCGGGACGCCGGGCGGCCAAACTGCTAGACTGGCCGCGCTTCAACAGCGACCTTGATCGAATCGCCATGACGGGACGCGAGAGGGAACACGCAAGACTGAAGGCCAGAACAAGAAGCGCAAGCGCAGACATAAGGAGAGGCGAATGAGCGAGGCGAGCGCCCGCGAACTGATGGCCCAGCGGTTTCGCAGTTACCTGCCGGTGGTGGTCGACCTGGAAACCGGTGGTTTCAATGCCGAGCGCGATGCGCTACTCGAGATCGCCGCGGTCACCCTGACCATGGAGGCCGACGGCCGGCTGAAACCCGATGCCACCTATGCTTACCACATCAAGCCCTTCGAAGGCGCCAACGTGGAGCAGTCGGCGCTGGATTTCACCGGCATTCGGCTCGATGACCCGCTGCGCCAGCAAGTCGCTTTGTCCGAGGCCGAAGCCTTGGGCGAAATCTTTCGTCCGGTGCGCAAGGCCATCAAGGCCCATGGCTGCACACGTGCCGTCCTGGTGGGCCATAACGCTGCCTTCGACCATGGTTTTCTCAATGCCGCCGTCAATCGCTGCGGCATCAAGCGCAACCCCTTTCACCCCTTTTCGAGCTTCGATACCGCCTCGCTGGCCGGCCTGGTCTACGGGCAGACCGTGCTGGCCCGGGCGTGCCGCGTCGCCGGCATCGACTTCGACAACAACGCCGCCCATTCGGCGCGCTATGACACGGAGCGCACTGCCGAGTTGTTCTGCGCCATGGTCAATCGCTATCGGGAGCTGGGCGGCTGGAGCCTGGCCCAGAAGGAACAGGGGCTGGTGGAAAACTGAGGCCAGCGCGTGTTCGCGCGCCATGAAAAAGCCCGCGAATCGCTCGCGGGCTTTGTCTTGCGCTCCTGGACGCTCTTGGCCAATGCGGGTATCAGGCGTCCTTGCTGGCGCCTTCCTCGCTGGCCTGTGACCGCGTAGCGGCTTGCTTGACCAGCGTCTCGAGCTCACCGTTCTCGTACATCTCGACCACGATGTCGCAGCCCCCCACCAGCTCACCTTCGACCCACAGCTGCGGGAAGGTCGGCCAGTTGCCGACCTTGGGAAGCTCGGCACGAATGTCCGGATTGTCGAGCACGTTGACGAAGGCGAAGCGCTCGCCACAGGCCATCAGGGCCTGAACGGTCTGGGCCGAAAAGCCGCACTGAGGCAGCTGTGGCGTGCCCTTCATGTAGATCAGGATGGGATTCTCGCCGATCTGGCGCTGAATGTTTTCGACGGTAGTGCTCATGACATCTCCCTTTGGTTTCGCTTGAGGCCTTTGATATCAGTACAGGCCGTTCGTTTCGCTGAGGCGTTGCACTCGGATGATTCCCCCCAACCGGATCAGACATCGGAAAAGACAGGTGGCACGTCAACGGGCTGGTGCCCGCGTCGTTGAGAAATAACCAAGCGCGGTGGTCAACCTTGCCGATAACGCCATTCTACTGATGCCGGGCGCGTTGCGCATCCCCCGGCGGCTGGCTACGATGGTCGTTTTTCGTGGAGCACACCATGGCCACTCGCCATTTCCTGACCCTGCTTGACCTCAGTTCGGAAGAGCTGCGCTATCTGATCCAGCGCGCCATCTCGATCAAGAACGGCCTGAAGGCCCACGGCCCAAGCTACTCGCCCTTCAGCAACCGCACGCTGGCGATGATCTTCGAGAAGTCATCGACGCGCACCCGCGTCTCCTTCGAGACCGCCATGGCACAGTTCGGTGGCCATGCCCTGTTCCTCTCGCCGCGCGATACTCAGCTGGGGCGAGGCGAACCGATCGGTGACACCGCGCGGGTGCTCTCGGAAATGGTCGATGCGGTCATGGTGCGCACCTTCTCGCACGCCGGCCTTGAAACCTTCGCCGCCGCCAGTACGGTGCCGGTGATCAATGCCCTGACCGACGACTACCATCCCTGCCAGCTCCTCGCCGATGTCATGACCTGGACCGAGAAGCGCGGCAGCATCCGGGGACGCACCGCGGTATGGATCGGTGACGGCAACAACATGTGCCACTCCTGGATCAACGCCGCTCGACAGTTCGATTTTCAACTGCGTGTATGCTGCCCCAGAGGTTATGAACCCCGTCAGGACATTCTCGAGGCCGCCGGCGACCGAGTGACCGTCCTCCACGACCCGATGGCCGCGGTGGATAAGGTCGATCTTGTGACCACCGATGTCTGGGCTTCCATGGGGCAGGAAGCGGAGCAGGTCAAGCGCGAAGCGGACTTTGCTGGCTTTCAGGTCACCGAGGCAATGCTCGATCGGGCCAAGCCGGACGTCATTTTCCTGCACTGCCTGCCGGCGCATCGGGGCGAGGAGATCAGCACGACCCTGCTCGACGACCCGCGTGCTGTGGTCTGGCAGGAGGCAGGGAACCGTCTTCATGCCCAGAAGGCGCTTCTGGAGTTCCTGCTGCTGGGACGCGTGGAGAGCTGGCCGACTCAGCATTAGACCTTGGTCTAACACAGCTCCCGTAGTATAATGCGCTGCAGCATACTCTCGCATGAGGAGCGACAGCGCATGACGATTATCTCGACTCAGACCGGTATGCAGCGCAGTCTCCGCCAATGCCTTTCACTCATGGCAGCCCTGCTGTATCAACACGGTCACGTACTCGAAACGGTGACAATTGGCCATCGCGGCCTCGACCGCGACACGATCGACGAACTCGAGGCGGCCTCCTCCGACTGGCACATCTGCCAGCGGATCCTCGAGCAGAGTGAATCCGCGGTATTCAACGAGCACGATCGTTTCGTACTCACCGAGCTGGGGCGCGACCTGCTGTTCGACATGTTCGGGGAAGGCGCCGCGGACTGCGCCTGAGCGGTACTTGATCAATGTATTCGAATATCTCACCGGGCGTCCGTGCAATCGTGCGGATGGTCGCTAAGCCTTCACGGCTCGGCACCCACTGGCGCCTCACTTTCGATGTCCTGCCCCAGAAAGCCACCCGATTGGCGGCGCCAGAGGGCGGCGTAAAGCCCATCGCGCGCCAGCAATTCACCATGAGTGCCGCTTTCGACGATACGCCCCGCATCGATCACTACCAGGCGATCAAGCATTGCAATGGTCGAGAGTCGATGGGCAATGGCGATCACCGTCTTGCCCTCCATCAGCGCGTAAAGCTGCTCTTGTATCGCCGCCTCCACCTCGGAGTCCAGCGCCGACGTCGCCTCGTCGAGCACCAGGATCGGCGCGTTCTTCAGCAGCACGCGGGCAATGGCGATACGTTGACGCTGGCCGCCGGAGAGCTTGACGCCGCGCTCGCCGACATGGGCGTCCAGGCCTCGCCGTCCCTCGAGATCGACAAGCGACTCGATGAAGGTGTCGGCGTGAGCGCGACGTACCGCCTCACGGATCGCCTCCTCGCTGGCGTCAGGGCTCCCGTAGCGGATGTTGTCGCGCACCGAGCGATGCAGCAGTGACGTGTCCTGCGTGACCATACCGATTCGCTGGCGCAACGACACCTGCGTCACCGTGACGATATCCTGATCGTCGATCAGGATACGCCCGCCCTGGAGATCGAAGAAGCGCAGCAGCAGGTTGGCAAGCGTCGACTTGCCCGCCCCCGAGCGCCCGATCACGCCGACCTTCTCGCCGGGCGCGATGGTCAGGCTCATGCCATCGAAGACGTGCGCTCCCTCACCATCGTGGCCAGCCTCGTCATCATGACCTGCCCTGTCATCGTGACCCGCATAATGGAAGCGCAGCGCCTCGAAGCGGATCTCGCCATGCATCACGCGCAACTCGACGGCATTGGGACGATCCTGGACCGCCGGCGTCCGGGCGATGGTATTGATCCCATCCTGCACCGTGCCGATATTCTCGAATAGCCCGGCCACTTCCCAGAGAATCCAGTTGCTCATGAAGCGGATGCGCATCACCAACGCGATCGCCACCGCAATCGCCCCGAGCGATACCGCCTCCAGGTACCAGGCCCCGATGGCCATGGCCGCCACTGCGGCCAGCAGCAGCGAGTTGAGCACGGTCAGGCTCACCGTCAGTTTCGTGGCCAGACGCATCTGGCGGTGCACGGTGGCCATGAAGGTCTCCATGGCATCGCGGGCATAGGCCTGCTCGCGCTGTGTGTCGGCAAACAGCTTGATGGTCTGGATGTTGCTGTAACTATCGACGATGCGCCCGGTCATCTGCGCGCGCGCATCGGCCTGGTCCATCGACACCTTGCGAAGCCTGGGCACGTATACCCACATGATGAGCCCGTACCCCACCAGCCAGACCATCAGCGGCAGCATCAGCCAGGGTTCGGCGTTACCCATCAGCAGCATCGCGCCACTGAAATAGACGATCACGTAGACCATCAGGTCCATGAGCTTCATCACGGTCTCGCGGATCGCCAGGGCCGTCTGCATCACCTTCTGGGAAACCCGTCCGGCAAACTCGTCCTGATAGAAGGCCAGGCTCTGCCCAAGCATATGGCGATGCGACAGCCAGCGCCCGATCATCGGGTAGTTGCCGAAGATGCTCTGGTGAGTCACCAGCGATTGCAATAATGTCAGGAGTGGCAGGCCGATCATCACCATTGCTCCCATGCCTGCCAGCCGCCAGCCGTATTCGGCAACGAAACCCTCGCGCTCGGCCGTTGACAGCCAGTCCACGAGCTCGCCCATGTAATGGAAGAACAGCACCTCGGCCGCCGACACCAGTGCCGTGATCAGCGACATGGCGATCAGCAACGGCAACACCGGCCGCGAGAAATGCAGGATGAAGGCGAATAGCCCGCGTGGTGGCGTAGAGGGTTCGCCAGGCGGGTAGGGATTCACCAGATTTTCGAAGAAACGAAACATGACAGGGCCATCGATTGGGCGGGTTAGTCTGCTAACGTGGATGATATCGTGACGCAGGGGACCCCGCCGCGGAGAATGCGCCCAGGGCCTGGTGCCAGCATCTCCCTTGGACCCAAGATTTGGCCCGGACGACTGAGATGACCTACGCCCATCGCGCTAACTATATATCACCTTTTCACTTTTTCTGATCGACCGACTACCCAGGCAAGGACAGAATCATGACCAAGCGCATCGTCGCGTTCAGCCGCCTCAAGCAACCTCAGCTGGATCAGTTGCGGCAGGAATTTCATGTCGATTACTTCGAGCATCTCGAATCGACCGATAACGAAGCCTTTCGCGAGGCACTCAAGGACGCTCACGGGCTGATCGGCTCGAGCCTGAAAATCCCCGCCTCACTCCTCGACGCGGCCCCCCAGCTGGAGGCCATCGCCAGCATTTCGGTGGGTTACGACAACTATCCGGTCGAGGAGATGACGCGCCGGGGGATCCTGCTGTGCAATACCCCGGATGTGCTCACCGAGACCACTGCCGATACCGGCTTTTTGTTGATCATGGCCACGGCGCGGCGAGCGATCGAACTCGCCGATTTCGTCAAGCGGGGCGATTGGCAGGCGAGCATCGGCGAGCCGCAATTCGGCAGCGACGTGCACGGCAAGACACTGGGAATGGTCGGCATGGGACGCATCGGTGCGGCCATCGCCACGCGCGGCGCGCTGGGCTTCGGCATGAATGTGCTGTATTCCAATGCCTCGCCCAAGCCGGCGCTGGAAAGCTCGCTCGGCGCCGAGCGACGCGAGCTCGACGCCCTGCTCGCCGAGTCCGACTTCGTCTGCGTCAGCGTGCCTCTCACCGCCGAGACCGAGCATCTGTTCGGCGCCCGGGAGTTCGCCTTGATGAAGCCCACGGCGATCTTCGTCAACATCTCGCGCGGCAAGGTCGTCGATGAGTCGTCGCTGATCGCGGCGCTCGAGAAGGGTGAGATCCACGCCGCCGGTCTCGACGTTTTCGAGCAGGAACCCCTGTCGCCGGAATCGCCCCTGCCGCACATGGCCAATGTCGTGGCGATGCCGCATATCGGCTCGGCAACCCATGAAACCCGTCTGGCCATGGCGCAGCGAGCGGTCGACAATATTCGTCTGGCCCTGAAGGGCGAACGCCCGATCAGCCTGGTCAACGACGCTGCCTGGAGCCAGAAATGACCCAGCCGCTCTGCCTGCTCTTCGACTCCGATGGCACCCTGGTCGACAGCGAGATCCTGCTCGCCACGGTCATGGGTGAGCTTCTGCCCGTTTTTGGTCTACCCTTCACCGCTCGCCAGTACATGGAGGAATTTCGCGGCGTGCGCTTCAAGTCGATCATCGAGACGCTGGAAGGACGCCATGGCGCCCTCGAGGAGAGTCGCTTCCCGGTGATGGAAGCGGAAATGCGCGAGGCGATGGAGGCACGAATGCGCGCCGAGCTCGTCGCCATCGCCGGCATCCCCGAGGCCCTCGACGCCCTGGCCGAGCACCCCAAGGCCATCGTTTCCAACGGTCCGGAGCACAAGATCCGCTGCGCCATGCAGAGCACCCAGCTGGCGCATCATTTTACCGATAACCTGTTCAGCGCCTATACGCTGGGTGTCTGGAAACCCGATCCTGTGCTGTTCCTGAAGGCCGCCGAGGGGATGGGCGTTGCCCCCGAACACTGCGTGGTGATCGACGATGCCGCGGTGGGAGTGGCAGCCGGCCTGGAAGCCGGCATGCGGGTCATTCATCTCAATCACTTTCCCGATGAAGAGGTGACGCCAGCCGGCGCCATCGCGATCCGTCATGCCAGCGAACTGCCGCAAGTCATTCGGGGCCTGACGAAATGATCCCTACCTTGTAACAAGGAGCGTAACCGTGAATCTTTTCTCGTTGGAGAGTCAGGTGGGCATGGTCACCGGCTGCAACAAGGGCCTCGGTCAGGCCATGGCCGTGGCCCTGGCAAACGCCGGCGCCGACATCGTCGGCGTGAACCGTCGCCCGGCGCCCGAGACACGTGCCGCCGTGGAAGCCCAGGGTCGACGCTTCTTCGATGTCGAGGCCGCACTCGGCAAGGACTCACCCGCCGATATCGTCGCGCGCGCCCTCGATCAAGCCAGTCAGCTGGATATTCTGGTCAACAATGCCGGCACCATCCGCCGGGCGCCGGCGCTGGAATTCTCCGAAGCCGACTGGGATGAGGTGGTCGACGTCAATCTCAAGGCGGCGTTCTTCCTCGCCCAGCAGGTCGGGCGCCACCTGGTCGAGCGCCAGGCAGCGGGACGAATCGTCAATATCGCATCAATACTCTCTTTCCAGGGGGGCATTCGAGTGCCCTCGTATACCGCCAGCAAGAGCGGGATACTCGGCCTGACACGGTCGCTCGCCAACGAGTGGGCGGCATACGGGATCACCGTCAATGCCATTGCCCCCGGCTACATGGCCACGGACAACACCCAGGCACTGCGCGACGATGAAAACCGCAGCGCGGAGATACTCGGACGCATTCCCGCCGGGCGCTGGGGCACGCCGGACGACCTGGCCGGAGCCGTGGTCTTTCTCTGCTCCCCCGCCGCCGCCTACGTCAACGGTCATGCGCTGGCAGTGGACGGCGGCTGGATGGCCCGCTGAAGCCTCAGTGGTTATCCCGCGGCGGACTGCGCCGAGCAACGTCACGATATTTGGTGGCAGGCTCCAGCGTCATGCCGCGGTCCAACGGCTCGACCAGGACGCGCTGGATCTCCTGCCAGGGCGTCTGATGGTCTGGATAGCGATAGCCACCGTTGGCGTCGAGCCGCTCGCGCCGCGCCTTGAGTTCGTCGTCATCGATCTTCAGGCGAACCTCGCCGCGGCCGAGGTCGACGCGCAACCAGTCGCCGCTTTCCAGCAGCGCAAGCCCGCCACCGGTGGCCGCCTCGGGTGAGGCATTGAGGATCGAGGGTGAGCCCGAGGTACCGGACTGACGGCCATCGCCAAGGCAAGGCAGCGATTCGACGCCCTGTTTGATGAGGGCCTCCGGCGGCTGCATGTTGACCACCTCGGCGCCGCCCGGGTGGCCCACCGGTCCGGCGCCACGCATGACCAGGATGGTGCGCTCGTCGATACCCAGCGCGGGATCGTCGATCCGCGCGTGGTAATCCTCGGAACCGTCGAAGACCACCACCTTGCCGTCGAAGGCATTGGGGTCGTCGGGGTCGGAGAGAAAACGACGGCGAAAGTCGGGCGAGATGACGCTGGTCTTCATCAATGCCGAGTCGAAGAGATTGCCCTTGAGATTGAGGAAGCCGGCGTGCTCGACCAACGGATTGGCGTAGCGGCGAATCACGTCATCGTCACTTGTTTCGCGCCCTTTCACGTTATCGGCAAGCGTCTGGCCGTTGATGGTCATGACCTCACCGTGCAGATGACCTGCGCCCATCAGCTCGGTCATCACCGCCGGCACGCCACCGGCTCGATAGAACTCCTCGGAGAGATAGACGCCGGCCGGCATGACGTTGGCCAATAGCGGGATCTCATGACCTAGCCGCTGCCAGTCATCGTTGCTCAGCTCGATCCCGGCGTGCCTTGCGATGGCATTGATGTGGACCGGCGCGTTGGACGACCCCCCCAGCGCCGAGCAGACCACGATGGCATTCTCGAAGGCTTCGCGGGTCAGGATGTCGCTGGGCCGCAGGTCGTCCCAGACCATCTCGACGCTGCGCTCGCCGGTCTGGTAGGCCACCATCGCCCGCTCCTTGTAGGGCGCCGGAATCATGGCCGAGCCGGGCAGGCTCATGCCCAACGCCTCAGCCATGGAGTTCATCGACGAGGCCGTGCCCATGGTGTTGCAGTGGCCGATCGACGGCGCCGAGTCGGCGCCGCGTGCCAGGAACTCGTCATAGTCGATATCGCCGGCGGCCAGGCGCTTACGTAATTCCCAGATAATGGTTCCCGAGCCGACACGCTCGCCTTGGCGCCAGCCGTTGAGCATCGGCCCCCCGGAAAGCACGATAGCCGGAATGTTGACCGTGGCGGCGGCCATCAGGCATGCCGGCGTGGTCTTGTCGCAGCCGGTGGTCAGCACCACGCCATCCAGCGGATAGCCATGCAGCACCTCGACCAGCCCCAGGTAGGCGAGGTTGCGATCCAGCGCCGCCGTGGGCCGGCGCACGTTTTCGTGGATCGGATGCATGGGAAACTCGAACGGCACGCCGCCTGCCGCCCGGATGCCGTCCTTGACCCGCTTGACCAGCTCGATGTGGTGACGATTGCACGGGGTCAGGTCAGACCCCGACTGGGCGATGCCGATGATCGGCTTGCCGCTGGTCAGCTCGTCCAGCGTCATGCCGTAGTTCAAATAGCGCTCGATGCACAGCGCCGTGGTCCCGGGATGCTCGGGATTATCGAACCACCAGCGGGAGCGAAGCTGGTCGGGGCTTATCGGATACTTGTGATCACTCATAGTAGTGCCTAAGGAAGGTCAGAAAATACATCGAAAGAGGGTGACCATCATGCCGGCTCGTGGGCGATGTTCCACTTACCGCAGAGGGTCCGTTATCAATCATGATAGAGGACACTACGTCCACCATCGATGGTTAGGCAGCTGGCATTGATAAAGGGGGCCTCGTCCGATGCCAAAAATACCGCTGTCATCGCGACTTCCCGAGGACATCCCATCCGCCCCGGCGGCAGCAAGCTTTCAATATTTGCACGTGCCGCGGCCGGATCGGCGAAGGTTTGCCAGTGCGCTTCGACCGCGGGCGTGGCGATATAGCCCGGAGCGATGGCGTTGACGCGAACCCCTTGTGCAGCGTACTCGATGCCCAAGGCGCGTGTCAGTCCAATCAAGCCATGCTTAGCGACCGGATAAGGGAAGCAGCCCCGGATAATCGAAAAGGCATGGGTCGAAGCGATATTGACGATGGCTCCACCTCCATGATGGAGCAGGTCGGGCAATACGGCCCGGCTGCAGTGCCAGGCACCTTCAAGATCGACCGAAAGGCAGCGCTGCCAGGCTTCTTCAGGCATCGACAATGGCTCATGGAAGACATTCATGCCGGCGTTATTGATCAGGGTGGTCAACGGGCCCAGCGCATCTCGAGCGCGCGACACGGCCGCTTCCACCGAGGGGCGATCAGTGATATCGCAGCTCACCGCTAATACATGGCACCCTTTATCAGCCAGCGTCTCCGCCAACTGGCTAACGCCTTCACCATCTCGATCGGCCAGGCAAAGCGACGCCCCCTCTTGAGCACAGGCATCGGCAATAGCGTAACCGATACCGGCCGCGGCGCCGGTAATAAAGATACGCTTACCCGACAGCCTGTCACTCACGCTGAATCTCCGGAAATCGCGAAGCGTTCTGGTGGTAATCCGCGGAACCCCGCTACCACGCGAAATAGGCCACCGGCGGAAGGCTCGCCGTCGCGTTCGAATGCGGCAGTGGTGATGAAAAGCTGATCCAGATCCACCCCGCCGAAGGCACAAGAGGTAACCCGCGAAGCCGGCAGCGGCAGTGTCTCATCCAGGACGCCATCAACACGAAAACGGCTCAGGCGTCCGCCATCCCAGTGCGCTACCCAAAGACCTCCTTCGGAATCGCAGGTCATCCCATCCGGATACCCCTGGGTAGCGGAGAAGCGGATGTGTTCGCGTTTACCGGTCAGCTTACCCGAGGCCGAGAGATCAAAGGCGTATATGACGCCACGAGGCGTGTCACTGTGATAGAGGGTGCGACCATCGGGGGTAATGGCTGGGCCGTTGGCTACGCGATAGCCAGTATCCTGGCAAGCGATGTTCCTCTCGACGAGGCAATACAGAGAACCGCTTGAGTGCTTGGCAGCATCATCCATGGAGCCGAACCACAGGCGACCTTGGGCATCCACCTTGGCATCATTGAAACGGTTACCGGCGGGTTCTCCAAGGGGAGTCGTCCACTCTGATACTAGATGAGGCCCAGCGTCATCCAGGCGCAAATGCACCAGCCGAGAACGCAACCCGGCGATAAATCCATCGCCGTCACTGCGTGGCACCAGCCAGCAACAGGCCTCGTCCATCTTCCAACCATGAGTATTACGACTCGCGAGATCATGGACATGCAGTCGCGACCCGAGGATATCCACGAACAGCAGTTGTCCCGCATCGCCACGATCCGGGCACCATACCGGTCCCTCGCCGAGCCTGGCCCTTCCGGACCAGACGCACTCGATCATCGAGGCATCGACCATGACAGCGCCTCCCGGCATCAGTGAGAGTGACGCGGCACTTCTGAACCACGGCATCCCACCAGAAAATCAAAGTCGCAGCCCTCATCGGCCTGGAGCACATGCTCGATGTACAGCTGACGATAACCGCCATCGCTGGCGATACGCCGTGACGCCTCGGTGGGATTGCTTTGCGCAAGCCGCGACGCCAGCTCGTCGTCACTGACTTCCAGGTTCAACCGCCCCGTCTCACAATCGAGCTCGATCCAGTCGCCGTTGCACACTACCGCCAGCGGGCCGCCGGCAGCGGCTTCCGGCGCCACATGCAGCACCACGGTGCCGTAGGCGGTGCCACTCATCCGCGCATCGGAAATACGCACCATGTCAGTGACGCCCTGCTCGAGCAGCTTCGACGGCAGGCCCATATTGCCGACCTCCGCCATGCCGTGATAGCCGCGAGGGCCGCAGTTCTTCATCACCAGGATACTGTCGGCGTCGACATCCAGTGCAGGATCATTGATGCGCGCCTTGTAGTCGTCGAAATCCTCGAAGACCACCGCCTTGCCGCGATGCGTCATTAGCTCAGGGGTGGCAGCCGATGGTTTCAATACCGCCCCTTGGGGCGCCAGGTTGCCACGAAGCACGCACATTCCCCCATCGGGGACCAATGGAGAATCCAGCGGACGAATCACCGCATCATTATAGAGAGGCGCATCCTGAACGTTTTCCCACAACGTCTTGCCATTGACGGTCAGGGCATCCTTGTGTGGCAAACGGTCGGCCTCACCCAGCCGTCGTAGCACCGCGGGCAGGCCACCGGCATAGTAGAACTCCTCCATCAGGAAACGTCCCGATGGCTGTAGGTCGACGATGGTCGGCGTGCCACGACCAACGCGGGTCCAATCTTCCAGGGTAAGGTCCACACCGATGCGCCCGGCGATCGCCTTGAGGTGAATCACTGCATTGGTCGAGCCACCAATGGCGGCATTGGTACGGATGGCATTTTCGAACGCCTCACGCGTCAACACCTTCGACAGGGTCAGGTCTTCATTCACCATGTCGACGACGCGGTTGCCGGAGAGATGGGCCAGCACATAGCGACGCGAGTCCACGGCAGGAATGGCGGCATTGTGCGGCAGCGAGGTCCCAAGTGACTCGGCCATGCAGGCCATGGTCGAGGCCGTGCCCATGGTGTTGCAGGTGCCGGCCGAGCGCGACATGCCCGCCTCGGCGGCCATGAAATCGTGCATGGAGATCTTGCCGGCCTTGACCTGCTCGGAAAGCTGCCAGACGACGGTGCCCGAGCCGATGTCCTTGCCTTGGTGCTTGCCGTTGAGCATCGGCCCGCCGGTGACCACGATGGTGGGGATGTCACAGCTCGCCGCACCCATCAACAGCGCCGGCGTTGTCTTGTCACAGCCCACCAGCAGTACCACCGCATCCATGGGATTGCCGCGAATCGCCTCCTCGACGTCCATGCTCGCCAGGTTGCGGGTGAACATCGCCGTGGGCCTTAGGTTCGACTCGCCGTTGGAGAACACCGGGAATTCCACCGGGTAGCCGCCGGCTTCCAGCACGCCCTGCTTGACGTGCTCGGCGAGCTTGCGAAAGTGAGCATTGCAGGGCGTCAGCTCCGACCAGGTATTGCAGATACCGATGATCGGCTTGCCCTGGAATTCGTGGTCGGGAATGCCCTGGTTCTTCATCCAGCTGCGGTACATGAAGCCGTTCTTGTCGGCGCTGCCGAACCACTCGGCACTGCGTAACGGTCGCTTGCGATCAGTCATGATTCATCTCTCCTAACGGGAATAGGGCTCATGGAGTGAGTCGAGTCAGCCACGCTGGCGTCGGGTCTGCTTCCAGCGGTCAAACATCACGGCCAGCAGAAGGATAGCGCCTCTTACCAAGTACTGATAAAAGGTTGGCACATTGAGCAGGCCCATGGCGTTCTGGACGCAGCCCATGATCAACACCCCGACCAGGACACCCGTAATCGATGCGACCCCACCTGACAGCGCGACACCGCCCAGCACGCAGGCCGAGATGACGGCGAGTTCAAGGCCCATCGAGGTATTGGGATCACCCAGGCCCATGCGTGAGGTCAGGAGCACGCCAGCGATGCCGGCCACGACCCCCTGGAGTCCAAACACGATGATCTTGAGGCGACGCACGTTGACGCCGGCCAGGGCAGAGGCCTCTGCATTACCCCCGGTCGCCAGAACATTGCGACCAAAAGCGGTCATATTGAGGAGCACCCCGAAGATCACGAAACAGACAATCATGGTCCATACCGGCAGCGTCAGCCCCAGGAAGGAAGCACTGCCCAGATCAAAGAAAGCCGGCACGGTGATCATCACCGCATCGCCACCGGAGGTGATGTAGGCGAGGCCGCGCACGAACTCCATGGCGGCCAGGGTGGCAATCAGGGAGTTAATGCCAAAGCGCGCCACCACGAAACCATTGAAGGCGCCCACCGCACCTCCCGCGGCCACACCGCCCAGCACCCCAATCACCACACTACCGCTGGCGGAGGTGACAACGGCCGCCACTACCCCGGCGAAGGCCACGATGGAGGCTACCGAGAGGTCCACTTCGCCCAGCGCCAGCACCATCATCATGGTAGTGGCGATGGTGCCGATCAGCGTCACCGATAACAGCAGCCCCACCATGTTGCGGCTGGTGAGGAAGTCGGGAATGAAAATGGACAGGGCGATGAAGAGGATCAGGAAGATACCGATCAGACCGGAAGTGTCCAGCATGGCTCGCAGCGGCTTGGCGAGACGCTGACGGCCTTGCGGCTTGCTGGCAATCTCCCCATCATCCTGGGTGGCTAGTTTTTTGGTTGTCATGAGTCATCTCTCGTCAGATCAGTCATTGCGGTGTCAGGCGGGCAGCGCCAAACCCAGCAATCGCTCGGGAGTGGCAGCTTCGCGTGGCACGATGTCGACCAGTTCACCATCACGCATCACGGCGATGCGATCACAGATTGAGCGCACCTCTGCCAGGTCACTGGAGATCACCACGACACACTTGCCCTGCTCCGCGAGGTCATAGAGCAGGTTGTAAATGTCACGACGCGCGCCGACATCGATACCCCGTGTCGGCTCATCCATGACAAACACCTCGATCTCCTCGGAGAGCCAGCGCGCCAGGATCACCTTCTGTTGGTTACCTCCCGATAGGGTACCGATGCGCGTCTGCGGTCCCGGCGTCTTGATGCTCAATTGGCGGATATAGTGCTCGGTGTTGTCACGTTCGCGCCGAGGATGGCGAAAAAGACCCAGGCGCTTGAAAAAGCGACGACAGCTGATATTGAGGTTGTCGCTCACGCTGGCGACGGGAAAGATGCCCTGTGACTTGCGATCCTCCGGGCACATGGCGATGCCGGCACGGATCGCTTCCCCCGGGGTCCTGAAGGCTCGTACCTTGCCGTTGAGGCGCACCTCGCCACTGCTGGGAGGCTCCACGCCGCAGATCAGTCGCATCAGTTCGCTGCGACCCGCACCCACCAGTCCAAAGAAGCCGAAGACCTCCCCGCGCCTGACATCGAAGCTCACCGGGGCATGGAGGCCATGTCCTTCGATGGCATCGACCTCGATCATGGCTTCGCCCAATGGGCGCGACCGGAAACCGTAGACATCCTCGATGTCACGCCCGACCATTTCACTGACCAGCGTGTCTTGGTCAAGCGTTTCGAGACTGTCATGCGTGCGGATATGGCGTCCGTCACGGAAGACCGTCACGGCATCGCATATCTCGAACACCTCCTCCATGCGGTGCGTGACATACAGCACCACGCGCCCTTCGTCGCGCAATCGCTTGATGATGCGCTTGAGCTGACGGATCTCGTGCACCGAGAGGCTACTGGTGGGCTCGTCGAAGGCGATCACCTTGGCATCGCGCAATAGCGCCCGGCCGATCTCGATCATCTGCTGCTGGCCGATGGAGAGGTCGCGCACCTTCGTCGCCGGGTGAATATTGTCTTCGCCGAGTTCACGCAGGATGCGTCTCGCCTCTGCCTGCATGCGGCGCTTGTCGAGAAAGCCCCTGTGGGCCGGTAACTGACCCAGCAGGAGATTCTCGGCCACCGTCATGTTGGGCGACAACGTCAGTTCCTGATAAATGATCGCGATGCCCTGTTTCAGGCCTTCGCGTGCATTGGCGAAGACATGGCGCTCACCACCGATCCACAGTGCGCCCTCGGTAACGCGATTCACACCACTGAGCACCTTGAGGAGGGTCGACTTGCCGGCGCCGTTCTCACCCATCAGGGCATGCACTTCACCGGCATGGGCCGCGAAGCTAACGTCGTCAAGGGCCCGCACGCCGGGGAACTCGACAGTAATGCCATCGAATCGCAGATAGGGATCACTCATGCTCGTGCTCCACTGGGTTCATGGGCCCGCAGCGTCGCGGACCCAGAGACTTGCGTTTACAGGCCGAGGTCGTCTCGAACCTGCTCCCAGTTGTCACGGGTCATGAGGGTGCCAGCGGTCTCAGTATTGGCCGGAGGCTTCTCACCTTCAGTGATCCAGCGATAGAGGTTCTCCGCCGTCTCACTACCATGCATGGTGGAACTCACCGCCACAGTCCCATGGAAGCCAGTGGGATTTTCACGTGAAAATTCGGCAAATGCAGCACCGGAGCCGTTGATGCCGACGCCGATCACCTCCTCGGCCTCAAGGCCATATTGTTCGGTAGCACGCACGCCGCCTAACACGCTTTCCTCGTTCAGGGCATAGATGATCCAGTGCTTGTAGTCGCCATTTTTGGAGATCACCGGCGATGACGCCGCAAAGGCACTGCTGGTATCGCTATTCTGTTGCGGCGCATCCAGGATGTTGTCTTCCGGAAAGCCCCATTCAAGCAAGGCATCAGTAGCACCGTCGGTGCGCTCCTTGGCCGTCGGGAGTTCATAGTTGGTAATGCGCAGTGCGGCAACCTCTGACGGATCCCAGCCACGCTCCTCCATTTCCTCGGCGATGGCATTACCCACCTGCTGCCCGATCTTGTAGCCAGTCATCCCCAGATGCGGCACCTCTTCCATCGGCTCTCCATCCGAGCCCACGAAGCGATCATCCACCGTGACCACTTTCATCCCGTACTGCTCGGCACGATTCATGATCGTCGGGCCGAGCCGCACATCCGGTGGGCATATCACAAAACCCTGGGCGCCCTGGGAGTTGAGGTTGTCGATGGCACTCAGCACCTGCTGACCATCTTCACCGGAGAGCCTGATCACCTCGAAACCCATCTCTTCGCCGAGCTCGGTTGCGGCGCGTTGTTCATTGATGAACCAAGCCTGCTCAGGCTTCTTGACGATGAAGCCTATCTCGATCTCATCTTGATCCTGGGCTTGAGCGTTACCGAGCGAGGCAAGCGCCACGGCGCTAACCAGCGCCAGACGTGTGGCTGTGGAAGTGAGTGACATGGTTGTCTCCTGTTGGCTTGTTGATACCGTGTTGTTCTGTTGTCAGGGCTACCTGAACCCGCTGACACAATAGGCTCAGCCTCCCATAACCAACCAATGCCAATTTATCGACCAAGTGATATATTTTTTAATATTAGTTTAGGAAAAAACACCGCCATGACGGAATTGCTTGCCGACAACTGGTTCCTTCGCACCCGACTAAAGTTGCGACACCTGCAGCTCTTTCAGGCATTGGACGAAGAGCGCAACCTGCATCTTGCTGCGGATCGCCTCGGCATCAGCCAACCCGCTGCCTCAAAACTGCTGGGGGATCTAGAGTCGCGACTGGAAATCGTGCTATTCGATCGGCACGCTCGAGGCCTGACCCCGAACTGGTATGGCGAGATCCTGGTGCGGCACGCTCATAAGATGCTGTCGGACCTGCAAAACACGGGGCACGAGATGAATGCTCTGTACCATGGCAATACAGGCAGCGTGGCGGTGGGAACCGTGATGGCACCGGCCGTGACCCTGCTGACCAGTGCGATCGAGCGTATCCATCGCCATCGACCCGGCCTTAAGATCAGCGTAGACGTGGGGGTGAGCCAACGCCTGGTTCCCCGACTGCTGGAAGGCGAAATAGACTTTGCGATCTCGCGTATTCCGCCGGGTTTTCCGATCGAGCGCTTCGTGTTCGAGGAAATCGGCGAAGAGGAACTCTGCTTCGTCGGTCGGGTTGGCCACCCGCTGACAGGCAAGTCTGCGCTAACGCTGGAAACCATGAGAGCGTATCCTTGGACACTACAACCGCCGGGCGCCTTGATGCGCCAGCGGGTCGATAACCTTTTCCTCCATCATGGCGTCGTGCCCCCACGACAGATCATCGACACGCCAGATGTCATGGTCTCACTGGCGCTGGTCGACAAATCCGACACTCTTACCGTTACCACGCGGGAGGTAGCACAACTGCTCTGCTCACCGCAGCGATTCCATATGCTGCCCTTCAGTGAAACGCTGAGTGTTCAGCCTTATGGGCTCGTGAGTCTTCGCGACAAGCGCCTTTCCCCCGGCGCCGGAGCATTGATGACGACCCTGCGAGAGATCATCGCAGGCGAGAACTCATCTGAGCCACGTCGGTCCTGAAACAGCCACTGAAGCCCAATCACTCGATGAAGGGGTCTACCGTCTCGCGATGCCCGAGCAGACAAGCATCGGCAATATGGCGCAACGGCGCCAGATCTACCTCACTGGCATTCTCGCCGATGAGTTCGGCAAACCGCGCGTAGACACCAGCATACTCGCGTTCCTCCTCGTCCACGACGAGGCGATCACCGATCACCAGACGCTTGCCACCCCCCGTTAGCGACAAAGGCCCCGTATCCGTATCGACATGGATATCCCAGGTTGGCGGCCCCTCCTGTCGGAAATCGAAAGAGGCCTGGATCGGCGTTTCACGCGCATCACTAAACGTTAGCTTTGCCGCGATCGGCGTATGGCTGTTGTCGGGCACCATCAGTCGTGCCGAGCGCAAAAAGAACGGCGAGGGCAGTATGCGTGAGGCGATCGACATGGCGTTGATGCCAGGATCGAACACCCCCATCCCTCCCGGCTCCCAGATCCAGGCCTGGCCGGGATGCCAGACGCGAACATCCTCCTTCCACTCGATCTCGACACGCTCTATCCGACGGGATGCCAGCCACTCCCCCGCCGCCCTTACCCCGGGGGCATAGCGTGAGTGCCAGGCAGCGAAAAGAGGACAAGCGTTCGCCTCCGACACGCTCAGCAGATCCTCGATCTCGCTTAGTGTCGCTCCGGGAGGTTTTTCCAGCAGCACCGCCTTGCCATGCTCCAGGGCGAGACGCGCTTGGGAATGTCGCAGATGCGTCGGCGTGCAGATGGCCACAGCATCGAGCGATGGCTCGGCATCGAGCATCTCTGCCAAGGAAGCGTAGCTGGGCGTACCCGTCAGCGAGGCAGTCGGGTCGGCAATTGCTTGCAGATGATAGTCAGGGCTGGCGTGAAGGGCCGGTAAGTGTTGATCATGGGCAATCTTGCCTAGACCGACTAGGCTAATCTTGATTGGTGGCATTGAGTTACCTGTGGTGGTCGGTGAAGACAGGCATTATTCCGTCCTGATACAGCGAAGGTAAAGCCAACGCGACACGCTGTGTCAATCACATGTTTCCCTCGTCTGGCCAGCGCCAGCGTGCCAATTTGGAAGCGCAGCTTTGGTAGCAAGTCCGACCAAAGTCTATGTTGAACATTTATGTGTTATGTTCAACATAGAGGCTCGCCAATAAGGGCATTCCCATACGGGTGCCCGAACGACACAACCACAACAACGAGTGAATTCTCGATGGAGAGACAGATGCAAAAATCAACATGTCGCCTCATGGTCGCCGGTTCAGCACTGATGCTGATGGGCCTTTCCACGGCCCAGGCGGCCGAATACGAATGGAAGTTCCAGGCGTCTGAAACGTCGGGCGAACCCAGCTTCAAGATCAAGGAAGAATGGGCCGAGAAGATCACCACGATGACCGACGGGCGTGTCGAGATCGAGGTCATGCCCATCAATGCCATCGTCGGGCCTACCGAAACGCTCACGGCCGTCAGCTCAGGTATTCTGCAAGGGCACATGACCGATCCCAGCTATTTCTCCGGCCAGGATCCTGCCTTCGGCATGCTCGGCAACCTCGTTGGCGCCTGGCAGAACCCCTATGATTTCCTCGAGTACATGAAGTACGGCGGCGGGGAGGAGCTCTACAACGAACTGGTCGAGCCCTACGGCGCCCACCTGATCAGTGCGGCGACCTTCCCGCTGGAGTCGGTACCCTCCACCGTGCCCATCGAGTCACTCGAGGACTTCGAGGGCCTCAAGATTCGTGCTCCCCAGGGCATGGTCTACAACATCTTCGAGCGCATCGGCGCCACGCCGGTCAACCTCCCCGGCTCGGAGGTCTACACCGGTCTTGAGAAGGGGGTGATCGATGCCGCCGACTCAACGGTACTGTCGAACAACGACGCCATGGGCCTGCACGCCTTCGCCCCCTACCCTTTGTATCCGGGCTTCCACTCCATGCCGATGATCGCGGTATCGATCAACAAGGAGATCTGGGATGGTCTGCCCGAGGAGCTGCAGACCACGCTGAAAACGGCCTTCGATGGCATGGCCTATGACCTGATCGCCCGTCTCAAGCAGCAGGATATCGAGACCCTGCAACGGCTCCAGGAAAATCCGGATGTCCATCCTTTCGACCTCCCCGCCGAGGAGCGCAAGAAGTTTCGCACCGCGGCAGAGCAAGAGTGGCAGGAATGGGCCGGCGAGAACGAGATGACTCAGAAGATCTACGACTCGGCCACCGCTTTCCTGCGCTCGCGCAACCTTCTCTGAGTCGGTTCTATTAACCTAACCGGCGCATCGCTCGAGGCACTCTCCTCGAGCGATGCGCGTAGAGGCGCGCCATGTCTCAAAAAACGCCTGACAATCAAGACCTGTCTCCTGACACCCAAGACCTTTCTGACATCCTCGAAAAGGTTGAAGAGGTCTCCCCCGAACGCAACGCCTTCGACCGCATGATCGCCCGTGGCGGCCGTGCCGTCTCCTGGCTGGTGCTCGTGGCCATGGGCATCAGCGTGGTCGAAGTGTTCATGCGCTACGGTTTCAACAACCCCACGTCCTGGGTACACGAGACCGTGGTGTTCCTGATCGCGGTCATCTTCGCCCTTGGCGGGCCCGCGGCGATGGCTCGCAACAGTCATATTCGCGTCAAGGTGCTCTACGACAGCGCCGGCCCGCGTCTGAAGTGCTGGATGGACCGCTTCAACGACCTGCTGACCCTGGGCTTCTGCCTGGCCATGAGCTATGCCGCCTTCCACATGTTCTGGGGAGCGTCCCACAATCCACTCGGCGAGTGGTCACTGGAGCGCTCGGGTACGTCCTGGAATCCCCCTTTCCCCGCCATGGTCAAGGGCATGATTCTCTTCGCCCTGGTGCTGATGACCCTTCAGGCTACGCTGCACCTGCTGCAATCGATCAGGGCCAAACCTGATGCCGGGACCGAGGAGACGCGCTGATGGATATCTCAACTGCCACAATTCTGATGGTCGGCGCGATCTTTGCCCTGCTGGTGACCGGCCTGCCGCTGGCCTTCATCACCGGCCTGGTCGCCATGGCCTTCACCTTCGGCTGGTTCGGCGAGACCGCACTACCGCTGGTCACCAGCCGTGTCTATGGATTCATCACCGAGTATTCGCTGGTGGCCGTGCCCATGTTCGTGCTGATGGCCTCGCTACTCGATCGTTCGGGCATCGCCAAGGACCTGTTCAATGCCATGCGCGTTTTCGCCGGACGCTTGCCTGGCGGCGTCGCGGTCCAGACCATCGTGGTGGCGTTCTTCCTTGCCGCGCTCTCGGGCATCATCGGCGGGGAGATCGTGCTGCTGGGCATTCTGGCATTACCGCAGATGCTACGCCTGGGCTACGACAAGCGGCTTTCCATCGGGGTGGTGTGTGCCGGTGGCGCCCTGGGCACCATGATGCCGCCATCGATCGTGCTGATCATCTACGGGCTGATCGCCAGCGTATCGATAGCCGAGTTGTTCACTGCCGCCGTTACCCCGGCGGTGATCCTCATGGGGTCGTATATCGCCTACGTGTTGGTGCGTTGCCTCAGGAACCCCGCCCTGGGCCCGCCCCTGGACGAGAGCACCCAGGACAATCCCTTTGCCAGCAAGCTCGATGCCGTCAAGGCCATCGTACTACCGGGGTTGATCGCCTTTCTGGTCCTCGGCACCATCTACGGGGGTATCGCCTCGGTGACCGAGGCCGCGGCAATGGGGGTTTTCGGCGTACTCCTTGCCACGGTGGTCCGCGGCGAATTCAACACAGGCATGCTGCACCATAGCCTGGGACAGACCATGAACACCTGCGGCATGATCATCTGGATCGGTATCGGCGCGGCAGCACTGGTGGGTGTCTATAACCTGATGGGCGGCAACCGTTTCGTCTCGGGCATGATCCTGGGGCTGGAGGTGGCGCCGATCGTGATCATTCTGGTGATGATGGCGATCATGCTGGTGCTAGGGTTGTTCCTCGACTGGATCGGTATCGCCATGCTGGCCCTGCCGATCTTCCTACCCATTGTCGTTCAGCTAGGTTTCGACCCCATCTGGTTCGGCATTCTCTTTGCCGTGAACATGCAGGTATCCTTCCTGTCACCGCCCTTCGGTCCCGCCGCCTTTTACCTGAAGAGCGTGGCACCACCTGATATCAGCCTGAAGGATATCTACCTGTCGGTGCTGCCTTTCATGGCCATCCAGCTGTGTGTTCTCGCGGCGCTATTGATGTGGCCACAACTTGCCATCTGGCCACTATGATGACCGCCCCTTTCGCTCCATGAGGAAACCGCCATGCGTTTGATTCAGTGTGAACACCAGGGCCAGGTTCGCGCCGCCCGGGTGGAAAGCGACCAGCAAGTCAGGCTGCTCGAGTGCGATACCTACACTCTGGCCAAGCGCGCGATCCACACCGGAAAGCCACTCAGTGACACCATCGAGGCGGCACTGACCGACACGCGACTCGATTACCAAGCGCTGGTCGACGATAAGCGCTTGCTGCCCCCGCTGACGCATCCCGACCCGGCCCACTGCCTGGTGACGGGCACCGGCCTGACCCACCTGGGCAGCGCCGACACCCGCTCGGCGATGCATGCCCAGTCTCAACAACAGGCGCAAGTCAGCGAGGAGGAGCTGACCGACTCCATGCGCATGTTCAAGCTGGGTGTCGAGGGCGGCAAGCCCGCCGCTGGCGAGCAAGGTGCCCAACCGGAGTGGTTCTACAAGGGCGATGGCCAATGTGTCGTGGCGCCCGAGGCCGAGCTGCCCTCCCCGGCGTTCGCCGAGGATGCCGGCGAGGAGCCCGAACTGGCCGGTCTGTATGTGATTGGCGACGACGGTTCACCCTGGCGAGTTGGTTACGCTCTCGGCAACGAATTTTCCGATCATGTTACCGAGCGCTTCAACTATCTCTGGCTGGCCCATTCCAAGTTGCGCGCTTGCAGCTTCGGTCCCGAGTTGCTGATCGGCGAACTGCCGGCACATCTCGAGGGGACCAGCCGCATCGTACGCGACGGTCAGACGCTATGGGAGAAGCCCTTCCTGACGGGAGAGGCCAACATGGCCCATAGCCTGGCGAACCTGGAACATCATCACTTCAAATACCCGGGTTTCCGCCGCCCCGGCGACGTTCACGTGCACTTCTTCGGCACCGCGACGCTGAGCTTCGCCGATGGCATCGAAACTCGCGAAGGCGATCGCTTTGAGATCCGTATCAGCGAGTTCGGTCGACCCTTGCGTAACCCGCTACGCTTGGTAGCGGCGACCCCAGCCATCGACATCCAATCGCTCTAAGCTCTATAACTTTAATATCAGCAGGAGGTCCTTATGACTCTGGAAGGTAAACTACTCATCGGCCAGCAAGCCGTCAGCGGCCAGCAGACCGAGATCCACGCCATCAACCCGGCCACCGACGAGAGACTGGAACCGACCTATATGGGTGGCAGCAAGGCCGACGTCGAAAAGGCCTGCGCGCTCGCCGAGGCGGCGTTCGACACCTACCGCGAGACCTCGCTCGAGGAACGCGCGACCTTTTTGGAAACCATCGCCTCCGAAATCGAGGCCATCGGCGATGCGCTGATCGAGCGCGCCATGGCCGAGTCCGGCCTCCCCCGGGCACGGCTGGAAGGCGAGCGCGGTCGCACCTGCGGCCAATTGCGCCTTTTCGCCGGCGTGGTGCGAGCCGGTGAATGGCTCGACGTGCGCGTCGACCCGGCGCTGCCCGAGCGCGAGCCGATGCCGCGAGTCGACCTGCGCCAGCGCCATATCGCGCTGGGCCCGGTGGTCGTGTTCGGACCCAGCAACTTCCCGCTGGCCTTCTCCGTGGCCGGTGGCGACACCGCCTCGGCCCTGGCCGCCGGCTGCCCGGTGGTGGTCAAGGCCCATTCGGCGCATCCCGGCACCTCCGAGCTGGTGGGCCGCGCCCTGCAGAAGTCGGTCGAGACCTGCGGCCTGCCCGAGGGCGTGTTCTCGCTGCTGTTCGGCTCCGGCCGTGAGGTGGGCGCGGCGCTGGTCGCCGATCCGCGTATCCAGGCGGTGGGCTTCACCGGCTCGCGCAGTGGCGGCACTGCCCTGCTGTCGATCGCCCAGAATCGTCCTCAGCCGATTCCGGTCTACGCCGAGATGAGCAGCATCAACCCGGTGTTCTTGCTGCCCGAAGCGCTCAAGGCACGCGGTCAGGCCATCGCTGAGGGCTTCGTCGGCTCGCTGACCATGGGCGCCGGCCAGTTCTGTACCAACCCCGGCCTGGTGATCGGCGTGAAGGGCACCGACCTCGACGGCTTCCTCGATGTCGCCGGCAAGGTAGTCGAGGGTAGCGCTGCCCAGACCATGCTCACCCCCGACACCCATCAGGCCTACCAGGAGGGTGTCGAGCGCTTGTCGAGTCACGCCAAGGTCCGTGAAGTCGCCCGCGGCGAGAAGGGTGCCGACCCCCACCAGTGCCAGCCGGCCCTGTTCGCCGTCGCGGCGGCCGACTTCATGGCCGACGAGGCCCTGCAGCGCGAAGAGGTCTTTGGCGCCTGCTCGCTGGTGGTCGAATGTACCGACCCTGACGAGATGAAGCGTATCGCCGCGCAACTGGAGGGCCAGCTGACCGCTACCCTGCAGCTGGACGATGGTGATCTCGGAACGGCCAAGCAGCTGCTGCCGATTCTTGAGCGCAAGGCGGGTCGCATTCTCGCCAACGGCTGGCCCACCGGCGTGGAAGTCTGCCACGCCATGGTCCACGGCGGGCCCTACCCGGCGACCTCAGACAGCCGCACCACCTCGGTGGGCAGCGCGGCGATCCACCGCTTTCTGCGCCCGGTGTGCTACCAGGCGCTGCCGGCGGACTTGCTGCCCGAGGCGCTCAAGGAAAGCAACCCGCTCGGCGTGAGCCGCCTGGTCGATGGCAAGCGCGAGGCGTGACAGCGAAAGTCAGCGACAACAGGACTCGCCCTGTTGTCGCTGACTTATTGATCAAGCGTACTTTTTTGCATGTCGATGTCAGGTAAAGGCAACCCGGGATCCTTCAACTTCCCTGCAGAAAAGGAAAGGAGGCTGCCGAGCGACGAAATGCCTGGCCCTTCATCATGCCCCGAGGTACATGAAGTCTTGCTTCAGGAACCAGGAAAAGGACAAATCATGTCGAACGCAATCAATAAAGTTGGCTTCATTGGCCTGGGTTTCATGGGACACGGTATCGCGAAGAATATTGTCGAAAAGGGTTTTTCCCTGACGGTCATGGCGCACAGGAATCGTGCTCCTGTGGAAGACATGATCAGCCGTGGCGCGACAGAGGTCGAAACCGTAAAGGAAGTGGCTGCCGATTCAGAGATCGTTTTTCTTTGCGTGACGGGGTCGAAAGAAGTCGAGGCAATCATTCGCGGCGAGAATGGGCTCAAGGAAAGCCTGAAGCCCGGATCGATCGTCATCGATACTTCCACCTCTGACCCGAACTCCACCCTGGCTCTGGCAGACGAACTCGAGGCAGTCGGCGTCACTCTCGTCGATGCTCCACTGGGACGCTCACCGAAGGAAGCCTGGGAAGGCAAGCTCGATACGATGGTTGGATGCGATGAACAGACATTCGCGCGGATCAAGCCGGTACTGGAAACCTGGGCGGGTCGGATCGTCCATATAGGCACTATCGGCGACGGGCACAAGATGAAGCTTATCAACAACTTCATCTCCCTCGGATACGGTGCCCTCTATGCCGAGGCCCTGACGCTGGCCGAGAAGGTCGGAATAGAACCTGCGCGTTTCGATAGTGTCATTCGTGGCAGTCGGATGGATTGCCAATTCTACCAGACCTACATGCAGTATGTACTTGAGCGCGACCGCGATGCCCACAAGTTCACATTGCGCAATGGCTTGAAGGACATGCGCTATCTCGATGCCATGGCGACTCAAGCCGGCATTGCCAACCCCCTTTCGAATGCAGTGAAGAATTCCTATGCTCTGGCGGTCAACACGGGTCGTGGTGAAGATTATATACCTATGATTTCCGATGTGATTGCGGAGCTCAACGATACCTCTCTGGAACCAGCCGAATGAGGAGCCCCGTAGCCTTGCAATGAGGCCCTCATTCATATCGGCAATTCAACAGAGATGGCAAGGAAAACAAACCACATACGAAAGTCTATGTAGAACATGAAATGCAATTGTTCTACATTATCTACGCGAGGGTGATAGAGAAGCTGGGACAATCCAAAAACAATAGGCTGCTTCTCCCAATACTCCGCTAAATCCTGCATCAAGCCACAAAAATATGGAGACGATGCAATGAAGAAGGCTCTTGTTAAAACAGCAATCAGCGGTTCCTGTATTCTGGGACTCACCCTGGCGAGTGCAGGATCGGCAGTCGCTCAAACATATTCAGCCACCTTTGCCTACTTTGACTCAAACGTAGACTTTCAACTTCCTGCTGCCGAAGCTTTCAAGAATTACATCGAAGTAGCCACCGATGGTGACATGGAAATCAATATCACCACCGTCGGTGGCCTGGGTGGTGATGAAAGGGAGGTCCTGGATCAGTTGCGCCTTGGTGAACTTCAGTTCATGACCCCTAATGCAGGCGGGCTTGCTGGCGCATTCCCCGCTGCACAGGTTTGGAACCTGCCCTTCCTCTTCGCCGGCCGCCATATCGCTTGGAAAGTATTCCAAGATCGGGAATATATTGGCCTCGTCAATGACCAGATACAAACCGATACCAACGGTCAACTGCGTTTCCTCGGTGCGGCAGAAAATTCGGTGCGCCATCTCTACACCACCCGCGGCCCTATCCGGGTTCCTTCCGATCTTGATTCCGAAGGCATCAAGATCCGCACCATGCAGGCTCCCATGCATCAAGCGGTATGGACCGAACTCGGTGCTCCTTCAGTCGTCGCTCTTCCGGCAGCAGAACGCTACACAGGCCTTCAAACTGGTCTCATCGATGCCACCGAAGGTGGGCTAAACTCGGCCTGGAATGCAGGACTTCTTGAAGTCGCGGACTATGTGACGCTGACAGCGCACATGTATGATGTCACCAGTTATATCGTCAGTGACAATTTCTTCGAAAGCTTGCCTGAAGAATATCAGAAAGTCGTCGAGGAAGCCTCATCACTCGCCATTGATGTCCAGAATGCACATGCCCTGGTCAAAGATAACGAGGCATTGAATCGCATCATAGAGGCCGGCAACACGGTAGTAGAACCAACCTCAGAAGAGCGGGCGGCATGGCGTGAGCTGGCAGAGCCCGTAGGCCGCGAGTTCGTTGCAGAAGTTGCCGATCCTGATTTCATGCAGGCCACACTCGACACCGTATCCCGAGTGGAAGAAACTTTCTACCAACAACAATAACCCACCCAAAGTTGTAACACCTAAAAGAGACCCAGCAGCTTCATCCATGCTGGGTCCCTTGTTACAACAGGGTAATCGGAGATTCTGCCGTGGTCATCGTCCTGTTACTGGGCATCCTATTTTTTCTGATCTTTCTCGGTGCCCCCGTTTTCCTGGCCATGATTTTTGCTAGCCTGGTTCACTGGGTTGACGTAGGGCGCGATTCAGCTCTTATAGTACTGGTTCAAAGATTCTACGGTGGAATGACATCTTTTACCCTTCTGGCCATTCCCATGTTTCTGTTAGCCGGCAATATCATGACCAAGGGCGGCTTAACTGATCGCCTCATTGGCCTTGCCAAGGCGATGGTCGGGCATTTCAAGGGAGGGCTAGCTCAGATAAACATTCTTTCCAGTGTCTTCTTCGGAGGAATTTCCGGATCTGCCTATGCCGACATCGCCGCGATGGGAACTGTCTTCATTCCAGCGATGAAGAAGGAAGGATATCCGGAAGGGTTGGCGGGAGCCATCACTGCAGTGTCAGGGACAATGGCACCCATGATACCGCCCAGTATTGTCCTGATCGTCTATGGGTCGACGTTCGGGGTTTCCATTGGCGCGCTCTTCGCTGCCGGACTCAGCGTGGCATTATTGATCGCCATATGTTACATGACACTGACATATTTTCTGATACGAAAACTCGGGGTGCCCTCCTATCAAAGAGCTTCGTTTAGAGATGTACTGACAGCCCTGAAACACGCTTCGGGCCCCCTCGTGCTTCCCGTCGTGGTGGTTGGTGGCATCTTCAGTGGATTCTTCTCCCCAACCGAAGCGGGTGCAGTGGCGGCCGCCTATGCCATGTTCATCACGGTGGTGATCTATCGCAGTATCAAGTTGAGCGACCTGCCCAAGATCTTTCTGGAAACGGCCCTCACCACCGGAGCGGTGATGGTGCTTATAGGTGCTGCTTTTTCATTATCCTATGTCATGGCCGCCCGTCATGTGCCAGTAGAGATTTCCTCCGCCCTACTGAATCTGACGACTGATCCATTTCTCATTTCGCTTCTTATACTTGCAATGCTCTTCATTGTCGGCCTCTTCATCGACCGCACCACCGCTGTCCTGCTTTTCGGTGCCATCGTAATACCAATATTTACCACCCAGGCCGGCTTCAGCTCCATTCATACCGCAATGATCATTGTCATGGCTCTGGGTATCGGCCATCTTACCCCTCCTGTCGGAGGCACCTTGCTGATGACGGCCTTGGTCGGAAAAATGTCGGTGACGTCCATCGTGCGCTATATCTGGCCCTTCATTATCCTAGAGATCGCAATCACGACAACGGTCATCCTCTTCCCGGCCATCAGTGAAACCTTGCCCAGATGGTTGGGTCTTGGCGGACTTTGAGAGAAATTCCAATGACATTCCTCCATGCCTTTAGGTTCGTTACCCAAAGATTCGACATACTCTGCGGATATATCGACACGGCGGCTCGATTCATCCTCATCTTCCTATCCGCCCTCATTTTCATACTACTGATGTTGCAGGTGGTGATGCGGTACATGATTCAATCACCCCTTGCTTGGGTGGAAGAGGTCACGAGCTATGCCCTTGCCTATCTGGTCCTCTTCGCTTGCAGTTCCTACATACGTTCTTGGCAGCATATCCGTGTCGACACCTTTGCCAACGCCTTTCCAAAGTCCCTTCAAACCATCATTTTTGCCGCCATCAACATCCTGGCTATCTACTTTTCTTACCTACTCATCTTCTCCGGCTACCGACTCGCTATGCTGGGCATCGGCGATCTCACTCCCAGCGGATCCTTCAATCTGTACTGGCCACGAATGGCGATGGTGATTGGTGGTGCATTGATCATGCTGCAAGCCTTCAACAATGTACTGCGTGCCCTCTCCGGAAGAGCAGAAGCTTCACTACGAACAAAATGACATCATGACTAAGGTTCATGATTGATCAACAATCGACAAACATAGAGAGAAGTCATCGTGAAAGACATCGAAATCCTGGTTCCCGTCCCCATGCGAGAGATGATCATCGATCAGCTCGAGGAGAGCTTCAGGGTCCACCGTCTATGGAAGCAAGCCGATCCCGAGGCTTACCTGGACGAGGTGGCGCCGCGCATCCGTGGACTGGCCGCTGGTGGCCATCGCGCCATCGACGCCGCTCTGCTGGACCGACTGCCTGCGCTGGAGATCGTCTCCTGCTTCGGTGTCGGCTACGATCATGTAGATGCCGCCTACGCCGGGAAAAAAGGTGTCATCGTCACCAATACGCCCGATGTCCTGACCGACGAGGTCGCCGATGCAGCCGTCGGGCTGCTGATCGCTACCCTGCGGCAGTTCCCTCAGGCCGACCGTTTCGTGCGCGAAGGCAAGTGGCTAAAAGGGGCCTTCCCCCTGACCCCCAGCCTGCGTGAGCGAACCATCGGCATGGTGGGGCTGGGCCGCATCGGACACGCCATCGCCCGGAGGCTGGAGGCCTTCGGCGTCGATGTCATCTATCACAGCCGCACACCCAAGCAGGATGTGGCCTACCCTCATTACCCCTCCCTCACTGAGATGGCCCGGGATGCAGATGTCCTTGTCGTCACGACCCCCGGTGGACTGGGTACGCAGCACCTGATCGATGCAGCTGTTCTTGAAGCCCTGGGATCCCGGGGAGTGCTGATCAACATCGCCCGCGGCAGTGTCGTTGACGAGCAGGCCTTGATCACGGCACTCCAGAGCGAAACCATCCTGACAGCGGGTCTCGATGTATTCGAGGACGAGCCGAAGGTCCCGCAGGCGCTGGTCGACATGGAACACGTGGTCCTTCTGCCCCACGTCGGCTCGGGTTCCGTCCATACCCGCGACGCCATGGGCCAGCTCGTGGTCGACAACCTGAGGTCATGGTTCGCTGGAAAGGGGCCCCAGACACCCGTCTTCGAAACCCCCTATCCGCCCACAAGCCGCTGAGAACAATAATGTCCCGCATCGACCTTGCCAAGGGTGTCTCCCTGCTGGCGACACACGAAGCCCCCCTGCGCCTGGATGCCGTGATCGAGGGCGGGGCCGGGAGAATCACCGCGGCCAGCGTGCCCTTGGTGGCAGTTCCCACCACCGCAGGCACCGGTAGGAAAGTTAACCGCGGCGCCATGATCACCCTGGGAGACAAGCGCAAGCTGGACTTTATCTCTCCACACATGAACCCTTCAGTTGCCATCTGCGATCCGGACATGACCTTGTCGCTGCCCTCTTTTCTGAAGTCGGCCACTGGCATGAATGCTTGGCGGGGCCTTTCGTTCACACGAAAAGTGGCTCGAGTCTGGAAACAGACGTCGCCACTCTAAAGGAGCAACAATGAACGCTTCCCGGAATATCGGTTTTATCGGCACGGGTATCATGGGAGCCCCCATGGCGGAACGGCTCGCCGAGGCGGGGCATGAGGTCCGCGCCTGGAACCGTTCGCCGGACAAGAGCCGAGCCCTCACCGACAAAGGGGTGGTGACCTCGAGTACGCCCGGCGAAGCGGCGGGTAGTGCCGACATCGTCATTGTGATGCTGAGTTCGGGACCGGTGTGCGATAAAATCATTCTCGGGCAGGAAGGCATCCTGACCGCGATGAGACCGGACAGCACCCTGGTGGTCATGAGCTCCATTCCCGTGGGGACGGCACAGGGGCATGCCCGGGCCTGCGAGGAGAAGCGCATCCGCTATCTGGATGCCCCGGTGTCCGGCGGGGAGAAGGGCGCCATCGAGGGCACCCTGGCGATCATGGTGGGTGGCGAGCCAGCCACCTTCGACGATGCCAGGCCGGTGTTCGAGTGCCTGGGAAGCCCCGTGCATGTCGGCCCGGCGGGGTGCGGGGAGCTCGCCAAACTCGCCAACCAGATGATCGTCGCCAATACCATCGCCACCGTCGCCGAGGCCCTGCTGCTGGCCGAACGCGGCGGGGCCGACCCCGCAAGGGTCCGTCAGGCCCTGCTGGGCGGCTTCGCCGATTCGACCATCCTCAGGCAGCACGGCCAGCGCATGATCGAGGGCGATTTCCGCCCCGGCGGCCCTGCGAGATGGCAACTCAAGGATACCCGGACCGCCGACTCCCTGGCAGCGGAACTCTCCCTCGAACTGCCAGTGTCATCGCTGGTCAATCGGCTTTTCGAGGAGCTGGTGGATCATGGCGACGGGGATCTCGACCACAGCGCCCTGATCCGTGAGCTCAGGCGGCGTAACGGCCTCCCACTCTAACGTTTCGGATTCCGGACACCCTCACAGCAGTTCCCGCTCCTTGCCCAGCAGGCTGTCGCCGGTCTCGATGCCCAAGGCCTGGGCCGTGCCTTCCAGCACTGCCTGGGCGGCCAGGAAGGCTTGGCGCGGGTTGCGGGCGCGGATATGTTCCATCACCTGGCGATGACGCTCGAGGCTCTCCTCGGGATCCGTGGCACTGATGTTGGATTCCGACACCAAGAGGTAGATGGAGGGCCGCAGAATATGCGACAGCTGCGACCAGACGATGTTGTGGGTCGCTTTGAAGATGGCGACGTGGAAGGCGACGTCGTAATCGCTGTGCAGTCGACGCTCCTCGGCACAGGTCGCATCGTAGAGATTCTTGCCCATTCCCTCGAAGGCCTCCTCGATGGCCACGAGATCACGCGCCTTGGCGCGACGAGCGGCTGTCATGGCGACATAGGGCTCGACATCCAGGCGAAAGGCGAGGATCTCCCGATGGATACGGGGATTTGGCGAAGCGTAGCGGGTGATCCAGCCGGTCACCACGGGATCGAGGATATTCCACGCCTCGTACTCCCGGACCTTGGAGCCATGGCCCGAGATGCGCTCGATGATCCCGACATCCACGAGGCGTCGAAGATCGCTGCGTACCGCCGAGCGGTTAATGGCGAACTGTTCGCATAGATCGATTTCCCGAGGGACGAAATCGCCGGGCTGGTAGTTGCCGGAGAAGATGGCCTCGGCAAGGAATTCGGCAACACTGGGACGGCGGGGGACCTTGGCAGGCTTTGCATTCACGGGCGTGACACCGTAAGAGGAGTTCGCCATATCCTGAAGTATGGTGCACATACAAGCAATATGGTGGAAAGAAGTTCTGATGAAGCTGAGGCCTATTCCACAAACGACTGCCTTTATCAGGAATTCCGATATGAATTGGGGTTGCCCGGCCGCTCGCCGCTGCGTCAGTGGGTGGAGCGCCTGACTGGCGGAACGCGGCGGCGCCGATCCCGAGCGAATGCTCGAGGCGCTGACGGGAGGCTTTGCCAACTCGACCATTCTGCGCATCCACGGACAGCGCATAAAGGAAGACTCGCACCGGGAGGACCGGCGAAATGGCAATTGAAAGACACCCAGACAGCCATGGCGTTGGCTCAAGAGCTGGGGCTCGAATTGCCAGTGTCGTCGTTGGTCAATGCACTTTACGAGGAGCTCGTCGCCCAGGGAGATGGTGAACTGGACCATAGCGCCCTGATACGCCAGCTCAGGCGACACAACGACCGAGCCGGCTAAACGCCCATCGAGCCGGATGAAGCGTCAAGGCAGGCCGAGCTCCTCATTGCGTCTTGACGGACCAGGAGGGCTCGTATAAACATGTAATGTTGTGGTATGACAGCTATACCATCACACCAAGGAACCCAGCCTCTCACTAGGGCTGCGCCCGTGCCTTAGGCTATTGGCCTTCCTAACGCAGAATAAGACTGTGTTCTCGGGCCCTGTAGTCGAGTTGTCATGAGGCGAGAACTTCACATAGGCCAATCGTCTTCAAGAACAAATATCAAGGAGAACAATCAATGAGCCAGCTTTACGACGTTAGGGAGATGACCGGGTTCAGCACCAGGTTACTGGCGGCTGCCGGACTCGACGACGACAAGGCCAAGGCAGTAGCCGAGATACTGGTCGAAGGCGACCTGATGGGGCATACCACCCATGGTCTCCAGCTTCTCTCACCCTATCTTGGGGAAATTCAGTCAGGCCGAATGCCCGTGACCGGAGGGCAAGAGGTCATCTCCAAGCGTGCTGCCGTGGAAGCCTGGGATGGTCGTTACCTGCCCGGCCCCTGGCTGATCATCCAAGCCATGGAAACCGCCGAAGCTATGGCGCGGTCCTGCGGTACCGGTACGGTGGTGATTCGCCGCTCGAACCATATCGCCTGTCTGGCCGCCTACCTCAAGCGAGCCACCGATCGCGACCTAGTGGTAGTAATCGAGTCATCCGATCCGGCGACGAAGTCCGTTGCTCCCTATGGCGGTTTAGAAGCGACCCATACCCCCAACCCCATCGCGGTGGGCTATCCCACTGATTCGGGGCCCGTGCTGTTAGATGTCAGCACATCAATTACCACCAATGGCATGGTCGGGCGTCTGAACAAGCAGAACAGCCGACTGCCTTATCCATGGCTCAAGGATCATCAGGGCCGAGCGACCGATCGACCTAGCGTGCTGTTCGATGAGCCGAAGGGCAGCATCATGCCCATCGGTGGGCTGGACCATGGTCATAAGGGCTATGCACTGGGACTCATGGTGGAAGCCTTGACGTCTGGCCTGGCAGGCTTCGGGCGTGTACAGGCTCCCACGCAATGGGGTGCCTCCGTCATGGTGCAGGTGATGGATCCGGAAGCCTTTGGTGGGCTCGAAGCCTTCAAGCGCGAAACCGGCGCACTGGTCGATGCGTGTCGCACCAACCCCGTTCCCGAAGGCAGTCCTCCGGTAAGGATACCCGGGGAGCGCGGACTCGCATTGCACCAGACCTACTCGCAACAGGGTGTGCCATTGCCGGAAGGAGTGCCCGAAGCGCTTTCCGATTGGTCAGAGCGTCTGGGCGTCCCATTTCCCCCGGCACTTTGATACCGGCCGAGCCGGCTTGGATACAGGCATATTGGCTCTTTTTCGAGACGTGATGGAGCAACCGTTCAGAGGCGACTATGAAACAGGAACGTATAGGATTTATCGGGCTCGGTCTGATGGGTAAGGAGATGGCCGGGCACATAGTGCGTAACGGCTATCCACTGGCCGTGATGGCCCATCGAAACCGGTCACCGTTGGAAGCACTGTGCGCTGAAGGCGCGACAGAAGTCAGCAGCGCCGCCGAGATGGCAAGAAATAGCGATATCGTCTTCATTTGCGTCAAGACATCCGAACAAGTCAGCGAGATCGTGGCCGGCGCCAAAGGCTTACTGGCAGGTGGCCATGAAGGATTGATTATCGTCGATTGCTCGACCGTTCATCCCGAATCGACAGAGCGCCTTGCTGAAACCGTGTCGCAACAGGGGGCGGTCCTGGTTGATGCTCCGTTAGCCCGCACACCCCGGGAGGCTCGGGAAGGCCGGCTCAATGCCATGCTGGGTGGCGATGCCGCGACGGTTGCTCGCATCACGCCGGTCATCGAGAGTTTCGCCGAGAACATCTTTCCCATTGGCAAGGTCGGTTCGGCGCACAAGCTGAAATTGATCAATAATTTTCTATCGCTGGGTGCCGCAGCGCTGGTTAGCGAAGCCGCCACCATGGCGGCCGGGATGAATGTCCCCCAGGACAAGCTCCTGGAAATCTGCTCCCAGGGCGGGGCCAACAGCGCCATGTTGGCCCCCGTCATGGAATGGGTGTTACAAGGAGAGTGCACGAAATTGCAGTTCAGCCTCGGTAATGCCGAAAAGGACATGCGTTACTTGGCTGAGACGTTGAGCGCATACCAGCTAAGGTCCAACATGCTTCCACCGCTTTGCGAGTTCCTGACACAGGCTCGAAGCGACATAGGGGAAGACAGCTTCGTTCCCCAAGCCTATGACAGTTGTACGCAGCGTAATGATATCGCACCAAGCCGAGGCTAGCCTAAAGATCGACGATAGGCGATCCGCCTGTCGCGATTTGGAGAATACGATGGAACTTATCAATAACTACCCGATGGTGATAAGCCTGGACCCTGATGACAATGTGGGGGTCGCCACCCGGAATATCGCCGAAGGCCTTTCCCTCAACCAGGCGTTAGGGGCTGCACGGGAAAACATCATGGCCGGCCACAAGGTGGCGCTGGTCGATATCGAAGCGAATACGCCTGTCGTGAAGTATGGGCAGGTTATAGGCCTGGCGAGCCAACCGATCCGCGCCGGTGAGCATGTTCACACGCATAACCTGGCCATGCTGGAGCGTGATACCTCCCTGGAGAACTTCACGCCGGCCACACCCACACCCGTCGTGGAGAGCGACCTCACCTTCAATGGGTTTCATCGCAGTGATGGCCGCGTCGGTACCCGCAACTACATTGGCATCGTGGCCACGGTCAACTGCTCGGCGACCGTCGTTAAAGCCACCGCGGATCACCTCAACGAGACGGCAGGGCTCGAAGAGCTAGGCTTCGATGGCGTGGTTCCCGTCACGCATGGTTCCGGCTGTGCCATGAATACCGAGTCGGAGGGATTTGCCTTTCTTGAGCGAGTCGTCACCGGCTATGCGGTGAATCCGAATTTCGCTTTCGTGATCGTGATAGGGCTGGGCTGCGAGAGCAACCAAGTCAAGGCTCTGGTGGACAAGTACGGGATTGCGGATAGCAAGCGGCTCGACTACTTCAACATCCAAGGGGCGGGAGGAACACGCGCCAGTATCAAGCTGGCCAGCGAAAAGATACTCGCCATGGCAAACGCGCATGCGCATACCTCGCGCAAGCCCGCGCCACTCAAGCACCTCACCGTTGCCCTGCAGTGCGGGGGGTCCGATGGCTATTCGGGCATTACCGCCAATCCTGCTCTGGGATATGCGGCCGACCTCATCGTCCAGCATGGGGGCAGCGTCATCCTGGCCGAGACACCCGAGATCTATGGTGCCGAGCACCTCCTGCTCAATCGGGCGGTCGATGTGAATGTGGCACGCAAGCTGCTCGAGCGTATCGCCTGGTGGAAGCACTACACGCATATCAATGGGGCAGAGCTGAACAACAACCCCTCGCCTGGCAACAAGGCGGGTGGCTTGTCCACGATTCTCGAGAAATCACTTGGCGCTGTTTCAAAGGGCGGTTCCTCGAGCCTCAGTGATGTGCTCGAGTATGCCGAGCCACTACACAAGCCCGGCTTCAACTTCATGGACAGTCCTGGCTATGACCCGGTCTCCGTGACAGGGCAGATCGCCTCCGGGTCGACGATCGTGTGCTTTACCACCGGGCGAGGCTCCGTGTCGGGCTACAAGCCGGCGCCGTGTATCAAGCTTGCCACCAACACCGCCATGTACGATGCCATGTCAGAGGATATGGATATCAACTGCGGCGGCATCATCGATGGCGATGCCACAGTGAGAAGCTGTGGCGAGGAGATATTCGGGAAGATCATTGCCATCGCCTCCGGCGAAGAAACAGCCAGCGAAACGCTAGGGTACGGAAGCAATGAGTTCGTCCCCTGGATGGTTGGCGCCGTCACCTGACCAGCAGGAAATACTATATGACAACCATTATTAACTACTTGACTCGGATTCGCTTTGGCCGCGGAGAAGTGGGACACATCGATGAGGAGCTACGCTCACTCGGCGTCAGCCGCCCCCTTCTCGTCACGGATAAAGGATTGATGGAGAGTGGTGTCTTCCAGAGCTTCATGAAGACATCACAACTTCCTTCTGATACTCCCGTTTTCCAGGATACGCCGGCCAATCCCACAGAGAGCGCCGTAGGATCGGCTCTCGCTCTGCTCCAGAAACATGATTGCGATAGCCTTATCGCCGTGGGCGGTGGCTCGAGCATTGATCTGGCCAAGGGCGTTGCCCTGCTGGCCACCCATGCGCCTCCGCTTCGTCAATACGCCGTCATCGAAGGGGGTGCCGGCAAGATCCAGCCAGACGTGTTGCCACTTATTGCGGTCCCCACCACGGCCGGGACGGGGAGTGAAGTCGGACGTGCTTCCCTGATCTCCATGCGCGATGAGCACAAACTCGGCTTCATCTCACCCTATCTGATTCCTTCAGTAGCCGTCTGCGACCCGGACATGACCGCCTCGCTCCCACGCTACCTGACGGCAGCGACGGGCATGGATGCCATCGCGCATTGTGTCGAAACGTTCTTGAGTCCGCGTGTCAATCCGCCTGCCGATGCCATCGCCATGGATGGCCTGAAACGCGCCATACAGAACATTGAAGACGCCGCGGGTGAAAATCCCTCCATGGAAGCACGCAATGAAATGATGATGGCAGCCTTGGAAGGCGCCCTGGCCTTCCAGAAAGGGCTGGGAGCGGTGCACTCTCTTTCCCATGCATTGGGCGGCTTCCATGAATTAAAGCTGCATCATGGAACACTCAACGCCATATTGATGCCGGCTGTGCTGCGCTTCAATCAGCCACACTGCGAAACCAAGTTCGCCACGCTTCGTGAAGTAATGGGGCTATCTGTGGACGCCGATGTCAGTGCTTTCTTTGCAGAGTTGAACGCACGGCTCGGCCTGCCGGGAAGACTGGGAGATATTGGCGTGACTCGCGAAATATTCGACAAGACCGCCGACTGGGCCTGCAAGGACCACTCCACCCCGACTAATCCGCGCCCCGTCACCAAAGCCGATTTTCTCGAGATACTCGCCGAGGCGCTGTGATCGGAGCGGTTAACTTTGGCTGCTAGCGATAGCCCTGCGAAGGAGGCATCAAGGTCTTAATGTCGACTAAAGTCGCATGGTATGATGGTATGACAGGTTCTATCTTGTAGACGGTATTACTTCTAAAGAATAAGGATCAGAAAAACAGGACCAAACCTGCCCGCCCGCTTTGCCGATATAGCTACGCCAGCCCGGGAATCACAGGTGAGATCTATTCGACTCGAACAACAACCTACTTAGCCAATAAAACGTTGAACAATGCTCCATACCACCTAGCGAAGAAATTCCAGCAAGATACAAGAAAACTACAGAGGAGGCGCATAAAAAAGGAAGTCAAGCAAAACTGGCAAGATCACCTTCACTGCCAATCGATCGGAAAATAAAAGGATACAACACATCATGCAAATCATAGACAAGCATAAAAAAATCAAGACTGCATTATTATCGGGTATTGCTATCACGACACTGGTAGCATGCGGCTCTGTCTTGGCTGACTATCCAGAAAAACCTATTACACTAATCGTCCCTTGGGCGGCTGGAGGGGGCACTGATGCAACAGCACGTACCATAGGCAGAGCACTTGAAGAACAAATTGGCCAAACTGTCAATGTTGTCAATCGTACAGGCGGTAGCGGCGTTGTTGGCCATACCGCAATAACGAGTGCTGATCCCGACGGCTATACGATCGGGCTGGCAACCGGTGAAGTCAACATGATGCACTGGCTTGGACTCACCGACCTGACTTACCGTGACTTCACGCCTATCGCTCAAGTTAACTACGACTTTCCCGGCGTACAGGTAGCAAGTGACGCACCCTACGATTCACTGGAAGAGCTGGTCGAGGCCATCAGGGAAGAACCAGAGGGAACCTTTATTGCCTCCGGTACCGGTCAAGGTGGCGTTTGGCACCTAGCATTCGCTGGTTTCCTGATGGATCAAGGGATGGAAGCAGACCGGGTTATGTGGCTCCCCAGTGAAGGCGCAGCCCCCGCAATGACCGAACTGGTATCAGGCGGTATTGATATCGTTCCGAGCTCGGTACCGGAAGCGCGCTCCATGATGGAAGCAGGTCGCGTAAAGAGTCTGGGTGTCATGGCGCCTGAGCGTATTCCCAGCTTTCCAGACGTACCTACGATTCAGGAAGAACTAGGTACAGACTACCAAGTCGGCGAGTGGCGTGGCATCGCTGGACCCAAAGGCATGGATCCTGAAATCGTCTCCACACTGGAAGCAGCTCTTGAGAAAGCTTATAACAGTGATACCTATCAGGACTTCATGTACAATCAGGGTTTTGGTACGGAATGGAGAAACGCGGAAGAATTTGGAAAGCTCATGGAAGAAATGGACGTCGTATTCGGCGAAATTGTGGAACAGGTAGGCTTGGCAGCTGAATAGAATAGAGGCCGAATCATGAGGGACTTTCTTATCGGGCTGACGTTCATTATTGCAGGGTGCATTACAATTTATGTGGCTCAGCAATTCCCGACGATCCAGAGCCTCCAGTACGGCCCATCCCTCTTCCCCTCCCTCGTGGGAGGGGGATTTTGTATTGGTGGGCTAGTACTCGCATTAAATAACTACCGAAACTCAAAAGATTCTCTCCAGCGTATTAAATTGGAAAAAAACAAGGCGTACGATTGGAAATCGCTGCTGTACTCGCTACTCCCAGCAATACTAATAATATTTTATATACTGTCTATCGACTACCTAGGCTCGCTGTTGACGATGAGCATCATGATGTTTATTCTAATGAAAGTCAGAAAAACATCAACTATCTCTGCTATATCCATTTCAGCCATAATGTCTTTCACGATATATTATGCATTCTCACAATACTTGCTTGTCCCTCTTCCCCAAGGCGATCTTTTTGGCGAGGTTAAACAATGGATGCTGTAATCAATGGCGTATATCTCGTCTTTTCGCTTGAAGTATTTCTAGTAATCATTTTATCAGCTATTTTCGGTATTTTCGTCGGAGCCATTCCAGGTTTAACGGCAACGATGGCCGTGGCATTGCTCGTTCCGATCACTTTTTATATGGATCCTACACCAGCCATTGCCGCCATTGTCACAACATCGGCAATGGCGATATTCGCGGGAGATATACCAGGCACGTATCTCAACATTCCCGGCACGCCTGCGTCCGCGGCTTATGTGTCAGAGTCGTATCAACTAGCCAAGAAGGGGCGTGCGAGAGAAGCTCTCGGTATTAACTTGATCTGCTCAGTTTTTGGTGGAATATTTGGGACAATTGTTCTAATAATTACAGCGCAATCACTGGCCGAAGTCGCACTTAAATTTAGCGCTTTCGAATATTTCTGGCTTGCTATCTTGGGTCTTAGTTGCTCCATATTCATTTCCATCGGATCAAAAACAAAGGCTTTTCTATCCCTGCTCTTCGGCATTCTACTTTCTACGGTAGGACTAGACATGATGAGTGGGGCCCCCCGGTTTACCTTTGGGATCGCGGACCTCATGGGTGGCATCAACTTCATTCCCGTCATGATCGGCATGTTCGCCCTGAACGAACTAATGAATTATTATGGCTCGAGCTCAGAGAAGAAAAATATAGCAGCAATGTCCAAGGATAACGTCTTCAGCAAGGCAAAAGGACATATAAAAAACCACTGGATCAATATGTTGCGAGGCAGCACCATCGGCACTCTGATAGGAGCCCTACCGGGGGCAGGTGCCGACATAGCCGCATGGATCTCTTATGCGGTGGGAAAATCAAGATCTCGTAACAAGCAAGAATATGGAAAAGGAAATATTGAAGGCATCATGGATGCAAGTTCGGCGAACAACTCCGGCATTAGTGGTGCTTGGGTCCCAGCGTTGGTATTCGGCATCCCTGGCGACTCCATCACCGCTATCGTGATTGGTGTTCTCTACATGAAAGGAATGAACCCAGGACCCACCATCTTCATGGATGGATCGGGGTTGATTTATGCACTTTTCATCGTCTTTATAATTGCCAACCTGATGATGCTGCCTATCGGCTACATTGCGATAAAGCTATCCAAGATATTCATTATTACACCCAGCAGGGTATTGATGCCGATCATCCTCTGCTTCTGTATAGTGGGTGCCTTTGCCATCAACAATAGTATCATCGATATTTGGTTGATGTTGATCGTAGGTTTTGTTGCTTTTTTACTGGTTAGAAATGGTTTCCCCATGGCACCAGCCATCCTGGGCCTGGTATTGGGAAAAACAGTAGAAAATAATTTCATGAGCGCCATGATGAGAACGGATGGGAATTTTCTGGGCTTCTTCTCTCGCCCCATAAGTGCAACATTAGGAGTAATCGTTATCCTTATCTGGTTATCTCCATTGATCATCAAGAGCTTCAAGTGGTTTTACAACACACAGAATCATAAGGCTTAATAGCTCAAAGCCCTACAATAGTTGGCAAGGTCCGGCAACTGATCCATACTCAGCATCAAGCTTATATACTGTCATACAGGGGTCCGTGTCATTCTTACCGGTGGCACACCCAACCGCAAAAGAGCAATGGCACAACGACATGGAAGCATCATGCGATTGAACAACAAGACGGCCCTGATCACCGCAGCGGGCCAGGGCATCGGCCGGGCCACCGCCCTACGCTTCGCCGCTGAAGGCGCACGGGTCATCGCCACCGACATCAATGACGCCAGCCTGGCCGAGCTGGCCGGCACTCCCGGCATCGAGACCCGTCGGCTGGACGTGCTGGATATCGCCGCCATCGAGGCACTGGCCGCTGAAATCGGCCCCGTCGACATACTATTCAATTGCGCGGGCTACGTGGCCAACGGCTCGCTGCTGGAGGGTAGCGACGATGATTGGGAGCTCTCGCTCTCGCTTAACGTCACGGCCATGATGCGCATGATACGCGCCTTGCTGCCCGCCATGCTCGACAATGGCGGTGGCAGCATCATCAACATGGCCTCGGTAGCCTCAAGCCTCAAGGGCGTGCCAAACCGCTGTGCCTATGGCACCACCAAGGCCGCGGTTCTTGGGCTGACCAAATCGGTGGCCGCTGACTACATCGGCCAGGGCATCCGCTGCAATGCCATTTGCCCCGGCACCGTGGACTCTCCTTCGCTGCGCCAACGCATTCGCGCCCAGGCCGAACAGCAGGGTCGTGAGGAAGACGAGGTCTACGCCGAGTTCAACGCCAGGCAACCCCTGGGTCGCCTGGGCAGTACCGATGAAATTGCAGCCCTTGCCACCTACCTGGCCGCCGACGAATCCGCCTATACCACTGGCACCACCCAGATCATCGATGGTGGCTGGTTAAACTGATAATGCCGTTAGATGATTCCCAGCGAAGAGACACAGAGCCCACCCGACAAAGGAAGCATTTATGAAATTACTGCGCTTCGGCCCCCGGGGTCATGAAAAGCCCGGCATGCTGGACACCCAGGGCGTGATTCGCGATCTCTCGGCCCACCTGCCTGACCTAGACGGTCGCCACCTCGGACGCGACCGCCTGGCGATACTGGCCGACCTGGACCCCGCCACGCTGCCGGAGGTGCCCCAAGGTACGCGCCTTGGTCCCTGTGTCGGCGGAGTCGGCAAGTTCTTGTGCATCGGTCTCAACTACTCGGACCATGCCGCCGAAACCGGCTCCCAGTTGCCTCCCGAGCCGGTGGTGTTCAACAAGTGGACGAGCGCCATCTGCGGCCCCGATGACAACGTCATGATCCCTCGCGATTCGCAGAAAACCGACTGGGAAGTCGAGCTGGGCGTGGTGATTGGCGAAGGGGGCAAGTACATCGACGAAGCCGATGCCATGAAGCATGTGGCCGGCTATTGCGTGATCAACGATGTTTCCGAACGCGAGTTCCAGCTCGAGCGCAGCGGCACCTGGGACAAGGGCAAGGGCTGCGACACCTTCGGCCCGCTTGGGCCCTGGCTCGTCACGCCCGATGAGGTTGCCGACCCGCATGAACTCGACTTGTGGCTCGAGGTCGATGGCAAGCGCTACCAGGACGGCAATACCCGCACCATGGTGTACCAGATTCCTTACTTGATCAGTTATCTGAGCCGCTTCATGAGCCTTCAGCCGGGCGATGTGATCTCGACCGGCACCCCACCAGGCGTCGGCATGGGCCAGAAACCGCAAGTCTACCTTCGCCCCGGCCAGCGGATGCGTCTGGGCATCGAAGGGCTGGGCGAACAGAGCCAAAACGTGATTGCCGACGAGCCCACCTGAAAAAAACTCGTCTGAGCCGAATCTGCACCCACAGAGAGGAGCGCCGCGCCATGCGAAGCATCGTTTGTACTCGCCCCGGGCTGATGGAACATCACGACGACCAGGAGCCTCCCACGTGCGGTGCCGGCGAGGCTCTGCTGCGCATCCGGCGGGTCGGCATCTGTGGCACCGATATCCACGCCTTCGGGGGCAACCAGCCCTACTTTGCGTATCCGCGCGTGCTGGGACACGAACTGGCCGGCGAGATCGTGCAGGTGGGCGACAGCCAAGACCAGGCACTGGTGGGACAGAATGCCTCCGTCATTCCCTATCTGCACTGCGGTGAATGTCGCGCCTGCCAACGAGGGCTCACCAACTGCTGCCAGCGGATCAAGGTCATCGGTGTGCATCGCGACGGTGGCATGTGCGACCTGTTGGTCGTGCCTATCGACCACTTGATTCCCTCCTCCACCTTGTCGCTTGATCAGCTCGCGTTGATGGAATGCCTGGCCATCGGCGCCCACGCCGTGCGTCGCAGTGCTTTGGCCCCGGGCGAATTGGCGGTCGTGGTGGGCGCCGGCCCGATCGGCATGGGCGTGGCGCAGTTCGCCCGGGAATGCGATGCCCGCGTAGTCGTCGTCGACACCAATGAACAGCGACTGGCCTTCTGCCGCGAGACGCTGAATATCGAACACACCCTGAATCCCTTGCAGCATGATCCACTAGCGCAGTTGGAGACCCTGAGCGACGGCGCACTGGCGGACGTTGTATTCGATGCCACCGGCAATGCCGAGGCCATGCAGCGGGGATTCGACCTTGTGGGCCAGGCGGGACGCTACGTTCTGGTCAGTATCGTCAAGGCAGATATCACCTTTCACGACCCGGACTTTCACCGCAAGGAAATGACCCTGCTCAGTAGCCGTAATGCCACGCGTGAGGATTTCACCTGGGTAGCGACACTGATGGAGGCCGGCAGGCTGCAAGAGACGTCGATGATCACGCACCGCGACGAACTCGAGGCGGTTCCCGAGCGCATGGCGGCATGGTGCGACCCCCGCAACGCCGTGATCAAGGCCATGGTCCATCTCGAACACTAGCCCATCCCCAGGAGCTTAGGATGACCCAGAATGCCGAGATCCTGCAGTTCGGGACCAGCCGCTTTTTGCTGGCCCACGTGGATTATTTCGTCAGCCAGTCCTTGGCCGCGGGCCACACCCAAAAGCGCGTCGTCATCGTCCAGGGCTCCTCGCGACCGGCCGGCCAGCAGAAGGCTCGCGACCTCGCGGCACGGTTACGCTACCCGGTGCGCTTTCGTGGCCAACGGGATGGCCAGACCGTCGATCACGAAGAGACGGTCGACAGCCTCGCGGCCTGCCTGATCGCCGATGAGCACTGGGCGGAGATAGAGCAGCGCTTCTGCGAGGACGTCACCCACGTCGTGTCCAACACCGGGGAGGACGGTTACGCCGTGCCGGCAGAGGATTCGCCCCTGCATCCCCTGCCCGCCAGCTTCCCCACTCGACTGACTTGCTTGCTCAACGCACGCTTTCACCACGGCGGCGCCGGTATCACGCTGATGCCCTGCGAATTAATTCACGCCAATGGCCAACGGCTCAAGGCCATCGTGCAGGAACAAGCAAAGCGTGCCTATGGCGACCCCGACTTCTCCGCCTGGCTGGACCGCGAGTGCCTGTGGATCGATACACTGGTCGATCGCATCGTTTCCGCGACCATCGAGCCGGTCGGCGCCGTGGCCGAACCCTATGGCCTCTGGGCCATTCGCGATACCCCGGGGCTCGAGCTGCCCTGCCGGCATCCCGACGTCCAGGTCGTCGACGACCTCGCTCCGTTCGAGCAGCGCAAACTGCACATCCTCAACCTGTCGCATACCTGGCTGGTTCACCACTGGCGAGCCTCGGGGCTGAGCACGACGATTCGCTTCGTTCGCGAGGCCATGAACGAGCCATCGCTGCGCCAGCCACTGGAGACCATGCTGAGAGATGAGGTCTTGCCGGTGCTGGAGCGTCAAATGCCCGGCATGGCACTCGACATGGACCTCGAACAGTACCTGACCACGACGCTCGAGCGTTTCGACAACCCCTTCCTCGATCACCGTCTCGAGGACATCGCTCAGCACCACGCCGAAAAGCTGCGGCGCCGCCTGCTACCGGTACACGAGATGGGCCGCGCTCAAGGCGACTCGACTCCGCGTCTGGACGAGGTGCTGAAAGCCGAAGGCGTGATCTGACGACCGGACAGTGAGGCAAACAAGCCTGGGAGATGGCGCGAGTGGTTGCTTGCAGACGCTCAGGGATTAGACGACAAGCGCTTCTTGAGCTGCATGTAGGTACCGTAGTGGCGATCCAGGTGGCGCCGCATCGCCGCCTCGGCGGCATCGGGGTTTCGCGACTCGATGGCCTCGACGAGTTCGGCATGCGCCGCCGTCGCTGCCTTGTCCTCATCCTTCTGCTGGAGCACCTGGGCGCGACGGTCGTCGAGCCACTCGGACAGAGCGACATGGATGGCATCGAAGATAGGGTTGCGACCGATGCTGGCCAGGACGCCATGAAAATCGTTGTCGGAACGCTTGAAGCGCGCCTCGTCGCCGATCGCGACGCGATTGTCCTGTAGGGCGTCGCGCAGGCGCTGTAAATCTTCCTCACTGGCATTGACGGCGGCATAGCGCGCCAGTGAAATCTCGAACATGGCGCGGGCTTCCTGAAAGTACTGCTGCCCGTCGGGTTTAGAGAGAAGCTGACGGGTCACCCCGGAAAGGCGTGCCATCACCGCCTCCGCCGTCGGCCGGATGACTCGCGCTCGGGTGCCGCTGTTGATGGCGATAAGGCCTAGCCGCTGCAGGTAGAACAAGGCCTCGCGCACCGCCGGGCGACCGACCCCGAACTGCTCCATCAACTCTCTCTCCGAGGGCAGTTGAGCATTCTCGCTCAAGCGCCCTTCGAGAATCTCGGCTTCCAGTTGCTCGGCAACCTGTTCGGATAGTGTCTTGCGCTCGACCTGGTATCGACTCATACACGCCCTCTCCTGAGTGTCCGCAGGGAAGAAAGGCTGGCTTTCTCCACGTCTGGCGGTATTTTACCGCATCCTGCCGCCATCTCGAGGCAGTCACGGCATCTGGTTCAGGGCAAGGGTGCCAGCGGCTCGACATCGAACTTCTCCGCCAGCGTGGCATAGGCCACCTGGTTGGCGCTGTCCAGAGGAACACCCTCGGCGTCTCGCCGGGCACGGCAGTGCCACTCGCGATCGCCGGGCGCCAGCACCTCGGCGCCATCGTTGGCGGGCTGGGCGCGCAGATCCGTTAGGTACTCGCGCAGGCAGGCATCGAAGGATGAGCTCTCGCTGAAGGCGCCGGGGTTCATGGCCAGGAAGAAATGCCCCACCCCACGCGGCGTCTGCATGTCGGGACCGCCCATCGGCAACAGGCGAAAGCCGTTGAGCATGCCCGACAGCGTCGAGCTCAATACCTCGACCATGCCACCGAGTCCCGCGCCCTTGAAGCCGAAATCGCTACCGCCCAGCGGCAGCAACGCAGCGACCTCGGCCGGGGTCCGGGTCACGCGCCCAGCGGCATCGGCCGCCACCTGGTCCGGCAATTGACGACCGATGGCGCCGAACTGCTGAACGCGGTTCCAGGGCACCGAACTGGTCGCCATGTCGAGCAGATATGGCGCTTCCCCTTCCAAAGGTGCCGCAAAGGCAATGGGATTGGTGCCATGAAAGGGCGTCCTGCCTTCATGGAGCAGGACGAAGGGGTCGGAATTGCAGAAGGCCATGCCGATCAGTCCGCGCTCCGCCGCAGCCAGTGCATAGCAACCCGCGGCACCGAAATGCGAGGAGTTGCCCACCGCTACGGCGCCGAGGCCCACCGTCTCGGCCATCTCGGCGGCATGCGCCATTGCGGTGTAGCCCGCCAGATGCCCCAGACCATCATCGGCATCCAGAGATCCTGTCGCCGGCAAGTGACGCGTAAAGCGCATCTCGGGCCGACCGTTGATACGTCCGCCCTGAAGTGCCTGAATATAATGCGGCAACAGCCTCAGCCCATGGCTATCCGTCCCCATGCGCGAGGCCGTGACCAGCGCACGGGTCACCGCCTGGGCGGAGGCTGTATCGGCTCCCGCGCCACGCAGGACCCGGTCCATGAAACGCTCCAGGTCGGTGACGGCAACGCGAAAGTCCGGCGAATCGGGTGTCATCGGCAAACAGCTCCTTCGGAAAGGCTCAACGGTAGATCAGGGTCGGCAGCCACAGCGAGATCGCCGGAACGAAGGTCACCAGCAGCAGCGAAATCACCAGCGGAATCAGGAACGGCAAGGTGCCACGCATGCAGTTCTCGAATGAAATGTTCGACACCCGCGACAGTACGTATAGCACCATGCCTACCGGAGGCGTCAGCAGGCCGATCATCAGGTTGAGCACCATGATCACGCCGAAGTGTACCGGGTCGACGCCCGCGGCCACGGCGACCGGCAGCAGCACCGGCACCAGAATGGTGATAGCGGCAATGGTTTCCATGAAGCAGCCGACCACGATCAGCACCAGGTTGATGATGATCAGCAGTGCGATGGGATTGTCGGCAAAAGGCCCCAGCAGCCCCATGACGTGCTGGGTCACCTGGTTGCTGGTCATGATCCAGGCGAAAATCGAGGCGCCCGCGACGATCAGCAGGATCACGGCAGTGGTCTCGATGGTCTCCATGCTGACCTTCAACAAGCGCCGCCAGGTCAGGATGCGATACACCACGCTGCCCAGGAAGAGTGCATATACCACCGCCGCGATGGCCGCCTCGGTCGGGGTAAAGGCGCCGGAAATGATGCCGCCGACGATAATCAAGGGTGTCAATAGCGACAGGAAGGCGCGACGAAAGGTCAACCAGAGGACCGGGATCGAGAACTGGGCGTCGCGAGGATAGCCGCGGCGCTTGGCCATGATGGTGATCATTACCATCAGCGACACACCCATCACCAGGCCCGGGATCAGGCCGGCGACGAACAGCTGCCCCACCGACACCGAGGCCATTACACCGTAGATGACCATCGGCAGGCTGGGTGGAATGATCGGGCCGATAGTCGATGACGCTGCCGTGATGCCCACCGAGAATTGCTCATCGTAACCCGCATCGCGCATGGCCTTGATCTCGATAGTGCCCAGGCCGCCGGCATCGGCCACCGCCGCTCCTGACATGCCGGAAAAGACGATGCTGGCGCCAACGTTGACATGGCCCAGGCCACCGCGCATCCAGCCCATCAGCGCCTTGGCGAAATCGAAGATGCGGTTGGTGATGCCGCCGTTGTTCATCAGGTTACCGGCAAGAATGAAGAACGGAATCGCCAATAACGGGAAGCTGTCGACGCCATTGATCATGCGATGCACGACCACCACGTCCGGCACTCGGCCGGTGAGATAGACATAAAGCAGGCAGGATCCTGCCAGGCTGATGGCGATCGGTACGCCCAATAACAGCAGGGTAAACAGGGTAGCGAAAAGGAAAAGCAGATACTGGCCGTTAAAGACCAGCACGAGACAGCCAATGACCGCCAGCAGGGCAACCAGTGGGGAGATCAACGCACCCCGTCGGCTCACAGCCTGGATATGGGACATGGGAGGGACTCCGGCCTATGTTATCATTAGGGGACGTGAGGATGCTCGACGGTGTGGTCGCGCCAGCGCAGAAACGCAATCTGGATCGAACGCGCCAACATCAAGAGGAAACCCACCAGCACCACGTAATAGAGAAAACTCTTGGGGATATCGACGGACGCCATCAACGCGGTGGTCCGATCGGCGAGTTTCCAGGTGACCCAGGCACCAATGGCGAAGAAGGCGATGCTGACGAGGTCGACAATGGTCACGAGCAGCCGACTCATCCATCCCGGCATGTAGCGATAGAAGAATTCGACGGAAATGTGCGTGCCCGTGCGTACGGCCATGGAGCCACCCATGAAGCCCACGGCCACCAACAGGTAGCGAGCCATTTCCTCCGTCCAGGCTATCGAGTCTCCCAGTACGTATCGGCTGAAAAACTGCAGGAACACAACCAGCGCCAGCAACCAGAACACCGCTAGCGTGGCGCAATCCTCGATACCGTAGTCGCGCCACTCGAAGGTATCGTCTTCCTCGATCTGGAAACCGGATTCACCGTCAGGCCATTTTTCGGTCGTCATAAGCTCACTCCGCAGATAACGCCACCCCGTTCATGGGGTGGCGTGTCGGCAACGAGAAGGAAGTTACTGACCGATCGCCTGCAGGCGGTCGTAGGTTTCCTGATCCCAGGTAGCGTCTTCACCGGTATGGTACGGCACTGTCGCTTCCCGGAATGGCTCGGTATCAACTTCGTTTACGGTCACACCCTGCTCCTCGAACCAGGCGACGAGATCCTCTTCGGACTGGAGAATGTCCTCGGTTATCTTCTGGCCGGCTTCCATGTAGACCTCACGGAAGATCTCACGGTCCTCTTCGGACAGGCGATTCCACAGCGGCCCACCGGCAATAGTGATCAGCGAGTCGGTGATGTGACCCGTCAGATTGATGTAGTCCTGCACCTCGTGGAAGGCCTTGGCGCGGATGGTCGGCAGCGGGTTCTCCTGGGCATCCACGACCCCCTGCTGCAGGGCCAGATAGACCTCGGCGAAAGCGATGGGCGTCGGGTTGGCACCCACGGCTTCAGGGAACATCATGTAAAGCGGCGCGTTGGGCGTGCGGATCTTGAGACCTTCCATGTCCGCTGGCTCGTTGATCGCCTCGTTGGAAGTCACGTGACGACGCCCGTAGTAGTTCATCGCCAACGGCACGTTGCCGGTCTCGTCCTGGTAGCCCTGCGCGATCTCATCGAAGAGATCGCTGTCGGCATAGGCGCGCCAGTGGTCGAAATCGCGGAACATGTAGGGCGCACCGGCAATGCCGATGGGGCCGTAGAAACGCCCGGCGAACTGATTACCGGTATAGATGAGGTCAACAGTACCCAACTGCAGGCCCTCGTTGATGTCGGCTTCCTTACCCAGTGACGAGGCGGCATGCACCTCGATTTCGTAGCGGCCGTCGGTTCGCTCCTCGATCTCCTCGGCCGCCCACAGCGCCCACTCGTGGTAGGGCTCAGAGGTCTCGTAGACGTGGGCAAAATTGAGCGATTCGGCGAAGGCGTGCCCACCTGCCGTCATGCCGGCTAGCAGGATGGTGCCGGTAGCGAGACGATGGACAGTCTTGAGTCGGAAACTGGCGTTACCCATTTTGTTGTGCTCCTTGACGTGATTATTCGGGAGTAGAATTTTGGGTGATAAGTGAGAATGGAGAAGATGGCTTGGCTGTATACGTGTCATACCATCACATTCGAATCTAGTCGCCTCTACCAAGCAATGCAACCTCTGGAGGCGCGTTTACGCCAATGGTCGCAGTAGGCGTACCAGCAAGGATTCGTCACCGAACCCACCCGCCTTGGTCAGCAACGGCCACTCCCGATTACCCTGTGGATATCCCAACACGACCCCCGGCTCCCATTCGCCCGAGACATCCAGGTAACTCGCCCCCAGTGTCTCCATCAGCGCACTGGCGCAATCGCCTCCAGTCATCAGGTAGAGGCGCTGCGTGGCCGTGGCCATCCCCTTGGCGAGCGACCCGGCCAGCGTTGCCGCCACCTCGTCCGCCTCGCGAGGCGACTCTTCAGTACCGGGCAGCAACAGCAGGAAAGGCGCCTCGACCGGCACGTCGTCGGTGCCTCTCACGACCGTCAGGTCGGGTACGGCACGACGCAGTACGGCCACCTGCTGCCTGGCGCGCTCACTGCGCGAGCCCACGGCTAGCCAGAGACTTGTGAATTCCGCTTGGACCGGACGCGACGCCACCTCGCCGAACATGACGTGAGCCAGAGCGCGACTCAGCCCGGCGGCGCCTACCGCCAGTTGCGCGTCCTGGCCATCAATGATCCCACCGGCCAAGGCGTCGAGATCGGCATCCGTCTCGGCATCGGCCACGCTGTCGGTGGTTGGCAGAGGCTGGCCCGGAACATGACGCGCCAAGAGTAGCCCTTCGGCTTCGAACAAGGCATCCATGCCGCCACTGGGGGGCCGTGACCGCGCGTCGCGGGCAAAGTCGGTCGTCTCCAGGCGTTGGCCGTGCACGATGATGCGTGCCTCCCGGGTCGTGCGGCCTTGGGAGGGCACAGCCGGGGCGAGAATCAACCGGCGGCCACAGACTCGGCGCATCGCCAGGCTCTCGGCCACCACCTGGCCGCGCAGTGTCGAGTCGATCTTCTTGAACCACACGACTGGCGCCAGGCGGGTCAGCATCTGGGTGGCCCGCGCCACGCGCTCGGCCGCCTCGGAGGCAGTCATGTGGCGTGATTCCGTCGTCACCGCGATGACCTCCGGCAGCGCCTCTTGCCACGTTTCCAGCAAGGCTTCCAGACGCTCAAGCGCTACGACCACGCGTGTGGTCGCACCGCGCTGGGCGAAGGGTGCCGCGGCGTCCAGCGCCCCGGTCAGATCGTCGGCGACGATCGCCATGCGACACTGTTTATGCGCCCCAGCCCCGGCGCTGTTCATGCGCCCCGCCCCCGGCTCTGCTCACGTGCATCGGCTCCAACCCCGGCCTCGTTGCCAGTCACTAAGCGATGCGCATAGGCAATGGCAGCGCCCATGTTGGTCGCATCCGCCCTGCCCTGCCAGGCAATGTCGAAGGCGGTACCGTGATCCACCGAGGTGCGTCGAATCGGCAGGCCGAGGCTGACGTTCACGGTGGTGTCGAAGGCAATCAGCTTGACCGGGATATGGCCCTGGTCGTGATACTGGGCCACCACCAGGTCGAACTCGCCCTGGGAGGCGCGATAGAAGACGGTGTCGGCGGAGATCGGTCCACTGACGTCGAACCCACGCGCCTTGAGCGCCTCGACGGCCGGCGCGATGCTGAGTGTGTCCTCGTCGCCGAAAATGCCGCCTTCACCGCAGTGTGGGTTGAGGCCGGCCACCGCGATGCGTGGATTAGCCATTCCCAGGGACTTGAGATGCTCGTGCCCGGCCTCGACGGTGGCGATGATCCGCTCGGGCGTGACCCGGTCGATGGCCTCGCGCAAGGACACATGGGTCGACACATGCAGGGTCGAGAGATGCTCGGAGGCCAGCAACATGAAAGACGACGGCGCGCCGGTCAGCGCGGCCAGCATGCCGGTGTGGCCATCGTAATAATGGCCGGCGGCATGCAGCGCGGCCTTGTTCAGCGGTGCCGTGACGATCACCCCGGCCCGACCGCTCTGCACCAACTCCACGGCCATGGCGATGCAACGAAAGGCCATGTCGCCGGCACCGGCGCTGATCTCGCCGTCGGGAATCGCGACATCCGCAGACACTTCGACCACGGCCACGGCCACGCTTTCCGCGGGAGCGTCGGGGGCATCCAGGGGAGCGAAGCTCAGCTCGGCATTGATCGTTTGGGCGGCGCGGCGAAAGATCGCCGGGTCGCCGACCAGCAGGGTGCCGGCACGCGACGCGGGGGACATGGTAGCCACGGCACGGCAGATGATCTCGGGACCGATGCCCGCCGGGTCGCCCATGGTAATGGCGATGTCGTATTGTCTTGAAACACTGTGGTTGGACTCGCTCATGGCATCAACTGCCCGCCGTTGACCTCGATGATCTGACCGGTGACATAGCCGCTCAAGGCATCGGTTGCCAGAAACAGATAGGCACCAACGCAATCCTCGGCGCTGCCCAACCGACCCTGGGGAATTGTCGCGCGCGCGGCTTCCATCTGGGCATCGTTGGAGTGGCGTTCATGGAAATCGGTGGTGATCACGCCAGGCGCCACGGCGTTGACACGGATGTTGTCGCCGGCGAGTTCCTTGGCCATGTTGCGGGTCAGGGTGGTGACGAAACCCTTGGCCGAGGCGTAGAGGCCGGCGCCCGGGCCGCCACCATTGCGCGCCGCAATCGAGCCGGTATGGATGATGTTGCCGGCACCGGCCTGGCGCAGGTAGGGCAGCGCCGCTCGGCTGGCCATTACCACCGAGCGGGCATTGAGGTCCATCACGCGGTCATAATGCTCATCGTCCATCTCGTCCAGACTAACGCGCCCCAGCATGTCGCCGGCATTATTGACCAGCAGGTCGAGGCCGCCGAGTTGCTCCGCCGCCTGGTCGACGATCGCGGTCGCATCCCGAGAGCGGCTGATATCGCCCTGAATCAGAAAGGCCTGGCCACCGGCCTGACGAATGTCATCGCAGACCGCCTGGGCCGGCCCTTCGCTGCGATGATAATGCACCGCCACCTGAGCACCGAGGCCCCCGAGTCGCCTGGCGACCGCCGCGCCGATGCCACGGCTCGACCCGGTCACCAGTACCCGCTTGCCTTTCATCTCATCGAACATGCTGTTCTCCTGCTTGGCTATCATCTGGAAGTCGTCCTGGGGTTGCTATACTGTTCATGGCATACCTGTCATACATCGCAACATCCTTAGCATGATAGGCGAAAGCTGGCCACATGCCAGCCCACTGCCCTAGCCATTTACCTTAGCCATTCGCATTAGCCAATCGGAGGTGTTATGTCCCCCCTTTCTCCGGCAGATTTCCTGCCTACCGACCTCTCCACAGCGTTGCTGGTCGGTCGTGCCTGGCGCGATGCGCCCCATGCCGGCCCGGTTCTGGTCGCGGTACGCGATGGCGAGGTCATCGATATCACCCACGCCGGTCCGACGATGGCCGACCTGCTGGAGCGCGACGATCTCCTCGAGGTGGTTCGCCACGCCGAAGGGGACTCGCTGGGTTCGGTCGACACGCTGCTCACCAACTCGCTGGGTGCCACACCGAGCGCCCCATACCTGCTCGCCCCCTGCGACGTCCAGGCGGTAAAGGCCTGTGGCGTAACCTTCGCGGTCAGCCTGATGGAGCGGGTGATCGAGGAACAGGCCGGCGGCGACCCCGCCCGCGCCGTCGAGCTTCGCGAGGAGCTGCAAGCGCTGATCGGCAAGGACCTGTCGCGCATCGTGCCCGGCTCCGAGGAAGCCATGGCGCTGAAGGAAGCCCTGCAGTCTCGCGGCGCCTGGTCGCAATACATGGAGGTGGGCATCGGGACGGATGCCGAGGTGTTCACCAAGGCCCAGCCACTTTCCTCGGTGGGCTTCGGCAGCCCCGTGGGCCTGCATCCCTCATCGAAGTGGAACAACCCCGAGCCGGAAATCGTGCTGGCCGTAGATGCCCAGGGTCGCGTCAAGGGCGCCAGCCTGGGCAACGACGTCAACCTGCGCGACGTGGAAGGCCGCAGCGCCCTGCTGCTCGGCAAGGCCAAGGACAACAATGCGTCCTGTTCCATCGGCCCCTTCATTCGTCTGTTCGACGCGCATTTCGACATCGATACCGTTCGTCAGGCGCGGGTCTCCCTGCGTATCGAGGGCGAGGACGACGACTTTCTGCTCGAAGGCGAAAGCGACATGCGCGAGATCAGTCGCGACCCGCTCGACCTGGTGCGCCAGACCTTCGGCGATCATCATCAGTACCCCGACGGTTTCATGCTGTTTCTGGGTACCATGTTCTCACCCATTGAGGACCGCGACGGTGAGGGCCAGGGCTTCACCCATCATCCGCGTGACCGCGTGACCATCGCCACTCCCGCCCTGGGGGCACTGGTCAACGAGGTCGGTCGCAGCGACCAACTGCCGCCCTGGACCTTTGGCATCCGCCAGCTGATGCGCCACCTCGGCCAGCGCTGACGCCGCCTGCCATCGCTCACAACAGCAATGAGGACACCATCATGACTACCATCACTCGCGTCGAGGTCCAGGACATCCGCTTCCCGACATCGCGCTCGCTGGACGGCTCGGACGCCATGAACGCCGCGCCGGACTATTCGGCCACCTATGTGATCCTGCACACCGACGACGACAGCGGCCCCCAGGGTCACGGCCTGACCTTCACCATCGGCCGCGGCAACGAGATCGTCGTCACCGCCGTACGCTCGCTCACCCCGCTCCTCGAGGGCCGCTCGCTGGAGGCGATCACCGCCAACATGGGCGTCTTCTGGCGCGAGATCACTGGCGACAGCCAGCTGCGCTGGATCGGCCCCGACAAGGGCGCGATCCATCTAGCCACCGCCGCCCTGGTCAACGCCGTCTGGGACCTGTGGGCCAAGCGCGAAGGCAAGCCGGTGTGGAAGCTTTTGGCCGACATGAGCCCCGAGGAACTGGTGCGCTGCCTCGACTTCCGCTTCGTCACCGATGCCTTGACGCCGGAAGAAGCCATCGCGCTTCTTCGCAAGCAGGCGCCTGGCAAGGCCGAGCGCGAGGCCGAGATGCGCCGTGACGGCTTTCCCGGCTACACCACCTCGGCGGGCTGGCTCGGCTATTCCGACGATAAGGTCCGCCAGCTCGCCCGCGATGCCCTGGCTGAGGGGTGGACGCACTTCAAGCAGAAGATCGGTGGCGATCTGGACGAGGATGCCCGGCGCGCCGCCCTGCTGCGCGAGGAGATCGGCTGGGACAACGTGCTGATGATGGACGCCAACCAAGTGTGGGAGGTCGACGAGACCGTCGCCAAGATGCGCCGGCTGGCCGAATTCGACCCACTGTGGATCGAGGAGCCCACCAGCCCCGACGATATTCTTGGTCACGCCGAGATCCGCCATCGCGTCGCGCCAATCGGCGTGGCCACCGGCGAGCATTGTCACAACAAGGTGATGTTCAAGCAGTTCCTGCAGGCCGACGCCATCGACTACTGCCAGATCGATTCCGCGCGGCTGGGCGGGCTCAATGAGGTCATCCTGGTGGTACTGATGGCCGCCAAGTTCGGCGTGCCGGTCTGTCCGCACGCCGGCGGCGTCGGACTGTGCGAATACGTCCAGCACATCTCGCTGTTCGACTACATCGCCGTCTCGGGCAGCCTCGACGGCCGAGTGCTGGAATACGTCGATCATCTGCACGAGCACTTCGTCGATCCTGTGTCGGTCCGCCGTGGTCGCTACCAGGTGCCCACTGCCGCCGGCTATAGCATCACCATGCACGACGACTCGCTTTCCCGGCACCGTTTCCCGGACGGCGCCGCCTGGCAGGAGGACAGCTAAATGGCCGATACACCGGAGATTCTGGACCTTCTCGAACGCCGGCTTGGTGAGCGTGCGGTACTTCGCGACCCGGCGGATCAGGCCCGCTACCTCAGCGACTGGGCGGGCGATTACCTGGGCATGCCGCTGGGGGTGGTGCGACCGTCCAGCACTGCCGAGGTCGCCGAGGTCGTGACGCTTTGCCGTGAACATGGTGTGCGCATGACGCCCCAGGGCGGCCACAGCGGCCTTGTCGCCGGCGCCCTGCCCGACCGCGACGGCGGCGAGCTGGTGATCAGCCTGGAGCGCCTGAACCGCATTCGCGACATCGACCCGATCAACTTCACCATGACCGTCGACGCCGGCTGCATCCTCGAGACCATCAAGCAGGCCGCCGCCGAACACGACTGCGACTTTCCGCTCTCGTTTGGTGCCCAGGGCAGCTGCCAGATCGGCGGAAACATCGCCACCAACGCCGGCGGCCTTAATGTCTTGCGCTACGGCATGATGCGCCAGCTGGTGCTGGGCCTTGAAGTAGTGATGCCCGACGGGCGGATCTGGAACGGCCTGCACGCCCTGCACAAGGACAACCGCGGCTACGACTTGAAGCAGCTGTTCCTGGGCAGCGAGGGCACACTGGGTATCGTCACCGGCGCCGTGCTCAAGCTGGTCCCGCGTCCCGAGCAGAGCCGTACGGCCCTGCTCGGCCTGCCTTCGATCGAGGCCGTGATCGAGCTGTATGGCCTGGCGCGCCGCGACTGCAGCGACCTGCTCACCGCCTTCGAGCTGATTCCCCGGCGCTGCATCGAACTGGCCATGGAAGCGACGCCGACACTGCGCGACCCGCTGGACGACGCGCACCCCTGGTACGTGCTGCTGGAAGTGGCCGCCACCGGCCAGGTGGACCTCAGCGCCATGCTCGAGCACCTGCTGGAGCGTGGCATGGAACGCGAGCTGATCGTCGATGGCGCCCTGGCGAGCAGCGACAGCCAGTCGCAACAGCTGTGGCAGTTCCGCGAGAGCATGCTCGAGGGCCAGCGCCTGCGAGGCGAGCACCTGCGCACGGACATTTCGGTGCCGATCTCGGCCATTCCCGCCTTCGTCGAGCAGGCCACGCGCGCGATAATGAACGCCTCGCCCGACTGCGAGATCATCGCCTATGGCCATATCGGCGACGGCAACCTGCATTTCAATATCCTGCCGCCGACTGCACTCGACGATGCCGACAAGGGGCACCATCTGCATGAACTGGAGGATGAGCTGTTCACGGTTCTCGATGACTTCGGCGGCAGCATCAGCGCCGAGCACGGCATCGGCAGGACCAAGCAGGCGCCCTACCTGGCGCGACTATCGCCCCTGGAACACGATATGGCCCGGGGCATCAAGGCGCTGTTCGATCCCGAGGGGGTGATGAATCCGGGGCGGATCCTGCCCGTTGAGCGCTAGCGTTCGCGACGAAAACGTCCGGCCAGGCCGTACATGGCGTTCATGAGCAGCAGGGTGTCGATGCCCACACCCACGAACGAGCACCCGGCGGCCAGATAGCCATGGGCCTCGTCCTCGTCGACGGTAACGATGCCGGTGGCCTTGCCGACCGAGCGGACACGGGCAATGGCGTCGCTGATCGCCTGGCGCACCTCGGGATGGCCCGGATTGCCCAGGTGCCCCAGAGCGGCGGAGAGATCGGCCGGGCCGATGAAAACGCCATCGACCCCTGGCGTCGCGGCGATGGCGTCCAGGTTCTCAAGGCCGGCCACGGTCTCCACCTGTACCAGCAGGCACATTTCCTCGTCGGCCCTGGCCAGATAGTCCTCTACCTGCCCCCAGCGCGCGGCACGGGCCAGCACATGGCCGACACCGCGGATACCACGTGGTGGGTAGCGCATGGCGGCCACCAGGCCGGCGGCCTGCTCGGCGGTTTCCACCATCGGCACCAGCAGAGTCTGTACGCCGAGGTCCAGATACTGCTTGATCAGCACCGGATCGCCGACGGGGGGGCGCACGATCGGGTGAGACGCATAAGGTGCGATAGCCTGCAATTGACCCAGCAAGGTCGCCAGGTCGTTGGGCGAATGTTCGCCGTCCAGCAACAGCCAGTCATAGCCCGCCGTCGCGGCTATCTCCGCGGCATAAGGACTCGTCAGTCCGAGCCACAGGCCGATCTGTCGCTCATCGTCGCACAGTCGCTGCTTGAAGGTGTTGGTTGGCAGTTGCATCTCGTCCTCGTCGATTGGCAATCCGTGTACAAATCAGCTTGCCTGTCAGCCACCGTCAGCCAGGAAGCGCCGCGCGATAACGCATCTCGAGGCGGCGCTCATAGAGCCCCTTGGCCAACATGGTGGCCAGCACCAGGCCACCGCCGGTAAAGGCGAGCGGCGTCGGCCGCTCTCCCAGTATCCACCACATCCAAAGCGTCCCCACCACTACCTCAAGCAGCAACAGCAGGCCCACTTCGGCGGCCGGCAGATACAACGGTCCCCGCTGCAGCAGGGTGACGCCGAGCGGCACGATGACCAGGCACAGCAATACCACCAGCCATAATCGATCCCATGGCGGCATGCTGAATTGTCCACCGCTGGTCACCGCCAGTCCTGCACCAACCCCGACGATCAAGCCAGCAAAGGTCAGCATCGGGCTCATGTCGACCCCGGGACGCGTGCGGCACAGCGTGAAGTTGATCGCAAGCGTGGTCGCCGCCAGTAACGCAAAGCTGTTGCCCAGCAAGGAGCCGACGCCGGCATCGTCGATCACAATGAGGCTGATACCGACCATGCACAGGCCAATCGCCAGCCAGGTACGACGCGGCAACCGTTCGTTGAGAAACACCCGCGAGAGTGCCGCGGCGATCAACGGCGCCCCCGCCAGAATCATCAGCACATTACCGCCACGGGTATATTGATTGCCCAGCACGAAGCCACAGGTGGTCATGCTGAACAGCAGCGCCACCCCAATGCCGGTCCAGCCGCAGCGCCGATAGGCATGCAGGGTGCCACGACCATGACGGGCGACGACGATCAGCAGAAACCCCAGTGCCGACAGCAGGCCACGCCACATCAGGATCTCGGCGTCGGGAAGCCCGGCCAGCTTGATCAGCAGCGCATCGGGCGACATGACCAGCGCTCCGCCGCCGGTGAGCAGCAGCCCCTGCTGGCGATAGGAAAGGGATGACGTCATCGCGACCGCTGTTCCCCGCCGGTGAGCACGCCCCAGATCAGGAGACGTTCTCCTGAAGCACGCGAATCACTTCGGGGACCGACACGCCCTGATCCTCGATTCCGGCGTAGAGGTGGTGCACGGCGGCAGCGACGCCGTCGGACACCCCGAGCTGCTCGGTCATGGCATGGTAATAGCCGAGGTCCTTGTTGGCGTTGGCCACGCTGAAGCGAAAACCGGACGGGTCCGCGGAGGCAATGAAAGGCCGCAGGCGCTCGAAGATGACACCACCCCCGCCGCCCTTGCCCAGCACCTCGAGCAAGGCGGCGTCATCGATGCCGGCAGCGCGCGACGCCACCGTTGCCTCCGCCAGCACCGCCGAGAAACCCAGCGACACGAAGTTGTGCAGCAGTTTCAGGGTATGGCCGGCGCTGACCGGGCCGGCATGCGCGATGTGCTCGGCGAAGCTCTCGAGCAGCGGGCGCACCTCGTCGAACAACGTCTCGGACGCCCCGACGATCAGGTTGAGACGGCCCTCCTCGGCTTCCTTGGGCGTGCGGGTCATCGCCGCATCCATGAAGCGACCGCCCGCCGCCTGCACGCGCGCGGCCACCTGTTGCGTCGAGCTGGGCAGGGCCGTGGAACAATCGATAACCACGCTATCGGGCTTTAGGCCCTCCAGAACGCCGCCAGCTTCGAACAGCACGGCCTCGACCTGGGGCGAGCCGGTCACGCAGAGGATCACCACCTCGGCGGCCTCGGCCACCTCGCGCCCCGAGCTCTTGGCTATCGCTCCGTCGGCCAGCAGGTCGTCCACGGGCTGATTGCCGGCATGGTCCAGAAAACACAGGCGATGGCCAGCGCCCAGAATATTGCGCGCGATGCCATGACCCATCAGGCCCACACCGATCAACCCGACATTGATTACCTGATGCATATCGCTCCCTCTCCTTGTTGTGTACGAGGCTTGTCGTGTTCGAGGCTTGCCATGTCGACGAGTGGCAGTGTAGCCCGGAAAACGCACTAAGCGGTGACGGGCAGCATCTCGGCAATTCCCGCCTTCTTGGCCATCGCAGCTAACGGCTGCATGGCAGCGCTCCTTGTTTTTGCATCAATAGCGTTGGCGTCAATAGAGCAAATCGACCAGCCCCATGGAGATCCAGGGCATGTAGGTGATCGCCATCAGGCAGACCAGTACCACCAGCACGAACCGCACCAGCCAGGGCAGCATCTGATCGATGGAGATCTTGGCCACCGCACAGGCGGCGAAGAGATTGACCCCCAGCGGTGGTGTGATCATCCCAAGCGCCAGATTGACCACCATGATCAACCCGAAATGTACCGGCTGAATGCCGAACTGGATGGCGATCGGCGTCAGGATCGGGGCCAGCACCAGAATCGCCGCCGACGTCTCGATGAACATCCCCACCACCAGCAGCAGGCCATTGACGGCCAGCAGGAAGGCCCAGGGACTCTCGAACACCCGGTTGACCCAGTCGGCGATCTCGGCTGGCAGGCCCGAGCGGCTGATGAGGAAGCTGAATAGCGCCGCCGCGGCGATGATCAGCATCACTGCAGCCGTAGAAATCACGCTCTGCCTCAGGATTACCCACAGATCCTGCAAGCGCAGCTCGCGGTAGAGCAGGCCGCCCACCGCCAACGCGTAGAACACCGCGACCGCCGATGCCTCAGTGGGCGTGAAGATGCCGCCATAGATTCCGCCGATCACCACCACCGGCATCAGGATCGCCGCCCAGGCACGCTTGAAGGCGACGGTAAACACACTGCGATCCTCGCGATCCTGCAGTCCATAGCCGCGCAGCTTGCAGAAGACATACAGGAACAGCAGCAAAGCGCCACCGATCAGCACCCCCGGGCCGATGCCGGCGATGAACAATTGACCGATCGAGGTATCGGTGCTCACGCCATAGAGAATCAGCGGGATCGACGGGGGAATCAGCACGCCCAACTCGGCGGAGGAGGCCTGGATCGAGGCCGCCAGCGGCCGCGGATAGCCGTGGCGCACCATCGCCGGGATGAGGATGGCGCCGATGGCGAAGGTGGTCGCTACGCTGGAGCCCGACACTGCGGCGAACATCATGCAGGTCAGCACGCAGCTCATCGCCAGGCCGCCCTGAACGCCGCCGACGATCGACTTGGCAAGATCGACAAGACGGCTGGAGATGCCACCAGCCGCCATCAGGTTACCGGCCAGGATAAAGAAGGGAATCGCCATCAGCGGGAAATGGTCGATACCCACGAACATCTGCTGCGGCACCATCAGCAGCGGCAGACGCGAGAAGAATTCAATGCCGATGATCGAGGCCATCAGGATCGACATGGCGATCGGCACACCGACCGCAAACAGGATAACCAGCGACAGACCGATGACCAGGTTCATGGGCGATGTCCTCCATCATTGCTGCTGGAGTGACTGACCGTATCGATCTTTGCCTCGGGCGCCACTTCGCTGTTTTCCGGGCCGAGTTTCTCCAGCCCCATCGATTGCGCCAGCAGCCGGGCGACCACCGCGACCATGGCGAAGGCACTCCCGGTGGGGATCGCCGCGTAGGCCCAGGCGATCGACATGCCCAGGCCGGAGAGCGTCTGGCTGCGCACCCGCAGCGTCATCTGGATGCCGTACACCATCAAGACCCCCAACACCAACAGGCAACAGGCGCCGATGGCCAGCTCCAGGGCCAGCAGCGTGCGCCTCGGCATCAACTTGTAGATCAGCTCCACGGCCATCATGTAGCCACCGCGAAAGGTCGCGGCCGCGCCCATGAACACGCACCAGATCATGGTGGCGCGAGCAATCACTTCCGACCAGGTGGAAGGCGCGTTGAAGATAAATCGCGTCAGGACCTGAAAGAAACCCAGCGACACGGAGATGATCAGCATCACCACCGCGATCACCAGAGCCAGCCGGGTCAGCAGGCTTTCCAGGCGAAGAAACCAGGAGAGCATCGGGATCACCTTGTCAGGAAAAGGAAACCTCCGGCGGCCACGCCGGAGGTTGGGTGGGATCAGCAGTCGCTGGCGCGGATACGGTCCAGCATTTCGCTGCCGTACTCATCGGTATAGATCTCGTAGGCGGGTTCGACGGCCTCCTGAAACGGCGCCGGGTCGACATCGGTCTTGACGGTCATGCCCTTCTCGCGCAGCAGCGCCACACCTTCTTCTTCCAGACGGCTGACTTCCTCCCGAGTGGCCTCAGCCGACGCTTGCGCCGCCTGGTCGAACCACTCGCGCTCCTCGTCGCTGAGGCCGTCGAGCAGGATCGGTGACCCTAGAATCGCGGCGGGCGAATAGACGTGCCCGGTGAGCGATAGATGATCCTGCACTTCCCAGAAGTTAGTCGCCACGATGACGGTGATGGGGTTCTCCTGGCCATCCACAGTGCCCTGCTGCAGTGCCGTGAAGAGTTCGGGGAAGGCCATCGGGGTCGGGCTGGCACCCAGCTGACGGAACGCCTCCTGGTGCACCCGGTTCTCCATGGTGCGCACCTTCAGCCCTTCGGCATCTTCCGGCGTGTTGATCTCGCGCAGGCTGTTGGTCATGTGGCGAAAGCCGTTCTCCGACCAGGCCATGCCGACCAGGTCGTGATCGCTCATCTTGGTCAACAGCTCTTCGCCGATTTCGCCATCGAGCACACAGCGCGCCTGGTCGTAGTCCTCGAACAGAAACGGCAGGTCGAGCACATAGGTCTCGGGCACGAAGTTGCCCAGCGGTCCGGTGGAGGTAATCACCACATCCACGGTGCCGATCTGCAGGCCTTCGATCATCGCCCGCTCGCCACCCAGCGAACCGGAAGGATGTTCGTTGACCGTGAACTCACCATCGGAGAGCCGCTCCAGGGTCTCCTTGAAGGCATCGGCGCCCACAGAATAGTGAGAGCTGTCCGACAGGGTGTGCCCCAGGTTCACCTCGGTGGCGGCTTGGGCGTGAAAGGCCATGGCCGTGGCGGCCAGGCCGCCGATGGCGACGGTCAGCGTGCGGCGTGCAAAACGTCTGGTCATGATACTGCCCTCTTATTCTTGATAACGCTCGGATGGTCGGGTCGCCTGCCGTTGCCGACAGGCGGTCACCCTGGGTTGCCGCCGTCCTCTTCGGGCAGGCGGCTTGCTCATTGGCGCTCGTCAACGAACGCCTCGATGATCTCGCGAAAACGGCTATCGCCCTCGAACCCCAGCCGTCGGGCCTTGGCGGTATCGAAACGCGCCGGCCAGCTCGAAACGATAGTGGTGATGCGCGCATCCGGCTCGTGGCGCACCCTAGCCACGGCCTCGTCGCCCGCCACCTCGCGCAACGTCTCGAGCATCTCGCCCACGCTGACCGTGATACCGGGCAGCATGAAGGCGCGAAAGGCTCCCAGCGAGGCGCCGTCCACTTCGCCGGCATGCACCAACGCCTCGATGACCTTGCCCGGCGACATCACGAACATCTCGAGTTCGGTAGGCACCGGGCAGATGGCGTCTTCGTCATTCAACGGTTCGCGCAGGATGCTGGAGGCGAAGCTAGAGGCCGCCGCGTTGGGGCGTCCCGGCCGAATCACGATGGTCGGCAGGCGCAGCACGCAACCATCGACGAGTCCACGGCGGCTGTAGTCATTGATCAGCAGTTCGCACATCGCCTTCTGGGTGCCGTAGGAGTTCTGCGGCTGCAGGGCGGTCATGTCGTCCAACTGCGCCGGCATGTCGCCGCCATAGGCGGCCACCGAGCTGGCCATCACTAGGCGCGTAGCGGAGAGTCCGCGCTCGCGACAGCCCTCGAGCAGTGCACGGGTCGCGTCGAAATTGACCGCCATGCCAAGGTCGAGATCGGCTTCCGCCGCCGAGCTGACCACTGCAGCCAGGTGATAGATCACCGCCGGGTGTGCATCGAGCACGGGACCAAAGGCGCCAGGCGAGGTGATATCGAGGGCCAGGCAGTCGATCTCGACACCGGGCGCCTCCGGTCGCGGCGCCTCGATCTGATCGATCAGCGTCAGGCGAGTGAGTGCCTTACCATTCAGCTCGCCGCGATCAAGCAACTGGTTAACGAGGCGCTGGCCGAGAAAGCCGGCGGCGCCGGTAATGGCGATATGCATGTTGTCTCTATCCTGTCCGGGAAATGTGATCGTCAGTGGCTCGGCTTCAAGCCCAGTTCGCGACCCCAGCCTAGGCCGGCACGGGTCGTCCCGGCTGGGCGGTATTCGCAGCCGATCCAACCGGAGTAGCCGAGTGCCTCGATACGCTCGAACAGGGCGGGATAGTGCACCTCACCGACGTCGGGCTCATGGCGCTCGGGCACCCCGGCGATCTGCACGTGGCCGATGGCCGCGAACTGATGCTCCAGGTGACGAATCAGATCGCCGTCCATGATCTGGCAATGGTAGAGATCGAACTGCAGGCGCAGGTTGTCGGCCCCAATCTCCCCCAGAACCGCCATGGCGTGCGCCTGGCGCGAAAGAAAGAAGCCCGGCATGTCGCGCGTATTGATCGGCTCGATCAGCACCTCGCGACCTACCTTGGCGGCCTCGCCTGCGGCGAAACGCAGGTTGGCGATATAGGTGGCCTGATGGGCGGCATGGGTTGCCTCGTCGGCGCCTTGTGGCAACAGACCGGCCATGGCGTGCACGCGCGGGCAGTCAAGCACCTTCGCATAGCGCAGCGCCTCCACCACCGAGTCACGAAATTCCGCCTCGCGCCCAGGCAGGCAGGCAATACCGCGCTCGCCCGCCTCCCAGTCACCCGGAGGCAGATTGAACAACACCTGCTCGAGGCCGGCCTCATCCAGCGCGGCACGCAGCGTCTCGGGGGCATGGTCATAAGGAAACAGGTACTCCACGCCGCGAAAGCCGGCTTCGGCAGCGGCGGCGAAGCGATCGAGAAAGTCATGCTCGGGGAACAGCATGCTGAGGTTGGCGGCCAGTCGGGTCATCGGAGGCTTCCTGATTGTCGGGTCGGGGGCTGCCGGTCAGTCGCGCGGAAAGCGCGCCTCGAGTTCGGCGACCTGCTCGGGTGTCAAGGCGCGAGGGTTTCGGCCATGCAGCAGCAGGAACAGCTTAGCCGTCTCCTCCAACTCCTCGGTGGCGTAGACGGCCGCCTCCAGCGACTTGCCGGCCACCACGGGGCCGTGGTTGGCCAGCAGCACGGCACTGTGCTGACCGGCCAGGCCGCGCACGGCATCGCCCAGACTCGGGTCGCCGGGAATATGGTAGGGAACCAGCGGCAGCTTGCCGACTCGCATCACGTAGTAGGCCGTCAGCGGCGGGATGCAGTCGTCGTGGTCGATATCCGGCAGGCAGGAGACGGCGACCGAGTGGGTCGAATGCAGGTGTACGATGGCGCCGGACTGCGGGCGCTCGGCGTACATCGCCATGTGCAGGAAGCTCTCCTTGGTCGGCTTGTCGCCCTCGAGTAGCCGGCCGTCGCGGTCCATCCGCGAGATGCGGGCGGGGTCGAGCCGCCCCAGGCAGGCGTTGGTGGGCGTCATCAGCCAGCCGCCATCGTCCAGGCGCACGCTGATATTGCCGCTGGAGCCCATGGTGAGCCCGCGATCGAACAGCGACCGGCCCAGGATGCTGATCTGCTCGCGCAGGCCATTCTCGTCATGCACGCTCATGAGGGTCTCCCGGTTGGCAGGACGTCGAACGCCCGGGTAAAGAAGTCCTTGCCGCCGAAGTTGCCGGATTTGAGCGCCAGTGACAGCGGGGCGTTACTGTCCGACCTTCCCGGCAGCGGCGCCTGGGTCCAGGGCACGCCGGGATCGATCTGCTCACCGATGCGCATCATGGTCACTCCCAATGCCGAGACCACGGCGCCGGAACTCTCGCCGCCGGCGACGATAAGTCTACCCACGCCTTCGCCGACCAGGGTGCTGGCCAACTCACCCAATGCCGCCTCGACCAGTTGGCCGGCGCGTTCAACGCCCAGCGCCGCCTGGGCGGCCTTGACCCGCTCGGGGTCGGCGGAGGCATAGACCAGCACCGGGCCGCCGTCGGCGAGACGCTCGCGCGCGAAGGAAAGGGCGGCCTGTAGATGCGCATCGCCTTCGGCTAGCGCCAGTGGCTCAAGGGCGAACCCCGGATGACGCTCGAGAAAGTGATCGACCTGGCCCAGGGTGGCCCGCGAGCAACTGCCCGACAGCACCAGGGCAGCGCCCGAGGCCGGTACCAGCCGGCCAGGGTCGGTAACCTCGTCGAGCCAGCCCCATCGGCGATACTGCGCCGGCAGTGCCTGTCCGAGACCCGAGCCACCCGTCACCAGCGGCATATCGACCACCGCCTCGGCCAGCACCGCGAGGTCGTCTTCATCCAGGGTGTCGCAGATCACGTGGCGAATGCCTTCGGCGGCCAGCGCCTGCAGGTGCCGGCGGGTCGCGTCGCCGCCCTGCACCAGCGTCGGGCGTGCCGCCAGGCCCACCGGGTGCGGCGTCTGGCGACCCAGCACCCGCACCAGGTCGGCATCGCGCATGGGATTGAGCGGATGGTGTTGCATGCCACTGTCGTTGAGCAGTCGGTCGCCGACGAACAGATGGCCCTGATAGACGGTGCGGCCATTGATCGGAAAGGCCGGCACCATCACCGTTTGAGAGCCCCCCAGACGCTCCGTTACTGTCGCCCGAAGCCGCTCGGTTTCTGTCGCCCGAAGCCGCTCCGTTTCTGTCGCCCGAAGCCGCTCCAGCAAGGCATCGGCCACCGGACCGATATTGCCGGCATCGGTGGAATCAAAGGTAGAGCAGTACTTGAAGAACAGCTGACGCGCGCCCTGGGCCTGCAGCCAGTCGAGCGCCGCCAGCGAATCGGCGACCGCCTCGTCTGCCGGGCAGGCGCGTGATTTCAGTGCCACCACCACGGCATCGACATCCTCGATCACTGTCGCGGGGTCGGGCACTCCGATCACCTGCACGCAGCGCATGCCGGCGCGCACCAGGTTATTAGCGAGGTCAGTAGCGCCGGTGAAATCGTCCGCGATGGCGCCCAGTACGATGGCCATGCTCAGTCCTCCCCGGGATCATTGGCGGCTTCAGGTAACGTGATACCCGACAGTCGCTGATAAACCTTGATCACCGCGGCGTCGTCCTCGCGGCCGAAACCGGCGCCCTTGGCTGCGGTGAACTGCTGCAGCGCACTCGACGCGACGGGCGTCGGCATGGCGAGCTCGCGCCCCGTCTCGTGCACGATGTTGAGATCCTTGACGAAGATATCCACCGCCGAGAGCGGCGTGTAATCGCCCTTCAGAATATGTGGCACACGGTTCTCGAACATCCACGAATTGCCGGCCGAATGGGTGATGACGTCGTAGACCGTGTCCGGGTCCAGGCCCATGCGAATGCCCAACGCCATCGCCTCGGCGGCGGTGGCGATGTGCACCCCGGCCAGCAGCTGATTGACCAGCTTCATACTCGAACCGATCCCCGGCTCGCTGCCCAACCGATAGACCGTGGCGGCCATGGCGTCGAGGGCCGGCGCCGCCTTGTCGAAGGCCAGCGACGACCCGGACGCCATCACCGACAGCTTCCCGGTGCGCGCCTTGGCAGCACCGCCGCTGATCGGCGCATCGAGCATCTCGAGGCCAGCGTCCGCCAGGCGCTCGCCCAGGTGCCGCGCGATGCTCGGCGCCACCGTCGCGCACTGCATGACCAGACCGCCGGGCTTGAGCGAGCCGACCACGCCCTTGTCGCCGAACAGCACCTGCTCGACCTGATCGGCGTTAACCACCACCAACAGCACGATGTCGGATTGGGCAGCCAGCGCCGCTGGGGTGCCGGCGCTCTGGCCGCCGCGGGCCGCGAAGCTCTCGCAGGCTTGGGGGGAAATGTCGAAGCCCGTGACCGCCAAGCCCTGCTCCAGCAGTGCCGTCGCGGTGCCCATGCCCATGGCGCCCAGGCCGATGACGCCCATCCTGGGGGTCGTTGTCGTTTCGTCGCTCACCTGACGCTCTCCTGCGGTTCGAATGCCGAGACTGGAAGCGCTGTAATGTTAGCGCTAACATCGTTTTAGTCGATTGATATCTCGACAGCAAGCCCAACGGCCAGGGGTGCGACCAATGTCTAATCGAAACGAGCTCCCACGACAGCGCCGCGGATCGGAACAGATCACGCTGAAGCAGGTGGCCGAGGCCGCTGGTGTCTCCGCCATCACCGTATCGCGGGCACTCAATACTCCCGAACGGGTCAATGACACCACACGCGAGCGGATTCTGGATGCCGTCGAACGGCTGGGTTATGTGCCCAACCTGGTGGCTGGAAGCCTGGCGTCGTCGCGCTCGCGCTTTATCGCGGTGATCGTGCCCTCGCTCGCCAACGCGGTGTTCATCGAGGTGATTCATGGCCTTCAGGAGGCCTTCGAGGCGCGGGGCTACCAGATACTGTTGGGCAATACCGATTACGACCTACAGCGCGAATACCAGCTGGTGCGCACCTTTCTTGGCTGGTCGTGTTCGGCCCTCGTCACTGCGGGGTTGCGCCATAACGAGGCCTGCCTGGGTCTGTTGCGCCAATGGGACAAGCCGGTCATGGAGGTAATGGAGCTTGGTGAGGGGCTCGACCTGAACGTGGGGCTGGATCACCAGCATGCCGGCCGCCACATGGCCACCCATTTATTGGAACGGGGCTATCGTTCGATCGTCTACGTCGGTGCTTGTATGGACAGAGACTATCGCGCCGCGATGCGCTTCGCCGGCCATCGCGAGGTGCTGGAGGCCGCTGGCCTGCCGACCCCACTCGTCGAGCTGGCACGTCTGGGCAGCCTGGAGGCTGGCGCCGAAGGGCTCGACCGGGCCCTGGCCGAACGGCCCGAGGCCGACGCCGTGCATTTCGCCAACGATGACCTCGCCGTCGGTGCCCTGCTGCATGCCCAGCGCCGGGGGTTGCGGGTTCCCCAGGATATCGCCATAGCGGGTTTCAACGGCCTACCGCTGGGCCAGCACGTCACGCCACGCCTGACCACTATCCTCTCGCCCAGGGCAACCATGGGCCGCGTAGCCGCCAAGCAGGTCTTGAAGCGCCTCGATCACGACTCGGATAACGCGCTTGATAACACCCTCAAACCGCCCTGCCAGCATGATGTCGGCTTCACGCTGTCAGTGGGCGAGAGCACCTGATACCGAGCGGAAGCGCCTGGCGACAGGGGAAGAAAATGGTTTTCGCCAAGCCGCTCACTGGAGCTACCTGGAGACCTTGAGCCCGTAACGCTTGAGCTTGCGCACAACAGTCGGTTGACTGATGCCCAGGCGCTCGGCAATAGCGTAGGTCGTCGGCAAGGTGTCGCAAAGCTCGGCCAACACCTGACGTTCGGCCCGTGCCAAATAGCCTTTCAAGGTCTCACTGTCCGTCATGCCGGACGGCATCGGTTCCTCACGGGATACGTCTGCATTCGCAGGCTCACGAGTGATAACGCGGGCTCTTACCGCCGATGCATCGATCTGATCGCCGGGGGTGGACAGCCAGGCCCGCTCCAGCCAGTTCTCAAGCTCCCGCACGTTGCCCGGCCAGTCGCCGCCCATCAGCTCAGGCCAGACACTGGCATGCAACAGCTTCTGGCGCCCATAGCGTTGGTTGAGCTGCGCCAGGCACGCCTCGACCAATGCCGGAATGTCGTCTCGGCGCTCGCGTAGCGGCGGCAAGGTGATCGGGATCACATTCAATCGATAATACAGATCGAGCCTGAATCCACCCTCCTCCACCCGGCGCGCCAGATCCTGATTGCTGGCCACCACCAGACGGAAGTCGACGCGGCGAGGTCGCGTGTCACCCAGACGGGTGAGGCTTCCATCCTGGATGACCTTGAGCAGCTTGGTCTGCATCAGCAGCGGCAGTTCGCCGATTTCGTCGAGAAAGACGGTGCCGCCCTCGGCCTGCTCGAGCAGACCCGCCTTGCCCTGGCGTGCCGCACCGCTGAAGGCACCCGCCTGATAACCGAACATCTCCGATTCAAACAGGTTGTCGGGAATCGCCCCACAGTTGACCTCGACGAAAGGACCATCGCCACGTCGGCTCCAGCGATGGAGCTGCCGGGCAAAGGCCGTCTTGCCGACGCCGGACTCCCCCAGCATCAGCACGGTGGCATCCGAGGGCGCCACGCGCTTGAGCAGCAAGGCGATTTCGCGCATGACCCCACTGCAAACGCACAATTCGCCTAGGGTTTCGTCCAGCGCCTGATCATCGGCACTGTGCGGCAAATGGTGACGCTTGAGATGCTCACTGAAGCGCTTCTGCAGCAGCGCATACTCGTCCTGAAGCAGTTGGAGATCCGTGAGGTCCCGGGAGCGACTGATGATTCGCTCGAGACGCCCGTCGACAAACACCGGATGCGCCTCGGAAATCGCCCGCCGACCGGTACCGGTCACCTGCATCAGCTGTGTCATCTTGCCGGTTCGCATGACTTCCAGGGTGATCGAAGGCTTTAATACGCCACGCGCCTCCAGTTCCTGGACCGTCGCGCCCATCAGCTCTTGACGTGACAGACCGTAAACCGCGGCGGCGCCCGGGCTGACGTCCAGCACTCGGCCATCGCCGGCGACGATGAAGAAGTGATCACTGGCGGTCTCGACGATGGTTTCCAGCACCTGCCGGTCGATATCGCTCACCCGAACTCCCGGTTCATGATGGTTGATCCATTATGGTATCGATGATTCATTTTCGCATCAAAAAACCATGCTTTTGATTCCCATATGAATCGCTTGCGGTGATCATGCGCTGCATGGCGGGCTTCTATACTTGGCACGAAAAGTGCTTAACGCTCTATAGAGTGCTTAACAACCGACACAACAGGGCCACGACATCAGGCCTCAACAAGGAGAGAGCATGAGCGATTTCAACCAACCCATGGGCGGCAACGAAATGCCCCGCTTCGGTGGTCCCGCCACCATGATGCGTTTGCCGACGCAGGATTCCGCCGAAGGCCTGGACGCCGCCTTCGTCGGCATTCCCATGGACATCGGCACTTCCAATCGGCCCGGGACGCGCCTGGGTCCGCGGCAGATTCGCGATGAATCGCGCATGCTGCGTCCCTACAACATGGCGACCCGGGCCGCGCCCTTCGATAGCCTGCAGGTGGCCGATCTCGGCGATGTGCCGATCAATACCTTTCACCTCCCGAAGAGCGTAGAGATCATCACCGCCTTCTACGACCGGCTGCTCGAGCACGATTGCATTCCCTTGACCCTAGGCGGTGAGCACACCATCACGCTGCCCATCCTGCGCGCCATTGCCAAGCGTCACGGCCCGGTGGGGCTGATTCAAATCGATGCCCATGCCGACATCAACGATCACATGTTCGGCGAGCCGATCGCTCATGGCACGCCCTTCCGTCGCGCGCAGGAGGAAGGGCTGCTCGATGCGCAACGGGTGGTCCAGATTGGCCTGCGCGGCACCGGCTATTCCGCCGATGACTTCGATTGGTCTCGGGACCAAGGCTTTCGTGTGGTCCCCGCAGAAGAATGCTGGTATCGCTCTCTCGCGCCGCTGATGGCCGAGGTACGCGAGCAGATGGGCGACGGGCCGGTCTATGTCACCTTCGACATTGATGGTCTCGACCCCTCGGTCGCCCCCGGCACCGGCACGGTAGAAATGGGCGGCCTGACCGCCTCCCAGGGGCTCGAGATCGTACGCGGCGCTGCCGGACTGAACATCGTGGGTGGCGACCTGGTCGAGGTCTCACCACCCTACGACCCCAGCGGCAATACCGCCCTGATGGGTGCCACACTACTCTACGAAATGCTCTGCGTACTACCTGGCGTCATGCGCCGCGATTAAGATTCCCTGCCAGCCCGATACGACAACGATAATTCAACCTGAGGTGCTTTATGCCATCCTCCCTCGATACATCCGACGACATAGCGCTTGAGGGCACCCCGCTCTCTCGGCACGGGCTGATCAAGTTCCTCGTGCCATCAATAATCGGCGTGCTGCTGTTCCTGGTGCCCTTCTCGATGGGCGACACCATCAACATCGGCATGGGGTTCGCCGCCGACGGCCTCAAGGCCTTGCTGGGGGACGCCCTGCCGGCTATCGCTACGGTAGTACTATGCCTGTCTGTGGTTCTGACTCTGGTGGTCAAGTTCACCCAGCCCCATTGGGCACGCGAAGGCATGCTCAAGGAACTGTTCGACGTGGCGCCATTGTGGGTGGCCATGCGGACGCTGGGTGCCGTCTTTGCCCTGATGACCTACTTCCAGTTCGGCCCCGAGTTCGTCACCGCCTCCTTCACCGGTGGCGTGATGCTCAACGACCTGGCGCCGGTTCTGCTCACCTTCTTCTTCTTCGCCGCCATACTGCTGCCGTTTCTGGTCGACTTCGGCTTCATGGAGTTTGTCGGCAGCCTGCTACGTTCCCCCTTCCGGTGGATCTTCGGGCTGCCGGGCCGGAGCGCCATTGACGCCACAGCCTCCTGGATGGGGTCGGGGACCGTGGGGGTGCTGATCACTACCCAGCAGTACGAGAAGGGCTTCTACAACTGTCGCGAGGCGGCGGCTATTGCCACCAACTTCTCTATCGTTTCCATTGCCTTCGCGATCCTGGTGACCACCTTCATCGGCATCAACCACCTCTTCGTGCCCTTCTACCTGACCGTGGTGGTCGCCGGTCTGGTAGCTGCGGTGATCGTGCCAAGGTTGCCACCGCTATCGCTCAAGCCGAACACCTACTACGAGCCAGTGGGCTGCCGCCTGCAGGAGGAGCGCACCGGCAACCAAGGCCTGCTGCGCTACAGCCTGGGCATGGCCGTTGCCCGCGCGGAGAAGGCCCCCGGTCCGCGGCAGCTGGTGCGCATCGCCCTGTTCAACGTCGCCGATATCTTCTTTGGCCTACTGCCGCTGGTCATCGCCATTGGCACCGTGGCGCTGATCCTGGCCGAGTTCACACCGCTGTTCACCTGGCTGTCGATGCCCATGGTGCCGATACTGGAATGGATGGGCCTGCCGGAAGCCGAGGCCGCGGCCCCCGCCACCCTGGTGGGCTTCGCCGATATGTTCCTGCCGGCGGTACTGGGCAGTAACATCGAGAGCGAGCTGACACGGTTCGTGATTGCCTGCCTGTCGCTGACCCAGCTGGTCTACATGTCGGAGATCGGCGCCCTTCTACTGAAGTCGAAGATCCCGCTGAAGCTATGGGAGCTGGCAGCAATCTTCCTGATCCGCACCGCCATCACCTTGCCGATCATCGTCGTCATGGCCCATTGGCTGGTTGGTTGAGGAACCCTGACATGACTTGTGCAGAACTGCTGATCCGATTGCTGCGCGACACCTACGGGGTGGATACCATCTTCGGCATCCCCGGTGTGCACACCATCGAGCTCTACCGCGGCCTGGAAAACAGCGGCATGCGCCACGTCACCCCGCGCCACGAACAGGGCGCGGGCTTCATGGCCGACGGTTACGCATGCGCCACCGGACGCCCCGGGGTGTGCTTCATCATCACTGGGCCCGGGATGACCAACATCGCCACGGCGATGGGCCAGGCACTCGCCGATTCCATCCCCATGCTGGTGATTTCGAGCGTCAACCGCCGCGACACCCTCGGGCTGGGTCAGGGACGCCTGCATGAGTTGCCCAGCCAGCAACAGCTCATCGCCGGGATCTCGCGTTTCAGTCACACACTGCTCGACCCCGCCCAGCTGCCCGTGGTTCTGGCCCGGGCCTTCACGGTGTTTCGCAGCGAGCGGCCCGGGCCCGTGCATATCGAGATTCCCATCGACCTGTTCGATGCGCCGGTGGCGACACCAAGCCAGTGGCAGCCGCCAACGCTGTATCGCCCGGCGCCGGACCCTCGAGGTCTCGCCCAGGCAGTGGACTGGCTCAGGACGGCCGAGCGCCCCTTGGTGCTGCTCGGCGGCGGTTGCGTGGATGCCCCCGATGCGGCGCGCCAACTGATCGAACGCCTCGACGCACCAACGGTGACCACGATCAATGCCAAGGGGCTGTTGGGCCGACACCACCCGCTCGACCTGGGCGCCAACGCCTCTCTACCGGCGGTGCGCGAATTGGCGGCGAATGCCGACGTGGTCCTGGCGGTAGGCACCGAGCTCGGCGAGACCGATTACGACGTCGTGTTCGACGACGGCTTCGCCCTGACCGGGCGGCTGATCCGCATCGACCTGGAAGCCCAGCAACTGGTGCGTAACCAAACGCTGGCACTAGGCATGGTGGGCGACGCCGGCCGTAGTCTCGAATTGCTGGTCGAGCGTCTACCGCACCCGATGCACAAGGGAGGCAAGGAACGTACGGCGCAGGTTCACGCCAAGCTGGACCTGGCCAACGATCCGGCCTTCGCGCCCTTCGTGCCATTCTATGCAGCCCTAGAGGCGGCGCTGCCGGAGGCCATCCTGGTCGGCGACTCAACGGCGCCGGTGTATGCCGGAAACCATCTGATCTCACAGCCGGCACCACGGCGTTACTTCAACGCCTCCACCGGCTACGGCACCCTCGGCTACGGCCTGCCCGCCGCACTCGGCGCCCAGCTCGGCCAGCCAGCACTGCCGGTGGTCGCGCTGGTCGGCGATGGCGGCGTGATGTTCACCCTCTCGGAACTCGCCACCGCCGTGGAAGAGTGCCTGCCGGTGTTAGTCTTGCTGTGGCACAACGCCGGGTACGAAGAGATTCGCCGCTTCATGGACGCCCACGGCGTCGAGCGCCTCGGCGTCGACCTCAAGGCCCCCGACTTCCTGACGCTCGCCCGCGGGTTTGGCTGTCTGGCGACGCGCGTCGACAGCCCTGCCAGCCTCGGCGACGCCCTGGCCAGCCGACCGCTGGACGGGCCGATGCTGATCGAAGTGGACGCCGCCGGCTGGCAGCGCTCGTTGGCAGCGCCTCAATGACGGAACCCCCAATGACACGACTCGACACGCCATATCTCGACAAACCCTGTCTCGACAAACAGTTCATCGACGGCCAGTGGGTCACTTCGCAGGGCGAACAACGCTTGCCGGTAGGCGACCCCTTTCGCGAAACGCTGATCGCCGAGGTCACCGCCGGCGACCCGGCCGACGTGGATGCCGCGGTAACAGCCGCTCGCCGCGCCCTGCCCGCCTGGCGGCGCTTGAGCGGCACCCGCCGAGCCGACTACCTCGATGGCTTCGCCGACGCGCTGACCAACCGCCGCGACGCGCTGATCGAGCTTTCCTCGACCAACAACGGCAAGGCCATGTCGGAAGCGGCGATCGACCTGGACGATGCCATCGCCTGCTATCGCTACTATGCGGGGCAAGCTCGGGCGCTGGATGCCCGCCAGGGAGAACCGGTCGCGGTGGAGATGGAGGGGGTCATCGCACGCTGCTATCACGACCCGGTCGGTGTCGTGGGGCTGATCACCCCCTGGAACTTTCCGCTGGTCACCAGCGCCTGGAAGCTTGCGCCGGCGCTCGCGGCCGGCTGCACGGTGGTGCTCAAGCCCTCCGAGGTGGCGCCGCTGCCCGAGCAAGTGCTGGCCGACATCGCCCTGGCGATCGAACTGCCTGCCGGCGTCTTTAACCTGCTGCATGGCGATGGCGAGGGCATCGGCGCCCCCCTCAGCCGCCATCCCGGCATCGACAAGGTCTCGTTCACCGGCAGTAACCGGGTCGGTGAAGCCGTCATGCGGGCGGCCAGTGCCACGACCAAGGGCATTTCGCTGGAGCTGGGCGGCAAGTCGCCGATCCTGGTCATGGACGACGCTGACCCGCGGCAGGCCGCCGACTGGGTGATGGCCGGGATCTATTTCAACTCGGGTCAGATCTGCTCGGCCACCTCACGACTGATCGTACACGAGGCCATCGCCGACGCACTTTATGCCGCACTGGCCGAGCGAATCGACGCCATCAGACTCGGTGATCCACTGTCCTCGACGACCGACATGGGACCGCTGACCAGTGCCCGCCAGCGGGACGCCGTACAGCGCTACCTCGACATTGCCACCGCCGAGCAGCTCGTCGCGGTGCGTGATGCCCGTCATCGAGAGCTGCCCGAGCAGGGCTACTTCCTGGCGCCGACGCTTTATCGTGACGTGCCGGTGACCAGTCGTCTGTGGCGCGAAGAGATCTTCGGGCCAGTACTCTGTGGCCGCAGCATAGCCAGTGAAGAAGAAGCCATCGAGTTGGCCAATGACAGCGACTTCGGCCTGGCCGCTACCGTGATCAGCGGCGACAGCGAACGCGCCCAGCGAATCGGCCGCCAACTGCAAGCTGGCAGCATCTGGTTCAACAGCGAACAGCTGGTGCTGCCAGAGACAGGCTGGGGCGGTTTCAAGCACAGCGGTATCGGCCGAGAACTCGGGCCCTGGGGCCTTGCCGCCTACCTGGAGGTCAAGCACATCATCGGCCCGGCGGCCTGAAGGTGAGCGTGCGAGAACCATGACCAAAAAAAGCCGCCTGGGGTTAAGCCCCGTGCGGCTTTTTTATCAATCTTGGTGGAGCCTAGCGGGATCGAACCGCTGACCTCAACACTGCCAGTGTTGCGCTCTCCCAGCTGAGCTAAGGCCCCACATGGTTCCGCATTGGCGAGAACGAGGCGTATTCTATGCATGCAGCCCATTCACGTCAACCGCCAGAGGGCAGGAATCATTACAGGCTCATGGCGAATTCCCCTTAGGGGCATCTTGTGTCACTCTTGGCAGACAAAACGACACCATCGTTGGCGATTTGCCGATGACTCGCTCTACGCTTTGTTGAGGAGATGCGCCTTGATTCGGGTTCTCGTTGCCGATGACCATCATCTGGTCAGGACCAGCATCGCTCACCTGCTGAATGCCGAAGAGGACATCAGCGTGATCGGTGAAGCGGTGGATGGCGAAGATGCTATTGCCCAGACACGCGAGTTAAATCCCGATGTCGTCCTGATGGACATTCGCATGCCGGGTATCGGTGGCCTCGAGGCCACTCGCAAGATCAATCGCGGCGACAACGACAGCCGGGTGCTGGTGCTGACCGCCTTTCTCGAGGAGACCTTCGCCCAGCGTCTGCTCGATGCGGGCGCCTTCGGCTTGATCAGCAAGGGCTCGCAGCATAACGAGATGGTCACCGCCATCCGGCGTATCTTTACCGGCCATCGCTATATCAGTCCCGAGATCGCCCAACGCCTTGTGCTGTCACGCATCGACGCCCCGTCAAACCCCTTCGACGGACTTTCCCATCGTGAGCTGCAGGTCGCGATGATGATCGTCAATTGCCAGAAAGTCGCCGAGATTTCCGATCGTCTGTTTCTCAGTCCCAAGACGGTCAACACCTACCGCTACCGGATCTTCGAAAAGCTCAGCGTCAACTCCGATGTGGAGCTCACCCACCTGGGGTTGCGGCATGGCCTGGTGGATGGCTTTGCCAGCGCCGACTGACGGCACACGACTCGGGGCGATCTGCTAGAATGTGGCTCCCGTTGACTGGGAGCTTTTGGGCTGCATGAGCTTCGATTCCCGACAATTTCTCGCCAACGTCAGCGAGTCTCCTGGTGTCTATCGCATGCTCGATGAGCAGGGCGACACCCTCTACGTCGGCAAGGCGCGGCGGCTAAGAGCTCGCCTGGCGAGCTATTTTCGCGGCGCGCTGAACACCAAGACTCAGGCGCTGGTGGGGCGAATCCATGACGTTCAGGTCACGGTCACCAACAGCGAAACCGAGGCGCTGCTGCTGGAGCAGACCTTAATCAAGGAACTGCGCCCGCCTTACAATATCCTGCTGCGCGACGATAAATCCTATCCCTTCGTCTTCGTGACCGACCGTCACCCGTATCCGGCACTGGAATACAAGCGTGCCCGCACCCGTGGCGACGATGGCCGCTACCTGGGGCCCTATCCCAGCAGCGGCGCGGTGCGTGAAAGCCTCTCGTTGATGCAGCGAATCTTTCGCATCCGCAACTGTGAGGACAGTGTCTTCGCCCACCGCACAAGGCCCTGCCTGCAGTACCAGATCCAGCGCTGCAGTGCGCCTTGCGTGGATTATATCGACCAGGACGACTATCGCCGCGATCTGGAGTACGCCGTGCAGTGCCTGGAAGGCAAGAGCGAGCAAGTCACCCAGGAGTTGACTCGCGAGATGGAAGCGGCCAGCGAAGCGCTTGCGTTTGAGGACGCGGCACGCCTGCGTGACCAGATTCAACAACTGCGTCAGCTTCAGCAACGCCAGTTCGTTGATACGGCTGGCGGCGACGCCGACGTCTTTGCATTGGCAAGCCGCCCTGGCGCGCTGTGCATCTCGGTACTTACCATGCGCCAGGGTCGTTTATTGGGCGCGCGGCACCATGCCCCTGCCAATGGCCTGGATCTCCCCGAGGATGCCCTGCTCGGTGATTTCGTCAGTCAATTCTATCTGGGGCAGGCACGCGAGATTCCCGGCGAAGTGATCGTCAGCCATCCGGTGCCGGATGCCAGCCTGATCGCCAGTGCCTTGAGCGAGCGTGCGGGAAAGCGTATCCGCTTCACCGACCAGGTACGCGGCCATCGCGCCCAATGGCGTGAACTGGCCCGCACCAATGCCGAGCAGCAGCTCGCCGGCCAGCTGGCCAACCAGACCCAACTCGCGAAGCGCTTCGAGGCGTTGCGCGACACCCTGTCCCTGGAAGACCTGCCCCGCCGCCTGGAGTGCTACGACATCAGCCACAGCCACGGGGAAGCCACCGTGGCTTCCTGCGTGGTGTTCGACGCGAACGGGCCGCGCAAATCCGATTACCGACGCTTCAACATAGAGGGTGTGGCCGCTGGCGACGACTACGCCGCCATGCGTCAGGTGCTGATTCGTCGCTTCAAGCGGCTGGCCGATGGCGAGGGGGAGCGCCCCGACATCCTGATCGTCGACGGCGGCAAGGGACAGCTCAACATGGCCCGCGAGGTTTTCGCCGAACTCGGCGTCACGGGGGTGGCCCTGCTCGGCGTCGCCAAGGGCACCACGCGCAAGGCGGGCCTGGAGACGCTGTACGTCGAGACGGTCGATAACAGCCTGGACCTGGAAGGCGCCTCGCCGGCGCTGCACCTGATCCAGCACATTCGCGACGAATCGCATCGCTTCGCCATCGCCGGCCATCGGGCGCGACGCGACAAGACACGCCGCACGTCCACCCTGCAGGAGATTCCCGGTGTGGGGCCGCGGCGGCGGCGCGAGTTGCTGCGCTTCTTCGGTGGCCTGCATGGGGTGAAACAAGCTAGCCGAGACGAACTCGCCAAGGTACCCGGCATCAGCGCCACCATGGCCGACGCAATTCATCGCGCCTTGCATGGATGATAACGCCCGAGCCGGATAGAATGACTACGCCGCTTCAGGCGCCATCCTCACGGCAAGGACAGCATCACGTAATGAACATACCCAACCTCCTGACGCTCGCCCGCATTATCTTCATACCGTTACTGGTGGTGCTCTTCTATCTGCCTTTTGCCTGGAGCATGCCGCTGGCAGCGTTTCTGTTCGGATTGGCCGCCGTGACCGACTGGCTCGACGGTTACCTGGCCAGACGCTGGGATCAGGCCACGCCGTTCGGGGCTTTTCTCGATCCGGTTGCCGACAAGCTGATGGTCGCCGTTGCGCTGGCACTGTTGATTGAACGCTTCGATACATTATGGTTGACGCTACCGGCCTTGGTGATCATCGGTCGTGAGATCGTCATCTCGGCGCTGCGCGAATGGATGGCGGAAATGGGCAAGCGCGGCATGATCGCCGTTTCGTGGATCGGCAAGATCAAGACCGCCTTGCAGATGATCGCGATACTAGTGCTGCTGGCGTTCCCCCCCGGTCACCTGCTGGCCCTCATGGGCGTGGTGACGCTTTACGTGGCGGCAGTGCTGACGCTCTGGTCGATGTATGCCTATCTACGCGCCGCCTGGCCGCACTTGAGCCGCTCGATGTAACCAAAAGCGTTTGACAGTCACCGACTTATCCTTATAATTCGCTCTCGAGTCGAGCGGGAATAGCTCAGTGGTAGAGCATCGCCTTGCCAAGGCGAGGGTCGGGAGTTCGAATCTCCTTTCCCGCTCCATTTCCTGTCACAATCACCGACAGGACACGACTCGACGAGGCTGGATGGCAGAGTGGTTATGCAGCGGACTGCAACTCCGTGTACGCCGGTTCGATTCCGACTCCAGCCTCCACTTTTCCCCGATTTCCCGCTTGATCCCGTACCGCCCGGATGGCGAAATTGGTAGACGCAAGGGACTTAAAATCCCTCGGTGGCAACACCGTGCCGGTTCAAGTCCGGCTCCGGGCACCAATCTCTCCTGACTTGCCACCCGCTTTCGTCGTCACTCAAGACACTCCCCAGCGACACCCGTGAGGTGCCGGCGAGGTTAGCCATGGCGTCACATCTTCAGTCAGAAAGCGAACACGATGTTCTGGTCATCGGCGGCGGTGTTGCCGGGCTGGTGCTGGCCCTGGAAATTGCCGATCAGCGCACGGTGACTCTTCTGCGTCCGTCAAGCGATGATCAAGGAGCGAGCCGCTGGGCACAGGGCGGCATCGCCGCGGTCCTGTCGCCTCAGGACGACATAGAGGCCCATGTCGCCGACACCCTGGTCGCCGGGGACGGTCTCTGCGACGAAGGTGCAGTGCGCTTTACCGTGGAACAGGGCCCTGCGGCCATCGAGTGGCTTCTCGCCCTCGGCGTACCCTTCACCCCGGACGATAGCCCTGGGGCCAGTTACCCCTATCACCTGACCCGCGAAGGCGGCCATGGCGTGCGACGCATCATTCATGCCGACGACGCCACCGGTCGCGCCGTGGTCGACACCCTGCTCGCCCATGTGCGCTCGCACCCGGCCATCACCCTTCGCGATGACCTCACCGCGATCGCCTTGATCGGTGACCAGGCCGGGCACTGCCGCGGGGCGTACTGCCTGGATCGGCAGGGGCACCCGAGCGAACAACGCGCACACGACACCGTCCTTGCCACGGGCGGGGCCAGCGGACTCTACCGCCACACCACCAGTCCCTGCCCGGCCAGCGGCGAGGGCATGATGATGGCCGCCGACCTCGGCGCCGAGCTGATGAACCTGGAGTTTCAGCAATTTCATCCCACCTGCTTCTACGATCCCGAGGGGCCGCCCTTCCTGATCAGCGAGGCTGTTCGCGGTGAAGGTGGCCTGCTGCTCAATGTCCATGCAGAGCGCTTCATGCCGACCGTGGATTTCCGGGCCGAACTGGCGCCTCGGGATATCGTCGCCAGGGCCATCGATGCCGAGATGCAACGCACCGGCAGCGACCATGTCACCCTGGACATTCGCCACCTGGGCGACAAGGCCATCCGCCATCACTTCCCCACCATCCATGCCCACTGCGCCGCGCGCGGCCTGGATATCACTGAAACCCCGATCCCGGTGGTGCCGGCGGCCCATTACAGCTGCGGCGGTATCGCGACCGACCTGGAAGGCGCGAGCAACGTGCCCCACCTCTTCGCCATCGGCGAAGTCGCCTGTACCGGCCTGCATGGTGCCAATCGCATGGCCAGCAATTCCCTGCTGGAGTGCCTGGTCTTCGCCCGTAGCTGCGCATGGCATCTGGCACACCCATCATCATTCTCAACGGCAAAACTTCAGCATACAGATTGGGGCAGCGAGCCGGCATCACCCCAGCTGATCAAGCAACACCTTGAGAAACTGCGCGTGCTCATGAGCACCAACGTCGCGATCGTACGCAGAGACGAAGGACTCAGCGATGCCGCCGAGCGCCTCGCACGCCAACAGGCCGAGCTGACACCGCTGCGCGAGGGTGCCGCGCCCTCGGCCGAACTGGTCAGCCTGTGGAATGCCGTGCGCCTGGCCAGGCTCACCGTTCGGAGCGCGCAGTCGCGACGCGAGTCGCGTGGGTTGCATTTCAATCCGGACCATCCGACCCATGGTGTCGCCGCGCCGCTGCCCTCACGCATCAGGCTGGACGCTGACGACACCGCTCTCGAGTGAACGGCTTCAGGGAAGCGTAACGAGCTCGCGACGAAGCGAGCGACGCAATGGCGCATCGCAACTATCCGGCCAGAGCCAGAGCCGTTGACCATCAAGCTCGAGGCCGATCAGCCAGGGACCCAGATAGTCGCAATTTAGCGTGACTTCCTGCCAGGCCGCCGCCGGATCGTCGCGCCAGCTCCACCTGGTTTCACCAATGGCCTGGGGTATAGCGCGCAATTCGCCCCGGGGGCGGGCGGCGCGCCATTGTACGAGCACAACGCTAAGCACTATGAAGGCGAGCAGCGCAAGCCATGGTGGCGACCACCATCCCATCAGGCCGACCACCCCGATACACAGCCCGACATGCACGGCCAGCGCTATCTTAGACGGGACGATGCACAACGTTGTCGGCGTCTTCGGCATATTCAACGATCATCTTCACGATACGACGAATGGCCGGCGCTTCCGGCCACTCACGGCGCATCAACCAAGCGAAAAGGTCCTGATCCTCTTCATCGATCAGGGTGCGGAAGGCCGCTTGGTCTGGCTCATCGAGCGCATCGTAGCGATGTTCAAGAAAGGGAATCAGCAAAAGGTCCAACTCCCACATGCCGCGGCGGGAATGCCAGTAGAGGCGTTTGCGCTGGGCCGTATCCTCGTGTGCTTGTTCGCTCAACGTCGACCTCGAGTGCCAAGGGAAATGAAGGCGCAGTATACCCGAGCCCTGGCGACCGGGGCAGCACGCCAACGCGATCTTCCGGGATTTTTGCCCTATCATGAACGTAGTTCGTTGTTTTATCGAGAGTTGCGCAGTATGATTTGACAAACAACAACGCCGGGATCGATAACCCCCCAGGCAAGACTGCATGGAGAGAGGCGATGACCAAGTCCGAGTTGATCGAGCAGATCGCAATGCGACAGCCGGAGCTGTCGGTCAAGGAAGTCGAGTCGGCGGTTCGGCTGATTCTCGACGATATCACTGACGCCCTTTCGGACGGCGGCCGGGTCGAGATACGTGGTTTCGGCAGTTTTTCGCTTCACTACCGGGAACCACGCGTGGGCCGCAATCCCAAGACCGGCGAACCGGTCGCACTGGATGGCAAGTTCGTGCCACACTTCAAACCCGGCAAGGAATTGCGCGAACAGGTAGACGCCAGTCGTGCCCTCGGTTACTGAGCGCTTTTCTTGACCTTCGATGTTCCGGTTTTCATCGTCACTTCGACATCCACTAGAGGGAACTCGCTCATGCGTTGGCTCAAAGGCCTGATCCTGGCCATCATCCTGCTGGCGGTACTGCTGGTTGGCATCCTGTTCTCTGTCAATAATCAGCAGGCTCTGCCGCTTAATCTGATCTGGCTCGAGTTGCCCGAAGCGTCACTGTCCGTCTGGTTATTGGCATCGCTGACTGTCGGCGTCCTGCTCGGCATGGTCGCCATGAGCGGAGTCTACTTGCGCCTGCGCGCCTTGCTGACCCGCGCCCAGCGCCACAACCAGCAACAGCGCAAGGAACTCGACCGCCTGCGTGTCCAGGAGATGAAGGAACTCCCCTGAATGGCTGACCCTCTGCTGCTGACCCTGTTGTTGGCAGCGGTCGCCATCGGTTGGTGGCTCGGCCGCCGCAAACGCAGCGACCCCACCACGACACCCGTCTCCCCTACCTTGGCCAAGGACTACTTCACGGGCCTGAACTACCTGCTCAATGACCAGCAGGATCGCGCCATCGAAACCTTCGTGGCCGCGCTCGAGGTGAACAGCGAGACCATCGAGACCCACATTACGCTGGGCAACCTTTTTCGCACCCGCGGCGAAGCAGATAGAGCGGTGAAAATCCACCAGAACCTGCTCGCCCGCCCTGCCCTGACCAGCCCGCAGAGCGACCGAGTACAACTCGAGCTCTCACGTGACTTTCTCAAGCTGGGGCTACTCGACCGCGCCGAGCGCCTTCTCAAGCATTTGGTCCGCGACACGACAGATGAGGAGCTCCGTCTCTCGGCCAGGCATCTGCTCGCCGATCTGCTCGAACGCGAGGGAGAGTGGAAGGAGGCGCTCGATGCCGCGCAGCCCCTGCTGCACCGCGACGAGGACCTGCGTCGAGCCGCTGCTCATTGGCTTTGCGAGCTGGCCGACCGGGAGCGCCATACCGCCAGTCCCGGCCCGGCTCGCAAGCACCTGCGCCAAGCCCTCGCCACGGATGAGCACTGTGTACGCGCCAATCTATTACTGGCTGGCCTGGAACACGACACCGCTCATTACAAGAAGGAAATTCGCCTGCTCAAGCGGATCCCCGAGCAGGACCCCGCGTTCACGCCGACGATTCTTCCTCATCTAGCGCAAGCCTACCGACTGATCGACGATGAAGACGGGCTGATCGCCTGTTTGCAGGAGTTGCTGGAGAAAACCCCCTACACCAGCGTGATCATCATGCTCGCCGAGGCCCTTCGCCAGCGCGACGGGCTGCCTGCCGCAATCGAGTTGGTGAGCGCTCAGCTCAATCGGGAACCCAATCTGAGCGGAGTCGACTACCTGATGGATCTGTACAGGCATCAGGGACAAGGTGAACCCGATGAGCGACTCGTACTGCTCAAACAACACACCCATGCGCTGCTGCAGGCACTGCCACGGCATCGCTGCCGGCGCTGCGGTTTCACCGGAGACCATCTGCACTGGCAGTGCCCACGCTGCCGAAGCTGGGGCAGCACCAAGCCGATCACAGGTATCGAAGGCGAGTAGGCACGCTAACTCTGAGACGCCAGCTCGCTCTCGATGGCAACCAGTGCCGCCATGGGGTCTTCCGCCTGTGTCAACGGACGCCCCACCACCAGGTGGGTACTGCCGGCCGCCATGGCCGCCGCGGGCGTCACCACCCGCCGCTGGTCACCGGCAATGGCAAAAGCGGGACGGATCCCCGGCGTCACCTTCAGAAACGCCTCACCGCAGCACTCTTTCAGGCGAGCGGACTCCTGGGCGGAACAGACAACGCCATCCATTCCGCTATCCCGCGCGAGCAGTGCTAAACGCTCAACCTGTTCAGCAGGCGAGGCCATGATACCCACCTCTTCCAGATCGGCAGCTTCCATGCTGGTCAAGACCGTCACGGCGATCAGGCGTGTCGAGAGGCCATGCCGCTCGAGCCGTTCCCTGGCTGCCGCCATCATTCGTCTGCCGCCCCCGGCGTGGACATTGACCATCCATACGCCCTGCTCTGCCGCGGCCTGAACCGCACCGGCGACAGTGTTGGGAATGTCATGAAACTTCAGGTCCAGGAAGACCTCAAAGCCGCGCCCATGCAGGGCATCAAGTACATCGGGGCCGCTGCGAGTAAAGAGTTCCTTGCCCACCTTGACGCGGCAACGCGACGGATCAAGGCGATCCGCCATGCACAGAGCCGCGTCCAGGGAAGCGTAATCGAGTGCAATGATCAACGGTGAAGCGGTTGGCACAAAACGTACTCCCGACATGAATGAATATCGGTGGAGTATATCAGCCGTGAGCTACCGCCTTGTCTGTAAAGACTTACAAAATACATTACTTATGTATGATATTTACAATCATATATAGGCGATATCAAATTGCTGACAGACCCTTATCGTGAGAGAGGACATCGCTTGGTGTCGCTCATAACCGCCAATAGGCAGGAGATTGAACATGCAATCACGCTTCAAGGGAACTCTCGCGGCCTCGCTTTGTGCTTTTTTGCTGGCCATCACCCCACTAACGATTCTCGCTCAGGAAGTAGCGCCCATTGACGTCAACGCTGCCAATGCCGAGCTTTTGACCGAGCTACCCGGCATCGGCCAAGTGAAGGCATCGGCCATCGTCGAGAATCGCGAAACCAACGGCCCCTTTGAGAGCGCTGACGACCTGTCGCGGGTTGATGGCATCGGCGAAGCTACCGTGAAAGGATTGCGTGATCAGGTCGAATTCTGACGAGATCCTCACGCATATTCATGAAGCGTTACGAAGCACGCCGGCCCTCTCATGGGCCGGCGTGCTGGATCGTAGCAAGATGGCTAGATCAGAGGCGAAGTCCCCCATCGCACTCGATGACCCTGCCGGTGAAATAGTCATTATCGAAGATGAACGCCACGCTTTGCGCGATATCGTCGGGCTGTCCTAGCCGGCGCTGGGGAATGCTTCCCGTCAGCTTGTCGAGCACGTCATCACGCATCGAGGACGTCATCTCGGTTTCTATGAAGCCTGGCGCTACCGCGCCCACCCGAATGCCCTGCCGCGCAAGTTCCTTGGCCCAGGTAACGGTCAGGGCCGCAACTCCTGCCTTGGCCGCCGCGTAGTTGCTCTGTCCCATGTTCCCGGCACGCGAGATGCTCGAGATATTGGCGATGACGCCTCCGTGGCCGGCTTCGATCATCTGTGCTGCCGCCTCGCGACCACAGAGGAACACCCCGGTCAGATTGACGTCGATGACCTGTTGCCACTGCTCAAGGCTCATCGTTTTTTCGACTCGGCCGTCCCGCGCCTTGACCAGCAGGCCATCGCGAACGATGCCGGCATTGTTGACCAGGCCCCTGACCGGTCCCAGAGACGCGGCAATGTCAGCGAAAACCTGTTTCACTGACCCCTCGTCTGCGACGTTGACGATGAAGCCGCGCGAGGTGATACCCGCCTCGTGAAGGCTGCCCACTCCCTTGTCCAGGCTGTCGCCATCCATGTCAAGCAGGGCCAGGGTAGCGCCACGGCTGCCCAGCAAATGTGCCATGGACAGCCCCAGGCCTCGGGCGCCGCCGGTGATGGCGATTACGCTGTTGTCGAGATTCATAGTCTTTCTCCAGTACATGGGCGCTCGTCGCCCCACACGGTGCTGGCCGAAGCATTACGAGCGATGGCGTCACTCGGGGCCACGCCAATGAGTATCTTGACGCCCATTGTTGCACTGCACCATTCCTGATTGCAAATACCAAGGTGGCTTCTCTACGCTTCCCAAACCGACACTACGGTTGATTTTTTTGGTTAATGCCCCCATCCCCATAGCAACTGTTATCCCAGGAGCCAACATGCCTTTCCTGCTAGCGTTCACGATCTTTGCCCTGCTCGACTTTGTCATCCTCTTTTCAGTGGGTAGCCAGATCGGGCTGCTCACCACCCTCGGGCTGGTGCTTGCCACCGGCTTCATCGGCCTGCACCTGATCCGCCGCGAGGGCGTCGCCACCTTTGCCCGCGCCCAGGAGCGCCTGGCCAGAGGAGAAGTCCCCTCATCGGAACTGCTGACTGGAGCAGCACTGATCTTCGGTGGCGCCCTGCTGATGGCGCCGGGCTTCCTGTCCGATACGCTGGGCTTCATTTGCCTGATACCCAACGCCCGCCGGTTGCTGGGCAAGGGACTCGCACGGCTGGGCCTGCGCATGAAAGGGGTTCACGTACGTACGGGAAGTTTTGGTGCCACGCCAGGAGGCGATGGTGCCCCCCATAGAGGACCAACAGGTGGCCCGGAGACGCCGCCGGGATCGGAATCCGACCCTGCCCCCCACACCCGTGGTGGCCATACGCTGGAAGGGGATTTCATCGAACACGATGAATCACGCCGCTGAACCGGTGCGCCTGAGTGAAAATTTTTCGGCTACGCCCCTTGAAAGGATTTCTCCAGCCCCCACTTCACGGACAGCATCAGGCTTCGGCGCGAGGCCAGTCCTCGTGCCTTCGACAAGAAGGCGACCAACGCCTTCACCTCGGGGTTCGCCGCGAGGCTAGTGATGAAACGTCGTGGCGGTAGCGCCACGGCAACGCAAACCATCAGGAGAATGTGAGCAATGAACATCCGTCCTTTGCACGATCGCGTCGTCATTCGTCGCGTTGAAGAAGAACAGAAGACCTCAGGCGGCATCGTGCTCCCGGGCAACGCCCAGGAAAAACCGACACGTGGCGAAGTCCTCGCCGTCGGTAACGGCCGGATTCTCGAAAACGGCGATGTCCGCCCGCTGGACGTGAAAGTCGGCGATAACGTGATCTTCAAGGAAGGCTTTGGCGTCGAGAAGCAGAAAATCGATGGCGAAGAAGTCCTGATCATGAGCGAGTCGGACGTACTGGCCGTGGTCGAAGGCTGAACAGCCGTCGAGACGTAATCGCTTACCGCTAATATTTTGACGTTCACGAACTCACAGGAAGCATAAGACAATGGCAGCGAAACAGATCAAGTTTTCCGATGATGCCCGCAAGCGTATGGCCCGTGGTGTCGACACCCTGGCCAACGCCGTCAAGGCAACCTTGGGCCCGAAGGGCCGCAACGTCGTCATCGAGAAATCCTTTGGCGCCCCGACCGTCACCAAGGACGGCGTTTCCGTCGCCAAGGAGATCGAGCTCAAGGACCGGTTCGAGAACATGGGCGCACAGATGGTCAAGGAAGTCGCTTCCAAGACCTCAGACGTCGCCGGTGACGGCACCACCACTGCCACCGTGCTGGCCCAGTCGATTGTCAACGAGGGCATGAAGGGCGTCACGTCCGGCATGAACCCGATGGATCTCAAGCGCGGCATCGACAAGGCGATTTCCGCCGCCGTCGAGGAAGTACGTGCGCTGGCGGTGCCGTGTACCGATTCCAAGGCGATTGCCCAGGTCGGCACCATCTCCGCCAACGGCGATGCCCGCATCGGCGAGATCATCGCTGACGCCATGCAGAAGGTCGGCAAGGAAGGCGTCATCACCGTGGACGAAGGCCGCGGCTTCGAAGACGAGCTGGACGTTGTCGAAGGCATGCAATTCGATCGCGGTTACCTGTCGCCCTACTTCGTCACCAACCAGGACACCATGGCGGTCGAGCTCGAAGACCCCTACATCCTGCTGGTCGACAAGAAGATCTCCAACATTCGCGAACTGCTGCCGACCCTGGAAGCCGTCGCCAAGGCGGGCAAGCCGCTGGTGATCATTTCCGAGGACATCGAAGGCGAAGCCCTCGCAACATTGGTGGTCAACACCATGCGCGGTATTGTCAAGGTCGCCGCTGCCAAGGCGCCCGGCTTCGGCGATCGTCGCAAGTCCATGCTGCAGGACATCGCCATCCTCACCGGTGGTACTGTGATTTCCGAAGAAGTTGGCCTGACGCTCGAGCAGGCGACCCTGGACCACCTGGGCACTGCCAAGCGCGTGACCATGTCCAAGGAAAACACCACCCTTATCGATGGCGCCGGTAATGACGGCGATATCGAGGCACGTGTCGGCCAGATCCGCGCCCAGATCGAGGAATCTTCCTCCGATTACGACCGCGAGAAGCTGCAGGAGCGTGTCGCCAAGCTCGCCGGCGGTGTGGCCGTCATTCGCGTCGGTGCCGCCACCGAAATCGAGATGAAGGAGAAGAAGGCTCGCGTCGAGGACGCTCTTCACTCCACTCGTGCCGCCGTCGAGGAAGGTGTCGTGCCTGGTGGTGGTACCGCCCTGGTGCGCGTACTGACCAAGCTCGCCGGCCTCAAGGGTGACAACGAAGACCAGAATCACGGCATCGCCCTGGCGCTTCGTGCCATGGAAACGCCGCTGCGTCAGATCGTCACCAACGCTGGTCAGGAAGCCTCCGTCATCCTCAACCAGGTGAAGGCAGGTGAAGGCAACTACGGCTACAACGCCCAGACCGGTGAATTCGGCGACCTGTTCGAAATGGGTGTGCTCGACCCGGCCAAGGTCACGCGCTCAGCCCTGCAGTCTGCCGGCTCTGTGGCGGGTCTGATGATCACCACCGAAGCCATGATCGCCGACGACCCCGACGAGAAAGAGTCCGGCGGTGGCGACATGGGTGGCATGGGCGGAATGGGGGGCATGGGCGGCATGATGTAAGCCAGTCCCACCCCAAGCCCTATTCCCCAGGAATTGCCTGAGATCGACCCCGCCGGGAAACCGGCGGGGTTTTTGTTTTGATGAATCAGGACAGTTCCAAGCCCGCAAAGTCGGCGTTGGCCACCGCCTCACAATGCTTGCGGAACTCGCGGGCTCCCGCCGCGTAGATGGTGGCAACGCGCGGCTTACCCGGCGTATTGGCGCCGAAGAACCAGGAGTCCTTCATCGCTGCCAGCACAGAAGCGTCGGCAACGTCGTAGACGTGTCGGGTCCACTCGTCCTCAGCAGCCGGTGTCGGCACGATGCGCGCGGCCCCCTGACGACGCATGTGCTCGATACAGCGTGCTATCCAATCGACATTTTGCTCGATACAGCGCCCCGCGTTACAGAGTGCCGCGGCATTGTGCGGGCCGTTGACGATGAACAGGTTAGGAAAGCCGCTGACGAGCAGTCCGAGGAACGTCTTCGGCTCCTCCTTCCACTTCTGGGCCAGCGGCAGACCGTCGGTCCCGCGGATATCAAGCCGACTCAACGAGCCGGTACCGGCATCGAAGCCGGTGGCATAGACGATCACGTCAAGCGGATGCTCTTGCCGCGAGGTTCGAATGCCTCGCGACGTGATCCTCTCGATGGGCGTCTCCCGCAGATCCATCAGCGTAACGTTGTCACGATTGAACACTTCGTAGTAGCCGTTCTCCAACGGCACGCGCTTCGTGCCGAAAGGATGACTGGGCAGAAGCCGTCGAGCCGTCTCGGGGTCGTGGACACGCGCCTGGATCTTGCGGCGCAGGAATTCACAGGCGTGCTCATTGACTTCGTAGCTCATCATCAGATCGGCAAAATTGCCGAACCAGAACGCGAAGCCTGCCTTCTGCCAGAGGTACTCGAACTTGGCTTCCCGCTCGGCAGCGGAAACGGCCAGCCCGGACCGGGGATCGAAAGTGTGAATGAATCCGCCGTAGGACTCGCGACAGGTTGCCAGGATCTGTGCCCAGTCGCGTCGGATCTCGCGGCGGTCGGCATCCGTCAGCGGCCGGTTGCGCTGGGGGATACAGTAGGTGGGGGTACGCTGAAATACCGTGAGGTGTGCGGCCTCCGGCGCAATGGTCTGGATCACCTGTACCCCCGAGGCGCCGGTGCCGATGATCCCGACGCGTTTGCCGTCCAATGCCACGCCGGCCGGCCATCTCGCGGTATGAAAGCTCTCGCCCGAAAAGTCGCGCATTCCCGGGTAGTCGGGCAGCTGTGGCACCGACAAGGTCCCTGTGGCGGCGATCAGGTAGCGCGCGGCCACGCGCTCCCCGGAGCCAGTTTCGATCCGCCAGAGCGCGTCACCCTCGTCAAACGTTGCGGCAAGCACTGGCGTGCCGAGCCGCATGTGCCGGCGCAGGCCGAAGCGGTCGACCACGTGGCGAAGGTAACGGGCAATGTCGGGCTGAGTCGGGAAAAGCTCCTGCCACTCCCAATCCCGGAGCAAGGCATCGGAGAACGAGAAACCGTAGGTATGGATCTCCGAATCCACCCTCGCGCCGGGATAGCGGTTCCAATGCCAGACGCCTCCCACATCGGCGCCGCTCTCATACACGCGGGTGCGCAGCCCCATTCGGCTGAGTCGTTCCAGCGCACAGATGCCCGAGAGGCCTGCTCCGATGATGACGGCATCCAGCGCGGCGGTTCCCTGGAGCGGAGTGGGACGACGGAAATGCTGCGTCATCCGGCGCGGATGAGCCTGCCTCGGGGCGGACTGTGATTCGAAGAGCCTGGGCGGTTCGGGATCGAGCTCGGTGCACCGCCAAACGCTTGTCGGAACGATGCCGGCGGTTCTCAGGCATTGGGTAAGGGCATGCGTGTCACGTCCCTTCACCAGGCAGATCAGTCGGCCGTGATGGCGAGACAGGAAGGTTCGGTTAACCACCGCCCCGGCCTTTGCTAGTCCGTCGAGGAGCGCACTTGCCACCGGCGCGATGTCGATCGAGTCGCGCACATCAAGAGGAAACTCCAAGAGGAGACGGTCGCCCGTTTCGTTGAGCGCTTCTCCTGCCACGCCCCCCATCAGCACCACCGGCCACACCGCAGCAGCTGCCGAACCCTGCTGGCGCAGCACCAGGCGAATGGACTCCGCGTCCCGGGCCTGGTACCAGCAGAGCATGCGCTGCCCGTCGGCCGCCAGATAACTTCGCCGCCAACGTACGCGATGGAGTTCCAGACAGGCATGGATCGCCAGCCGCCGCAGACCGTCGCGATCGAGCGGCGCCACGAGGGGAAGGATCGAAACGAAGTCGTTCATCCGATTGTGGAGGCAAGCCAATCAGTCAATATCATTTTGGTCGGTTCCGGTACAGCGGGCAAGTGCGAAGGATCGAAGAGGCTGAGTGAATTTACGAGTAGAATATCCACTACAGGCGCGAGGCGCCGATCTTCACTCTTCCACTTTCCGATTGGCCAATGCTCTCCAATATCCGTATCGTCCTCGTCCAGACCTTCCATCCCGGCAATATCGGTGCCTCGGCCCGCGCCATGAAGACCATGGGCCTCTCCGATCTGGTAGTGGTCAATCCACGCTGCTTTCCCGATCCCGAGGCTTCGCGCCTGGCCGCCGGCGCCGAGGACCTGGTCGACAAGGCCCGCGTGGTCGAGTCGCTTGTCGATGCGGTCAGCGGCTGCGTGCAGGTGGTCGGCGCCAGCGCTCGGCTGCGCAGCCTGCCCTTGCCCCATTTCGACGAGCCCGACGCCATGGCCCGTGACCTGGTGATCCGTGCCGAACACGACCCCGTGGCATTGGTGTTCGGTCGCGAACGCTTCGGGCTGACCAACGACGAAATACGCTGCTGCAGCCATCAAGCCAGCATTCCCGCCAATCCCGACTATGGCATTCTCAATCTCGCGCAAGCCGTGCAGGTACTGTCCCATGAGGTCTTTACGGCCTGGCGACGCCTGCCGAACAGCGACTACCGGCTACCGAAACCCATTGAGGGTCGCCCGCCGTCCCGGGAACAGCTCGGTCATTTCCACGACCATCTGAGCCGCGTCATGCAGGCCAGCGGCTTTCTAACCCAGCCCCACGCTCGCACCGAAGCGCAGTTGCAGGCGTTGTTTGCGCGCGCCCAGCCCTCACGCCGTGAGCTCTCACTGTTGAGGGGGCTGCTCGCCGCCCTGGAACGCGACACACGTTGAGCGGCGCCTACGCAGTATTTGGCATCCGACATGACGATAGCGCGGCGTCAATTGTCACCACATCGTCATGCAGCCGTTATTCGCCTGTCATCGCAGGCCGCTAAAAAGGACCCAGGCAAGGGAGACTGCCGACACCACGCCATGGACGCGACGGGGCAGGAAGCCTCATAGGGACGTATCGGTATCAGGAGGATGCCCAGGGAGGAACCAGATATCGCCACGACGCGTCGCGCCGTGGCGTTTTGTTGTGCACACACCTCAGAAGGTCACATCACTCTGCGGGCGTCAGCCACTCCGCGAAGGTGGCAAGGTCATCCCCCAGATCGCCGCGGCTCACACGGCGATAGAGGTACTGTAGTCGCGCCGTGACGGAGTCGCTGGCAATCGCCCGGTCGGGCGCCGGGGCGCCGGCCCGGGCGCCGATATGGCGGCCATCGAGCTCGCGCAGCGGCAACAGCTCCGCCGCGGTCCCAGTCACGAAGGCCTCGTCGGCGGTATAGAGTTCGTCGCGGGTGATGCGCCGTTCGCGCACCTCCAGCCCCATCACCTCCCGTGCCAGGCGGATCACGCTGTCGCGGGTGATGCCTTGCAGGCAAGAGGTCACCTCCGGTGTATGCAGCACGCCGTCGCGCAGCAGGAAGACGTTGGCCGCCGAGGCCTCGGCCACATAGCCCTCGGGGTCGAGCATGATCGTCTCGTCAAAGCCCGCCTTGATCGCCGTGTTGAGCGCCAGCATGGCATTGACGTAGTGGCCGTTGGTCTTGGCCCGGCATAGGCTGATATTGACGTGGTGGCGCGCCCAGGAAGACGTCAGCGCCCGCAGGCCGATCCTTGAGGCCTCGGGCGAGATGTAATCGCCCAGGTCCCAGGCGGCGACCATGACATGAGTGGTCAGCCCCTTGGCTCTGAGACCCAGGCCCTCGGCACCAAAATATACCGTCGGCTTGAGATAGGCATTGGTCAGCGCGTTGCGGGGCAGGCACTGGCGCTGGGCCTCGATGAGCGTCTGGGCATCGAAGGCCAGCGGCATGTCCAGGGCATGGGCGCTATCCAGCAGGCGCCGGGTATGCTCGGCGACGCGAAACAGATGCGTGCCCCCGGCGCCCGCGTAGGCGCGCACGCCCTCGAAACAGCCCATGCCGTAGTGCAGGGTGTGAGTGAGCATGTGGGTACGCGCATCTCGCCAGGGCAGCCACTCGCCGTCGTGCCACAACCAGCCGTCACGGTCGTATAGCGGGGTCATCTTGCGTTCCTCATGAAGTCGTTGCGCCAGCCGTCGATCAACGCGCGCTGGTGAGGCTGCAGTGCCTGATAGGCCCAGGCGGCGATCTCGTCGTTCTGGGGGTCCCCCACGCGAATCTGGCTGCCTGCCAATGCCTCGATCACCGCGTGGCCACACAGCGGCGCATAGCCTTCCGAATAGCCACCTTCATGGACAAGCACCAGGCGGCCACCGCAGAGTCGCGCAGCGAGGGCCTTGACCTGCGCGGTCATGCGCGCAAAGGCCTGACTGTTGAGCAGCATCTTGCCCAGTGGGTCCTTGGCGCAAGCGTCGTAGCCGCAAGCCACCACGATCAACTGCGGTGCGAAGACCTCGAGGGCGGGCAGCACTGCCTCAGTCATGGCGTATTCGTAGGCGCCGATACCGCAGCCCGGCGGCAAGGGCAGGTTGAGATTGGTGCGTCGCCCAGCGCCCTCGCCCTGCTCCTCGAAGAAACCAGTATCGAGTGGATAGTTGCCGGCTTGATGGAGCGACACCGTGAGTACCTCGGGGTCCGAGTAGAAGGCCGCCTGCTGGCCGTTGCCGTGGTGGACGTCCCAATCGAGAATCGCCACCCGTCCTACCTGGCCCAGGGCGCGAGCGCGCATCACCGCCACCGGAATATTACCCAGCAGACAGAAGCCGCGCCCCCGATCGGCTTCGGCGTGATGGCCCGGCGGCCGACACAGTGCGTAGGCATTTTCCAGCTCACCGGTGGCGACGGCTTCCACGGCGGCAATCGCCAGGCCCGCCGACTGGCGCGCCGCGGCCAGGCTCCCCGGCGTATAGGGTACGCCATCGCCACCATTGCCCCCCAATCCCCGATCCCCGGCCTCGAGCCTGTCGAGATAGCCCGGCGTGTGAAAACGCACCAGATCCTCGTCAGCAGCGGGTAACGGCTTGCGTACCTCCAGCTCATCGATCAACCCGGATACCTCGAGCAGGTTCTTCAGCCGCCGCTTGCTCTCCGGGCTCTCCGACGCGGGTTGCGGCTGGAGAAATTCGCCGGGCGCCGAGAATACCCCGACGGCGCCCGGATCATGCCAGAAACAGCGCTCGTGCCAGAAAAAGCCGCTGCGCTTTCTTGAGCGTTTTCCCGAGCTTATTCCCGCGCCCTTTCCCACTTTCATGCACGCGTCTCTCGTTGCTCCCACACCTCGATCGCCGCCGCCAGATCCTCGAGCGAGGCCCCCACCGACTTGAACAGCGTGATCGCCTCGGGCGACGATCGTCCCGGCTTGTCACCTCTCAGCAGCTCGGCCAGCTCGGCGCGGATCGCCTCGAAGGCGAAGCCACCCTCGTCGATCGCCTGGAGAATATCGCCGGCCTCGCCCTTGGCCCCGGCATAGGTGTCGACGAACACCTCGCTGCGGGACAGGCACTCGGCGTCGGTCTCACGCATGGTCGGTCGAAAAGCACCGATCAGGTCCAGATGCGTTCCTGGCGACAGCCAGTCGCCATGGATCAGCGGCTCGCTGGAGAGCGTCACGCAGCTGATCAGGTCTGCCTCGCGGGTGGCCGCCTCCAGATCGGTGACCGCCGCCGTATCGAAGCGATCGGCACAGTCGGCCGCCAGCGCCTCGGCCTTTTCCGGGTGGCGCCCCCAGACCCGTACGCGCTTGATGGGCCGTACGGCGGCGTGGGCCTCGATGACCATGGGCGCGAGCTTGCCGGTGCCTACCACCAGTAGTGTCGAGGCATCGCCGCGGGCCAGCTCCCGCGCCGCTAACGCCGAGGCCGCTGCGGTGCGCCTCCGGGTCAGCTCGCTGCCGTCGATACAGGCCAGCGGCCGCCCATGGACGCCCTCGCTGAGCAGATAGACGCCGGCAATCGCCGGTACGCCATGCGCCGCGTTCTGGGGAAAGACGTTGACCATCTTGACGCCGATATAACCGGCCTGCTCCCAGGCCGGCATCAACAGCATGGTCGCCTCACCGTCGGGCCGGTGCATGGCATGATGGTGTCGCGGCGGCGATTCGACACCCTCCCGGAAGGTAGTGGCCAACCGCTCGACCAGCGCCGCCCAGGGCAGCGAAGCTGCCACTTCTTCGGCGGAAATGATCTGCATCTCAGGCCTCCGGCAGTGCCGCAATAATCATGATCTCGACCTTCCATTCCGGCTTGGCCAGCTTGGCTTCCACGGCGGCGCGCACCGGCGGACGTCCCGGCGTCACCCAGCCGTCCCAGGCAGCATTCATCTGGTCGAACTCGGTCATGCTGGTGACCCAGATCTGCGCGGAGATCAGATGCTCCTTGGAGGTGCCCGCCTTGGCGAGTAAGCCATCGATCTTGCCCAGCACCTGCTCGGTCTGGCCGCGCATGTCGGCTGAGGCATCGTCCGGGACCTGGCCGGCCAGGTAGACGGCGCCGTTGTGGGTGGTGATCTGGCTCATGCGGGCATTGCTGTCATGGTAAGTGACGGTCATGGCGTGTTCTCTCTTTCGGTTGCAGTGAAGAGTGCCTGTCAGGCACCGGTAAAGCCGCTCATGAAGGCGGCCAGGTTATCGCCCAGATGCCGGGTCGGATAGCCACCCTCCTGCACCAGCACCAGGGGCAAGTCGATGTCGGCGAGGCGACGCCCCACGGTGATGAAGTCGTCGGTTTCCAGGCTCAGCCCGGCCAGTGGATCGGCCTTGTGGGCGTCTACCCCTAGCGCCACCACTACCGCCCCCGGCTGGAAATCACGCAACTGCGCGATCAAGCGGTCCAGTGCCTCGAGGAAGGTGGCGCCATCGCTGCCGATCGGCAACGGCAGGTTGACGTTGCAGCCTACGCCCTTACCCTCGCCTGTTTCGTCGGCGCCGCCCCAGAAGAAAGGATAGAAATCCGCCGGGTCGGCGTGCAGCGAGCCGGTCCAGACGTCATCGCGCGCATAGAAGATGTCCTGCGTGCCGTTGCCGTGATGCAGGTCGACGTCGATGATCGCGACCCGCGCATGCTGTTCGCGCAGCACGGTTGCCGCCAGCGCCGAATTGTTGAGAAAGCAGAAGCCACCAGCCCGCTCGGGGCCGGCATGATGACCGGGCGGTCGACACAGCGCATAGGCGTTTTGCTCACCATTGAGCACCGCGTCGGCGGCGGCCTCGGCGGTCGCCGCGCTGGCCAGGAATCCGGCGAAGCTGTCAGCGGTCATCGGGCAAGCCATGTCGTGCATGTGCCAGCCCACCTGCCCCACCGGATGGCGTGGGTAATGATGCCCCCCGCCGCAGGGATGAACATTGGGTGCGACGATCTCGGCGGCGTCAGGCAGTGCCTGCCAGCGCGCGTGGATGGTCTCGAGAAATGCTAGATAGCGCGGTGTGTGCACCTTGGCCAGGCGAGTGCGCAGCAAAGGGCCGTCAACCTCGGTGGGTGCGGTCAGCGAGAGGCCCGCCTGGGCAAGGCCCTCGGAAAGCATTTCCGCCCGCACGGGGCCTTCCGGAGAGGCCACCGGCTTGCCCCGCAGCAAGAAAGTCGGCGGCGCATGACGCTCCTGGTCAGGATGGTAGAACAGCTTCATCGAGGCTTCCTTTTCATCGAGGCTTCCTTGGCATCAGTTCAGCAGTGAGGGAATCCAGGTGGAGAGCGACGGGAAGACGACCAGCAACAGGATCACTATCAGGAAGGCGACATAGAACGGCAGCGAGGCAATGATCGCCCGTTCGAAGGGCACGTTGGCGATCCTCGCCGCCGTCATCAGCGTCATCCCCACCGGCGGCGTGACATTGGAAATGTTGAGCACCACGATCATCAGGATGGCGAAATGCAGCGGGTCCACGCCCAGCTGGATCATCGCCGGCACCAGCACCGGCGCCACCACCACCAGCGCCGGCAACACATCCATCACGGTGCCGATCATGATCAGCAGCAGGCAGACCATGATCAACTGCAGGAAGGTCGAGTCGCTGAAGGTGGTGATCATCCCCGCGGCGTCCCGGGCGATGCCCGAGCGGGTGACGAACCAGCCAAGCACCGCCGAGGTCGCCAGCAGGAAGAACACCACCCCGGAAAAACGCACCGTCACGACCAGCGCATGCCAGATCTTGCGCCAGGTAAGATTGCGGTAGAACACCACCCCGATCACGATGGCATACACTGCGGCAAACCCAGAGGCCTCGGTAATGGTGGTCAACCCCGAGAGAATACCGCCCAGGATGATCAGCGGCACGATCATTGCCGGCAACGCCACCAGGAAAGCGATGAAAGCCGCTTTCAGGGGGGTGGGTGCCTGCTTGGGATAGCCGCGCTTCCAGGCCAGGAAGAAGCTCACCGCGAGCAGCGCGAGCGCCATCAGCAGGCCGGGAATGATGCCGCCAGCGAACAGGTCGATCACCGAGATGTCGCGCAGCAGAGTAGCGTAGACCACCATCACCACGCTGGGCGGGATGATCGGCCCGATGATCGATGAACAAGCGGTGATCGCCGCGGCGTACTCGGCATCGTAGCCCTGCTTTTTCATCTCGGGGATCATGATCTTGCCGATCGCCACGGTATCGGTTATCGCCGCCCCGGTCAGGCCGGCGAAGAACACCGATACCGAGATGTTGACGTGCGACAGCGCTCCGCGGACGCGTCCGAACAGCGCATTGTTGAAGGCGATCAGCTTGTGAGTCAGGCCGCCCTGGTTCATCAGCTCGGCGGTAAAAATAAAGTAGGGCACCGCGATCAAAAGAAACCCCGACACGCCGGAAAACATGCGGTCGGCGATGATGCCGAGCATGCGCTCGCCGCCGATGGCGAACCCCCCCGCCAGGCCCGACATGGCCATGACCACGGCAACCGGCGCCCCAATCAGCAGCAGCAGCACAAACGCAATGATCGCGGGCGTCATGAGCGCTCCTCCGTATCGTTGGACTCGATGAGCTCTTCGATCATCGTCTCGTCGTCAATGAAGTGCTCCAGCAGATCAAAGCCCTGTACCAAGTGCAGCAGGATGATCAGGCCGCTCAGCGGCACCACAATCGCGGTGAACTTGCTGTGAATCTGAATCTGATCCGACACCATGTACACTTGGCTCGCCCCTTCGAAATAGACCCACCCGTACCAGACCAGCATCAGGGCGAAGAGCGCGATGACCCCTAGACAGAGCCCCGCCGCCACCTTGAGCAATAGCCGCGGCAGACTGCGAACCAGCAGGGTCATGGCGACGTGTTCGCCATAGCGCAGCGAGATGGTCATCGAAAGGAAACCGATCCATGGCAGGAAGAGTCGGGCCAGCGAGTAGGTCCAGCTCAGGGTGCTGCCGGTCGCGAGTTTGTAAAGGAAGGCAGTGAAGGAAATGCCCAGCATGAACAGGATGCAGGCCACACAGACCACGATGGCAACGTGATTGACGCCGTCACTGACCCGGCGCAATGAGGCAAGAAGGCGCATATAAGGATCCTCGTGGCACGCATCGGCCGACCGGCATGCACCCGGACGGCCGAAGGTAAATCAGCATGTCGCCGGCGTCAGCCGGACGCCGATGACACCGTATTGCCGGCGGAGTTACTGACCGTAACGGCTGATGTCCTGCTCGGCCACCTCATCCCCGACCCGGGCCACTTCCTCGAGGAAGGCGTCTACTTGCTCCTCCTCGATGCCGAAATCGTTGACGATCCAGTCTCGCCAGGCGGGAAGCGCGATCTCGGCCATGCGCTGGCGCTCTTCGGGCGGCATGATATAGCACTCCTCGAAGCGCTCGCAGGACTCCACCCAGCTGGCGGTCGCCAGCGCACCGGACATGCCATGTCCCAGCTCGATCGCCTCGCGGGCCGAGGTCAAGATCACCGCTTGATGCTCGTCGGACAGCTCCTGGAACCAGCTCTCGCTGATCAGCCAAGCCGCGCTGTTGTACACGTGCCCGGTCAGGGTGGTGTAGTCGGTCACCTCGTCGAAGTTAAAGGTGGTGTTGAGCACCGGGGCGTTGAACTGACCGTCGGCGAGGCCGGTTTCCAGCGCGGTGATCAACTCTCCCCAGGGAAGCGGGGTCGCCGAGGCGCCCAGCGCCTTCATGATCGCCACATGGCCGGGATTCTCTTCGGTACGGATATTCAGGCCTTCCAGGTCCTCCACCGTCTCGATCAGCCGCTCGTTGTTGGTGAAGGCCACGAAGCCACCGCCATCGTCGAAGGTGCCCAGGTAGCGCATATCGGCATCCTCGATGGTGCCGGACATGAAGTCGGCGAACCACTCGCCGTCGAAGAAGCTCCAGGCCTGGCGCCAGTTATCGAACAGGAAGGGCGCCGTCATCAACTGGTAGTCTTCGAAGAACGACGACATGGCGCCGGTGGTGATGATGGTGGACTGCAGGGTGCGACCACCTTGTACCTCGGACGCCGCTTCCACTTCGGAACCCAGCTGGCCGCCGCCGAAGATGACCACCTCGACATCGCCGTCGGTGCGGGTCTCTACCAGGTTCTTAAAATGTATCAGTGCCGGATAGACCTCGTTGTTGGACATATCCTCGGGCAGCAGCGTCGAGATGGCCATCTCGGTGGACTGGGCTTGCACGTGGGTGCTGGCAATGGCCAGAGGAAGTGCGGCAAGTGTGGCGATACGGGGCAGGGTCTTGAAAGGCATCGTGTCGTCTCCGGGTATTGTCGTTGTGATCGACCGGCAGACCGCTTGTGTGCGGTCGCTATTGCTAGATTAAGACGACACGCCCCGCCGTGCTTGCCCGACACTGCGCAAGACTTGCCCGAAACTCAGGAGCCTTCAATCGACGCGTCGATCGCCGGAGGGGCTTACCTCGAACTGACGGCGATAGGCGCGGGAAAAACTGCCCTGGTCGCGAAAGCCGACCAGCGACGCGATGTGGCCCAGACTCAGGGCGCTATGACAGACCAGGCTGCGAGCATGCTCGAGCCGACGAACCTGTACATAGGCCTGGGGCGTATGGCCCGACAGGTGACGGAAGCAATGATGGAAATGGCCGGTACTCAGGGCGCAGAGTGCAGCGAGTTGCTCGACGCGGATGTCGTCGGCGAGATGGCGGTCGATCCAGGCATTCAGGCGCGGCATGTCCAGGCGCTCGCCGGCGTGATGAGTCAGCGACAGGCCATCGACGCCACCATGCGGCTCGGCTTCCAGATGCAGATAGAGCGCCCGTAGCAGCAAGGCCGCGATCTCGCTATGCAGGGCCGGACACTGTTCCAACTGGCGCATCAGGCTGCCGGCCAACTCGTTGAGCCCGGTCGGCACGCTGAAGAAACGCGGTTTGTCGAAGAGACGCTCGATGCCGCTGCTGTCGCGCACCGACGCCAGGCTGCTCAGGGGAATATCGAGCACCAGGGTGCGGTTGCGGCCGTCGCCGACATACTCATGATGACTCGTGCTGGGAATCAGGCAGCCGCGACTTCCGGTGACGCGCTCGGCACAGCCACCGATCACCAGTTCAGTCACCCCGCAGGTGGCCAGAATCAACTGGTGATAGTCATGCGCATGCGCGACATGCTCAGGACCCAGGGTGCGTGACGTCAGTTCGAGAAAGGACATGGTCGCGACCGCCTGCCCACACTTCAGAAGGTAGAACTCAACGATACCCCGGGCACGGGGAAAATCAAACGAGACACTCAGGCCGCCGGTCCACTCGGCTCTGGTACACCCGTCTCTAGGTCAATATCGCGCTAAGCCACGCGACTTGTGAAACGAGCCGCCTACCCTCAGCATCGCCCCTTCTTTACGCAGGCCTTGCGGGCAGAAGCTGCCTTCGCGCGAGCGCCTGCCGCGGTCGTCATCGATAGCGGCGTGCATGCATATGAAGCCGGCGTTTGCTGCCTGCTGTATCCATGAGGAGACAGTGGCTAGTCTCGCTGAAACGCGCGACATTAACAGACCGTTCGTCTGCTTACAGGCCTGTCGTCATCATGGACACCCTCCGTCGCCACGCCCTGCTGATCATTGTTCTCGGCAGTCTGGTCATTTCGCTCGCCATGGGCCTGCGTCACGGCTTCGGACTTTTCCTCGAGCCCATGAGCACCGACCTCGGCTGGGGGCGGGAAGTGTTTGCCTTCGCCCTGGCGCTGCAGAACTTGATCTGGGGCCTGGCACAGCCGTTCACCGGGGCCCTGGCCGATCGTTTCGGCGCCGCGCGCATCATCGTGGTCGGCGGCCTGCTGTATGCGCTGGGGCTGGTCATGATGGGCACCTCGGACTCCGCACTGGGCATGTCGCTAAGCGCCGGGCTGTTGATCGGGCTGGGGCTTTCCGGCACCACCTTTTCGGTGATCCTGGGCGCCGTGGGCCGCACGGTGGCGCCGGAAAAGCGTAGCCTGGCCATGGGCATCGTCAGCGCCGCGGGTTCCTTCGGCCAGTTCGCCATGCTGCCCGGCACCCTCGGCCTGCTGCAATGGCTCGGCTGGTCTGCCGCAATGCTGGTGATGGGCGGGCTCGCCGCCCTGATGGTGCCGCTGGGTGGCATGCTGCGCGACCGACCTTCGCGGCGCCAGGCAAGCGACTTGTCACTCGGCGCCGCGCTGGACGAGGCCGCCAACCATCGTGGCTTCTGGCTGCTCTGCCTGGGCTTCTTCGTCTGCGGTTTCCAGGTGGTGTTCATCGGCGTGCATCTGCCGGGCTATCTGTTCGACAACGGCATCGCCGTGCGGGTGGGCAGCACCGTGCTCGCGCTAGTGGGGCTGTTCAACATCGTCGGCACTTATACCGCCGGCTGGTTGGGGGGCCACCACTCCAAACCGCGGCTGTTGACCTGGCTATACCTGGCTCGCGGCGTGGTCATCACCGTTTTCATTGTTATGCCGCTGAGCACCACCAGCGCGTATCTGTTCGGTATCGCCATGGGCTTGCTATGGCTCTCCACGGTGCCGCTGACCAACGGCATCGTCGCCTCGGTCTTCGGGGTGCGCCATCTTTCGATGCTCGGCGGCATCGTCTTTCTGTTCCATCAGTTGGGCTCCTTCATGGGCGTCTGGCTGGGCGGCTTCTTCTACGACCTCAACGGCGACTACGACGTGGTCTGGAAGCTTGCCATCGTGTTGTCGATCGTGGCGGCCGCCCTGCACTGGTTCATCAACGAAGCCCCCGTTAGTCGCCCCACCCCCGCGCAGGTCGAGGCATGACGCGCCGTCATCTCATCTTCATCGTTGCCCTGATCGGCGCCGTAGCGATCACGGTGCTTGCCTGTTGGGGCTGGCAGGTGGCGGATGCCGGTCTACTGCTGCTTGGTAGCCGGCTCTGCTGAGCTCGCCTTGGCTGAACCCTTAGCTGAACCTGCCGAGCGCGCCTCGGGTGGCCCGGCGGCGATGGGCCTCCCCACGGTCAAGGCATCGCGCAATCGCGGCGTCATCTCCCGGTAGGCGGCATCCGCCTCGACGCCGAGGCCATCCAGCACTTTAGTGAAGAAGGCACGTGCCGCCGCCATGACAACGATGTCGAAGATCTCCTCATCGGCAAACCCGGCGGCGCGCAGGCGGTCGATATCCGACTCGGTCACTTCTGTGGCATGCCCCGCCACCTTGCGGGCGAAGGCCACCATCTCGCGTTCCGCGTCGGTCAAGGTGCGCGGCTCGCGACCCTCGGCGATGGCTTGAACGTCCTGGGTGCCGACTAGCGCCGTCAGTGCCTGACCGTGGGCCAGCGCGCAATACGAGTTGCCAAGCGTTTGGGCGGCCGCCAGCGTAACGAGCTCGAAGCGCCGCGGCTCGGCGTAGCGGCGAATCGTTGCCAGCAGAGCCGCCCAACTCGCCATAACATCGGGGCGATGACAAAAGGCCCGTGCGTAGTTGGGCAGATAGCCGAAATGGGCTTGCTGGCGCTCGTACATGGCCCGCACCTCACCCGTGGCCTGCTCGAGGGGCATCGTATGGAGAAAGCTCATGTCGTGATCTCCTGGTTTTTGCCAAACGGTTTCAAGACTCCGTTTTTAAGACCCAGTACCGAGACACCGCCTCATGCCACCGGCGTGCGCGGATGTAGCCAGGCGGGCAGCAGGCTATACGGGTCGAGCTCAACGCTGCGGTCGTAATCGACGTCCAGGGCCTCGAGCTGCCGAGGCAGCGACCCGTCGCGCCAGGCGTCGAACAGTTCGGTACACCCGCCGATGTGCTCGCCACCAACGAAAATGCGCGGAATGGTCGTGGCGCCGGTACGCGCAGCGAGCACCGCGCGGATGCGTCCCCCGAGGTCGCCCTCCTGATAGGCCACCGCGTCGAGATCCACGCTGCGGTACTCAATGCCCAGCCGCGCGAACAGCTTGCGGGCCGACCAGCAGAATTCGCACCATTCCAGGGCGAACATTACTACGGGCTCGGTCGCCAGAACCTCGTCGACGAACCTTACCGCCTCGGGGTCGAGCGCCACCGGTTGGGTCGCGGCCTTGCCATCCCGGGGCGACGGTGCGGCAGGCGGAGGCGAATCGAAACGATAGCCCGGCGTGGAGCGCGACAGGGCAATCTCCTCGTCGGTCATCGCCTCGGTGATGCCCTCGAACAGCGGCGTGGAGAGATAGCGCTCACCGGTATCCGGTAGCATGCAGACGACATGACTGTCGGGAGGCGAGCGTCGTGCTACCTGAAGCGCAGCGGCCAGGGTGGCGCCGCTCGAGGTACCCACGAAAATGCCCTCCTGACAGGCGAGTTCGCGCGACAGGTGCATGGCCTCGTCGCCGGCGACCGGTATCACCTCGTCGACATGTCCTGCATTAATCGCATCTTCGGTGAGCCGGGAGATGAAATCCGGCGTCCAGCCCTGCATCAGGTGGGGGCGAAAGCGCGGGTGGCTCGCCGCTGGCGCGCCGCTGGCATCGCGCGGCTGGACAATGCCGCTGCCGAGCAGGGGCGAATTGTCGGGTTCGGCGACCACGATGCGGGTCGCCGGGCTCTGCTGGCGCAAGATCCGGGCGACGCCCTTGAGCGTGCCGCCGGTGCCGAACCCCGTGACCCAGGCGTGAAGAGGCACGTCGCCCATATCGTCGAGAATCTCCAAGGCAGTGGTCCGCGAGTGCATGTCGGCGTTGGCCTCGTTCTCGAACTGGCGACACAGGAAGTAGCCATGGGTCTCGGCGAGCTCTATCGCCTTGTTGAGCATGCCGGTGCCCTTCTCCGCCGCCGGCGTCAGCACCACCTTGGCGCCGAGATAGCGCAGCAGCTTGCGCCGCTCCACGCTGAAGTTTTCCGCCATGGTGACCACCAGCGGATAGCCCTTGCAGGCGCAGACCATGGCCAACCCGATGCCGGTATTGCCGCTGGTCGCCTCGACTACCGTCTGGCCGGGATGCAGCTCGCCACTGCGCTCGGCCTGCTCGATGACCGCCAGGGACATGCGATCCTTGACCGAGCCCATGGGATTGAAGGCCTCGATCTTCACATAGAGAGTGACATCGGGGGGAGCGAGTCGATTGAGCCTGACCAGCGGTGTGCCACCGATGGTGTCGAGAATGCTGTCGTAACGCGCCATGATCTTTCTCCTCGGTCCGGTGTGTCGGTTTTCATGACTGTCAGTCTCGGTGTTGACCGAGTAAGCGGGCGTGGTAATCAGCGTGGTTTTTTTCGTCAGGGTGCGTCGCGGCCTGGAGGACTTCCCTGACCAAGTAGCATCGCGGGCTATACTCAAGGATGGATGTCTCTTCGGGGATGGTCACATGAGTGCACTGACCCTCAACGTGCTTGGCGATCTCGAGATCATTCGAGACGGTCAGGGACTGATGCTGCCACCCTCGAAGAAGACACGTGCCCTGTTGGTATATCTGGCAATACACGCCCGGGCGTTCAGTCGCGAACACCTCTGCGACCTGCTCTGGGAACTACCCGATGACCCCCGCGGATCGCTGCGCTGGAGCCTGTCAAAGCTTCGCCGACTGATGGACGGCCCCGACCACCCGAGGATCATCGCCGACCGCCTCACGGTCGGACTCGATACCCGCGATATCGACATTGACGTCACAGCGTTGCATTGGCTGGGCAGGCAGGACCCAACAGCGGCTACCATCGAGGCGCTCGAGGCCACCGCCGCCCGCTGTCGCGGCCCGTTTCTCGAGGGCCTCGACCTGCCGAATCTTCACGATTTCCACAGCTGGTGTCTCGCCGAGCGTGAAGCAGCCCTGCGTGCCCAGACCTCTCTGCTGCAGGCGCTGGTCGACCGCCTGGGGGATGCCCCCGAGCGGGCGCTGCCCCACGCCCATTCGCTGGTGCGTCTTTCGCCCTTCGACGAGGACGCCCGAGCTGGTCTGATTCGCCTGCTGCTGGCCCTCAACCGCCCACGGGACGCCGAGCAGCATTTCCAGCTGGGCATGCGCCTGCTCAAGCAGGCCGGCATCACGCCCCAGGGTGCGCTGCTGCGGGCGAGACGCGCGGCGCCCGGGCATCCTCTCGCCAGCCATCCGGGCGATAGCGAGCGTTCGCCGAGCGAGGACACCGGCCCCGACGAACCATGGGACGCCCTGCTGGTTCGGCTCGACACCCCTACGCGGGACGTGCTGCGCTGGGCCGCGATCCTCACCCCCTGCCTCGACACCCCCTGGCTGGCCCGCGTCAGTGGGATGTCCGCCAACCACATCGGCGAGGCAATGGAGGCTGCCGAGCGCTTGAATCTTCTCGAGGCCACCGACCGGGGGTTGTGCTTTTCCCACGAGTGCGTCGCCCAGTGTCTTTACGAGGGGATATCGCCGGCGCGACGCCAGTTCATGCATCACCATGTCGCTGAGCTATTGGCCCGGGACAACGTCCTGGACCTCGAGCATGCCGCCGACCTCGCGCACCATGCGCAGCTGAGCGGTGATCCCGCCCTCGCCGCCGATGCCCTGGTCACTGCCGGGCGGTTGTGTCTGCGCTTCTTCGCCAACGAGGAAGCCCAGCGGCTGGCCCAAAGAGGCCTCGCCATGGCCGAACAGCTTTCCGGCGGACGACGGATCTGCTTGTTTTTGGAACTGCGGGAAATCATGCTCAGTGCGGCGCCGCTGAGCGACTGGGAAGCCACCGCCAGCGAACTGGTCATGCTGGCCGAGCAAGCGCTGGAACATGGTGCCCTCGCCCACGCCCGCCTCGGCTATCAACTGGCAAGCCAGGTCCTCTGGGCCCACGGTCAATGGTCCGGCGCCCACGAAGAGGCCCTGCAGGCCGAACGAATGACGCGCAGCGCGGACGACCGTGAACAGATCATCGCCCTGGCGGAGACGGCCAAGTGCCTGGCGATGCTCGAGCGCGACCTCGACCAGGCCGCTGCCATGCTGGCTGAAGCTCGCGAGCTCGCCAGGCAGCAGCGGGTGAGCCATCCCGCCATTCCCATGGCCCTCGGGCTGTTGCGCTATCACGACAACCACCTGGAAGACGCCGAGACCTACTTCAAGGAGGCACGCACCCTGTGCAAGGCCAGCGGCGATCGCCTATGCGAATTCCAGGCCAACGAATACCTGATGATGCTGGATATCGAGCAGGCCCGTTACGCCTCGGCACAACGACGCTGCGACGGCCTGGTGGAGATTGGTGAGAAGCTTCGCGACGGCAGCGAAGCCCCCTTCGCGCATGCCGCGCAAGCGCTGTGTCGCTATGCCCTCAGCGACGACACGACACCCCTGGACAACACGCTACCGGCACTGCGTGACGCCGACGCCAAGCATCGTCTGTCTTACCTGCTGACGCACGCGGCACTGCTCGATGTCGAGCGCGACCGGCCAATCGAGGCCATGGCTCACGCCGCCGAGGCGCTCGACAATGCCAGGGTGCTGGAGCGCGCCACGGAGCAGTTGCTGGCGCACTGCGTGCTCGCCGAAGCGCATCGCACCCGCGGCGATACGGCCGCTTACCGACAGCATGCCAAGGCGGTGGCCACGCTTGAACAAGCGCCGGTCGCCCGCTGGGCCTGGTGCCGGGTCGCCGAGTTACGGACAGACCAACCGGCTGAGGGCAGCACATGATCGATGTCTGTCTCGAGCGCCGCTTCGCCACACCTCTCACCACCAAGTTCGTGCTGGCCGTGTCGCAGGGTGCCCTGAGCTGCTACCGCCCGCATAGCTTAATCTGGCGGGGTAGCCTGTTGGCGAACGACGGCCGGCGTATGTTCTGTCATTTCCAGGCGCCCGACGCCGAATCCGCGCGGACCGCCCTGCAACAGGCGGGGGCCGACACCCGGATTTTCTGGCTCGCCACGATCCATGACGCGCCGGCAATGTCCCGTCAACGCCCCCGCAGGAAGCGAGACGCCACAGCGACTTGCGACATAGCCCCTTGCGACACGCCGCCGCTTCCCGCCAACGTGCTGGTGGCCAACGTACTGGTGGAGCGCACCTTCGACGAGCCGGTCGTCCTCGCCCGTATCCAGGCCCGCGAAGACGACGAGGCGGCCTGCTTGCAACACCATCGGGTGCGTTTCGTGCGCACCTTCTTCGCACGGAACCGCCGACGCATGATCTGCCTCTACCAGGCCCCCGACGCCGAGTCGGTGCGGTTGGCTCAACGCCAAGCCGGCATCCCGTTCGAGCGCGTCTGGGCCTTCCACGCGGTACTGCCCGACGACCACGCCAATATCCACGCCGCATCCTGAAAAAACCACGATCTCTCCCCCGCTGGGTCCCACGAACCGGGCCCAGGCTGGTACCTGACCGGTCGACACCCGACCGGCCATATCCGACATAGAGCCATCACAAAGGAGAGATTACCATGCAAACCGCCACCTCAATTCAGGTCGATAACGGCGTCAATGTCGCTGCCCTGCTGGGCGCCCGCGAGGCCCTTGCCCAGGCGCCGGAAGCGGCACGCTTCACCTGGCGCGCCCGTTGCGACTGGGTCAATGGCACGCACAGTCACGCGACCATCGATAGCTATCATGGCCTCGGCGAGGAGCAGCGCCACAAGACCCGTTTCACCTTTGACGCCGATCACCCGGAAGTCTTCGCCTCCGAGGACCATGGCCCCACCCCGGTCGAATACGTGCTGGTCGGGCTTGCCAGCTGCCTGACCGCGGGTATCGCCGCCGTCGCCCAGCACCGTGACATTCAGCTGCGCTCGGTCGTGGCCACCCTCGAGGGCAGCATGGACATTCAGGGCATCCTGGGCATGGACAGCGACGTGCGCAACGGCTTCGAGGACGTCAGGGTACGCTTCGAGATCGATGCCGACGCCACGCGCGAGGAAATCGAGGCGCTGGTCGCCCAGTCCCAGAAGCGCTCGGCGGTCTACGACCTGCTGACCAATCCCACCAACGTAACGGTAAGCGTGGCATGAACGGCGATCTTCCTCGTCGGCGGTTCAGCCCGTCCCGCGTCCTGCCCTACCGCGTGACAACGGTAGTGGTGATCGGCGCGGGACAGGCCGGGCTCGCCATGAGTCATCAACTCGACAGGCGCGGCATCGACCATGTCGTACTTGAGCGCGGCGAGGTAGCCAATGCCTGGCGCCACGAGCGCTGGGACTCGCTGCGCCTGCTGACACCCAACTGGCAATGCCGGCTTCCCGGGTTTCGCTATGCCGGACCCGACCCCGATGGTTTCATGACCATGCCGGAGGTCGTGGACTTTCTTCACGGCTATGCGCGGAAGCTCTCGGCACCGATTCACACCGCCACCCGAGTGATGTCGGTGCGCCCGGCACCCGGCGGCTACCGCGTGGTCACCGACGCCGGCGACTGGCAGTGTCGTGCGGTGGTGATCGCCAGCGGCGCCTGCAACCTGCCGGTCGTGCCTGCGCTGGCAAGCTCGCTGCCGGCGTCCCTCCACAGCCTCACGACACGCGACTATCGCCACCCCTGCCAACTGGCCAATGGCGGCGTGCTGGTGGTCGGGGCCTCGGCCACCGGCGTGCAGCTGGCCGACGAGATCCAGCGCAGCGGACGGCCGGTGACGCTGGCGGTGGGCGAGCACGTGCGGATGCCGCGGCGCTATCGCGGTCGGGACATCCAGTGGTGGATGGAGGCGAGCGGCCTGCTCGATCAACGCTTCGATGAGATCGACGACATCGAGCGCGCACGACGCCTGCCCTCGCCGCAGCTGATGGGCAGCGAGACGCCGGCGACCCTGGACCTGAACACCCTCGAGACGCGGGGGGTGCAACGGGTCGGACGGCTGGTCGGCCTGCGCGACCACACGCTGCAGTTCTCGGGTTCGCTGGCGGCCCATTGCGCGGCGGCGGATCTCAAGCTGGGGCGGCTGCTCGAGACCTTCGACATCTGGGCAAGGCATCGCGGCATGGACAACGACCTGGCGCCGCCCGAGCGCTTCCCGACGACCCGGCTGCCTGCCTCGCCGCGCCTGAGCCTCGATCTTAACCGCGGCGAGATACGCACAGTGCTCTGGGCCACCGGCTTTCGCCCGGATTACCGCTGGCTGCACGTGCCGGTACTCGACCGCAAGGGACGGCTGAAACACCACGGCGGCGTGGTCGAGGCACCGGGGCTCTATGCGCTGGGCCTGCCGTTCATGCGCCGTCGCAAGTCGAGCTTCATTCACGGCGTTGATGACGACGCCCGCGAGCTCAGCGATCATCTCCTCGGCTATCTCGCTGGCTATCCCAGCGATTCTTCAGAGGGCGGCAAGGGAGGAAATCGCCTCGCCCAATGCGGATTACCGCGCAGGAATCGGATGGACGCCCACCCGCGGGTAGTATTGACTGAAGGCGATTAGACAAGACTGCGAGGACCACCCCATGAGCCTGCCCTCCGAAGCCCAAATGCGCGCCGCGATCAGCGCCCGGGACCCCTCCCTGGATGGCGTGTTCGTCTATGCGGTGCTCACCACGGGCGTGTTCTGCCGGCCCTCGTGTGCGAGTCGCCACGCCAGACCCGAGAACCTGCGCTTCTTTCTTGGCATCGACGCCGCCATGGCGGCAGGCTATCGGCCCTGCAAGCGTTGCCGACCCACCGAGACGGTCGCGCTGGATACCCGCCTGGTCGACGTAGCGCGTCACATCGACGCTCATGCCGACGCACCGCTCACCCTCGCCGAGCTGTCCGCGGTGTCGGGCCTGTCGACCCGCACCCTGCAACGCGGCTTCACGCAGGCGTTCGGCATATCGCCGAAGACCTACCGGAATGCGGTACGCATGCGACGCTACAAGCAGCAACTGAAAGATGCCGACACCGTGACCGAGGCGATCTTCGCCGCCGGGTTCGGCTCCACCAGCCGGGTCTACGGCGAGACGACACGCAGCCTCGGCATGACGCCAGGCACGTATCGGGCCGGTGGGGCCGGCGAGACCATCGCTTACGCCTGCCGGCAGAGTGCGCTGGGGCCGCTGATGATGGCGGCCACCGACAAGGGCGTGTGCTGCGTGCAGTTCGGCGACCACGAATACGCCCTACTCGGCGCGCTTCGCGATGAATTCCCTAGGGCCGAGCTGGTCTCCTCGAGCGCGCAGCACGCGCCCGAACTGGACGCCTGGATACAGGCGCTCGAGCAGCATCTCGGTGCGGGCGGGCCACGGCCCGATCTGCCGCTGGAGATGCGCGGCACCGTCTTTCAAATGCAGGTATGGCAATGCCTGCTCAGCATTCGCGAAGGCGAGGTACTCAGCTACCGACAACTCGCCGAACGGCTCGGCATGCCCAGCGCCATCCGTGCCGTCGCCTCCGCCTGCGGCAGGAATCGTATCGGTGTGCTGATTCCCTGCCATCGCGTGCTGCGAAGTGACGGAAGTCTCGGCGGGTATCGCTGGGGCCTCGAGCGCAAACGGCAATTGCTGGAGACAGAACGCAAGCACCAACACGGCGCCTCATGACCGGAATGGACCGTTTCTGACCAATCTAGCTCTGGCAAGAGCAGCCAGCCAGGGGGATTGTGGACACCAAGAAGCTGGCAGACGACAAGCGTCTGCCCTCATTCTGGAAACCCACTACCGATGGGAGGTCATCATGAAAGCCATCATGAGCACACCCGCATCCGTCCTGGCCGTGGCCAGCCTGGCATGGACCACCCCCGCCCACAGCACCGATATACCGCGCTTCGACAACCTGGGGGATTATGGCCGTACCATTACCACGGACTCGGACCAGGCCCAGGCCTACTTCAACCAAGGGCTACGACTCGCCTATGGTTTCGCTCGACCGGAAGCAATCCGCTCCTTCCAGACCGCACAGCGATATGATCCGCACTGCGCCCTCTGTGCCTGGGGGGAAGCCTGGGCACTGGGACCCTATCAAAACAACCCTGGCGGCGTCGGCGATCCGCAGGAGGCCAACGCCGCTGCCCAGCGAGCCCTCGAGCGGGTCGATGACGCCACGCCCTGGGAGCAGGCGCTGATCGAGGCCATGGCCGAGCGCTACCCGGCTTCCGACGACGCCGATCCGCAGCAGGCGACCCGTCGCTACGCCGAGGCCATGGAAGAGGCCGCAGCGGCACATCCCAACGACCTTGACATACGCACCCTCTATGCCGAGTCGCTGATGCTGTACCGCCCTTGGAATCTCTACCAGGCAGACGGCGAACCCTACCCGGAGACCCAGACGGTGATCGAGGAACTGGAAACCGTGTTGGACGCCGAACTGGGCCATGGTGGCGCCTGCCACCTCTATATCCACACCGTGGAAGCCTATGAGCCGACCCGCGCCGAGGCCTGCGCCGACCGGCTGGCCGACGCCATTCCGGGCGTGAGCCACATTCAGCACATGCCGTCGCACATCTATATGAACATCGGCCGCTACGGCGACAGCGTCCGCGCGAACCAGCAGGCGCGCCAGTGGGACCAGGCGGCCCGCCACGACGCGGCCGTGAGCACCTATGCGCCCCACAACACCCTGATGCTGGTCTATTCAGCGTGGATGGACGGGCAGAGCGGCGTCGCCCTTTCGGCCGCTCGGGACATCGGTCGCGAACGCGCGGAAGACATCTTCCACCACAGCCTGCAGCTCGCCCGCTTCGGCCGCTGGGACGAACTGCTGAATCAGGACGGTGAGCCGGACGCGGCCTTCCAGGCCGCCATGTGGCACTTCGCGCAGGGGCTGGCACAGTTGCGCACCGGCGATGCCGAAGCGGCCCGGGAGACCCTGGCGAGGATCCGTGCCACTCGGGAGGCGACCCCGGAAGAGGCTACCTATCACTTCTTCCGGCATGCCCAGCGCGACCTGCTGGGCATCGCGGCGGGTATCCTGGCCGGCGAAATCGCCGCCGAGGCGGGACGACTCGATGAGGCACGCGAACAGCTGCAGGCGGCCATAGCCCTGGAAGACGGCCTCGGTTACTCCGAACCAGAACCCTGGCCGATACCGGCCCGCCACGTGCTCGGTGCGGTACTGCTGGAGGCAGGGCATGCCCAGGAGGCGGAAGCGATCTATCGCGACGCCCTGGCAGTACACCCCGACAACGGTTGGTCGCTCAAGGGGCTCGAACAGAGCCTTGCCGCCCAAGGAAAAGACACCGAGGCAGCTGAGGCCGGCGAGGCATTCGAACAGGCCTGGGCGAGGGCCGACGTCTGGTTGCCGGCCTCACGCTTCTGAGACTTGCGACAGGCACAACACCACTCGGCCGCGGGCCCTCTTGGAGGTCCCGCGGCTCGATGTCAAACCATGTACGCTGTTCGCCGAACTACCTGCCGCTGGCCGCGAGCGTGGGAGCATCCCCGCCCGACACCAGGACGTCACGGTGTCGTCATACTCCATCGGGCATGCTGAACAGGTTGATCCACCCCTTCCGCGCAAGACAAAATAGCGAGGCTTACATGAAGACTCCCTCCTTGATGCTAACGCTCGGCGCGTTGGCGGCGATGCTGCTCGCCCCCGCTACTTTCGCTAGTCATGACAAGACCGCCACTCAGGACGCAATCGCCGCCGCCAGCCACGTTACTCTCGGGCCTCGCCCCCTCTTCCTGGTCCTGGACATGGACGAGGAGACTCGGCGCTCGCGCGACCTCAAGGCTGAATTGCTGCGCTGCGCAGCGAATACCGACGACTGGCAGCGCAGCGACTTCAGCATCGGCCACCGCGGCGCTCCGCTGCAGTTTCCCGAGCACACCCGCGAGTCCTACCTCGCCGGTGCCCAGATGGGCGCCGGCATCCTCGAGTGCGACGTGACCTTCACCAGCGATCAGGAACTGGTATGCCGACACTCCCAGTGCGATCTTCACACCACTACCAACATCGTCGCCACCGACCTGGCACGGAAGTGCAGCGTGCCACCGGCATTCAACGAGGCGGGCGAGCTGAGCAATGCCTTCGACGTCCAGTGCTGCACCAGCGATATCACCTTGGCGGAATTCCGCACGCTGCAGGGCAAGATGGAAGGGGCCAACATTGAAGCCAACAGTACCGAGGAATATCGTGCCGGCACGCCCGGCTGGCGAACCGATCTCTACAATTCTCGCGGTACCTTGATGACCCACGCCGAAAGCATCGAGCTGTTCAAGGCGCTGGGCGTGAAGATGACCCCCGAGCTCAAGGCGCCCAGTGTCGAGATGCCCTTTAACGGTCTGAGCCAGGAAGACTACGCCCAGAAGATGATCGACGAATACAAGGCCGCCGATGTTGCGGCAAGCGACGTCTACGCCCAGTCGTTCAACCTGGACGATGTGCGCTACTGGATCGACAACGCGCCCGAGTTCGGCGAGCAAGCCGTCTATCTTGACGACCGCTACAGCCTTGACGACTTCGACCACACCGACCCGGCCACCTGGTCGCCGACCATGGAGGAGCTTGCCGAGATGGGCGTTCAGATCCTCGCGCCGCCAATGTGGATGCTGCTGGCGGCCAACCCCGAGGCCGGTGACACCGAGAACCGGATCGTGCCCTCCGTCTATGCGGAGCGCGCCAAGGAAGCGGGGCTCGATCTCATCGCCTGGACCTTCGAGCGCTCCGGCCCGCTGGCCAACGACGTCGAGTGGTATCACCGCACCACGGATGATGTGATCGACAACGACGGCGACAAGCTGCTCACCCTCGACGTGCTCACCCGTGATGTCGGCATCATCGGCCTGTTCAGCGACTGGCCGGCCACTGTCACCTTTTACGACAACTGCGTGAACGCCAAGGACTGAGCCACCCGCCGGGCCTCGGTTTTGTATGCCCAAAGGCGCCTGAGCATTGCTCAGGCGTTGTAGATCACCCGCCCCAGCTCGCTGACGTCGTAGCCGCCGAGTGCCTCGGCGCGCTCGACAAAGCGCGACTCGCTTGCGAAGGCGAGTAGCCGCTGCACCGGCGGCTCGAAATAGCTGCGACGGCGCATGGCCAGGTCGAAGTGCTCCTCGTGAAGCGGCACGAAGTCCAGCCCCTGACGGCGTGCCGCCGCCTCGACCCCGAGCCCGGAATCCGCCTCGCCCTGGCGGATGGCCAGCGCCAGATCGTCCTCGCTGAGCGACGGATGGTCGGTGAAACGCAGCCTCTCGGCCTCGACGCCCGCCCGTGCCAGCAGCCACTCCAGCAGCCGATGGGCGCCGGCGTCGGGCTGTCGGTGGGCAATCCTTCCCGGCTCGCGCGCCAGGTCCTCCAGGCAAGCGATACCCAGCGGGTTGCCCGGTGCCAGCAGCAGGCCCTGCTGGCGAACCGCCCAGCGAATCATCACCAGATCGCGCATCCCGGAGAGCCCGATCGCCGTCGGGACGTTATACGTGCCGCTACCGGCGTCGACCAGGTGCAGGCCGACCACCATGGCGTCGCCCTGGATCAGACGTCGGACGCCATCGCCACTGCCATGGCAGAGCATCGCCAGGTCGGCGCCACTCTCGCGAACGGCCCATTCCAGCAGCGGGTCCTGGCTGCCGGCCAGCACCGTGGGCACCGGCCGAGCGCTGCGACGATCCCCTTCCAGATGGTTCATCAGCCACAGGTCGATGCTCTGCTTGGGAAACAGCAGTTTTCCGGTAATTCGTACGCAGGGAATCTCCCCCTGGCGCACCAGGTCGTAGACCTTGCGCTCCTTGAGGCGCAGATAGTCGGCCACCTCGACGGTCGTCAGATACGCATCCGGCAAGTGGCGTCGCTCGGTTTCCATTATTGGCTCCCTAATACATCGTGGCAATAATGCATTATCCTGCATACAGATGCATAAATCACTGCATTTGCTGCAAAGCCGATAGTAAACGCGCATTATGCAAGCGACCTTCAGGAGCCCTTGATGACCGACGACGCCAATGCCTTCCAGACCGCCCTCAGCCTGATCCTGGGCCTCGACCCCGATCTGCTCGGGATCGTGGCGCTGTCGCTTCGGGTATCGCTGTCGGCGGTGCTGATCGCCACGCTGATCGGCCTGCCGCTGGGGGCAGCGCTGGCGCTCTGGAAGTTCCCCGGTCGCGGCTCGCTCATTGTCGTCCTCAATGCCTTCATGGGCCTGCCACCGGTCGTCGCGGGGCTCACGGTCTACCTGCTGCTCTCGCGGGCCGGGCCACTGGGCGAGCTCGGCCTGCTCTTCACCCCCACCGCCATGGTGGTCGCCCAGGTGATCCTGGTGCTGCCGATCATCGCCGCCCTGGCCCGCCAACAGATCGAGGAGCTGCATGGCGACTACCACGAGCAGCTGCGCTCCATGGGCCTGTCCAAGCAGCGCATGATCCCCACGCTGTTGTGGGACGCGCGCTTCGGCCTGATGACGGTGATCCTGGCCGGATTCGGTCGCGCCAGTGCCGAGGTCGGCGCGGTGATGATCGTGGGTGGCAACATCGAGGGCGTGACGCGGGTCATGACCACCGCCATCGTGCTGGAAACCAGCAAGGGGGACCTGCCGCTGGCGCTCGGGCTCGGCATCTTGCTGCTGGGGCTGGTGGCGCTGGTCAATGCCGCCGCCTACCTGATCGGCGAGAGCGCACGGGGACGACTGGGATGAACGAGATGACACGACTCGCCGCGACGGCCATTCCAACGCTGTCGCTGCAGGGCGTTGGCTTCGTGCACCGTGGCCAGACGCTGCTGCATCCAGTCGACCTGCGTCTCGAAGGGTGTCGTCGCACCCTGCTGATGGGCCCCAACGGCGCCGGCAAGAGCCTGTTGATGCGCCTCGCCCACGGCCTGCTGACGCCCACTCAGGGGCAGATTCGATGGGAAGGTCGACGGCCTCGTCAGTCGATGGTCTTCCAGCGTCCCGTGCTGCTCAAGCGCACGGCCTTGGCCAACCTCACCTACGCCCTGGCGGTGAACGGCGTCCCCCGCGCGCGCCGCAAGTCAGTGGCCCGCGAGGCCCTGGAGCGCTTCGGCTTGGCCGCGCTGGAAAAACGCCCGGCCCGCGTGCTCTCCGGCGGCGAGCAGCAACGCCTGGCACTGGTCAGGGCCTGGCTGACCGAACCCGAAATGCTGTTTCTCGACGAACCCACCTCCGCGCTGGACCCCGCGGCGATCAAGGCGGTGGAGGATGCCGTGCGCGACTTCCACGCACGCGGCACCCGCATCCTGATGAGCACCCACGACCTGTATCAGGCACGAAGATTAGCCGACGACGTGGTGTTCCTGTGCGGTGGGCGTGTGCTGGAATACACCTCCGCCGCTGAGTTCTTCACGGCCCCCGTCACTCCCCAGGCGCGGGCCTTCATCCGGGGCGAACTGGTCTGGTGATCGGGCGGGCGCGCTCGATTCGCTCACTCCCCCCGAAGCTAACGATAGATAACAAATACAGCAAGACAGAAAGAAGGAAGGGCAAGATGCACAAGACAGGACTGATCCTCGCGGCCGCTGGCCTGGCGGGACTCTCCATGGCGACGCAGGCCCAGGAGGGGGAACGCTTCATCATTCTGGCCTCGACCACGTCTACCGAGAATTCGGGACTCTTCGACGCCATTCTGCCGCCGTTCACCGAAGCCACCGACATCGAGGTGCGCGTCGTGGCCGTAGGGACCGGTCAAGCCTTCGAGATCGCTCGCCGTGGCGACGCCGACAGCCTGCTGGTCCACGACACCGAAGGCGAAAAGCGCTTCGTCGACGCGGGCTACGCCACCGAGCGCGCCGATGTCATGTATAACGATTTCGTGGTTATCGGCCCGGGCGAAGACCCGGCGAATATCGGTGACGCCGACACGGTCGCGGACGCGTTCGGCCGCATCGCCGAGGCCGTGGCCCCCTTCGCCTCGCGTGGTGACGACAGCGGTACCCACCGCGCCGAGCAGCGCCTCTGGGAAGCCGCCGGCGTGGCGCCCGATGGCGGATGGTATCGTGAACTCGGCAGCGGCATGGGCCCGACGCTGAACACCGCCGCCGGTATGGACGCCTATGTGCTGGCCGACCGCGCCAGCTGGGTCGCTTTCGAGAACCCCCAAGCCCTCGAGTTACTGTTCGAGGGCGACGAGGCGCTGTTCAACCAGTACGGCAGTCTGCTGCTCTCCGCGGAGCGCCATCCACACCTCAAGCACGACCTGGCCGAGCAGTGGCACCAGTGGCTGCTTTCCCACGATGGCCAGCAGGCCATCGCCGACTTCGAGGTCAAGGGACAACAGCTGTTCTTTCCCAATGCCACGAAGTAAGCCCTGTGGTTGAACTGATAAAGCCTCGCACTGATGTGATGCCTAATTGACATCATTTTTCTCTTATTACCCTAAGCGAAATTCAGAGTCGGCCCTGAGCCCGTCGGTGGCCACTGGGCTTATCGAATGTAACTCTTCAGCTCGTTTGCAAACTCACCCCTTAATCTTTTCCACTCCATCTTTAACCAGGGCGTATAGCGTTCTGGGTGATTCGCCAACTCAGCATCGAGCCGAGTTGGCGTTATCCAGCACCAGGCTACAATTTCCTGTCGATTGGGACGCGGCACCTCATCGCTGCTCCCCAGATAAACCCAGCACATTTCATGCTCGGCTCCGTTCGGGTCGAACTGTGCCTGATAACGAAACTTGTAGAGGTAGTCGAACACTGCCTCGATGCCGACTTCTTGCCGTAAACGTCGCTTGGCCGCCTCTTCCATACGCTCGCCTCGGCGAGGATGACTGCAACAGCTGTTGGACCAGTAGAGCGGCCACAAGCGCTTGCCCTCCGAGCGCTGCTGGAGAAGAAGCTCTCCGTCCGCATTGAATACGAACAGTGAAAAAGCCCGATGCAGGACACCCTCACCGTCATGGCACTTTGCCTTGTTCAAATAACCCAGCTCTTGGTCCTCTGCATCGACGAGAATCAGCTCCTCGCCATCGAACGACACGACCACATCTCGCTCACTTTCAACGGCATTATCCAATGATCACCTCCATCGCCTGGTTCATTTTTCGCCCCCCTCCGTAACGACCTTGGTCCTGGCCAAGACAATCTGCCTACTTATCGCCATCGCGTAGCAGAAGGCTGACACTGTCAGCCTGATAGCCACCGCTCAACGACGGCTCGGTCACCCAGTGACTCAGCCCGGGACCGGGGCTCAAGAGTGGCGTGAACGGCAGTCCTGTTGTTGCGCCAGAGAACAACAGCTTGAGCATCCAGTCATGACGTGCCGTTAGATGGGTGCCAAGGATAGTGGCCTTGACAAAGCGACGGGAAACCTTGACCTGTTGGCCGCTGCTGTAAGCAGATCGGGCTTTTATCCGCCGTAATGTAAGAACAGCAAGACCAATGGCCCACAAGCAGAAGCGCCGGATCCCCGTTTCTTGAGGCGGAATCAACAGGGTGTAGCGAAAGGCGTTATGCAAATGACCATGTGCAACCCCTACCATATAGCGCAATGCCGCTACGAACGCCTTGTCACTGCCCCCCGGGGTGATAGCGTCCACCTTGAGACCCAACTCCTCGAACTCTTTGCGGGGCAACCAGCAGACTCCCTGTCGCCTATCTTCCCAGAGGTCCTTGAGGATATTGGTGAGCTGCAAGCCTTCACCGAATGAAGGAGCGAGAGTCAGCATGTCGGCGCGCTTTTCGTCTATCTCATCGGAGTACTGGCAAAACAATTCTGTAAGCATTTCACCAACGACACCTGCTACGTAATAGCAATATCGGTCAACTTCTCTCTGGTCTGCCAGCCCCTCAAGGCTGGCATTGCTCTGATAGCAGCCCATGCCTTGACACATGATGCTCACACATTTTAACAACACCTGCCGTTGTGATGCAGAAAATCGATGTGTGTTGCAAACGATCAAGGGAGCATTAGCTATCAACTCCCGCTCACCCGACGAAGTGGCTTTCGAGAGTAGTGGAGTGAGTTGCTTGGCGAAATTCTGCGGCTTCTCCTCCGCTCTTAGCACTGCCAGAAATTGCTCATGAAAGACGACCTTTTGTAGTGCAGATAGCTCAGGCTCATCTTCTATCGTATCCGCAATTCGGCAAAGCAGATAAGCATTGGTGACCACCTTGCGCAGATCGCACGGCAGCTGCGGTATGGTGAGGGCGAAGCTCCGGGACACGCCGGGAAGAATCTTTTCCTGGTAGGCTTCTGCCTCGAAGCTCCCGGAACCCGTTGAAGTTAAATTAGCCATAGCAAAACACCGGTCTTGACAACGGTTGGAAACATTAACCGGCTCTTTCTTCCTACTATAAACTTTGCTTAGGGAGAGAGGCCCGACTGATCATCACAAGGGACTGAATCGTTCACTCGCTTTTACGACTCCGTGCCGGATGCGACATCCTGGGTCAGGTGGAGCCGTATCTAGATGATAATCTATGATGCAATGCCAAAACGTTTATTGGAATTAATGCCCTGAGCTTCGCAGAAGGAGTGGCGTTTTTCCTAGCCGCTTGAGACCTCCCGATGCCCGATAGTTTGGTGATGTTCTTCCTGCTCGGCCTGCTGACGCCCGCCCAGGGGCAGATCCTGTGGGAAGGTCGACGGCCTCGTCAGTCGATGGTCTTACAGCGTCCCGTGCTGCTCAAGCGCACGGCCCCGTCACTCCCCAGGCCCAGGCGTTCATCCGCGAGGAACTGGTCTGGTGATCGGGCGGGCGCGCTCGATTCGCTCACTCCCCTCCGAAGACGACGACGACAGATAACAAAGACAGCAAGACAGAGAGAAGGAAGGGCAAGATGCACAAGACAGGACTGATCCTCGCAGCCGCTGGCCTTGCGGGACTCTCCATGACGACGCAGGCCCAGCAGGGAGAACGCTTCATCATCCTGGCCTCGACGACCTCCACCGAGAACTCGGGGCTCTTCGACGCCATTCTGCCGCCGTTCACCGCGGCCACCGATATCGAGTGCGCGTCTTGGCCGTGGGGACCGGTCAAGCCTTCGAGATCGCCCGGCGTGGCGGCGCCGACAGCCTGCACCACCTACCGATGCGGCCGCCTGAAATGTCGGCCGACCCACATTTAGGAAGAATTGCTGATAGCTCTACATTGTTTCAATATGTTTATTTATTGTTAACAATGTAGCCAACAGGATGTGGGGTAACACGATGCGCAGGGGCCTGATCGTCATCGCCTTGTCGCTTGGGGTGGGAATCATGCTGGCAGGAGGATTCTTCACCGGGCATGTGGTCACGGAGTACAGACTGCCAACCTACCAGTTCCTACAGGACCGGAGTCGAGAACTGGCAATATTCGTAAAATCGGCGAGGGGCGAGCTGAATTCACTCATGATAGAACGCTATTCTAAAGAATTCCAGACCACCTTCCTAAGACTTCAAGGGGATGGGGTTCGCCTCCCCGTCGAGCGTGATGGGTCGGGAGGGGGAATGACCTCGTTCGGCGATGTGGTGTTGGTGATCACTCACGAGGGTAAGATTATTGCTGCCCGTTCGGCCGACGATGTGGACGAAACACGCATCGAGCCTCCGGAAAATGGCTTTGAAGAATACGTCAAGGTCTCCGAAATGGCGGAATACGAAGATTACGATCATGCTCCTGTGTTCGGCCGCTTCCGTTACAATGACCTTCTGTTCTTCGAGACTCCGGACGAGCGGGGTTTGGCCGTGTCCTACACCGAGTTCGACGGTGACGCCGTCTGTTATCGAAATGCCATTGCCACTCTGGACATAGAGGAAGGCGTCTCAGATATCGATCAAATCGAGGCAAGCCCTCAGGACTGGGATATCCTGTACCGCTCCAATCCATGCCTGCCCCTGAAGCGCCAGCTGCGTGCCATGGAGCCTCATGTCGCGGGTGGTCGCATGGTATTCTCGCCACCTTCTACCATCTACACCGCCAATAGCGATTATCACTGGGATGGTGTTAGCGGGCCTGTGGCGGTGTCCCAGCGGCCCGACATGGATTACGGCAAGATGGTGGCCATAGATCTGGAAACGGGTAACGCCCACAACATCTCGTCTGGGCATCGCAACATCCAAGGCATCACTCTAGACCGTGAGGGCCAGTTATGGGCTGTCGAGCATGGTGTGCGAGGCGGGGATGAGCTTAACCGTATTGTGGAAGGTAACGACTATGGTTGGCCATTGGAGACTCTGGGCACCTCCTATGACGGTACCCCCTGGGAAAAGGCAATCTCATATGGCCATCACGACACCTTTGCCCCGCCCACCTATGCCTGGCTCCCTTCGGTGGCGATCTCCGGCATGACGCGGATCGAAGGATTCGATGATAGCTGGGATGGCGACTTGCTGATGGGGAGCTTGAACAATCAGAGCCTTCATCGGATACGCATACGCGAGGATCGCGTTCAGTTTGTAGAGCCCATTGAGGTTGGTAAGCGACTACGGCATGTGCATCAACACAGTGATGGCCGCCTGGTCCTGTGGACGGATGACCATTTTCTGATTTTCCTGACGGTCTCGGATAATGCCGGCTTCAGCGATCTCGTCGACAGCTATTTCGAAAAGCAGGACTATGATGCCGCGCAGTCTCGTAAGGTGCGAGACGCCCTGGACAGGTGCATGCAATGTCACTCCTTCGAGCCTCAGGCCATTGCCGGAGCCGAATCCAATGCGCCAAGTCTAGGCAACATATATGAACAGCCCATTGCCTCGAGTGATTATCGCGACTACACGGATGCGTTAAAGGACAAGCAAGGGAGATGGAATGCTGACAATCTTGAGGCCTTCCTGACCGACCCCCCTGCATGGGCCCCTGGAACCTCTATGCTAGGCGTAAAGATTGATGACCCCTTTGTGGTCACTGAATTGATCGGCTTGCTGGAAGAAGTGACTGAGGCTAACGACTAAGTCAACTCTTGGCTGCTTCGCCCCATCGCATCCCACTGGTTGGATACCAGCGGGATGCGATGGGGCACGGGGGCCTCTTCTTTTTCAAAGGGTCGGGTATCGCCTAACCGGGGCATCTCTGCGGTACAGGAATCTCTCCCCTATCGCCCTCCGCTCTGTTTCCTATTCTATCCTCCCTGATGGGCGGCTATCTTCAAAAAACCAAGAGCCTCATCGCGAACTCGACATTTTTCGAAGCCTTAACAGGCTGCACTTTACGTTAACGTCAACCTCGCATAGTCTTGTGCCATCTGCCATTTTGATGACATCTGTTTGCCTGTTGCGTCACCGCCCAAACGGCCGACGCTTCATTTGAAATGACGGGAGCCCGCCATGCATTCGCTCTACCAGCCCCTCGACTTCGGCCTCGATGACGAGCTCAACATGCTGCGCGATCAGGTCAATTCCTTCGCCCGCGACGAGATCGCCCCGCGCGCCGCCGAGATCGACGAGAAGAACGAATTCCCAAACGATCTTTGGCGCAAGTTCGGCGACATGGGCCTGCTCGGCATTACCGTGCCGGACGCGGAAGGCGGCAGCGGCATGGGCTACCTGGCACACTGCATCGCGCTGGAGGAGATCTCCCGGGCCAGCGCCTCGGTGGGCCTCTCCTACGGCGCCCACTCCAACCTCTGCGTCAACCAGCTCAACATCAACGCCACCGCCGAGCAAAAGGCCAAGTACCTGCCCAAGCTGATCAGTGGCGAGCATGTCGGCGCGCTGGCGATGTCCGAGCCCGGCGCCGGCTCCGATGTGGTGTCGATGAAGCTCAAGGCCGAAAAGCGCGGCGACCGCTACGTGCTCAATGGCAACAAGATGTGGATCACCAACGGCCCCGATGCCCATGTGTTGGTGGTCTACGCCAAGACCGACCCCGCGGCCGGCTCCAAGGGCATTACCGCCTTCATCATCGAGAAGGACTTTCCGGGTTTCTCCACCGCCCAGAAGCTCGACAAGCTCGGCATGCGCGGTTCCAACACCTGCGAATTGGTGTTTCAGGACTGTGAAGTGCCGGAAGAGAACGTACTCGGCGAAGTCGGCAAGGGCGTGCGCGTGCTGATGAGCGGCCTGGACTACGAGCGTACCGTGCTCGCCGCCGGCTCCATCGGCATCATGCAGGCCGCCATGGATGTCGTGGTGCCCTACCTGCACGAGCGCACGCAGTTCGACCAGCCCATCGGCGAATTCCAGCTGGTGCAGGGCAAGGTCGCCGACATGGCGACTACTCTCAACGCCTGCCGCGCCTACCTCTACGCCGTGGCCGCCGCCTGCGACCGCGGCCAGGTCTCGCGCAAGGACGCCGCCGGGGTGATTCTCTATGCTTCCGAGAAGGCCACCCAAGTGGCGCTCGACGCCATCCAGCTGCTCGGCGGCAACGGCTACATCAACGAGTACCCGACCGGGCGCCTGCTGCGCGACGCCAAGCTCTACGAGATCGGCGCCGGCACCAGCGAGATTCGCCGCATGCTGATTGGCCGCGAGATCTTTAACGAGTCCAAGTAAAAGGCAGCGTTCAATGAGCATCCTGCAAACCCAGATCAACCCCCGCAGCGAGGTCTTCCAGGCCAACGAGGCGTCGATGCGCGCCGAGGTCAGTAAACTGCGTGAGCTGACCGCGGTGATCGCCCAGGGCGGTGGTGACAAGGCGCGCACCCGTCACGAGTCGCGCGGCAAGCTGTTCGTGCGCGACCGCATCGATCACCTGATCGACGAGGGTTCGCCGTTTCTCGAGTTCTCGGCCCTGGCCGCGCATGAGGTCTACGATAGCCCTGTGCCCGCCGCCAGCGTGATCACCGGCATCGGTCGCGTCTCAGGGGTGGAATGCGTGATCGTCGCCAACGACGCCACGGTCAAGGGCGGCACCTACTACCCGCTGACGGTGAAGAAACACCTGCGCGCCCAGGAGATCGCCCGCAAGCACCGCCTGCCCTGCCTCTATCTAGTCGACTCCGGCGGCGCCTACCTGCCCTATCAAGACGACGTCTTCCCCGATCGCGACCACTTCGGCCGCATCTTCTACAACCAGGCCACCCTCTCCGCCGAAGGCATTCCGCAGATTGCCGTGGTGATGGGCTCCTGCACCGCCGGCGGCGCCTACGTGCCGGCCATGGCCGATGAATCGATCATCGTCAAGGAACAGGGCACGATCTTCCTGGGCGGCCCGCCACTGGTGAAGGCGGCGACCGGCGAGAGCATCAGCGCCGAGGACCTGGGCGGCGCCGACGTACACGCCAGGCTCAGCGGCGTGGTCGATCACTACGCCGAGAACGACGGCCACGCCCTGCAACTGGCGCGCGGTTGCGTGTCGCGACTCAACTGGCAGAAGCGCGGCCAGCTGGCCATGCAGCCATCCAAACCGCCGCGCCTCGACCCGAGCGAGCTCTACGGCATCGTCGGCACCGACCTCAAGAAGCCCTACGACGCGCGCGAGGTGATCGGGCGCATCGTCGACGACTCCGACTTCGACGAGTTCAAGCGCTACTACGGCGACACCCTGGTCACCGGCTTCGCGCACCTTCACGGCTACCCGGTGGGCATCGTCGCCAATAACGGCGTGCTGTTCTCGGAATCCGCGGTCAAGGGCGCGCACTTCATCGAGCTGTGCGCGCAGAGGAAAATCCCGCTGGTGTTCCTGCAGAACATCACCGGCTTCATGGTCGGCTCGAAGTACGAGCACGAAGGCATCGCCAAGCACGGCGCCAAGCTGGTCACCGCGGTGGCCTGCGCCAAGGTGCCCAAGTTCACCGTGCTGATCGGTGGCAGTTTCGGCGCCGGCAACTATGGGATGTGCGGCCGCGCCTTCGAGCCCCACCTGCTGTTCATGTGGCCCAACGCACGCATCTCGGTGATGGGCGGCGAGCAGGCCGCGGGCGTGCTCGCCCAGGTCAAGCGCGAACAGTTCGAACGCGAGGGCCGCGACTGGTCGAAGGCGGACGAGGAAGCCTTCAAGGCTCCTACCCGCGAGCAGTACGAGCATCAGGGCCATCCCTACTACGCCAGCGCGCGGCTGTGGGACGACGGCGTGATAGACCCCGCCCAGACCCGCGACGTGCTGGGGCTGTCGCTGGCGGCGGCAATGAACGCGGAAATCGAAGCTACGACATTTGGTGTGTTCAGGATGTGAGGTCGACATGACACAGACATATTCCCGACTCGATATCGACTCTCGTGGCGTCGCCTGGCTGACGCTCGAGCGACCGGAGGTCCACAACGCCTTCGACGACCATTTGATCGCTGAACTCAACGCTCACCTCGTGCGGCTGCACGACGCCGCCGACAAGGGTGAAGTGCGCTCCGTGGTGCTCGGCTCCGCGGGCAAGAGCTTCTCCGCCGGCGCCGACCTCAAGTGGATGCAGCGCATGATCGAGTACAACTTCGAGGACAACCTGGCGGATTCGCGTAAACTCTCGGCACTGATGCACGGCCTCGACACCCTGCCCTGCCCCACCGTCTGTCGCGTTCAGGGCGCGGCCTTCGGCGGTGCCGTGGGCCTGGCCGCCTGCTGCGACATCGTCATCGCCTCCGAGAAGGCGCGGTTCTGCCTTTCGGAAGTCAAGATCGGCCTGTCGCCCGCGGTGATCAGCCCCTACGTGCAGCGGGCCATCGGCGTCCGCCAGATGCGCCGCTACACACTGACCACCGAGGTCATGGATGCTGCCACCGCCCTGGCCCTGGGCCTGGTCCATCAGGTGTTCGGCCATGACGATCTCGACGACGCCATCGAGGCCATGCTCGGCCTGCTGCTTGCAGGCTCGCCCCAAGCCCAGCGGACTACCAAGGCACTACTCGCCGAGGTGGTGCGTGACCCCGACAGCAATCTCACCCGCGACCACAGCTGTCGGGTGATCAGCGAGCTGCGCGTAAGCCATGAAGGTCAAGAGGGTCTCGCCAGCTTCTTCGACAAACGTCGCCCCGCCTGGGCTCCCGACTCCCCTTCGAACGCGGAGCCCCGCTCATGACCTCTGACATACACAAGTTTGACACCCTGCTGGTCGCCAACCGCGGCGAGATCGCCTGCCGGGTGATGCGCACCGCGCGCACCATGGGCCTGCGCACCGTGGCCGTGTACTCGGATGCCGACGCCAGCGCCCGCCACGTGCGCCAGGCCGACGAAGCCGTGCGCATCGGCCCCGCCGCGGCCCGTGAAAGCTACCTCAAGATCGACGCAGTGGTAAGCGCTGCCCAGCGCACCGGCGCTGGGGCCATCCACCCTGGCTACGGCTTCCTCTCCGAGAACGGCGCCTTCGTCGAGGCCCTGGACCAGGCCGGCATCGTCTTCGTCGGCCCGCCCGCCTCGGCCATCGCCGCGATGGGCGACAAATCCGCCGCCAAGGCGCGCATGGCCAATGCCGGCGTGCCGCTGGTGCCGGGCTACCACGGCGACGACCAGGACGACGCCCGGCTCAAGGCCGAGGCCGACACGATCAGCTACCCGGTGCTGCTCAAGGCCAGCCGGGGCGGCGGCGGCAAGGGTATGCGCGTGGTGGAAAGTGGTGAGAACTTCCAGGCCGCGCTCGACGGCTGCCGGCGCGAGTCTCAGGCCGCCTTCGGCGATACCCGCATGCTGATCGAGAAGTACCTGACCCAGCCGCGCCACGTCGAGGTGCAGGTGTTCTGCGATAGCCACGGCAACGGCGTTTACCTGTTCGAGCGCGACTGCAGCGTGCAGCGCCGTCATCAGAAAGTGCTGGAAGAAGCCCCCGCCCCGGGCATGACGGCTCCGCTTCGCCGCGAGATGGGCGAGGCCGCGGTGCGCGCCGCCAAGGAGATTGGCTACGTGGGCGCCGGCACCGTCGAGTTTCTTCTCGACTTTTCACAAGGTCAGGACGGTTCTTTCTACTTCATGGAGATGAACACCCGCTTGCAGGTGGAGCACCCGGTCACCGAAATGATCACCGGTCAGGACCTGGTCGAATGGCAGCTGCGCGTGGCCATGGGCGAGACACTGCCCGTGGCACAGGACGAGCTGACCATCACCGGCCACAGCTTCGAGGCGCGCCTCTACGCCGAGGACCCCGAGCTCGACTTCCTGCCCGCCACCGGCACGCTCACCCGCTTCGCCATGGACCTCGAGGGCGCCGGCCTGAACCCAAAGCGCGTGCGCCTGGACAGCGGTGTGGAAACCGGCGATGCGGTGTCGATGCACTACGACCCGATGCTCGCCAAGCTGATCGTCCATGGCGACGACCGCGCCCAGGCGCTGGCCACCCTCAACCGCGCGCTGGCGGCACTCGACGTGCAGGGCGTGGTCACCAACCGCGCCTTCCTGCAACGGCTCGCCACCCACCCGGGCTTTCGCGACGCCGAACTCGACACGCGCTTCATCGAGCGCCACGACGCCACGCTGTTCGCGCCGCGCCTGTACAGTATCGAGGACTACGCCAGCGCCGCGCTGGTCGGCCTCAACCAGCTGGCCCACGAGTGCGAGAGCGATTCGCCCTGGGACCGGCACGACGGCTTTCGCCTCAACGCCCCGCACACCATCCGCATCGCCCTGTGCGACCCCGCGTATGCCCAGGACGAGGACGATTCCGAGGCCGTGGTGGTGGTCGAAGGCGCTCGCGAGCGTGACGATGCGCTTTGGACGCTGACCATCGGCGACGCGACCCTGACCGCCTCGCTCCAGCCGCTGGCCGGCGACGCCGTCGCGGTCACGCTCGACGGCCACCGCCGCCGCCTGCAGGCACGACGCGACGGCAACGTTGTCGTCATGGTTGACCCGCGCGGCGAGACGCGCCTGTTCTGGCGGCGTATCGACGCCATCGACCACGGCCACCACGAAGCCGAATCGACGCTCACCGCGCCCATGCACGGCACGGTGGTGGCGCTGTTGGTCGAACCCGGCGCGCACGTCGAGAAAGGCATCCCGCTGATGGTCATGGAAGCCATGAAGATGGAGCACACCATGAGCGCCCCGGCCGATGGCCACGTCGAGAGCTTTCACTTCCAGGCCGGCGATACGGTGGGCCAAGGCGACGTACTGCTGGAATTCGCCATCAAGGAGTGAAGTAACTTATAACCAGCGCCAGGATCGGCGTCCTGACTGTCGTAAGGCCCACGCAATATCTAACCCTCAAAGGAGCGAGTCATGCCGCCACCCAGCAGAGATCCGCTCTACAATGTTTACGCTCGCAAGGTATGGATTGCCGTCGGCATTGTCGGCTCGGTCATGCTTTTGGTGTGGTTTGTATGGTCGGGGCTCGAAATCATCTTGATGAGCATGATTGGGCTATTGCTCGCCCTGTTCTTGTACATACCGTCGAATTTTATTTATCGCCACAGCTTCCTTAGCTATCGTTGGGCCCTGGCCGTTGTGCTATTGCTCATCATTATCTTGTCGACACTGTTCGGCCTCAACTTTTCGTCAAACATTGCCCAACAATCCCAACAGTTCACACAGATTATTCCTGGGTCGCTGGATGCGCTGGAAGGCCGCGTTCGTGACTGGCCCATGGGGGACCAGCTACTCAGCCAGATGGAAGACGGTGAGTCGATACGAGGGGCGCTCGGCAATTTCATCTTCAGAGTAACGTCAGTATTTTCCACCACGTTCGGGGCGTTGGCCAACCTGATCGTCATCCTCTTCGTCGGGCTATACGTGGCCTTCGAACCCTGGACATACCGTCGTGGATTGGTACTGCTCGTTTTCCCAAAGCATCGCGATGCTGCCTCAAACCTATTGGCCGCCATTGTCGACAAGATGAGCTGGTGGTTGCTGGGAAGACTCGTATCGATGCTTGTCATCGGCATGATAACGGGTGTCGGCCTCTGGATCATCGGCATCCCCCTGGCCCTCTCCCTCGGGTTATTGGCTGGGGCGCTTGCTTTCATCCCTTACCTTGGCCCGATACTCTCGGCCATTCCCGCCCTGCTGGTGAGCTTCACTGTCGGCTATGCGGCGCTTTTGTACGTCGCCATGCTGTTTGTCATGGTGCAGTTTTTTGAAAGTTACCTCATTACGCCGTACATCCAGAAGAAGGCGGTCCAGATCCCTCCCGCCCTGCTGATCGTCGTGCAGTTCTGGCTAAGCCTGATCGGCGGCTTGTTGGGTCTACTCCTCGCAGGGCCGCTCACAGTCTTGATGATGGTCATTATCAACCGGGTGTATATCAATGGCTGGCTGCAGAAGGAATGACATTGCGCTTGTATAAGTTTCCGACAATATCAAACAGGGTGGTTTAGGAGCTCAGCCCGCTGGTCGATAACCACCTCGCAGGAGGCACCCATGGCATTCCCGACAACCGTTCGCCTGGTCGAAGTCGGCCCTCGTGATGGGCTGCAGAACGAACCCGAGCCGATCGCCACGGCCACTAAGCTTGAGCTGATCGACCATCTGGGCGCGGCCGGCATTCGCTACATCGAGGCCGCCAGCTTTGTCTCGCCCAAGTGGGTACCGCAGATGGCCGACCATCGCGACGTGATGACCCGCCTCAAGCGCCGCGACGGTGTGACCTACGCCGCGCTCACTCCCAACCTTAAGGGGCTGGAAGCGGCGCTTGAATGCGGCGTCGAGGAAGTCGCGGTATTCGGTGCCGCCTCCGAGGCCTTCTCGCAGAAGAACATCAACTGCTCGGTGGCGGAATCACTCAAGCGCTTCGCGCCGGTGCTGGAGCGCGCCCGCGAGGCCAACGTACGCGTACGCGGCTACGTCTCCTGCGTGCTCGGCTGCCCGTATGAAGGCGAGATCGACCCGGCAAAGGTCGCCGAAGTGAGCAAGGCGCTGTATGAGATGGGCTGCTATGAAGTCTCACTCGGCGACACCATCGGCACCGGCACCCCTCTCAAGGCCAAGCGCATGATCGAAGCCGTGAGCCGTGACATCCCCATGGACAAGCTCGCCGCCCACTTCCACGACACCTACGGTCAGGCGCTGGCCAATCTCTACGCCGTACTGGAAGAAGGCATCGGCGTGATAGACAGCGCCGTCGCCGGCCTCGGGGGCTGCCCCTACGCCAAGGGCGCCTCCGGCAACGTGGCGAGTGAAGACGTGGTCTACCTGCTCGACGGCCTGGGAATCGAGACCGGCATCGACCTCGACAAGCTGGCCGCTACCGGCACATGGATTACCCAGGCCATCGGGCGGCCAAATCGGTCGAAGGTGGGCGTGGCGTTGGTCGCAAAGTAACAACATCGCCGGAACGAAAAGCCCCCGAGCCAGATGACTCGGGGGCTAATGAGATGGTCACCCTCGCACCCTGCGAGCACTACGCTTCGTAGGGTGTTCTGTTCAGGAGGCCATCGTCATGACTACTGCCACTCTGGTGGGTATTGATCTCGGTAAACATTCGTTTCACCTGCACGGCCAGGATACTGCGGGCCGGGAAGTGCTCCGCAAGAAGGCCACGCGCCAACAGATGATGCGATGGCTTGGCAACTTGTCGGCCTGTACCGTAGTGATGGAAGCCTGCGCCGGTGCCCACTGTCTGGCGCGACAGTTGGCCGCCATGGGGCATGAGATCAGGCTGATCTCCCCGCAGTTCGTACGCCCCTTCGTCAAAGGCAACAAGAACGACTTCATCGATGCTGAAGCGATCTGTGAGACAGCCTGTCGCCCCTCCATATTGGAATCGGGCAAGGGAGGGCGAGGCCTGTCACCCTTGAAGCGCTTGTTATACCTCGATTTTTGTAGTGGGATGGATTAACATAATAAATATCAGAAAACTGAATGCATAATATAAAGAGGAGATATTCAAAAAAGCTATGACATCTACTAGGCGTGGAAAGTGAATGTCGATATTCAGAGCAGCAAGCCCCTACTTTGCAGCTTCATTCAATAATCTCTTTGGCAAGTCCAGATAAAAAGTTTTTCCACCTATGAACGTATTGGGGGGAGAGTTTACAAAAACAACTGCTGCCGTTTTTTGCTCAGGATCAAACGATACCACAGAAGCTACTCCCGGATCACCTCCGGTATGAGATGGAAGGCGACGCATGAACAAATAATACATCCAGTCTTCGAATTCATTATAATTAAACGATATCGCCTGGTACTGGTGCACCGAAGGATATTGAATCGTGTGATATTGCTTGATAAGGACTTCAGAAATGAATTGATTTTCGTTTATGCGTCCACCGTCGACAATGAGTTTTATAAATTTCAGATAGTCTTTCGTAGTTGTTCGCAGCTGTCCGTCTGGAAAATTCGGATAACCGTAATGAGGTAGCATTTTAGGTGTAATATCTTTATCCTCTTCATCGGGCAACTGGTGAGGTCGCGCAATATTTTGGTGAGGGATATTGCTGAGAAACCAATATGAATTCATCATTTCCAGCGGTTCGAAGATTTCCTGGTTCATATATTCAGAAAAACTCAATCCTGAAATCTCTTCGACCGCATACCCAAGCAGTGCGTAACCCATATTGCTGTAGGACCAATATTGTCCGGGAGTTTCTTTGTAAAAGTTTTTCTTTGGATTATAATAACCCCCCGATATAGTGAGATAATCCTGTACAAAATCCGAAAGTGCAAGCGGCGAATCACCACCTTCTTCAATGGTATAAAGAGGATCAAGCACCTCCCAGTTGTCCTGGATGGTGGAGGTGTGGGACAAAAGCATCCGAAAAGTTATGGAGTTACTAGGACTATGAGGATTGACAACGGAGAAGGGGATATAACGGTTGATGTCATCGTCTAAATTTAACTTGCCCTCATCATGTAGCTTTAAGATAGCCAATGCCGTTACAGGTTTGGCAGAGGAGGCTATCATAAAGAGCGTACTATCATTGACGGCTTCGCCTGTTTTATAATTTCTGAAGCCGTAACTGCCGTGCCACTCATTTCCATCTGGACCTACGTACCCCGCCTGTATCCCAATAATTCCGGCCTGATTTTTCTTATCTATTATATACTGATCCAGAGGCATTGAGTTGCACGAGATCATAGTTATGGTAACCAACAGCGATAGTAAAGCTATTGAGATCGCATGTCGCATAATTAATGTATTTTGGAGATTGTCTGTTTGGAGGAATTCATTGATATGTCAGGCAATCAGTATAACAGGTATTAGACTGCGCGCTCGTTTATTGACTTGAACGCGCATGCACTTTTAACAATGTTATCTAGCGTGCCATTTCCTACCTATCTCATTGATTTTTCATATTCCTAAGCATAATTCGGCGACCTAAGCAGGAATCGCGTGCTTGCACGTTTTGCCGACACCAATAATACCGTATGCATAAACATTAAAAAAGGGTAGTTGCATGAATGTGCACAGTAGGCCACCGAAGCTGATGGACCGGGTGAAGGCGGCCGTGCGTGTGAAGCGCTACAGCCCACGGACCGAGAAAACCTACTGTTACTGGATACGCTATTTTATTCGCTTCAATGGCGTGCGCCACCCTGCCAGCATGAGAGCCTCAGAGGTGCAGGCGTTTCTCGAGCACCTCGCGATAGATCGTCATGTGGCGGCAGCTACGCAGAACCAGGCCCTGAATGCCCTCGTATTCCTTTATCGTCACGTACTCGAACAGCCCTTGGGCGATATCGGCACATTCTCGCGAGCCAAGCGCCCTCTCCGGCTACCGGTGGTGCTATCCCATGCAGAGGTGTTGCGCGTGCTGAATCAACTGTCAGGCCCTATGCATTTGATGGCCACCTTGATGTATGGCTCGGGTCTCCGGGTACTCGAAACTTGCCGCCTACGTGTTCGGGACATCGACTTCGACCGGCAGATCCTGATGATAAGAGCCGGCAAAGGCGATAAGGACCTTACTACTTTGCTGCCGGCCACCTGTATTCCCTCGTTGCAGCAACAGATCAGCACGGCCCAACATCAGCTTGAATATCGCCTGCAACATGAATGTGTACCGGTGACGATGCCCCATGCCCTGGATCGGAAGTATACCAACGCCGGAACCTCTTTGGCTTGGCAATGGCTATTCCCGGCCAGCCGCCCCTGCTTCGATGATACTGGCAAGGTCGTTCTTCATCATATCCATCCATCCGCGGTACAGAGGGCCGTTAAGCACGCCATGAGAGCAGCATCACTACAGCGCCCCGGCTCCTGCCATACGTTGCGGCATAGCTTCGCGACGCAGTTGCTGAGTAATGGCACGGATATTCGTACGGTGCAGGAGTTGTTGGGCCGTATGAAGTGTCGAGACGACGCAGATCTATACACATGTGCTGGGCAACAGCTTTGCCGGCGTGCGCAGCCCACTGGATTGAGTCTCGAAAGGCATATCAGCGACGCTACCGCCCCTGCCTGGCAGCATTGATGATGATCGCATCATCCCTTGTGCGGCAGCCCCTGCGGTCTTCTTGGTCACGTAAGCCGTCTTTTGCGGCTTTTCGTTAACCCTAATCAACCGTTACGTTCAGAGCAACGCCAACGAAAGCATGATGCGGTGGTACGCCGCTTCCCTTGATCTGGGTCTACAACACGAAAAACCCCAAAGGCTGATATCCAACCTTCGGGGTTCATTTCACCCGCGGGCTACGCTCTCCCGCCGCCGGGGACCCGAAACTCAGCGGTGCAGGTCGAAGCGGTCGTTCTCCATGACCTTCACCCAGCCCTTGACGAAGCGGTCGATCATTCTCTCCTCGCCCCCGTCTGCGGCATACTCCTCCGCGATGGCGCGCAGCTGCGAGTTGGAGCCGTAGACGAGATCGACGCGGGTCGCCGTCCACTTCTTCTCGCCCGTCGCACGGTCCCGGCCCTCGAAGCGCTCCTCGCTCTCGTCGATCGGCTCCCAGACGGTGCCCATGTCGATGAGATTGATGAAGAAATCGTTGGTCAGCTGGCCGGGACGGTCGGTGAGGATTCCCTCATTGCTGTCGCCAACGTTGGCGCCGATAGCCCGCATGCCGCCGAGCAGCGCCGTCATCTGCGGTACGCTGAGGTTCAGCATGAACGCCCGGTCGATCATCAGATGCTCGGCCGGGATGGACGTCGCCTGAGGTTGCATGTAGTTACGGAACGCATCGTGCCTGGGCTCGAGATAGGCGTGCGCATCAACCTCGGTCATCTCCTGCGTCGCGTCGGTGCGGCCCGGGGTGAACGGCACCGTGACGTTGTGTCCGGCCGCCTTCGTCGCCATCTCGACCCCGACGCTGCCGCCCAGCACGATCATGTCCGCCAGCGAGATGTTCGCGTCGGAGGCATTCTTGATCTGTTCGAGCCGATCGACCACCTCGGGCACGCCGGAGCGCACGTTGATGTCCCAGCCGGCCTGCGGTTCGAGACGGATGCGCGCGCCGTTGGCGCCGCCGCGGTGGTCGGTCTGGCGGTAGGTGCAGGCCGAGGCCCAGGCGGTGCCCACCAGTTGCTTGGCGGTGAGGCCGGAGTCGGCGATCTGCCGCTTGAGCGTGGCGATCTGCTGCTCGCTGACCAGCGGCCCCTCGTGCTCGGGTACCGGGTCCTGCCAGACAAGCACCTCATCGGGCACCTGCGGGCCGAGGTAGCGGGCGCGTGGGCCCATGTCGCGGTGCAGCAGCTTGTACCACGCACGGGCGAACTCGTCGGCCAGGACGTCCGGGTTCTCGCGGAACTCCTTGGATATCTCCAGGTAGGCCGGGTCGACGATCATCGCCATGTCGGCAGCGGTCATCGCCGGCGGGTTCTTCTTGCCCGCGACGTGGGCGTCGGGGACCCAGAACCCGTCCTTGACCTCAACCGGCTCCCACTGGTTCGCGCCGGCCGGCGACTTCTTGACCTCCCACTCGTGGGCGAAAATCGTCTCGAGGTAGGTGTTGTCCCACTGGGTCGGCGTGGGGGTCCAGGCCCCCTCGAGCCCGGAGGTGATGGTGTACTCACCGAGGCCGGTTTCGTGCTTGTTGGCCCAGCCGATCCCCATTTCGTGGACCTTCGAACCCTCGGGCGCCTCGCCGACGGCGTCCGCCGGCCCGTTGCCGTGCATCTTGCCGAAGGTGTGACCGCCAACGGTCAGGGCGACGGTCTCGCGGTCGTTCATCCCCATGCGTGCGAAGGTTTCGCGCACATCCTGAGCGGACTTCGCCGCGTCCGGCACGCCGTTCGGGCCCTCGGGGTTGACGTAGATCAGCCCCATCTGGACCGCGGCGAGCGGGTTGTCGAGGACGCGGCTGCCGTCCTCCCAAGTACCGGTGTAGCGCTCATCACCGGTCGCGAGCCACTCGGTCTCCGGGCCCCAGTAGATGTCGTCCTCGGGCGCCCAGATGTCCGAACGGCCGAACCCGAAGCCGAAGGTGCGAAAGCCCATCGTCTCCAGCGCCCGGTTGCCAGCGAAGACCATCAGGTCGGCCCAGGAGATCTTCTCGCCGTACTTCTTCTTGATCGGCCACAGCAGCCGGCGCGCCTTGTCCAGGTTGCCATTGTCGGGCCAGCTGTTGAGCGGCGCGAAGCGTTGCGCGCCGGTGCCACCACCACCGCGGCCATCAAGGGCTCGGTAGGTGCCGGCCGCGTGCCACGACATCCGGATGAAGAACGGTCCGTAGTGGCCCCAGTCGGCGGGCCACCACTCCTGCGAGTCGGTCATCAGCGCATCGACGTCGGCGGAGAGTTCGTCGACATCAAGCTGCGAGAAGGCCTCGGCATAGCGAAAGTCCGTACCGAAAGGGCTAGCGTCGGGGTGCTTCTGGTGCAATACGTTGAGCGTGAGCTGGTCGGGCCACCAGTGCTCATTCCCTTGCAGACGTGGCGTAGTGCGTGCAGCCCACTCCGGGCGTGTAGGCTTTTGATCGGACACGGTATTCTCCTCGGCTGGATAGTGGGCCTACAGGGCATTTTAGCAAAAAATTCTGAAACGCCTCAGGTTTCGCGAACACCTCTAGGCCTATGCAGAAGGCATTGGGAACCCCATTAGCCGTCAAGTTCAAGTCAAGAATTCAACGACGAAGTCGTCAAGCCGGGAGGCGGCTTTCGACTCGATAGAAACAAGCTATGAGAGCAGCCACTTAGGCCAGTGTCAGCTCTTCATCAGGAGGCTTATCGAGTGCTCGAGGAGACGCTCAGCACCGTCACCGTGACCAGAATCAGGGCCATGCCGACGAGCTGGATCGCGACCAGGCTTTCATCGAGCACCACGACCCCGAACAGCGACGCCGTGACCGGCTCGACCATGGCGACAATGGACGCCACGGCCGGCGCGGTATAGTTCAGCCCGATGATGTAGAGAATGAACGACATGCCTGCACCCATGACCCCCAACACGACGAACAGTGGCCAGCTCGGCGTGCTCAACACCGCCAGGGTCTGTTCGCCATCGCCCAATGAGAACAGGATGAGGGCGAGTGCCGAAAACGCGATGACGAGAATCGCCTGGGGGCTTCCGTGCGGCGCCGCATACTTGAAGCCGAAAATGAACACCGCATAGGATAGCCCGGAAAGCAGCCCGGCGGCGACACCCATCGGCGTAACGCCGCCGGGCTGGACGTCGTAAATGCGCGTCAGCAGCACGATACCCACCATGACCATGGCGATCGCGGCCCACTTGAGCAGCGTGGGTCTCTCAAGCTTGAGGGCGAAGGAAACGAGATAGACGAACACCGGGGCGCAGTACATCAGCGTCGCCGCCACCGCGACACTGCCCTCGGAGATGCTCACGAAATAGAAGGCGAAATTGCCGGCCACGCCGAGACCGGCCACTACCGACCAGAACCATAATGGGCGACTGGCCAGACCGCTGCCGTGTGGCCGCAACGCGAGCCAGGCGAGCACGAACACTAGCCCGATCGCACCGCGGTAGAACGACACCACGATCGGGTTCCAGCCGTCGGCCATGAGTATTCCGCCGATACCGCCTGACAGTCCCCAACATAGCGCCGCCAATACGACGAACGCTGTACTCAATTTTGCCATGTGACCTCCTTCTGACCCCGCATGAACTTCGGCTCGATCAGCGGGCGATGGCGATAGTGTGGGAAGGAATCCTGACATCGCATTGCATGATGGTCACCGCCTCGCCGTGGTAATCGCGCTGCTCGATGTCGCGCCACCCCAGCCGCCGGTAAAGTGGCTGCTGGTCCGGCGTGTAGAGGTAGAGGCGGTGATGACCGTGCGCCTGCGCTTCTTGCTCCACATGCTGAATCAACCGCGAAGCAATACCCCGGCCACGCCACCCGAGCCGGATGAAGACAGAGGCCAGCCAGGGCGTAAGGTCAAGCCGGTCGCTCATGTCGTCGGCCACCAGGCTGGCCGTGCCCACCGGGGTATCGCCATGCAGGGCAGCGAACACCGACGGCACGCCTCCCGCACCACATTCGTCGCGCAGTATGGCAATGGCGGAGCCCAGGCTTCTGCCGGGATGCAGATGCCCCCAGGTGTCGTGAGCCCACTCGGCCAGAATGGGCACATGGGGCGAGTCGCCGTCGAGACGCGCGATGCGAATCCTTTCTTCCATCTGGGAAGCTCCCTTATCTGGTTTTCCGCTTATGGTTCTCCGAGATTGCCGCTTTTTTTCGATCGGCGGCTTTACCGCCTGCTCGAGGACAGCATCCTCGCGAATCACCCAAGCATCGGGCATCCCAGTCGTTCAAAAGTGGGCAATGGCGCTGGAAACAACGTAACGGCACCTCAAAAATGACAAGGCCCCGAACCGGATAACAGATTCGGGGCCCTTGGCGTCATAAAAACAGCGGCCAATTTTCGATCCCGCTAAGGAAACGCTTTCATGCTCTCGCGACTTTAGCTCGCGCTAATCGGTTTAGCCACGGCAAGACACGACGCTCGACCTCCATGATGCGACATGAAGGTGAACTCCTCCAATTCCAGGCCGGCAGCACGAATCTGGACTTTAAAGGCGTCCTCGTAGGTCACTTGGCCGAAATCGACACTCGTCACCCGTTTCAGTGCGGGTTTAAGGATCTCCATCCAACGGGCGGGACGCTTCTCGATGGTTTGCGTGAAGAAAATATGCCCGCCTGGGCGCAAAAGCCCGCAACAATGCCGCAGCGCCTGCTCAGGCTCAGGCATGAGCATGAAGCTTGCCGAAAAATACACGACATCATAAGGCCCGCCCCGGTGATCGTAGACGGACTCGAGACGAAACTCGGCAAGGTCGGCCAACAGAGAATTCCGAAGCCTTCGCCGGGCGCGCTCCATGTAGTCGGCGTCGATATCGATGCCCGTCACGTGCAGACGCTTTCGCTTCACCAGCTCGGCATTGGCCAACAGCGCGCTTGCCGGTCCAATACCGACATCCAGCACGGCGGCACCCTCGGGTACACGCTTCAGCACCTCGGCGTACCACCGGGAAGTGAGTCTAAGAATAAGAATGTCGTATATGAAGCTGCGCATCACGGCTCCTGTTGTGACTATGCAGTAGCTGCAGACCTGGCGGCACGCGCCGCGTGCAGGTTGCGCGCCACGGTGTTGTTGTATTACAGGAAAATATCGACCCGCTCCAGGGTTTCTTCATGCTGTTGAAGCGCCAGGTTTATCAGAAGCTTCAGCTCGAGGATGGTGAGCTGCCCCCACTCGGTGTTCTCGTCGAACTCGATGCCGATCAGGGTGATGATGTCCTGGTGGTCGTCGATCCGGCTCTCTTACAGGCGCTCCAAAAGATCGATCACGGCATTGTATCGTCGGCCTCCCGCCTGGGCGAGCCAGCCCTCGCGACAGGCTGATCGGCGGCACCGGCGTGGCCGCCCTGCAGATAAGGCCGTGGCGCCACCTCCCGAGGGCGACATCGTGGTGGTGATCATCGGCGGAAAATGGGTGCAGAGGAGCAGGAGACGTTTCTGTAGGCGCCCGCCTAGCATCGCGGTTCAATGCGTCGGCACCAGGCTCGGCAGCCATGCCGGCCCCACCATCACCACTCCCCCAAGCAGGATCAGCGCCACCCCTGCGATGCGCGCGATGCGCTCGCCATGGTGACCCACCTTCTCGTAGAGCATCAGTGCGGCCAGCGGTGCCATCCAGGCCAGGTTGGCGATCCCGACCAGGAACATCACCTGCATCAGCGCCCAGCAACAGCCGACACAGAACGCCCCGTGACGAGCCCCCAGGGCAAGGCCACCGAGCATGCCCCGCCGATAGTGGTTCAACAGGAAGGCGCGCGGCTGGCGACACTTGTCCAGGCAGCGCTTTTTGAGCGAGGAAAACTGGAAGGCGCCGGCGAGCAGGAGCACGGCCCCGGCCATCCACTCGGGACGCAGCATCCCGCCGTGCACTGCCGCCCGGTCCAGCAGGGCATCGCCGACCACCGCCACGATACCGAACGCGGTCCAGACCACCAGGTAGCCGCCGAGGAAGCCGAGCCGGGCCAGCCCCGGATGGCGCTGCCCGGCGGAGGCCTGATGGAACAGGCCGATCAAGGGCAGCGTCGAGGGCAGCATCATGGCGGCGATGTGAACCTGCCAGGCCACCAGGAAGAGGACCAGGCTGGCCCAGACGGCGAGGCCATCGACCGTCAACTGGTGATGATGCACCCACCGCACCCCGCCGGTCAGTTCGGAACCGATAGCCAGCCCCCAGGCCACGGCGATGAGCAGAGTCAACCCGGGAGCGCTCCGCCAGGCGAAGCGCTCCGCCACCATGGAAGTCATGGCTGGTGCTCCATCCGCCAGGCAGTCTGGATAGCATTGTGCCCATCGTAGGACCAGCTCATGCCATGTTGCGGCAGGTTGACCCGGTAGCGACGCGACTTGCCGAGATAGGCGGGTTCCCCCTTTACGGTCGTGAAGGCGCTGTCGTGAAGCGTGGCCGTGGTGCCGTCCGGGGAGGACTGGATCGGGGCGAACTCCGCCTCGAACATCCCCTCGGCCTGCAAGCGCCCCTCGGCCTGCCGCCCGTCGTGCACGATGGGGACCCGTTCGACGGCCACCAGCTCGCCCACCAGGCTCGCCAGGTCGGCCAGCGGCCCGCCTAGCTTGCCGCCGAATGCATCCAGCAGGACGGCGTGCTGTTCGTCGCTGGCCCGGCTATCGACCAGCAGCACCGAGCGCCAACCCCCGGCCAGGGCATTACCGGGAATATGGGCGACGTTGATAATGTTCAGGCCGGACACGTCAACACCACGCGCCTGACCTCGCTCCAGATTGAAGGCGATCACACCGAAGCATTCGTTGCCGTCCGGGTCCTCACCGATAAAGCAGGGACAGGAAACGGCACAGGAGCAGATCTCCAGCATGGTGCCTTCGAGACGATAGCTTGTTTCCACTGCAGTATTCATCTGTCATTTCCCCCAGCGTCGTGATGTGTGTTAGCACGCTTTCTGTCTATCGATGAATGATCTCCTCCTTGAGCGAATAGGCAACGCCCAGAACTTCGTTGCAGACCGGCTGCGGATATTCCATTTCCTTCATGGCCTGCATGATGTCGTCGACCACGGCGACGAATTCGGCCGCGCTGACGTTCATCCCGGTGTGCGTCTCGATCATCGAGCGCCCCGTGTACTCCACCGGGCCGCCGGCGCCGGCCGCGAGGAACTCCTTGACCTTCTCGCGGGCGTGGTCAATTGCCTCTGCGTCGAGGGCTCGGTACCTTGGTCCGGCGACGTCATTCTGGAGGTGGAGGTCGACAATGCGATTGACGAGCTTGTCGATACCGGCGCGGCCACCGAGGCTCTCATAAAGTATGTCCCTCATGGCATATGCTCCTCTTTTCGGATGGTTTCTCGTCAGGTGTACTGGGCACCTACCCTAAAGAGCGTGACAATCCTTGTGACAACCGGAACAAGGAGGGCCAAGCGATGACGGGAACGGAGCTATCGCCAGTTCACGTCGCCCTCGACAGCGGCAACTTCGTCCGGGCCCAGGAGCTGCTCGCCGAGCTGTCCGCGCCACCCTCGGCCGAGCTGCTGGAGCTGCGCGCCCAGGCGGCGTATGGGGCCGGCGATCTGGAAGGCACACTGGCCGCGTATGGCGACCTTTATCACCTTCACCTGGAAGACCACCGTACCCACGAGGCGGCATTCGCCGCAGTCATGGTGGGCATGTACCTGATGATGGACACGGGCCTGATGGCCACCGTGCGTGCCTGGCTGTCGCGGGCGGAACGCCTGGTGGAGGACGCGCCCGAGAGCCCGGTCTGGGCGTGGCTCGCTGCGGTGCGGACCTACGAGCGCCTGATGTGTGGAGATATGCCGGGCACGAAGCAGTGGGCCCAACGGGCCGTGGACGGAGGGAAAAGGCACGAACTGGCACCGCCTTCGATCATCGGCCAGGTGGCTCTGGCCAGGGTCCGTATCAATGACGGCGAGCTCGATGCAGGGCTGAGCGCACTGGACGATGTAGCCGTGGAGCTGAGCTCGGGCAACCTCGACCCCCTCACCACCGGGCAGATGTGGTGCGAGCTCATCTGCGCGATGCAGTGGATCGGCCAGCACGACCGAGCCGAAGAATGGACCGAAGCCATGGAGCGCTGGCGCCAGGGAGCCGCGTTCGGAGGCCTCCACGGTCGCTGCCGAGTGCACCAGGCGGAAATCATGCGCCTGCGCGGGCCTTGCGACGCCGCCGAACAGGAAGCCTTGCTGGCCTGCGAAGAGCTACGCCCGTGGATGCGGCGGGAGTTCGGCTGGCCGTTGACCGAGCTCGGCAACGCGCGGCTGCGCAAGGGCGATTTCGCGGGCGCCGAAGATGCGTTCCTGGCGGCGCACCAGAATGCCTGGCTCCCTCAGCCGGGGCTGGCGTTGTTGCGGCTGGCCCAGGGACGCGTCGATGACGCCTTCTCGATGATCGATAGCGCCCTCGAGTTCCCGTTCGAGGTCCCGTCGAAGGAGCGCCCGCCTACAGGGGGCCTGAGACGCGCGCCCCTGCGCGAGGCCCAGGTGGTGATCGCGCTGGCGGCCGGAGACGATAACGCGGCGCGAGAAGCCGCGGCCGACCTCGCGGAGATCGCCCGGAAGTATCAGAGTCGCACGTTGCACAACTCGGCGCTCGCCGCGAAGGGGCGCCTGGCGCTGCACGACGGGCTGGGAAGCGAAGCGATCCGGCTGCTGAGCGAGGCCGTCATGGAATGGATCTCGCTGCGAATGCCGTTCGAGGCGGCGACTCTGCGCGTCGAGCTCGCCGCGGCACACCGCATGGCAGGCGACGACAGATCGGCCGAGTTGGAGCTCGACGCCGCCTGTCGAGCGTTCGAGGCGCTCAATGCAGGGCTCTGGGCGGACATGGCGCGTGAACAGGTGCCGGCGACACCCTCGTGGCAAGCAGCGAGCCCCGAGCGTTGCGTCTTCTGCCGCGAGGGGGATATGCGAACGGTCACCTTCGGCGGCACCACTGTCTACTTGAAGGACCTCAAGGGCATGCGCTACCTGGAACGCTTGCTGACGGCGCCCGGCCGGGAGTTCCATGTCCTCGACCTGGTATCGGTGGAGCGCGGGGCACTCACCATCGGCGGGCCTGCGGAGGATCTCGGCGTCGCTACCCAGTGCGGACTAGAGGTGTTCGACTCGAAGGCGCGCGAGGCCTATCGGCAGCAGCTCGCCGAGACGGAGGAGGACATCGCGGAGGCCGAGGCGAACAACGACCTGCACCGCGCAGAGCTGGCGCGTGCCGATCGCCAGTTTCTCATCGACGAACTGCGCCGCGGCGTCGGCCTGAACGGTCGGGCCCGAACCGTCGGGGGTGGCGTGGAGCGCGCACGCACCAGCACGACCCGTTCGCTGCGCTACGCCCTGGACCGGATCGCTCGGCACCATTCGAGCCTCGGCGAGCACCTGGCACGGACGATACGCACCGGCACCTATTTCGCCTACGAGCCGGATCCCCGCGCACCGGTGAACTGGACGACCTGACCGCTCTCACGCATGCCGTGTACCGGCGAGCTAACGCTGAGCGCGGTTAGCCCGGCAACCCTTCGGGTCGGGTCACCCGCGTCCCACCGGCAGCGTCATGCCGCTTGGCGCGGTGGGCGTGGAGCTTCTGGTAGCTCTCGATCAAGCGTTGGTGCCTGTCCAGCCCCTCCAGCGCCATGCTGGTCGGGGTCAGGCCATGGAAGCGCACGCTGCCGTTCACCGAGCCCGCCACCGCTTCCATGGTCGCCTGGCCGAACATTCGCCTGAGGTTGACCAGATAGTCGCCCAGTGCCAATTCGTCATCGAGCGTGATTTCCAGTACCGCGCTCACCGCGCGATAGAAGAGGTTGCGGTCCACGGTGTTGTCGTTGTACTGCAGGAAGATGTCGACCCGCTCCAGTGCCTCCTCGTGCTGGTGAAGCGCCAGGTTGATCAGCAGCTTCAGCTCGAGGATGGTGAGCTGCCCCCACTCGGTGTTCTCGTCGAACTCGACGCCGATCAGGCTGATGATATCCATGTGGTCGTCGATCTGGCTCTCTTCCAGGCGCTCCAGCAGATCGACCAACTGACCTTGATTCAGGGCGTGAAGATTCAGGATATCTTCGCGATAGTCGAGGGCCATGTTGGTGTTGTCCCAGATCAAATCCTCGACCGGGTACACTTCGGAATAGCCGGGCACCAGGATGCGACACACCGGTGCGCCCAGATCCTCATGGACAGCCACATACACCTCCTTGCCCATCTCCTCGAGGATGCCGAACAGTGTCGCTGCCTCTTGTTCGTTGCTGCAGGCGCCGCTGCCCGAGAAATCCCACTCGCAGAACTCGAGTTCGGAACGGGCGCTGAAGAAGCGCCAGGACACCAGCCCCGAGGAGTCGATGAAGTGCTCGACGAAGTTATTGGGTTCGGTGACGGCAAGCGTGTTGAAGGTCGGCGGCGGGAAATCGTTGAGCCCCTCAAAGCTGCGGCCCTGCAACAGCTCGGTGAGGCTGCGCTCCAGTGCCACCTCGAAGCTCGGGTGCGCGCCGAAGGAGGCGAAGACGCCGCCGGTCTTCGGGTTCATCAGGGTGACGCACATCACCGGGAACTGCCCGCCCAGCGACGCATCCTTGACCAGGATCGGAAAGCCCTGGGCCTCGAGCGCCTCGATGCCCTCGACGATGGCGGGATAGCGTGCCAGCACCTCCTTAGGCACGTCCGGCAGCGCGATTTCCTCCTCGATGATCTGCTTCTTCACCGCCCGCTCGAAGATCTCCGACAGGCACTGCACCTGGGCTTCATGCAGCGTATTCCCCGCGCTCATGCCGTTGCTGAGGTAGAGGTTCTCGATCAGGTTCGACGGGAAATACACCACCTCCCCGTCCGACCGGCGCACGAAGGGCAGCGAGACGATGCCGCGGGCTGCCTTGCCGGAATTGGTATCGATCAAATTCGAGCCGGCAAGCTCGCCCTCGGGATCAAAGATCGCCCGGCAGTGATCGTCGAGGATCCCCGCCGGCAGTTCATCGTTCGGCCCCGGCTGGAACCACTCCTCGTTCGGGTAGTGAACGAAGGCCCTATTGGCGATCTCTTCGCCGAAGAACTGGTCGTTGTAGAAGAAGTTGCAGCTCAAGCGCTCGATGAACTCGCCCAGCGCCGAGCACAGCGCACTCTCCTTGGTGGCGCCCTTGCCGTTGGTGAAGCACATCGGCGAGACGGCGTCGCGGATGTGCAGCGACCACACGTGGGGGACGATATTGCGCCAGGAGGCGATCTCGATCTTCATGCCCAGGTCCGCCAGGATGCCCGTCATGTTGGCGATGGTCTGCTCCAGCGGCAGGTCCTTGCCCTCGATCCAAGTGCCCTTCTCGTCATTCGCTTCGCCCTGCGGCGAGCCCAGCACTTTACCCTGCAACAGCGCCTGGGCGTCCTCGTCGATGTTTTCTACCGTCTCGATCTGGAACTCGGGCCCGGTCTGCACCACCTTCTTCACTGTGCAGCGGTCGATGGAGCGCAGGATGCCCTGGCGATCCTTGTCGGAGAGATCTGCCGGCAGTTCCACCTGGATCTTGAAGATCTGGTTGTAGCGGTTCTCCGGATCGACGATGTTGTTCTGCGACAGCCGGATGTTTTCCGTCGGGATGTCGCGGGCGTTGCAGTACACCTTGACGAAGTACGCCGCGCACATCGCCGAGGACGCCAGGAAGTAGTCGAACGGGCCGGGGGCCGAGCCGTCGCCCTTGTAGCGGATGGGCTGGTCCGAGATGACGGTGAAGTCGTCGAACTTGGCCTCCAGCCGGAGGTTGTCGAGATAGTTGACCTTGATTTCCATGGACGGGGCACCGGACGTGGGAGCTTCGGCGAAGCGAAGGAGGAAAACCCGCCATTATCCAGCTTTTTCCGGTCTTCGTCTTGGGGAGGTGGTCAAAAATTCGCCCGTCTCGCAAGCGGGACCGGCGCTGTCGTGCCGGGGGACGGGAGAGGACCTCCGCTTGATGCTTGCCGCCAACGCGCCCTATTTGCGCGACGGGCGATGGCCCGGCGCCTCTCTTCCTCTCCTACGCCCGCGCTCCGACGCCCTCGGGGCCATGCACGGTGACGCCATGCTGGGTCAGCACGTCGAGGAGTCTCGGCACATCCGGCGGGCCGGGGGGAATCCGCTCGTCCACGGCACGAAACACCTCCACGGCACGGCCCCGCTGGGTGATCTCGAGCATCTCGCCGCCGCCCTCCGCGAAGTGGAAGGCATGCACCGTGCCGGCGAGCACGTGGACCAGCGTGCCCACCTCACAGTGTGTCGACTGGTCGCCCGCCGAGAAGTGCACCGCCCCCTTGAGCACGTAGAAGCTTTCGTCCCAGTCGTGATAGTGGGGTGGCGGCCCCATCCCCTCGAAGCCCCGCTGCAGGGTGATTTCCCGGCCGTTGGCCTCGTGCTTCGACGTCAGCACGGAGATGTCCACACCGACGACCGAGAGAGGGGGCGCGTAGTCACCCGGGCTGATGATCATGACATGCTGGTTCATGGTGGCTGACTCGCTGTTGTGCTGTCGGCATCCGACGAATAGGGACGCTCCCTGATGCCTTGTCCTGCCCCGGCGGCCGCGGGCTAAAGAAGGCAGCCTCGCCTTGAATGCGGGCGTCTGCTGCCACGCCGGCCGCTCGGTGGGGATCGCAGCATCGACGGGTCCGCCGGGCGACCTGCCTCGATGAGAATAGTCCGCCACTTGCCGCCGTGCCTCGCTCACAGGGGCCCCGAGTGTCGGTGGGATCGCCCCTTCGGAAAACAGCTACCCCGTTATTCGAATCGATAGCGGAACTCGATCATGTGGAAATCAGCCCCGGTCGTGTCAGGCCCATTAACGCCGGCATCGGAATAGTGCAGAAACCGATAGCCGAGCCCCAGCTGTCGATAGAAAGGCCCCCCGATGCCCAGGGTCAGGGCGAACTGGAAGGGGCCACCAAAATCCTGCGTGCCGAAGCGATGCCGACTGAACAGGGCGCCACCCGCGCCCAGGTCCAGGAGGAAGCGCCCATCTTCGCTCCCGAGCGTCAACTCCGGGATGACCGACACGACGAGCGCGTTTTCCCCCACTCCCCGCAACAAGCCGGCACTTGCCATCAACCGGGTGCCTACCCCCCGGCCTGACGTGGAGTAGTTCTCCCAGGGCAGCGCGACGTTGGCCGACAGGTCGTACTCCTCGAAATCCTCCGGCGCCTCATCCCCGAGCAAGGTCTTCTCCGAGAGTCGGGCACGCAGGCTGAGACTCTGCAGTTCAAGGTCATCGGCGAAACTCGGGGAGGAAGCGAGCAGGCAAGCGAGGGCGATCAGTAACAGCCTGAAAGACACTGAATGGGGAGGCATTCCGATCACTGACATCGTAGGTTCACCCGAAGGAAAGACGTCCCGGTCAGGCTCATGTTAGCGGCAGGAAGCGAGCGCGGCGAGCCGATTACTCTCGGGAACGGCAGCCGCCTCAGCCGCCCACGGGTCACGCGCCGGTGGTTTCCCGGCACGCGGGGCGGGCGTAGGCTGGAGGGCATCCGCCAAGAGGAGGCACGCTGTGTCACGATCGAACGATTCACCGGCGCCCGACGAGGTCCGCCCCCGTCTGCGGCTGGTCTACGACGGCGACTGCCCCATGTGTCGGCGCTATGTACGCTGGCAGCGCGTTCGCCGCGACGTCGGCGAGCTCGAGCTGATCGACGGGCGCCAGGACAGCGAGGCACGCCGCGAGCTCAGCGCCCGGGGTATCGACCTTGACGAGGGCTTCGCCCTGCAGGTCGGCGATCGCTGGTATCACGGCAGCGACGCCCTGCATCGCCTACTCTACTGGGCACGCGAAGCTGCATGTTCAACCGGCTGATGTATCGCCTGTTCGCCAGCCCCCGGCGCGCTGCCCGCCTGTATCCTGGGCTCAACGCCTGTCGCAATATCCTTCTGCGCCTGTGTCGCATTCCGCCCATCGACAACCTGCGCCGCTGAGCGGCATCGGCGGCCGACGCCTTCACGGTGCGGTGCGTCAAGGTAATCGGACCATGGGGGCCCTGGGCCAGGATCACGTCAGTGTGACGGGCGTGACGAACCCCGGCGGCTTCAGCGCCAGCACCGAACACTGCAGTTGATGTAGCACCGCTTCGGCCGTGTTGCCGATGATAAAACCGGAGATGCCGGTTCGCGCCACCGTGCCCATCACGACCAGGTCCGCCCTCAGCTTCTCGACCATCTTGGGAATCTGCTTGCGCGCCACCCCCATGGGCAAGTGAACCCGGGGAGACAGGTAGCCATAGGCGTCCGAACCGATGCGCTCACGAAGTCTATAGGTCAGTCTGTCCATGCCGACCTGGTGACGGGACTGTTCCATCTCGACGATGTGGCGCTCGGTGGTGTCGGGGTCGTTGGCCCAGATGCCCACGAAACCGGCTTCCGGCGCATCCCAGGCATGCACCAGATGCAGCTCGGCAAAGTCCGACAGGGCCAGAGAAGCGGCAAGGTCGAGGATGCGGTCGTTGAGCACCTGCTTGTTCGGCACGTCACGATGGACATCGACATCGACGGCCGCAACGATGCGTCGGTAGTTCGGCGTCTCCTCCGGCTTCATCAGCCAGACCGGACAGGGGCACTTGCGCATCAGGTGCATGTCATCGCTGCCGAACAGCAGCCGGCTCCACTCCGGGTTTTCCGCCGTCTTGATCACGAGATCATGGTCGCCCCGCAGCACCGCCCGAATGACCTCGATGAATCTGATCCCGGTCAGCACCTCGATATGGTGGTCGACCCGATCGGCATGGGGGGCGATCAGCGACTCGACCCGAGACCGGCGCTCGGCCATCACCGATTCCCTGAATGCGACGGGTGATGGCCCCCGAAGCGCCAGGGAGAGGTCCAGCGGCTCCTCGGGTATGACATCGATGAGGGTGAGCATCGCCTGGCTGTTTTCCGCCAGCGATACCGCCCGGGCGAGCCCGGCCTCCTGGGAGACGGAGGGCTCGATGACATGGAGGATGTTCCGGAAACGTTTCATGCGTTCTCCCCTCCCCGGGGTTCGACCGACGTCTGGGGCGCCATTACCCGGATGGCGGCCTCCCTCGCGGCGTCTGCGTAAGGCACCAGCACCAGGTCCACGCCCTCCTGCTCGAACCGTCGGGCATCCCGAGACTGGGAGACGGCGACCGCCACCTTCCCCTGGTATCCCTGCTGACGAAGACCATGAAGCATCATGCGATTAATATCAGGGTTCCGGAGGGTGCTGACGACCCAGCGCGCCTGTTGCAGCGGCAGGGTAGCCAGAAACTCCGGATCCTCCGCGTCCCCGTAGCACACCTGGTAGCGATCGCGGACATGCTGCTGGACGGTGGTGGGATCGAAATCCACCGCCAGCAGACGACAGCCGCGCTTCCGAAGGTCTGCCGCCAGGGCCGCGCCATAGCGACCCAGCCCGATCAGGAGGACGTCGACATCATTGCTGGCATCCTCCAGGTCATCGCGTTCCCGGTGCGGCACCTGGCGCTCGAAGATCGAGAGCCAGGGTGCCATGCGCTCATAGAGGAGATGCGAATAGAGGATCATGTAGGTGGAGACGCTGATGGTGATCAGGCCAACGAGGGTGATCAGCCCTACCGTCTCCTCCTGCAGATGGCCCAGGGCCAGGCCCATCGCCGCAAGAATCAGGGAGAACTCGCTGATCTGGGCGACCGTGAGGCCGGCGAGGAAGCCGGTGCGCTTGCGGTAGCCCATGAGGCCCATGATGGCCATGACGATCAGCGGATTGCCGATCAGGACGAAGAGCGAAAGGATCGCCGAGGCGCCGAGCTGGGCGCCCAGCATGCCCAGGTCCAGGGTCGCCCCCAGTTCGATGAAGAAGAACAGCAGCAGGAAGTCGCGAAGACTCACCAGGCGAGAGGCCACCTGCTCGCGGTAGGGGGTCGAGGCAATGGAGACGCCGGCGAGGAAGGCGCCAACCTCCTTGCTGAAGCCCAGAACTTCGCCGCCCACGGCACCGATGACCGCCCAGGCGATGGCGAAGAGCATCAGCAGCTCCGAGGAATGGGCCAGCCGATGCAGCAGCCCCGGCAGGACGTAGCGCATCAGCAGGGCCAGCCCCACCAGCATGGCGGCCCCCGTCAACAGCACCCGCAAGGCCTCCCAGGCCATGTTGACATCGCCGTCGGCCTGGCCGTAGGCGGTCAGGCCGATCATCACCAGGACCACCACGATGTCCTGCACGATGAGGAAGCCGACCGCGATCCGGCCGTGCAGGGCGTCCACTTCCCGCTTGTCGGACAGCAGCTTGACGATGATGATGGTGCTGGAAAACGTCAGGGCGACGGCCACGTAGAGCGCGGTCACCGGCGACATGCCGAGCCACAGTGCGATGACGTACCCCGTCGCCGAGGTGAAGACCACCTGACCCAGGCCGGAGGCGAGCGCCACCGGCCCAACGGTCCGAATGATATGCAGGTCGAGCTTCAGCCCCACCACGAACAGCAGGAGAGCGATGCCGAGCCGGGCGAACAGCTCGATCTCGGTGCGTTGCTCCACCAGGCTAAAGCCCGAAGGCCCGAGCAGGATGCCCACGGCAATGAAGGCGACGATCAGCGGCTGACGCAGCTGCTGCGCCAGCACGCCACCCAGCACGGCGAGACCGAGGACCAGCCCGATCTGGGCAAACACGCTCTCGAGCATATTGACCGCCCTCACATCTCATAACGCAACATGCTGATTGCGCTTTCTTTTCAGTCCACCCTTCCGCTTGCTCCCGACAGTATAAACCAGCCCGTTGCACAGAACTTAGCCTGATGCGAACGAGAGGCGCATGAACGCCCGCTCGATGCCCAGCTCCTCCATCACGGCGATGACGTCGTGGACGGCATCATGGCGGGAGAGGCGATCCGTGAAGCGCCGGGGCGGCGGGACGCAGCGTGGACAGGCGCGCGCTCATGTCGGGACCACCGCCGTCACGGCCCCCTCAACAGGAACGCAAACCAGCCGAGGGGCACGCCACAGCAGGAGCCGCCCCAGCAGGCGACGCACGCCGCCGGGCCCCTCGCCGTGGAAGACGACGAGCAACGCCGCGATGGCGGGCGCATAGACCGCCAAGTAGAACTGTGTATGATGGCCGGTGATGGGACCGAACACCAGGCTCATCGGCGCGTTGAGGAACAGGTAGCCGGCGAGGATTCCCCAGGCAATGGTGAAGGTGATGAGCAGGAAGGGCAGCAGCGCGCGCTCGCGCATCACGCTTCCCACCGGGCGGCGCAGCGAGCGCGGCATGGCCGGGGCTCGGCCGACGCGCACCACCAGGTCAGGGCGAGCACCGGACAGCCCCAGCGACACATGGAGGTGATGATCGTCGGGGTCGACCACCGGCGTGCGCCGGGTCAGGTCGGGCAGGATGGAGATGGCGCCCTCCTCCACCCGAAACCGCCAGCACTGGGTATTGTGGCCCGAGGGCGTCAGGGTGGCGTAGCGGATGAGCGTCTCGTACCACTCGGCCTCGCCCTTCGGCGACGCCCTATCCAGGTCCCAGGTGTTCTTCACCGCCTCGTCGTAGGTCATTGAGCGTCCTCACACTGGTTGGCCGATGCCTCTCGGAGTACGTCGCATTTCGATCGCGGCGGTGATGCCGCAGAAGACAGAGGGTGTCATGGCAGGCAAGCTGGACACCTGACGAAACGTGGCCCCGGAGGCCCCCATGGCAGCACGCCTGATCGACTTTCTGCACGCGGACGAGGCGCCACGGTGGCGGGCTATCAATGACGACGTTATGGGTGGTGTTTCCCGAGGGAATATGCGGGGGGAAGGTGGCGTCGGCGTGTTCAGCGGTGAGCTGTCGCTGGAGCACGGCGGCGGCTTTGCCTCGGTGCGCCGCGACCCCGAGGATTTCCAGTTGGGCGCTGACTCAGGCTTGATGCTGTACGTGCGTGGCGACGGCCGCCGCTACCAGTTGCGCTTGTACAACAACCAGCTGTTCGATGGCGCGGCCTACCGAGCACTGTTCCAGCCACCTGCCGACGAGTGGCAGCACATCAGTCTGCCCTGGCATGAGTTTGAGGCCGTCTTCCGCGGCCGTCGGCTTGAGGATGCCCCGCCCCTCGATCCCGAGACAATCCAGAAAGTAGGATTGCTTATTGCTGACAGGCAGCCGGGACCGTTTCGTTTGGAGGTGGCATGGCTGGGAACACTGGAGAAAGGAGCCAAAGAATGAAACCAGCCAACCACTAGTGAACACAAGGGTGCGTATTAGAGTCGTCAATTCTCGTTCGGCCCCCAGGCACGGGCCATGATCAGATAGCTGAAAGACGCCGACCACGTAATCATCATGAAACCCACCAATGCTTCTGTGCCGGCTAAAAAGCGAATATGCCCGGTCGCGGCCAGGTCTCCCCAACCTACCGTCGTATAGTTCGCCGCAGAAAAATAAACGCAGTCGAGTAGAGTCACATGGGGGTAACCACCGATGGCCCCGTATCCATCCTGTCCCAGCAGATACCAGAAGGCCGCGCCAAACAACCAGATCTCGGCCACATGCGCCAAAAGCAGTGTGAAAATGGCCGCCAGTATAATCGACCTGTTTCGGCGCTCGCCGCTTAATTCGCGATGAGGCTGGGGGTGCCAACGATTCAGCAGCTTGATGACTTCATAATGAAAAACAACCACTAAGCCAACCACCATCGCGGTGACTGACGCCACGACAAGCTCGGATTCATCCGGGGGCATTATCAGTGCCAAAATTGTGCCGTCATGCCTAAAGCTCCTTGTGAGCCACGCAACCGTTCTTCATTGTAAATTAAGCTTTCAACGAACCCCATCAATGCCAGTCTGGATCGGGCGGCTACCCCGAGTGGCGCTAAATCGCATGATCTAGACTAGTCCTTATCACGCAGTAATGGAGGACATTATGCTGGGCGCCATCGCTGGAGACATCATCGGCTCGGTTCATGAAGGAGCCGGGACCAAGCATCGCGACTTTCCTCTCTTTGTCGCACGGAGCACCTTCACGGACGATACCGTGCTCAGCGTGGCCGTTGCCGAGGCGCTGCTGCACGGTGGCGATTACGTCACCCACTTCCATGCCTATTACCATCGCTACCCCGACGCCGGCTTCGGCGGCAATTTCGCACGCTGGGCCGAGCGCCGCGACACGGCACCCTATTACAGCTGGGGCAACGGCTCAGCGATGCGCGTGAGCCCCGTGGGCTTCGCGGCGCCCTCACTCGACGACGCCCTGGACGAAGCCAAACGCAGCGCTTCGGTCACTCACAACCACCCCGAGGGGATCCGCGGCGCTCAGGCCGTGGCGGCAGCCATCTATCTGGCACGCGACGGTGCCGGCAAGGCCGAGATCAAGCGCCAGATCGAATCGCGTTTCGGCTACAACCTCAGTACTCGCCTGGATGCTTTACGCCCCGGGTATGGGTTCGACGTCTCTTGCCAAGGTTCGGTGCCGCCGTCGATCGTCGCCTTTCTCGAAAGCGACAGCGTCGAGGGCGCGATGCGCAACGCCATCTCGCTGGGCGGCGATGCCGACACCATGGCCTGTATCGCCGGCGGCATCGCTGAGGCCTTTCATGGCGGCTTACCGGACCATCTGCACGAAGGAGCCACGCAACGGCTCGACCCACCGCTGCGCGAAATCGTCGACGCCTTCCGTGACCGTTTCATTACCGCCTGATCCGACGCTATGTCTCCTCGCGCACCAGATTGATCAGGCTGCCGAGGCGGATCATGTCGACCTGCCGCTTCGACAGACCATGGTGCATGGTGTAGTGCTGCTTCTTGGTGCGGTTGTGCAGCGTCACCTCCTCGCCGCTCTCCAGGGCCGAAATGACGCCGTCCAGTGCCAGTTCGTCTTCCTGGTCGATGGCATCGAGGTCATCCGGGTCGGCGAAGGTCAACGGCACGACGCCGAAGTTGGCCAGGTTCTGCCAGTGGATGCGGCCGTAGGAGATCGCACACACCGCGCGCAGGCCCAGGTAGCGCGGGGCGATGGCGGCGTGTTCGCGGCTCGAGCCCTGGCCGTAGTTCCGGCCGGCGACGAGGAAGAAGCCGTCGCCGTCAAGCGCCTTGGCGCGCTGACTGAAGTCGGGGTCGACGTCCCGGAACACGTATTCTGCGATGGCCGGGATGTTGCTGCGCAGCGGCAGCACCTCGGCCCCGGCGGGCATGATCTCGTCGGTGGAGACGTCGTCGCCGAGCTTGAGCATCACCGGTCCGGCGAACTCGGCCGAGATGGGCTCGAAATCAGGCAGACTCTTCACGTTGGGGCCCTTGATCAGCTCCACCAGACCGCTGTCCTCGGCGGGGGCGACGAGCATCTCGCGGTTGATCGTCAGGCGTTCGGGTTCCTCGAAGCGCGGGTAGTCCATGTCCAGTTCGCGGGGGTCGGTGATCCGGCCGGTCAGGGCGGCGGCGGTGGCGGTTTCCGGGCTGCACAGGAAGACCCGATCCTCGGGGGTGCCGGAGCGTCCCGGGAAGTTGCGGGGCACTGTGCGCAGGCTGTTGCGGCCGGTGGCTGGTGCCTGGCCCATGCCGATGCAGCCGTTGCAGCCGGCCTGGTGCAGGCGGGCACCGCCATGGATTAACCGTGACAGGTAGCTCTCCGTGGTCAGGTTCTCGAGAATCTGGCGCGAGGTGGGATTGATGTCGAACGAGACACCAGGGGCTATCCGGCGGCCCTCGACCATCATCGCCGGTACGGCGAAGTCGCGGAAGCCGGGGTTGGCCGAGGAGCCGACATAGGCCTGGTAGATCTCCTCGCCGGCGACCTCGTGCACCGGCTTGACGTTGCCGGGGCTGCTCGGCAGGGCGATCAGCGGCTCCAGCGTCGACAGATCCAGCGCGACGTGTTCGTCGTAGTCGGCGCCGTCGTCGGCGGTGAGCTCCTGCCAGGCGTCGCCGCGCTCCTGTCGCTCCAGGAAGCGTTTCACCTCACCGTCGGAGGGAAACACCGAGGTCGTGGCCCCCATCTCGGTGCCCATGTTGGCGATCACGTGACGGTCCATGGCGGAGAGGGCGTCGAGGCCGGGGCCGTAGTATTCGAAGACCCTGCCGACGCCGCCCTTGACGTCGAAGCGGCGCAGCATCTCCAGCACCACGTCCTTGGCGCTGACCCAGTCGGGCAACTCGCCGGTCAACTCCACCCCCACCACCCTGGGCATGTTGAGGTAGAGCGGTTTGCCAGCCATGGCCAGGGCCACCTCCAGGCCGCCGGCCCCGGTGGCGAACATGCCCAGTGCCCCGGCGGCCGGGGTGTGGCTGTCTGAGCCGACCAGGGTCTTGCCGGGGATGCCGAAGCGTTCCTGGTGGACCGGGTGGCTGACGCCGTTGCCGGCCGGGCTGAACCAGGCGCCGAACTTGCGACAGGCGCTCTGCAGGAACAGGTGGTCGTCGGGGTTCTTGAAGTCCTCCTGCAAGAGGTTGTGGTCGACGTACTGGGCTGAGAGCTCGGTGCGCACACGGCCGATCTGCATGGCTTCGAATTCCAGCATTACCAGGGTGCCGGTGGCGTCCTGGGTCAGGGTCTGATCAATGGCAAGCCCGATCTCCTCGCCCGGCTCCATCCTGCCTGACAATAGGTGGGATTCGATCAGCTTGCGGGTCACGTTGAGCCTTGTCATGGCGCCCTCCCATCGTGGTTTCGACTTCAGTCTAGCAGTCCAGGAACCGACCACTGCGTTGCCGAGGTCACGCCACTCGGACAGTAAGGAGACCGAGGCCGGCGTTCGCGTTTTTCGGCTTTGCATGGCGGTTAACCCTCTGCTACGCCAAAGGGGTGTCTACATTGATAGGTTTCCTCGTGGATAGGTTCTCTCGTGCACAGGAGGTGCCACATGGCAGATTTCGTGGAGAAAGGCGACATCTACTTTTTCTACCGGCCAACGGTCAACGTGGAAAAGGTTCAGAGCCTCGATGACGTGCAGCGCCTGCACATCATACTGGTGCCGGACGCTGCCGATACCGCTCGGCTGTTTCTGGTGGGCAAGAAGCGGATGCCGGAGATCATCAAGGGCAAGCCGAAATCCACCGCGCGCGAGTGGATGATGAACGACATGACGGGAAAGCCGAAGGCGGTTGGCGAGGCTCTGGCGCCGCTGGAGTACGAAACCAAGACCCGTGGCGAGCAAGAACAGGGCGAGGCCATTCCCGCCGGCGAGGGGCGCTACGCAATCTTTGCGCGCGACAACAGCTCGCGCCTGGCCTACCGCCTGACAAGCCCCGATAAGCCCGGCAAGGCGCAGGCGGAGCTGGGGATTCTCGCCGAAGCAAGCTACGTGATCTCGGTGCGCAATCCCTCTCTCGATGTGCCCGGTTTTCCGGATTCCAAGCCGAACTATCCCAAGCCTTTGCAGGAAAAATTCGCCGACAAGCGCTGGATCGATATCGACGACGGCACGCTGCTCGACTACGAGAACGCGCAGATGCTGCTCATCGGCGCGCACGACGATCTGAGCGACGAAGGCGTCTCGATTACCGGCAAGGCGAACCTGTTCAAGACCCTGGGGCTCAAGAAGCGCGACTGGCCCACGGAAGCGCTGGAGGCCGGTAAGCTCGCGGAGCCGCAAATGCAACCTGAGGCACGCGAGCCTTCTGGCGATCGCAGCAAGGGCGGCGAGCGCGGTGGCAAGGCGGCCCGCCAAACGGCCTCGGCGGCCGGCATCGCCCAGGCGCTCAAGGGGGTGGATTTTCCTTGCAGGAAAGCCGATCTGGTCAAGCAGGCCAAGGCCAACGACGCGTCGGATGAAATCATCGAGGTGCTGAACGCGTTTCCCGACCGGCAGTACGAGACGATGGCCGACATTCAGAAAGCGCTAGGAGAGGTGCGCTGATGGCACAGTTCGCTTGTGAAATCTGCGGCGCCGAGTTCGAGCAGAAGTCTCGCTACGAGCGGCACATGCAGACATCCCATCCCAAACAGGCAGTGTCTGCCGCGGATATCGAGAAAACGCTGAAAGGCGTCGATTTTCCCAAATCGCGCGACGAGCTGGTCGATCGCATGGGTGACGAGGCACAGCCAGTGCGCGACATCCTCGAGCGGCTGCCTGATCGGGAGTATCGGGACGCCGCCGAGGTCGCACGCGCCTTCGGTGAACTGCGCACCCACGAGAAGGCGCCTCAAAACCAGCCGAGCAAGACCGGCGGCGAGCGGGCCATGCAGGCGTCCTCATCGTCCCCCTCCGCCGCACGCTTCGCCAGCCTCTTTGCCGGCATGCAATTTCCGGCCAGTCGCGACGAGCTCAAACAGCATGCCCGCGCGAAGGCCAGCGAAGAGGAAATGCAGATCCTGGAGAAGTTCGGCGGGCATACTTACCACAACATGGCCTATGTCACCAAGGAGCTGAACAGGGTGAGCTGAAATATCGCGCCAGGTCTTGCTGTCGACCTTGATTGGCTTTTGACGCCCATACCCGAGCCATCGTCAAGGCAATGCGACGGCGGGCTTAAAAAAAACAGCAAGGAAGCCTCACTCGGCCTTCAACATACCTCGGCAGGCCGGAAACCTGGCGCAGCCCCAGAATGCATTGCCTACATTGGCGCCACGCTTCACCTTGCGCAGCACCATCCTGCCACTGCACCTGGGGCATTGCTTCTGTGATGCTTTATTCGCCACCCGCTCCTTCACATGATGCACATGGGCCCTGTCAGTACTGAAGGAAGCAGCCAGGCGCCCTTCTGCAATCTGACCAACAGCTCTTTGCACCTGTTCGGGCGACAATACCCGGGTGGTGTGAGACTTGATGAAACGGATATAGCCGCCACCATAGGTGACATTCGGCGGCATAGGCGTCTTGAAGGTGCTATTGCCTATGAACACGATCACTGACTGCATCTGGTTATCTTCCAGGCCCAGCAGGACCTGAAGGGTTTTCATATGCTTGTGGTTCTGCCGAAGCGGGTTCTGGAACTTATGGCTGAACCTAAAGAGCTTCTGTGTCCACTGCGCCTGGTGAGGCGTACCGAAAATCCAACCTTTCATGTTCTTGGTTTCGACCACGAACACGCCAAACTCGGATACCACCACATGGTCGATCTGGGTCGTGCCATCCTCAGTGGGAAGTGTTACGTTCTTGATCAAATGATAGCGGGTCTTGTCGAGACACAAGCGAGCGGAGAGATTCACCTGGAACTCGCCTGCCTTGCCCTTGAACCAGGCCGTCTTGATGATACCGAGCAGCATAAACATCGGTATGAGATACCAGAATGCCGCCAGGAAAGGCTGGAAAAACGACCACTGGAACAGAGCGGTGACATCCATACGCTGAACTCGCTGTATCAAGAATAAAATCGAGAAGAAAAGACCCGTGTTTCGGCAGTGGCGATCACCACCGCCTGGAGCCCCACATTATGCAGACGGCCCTGGCTTGGGGCTGTCCGTCACGGTGGCCGGACGGGTGACTAATCTGTCGGCTGGCTCATCGCCTAGAGCCACATCGTGACGGCCGAACACTACCACGTCTCTCGGCCACCATTCGGGGTGATTGTCGCGGATGAAGGCCAGCATTTTCTCGCGAACATTCATCTCGGCTGCCCAGCCATTCATGGGCTCAGAGGTCATCAGATAGAAGGTGATCTGCTGTGCCATCTCGGTCTGCCCGGTGACGTAACACAACAGCTTGTGGTGCTCGATGACGTTCTCTTCCGCCTCCGCGTACTCCTTGAACTTCTCTCTCAAACACGCCACATCGGCACTCAAGTGGAGGGTCAGTACGATATAGCGATACATCTTGGCGCTCTTGATCGACAGGTTTTCGAAGGGCTTGGAGATGAAGTAGGTCACGGGCACGATCAAGCGCCGATCATCCCAGACTCTCAGGCGTATGAAGGTATAGAAGATGCCTTCCACATAGCACCATTTGTCCTCGAAGATCACCAGGTCGCCCACGCGGATGGGTTTGGCCAGCGACACTTGAAACGAAGAAAGAATATTGCCCAGCACCGTCTGGCCAGCGATCCCTACCAGCACCGTCAGCACACTGGCCGAGGCCAGCAAGGACATGCCCAGCGATTCGAAGAGCTGAATCTGGCCAAGCACGTAGATGGTAACGGCAACCACCGTGACCAGGATGATACCGCGACGCAACGCGTAGAGGGTGGTCAACAACTTGCGATCATCGCTGGGCTTGGTGTCATCGATCTCACCCACCAGCCGCCGCGTCGTCTTCAGCATGAAGGTGTCGACGAGTCGAAGCGCGATCGTGCCGACACCCCAGGCCATGATGGAGATCAACAGTACCTGGAGAAAGGTCGTCGCCACGGCCGAGAAAGAGACCGCATAGTCGAGCATGGCCTGCGCCACGCGCGACATGACCACGAACGCCATGGACACCTTGATCTGGCTGACGAAAATGCTGGGTAACCCCGACGGTAACCAGTGCGATGCCAACCCAACCAATAAATAGACCCCCCACCCCACCAATCCAATCGCGAGCAGAAAAATCGGAATGGCGATCCACTCCCAGATCTTGAGCATCCCGTAGGAAGCATGGAAGCGTTCCGGAATATGGCCCTCTAGCCATGAAGGACCGTATTCTTCGTAAAGCAAAGGAATGGAGGAAACGCTTTCCGGTGAAACCAGCCAGACCGCGTCCTCGTCATCGACTCGATAACGCGCCAGACGTATGTCATAGGTTTCACCATCGACATCGAGCGATGCCAACCGCAGATTTCGTTGCGGCTCGCCCGCTTGGGGATTCTGTCCCGAGGGGTCCTCGATCACGGCATCCGGGCGCCCGGAAAGATCGGACAGATCGAGCCACTCGCCGCGCCGCAGCACCGACGCCAGCTGTCTGGCCAGCAGACTCCCCCGGCTTTTCTGCTCTTCGGGGGACATATTGGAAAGGTTGAGCACATGGGCTGCCGCATCAAATTCCTTGCTGTCGGTGAGTTCCATAAAGCTTCGGATCGCATCGCGTGGCGTCAGCCGGCTGAGATCCTCGGGAACTTCGCCAAGCCCCTCGTTCAACGCGTCAATAGAAAACCATTGCTGACTATCTTCATCTTCATCTTCCTCTTCCGACTGCGCGACACATACGCTGGAGAATGCGAGGGTCATCGCCATGACGGCCAGCAACAACCATGAGCTGATTAATTTCATCCGTGTCTTACCGTTTTTGTGATGGGTCAAGTCGCCGTTCCACATGAGAGTCGAGCGTATCTCCGACCGGATTTTCGTCCGTACCAGCCTGGCGCCGGACTATCGGGGTCAAGGGTGAAGTACACCCCATCGGCCGTTGGTGCGTCCAGCCTCGGAAAAGACAGCAGAGGAATTTCCTGCTGACGACCTCTTTTCCGAGCCATTCTGGCCAGCTGACATTTTGCAATGCCGTACGCTCGGCTAGAATCATCGGCCTGCCATTTACAAGGGAATCTTCATGCAAGCGGCACTCGAGCAGCTCGCTCTTAAGGTCTCCATCCTCGTGACCCTGACCGTCTCCGGTCTCGGGGTCACCTTCGGGCTGCTGGCCGGTTCCCAGTCGATTCTCTTTGACGGCGTCTTCTCGAGCATCGATGCCGCCATGTCCGCACTGGCGCTGGGCGTGTCGCGGCTGGCCATGCGCGAGGCCAGCCAGCGCTTTCAGCACGGCTATTGGCATCTCGAACCCTTGGTGGCGGCCTTGAATGGGGCCATCCTGATGCTGCTGTGTTTCTACGCCTTTCTCAATGCGCTGCAGGGACTGATGGAGGGTGGCAACGTACTGAATTTCAATGTCGCCATCTTCTATGCGGTGGTGGTCGCCATCGTCTGCTTTACCATGACGTTCTACCAGAAACGCATCAATCGTCGAGCCGACTCCGAGTTCGTGCACATTGATATGCAGGGCTGGCTGATGGCCGCCCTGATCACCTCGGCGTTGCTGGTCGCTTTTCTCATCGCCCTGCTGCTGAAAGGCACGACGCTGGAACACTGGAACCGCTATGTCGATTCACTGTTGCTGATGGTATTGACGGTGTGCTTCATGCCGGTGCCTATCGGAATCGTGCGTCGTGCCATGAAGGAGTTCTTCCTGATCGCGCCGAGCGGTATCGACCGCGAGGTACATGCGGCCATGGTGCCGGTGATGCAGCGCGAGGGACTTCTTCAGTACTTCAGTCATGTCGCTAAGGCCGGGCGAGGGCACTTCATCGAAATCCATATCGTCACCACGCCGGAATTCGGCACCGGTCAGGGCATCGCCGTTCTCGATGAGATCCGCGAACAGATCAGCGCAGGGCTCTCCATTGCCCCTGCACGCCGCTGGTTCACCGTGGCTTTTACCGCTGATCCGCGCTGGGCCTGATGGCCACCTTCTCCATCCCTTCGCGGCCGCATGCGCATCGGGTGAGATCAGGGGCATTGGCATTCTCAGGCGGGCGGATCGTGTTCCGCCAGCAGGCGATAGCCGACTCCGGCTTCGGTCTGCAGCAGGTGTGGCGCCTGGGGGTCATCGCCCAACTTGTGGCGTAACTTGCTGACCACGATGCGCAGGTAATGGGTGTCGTGCGCATGGGTCGGCCCCCAGACATCGTTTAATAGCTGGGTCTGGGTGACGACACGGCCAGCATGGTGAACGAGGCGCTTGAGAACGGCATACTCTTTGGGCGTCAGGTGCACGGCTTCGCCATCCAGGTTGACCCGATGCGCCGCGAGATCGATGACCAGCCCTGCATAGCGGTAACTAACGGCAGACCGGTCCTCATTCGACTGGGCCTGGTAGCGCAACAGCGATCGCACCCGAGCCAGCAGTTCCTTGATCCCGAACGGCTTGGTGACATAGTCGTTGGCGCCGTTGTCGAGCGCCTGTACCTTCTCGTTTTCCTGCCCGCGCACCGAGACGACGATCACCGGCACCGCACTGTGGGCGCGAATGGCATCCAGCACCGTCTGGCCATCCATGTCTGGCAAGCCCAGATCAAGGAGGACCAAATCAGGGCTCTCGTCCTGTGCTCGCTTCAGTCCCTCGGCTCCGGTCGCCGCCTCGATCACCCTGAAACGCTGGGACACCAGGCTGATGCGCAGGAAGCGACGAATCTGCGGCTCATCATCGATGACCAGGATGAGGGGGAGGTCAGCCATCATCGCGCCGGCCCTCCTCGGCCGTCGGCAACGGCAGATGCATCACGATGGTGGTGCCAATGCTCTGGGGACCCAGCTGAGCGTCGATACTGCCACCGTGGGCGCCCAGCATGCCGCGACTGATGGCCAGGCCCAGGCCGCTGCCGTGTCGACTGCGGTCTCCTTCGCTCTCGGTAACGAACATGTCGAACACCTTCTCACGCAGTTCCGGGGCGATACCTGGCCCTTGGTCCGTCACGCGAATCTCGAGTCGGTGGCCTGCGATGTCATGCCGTGCCTGAATGCCGATTCGACCTTCGGGAGGCGAGAACCTCACCGCATTGTCGATCACGTTGACCAGGGCCTGCTCGATCAATGCCGGATGCACGAACAACAACGGTAGGTCGTCCGGCCAGTCACGCTGGATATCTACCTCCTCAAGCGAAAGACCCAGGCGGCGTAACGCGGCGGCCACCAGATCGTCCAGCGAGATCCAATCCCGCTCAATCTTGAGGCCGCCATGGCCCAGACGGGTCATGTCCAACAGGTTCTGGATGTAGCGATTGAGTCGCTCGCTTTCACTCAGGATGCTGTCGAGCAATTCACGCTTGTCCGCATCACTCAGCTGGGGCGACAGGTCGCGTAGTGAACTCGCCGAGCCGATGATCGACGCCAGGGGCGTCCGCAAGTCGTGGGATACCGATGACAACAGCGCCGAGCGCAGCCGCTCGTTTTCCTCCGAGAGCCGCGTGGCGCTCAGTTCCCCGACCAGGCGCGTTCGCTCCAGGGCCATGGCCAACTGACTGATCTGTGCCTCGATCATCGCCTCTTGATCGGGCCCCAGCGGGGCTTCGCGCTTCCCCAGCTCGAGCCCGACGATACCCAGCACACGGCCCTGCTCCACTAGCGGTAACAGACGCCAACCCTGGTCGGTATCGGCCAGGTGGGTGGTGCCCAGCCCACTGGGCTGACAATGCTGCCAACTCCAGCTCGCCGCCGTCAGTGCTGCGGCATCGAGCACGATGCCAGGTGGTTCGGTGCGCTGAATCGTCAAGCCGGCACTTCCTTCCTCACGGCTGAGGAAAGCCACCGGCGCCCCCAGCCACCGCTCCAGGGAGGCAAGACCAATATCGCGCACCTGGTTCCAATCGGTGGCCACCGACAGAGCCCGCGAATAGGCGAGCAGCCGCTGAGTCTGCTCACGACTTCGCCGCAAGGCGACCAGCCGCCGACGTCCGCTCCCCGCCAGTTGTCCCACGACGACCGCGACCAGCAGGAAGAAGATGACCGTCAGCAATTGCTCGCGCTCGACCATGGCCAGCGAAAAGTGTGGCTGAGTGAAGAAGTAGTTGAAGGTCAAAAAACCGAGCACGACACTCAACATCGCGGCCCGGGTCCCGGCCAAGGCGGCACTGGTGAGCACGGCAGCAAGAAACACAAGCGATAGATTGGCCAATTCCAGCCATGCCTGGAGTCCCCAGGCGACCACCAGAGCGCCCAGGGTCGTCGCCACCGCGATCAGGGGTTCGTGGAGCCGAACCGCCTGCAAGGACTGGCGGGGTCGAAAGCGCGGCCGCTTGCTGGCCTCGGCGACCACCACCAGGTCAAAGGTGCCTCGCTGGCGCATCAGTTGCTCTGCCAGGGTGCGACGCCAGAACCGCCAGCCCGAGGGGCGCGGGCTTCCCACCAGCAACGTGGCGATGCGATGCTCTTGGGCATAGTGCAGCAACTCGGCAGCGCGATCCTGCCCTTGTATCGACAGGGTGTCGCCACCCAGCCGGACCACCATGGCGAAGTCTCTTTCCAGCACCAGGCGCCGCTCGGCATCGTCGCTTCCGGTGTCCACGTGGATGGCCCGCCAGGCAACGCCTTCTCGATCCGCCAGGCGATGCGCCGCCCGCACCAGCGCTGCATCCTCGCTGCCACCGCTGAGAGCGACCAGCAAGCGCACCCGCGGCGAGCGGGAAGCCATTCCCGCGCTGCCTGAATTGTCGGTGGCGGCCGGGGCAGAGGCGGTAGGCGAATCCGCCAAGGAAATGGAGTTCATCGATTACGTCTCCCTGAATTCGTGACATGGCAAAATCTTAGCGGCGCCAGAACATCGGCGTCAGGAGCACCAGTACCGTAAGGATTTCCAACCGCCCCATCAGCATTCCCACGCAGAGGAGCCATTTGGCCGCGGCCGGTAGGGATTCGAAGTTGCCGGCCGGCCCAATGATGTCGCCCAGCCCCGGCCCGACATTGGCCACCGCCGTGGCCGCTCCCGACAGCGCCGTGGTGAAGTCCAACCCCAACAGGGCCAAGCCCAGCGCCAGGCCGGCAATGGTCAGAAAAAAGAAGAATGAAAAGGCCACCACACCACGTGTGATGTCGTCCGTCAGGGCCTGATGATTATAGCGCGAGGCGAAGACACCATTGGCATGGATCAAATACCGCAGTTGGTTACGCAGCAGGATCATCGCCACCTGAAAACGAAAGATCTTCATCCCCCCACTGGTGGAGCCGCTGCAGCCACCGACGAACGTCAGGTAGAAGAAGGCCACGAATGCCAGGGCCCCCCAGGTGCCATAGTCGTCCGAGGCATAGCCGGTTGTGGTGACCACCGAGACGACGTTAAAGGTGACATGCGTCAATGCCTCGAACGGCGGCGTGCCGTGCCAGATCCGCCACGTGGTCAGCGCCACGATGACCAGCAATAACAGCGTCAGAAGCCCCCGGACCTGTTGGTCGCGCCACAGCGATAGACGCGACCCTCTCAAGAAGCGGATATACAGCACGAAGGGCAAGGCACCGGATAACATGAACAGGCTGCCCATCCACAGCAGTTGCGGCTGGTTAGCGTAGGCCCCGAAGGAGGCATCGGAGTTGGCGAACCCACCGGTGGCAAGCGAGGTCATCGCATGCACCACGGCGTCCAGCAGCGTCATGCCGCCCAGCCAATAGGCCAGCATGGCCGCCAGAGTGAGACCACAATAGACCCCCAAGGTGGCCTTGGCGATGCCGCCCGTGCGAGGCATTACCTTGTCCGACCAATCCGAGGACTCGGTACGAAACAACCGCATGCCGCCCACCTTGAGAAAGGGCAGGATCGCGATGCCCATCACGATGATGCCGATGCCCCCCAGCCACTGCATGATGCCGCGCCACAACTTGAGTCCATCGGAGAGGAACTCGATGCCGACCATCACCGTGGAGCCCGTGGTCGTGACGGCCGACACCGATTCGAATACGGCATTGGTGAAGGTCAATTGAGGGGCGCCAAGCACCAGCGGCAGGCTGGCAAAGCCGCTGATGGTGGTCCAGCTCAGGGCGGTGAGGACGAACATCTGCCATGGCTTGAGTTCGACGGATACGCGAAAAGTGGCCAGCCAGACCAGCGCGACCGCTGAAACCACTATCGCGATCGACACGCCGAATGCCTTCACGTCCGGCTCCCCCTCGATCGCCAGCACCGCCAGGGGAAAGGCCATGAAAATCGCCAGCACCAGCCACAACATTGAAATGATCTTGAGCACAGGCGCCCATTGGCGCCCCCACTCGTCCAACCGTCTGATTCGCCGCATGGTATTGGCCGCGCTCCCGTCCATCTCACCGGTATCGAGAGAATGAAACCATGGGGCGATATAAAAAATCCGTAAAGAGTGGCTCTTTTCCCGCCCGACAACCGCCGATGCCACTAGTCACCTCTAGCAAGATGTATGCTGCTCAGCCGACGCCTCAGGACACCATGATCCCAGCTATCCCAGCCGCAGACGCATGCCACGAAAGCGCCGCCGATAGTGGCTGGGAGTGAGACCCACCCGCCGGCTGAACAGGCGGCGAAAGAAGCTCGGGTCGGCGTAGCCGACCAGTTCGGCCACCGACTCGATCGGCTCGTCACCGGCTTCCAGATACTGCTTGGACTCTTCCAGGCGCAGGGTATGGATGTAGTCCATGGGGCTCATGCCCGTGGCGGCCTTGAAGCGGCGCTTGTAGGAGCGCTCGGTCAGACCGCTGAGCCTGACCATCCCGGCGACCGGTGAGTGAGTATCGTAATGCTGGGCGGCCCACACCTGAGTGCGCGCGATCACGGCGTCCTCAACCTGCCGCGAAGTCGTCAGCGCGGCATAGGGAAGCTGGCCCTCCTGGTGCCAGTCGATCAGGAAGAGCCGCGACAGATGCATCGCTTCCTCTACCCCCACCAACCGTGCCACCAGAAACAGCGCCAGGTCCATCCAGGTGGTTCCCCCGCCCGCCATGATGAGCCGCTCGCCTTCTCCGCTGGCGACGAGGACGCGGTGGGCATGAACGCGTATCTCGGGATGACGCCTGGCCATGGCGTCGCAATAGGCCCAGTGCGTGGTGGCGTCCTGTCCTTCGAGCAGGCCGGTTTCCGCCAGCAACAGCGCCCCGGTGCAGGCGGCCGTTAACAGCACGTGGCGCTGCTGACAATTCAGCAGCCAGTCGATTTCCGGTTCGTAGCGCCCGTCGAGGTCTTCTCCCGGCGCCACCAGCAGGTCGGGAATGCAGACGGCCGTGGGCACGGGGCAATCGGCCAGTGCCATATCCGGTTCGATCCAGGCGCCGTGCACGTTGCGAAACCCCCGGCCATCCCGCGAGACGATCATGGGCCGCATCAGCGACGGCCCTACCCTGCCGTGCATCAGCAATTCCCAGTCGCGGCCGGCGGCACCGAACAGGTCGAACATGCCGTAGAGCGTCGAGGCAGTGGACTCGGGCACCGCCAGCAGCGCCATCGTGATGTCAGGTTGTTCCGCCATGGCTGAAAACCCTCGGTTGCGACCTAATACACTTTCGTTCAGCGCGCGTTCCAGCACTAGATTGCGAGGGCACATCCGCAAAAAGAGGAGAACGATCATGTGCCAGGTTCATGCTCTCACCCCCGCCGCCGATGCCGAGGCCTTCGAGGCCCGGCTGGTCAATGCCCTCAACGAGAGCGGCCTGATGCTGCTGACGGCCATCGGCCACCGCACCGGGCTCTTCGAGGCGCTGGCCGGGCAGCCGCCTCGCGATAGCCAGGCGCTGGCCACCGCCGCTGGGCTCGACGAGCGCTATGTGCGCGAGTGGCTCGGCGGCATGGTCGTCGGCGGCGTCATCGACACCGACCCCGAAGCCGGCACCTACTGGCTGCCCAAAAGCCATGCCGAGCTCTTGACCGATCGGGGCGAGGCCAATCTCGCCGTGTACGCCCAATTCGTCTCCCTGTTGGGCAGTGTAGAGGATGACGTGGTGCGGTGTTTCCGCGAGGGCGGCGGCGTTCCCTATTCGCGCTATCCGCGCTTCCAGGAAGTGATGGCAAGCGATAGCGGCCAGACCGTATTGCCGGCCTTGTTCGACGCCATCCTGCCGCTGGCGCCGGGATTGATACAGCGCCTCGAGGGCGGCATTCGCGTGCTGGACTGCGCCTGCGGCCGGGGCCGCGCCCTGCTGCTGATGGCCGAACGCTTCCCGGCCAGCCGCTTCGTGGGCTATGACCTCTCCGAGGAGGCGATCGGCTGGGCGCGGGCCAAGGCGCGAGACGCCGGGCTCGACAACGTGACCTTCGAGGTTCGCGATCTCAGCGACTTCGATGCCACTGCCACGCCGGGGGCCTTCGATCTGGTCACCACCTTCGATGGCATCCACGATCAGGCCAGGCCACGCCATCTGCTCAAGGGCATCCACCGCAGCCTGGCGCCCGAGGGCGTGTACCTGGTCCAGGACATCCACGCCTCGAGCCATCACCATCTGGATCGCGACCACCCGCTCGGGACGATGCTCTATGCCGTGTCGGTGAGCCACTGCATGACGGTGTCGCTGGCCCAGGGCGGCGAGGGGCTGGGCACCATGTGGGGACGTGAACGCGCGCTTGCCTACCTGCATGAGGCGGGCTTCAAGGATGTTCAGGTGTACCAGCTGGAGCACGACTTTCAGAACGATTACTTCGTCTGTCGGCCATGAGGGAGGTATGACTTGCGCCGGTTCGGGAACGCCGACGCTATCACCACGGGAAACCGTCAAAGGGCCAAACGGCAGTGCCGGCTGGCCCTTTGGTCAGCTGCGATGTGGCTAATCACTCACCGAGGTTATTCATTCACGATGACCTCGAATCCCCCGTAGATCAGCCGCTTGCCATCGAACGGCATGGGATTCATATCCGGCTTCAGGCGTGGGTCCTCCATGATCCTGGGCATGGCCTGGTCGCGGACCTCCCGCGATGGCCAGCTCACCCAGGAGAAGATGACTGTCTCCTCCGGTTGGCACTTCACCGCCATGGGAAAGGAGGTGATCTTGCCATCCGGCACGTCATCGCCCCAGCACTCCACCATCGTCAGGGCGCCATGCTCCTTGAAGACCGGCCAGGCATCGCGGGCGTGCTGGATGTATTTTTCACGATTGGCGGTAGGGACTGCCGCCACGAATCCATCGACATAGTTCATGATCGTGCTCCTGTTCAACCATCAATGATTCAGTAGTAAGTGGGACCAGGGTTGTCTCTGGGCGGGAGCTCCCGCACCGGCCGGACCTCGATCGTGCCGAAACGGGCGGGCGGAATGCGGCCGGCCAGTTGCAGGGCCTCGTTCAGGTCATGGGCGTCGAGCAGATAGAAGCCGGCCAGTTGCTCCTTGGTTTCGGCGAAGGGACCATCGGCGATCAGCGTTTCGCCGTTCCGCTTTCGCACGGTTGTCGCGGTGTCCACGGGCTGCAGGGCCTGGCCGGCCAGGTAATGGCCATGGGCCGACAGGCGCTCCACCCCCGCCACGCACTCCTGATTGAGGTCGTGCCACGCCTGCTCGCTCATGGCGTTGATGAGGCTTTCCTGATAATACACCAGCGCGACGTACTTCATGTTTCGCTCCTCCCTCGGTTCACGGGCACTTATCCATGTGACAGGCAATCATCCACTGCACCCCGAAACGGTCGGTGGCCATGCCAAAGCCTCGTGCCCAGAAGGTCGGCGCGAAGGGCATGGTGACCTCGCCGCCTTCGGCGAGCCGCTGGAAGACCCGCTTGGCCTGGTCGGTATCCTGGTACTCCAGGAATAACTGGGCTCCACGAGGCGCCTGATAGCAGTCGCTCGCCATGTCGCCCCCCATCAAGCGGCGCCCGCGGATATTGAGGCAGGCATGAATGATCTGACCGTGTCGCTCTGGCGGGGTGTGCTCGGCGGCCTGCAGCAGGCGCTCGTTGTAGTCCGCCATGGCCTGCAGCATTGCCTCCGAGGGCATCACTCCCCTCTCGGTGTCTGCATCGGCCTTGCGCATCAACATGACTTTCATGATCTCGGTCTCCGTTGGCTGCACTGACTCGTTTGCGTACTGGGTACGTTCTGATGACACGCATTCCGGTACGCACTATTGAGTCGCGCGGGCGTCAACGGGATCGACAATTTTCTACAACGTTTTTTCGGCCAGCCACGTTCAGCCGGGTGCGTCCGAACTGATCGGGGAAGCCTCCAGCTCCACCAGGCGGCGCTCGAGGAAGCGCCGCTCCGGCCCCTGGGTCGTGAGCGCCAGGGCCCGCGCGTAGGCCTACCGTGCCGCCGTGTAGTCGCCGGCGCGGCGCAGCAGGTCGGCCCGGGCGGCATGAAAGAGGTGGTAATTCACGATCTGCTTATGGCTGGCGAGCGCGTCAAGCAGTGACAGGCCGGCTGCCGGCGAGTCCCGCATGGCCACGGCGACCGCCCGGTTCAGGGCGATGATAGGGGACGGCTGTTGGCGATACAGCGCCTCGTAGAGCACGACGATCCGCGCCCAGTCCGTCGCCTCGGCGCTGGGCGCCTGGGCGTGAACGGCGGCGATGGAGGCCTGCAGGGTATAGGGGCCGGTGGGGCTGAGCGCCAGTGCTCGCTCCAACCAGGCCAGACCGTCGCGAATCCGCGCCCTGTCCCAGCGGTTCCGGTCCTGCTCTTCCAGCGGAATCAGTTCACCCTCGGCGTCCTGTCGCGCTTCGCGCCGGGCATCGTATAGCAGCATCAAGGCCAGCAGCCCGAACGCTTCCCCGCTGGGCAGCAGCCGGGCCAACGCCTCTGCCAGGCGAATGGCCTCGGCGGCCAGGCTGACGTCGACGACCGATTCCCCGTCGCTGCGCGAGTAGCCCTCGTTAAAAATCAGATAGATCACCCACAGCACCCCCGGCAGTCGCTCCGGTAAGGCCGTGGCGTCTGGCACTTCGTAGGGAATGCCCGCATCGCGGATCTTGCGCTTGGCGCGAACGATTCGCTGGGCCAGGGTGGCGGGCTTCTGCAGTAGCGCGCTGGACACCTGCTCGGTGGTCAGCCCGCCCATCTCGCGTAGGGTCAGCGCGATGCGGTCCGCCATGGCAAGGCTGGGGTGGCAACAGATGAACAGCAGCCGCAGCTGATCGTCCTCGATGCTTGGGTCTTGCCATTCGAAAGCCGCCCATTCGAAAGCTTCCTCGGGCATGACGAGATGCGCATAGTGGCGTGACGTCCGGCGGCGGCGAATCTGGTCGATGCAGCGGCGCTGGCCGACACGAATGAGCCAGACGGCGGGATCGTCGGGCATCCCCTCCGTTGGCCATTGCTGCACGGCGGCGACGAAGGCTTCCTGCATGGCGTCTTCGGCCAGGTCGAAATCGCCGAGCAGCCGAATCAACGTCGCCAGGACCCGGCGCGACTGTTGTCGATAGAGTTGGTCAATCAACGGCTGGTTATGCATAGGGATCACAGGCACGAGACGCCATGCACGGTATAGAAGGTCAGCTACAAAAATCTCCCCTTTACATTAGCGCAACGCCTGCCTGATTGCTCCGCCATGCGGGTTGGACACTGGCAAACCTTGCCGCATTGAACGATGCTCAGGCTGCAGCCCTTGAGAGGAGGATCGATGGGACAGACCCGGGAACCCCAGAATCTAGAAGAACTCATTGACGACATCGAGGCCATCGACAGCCCCTCCGGTCGGATACGCTTCGATGATGTGCTGGATGCCACCGGCCACCGTTCCTTCGGCCCCCTGCTCCTCATCGCGGGATTGATCACCCTGATTCCTGTCATCAGTGGTATCCCCGGCGTGCCCACGCTCATGGCCTTGTTTACGCTGCTGGTTTGCGTTCAGTTGCTTCTGGGGCGCCGCACCTTCTGGCTGCCGCGATGGCTGCGCGAGCGAAACATCGAGGACAGCAAGGTCCACAAGGGGCTGCGCTGGATGCGCCGGCCGGCAAGGTTTACCGACAAGTTCCTTCATCACCGACTGGCCGTGATGACCGGCAAGACCGGTAGGCAACTGACTGCCGTAGCGTGTGTATTGATTGCGCTGGTCATGCCGCCGATGGAGTTCATCCCTTTCTCTGCCAGTCTCGCCGGTGGTGCACTCAGTTTCTTCGGCTTATCCCTCATGGCCCGCGATGGACTCTTGGCGCTGTTGGGCTTCGTGTTGACCTTGGTCGCCATGCTGCTGGTCCTCGTGTATCTGATATAGGCGACGCTATCCATGCTCCAGCTCCAGCAGATTCAACAGGCGCGCACCACTATCACTCCGACGCTCTGGCCTACGCCGATAATCCTCGATCATTTGCTCTCCGACAGGCTCGGCCGCCGGGTCTGGCTCAAGGGCGAGCTTTTCCAGCGTACCGGCTCGTTCAAGTCCCGTGGGGGGCTGAATTGGCTGCGTACGGCATCGGCGGACGAACTGGCCGGTGGGCTTGGCGCGGTCTCGGCCGGCAACCATGCGCTGGGACTGGCCTGGGCGGCCCAGGCAGTGGGTGTCGCGGTGACCATCGTCATGCCGGATAACGCTAGCCCCTTCAAGGTCGAAGGTACCCGACGCCTGGGCGCAGAGGTGATTCTTCACGGCGACATCAACGAGGCCTGGGCGCTGATGCATCGCCTGGTTGAACAGCGCGGCCTGACCCTGGTGCATCCCTATGACGACGAACGCATCATCGCCGGTCAGGGCACCGTGGGCCTCGAGATTCTCGACCAGGTCCCCGAGGCTCGTGCCATTGTCTGCCCCGTGGGCGGTGGCGGGCTGGTGTCGGGGGTGAGCGTTGCGGTGGCGACGCGACAACCGTCGCTGGAAGTGATTGGCGTAGAGCCCGAGGGGGCGGCCAGCATGGCCCATGCCTGGACGCATGGCGCACCCACCCGGCTCGAGCGCGTGGACACCTGCGCCAAGAGCCTTGCGGCCGCCATCGTCGGGGATTTCACCTATCCGCTGTGCCGTGCAGGCGTCACCACGCTGGCCCGAGTCGACGAGACAGCCATTCACCGTGCCATGCAGCATTTGCTGTATCACGCCAAGCTGATGGCCGAACCCGGCGCCGCGGTCGGGGTTGCGTGTCTGCTCGAAGACGCTGCGGCGCTGCCGCCAACAGGCGATATCGTGGTGGTGATCACCGGCGGCAACCTCGGCCGCGAGGAGCTCGGGGGCTTTCTATAACTGCGTTAACCGCTTTAACCGCCCAAAACCGGGCCAGCGAAAGGCAGTCGCATTAATGTTCTGTCGCCGCCCCGGAGCGCTGGCGTTGCGGTCCGAACAGGCAGGCCCCTAGCAGGATCAGGCCGGATATCGTCGCGATCATGCCGGCGGCACTCACCGAGATATCGAAGCCCAGCCCCAGCCAGATCAGACCGTGCCCGGCCAATAGGTAGCCCAGTATTGATGAGATCAGCGCGAAGAGCTGGCTCCAGGCGATCTGCGCGCCCAACCGATTGGTCATCAGCCGCGCCGCGGCCGCGGGGCAGATGAACATGGCGATGACGATGATCGACCCCACCGCCTCGAAGGCGGCAATCGCCGCGATCGCCACCATGGTCACCAACAACAGATCGACGATCACCGGATGGGCGCGCACGCTGGCGGCAAAATCCGGGTCGAAGCTGCCAACCACCAGATGACGGCGAAATATCACCACATAGGCCACCACCACTAATCCCACCCAGGCGACACGCGCGAGCTGCGGCGGCAGGTCGGCCAGCGCCACCGGATCGAACAGCGAGGCGAGGCTCACCCCCTCGAACCAGATAAGGCTTTCCAGGTTGCCGTACAGCGCATGCTCCACGTCCAGGTGCACGCCGCTGGCCTGGCTCCACTCCAGCAGCAGCACGCCGAAGGCGAACAGGCTGGTAAAGGTGACGCCCATGGCGGCGCTGATTTCCACCCGGCCCAGCCGGCGTATCAGTTCGATCATCACCACCGTGACCAATGCCGACACCCCGGCGCCCAGCATCATCGCCGTTGAGGCGAGCGTGCCGGTGAGCAGGAAACTCACCACGATGCCAGGCAGGGCCACGTGGCTGATGGCGTCACCGATCAGGCTCTGGCGACGCAGCACCAGGAAGTTGCCGAGCAGCGCGCAGGTCATGCCGATGATCACCGCCACGCTCATCGGCACCAGGCTGAACATCATGAAGTCGCTCATGTCGACTCCCCTGCCCTGGGCTGCAACTGGGCCTCCAGCGCCGTGATGGCGTCCGGCGGTAGCACATGAGCGATCGGCTCGAGGCCGGAATGTTCCTGGTGAAGCGCATCGTCGGGATAGCGTCGGCGATAGAGCGCCCAGAGCCGCTCCTCATGCTCGGAATCCCGGGCGGCGGCATGCCCCGAAGGCGTGGCCACCCCGTCACGCCGGATATAGCCTCGCCGCTGCAGCAGCCGCAGCGTCAAGCCATCGAAGATCGGCTCGTCCCGCGCCACCGCCAGCAGGCCCTGGCGCAGGTGGACCCGGCGGCGGAAACGCTGATGGGCCAGCAGGGTGGCGAAAACACCACGCTGGGGCGACAGCAGAAATGACACCATGAATAGGCCGAAGGCCGCCAGCACGATCAACGAACCAGTGGGCAGCCCCTCGTTAATGCTGGAAAGCGTGACGCCGATATAGGCCGACAACGCGCCGATCAGCGAGGCGAGCGCGACCATGCGCAGCGGGCGGTTGGTCCAGAAACGCGCCGTCACCGGGGGAATGATGGTTAGCGCCACGATCAGGATCAGCCCGGTGACCTTGAGGCCGATCACCACCACCGCCATCAGCAGCGTCAGCATCAACAGATCGACCCGCCAGGGGCTCACGCCCTGGGTGCGGGCGAAGGGGGCATCAAAGCAGACCATCAGGAAGTCGCGACGCAGCACGAAGATCGCCGCTAAGAGCCCGAGGGCGCATACGGCGATCAGCTTCGCTTCCGAGGCCAGCATGCCCGCGGTCGAACCGACCAGGTAATCGGTCAGGCCGGACTGCCCCGTCACGTTCATCGATTGAATGAAGGTGATCAACACCACCCCGAAGGAGAAGAAGGTAGAGAGCACGGCGCCGATGGCGGCGTCCTCGCCCAGGCGGGTGCGGGCGCTGATCAACTGCACCAGCCACAGCCCCAGTGCGGCACTCAGCGCGGCGCCCATCAGCAGCCCCGGCAGCCAGCGGCCGTCACCTTGAACGAGCCCAGCGACGATGAACGCCAATGCCAGCCCCGGCAGGGTCGCGTGACTGATGGCGTCACTGATCAGTGAACGCTTGCGCAACAGAACGAAGGTGCCGATCATCCCAGCACCGGCGCCGAGCAACATGGCGCCGATCGTCACCAGACTGGTGTTGTAGCCCAGAGTGAAGGTCAGGGCGGACCACCAGACCTCGATCATGTGTCCTCCATGACCACCGTCGCAGGGGCCACCAGGCGCGCCAGCTGGATCTGGTTGAGTCGTCCTCCATAGGTCGCCTGGAGGTGATCGGCGGTGAAGACGCTCTCCACCGGTCCGGCGGCGATGCGTCGCACGTTGAGCAGCAGGACGTGATCGAAGTAGTCGCGCACCGTCGCCAGGTCATGGTGTACGCACAGCAGCGTCCGCCCCTGCTCGCGAAGTCGCTTGAGAACATCCACGATGGCCTTCTCGGTGGCGGCGTCCACCCCGGCGAAGGGCTCGTCGAGAATGGTCAGCTCGGCCTGCTGCGTCAGCGCTCGGGCGAGGAAGACGCGCTGTTGCTGGCCACCGGAGAGCTCGCCAATCTGGCGATCGGCGAAGGCCTCCATGCCGACCCTGGCCAGGCTGTCCATGGCCTGCTCGCGCTGGCGGCGACCGGTGATCTGCCACCAGCGCAGGTCGCGAAACAGCCCCATGGTTACCACATCGATCACCGTGGCGGGAAAGTCCCAGTCCACGCTGCTGCGTTGAGGCACATAGGCGACGTGACGGGACATCTCGGAAAAGGGTTGGCCGAAAACGCGCACGTCGCCGGTCAGCCGACGCGTGATACCCAGCACCGCCTTGAGCAGGCTCGACTTGCCGGCGCCGTTAGGGCCGACAATGGCCGTCATGCTGCCCGGTGGCACGACGAAATCTACCGAATGCACCACCGGCCGGTGATCGTAGCTGACGGTCAAGCCGTGAACCGCCAGGGGGCTGGCGGCGATCTCGTCGCTGATCTGGCCAGCCTCTCTCATGGTGCCTCCTCAAGTCGATTCAGCCGGCCCAGGCGTCCGCCCTCCGGCACATCGCCACCCAGGGCCTTGGCGATCACACTGACGTTATGGTCGATCATACCCAGCCAGGTGCCCTCATAGCTGTCGAGAGGACCCATGGCGTCGGAGTACAACACGCCCCCGATATGCACCTGATGGTCCCTCGCCTCGGCGCCTTCGATCAACGCCCGGATGTTGCGATCGGACACCGAGGTTTCGACGAAGATCGCGCCGATGTCACGCACCACCAGCAGGTCGACCAGCGACTCGATCCTCGCCAGGCCGGCCTCGCTCTCGGTGGAGAAGCCCTGGATGCCGAGCACCTCAAAGTCATACGCATCGCCGAAATAACCGAAGGCGTCATGGGCCGTCACCAGCACCCGAGCACTCTCGGGCACACTGGCGATTACCTTACGTGCATAGACGTCCAAGGCCTCGAGCTCGGCCAGGTAGTCGTCGGCATTGGCATCGAAGACATCCGCATGCTCAGGCGTCAGTTCCGACAGGGCGTCACGGATCGCCTCGACCACGTATCGCCAGCGGCCGGGGTCCATCCAGACGTGGGGGTCCGACTGGCCGGTGTATTCCTCGTCGGCCAGTCGCGCCTCTTGGGGAACCGTCTCGGCCACCGCGAATACGGGGCTGCGCTCGCCGAGCCGCTCGAGAAATTCCTCCAGCTGCGCCTCGAGATAAAGACCGTTCCAGAACACCGCATCGGCGCGCGTCATGGCGATGACATCGGAGCGCGTCTGGCGATAGAGATGCGGGTCAACCCCCGGCCCCATCAGGCCGCGCACCTCGACCCGGTCGCCGCCGACCTCGCGCAGCACATCGGCGATCATGCCGGTGGTCGCCACCAGTTGCAGGCGTGATGAGGTATCGGCCTGCAAGTTCACAGCGCCCAGGAGCCCCGCCACCACCAGACAAAGCGACACGGAAAAACGACCCATTAGCGACATCAAGCAACCCCCTATTCGATTTATACAGCTGACTTCGACAGCGAAGGCGCTGATAATGCCGCCAGGGTAACCTGTCCGGCGCCAGTTGCTAAATTGTCATGATCTAGCCTGCCCATAGCGCAGGTGCATATCGCGTTTATGCCTAAGGTTAGGCACTGCACACACGAATTCGGTTCCGACAAGGGTTCGAGATGACTTGTCACGTTCAAAGCGTTTCGCCGACCTCGATACGATAGCCCAGATCAATGTTCCGCTCCTCAGTCGCCTCGCCCTGAATATGCGCCAACAGCAACTGAGCAGCCCGGCGACCGATGGCCTCGCGGGGAGTGATGACACTCGCTAGGCGGGGCGACATCACCTGCCCCACGTCGTGACCGTGGAAGCCGGCAATGCCGATGCGCTCCGGCACGGCGACACCGCGGCGCAGACACTCAAAATAGGCACCGACGGCAACATCATCGTTGGTGCAGAAAAGCCCATCCACATCGTGATGCTCGGTAAGCAGCTCGGCCATCAACGCCGCCCCCACACTGTAGGAAGACCGCTGGGTGCGCTGAAGCGTCAGCGGCGTTAGACCGTTGGCCTCCATGGCTTCACGATAGCCTTGCTCGCGCTGACGCGTGCGCTCGTCGAGACGCACTGCCAGATAGACGACTCGTCGGCGCCCACGGCGAATCATTTCGCTGACCATAGCGCGCGCCGCGGCGACGTTGTCGAAACCTACGGCGTGGTGAATCGGCGCGGTCAGCGAATCCATGATCTCAACACAAGGAATGCCGGCGGTTTCGAGCATACGGCGACTGCGCAGGGTATGGCGACTGTCGGAGAGAATTACCGCATCGACATTGTAGGAAAGCAGCGAGGCCAGGCTGCGCTCCTCGAGCTCCTCGCTGTAGGCGTAGTGGGAAAGCATCAGGTGATAGCCCGCCGGCTCGGTGATCGCCTCGACGCCCACCAGCACATCGGCGAACACTTGGTTGGTCAGCGAGGGCACCAGAACGCCGATGGAGCGGCTGGTCGACTTCGACAGCAGGTCAGGAGCACGATTGGGGATATAACCGAGCTGCTCGGCTACCGCAAAAATGCGCTCGCGCAGTCCAGCCGACACCGAATCGGGATTGCGCAGGCACCGACTCACGGTCATCTTCGTGGCATCGACGCGGTCGGCGATATCCTGGAGCGTGGGGCGACGTTTTTTCAAGGCGGCTTGCAGCCTGAACGATAGGTGGGCTCGGGGCGCCACACTTTGGCCGTTCTGGCGCCCCTCTTAGTGCGTGTGGGGCTGGTCAAGGGCCGAGCCGTTTGACAAAGTCGTCGACCAGTTGGTCAGGGGACAAGGCGATATTCAGCTCAACCGCCTCATCCTCGCCGGGAGGCTCGAGGTCAGCGAGTTGGCTTTGCAGCATCTTGTCGCCCTTGAAGAAATGCCCCTCCCGTGAGGTGAGCCGGTAATGCAATTGCTCACGATCACCGCTCAGGAAAAGGATCTTCAGCGCAGAATCACCTCGGCGCAAGGTATCACGGTAGCGCCGCTTCAGCGCCGAACACCCGATCACCACGCTGGCATCTCGCTGTCGATACTCGGCAAATCTCTCCGCCAGCGTCTCGAGCCACGCCTTGCGATCCTCATCGTTCAGCGGTATGCCGCGGGCCATCTTGTCGATACTGGCCGGGAGATGGAAATCATCGCCGTCAATAAAATCGGCGCCGAGCCGCCCGGCCACCAGACGGCCGATATGGGTTTTCCCCGAGCCGGACACGCCCATGACGAGAATCCGGCTTGAGTGCGTCGCTTCTGCTGTATCAACCATCATGCCTCTCCTCAGCTGCCGCTCACGTCGGTGAGGTTGGGCAGCCAGGTGACAAGGCCCGGGAAGGCGATCAGGATAACCAGCACCACTAACAACGCCACATAATAGGGCAGCATGGCCTTGACCAGTTGCTCCATCGAGACCTTGCCCACACCACAACCGACATACAGGCAAGTGCCGACCGGCGGTGTCAGCAAACCGATGCCGAGAATAAACGCCATTAACACACCGAAGTACACCGGGTCGACGCCGACCGAAGTGACGATTGGGGTCAGCATCGGCGCCATGATCACCATCGCCGGCGTTAAATCCATCACGAAGCCTACGAGAAGCAGCAGGAAAGCGACGATCATCAACAGCCAGAACGGATCCTGGGTGATCGCCTGTACCTGCTGAACCAGTGTCTGCGGCACCATGTTGATGGTCAGGAACCAGGCAATGACCGTGGCGAAAGCCAGCAGCAACAGCACCATGCCGGTCAGCCGCGCGGTACGGATCAGCATCCCCCACAGCTCGGTGACGTGGAATTCGCGATAGATCACCAGCGAGATGAACAGCGAATAGAGCAGCGCGGCAACCGCCGCCTCGGTGGCGGTGAACACCCCGCCGATGATGCCGCCGATCACGATCACCGGCAGCACCAGCGCCAGCCAGGCGGCCTTGAAGGTTTCCCAGAGGCGGTCGAGGCGGAATTTCTTGGTCTGGCCGGAATGCTTGAGGGTGGCCAGAATGAAGGTGGTCATCATCAGTGCAAAACCGATCATCATTCCCGGGACGATGCCCGCAATGAACAGGCGGCTGATCGAGGTTTCGGTGACGATGCCGAACAGGATCAGCGGGATCGACGGCGGAATGATGATGCCAATCACCGACGAGACGGTGTTGATAGCCGTCGCATGAGGTGCCGAATAGCCCTGCTCTTTCATCGAGGGAATCATCATCGCCCCGGTGGCCGCGGTGTCCGCCACGGCCGAGCCGCTGATGCCGCCGAAGAACATCGAGCCGGTGATTGCCACCTGCCCCAGGCCGCCGCGCATGAAGCCGACCAGCGCGCCGGCAAGATCCATCAGTCGGCGGGCGATACCGCCGTTACTCATGACTTCGCCGACCAGAATAAAGAACGGAATCGCCAGCAGCGGAAAGCTGTTGACGCCCCGTATAGATTGTTCGATCAGAATAGATAACGGTATATCTGAAAGCACCGCCATGACCAGTGCCGCGACACCCAAGCCGAAGGCGATCGGCAAGCCGATGGCAATGGTAGCAAACAGTATCGCCAGGAAGATCCACAACATCTCAGTGCACTCCGTGGGCAGAATCAGAAGAGGACGCCGAAGGCGGGTTGCGGATCAGCCGCACGCACTGCCAGGCACGCCATAGCGCTACTGCGACGATGAAGATCGCGCACAGCACCAGAGAAAGATTGATCAGGTTCCACGGCACGTTGAGAATCGCAGAGCGTCCGGTGGAGCGAGTCACGACCACGTATCCACCCCACGTCATGATGCCCATTAGCCCGCTGATGATCAGGTGCTGGAACAGATAGAGCATGTAGGCGGCCCGCTTCGGGAGCTTGCGTACCAAAATATCCACGGCAATATGCTCGAAACGCGCGAAGGCCGCGGCGGCACCGATGAAGACCAGCCAGATGAACAGCATGCGCGCCAGCTCATCTGCCCAGGGCAGCGATTGATTCAACAGCGAGCGACCGATCACGTTGGCGGATACCGAGATGATCAGCGCGACCAGGATGGCAGCGATCAGCTGCTCCATCGCGACCGTCAGCCACCGGAATATTGCCGGACCCTTGCGCGCCTCAACATCCAGCTCGAGGGGCTCGCGGTTGGGATCAGTGAGATAGACATCGGGTTCAGGAATGGGGGTCGAGTGAGACATGGCAGACTCCAGTGACAGGACAAGGGGCCGAAGCCCCCTGTCCTTGCGTAACGCATGCAACGTCTTCGTGCAACCTTATCTAACGGTTACCGGCGAAGATGCTCAGTTAGACGTGGTCTCTTCGGCAATGGCCTGGATTTCGGAAACCAGATCTTCACCGATTTGCGGAGCCCACTCCTCGTAGACCGGCTGCACGGCTTCCTGGAAGGCGGCGACCTGCTCGTCGCTCAGGCGATTGATCTCCAAGCCGCGCTCTTCGAGCTGGTTGCGCGACCAGTCGTCATACTCGGTGGCCAGCTGGATTTCATACTCGGCGGACTGGCGAGCGGCTTCCTGCACCAGCTCCTGATAGGCCGGGTCGAGGCTGTCCCAGGTGCGCTCGGACATCATCAAGATGAAAGGCGTATACACGTGGCGGGTTTCGGAACCGTACTCCTGCACTTCATAGAAGTTGGAGGTCAGGATGGTGCTCCAGGGGTTCTCCTGGCCATCGACCACGCCCTGCTCCATCGCGGAGAACAGCTCACCGAAAGCCATCGGCGTCGGGTTGGCCCCCAAGGTTTCCCAGATTGACAAGTGGACTGGATTCTCCATGGTACGGATGGTCAGCCCCCCCATATCGAGGCCACCGACGTCTTCCGGGGTCTCGACCGGACGCACGCTGTTGGAGAGCTGGCGATAGCCATTTTCGGAGAAGGCTAACGCCTTGATGCCGGTACCATCGAAGGAATCGAGCATGCTCTGGGCGACATCGCTCTGCATGACTGCCACGGCCGCTTCACGGGTCGGCAGCAGGAACGGCAGATCGAAGGCCGCCAGTTCCGGCACATAGGTGGTGGCCGGCGATGAGGACGGATACGACATGTCGAGCGTGCCGGTCTGCAGCATCTCCATCATCTGCACGTCGTCGCCCAACTGGCTGTTCGGGAAGATATCCACGGTCAGGCGGCCTTCGCTGCGCTCTTCGAGAATATCGGCGAAATACTGGCTGGAAATGTACTGCGGCGAGGATTCGGCCAGGCCGATGCCCATACGAATGGTATGGCTGCCGTGGTCCTCTACCACCTCACCGTCGATGGCGGGTGGTTCGGACAAGTCCGGCGTCTGGGCATGAGCCATGCCTAGCCCCAGCGTCGCCGCACTGGCGAAGGTCAGGGTACTGAGCAGGAATCGAGTCATGGCGTTTCTCTCCACTGAAGATTATTCATTGTTGGGCGCGGGAGCGCCCGCTGCCGAGTGGTCGAGGCCGAGCGAGGCGACCAGCGGTCATCGGCGTTACCGGGAATGTTACCGGTAACCCACAATAAATGAGACTAGGCTCCGGGGGGGCGTAAGTCAACGAAGTAAGCCTGTTGACGCGTTAGACATTAGTCGTGATGCGGTTAGCGTAATGTCCTCAGAAACGCCCTCAGACACGCGCCTTGACCCAACGCGTGAGCAGTATCCAGCCCGCCGTCGCCAACACCAACAAGCAACCGATGCCCAGCACCTGCGGATAACTGTAAACCTGCCAGCCTTCCAGTAGCCAGCGCAGCACCCCGAAGATCACCACGATATGAAAGATAAAGGCCTTGAGGGCGTCGGAGCCGATAACGGTAATCGGCCACAGCCGGGCGGCTGCTCGCGCATCCCCTAACAGACACAGCACCAGGATCATCAGGGCGCCACCCAGGCTGAAGAGCATGAAGGCGAGCTCGGGTGGATGCTTGCCGGCATTGTAGGCCACCGCCCTCAGAGCGGCGTAGAGACCGGACCATGACATGGCCAGAAAGCCCAGCAGCATTAACACACCGGCAGCGGCGAGAACGTTCACCAATCTTCGCCGAAGCGCCGGCTGGCCATAACAACGCAACACCGCCTCGCCGATCAGCAGCCCTAGCATCACCAGTGGCAGCCTCGACAGCTGCCCCCAGGTGTAGTGGTCGGCGTCCTCGACGAGGATCGCCTTGAGCGGCTCGATTCCCCAGAAGCCAAAGTTGCGCTCCAGCCAGCTGGCCAGCAAGGCGACGGCCAGCGGGCTCGCCAACCGCGACCAGAGCAGCATGCGTCGCCACTGCGGCAACGCCCAAGGCAGCCACAGCAGGGCAATGGCATAGAACCCCAGGATCTCGACCCAGATCGCGGAACGCAGATATAACAGGGTATCGACGATATCCGCTACCGGGTACGCTGGCAGCATCTCGACCACTGTCAACACCTTGTACCAGGACAGCACCTCGAGACCGCGCAGCAGCAACTTAAGCCGGCGTTGCGGCCAGTCCTCCGCGTCGGTCTTGGGCAGGAAGGCCACCGCCAGGGCAACACCGAAAACCATGATAAACAGGGAGGAGGAAAATTTGGTGAGCAGGTGGATGGGCACCATTCCCCAGTCGGGCACCTGGTCGATCCTCAGCAGGCCACTGACCGTATGGCTCAAGATCATCAGGGCGATAGCGACCCCCCGCGCCAAATCGATCGCCTCGATGCGCCCCTGTCCCACAGGGAGCACTGGCCGCTCCGCCAGACGGTTCTGGATCGCCCCCCACGAACCGCTCTCTGCCGCCGACATCACTCGCCCTCCAGCCGCTCTACGCTCTCCAGGGTCAGCCGCCGCCCCTCGCGGGGCGAGAAACGGAAATGGCCCTCGACCCACACGGCCTCGCCCAGGTGGGTAGCGATCCGCTCGTGGGGGAAGATCTCGACCCGGTTGAGGTCCTCGTCCTCGATCCAGTAGTGCAGCGGATCCTCGAAGTGGCGCACCACGCCCCGGGTGGCGACCCGGCTGTCGTCGTGGGCCGCGGGATTATTCGCCAATACCGACAAGGGCACCTCGGTGACCGGCGCCTCCCCGCCGCAGCCCATGAGCAAAACTCCGGCGAGCAGTGACGCCGCCAGGAGGCCGGCGCCTCTCGAGAGTGGTCCCATCACGTCTCTCCCGCTGGTCGATTGTCACCCGCCATGGATGACGCCGGCACCAGTATCGCCCAAGCGCCGCGGCCCCGTCATCGCCAGGGCTATTATCACCAGAGCTATCGTCGCCAGGGTGCTTTTCGCCCAAGGGGCCTCGGGGTAGGCTGAGCGAATGCCCATTCACCGAGAGTCGTCGATGTCGCGTTCCCGCTCCTTCCGCATCCGAACCTTCTGCCACGGGGCCGCCCTGGCTTGGTTAGCCCCGCTCGCCGCCATGGCCGATGACTGTCCCGCCCCCGGCCAGTGGCAGGACGACGGTGGTGAGACGCTGACCACCGCCGGCCTGATGGCGGAACTTGCCGACGCAGACGTGGTGCTACTCGGCGAGCAGCATGACCGACTGCCCCACCACCGCTGGCAACTGCATACCTTGGCCGGTCTGCATGCGCATCGTCCGAAGATGGTGATCGGCTTGGAAATGCTACCCCGCGAGGCCCAGCCGGCACTGGACGCCTGGGTCGCCGGCGAGCTCAATGAAGCTGGATTTCTCGAGGCCAGCGACTGGCACCAGGCTTGGGGCTTCGATCCCGACCTCTACCTGCCCATCCTGCACTTTGCCCGCATGCAGCAGATCCCGCTGCGGGCGCTCAACGTCACGCCCGAACTGCGCGACCGCCTGACCCGCGAGGGCTGGGAGGCGGTACCCGAGCAGGAGCGCTTCGGCATCTCGGCACCCGCCGATCCCGAGCCCGCCTATCGTGATCGACTCGCCGAAGTCTATGCCGAACACGCCGGAAGTGGCGACGACCCGGAGGGGCTGGAGCGTTTCATCGCCGCGCAGCTGGCGTGGGATCGCGCCATGGCGAGCGGCTTGGCCGAGGCGCAAGGCCAAGAAGCCCTGGTGGTAGGGCTGATGGGATTGGGGCATCTGGTAAACGGTCATGGCGTGCCGTCCCAACTCGATGACCTGGGAGTGAGTGATTATCAAAGCCTGTTGCCCTGGGACGCCAGCGAGGGCTGCCGGCCACCCCGCGGCCGGGCCGACGCCGTGTACGTGCTGGGCGACGAGTCCGCCTTTCAACCGACCGAACCGCCGCGCTTGGGTGTGCTGATCGGCGAGCACGCAGATGGGGTGCTCGTCCAGGGCGTCGTCCCCCGGAGCGTGGCCGAGTCGGCCGGCCTCGCCGAGGGCGATGTCATCGTCACCGCCGCCGGCCTGCCCATGGTGGAACCCGCTGACCTCACTACCATAATCAGCCGCCAGGCACCTGGCACTCTGCTGCCGCTGGAGATCCGACGCGAAGGCAAGCTTCAAGAGGTGCTGGCACGCTTCCCGGCCCCGACGCCATGAACCGCCCTGGCCTGCGGCGGGCGAGCCGGCTGCTCGGCCTGCTCTGGCTGGCGGCAGCGGGACTCGCCTGGGGCGTGTCGACGGACGTCCCCGGGGCCCGCTCCCTAACCATTCAGCTCGATCCGACCGGTCGCGGGCTGCAGGGTGAACTGCGCCAGGTCCTGCCGGCGGGTGGAAGCTTTCGCCTGCTGGAGGGCCTGAGGGTGACCTCCGCCCGGCGCGGCGACGAGACCCTCGCGGTCACGCGGAATGCCGAGGGCCGTTGGCGGATTCCACCGGGCAGCGATTCTGCCGACGGCGAAGTCCCGGTGACGCTTCGCTGGCGGGGCACCCTGCCCGAGGCCGACGAGCGCGACCACTATCGCCTGGCCGTCGACAGCTCCCTGCTCCCGACCCGTGCCGGCTGGTACCCGCACCTGGGCGACGCGGCCGGTCCCCTGTCGCTGACGGTCCGGGTGCCGGAAGGACAGCGAGCCGTGGGCAGCGGCTCGCTGCAGGAGGAGCGGCGGGTCGAGGACGATTACCTGGCCCGCTTCCACCACCCTCGCACCCGCGAGGTAGCGATCGCCGCAGGGCCCTGGCGGCTGCGCGAGCGAGAGGTCGGGGGCGTGCGGCTTCGCACTCTCTTCCCGAAGGGCCTGGACGAGGCCTTTGCCGAGACCTACCTGGAGCGCACCGCCGAGCACCTGGTCCTCTTCCAGGCACGCCTGGGTCGGCTGCCCTATTCGAGCTTTACCATCGCCGCCTCGCCCGCGCCGGTGGGCCTCGCCTTTCCAGGCTTCACCCTGCTCGGCGAGCGCGTCATCCCGTTGCCCTTCATCCCCCACACCTCCCTGCCCCACGAGCTGATGCACGCTTGGTGGGGCGCCGGGGTGGCGATCGACTACCCGAACGGCAATTGGGCCGAGGCCCTCACCACCTACCTGGCCGACCACGCCCTGGCCAAACAGCGGGGCGAGGCCGAGACGATGCGCCGCCGCTGGCTGGCCGACCTGGCCGCCCTGCCCCCCGAGCAGGAATTCGCCCTGGTCGACTTCCGCGGTGGCCCCGACCCGGCCGGTCGTCTCATTGGCTACCAGCACGGCGCGATGCTCTTCCACATGCTGCGCCAGCGTATCGGCGACGAGGCCTTCGATCGCGGCCTGCGCCGCCTGGCCGAAGAGTGGATGCACCGCACCGCCGACTGGTCGGCATTGATCGACGCTTTCGGCGAGGCCGCCGGCGTATCGCAGCAAGCCTTTCTCGCCCCCTGGCTCACGCGGCCCGCCCGCCCCTCGCTGCACCTGGAATCGGTGCGGGTGCAGGCCCGCAATGGTGGCTACCGGCTCGGCGGTGTACTGATCCAGCGCGGCAATCATGCCCCCTGGTCGCTGGACGTCCCGCTGTTGGTGGAAACCGAGGAGGGTCCGGTCAGCGTTACCCGTCCCCTGGATAGCCTGCGCGACGCTTTCGAAGTGCCGCTGGCATCGCGTCCCCTGAGCCTCGAGGTGGACCCCGGCAGCGACCTGCTGCGCCACCCCGGCCCGACGCCGGCCATTCTACGCCAGCTGACGCTGGACCCGACTACCCGGGTGCTGGCACTGGACGATGCCCACCGCCACCTGGCGCGGCAGGTGCTAGGACGAAAAGCCGAGGCGCTTGCGGCATCCGCGGATCTACAGGATGCCCCAGGCTCACCGCTGCTGGTGATCGGCAGCACCACGGCCCTTCGCGAATGGCGCCAGGCCAACGGCTTGCCCGCACCGCCGCAGCCGCTGGAAACCGCTGGACAGGCGCGCTTCTGGATGATCCCCGGGCAACGGACCGGCTTGCTCGGCGGCGACGATGCCGATGCCCTGGCTCGGCTCGCCGCCTCGCTTCGTCACCACGGCCAACGCAGCTACGTGGTGCAAGGGCACGACGGCAAAACCGAGCAGGTGGGCACCTGGGCGATCGAGGAAAACCCACTGCGGGTGACCTTCACCCGCTGACGGGATGGCACCGCGGCGCCTGCACAGGCATCATGGGAGCCCTTTGCCCATCCATCGTCCGCGAGGTTGACCACCGCCGATGAGAATCCTGATTCGCACTTTCTTTCGTGGCCTGCGACTGGTGCTGGCGCCGGTCATGCTAATCTCCGAGAAGCTCTCCACTCCCCAGGCCATCGAGCGCAGCCCTGAAGAACAAGCCCGGGTCGACGCGGCCTGTCGGAACCTGGCGCTTTACCAGTTCCGCACCTGTCCATTCTGCATCAGGGTGCGCAAGGAGATCGCCCGCCTGGGCCTGAACATAGAGGTCCGCGACGCCCAACTCGACCCTGACCACCGCCATGAGCTCGCCGAGGGCGGTGGCCGTACCAAGGTACCTTGCCTGAAAATCGCCCACGACGACGGCACTAACGAGTGGCTCTACGAATCCGACGACATCAATGCCTGGCTGCACCGCCGCTTCGGCACGGCCGCCGCCCAGGCCGCCTGAGCCAACGCACAAGGCGCACAAGGAGGAGCTACAGCCGCCGGCACTTGCCCTGCGGTGATTAGCCGCCTACACCTTGAAGATGGATGCCCTCCCGGAATGCCCCGCCTCCGGCCGCGGCCCGCTGGCCGTCGTCCGCTTCTTAGGCCTTGTGCTCCTGGGGGCAACTGTCGGTGCGGTCGCCGCTCTCTTCGCTGTGGCCTTTGTCAGCCTGGTGCTGGCCCTCAACGACCTGCTGATGATCTCGCCACGCAGCCGTATGATGTTCGACCACGCCGGCCTGCTGCTGGCCGCCACCATCGCGGTGCCGACGCTGGGCGGCCTGGTGGTCGGTGTGTTGCACCGCGCGATCCCCGAGCGGCGTCCTCATGCCCCGGCCGACGTGATCGCCGCGGTGCAGACCCGCCGCGGCCGGCTTCCGGCCCGCGCCGGAGGCCTCTCGGCCCTGAGCGCCCTGGTCTCGCTGGGGGCCGGGGCCTCGGTGGGGCAGTACGGTCCCCTGGTGCACCTGGGCGCTACCCTGGGCTCGCTGGGCGCCAGGCTGCTGCGGCTGGGACGCTCCGATGACAACATCACCATCGCTTGCGGGGTGGCCGCGGCCATCGCCACCGCCTTCAATGCCCCTTTGGCAGGCATCGTCTTCGCCCACGAGGTGGTGCTGCGCCACTACGCCCTGCGCGCCTTCGCCCCGGTAGCCGCGGCCGCCCTCGTCGGCTACGTGATCGCCACCAATGTGCTACAGCGCGGCGCCCTCTTCCATGTGGCCGACACCGCCGTGCCCCGCCCCTGGGAGTTCGTGGCCTTCCTCGCCATCGGCGGCCTGGGGGCCCTGGTTGCCGGGGCCTACATGCACACCATCCTCGGTATCACGCGCCTGGCCGGCACCCTACCGATCGCCGCAGCGCTGCGTCCCGCCCTGGCCGGCGCCCTGCTGGGGCTCACCGCCCTCTGGGTCCCCGACATCCTCGGCATGGGCCAGGAGACCCTGCGCTTCGCCACCATCGCCGGCGCTTTCGGCAGCGCCGAACTGCTGTTGGTACTGGTACTCAAGATCGCTGCCACGGGGCTCTGCCTGGGCATGGGCTTCAGCGGCGGGGTGTTCAGCCCGGCGTTGGTCATAGGCACCCTGTTCGGCGCCCTATGCGGCAGCCTGATCGGCCAGCTCAGCGGTGCGCCCCAGGAGACTTTCGTGTTCTATGCCGTGTGCGGCATGGTGGCGGTGACCTCGCCGGTGATCGGCGCGCCCCTGACCAGCCTGCTGATCGTCTTCGAGCTGACCGGCAGCTATGCACTGACCACCGCCGCGCTGGCCAGCGTGACCCTGGCCAGTCCCATCGCTGCCCAGCTCTTCGGCCGTTCGCTTTTCGACATGCAGCTCGAGCTACGCGGCCTGGACCTCTCTGCCGGGCGCGGGCGTACCGTGCTGCGCACCACCCCGGTGGCCGAACACCTGACCGACGACTGCGTGACCCTGGATCCCCAGACCCCAGTGGCCGAGGGGGTGACCGCCCTTTGCCGGGCACGCCACGGCGAGGGCTACCTGGTGGATGCCCAGGGGCGCTATCGGGGCTGCGTTAGCCTGGCCGATCTAGTAGCCGCGCGGGAGGCGGCAGCGGGACCGGCGTGTGTCGGTGGGGTGTCGACCCTGGCGCGACCGGTGCTGCAACCCGACACCTCGCTGTGGGACGCCATGGCCATGCTTCAGGACGTCAACGGCGAGGCCCTGCCGGTCGTCGACGTCACCGCGGATGACGCCTTCAGGGGCGTGGTCTTTGAGTCGAGCATCGCCCGCGCCTATCTGGCGCGCAGCGACGAACTGAGCCGGGAGGAGCATGGCACTGGGTGAGCGCAACCGGGGGCTGGGGAGTGTGGTGTGGCTGGCGCTGTTCGCGACCGCACCCAGCGAGGCGGACGATGGCGGCCTTACCGTACTGAGCTGGGGCGGCGCCTACGAGCGTGCCCAGCAGGCCGCCCTGTTCACGCCCTATACCGACGCCACCGGCACGCGCATCGAGGTGGCACAGTACGACGGGGGGCTTGAGGGCGTGCGCCGCGCCGTGACCGAGGGCGAGGTGCCCTGGGACCTCATCGACATGACCCGCAGCGAGGCCATGGCCGCCTGTGCGGAGGGCCTGCTCGAACCGCTCTCGCCCGCGCTGCTGGCACCTGCACCGGACGGCACGCCGCCGGAAGAGGACTTCCTGCCGGACAGCTTCGGGCGCTGCGCCATTACCCACAGCATCTTCGCCACCGTGGTCGCCTACCGTCGCGATGCCTTCCCTGGCACGCGCCCCGACAGCATCGGTGACCTCTTCGACCGGCAACGTTTCCCAGGTCCCCGCGCCTTGCAGCGCACCCCGGCGGTCAACCTTGAATGGGCGCTGCTCTCCTATCGTGTGCCCCACGAGGAGCTCTACGATCTGCTGAGCACCCGGCGTGGCCTGGACCTGGCGCTGGCGCGCCTCGACGAGTTGGATGAGATCCGCTGGTGGGAGGCCGGCGACACCCCGCCGCAGCTATTGGCCGAGGGCGAAGTGGTGATGGCCTCAGGCTACAATGGTCGCTTCTTCGACGCCATGGTCAACCGCGGGGTGCCCATTGATATAATCTGGGACGGCCAGGTTCAGGAGCACGAGACCTGGGTGATCCCCCACGGCGCCCCGAATCCCGAGGCAGCTCGTGACTTCCTGCGTTTCGCCACCACCACCGAGCGCCTCGCCGACCTGTCGCGACACATCCCCTACGGTCCGGCCCGACGCTCGGCAGCCGTGCGCGTCACCACCCACCCCGACAGCGGCGTGGACATGCGCCTGCACATCCCCACCCATCCGTTGAATGCCGAACGGGCCCTGGCCAAGGACGAAGCGTGGTACGCCCGTACCCTGGAGCGCATCCACGACTACTTCAGGGCCTGGCTGGCCAAGCGGGAGGAGCAATGACGCTGTCCAAGGCTCACTCGTCGAGGGTCTCCCCCGTGCCACCCATCTCGGCGGGTACATCGCGCATCTTGGTCAAGCCATCGGCAATGCGCAGCACAGCATCCTGATAGTGGACATGCAGAGCCGGTTTGAAAGATAGATCGGGGATGATCGCCGCGTAGACGTCGACCAGCCCCAATTCAGGATGCTCGGTCAACACATGCCCGCCGCAGCTCCGGCACCACTTGCGCAGACTAGCCGGCGTCTTCTGGTAGATGCCCAGCTTGTCGGTGCCCTGCACCACCTCCACCGCATCCGGCTTCCAGAGGGTGAAGGCGTTGACCGGGCCTGCCGACCAGTGACGGCAGTCTTCGCAGTGGCAGTAACCCATGGCCTCCGGCTCGCCGCTCACCGTCAGCTGAACGTCACCGCAGAAACAGGCGCCGTGATAGGTCTTTTCGTCACGCATGTCACACCTCCCAAGGAGATTCCTCCATACAAGGAAAACACCTGCAGTGTAGGAACCCCTGGCTAGCACCGCGAGGCCCGCAACAGTAGATTGCGGGGCGTCAATTTGCGTGGGCAGAAGGTCCCGAGTTCGACGCTGAAGCCCGCCTCCTCGAGTCTGAGCGCCCTGTCCAGCACCAACCAGATTTCCAGCGGGCGACGAAACAGCTGGCGCACCAGCTCCAGGCGGGTGACTTCGGCCTGGCGTCGCTGGCCTTCTTGCTCATACGCACACCAGTCGACTCGCGACGGCAAATCGATGCCCTTCTGAACACTGGCCCAGCGGCAGAAATCCGCGAACGTCTCGGTGTGCTGGCCGTAGGCAAGACTCGGTACCGGCAGGTAGGCGTCGACGCCCTGCACGTCACGCTGAAGTGCATCGAAACCGAGCCGCCAAGCGTTGGCCGCTTCTCGGTGCTGGCGAACGTGGCGTGGTGCAGTCACAGTTTCCTGGACAGCCATGGCCAAGTCCTCGCGCTCCAGCACCAGCTCATGTGTCTCGGCAAGTTGTCGCCCCAGGCATGAAAGCGGCCGATAGCGCTCGTCGACGGTACGGTGGTAACAGCATGGCGCTAGCGTGAGAGCGCTGCCGTGCTCGGCGGAGAGCTCGATCAGGCGCTCGTGCAGATCGCCGCAGGCGTGAAGCGCCGCCACGTGGGTGGTCGATGACAGCCATTCGACCGCCCCCTCGGCCATCACGTCTTGCCGGACCAGCCGCACCGCCGCTCCTTGCCGCTCGGCCAATCGGGTCCCCGCGTCGCACAGCCCGGCCTGCCATTCCAGGGCCGTAACGTCGACATTGTGGCGACGCGCCAGGGTTCTCGCCAAGTGCCCCTTGCCGGCGCACCACTCCATCAACTGTTGCTCCGGGCCCAGCGTCACCCGCGGCACGAAGGACACGATCTGCTGCCACTTGCGCCCACCGATGTGCACGGACCAAGCAGCGGGAAGCCCTTCTTCTCTTTCTCCGGCTGCCTCTCCCGCAGGTATCTCAGTCAGCGTAACCAGCTCGGCAAGGGCTGACACCGGCAACCAGTCGGCAAGCGGCGAATCGATGAAGGGCTCGGCCTGCAGCCGCGCGCACTCGGCGTCACCCAACAACAGTAACCGACGCGCCAAGGCATGGAAGGGCGCCGGCCAGGGAATATCGCGGTGCGTGAACGGCAGCGGCCGCCAGAGTTCCTGCCATTCGGCCAGCAGTACCGTCAGATGGGCGAAGCGTGCCCGTTTGTCGAGACTCACCGAGGGGTCGACAAGCCGAGTCGCTCATGCCACTCCGCAAGACTCTCTTCAGGGTAGTGGGCAAAGCATTTATCATGGCCGCGGGCCTCGACTTCCACCCAGTTTGCCTTGCTGTCCAGCAGCAGGTGGACCCGTTCCGGTGGTACCGGCAGCGGCGTGTCGATGGCCGAGGCGAAGGGATGCACCAGCGACGGCCAGCCAGGGTCGTAGACCCAGAGCGCGCTGGCACAGTGCTTGCAGAAATGCCGCTCGCCGGGACTTTGTTGGCCGTCGATCACCGCATGATAGACGCCCTTGTCTTCGGCACCCGATACCTCTAGCGTCTCGGCACAACCGCCCAGATTGATGGCGTAGCCGCCCCCACCCGCCGTCTTGCGACAGATCGAGCAGTAGCAGCGCTGATAAGGATAGGGGTGTGGCGACTCGAGGCTGAAACGTACCGCGCCGCAATGACAGGAACCTTCCAGAAACATGGAAACACCTCGCTTGTCAGTCATGCATTGTCGAAGTCGTGGCAGCAATTGCCCGGCGGCGCCAGCAACTTCGTCAGGAGGAGAGCCGGTGAATACACCCCCGATCGCCATCGCCAGAACGCCGCTGGTGGTTGTCTATGGCACCCTGAAACGTGGACTGCGCAACCATCACTGGCTCCAGGGGGCCGAGTTTCTCGGCAGCGACTGCCTCACCACGGTGGCCCTCTATGACCTCGGCCCCTACCCGGGCGCCAAAGCCGAGCAATCCCGAGGGGTCGAGGTCGAAGTTTTCAGGGTCAACGCCAGGCTGCTGGCCGACCTTGATCGGCTGGAGGGCTACCAGGTTCGCCTGCCGAAATGCGGCGTCTACGACCGTGCCATCCATACCACCACGTTCGGCCCCGCCTGGCTTTACCTTTACAACCACGATATAGCGGGATTTCCGGTCATCCGCGAGGGTGGCTGGCCAGCCTCTGGCTCCACTCATGGAAACTGAACGCCAGGGACCACGTCTACCTCGATTACCCCAACGCTGACGACACACTGCAGGTGTTGGACCTATCCAAGTAAGCGGCAGCAAGGAGGCGGCATGCATATCGAGATACTCACACTGCGGATCTCGCTCCCGGGATGCGGCTCCCTCAAGGAGAAACGCCAGCGGATGGGCGGACTGCACGAACGCTTCGGACGCAACCCCGCGGTGGCAGTCTGCGAAAGCGCTGATCACGACAAGCTGGAAGCGAGCGAGTGGACCTTCGTGGTTGCCGCCATGACGTCACAGAGGGTCGAGGCCCTGTGTAGCGAGATCGAGGACAAGATTCAGCGCACCGTGGATGGTCGGGTCATGGAGGCCATCCGCGAAGTATTGTAATGCTTCGTCGGCTCAGTCCTTGTCGAATTCCGGGGCGTCTTTCAAGATCTCGACGTCGACATCGGTGTAGACGGTGTACCGATCCTCGCCCTCCTTTCTGGTGAGCTCGATGGTCTCCCAGGGAATCGCCAACTCCTTCACGCCCATGCCCATGAAGCCACCGGCGCCGGCACCCACGACCAGCGCCACGACCTGCCCGAACTCATCGATGACAAGATCGCTGATCGGCCCGATCTCCTGATCCTCTTCGTCGCGTTTCGTCATCACGCTGTTGCCGATGAGATCATCGGCATAGAAAGCATTGTCTGGCTTGTCGGTGAGGTAGCCATCCGTCTTACTCGGCGCATCCTGCTGCAAAACTGAGCCGTTGCCGGACCCCGATGTCTCACTGTCCGGCTCCTGGGCGATCGCTGTGCCCCCTCCCCACAGTGAAGTGGAAACAACAAGTGTCGAGATGAGTCGCGAGGCGAATTTTTGCATGGCGTTTTCCAGATGAATGTGGCGAATCGGCATGATACGCGAGGAAAGGGGTCAAGCCTGGTGCGGGTACGCAATGATGCTATATTCAGCCGTAACCTAGTGCATCCTGACGCATTTTTCACTTCGTCTGTCGGCGGCTTGCGCGCATGAATGCAGCAGGCGTGCCCCTTTCTGAAACGCGCGTACTTATCCGAGGCCGCCCGACATGTCATTCGTTTACTGGTTGCTGCTTATCGGCGCCCTGCTGATCTGGGTATCCTTCTCCAAGGCATCACTGACACGGCTCCTGCTGAGCACCGCGATGCTCTACCTGGCGGTGGGGTACGGCCTGGGCCCTGCCGGATGGGCCATTTTGTCGCCTGACCCGCTGGTCTATACCGTCACGCTGGAAAGAGTCGCCGAAGTGGCGGTGCTGATTTCGCTGTTCTCCATCGGCCTGAAGCTGACCATTCCCCTGAAGGACAAGCGCTGGCGCTTGCCCATCTGTCTCGCCCTCGTCTCGATGTCGATAACGGTGCTGCTCACCGCCGTCGTCGGGGTAGCCGTGCTGGGCCTGTCGCTCGGCGCTGCGGTACTGCTCGGCGCGATTCTGGCACCGACCGACCCGGTACTGGCCTCGCGCGTTCAGGTGCAAGGCACCGATGATCGCGATCGCCTACGCTTCAGCCTGACCGGCGAAGGCGGCCTGAACGATGGCGCCGCCTTCCCCCTCGTGATGCTTGGTCTGGGCCTGCTGGGTCTGCACGAGATGGGGACGCTGGGTTGGCGATGGCTTGCCATCGATGTGCTATGGGCCATCATCGGGGGGTTGGCGATCGGCGCCATCACCGGGACCGCCATCGGCAAGCTGGTGACCTTCCTGCGTCGCTACAGGGCGGATGTCGGCCTGGACGAGTTCCTCGCATTGGGACTCATCGCGCTTGCCTACGCCTTTGCCGTAATCAGCCATACCTACGGCTTTCTCGCCGTGTTTGCCGCTGCCCTGGCCCTGCAGCGAATGGAGCGCCAGGACGAGGGCACGACGTCCTCGCCGGACGGAGAGACGAATCTCTCTAGCAAACTAGACGCCAGTCTCTCTGCCAACCCGGCCGCTGATTTAGCCGTCGGCCCCTCCAAACGCTGGGTGCATGAAGGAAGTGGTGTGGGCTTTATCGAACAGATGGAGCGCATCGCCGAAATGGTGGTGGTTTTACTGGTCGGCGCCATGCTCTGGTACAGCCACCTGCATGCCAAGGCCATCTGGCTGGTCCTGTTGCTGTTCCTGGTCGCCCGCCCTATTTCAGTCTGGTTCGGCATCCTCGGTGCGAGAGTATCGAAAGATCAGCGCCTGCTGATTTCCTGGTTCGGTATTCGCGGCATCGGCTCGATCTATTACTTGATGTATGCCATCAATCATGGCGTGCCGGATTCGATGGCAGAGGAGCTCATTTCACTGACGCTGACCGTGGTAACCGTGTCGATCGTGGTCCACGGCATTTCCGTTACGCCATTGATGAAGCTCTATGCGCGACGCAAGGCCCGTCAACACGGCTTCTAGGCTTGCCAATCGCCCTCACCATGTCTGGGAAAGCGGCGAAAACAGGACGTTTCAGGGCACCCTTTCGCGGCTGGTTGTCCGACAATCAGCCTCATAGCTGCGATACATCGTCACGCCGGGCCCAGCCAGGTCCACGCATGCTATCCTTGCTCCCCTTCAAGACAGGATTTTACCCACCCTTCGGGAGAGCGTTATGGCTCAGGCAAGTGCACGTCACATTCTGGTGGACAGCGAAGCGAAGTGTCAGCAACTCAAGACCGAGATCGAGGGCGGTCGTGACTTCGCCGAGGTCGCTCGCGAGAACTCCTCCTGCCCCTCCGGCAAGCAAGGTGGCGAGCTGGGCACCTTTGGCCCAGGCCAGATGGTCCGCGAGTTCGATGAAGTGGTTTTTTCAGGCGAGCTGAACAAGGTTCATGGTCCGGTGAAGACCCAGTTCGGTTATCACCTGCTGGAAGTCACCGACCGCAAGTGAGCTTTCAGTAGCCCCAACCACTAACGCCGTGACCGGCTACCCGGCACGGCGTTGGTCGTTGGCCGGCCGTGTAAGGAAGGCCGCTGCGCGTTAGGATGGTGCGCGGCTTTCTCACTCTTAAAGGATGTCCCGATGAATGACGATACCTTCAACCACAGCATCCGTAAGCTCCTCAAGAACGTCGGCGTGAATTCCCAGCAATCCATCGAACAGGCGGTGAAAGACGCCCTGGCCGATGGCCGGCTGAAGGGAGATGAATCGCTGCCGGCGACGGTCAAGGTACATGTCGCCGGCCTGGACCTCGATCTTGAATTCGATGGAGACATCACCCTTGAGTGAAACGCCGATGATTCGCGTGGAGGGCCTGTCGAAGACCTTTCGCGATGGCTTCCAGGCGCTCGTCGATGTCGATCTGGAGATCTACCGTGGCGAGATCTTCGCCCTGCTCGGCCCCAACGGGGCGGGCAAGACTACCCTGATCAGCGCGATCTGCGGTCTGGTCAACCCCAGCGCCGGGCGCGTGGTGGTCGACGGCCACGACAATGTGCGCCAGTACCGCAAGGCGCGAGCGCTGATCGGCCTGGTGCCCCAGGAGCTGACCAACGAGGCCTTCACCACGGTATGGGATACGGTCAGCTTCAGCCGCGGCCTGTTCGGCAAGGCCAAGGACCCGACGCATATCGAGAAAGTGCTGCGCTCCCTGACCCTCTGGGAGAAACGCGACAATCGCTTGCTGGAACTCTCCGGCGGCATGAAGCGCCGTGTGCTGATCGCCAAGGCGTTGGCGCATGAGCCCCAGGTGCTGTTTCTCGATGAGCCTACTGCTGGTGTCGATGTGGAGCTGCGTCGCGAAATGTGGGAAGTGGTGCGTGAACTACGCAACCAGGGTGTGACCATCATCCTCACCACCCACTATATCGAGGAAGCCGAAGAGATGGCCGACCGCATTGGTGTGATCCGTCGTGGGGAAATCGTGCTGGTGGAGAACAAGCATGAGCTGATGAGCAAGCTTGGCAACAAGGAGTTGACCCTGCACCTGCACGAGCCGCTGGATGCCGTACCCACCGCACTGAGCGGTCATGGTCTGGCGCTCACCGACGAAGGCCATGCGCTGGTCTACAGTTACGACGCCGCCAGCCAGGAGGAAAGTTCGAGCATCTCCGGACTGCTGGCCGACCTCGAAGCGGTGGGGCTGCGGGTCAAGGACCTGCACACCCGTCAGAGCTCGCTGGAAGATATCTTCGTTAGCCTGGTTCAGGAGCGCGCATGAACCTGCAATCCGTCAAGACCCTCTATCTCGCCGAAATGGCCCGCAGTCTGCGCACCGTTTTACAGAGCATCATATCGCCGGTGATTTCCACATCGCTCTACTTCGTGGTGTTTGGCGCCGCGATCGGCACGCGCATCAGCGAGGTCGATGGCGTGAGCTACGGGGCCTTCATCGTGCCGGGCCTGATCATGCTGATGCTGTTGACGCAGAGTGTATCCAACGCCTCCTTCGGCATCTTCTTCCCGCGTTTCTCGGGCTCGGTCTACGAGATCCTCTCGGCGCCCATGTCCTACGTGGAAGTGGTCATCGGTTATGTGGGCGCGGCCGCCAGCAAGTCACTGATCCTCGGCCTCATCGTGCTGCTCACGGCGCGACTTTTCGTTCCCTACTCCATCGATCATCCCTTGATGATGTTAGTCTTCCTAGTGCTGACAGCGGTCACCTTCAGCCTGCTCGGCTTCATCATTGGTATCTGGGCCGATGGTTTCGAGAAACTGCAGCTGGTGCCGTTGCTGGTGATTACCCCGTTGACCTTCCTTGGTGGCACCTTCTACTCCATCGACATGCTGCCGCCCTTCTGGCAGACGGTGACACTGGCCAATCCGGTGGTCTACCTGGTCAGCGGCTTTCGCTGGAGCTTCTACGGCATTAGTGATGTCAGTCCGCTGGTCAGCCTGCTGATGATCCTGCTGTTTCTGAGCGTGGCACTGGCGGTGTTGAGCTGGATCTTCAAGAGTGGTTATCGGTTGAAGCCCTGAAGGAATCCCCCATGCCGACTCTGCACTGCATCGCCCATCGCCTCGAAAAGCCGACCAAATGGCGCAGCGACTCGCCATCACGGCAATACCTCTCATGGACCCACGACCGAGGCGGTCGCAAGCTTGCGGAAGGGCTGGCCGAGCGGCTGGGAGCGGAAGAAGGCATCGATGCCACCGGCGAGACACGCACCTTGCTCGAGGTGATCCCTCCCCAAAAGCGCACTCTGACCCAGTTCGGACGCTTTGCCGGTCGTGCCGCCGGTGTATCGATCAGCTTCGACTCTCACCTGCTCGGCTCAAGTGTCGAATACGACGACACACAGGACCGGCTGATCATCAAGCAAGTGCCCAAGCAGCTTCGTGAGCAGCTAAAGCGCCGCTGGGGCAGCTGAATCGCCTCGTCGAGTGGACCTTACAACACTCACATGGGTAAGTAATTTATTCGAATATATAAATTAGCCAGCCCGCATGACAAAGGCTGAGTCATGCCTAACAACGCTCTCATACTCCCTTAGTAAGCTATTTCTTACAGTCGACGTAGGCTGCCCCGAATGACTGGCAAGACCCGCCTTTAGCTACCATAGTTACTCACGAATCAGCCTTTCCTTACGCAGGGGAACGGCAATTCGTCGCTACAAGAAACCAGAAAAAGAAACCAAAAAACGCAAACTGAAGGGAAAGCGCGCTCCATCGTCAAGCCAATGGGCGGCGCCCCTCGAGGAAGGGAACTGATGGCTGCTGGGTGCAAGGATACCCGGACAAACTCCCGTCTGAACTGGCGGACCGAGTTTCGGGATACGGATGTCGAAATAGCGTATCAACGCTCCATGCAAACCCATGACGCCTGCCAGATGCGATATGCGATGCTAGTGTCTGCAGGGCTGCTGCTGACCTTCAGTGTGGCGGAGTATCATTTCCTGGGGTTCAGCGAGAGCTTTCTGGTGTTGCTCGCCATACGGCTGTTGGTGATGTCGGCCTGCTTGCTATTATCATGGGCGGCGTGGCAACGCCCCGCTTTGTCGCAGCGCACTACCCCCGTCAATGTGGTTTGCCTGCTGGCCATCAGCGGCCTGCTGGTAACGATTCCCACCCGTCCCGAATTGACGGGTGTGCATCTCGCCTCGGCGGTTGCCGCCAGCATGGTGTTGTATCTCTTCATACCAAATCGCTGGCATTGGGTACTGATCAATAACGCCTATATGGTGGTGGGTTTCATCGTAGCCATGTGGCTATGGAGCCCAATTTCCAACGGCATGATGGCGACGAGCCTATTGTTGCTTGCATTACTCAACCTGCTGGGCGGATTGACGATGACGCAACTTAACCGTCTACGTCGCGAGCAGTTCGCCTCATTGGTCGCCGAACGCGAAGCCAACCACCGGCTCCAGGCCGAAATCGAGGAACGCTGTCAGCTGGAAGGCAGGCTTCGTCATCTGGCCGCCACCGACCATCTGACCGGCATCGCCAATCGTCGCCGTTTCTTCGAGTTGGCTGAACATGAATTGAAGCGTGCACAACGCGACAAGACACCGTTGGCGCTGTGCATGGTCGATATCGATCTATTCAAGAACCTCAATGATCAGCATGGTCATGCGACGGGCGATTGTGTCTTGGCAAGCGTCGCGGCGTGCTGTCAAACGGTATTGCGCGAGACAGACATCATCGGTCGCTACGGCGGAGAGGAATTCGTCATCGCCCTGCCCAATGCCGACCTAAACACAGCAACCGACATCGCCGAGCGGTTGCGTATCACGGTTGCCGAGCTGTCATTGCCGATGATCGACCCCCCCTTCTCGCTCTCGGTCACGGTAGGCGTCGGCTGCGTGGAACCCGGTGAAGCAGCACTCGATGCAGCGATGCTGCGCGCCGACCAAGCGCTTTATGAAGGCAAGGCAAACGGCCGCAACTGCGTGGTAGTCGGAAGCTGGCTAGGCCACGGCAGACGCTCTCAACATCAGCTTAGCTCTGTCACACCACATGTGGATCCAACCACTGACGAAGTTGCGGCTCCGATAAAAGGCCTGGCTGACGGGCTGTCTCCACCCCTTTTCGGAACACGATAAGCGTTGGAATACTACGTATCGCGAATCGCCCGGCCAAGGTTGGCTCAGCCTCGGTATCAAGCTTGGCGAAGCGTATGCGTGGCTCCAGTTCGCGCGTCACCGCGGCAAAGACCGGCGCCATCGCCTTGCAGGGACCACACCAGCTGGCCCAGAAGTCCACTACGATGGGCAGCTCGCTGCGCTCCACCAGGGCATTGAAATTAGCGCTTTTGAGCTCGCAAGGCTCGCCGGTGAACAACGAGCGCTTGCACTTACCGCATCGCGGACGATCTTCGAGCCGGGCTTGATTGACACGATTGATGGCACTGCAGTGGGCACAGCCCAGCGAAAGCGAATCTGACACGTCGTGCCTCCTTTGTTCATAGTGGCGGAGAAGGTCCTCGCCAAATCGTGTGTAGTAGTGTGTTCTGTAAGCCTAGAAAAGTCGTTATGTTCCTTGGCCTTTTCCGTGCGTTGACGGACATAAATTCGTTTGACGTTTGACCTGGCGCAATCGATGTCGCTTTCGCCTGGCGCTTTTTCGGGACACCAGCAGTAGATTGCATTGCTGGGTTCTTCTGTCCTGCCTATCTTCACAATCAACCATCACATTCGTGGCGAAGCCCATGGAGGGAACATGCCGTCACGTCGACTCGAACGCCTGATGTGGGCCGATGCCTGTGAAATGCTCGACCGAGCGGAGCGCCTGCATCGTCAGTTCTACCGCCCGGGCCCCTCTTCCACGATACCCAACTGGGAACCCCCAGTGGACGTTTACCAGTGGTCCGAGGGCATCCTGCTGGTCATTGCCCTGCCCGGTGTCGAGGCAGAATCCATCGAGATCCAGCTCGCCGAACGCCATCTGACGGTACATGCCAGGCGGCGTTTTCCCGACGCGGTGCCGGGCTTGACCGTCCAGCGCCTGGAGATCCCCTTCGGGCACTTCGAGCGCCGCCTGATACTCCCCTACGGTCGCTATACCCTTCAGCAACGCCAATGGATCGACGGTTGTCTGCATCTCGACCTCCGTCTGGCCTGACGGATGAGGCAAGATCATGAGCGATGACACCCCCTCAACAGCACCTGAGTCCCCCAGCACGCCATCCCTTCCCGATGATGTGCTGATCATCGTGCCGATGCGCAACGTCGTGCTGTTTCCGGAACTGGTGATGCCGATCACGGTGGGCCGGCCCAAGACGATTGCCGGTGCGCAGGAGGCCGTCAAGAGCGGACGCTCGCTAGGCCTGCTGTTGCAGAAGGACCCTGACGCCAGCGACCCCGGCCCCGACGAGCTGTATCGGGTCGGCACCATGGCCTCGGTGCTGCGATACGTCGCCGGAGAGGACGGTCACCGGCTGGTCTGCCAGGGCCAGTCGCGCTTTCGCGTGCTGGACTTCATCGACGGTTACCCCTTCCTTCTGGCTCGCGTCGAGCACATCCACGTGCGGGACCACCCCAACGACCCGGAAATCGAGGCGCACATGCTGACGTTGCGCGACAAGGCACTGGAGGCCCTGGGGCTGCTGCCACAGATCCCCCAGGAACTCGGCCATGCCCTGCGCGCCATCGACCATCCCGGCCTGCTGGTCGACACCATCGCCGGCTATCTGGACCTACCGATCGGTGAAAAGCAGGAGGTTCTCGAACTGCTCGACCTCAGGGCCCGAATGGAACGGGTCCAACACCTGCTCGATTACCGCGTGGAGGTGTTGCGTCTGTCGCAGAAGATCAGCCAGCGCACTCATGAAACGATGAGCGAACGCCAGCGCGAGGTGGTACTTCGCGAGCAATTGCGCGCCATCCAGCAGGAGCTCGGTGAGGGTGACGAGAAAGCCGAAGAGATTCGCGAGCTGGAATCGCGCATCGATGCCTGCCACATGCCCGACGAGGTCGCGACCCAGGCTCGCAAGGAGCTCGCACGCCTGGCGCGCATGCCAGAGGGCGCTGGCGAGTACGCCATGGCGCGCACCTATCTGGACTGGCTGCTGGAACTGCCCTGGGCCTCCCTGAGCGAGGAACACATCGACATCGCCCGGGCCCGCGACATCCTCGACACCGACCATTTCGGGCTCGAGCGCATCAAGAAACGCATCCTCGAACACCTGGCCGTGCACAAGCTCAACCCCGAGGGCAAGAGTCCCATCCTGTGCTTCGTCGGCCCGCCCGGAGTCGGCAAGACCTCGCTCGGGCAAAGTATCGCACGGGCGATGGGGCGAGAATTCGTACGTGCGAGTCTCGGCGGGGTTCACGACGAGGCCGAGATCCGCGGTCACCGGCGCACTTACATCGGTGCCCTGCCGGGCAACATCATCCAGGCGCTGCGCAAGGCCGGCACCCGCAACCCCGTGTTCATGCTCGACGAGATGGATAAGCTAGGCGCCGGTATCCAGGGCGACCCTTCCAGCGCTCTGCTGGAAGTGCTCGACCCGGAACAGAACAGCACCTTTCGTGACAACTACCTCGGTGTGCCCTTCGATCTCAGCCGCGTGATGTTCATCGGCACCGCCAACGTGCTGGACCAGATCCCCGGTCCGCTGCGCGACCGCATGGAGGTGATCGAGCTGCCGGGCTATACCGAGCAGGAGAAGGTCGAGATCGCCCGGCGCTATCTCGTCCAGCGTCAACGCCAGGCCGTCGGGCTCGACGCGGACCAGTGGCACATCACCGATGCCGCCCTGCACCGCATCATCAGCGATTACACGCGCGAGGCCGGGGTGCGCAACCTCGAGCGGCTGATTGGAGCAGTGGCACGCCACGTGGCCGTACGCATCGCCGAGGGCACCCTCGAATCGAGCGTCACCGACGTCGACGATCTTCGCGAGCCACTGGGCGCGGCGCGGTATGAGAACGAGGTAGCGATGCGTACCAGCGTGCCCGGTGTGGCCACCGGACTCGCCTGGACGCCGGTGGGTGGCGATATCCTGTTTATCGAGGCCAGCCAGTCCCAGGGCAGTGGCCGACTGATTCTGACCGGCCAGCTGGGTGAGGTCATGAAGGAAAGCGCCCAGGCGGCGCTGAGCCTCATCAAGGCCAACGCCGCCGCGCTCGGCGTAGACGCCGAGCGAGTGAACGAGGCCGACATCCACGTGCACGTGCCCGCCGGCGCCATTCCCAAGGACGGCCCCAGCGCTGGCGTGGCCCTGTACACGGCGCTGGTGTCGCTACTGACCCTACGCTGCGTACGCGCCGATCTTGCCATGACCGGCGAGATCACCTTGCGCGGGCTGGTATTGCCGGTGGGCGGCATCAAGGAGAAAGTGCTGGCCGCCCAGCGGGCCGGCATCCGCACCGTGCTGCTGCCGGCCCGCAACCGCCGCGACTGGGAGGACATTCCCGAGATGGCCCGCGAGCAACTGGTGTTTTATTGGATCGAGCGCGTCGAGGACGCCATCCGGCTGGCCCTGCAGGACACCACTGATGCCCTGCCAACCTGAACCTGATGGCTGAATCTGATGACTGAAACTGATGGCTAAACTCGACAGTTGAACTCGATGCACGGGTTCGATGACTGAGGTAACGAAGCCTGATACAACGCAAGGGGAGGCGCGTATGACCACACCGCTTGCCTGTGTCCGCCAGCTGGCGACACGCCTGGTGGAACGCCCCAGCGATCTGGATCCCCTTCTCGACCAGGTCGCCGACCGGCCCTTCGTGCTGCTCGGTGAAGCCTCGCATGGCACGGCCGAGTTCTATCGGCTGCGTGCCGAGATCACCCGCCGGCTGATCGAGGACAAGGGTTTCGAGGCAGTGCTCGTCGAAGCCGACTGGCCCGACATGCTGCGCCTGAATCGCTTCGTGACGGGCGACAGCCAGGACACCCTCCTCGAGGCCTTCGACGATTTCCAGCGTTTTCCGCAGTGGATGTGGCGCAACGATGAGGTACGCGATTTCGTCCTCTGGTTGCGCGACTACAATGCCAGCCTCGACGATCCACAGGTGGGCGAAAGACAACAAGACGCCGCATCGGTTGGCATGTACGGCATGGATATTTACAGCCTGCACCGCTCGGCCGAGGCGGTCATCGCCTATCTGGAAGGCGTCGACCCCGAACAGGCCGAGCGGGCCCGCCGCGGCTATGCCTGTCTCGACCATCGCGGCGACCCCTTCCATTACGGCCGCAATGTGGCGTTCGGCTTGAGTCCGTCCTGCGAGGAAGCGAGCATCGAGCTGCTGACCGGGTTGATGAACAAGGCCTCTGACTACCTCGACGCCGATGGCCGCCGCGCCGTGGCCGAGCAGTTCTTCGCCGAGCAGAACGCCAGGGTCGTGGTCAATGCCGAGGCCTACTACCGGGCCATGTTCACCAGCCGGGTCGACACCTGGAACCTGCGTGACGAGCATATGACCGACACCCTGAAGGAGCTGCACTACCACCTCATCCATCAGGGGCGGAAAGGCAAGGTGGTGGTGTGGGCGCACAACTCACACCTCGGCGATGCCCGGGGTACCGAGATGGGCTGGGGCCGTCAGCAGCACAACGTCGGCCAGCTGGCACGCCAGCGGTTCGGCAATCGGCAGGTATTGCTGATCGGCTTCACGACCCATACCGGGCATGTCTCGGCCGCCCGCGACTGGGACGCACCGGTCCAGCATCGCTGGGTGCGTCCTTCGCTTGCAGACAGCTACGAGCGGCTGTTTCACCAGAGCGGTCTCGACCGCTTCTACCTGCCGCTTGAGTCGAACCGAGCCGACCCGCTCAAGGCGCGACTGCTCGAGCGAGCCATCGGGGTCATCTATCGTCCGGAGACGGAACGAGCGAGTCATTACTTTCGCGCCTCGCTCCCCGCGCATTTTGACGGCATCTTCCACCTTGACGAGACCGCGGCCGTGAGCCCCTTCGATAGGGGCGATGCCTGGCAGAAGGAAGACATTCCCGACACCTACCCGTTCGGCGTGTGAGCACGGACGACGTGGGGTTGTCGGGGCAACATGGTGAATCACGCTAGGCGAGACAGCGAAGCCGGCATTGCCTCCACGCGACCTTTACGGCTAAGGCAGAAAGGCCTCCGAGGCGGGCACCATGCGGTTGTAGAACACCAATGGTTTCCTCATGCATATGACACGGGACACTGATAGGGTGCCTTTCCTTCCGTTCTAGCCCATTGCCGAGGCGACCGATGCCCTCCTCTTCTTCGTCCTCCCCTCCCGATCCGCGAATTCTGCTGCGCCTGCTGGGTTTCCTGCGACCCTACCGCTGGCGGCTGGCGCTGGCCGGCGTCGCCCTGCTGGCAGCGGCGGCCAGTGTACTGGTGCTCGGTCAGGGCCTGCGGCTGGTGATCGATCAGGGCTTTCTCGCCGAAGACCGCGCCCGGCTCAATCAGTCGCTGGGGATGCTCCTGGCGGTGGTGAGCGTACTGGCGATGGCCTCGGCGCTGCGCTATTACCTCGTCACCTGGATCGGCGAGCGCCTGGCCGGCGACCTGCGCCGTCGGGTCTTCGATCATCTGCTCGATCTCGAGCCAGGCTTCTTCGAGGCCAGCGGCGAGGAGGGCGGCGGAGCGGGCGAAATCTCCTCGCGGTTGACTGCCGACACCAGCGTGCTGCAGAGCCTGATCGGCTCCTCGCTCTCGCTGGCGGTGCGCAACCTGCTGATGCTGGTGGGCTCGGTGGCACTGATGCTGGTCACCCAGCCGTGGCTCTCGGCCATCGTGCTGGTGGGCATCCCCGCCACGGTGCTGCCGATCTTCTGGTATGGCCGTCGGGTGCGGCGGCTGTCGCGCTTCAGTCAGGACCGCGTGGCCGAACTCGGTCGCTACGCCGGCGAGGCCCTGGCGGGCATCCGCACCGTTCAGGCGTTTCATCATGAGCCCATCGAGCGTCGGGACTACGGCCAGCGCGTCGAGGAGGCCTTCGCCAGCGCCGTCGAACGCACCCGCCAGCGCGCCTGGCTGACCGGCATCGCCATGCTGGTGGTATTCACGGCCGTGGGGGTCATGCTCTGGCAAGGCGGCCAGGCGGTGCTGGCCGGCACGATGACGGCGGGTGAACTCTCGGCTTTCGTCTTTTACGCCGTGCTGGCCGCCGGCGCCGTGGCCACTCTGGCCGAAGTCGCCGGCGATGTGCAGCGCGCTGCGGGCGCCGCCGAACGCCTGCTGGAGTTGCTGGACACGCAATCGAGCATACATGCCCCCCCGACCCCCGTTCAGCTTCCCGCGCATGTCGACGGCGACCTTCGCTTCGAGGGCGTCAGCTTCACCTATCCCGGCCGCGAGCAGCCTGCCCTCGACGCGCTCGACCTGCATGTTCGTCCTGGCGAGCGGGTCGCGCTGGTGGGACCGTCGGGCGCCGGCAAGAGCACCCTGCTCGCCTTGCTGCTGCGCTTCCACGACCCCGACAACGGCCAGTTGCGGCTCGACGGCATCGACCTGCGCGATCTCGACCCCCGCTCGCTGCGCCGCACCATGGGGCTGGTAGCACAGCAACCGACACTGTTCACCGGCACTACCGCCGAGAACCTGCGCTACGGCAAGCCCGACGCCAGCCTGGAGGAGCTGCGCGAGGCGGCTCGCGATGCCAACGCGCTGGAATTCATTGATGCCCTGCCGCGCGGCTTCGATACCCCGCTCGGCCCCGGCGGCGTACAGCTCTCCGGCGGCCAGCGCCAGCGCCTGGCCATTGCCCGCGCGTTGCTCAAGGACCCGCGCGTCCTGCTGCTCGATGAAGCCACCAGCGCCTTGGACGCCGAGAGCGAACGCCTGGTGCAGCAGGCGCTCGATCGCCTGATGCATGGCCGCACCAGCCTGGTGATCGCCCATCGCCTGGCGACGGTAATCGCCGCCGACCGCCTGCTGGTACTGGAAGGCGGCAAGCTGGTGGCCGCAGGCCGTCATGCCGAACTGCTCGAGACTAGCCCGCTCTACCGTCACCTGGCCGAGCTCCAGTTTGGCAAGCATCCACAGTCGGCCCAGAGCACGGCGAGCTAATCACCCTTCCCATGCCGGGATTCGCACGACGCCTGATGCCAATCAAGCCCAGGTGGCGAATCAGCCGCTATGCTGGCGGAAAGGGAGAAAGGAGCTTTCGCATGGCGCAACGCATTCTGATATTGCAAGGACACCCGGACCGCCACATTCCGCACTTTTGCCACGCGCTGGGGGAGCATTATCGCCAGGGCGCCGAGACCAACGGCCATGAAGTGCGCCTGGTCGAGATCGCCGCCCTCGATGTGCCACTGCTGGAGAGTCAGCGGGCGTGGCAGGATGGCGACCTGCCCGCCGGCCTGCAGGAAGCGCAGGGCGCCATCCGCTGGTGCCAGCATCTGGTGCTGGTTTTCCCGCTGTGGCTCGGCGACATGCCGGCGCTGGTGAAGGCCTTCCTCGAGCAGGTCATGCGCCCCGGGTTCGCCTTCGAGTACGTTGAAGGCAACCCGCTGGGCAAGAAGGGCCTGACCGGGCGCTCGGCGCGGGTGGTAGTGACCATGGGCATGCCCGCGCTGGTCTATCGCCATCTCTATCGTGCCCACAGCGTCAAGTCACTGGAGCGCAACATACTGGGCTTCGTGGGGTTTTCGCCGGTACGCGAGACCCTTGTCGGCAGTATCGAGGGCACGAGCGACGCGGCCCGCGAGAAATGGCTCCAGAGGCTCAGCACGCTGGGCGCCAAGGCCGAATGAAGCTGGCTGAAGTCCAAAAGAATTCAGAAGAGCCCGAAAGGCTTAAAAGAGCCCCAGCTGGCAGTCGATCAGCGCCATGAAGTCTTCATCCACGAACGGCAGGATGATGCGCGCCGCCAGCCGGGTTCACTCGGCCATGGGGATCCAGACGTTGCGGGACTCTTCGACGCTGTGCTCGAACTCGTCGACGATTTTTATCACGGAGCAGCGTCAACTGCAGCGTCACCCTTGCCGTCATCGTACTCGAGGTGCAGGGCGTCCAGGATCTCGAGATACTTCTCGCGAAGCTCCTCGCGGCTGTGGCTGCCGACGAAGATCACTCCGACCTCGTAGCTGTAGCTGTCCTGGTCCTGGGGTGGCAGATCCGAGAGTTGTTGCCCCTGTTCGACGGCGAGCTTGATGAACACGCCCGGATGGTCGCGCTCGATTCGTTCGACCTTTTCGGGAGAGGCCAGGCTCTGCACGATACCGTCTTCGAAGCGTCGCAGCATGAACTTGGCGGCGTGACGATACTCGCCGTCATGGCGCGGAAACTCGGGAGGCCTGCCGATGGCGATTCCGATGGCGGCCTCGTGATGGCTGGCCCCCGCGACCAGGTGGAATAGCGGACAGTGCGATTTCGACAGTCTCGGATTGATCTCGAGGACCTTCAGCCCGTCTGTCTCGTCGTCGTAGTAGAACTCGATGTTGAAGCAGCCGTTGTCGTAGCCTATGGAGCGCATGATCCGTCGGGTGGCGTCGCTCATCCGTTCCTGTACTTCTTTCGGCAACTCGGAAGGGTATTCGTAGCGTAGGAAGCTCGAGCAGTTGCTCCCCCGGATCGAGTCGATCACGCCGTAGATGATGGCTTCTCCTTCGAAGACGTAGCCCTCGAGCGTGCACTGATGGCCGCCGATGAAGGCTTCTGCGATGCAGTGACGTCCTCCTACGTGAGGAAGATCACCCATGTCACGCGCTTCTTCGAGAACCCAATCGAAGGGTTCGGCGATCAGGCCGATGCCTTGCCGGGTCCGGCGCATCGCCTCCTCGAAATCATCGTGGTCGTCAACGCGGAAGCCGAGGTAGGAAGAGAATGCCTTGACGGGTTTGATCCAGAACGGCGTCTGGACCTCGAGCTTCTCCCAGGCGTCGTCGTCGAAGGGGTCGACGACGTCGAAGGCGGGCACCATCTCCGGCACCACGCGTGCCTGTTCGATGCGGCTCCAGTACTTGTGCTCGCAGCGCAACGTGGCCTCAAGCGTCGGCGTCCGTAGGTCGAAGCGGCGACTGAGGATCGGCAGCAGTGAGGTCGTCGGGAAATCCCAGTGACCGATCACGCCGTCGATGGCGCCGTCGAAGGATTCGAGTTGCTGAACTGCGTCGCCGATCAGGCGTTGCATGTCATAGCGATCGGGGGTGACGACTTCCTCGTAGGGGAGAAGCGGATGAAAGTGGTAGCGCTCCGCGTGTTGGACGGACTCGAGCTGGCGCTCGTGGAATTTATCCAATCCGATCACGAAGATGTTCTTGCGGCGTTCGTCCCCGGTCATGAAGGCCTCCTGTAGGTTTCGCACCTGTCGCGTTGCAGTCGACTGGCGATACCACAAGCAGAGGCGAAGCCTAGAAGCGCGGGCCGAAGAACGAAATACTGTCGAACAGTCAGCCCACTAAAAAATGGGCGCTGCATCCCTTGCAGCGCACAGCGCAACGTCCTTGTTTAGGCATTTCCTTTGCCACGCTCATCTTTAACATGACCCTTTCGGCACGCCCTCACCGTGCGGTGGCGAACGCAGCGTTGCGAAATCGCCAGAAGTGCAGGCTGCGGCTGGGTGCTCAAAGCCCTTAAAGGTTGCTCGATCTCGATGGTGAGTGGGTAAGGTAGTTGTATTGCGATTGGCGGAACCGAATAGCGCACATAAAAAAGGCCCCCCGGAGGGGGCCAGGAGGAGCACGCCAGCTCACTCGGTGTATCGCCCGATGCTACATGGCGACGTTGACGTTGGGGTCGGCTTCTGGCCGTTGGTGGCCTTGACCGGCACCGTCATGTTCGATTTTTCCTGTCAGTAGGAAGATGACTTTCCAGCATGAGGCAACAGCGATCGAGGCAGTGGTATTGTTGGGTCTGTTAGCGCAAATGCTGTGCTGCATGACGGACCTCCTCGATGGCTTTCAGCGCTCGGTGTGCTTGCTTTTCTTACTTTATATATTGCGATTGGCATGCCAAAAAAATCGCAATACGTTAATTATCAGTAGCTTGTGAGAATGATGGTCTGTATGGCATCTTGGCTAGGTATCCGAGACCGGGTTTATCTGCACCAATTGTGGCTGATTTTTTATTGCAGTGCATCATTTAAGCGCACGTAAATTGAATCTTGCTCCATGAAACCAGCGCCGGGCGCATCAACGCGGTCATGGGCACCCGCTGACAAAGGGTCCGCCTCGAACATAGCATGCTTCTCATCACCTCCATTAAGCGACGACCTCGACACCAGGAGTAACGCCATGCACGTGACCACCGAGGCGACAACGCGCAACGTACTGGTCACCGGCTGTTCCAGCGGGATCGGGCATGCCAGTGCGCACGCGCTCAAGGCTCGTGGATGGCGGGTATTTGCTACCGCTCGCCGTCAGGCCGACCTGGACCGACTGCTCAATGAAGGCCTTGAGGCCGTCGAGCTGGAGCTAACGTCGAGCGACTCCATCGCCGCCTGCGTCAAGACGGTACTGTCACAAACCGGCGGGCGCCTCGAAGCACTGTTTAACAATGCCGCCTACGGTCAGCCTGGTGCGGTGGAGGATCTGACCCGCGACGTGCTGCGCGCCCAGTTGGAGACCAATCTGCTCGGCACCCATGAACTGACTTGCCGGATAATCCCGGTCATGCGCAAGCAAGGCGGCGGGCGCATCGTGCATAATAGCTCGGTACTCGGCTTCGCGGCCCTGCCCTATCGGGGCGCCTATGTGTGTTCCAAGTTCGCCCTCGAAGGTCTGACCGATACCCTGCGCCAGGAACTTCATGGCACGGGCGTTCACGTCAGCCTGATTGAACCCGGCCCGATCAAAAGCCGCTTTCGCGAGAACGCCTACCGGGCCTTCGTGGCCCATATCGATGTCACCAACAGCTACCACGCCGAGACCTACCGCGCCGTCGCGGCGCGCCTGGCCGGCGAGGACACTGGCGGCGGCTTCACGCTCGGCGCCGACGCCGTGGTGGCCAAACTGCTCCACGCCCTTGACAGCCGCCGGCCCAAGCCCCGCTACCCTGTCACCGTGCCGACGCATCTTTTCGCCGTCCTGAAGCGGCTGCTCTCGACTCGTGGCATGGACCGGGTGTTGCTGCGTGCTACCCGCGACGAGCGCAGGACCGACTAGTCGCTACCCAGCCGCTTCCGTACACTTGTTCGAATCCCGACATTCCCTGACGACCCAGCCGAGGCGACACCCATGGCGTTCGATTCCACTTCCTCCTACATCGCCACCGATGCCCTGAAGCAGGCAGTCGATGCCGCGGTGACTCTCGAGCGACCGCTACTGATCAAGGGCGAGCCGGGCACCGGCAAGACGCTGCTGGCCGAGGAGCTCGCCGCTACGCTGAATACACGGCTGCTCACCTGGCACATCAAGTCCAGCACCAAGGCGGCTCAAGGGCTCTACGAATACGACGCAGTGAGCCGGCTGCGCGACTCTCAGCTGGGCATCGAGGGCGTGGAAAACGTCGCCAACTACATCAAGCCCGGCAAGCTGTGGGAAGCGTTTACCCAGGACACGCGCGTGGTGCTGCTGATCGACGAGATCGACAAGGCGGACATCGAATTCCCCAACGACCTGCTCCAGGAGCTGGATCGTATGGAATTCCATGTCTACGAGACCGGCGAGACCATCAAGGCGCAATACCGGCCGATCATCGTCATCACCTCCAACAACGAGAAGGAGCTGCCCGACGCCTTTCTGCGTCGCTGCTTTTTCCATTACATCGAGTTTCCCGACCGCGAGACCATGCAGGCGATCGTCGATGTCCATTTCCCCGATATTGCCCCCAAGCTGGTCGGTGAGGCGCTGGAGGTGTTCTTCGAGCTTCGCGACGCACCAGGACTCAAGAAGAAGCCCTCCACCTCGGAGCTGGTGGACTGGCTGAAACTGCTGATGAGCGATGAGCTGGCCCGCGAGGCGCTCTACCAGCGCGACCCGGTGAAGGCGATCCCGCCGCTGGCCGGCGCCCTGGTCAAGAACGAGCAGGACACCCAACTGCTGCAACGGCTGGCCTTCATGCTGCGCCGGCAAGGACGCTAAACGATGTTTATCGGCCTGTTCGAGGCGCTCAAGCGCGCCGGTGTACCGGTGTCGTTGCGTGAACTGCTCGACCTGCATGCGGTCGTCGAGCGCGGCGTGGTGTTCGCTGACACCCAGGCCTTCTATCAGGTGGCGCGCACAGTGATGGTCAAGGATGAGCGGTACTTTGATCGTTTCGATCGTGCCTTCGCCGCCTGGTTCGAGGGGCTCGAGGATCTCGATGCTGCCATCGAGGCGCTGATTCCCGACGACTGGCTGCGCCGCGAGTTCGAGAAGCAGCTTTCTGAGGAGGAGAAGGCGCAGATCGCGTCGCTCGGCGGCCTGGAAAAACTCATCGAGACTTTCAAGCAGCGCCTGGAAGAACAGCAGGAACGCCATGCCGGGGGCAACAAGTGGATCGGCACCGGGGGCACCAGCCCTTTCGGCGCCCACGGCTACAACCCCGAGGGCATTCGCGTCGGTCAGGACGGTTCGCGCCATCGCCGGGCGGTGAAAGTGTGGGATGAGCGCCGCTTTCGCGACTACGACGATTCACTGGAGCTGGGCACGCGCAATATCAAGATGGAGCTGCGTCGGCTGCGCAAGTTCGCCCGCCAGGGCGCCAAGGAAGAGTTCGACGTCGATGCGACCATTCGCGAGACCGCCCGTGATGCGGGGCTGCTCAACGTGCAGATGCGCCCGGAGCGTCACAACGCGGTGAAGGTGCTGCTGTTTCTCGACGTGGGCGGTTCCATGGACGACCACATCCGTACCTGCGAGGAGCTCTTCTCGGCCGCGCGCTCTGAATTCAAGCACCTGGTGCCCTACTACTTCCATAACTGCCTCTATGAGGGCGTATGGCGCAGCAATTCCCAACACCGGGCCCGGCGCCACGGCGAGCGTATTCCGACCATGGACGTCCTGCATACCTACGGCGCCGACTACCAGGTGGTGATCGTTGGCGATGCCGCCATGTCACCGTACGAGATCACCCACCCCGGCGGCAGCGTCGAGCACTTCAACGACGAACCCGGCGGCCTCTGGCTTAAGCGTCTGGTGGATACCTTCCCGCATCTGGCCTGGCTCAATCCCATGCCGCCCCGCGCCTGGGAGCTCGCCCATTCGACCCGGCTGATCCGCGAACTGATCGATGACCGCATGTACCCCATGACGCTCGAGGGTCTGGAAAATGCTATGCGCGAACTCGCCAGGTAGGCGTGAAGCCGATAAAGCAGAAGAGGCGCTGCATGGAAAGAATAGAAGGGCAAGGTGTTCACCTTGCCCTTCCCGCGTTACGGCACGACTTGTTTTAAGGTCGCTAATTTAACTGGTTAACGATTACTGAGAAGACGCCTCCGATAGTGTTGTATCACTATCCACTTGTGTGTAATCGTCTTCATTGTAATCTTCGGACGATTGCTCTATCTCATCTTGGGTGCGGTTCGTTGTGAGGACCAACTCCTCACCTTGCATTTCCATTTCGTCGAGGGCCATGGCAATGTCCGACCGGCCGATACCCAGGAATCCGCCCACACCCACGATGGCGTAAAGATCACCACTCTGGTTGTGCTGCGAGATCTGCCTGACCTCACCGATCTCTTCACCATCTTGATTGTTAACGGTCATGCCTTCGAGATCGCTGACCTGCATGGACATCAGGGCGCTGCTTGAGCCGGATGACTCCTCTTGCTGCGCCTGTTCCTGCTCTTCCGGCGGTTGCTCCTGCTCTTGCTGCTGATCCTGCTCCTCCTGCTGCTCCTGGTCCTCGACAGTCACTTCAGGTTCACCGGAACTCTCGATGGTCACCTCGGGCTCGCCGGTGTCTTCTACTGTGACCTCGGGTTCGGCTTCCTGGATTTCCACATTAGGCTCGGGTTGGGTGATCGTCACCTCCGGCTCGGGTTGTTCAATCGTCACCTCCGGTGGCTCTTGCTCGACTGTGATATCCGGCGCTTCCTGCTCTACTTGCACCTCGGCGGGCTGTTCTTCAACCTGAACATCCATCTCATTGTCTTGCTCAGATGAGGCCTGCTCGGAGGCTGGCTGCGTTTCAGTCTGGTTTTCTTGGGTTTCCGCGTCAGGCGGATCCTGCGCCCAGGTACCCATTGATATACCAGCAGAAATTGCACCGATGGCAATCGCTAGTGCTGTCCTTTTCATATCTCTCTCCGTTTAAGCCGTGCCTCCTTAAGCTAGACCAATGTAGCGGGTAAGGGAAAGACATCATGATTTTTTATATTACTTCAATAAATGCTTATTTAGACTTGGAAGAACTCCCCGTTCGCCGAGCTTTGACGCCGTGTCGATTCTGTCGAGTCACGTGAGCTGTGGCTGCGCTCTCAATTTTCTATCGATAGCCTTTAAACACTATTTAATTGATAAATAGACCAAAATGGCTATTATGGAGTTTTCAACGGCAAGGAGACAGCGCCATGGCCCGACGCATCGCCGTGCTCACGGGCGACGTGATCGACTCGCGCAAGGTGAACGATGGCACGCAATTATATAAGGTGCTGGACGCCACCCTGGCCGCACTTGCCGAGCGCCATTTAGGTCGTGGGCAACGCTACCGGGGTGACGGTTTCCAGCTCGTTCTGGCCGATGCCGGCAAGGCCATGAAAGCCGCTATCCAGCTGCGCGCCGCGCTGATCCGCCACTCTGAGCCGAAACAGCGCTGGGATGCACGTATCGCCATCGCGGTGGGAGAGGATGACTGGCAGGCTGCCCAGGCCATCACCGATGCCGATGGCGAGGTCTTCGTGCGCTCGGGCCAGGCGCTGGATGCCATGGATACACAGCACTTGGCGTTGTCCCTGCCCGAGGTGGAGCACGATGATTGCCTAAGCCTGGTGACGCGCTTCGTCGACGACCTGGTCGATGGCTGGTCGCGTTATTCCGCCGAGATTGTCAACCTGAGCCTGCAACAGTCAGCCACTCAGCAAGTACTGGCTGAGCAACTCGGTATTCGCCAGCCAAGTGTTCACAAGCGCCTGCGTGCCGCCCGCTGGGCGCTGCTCGCCGACACCCTCGCCTGCTTCGAAAAGCGCCTCGCCGACTCGGATTCACGCTCATGACGGCCACCGACCTCTCGCTATTGTTCGGATTGATCCTCGCCCACCTGACCGGCGATTTCGTGTTCCAGCCTGGGGGCTGGGTCGAGGAGCGCTACCGGCTCAAGCAGCGCTCGCGCAAATTGGCCCTACACGCGCTGCTGCATGGATTGCTCGCTGCGGGTGTACTGGTGATTGCCACCCTCAACATACCCACCACTCGCGGCCCGTTCGCGATACTGCTGGCAAGTCTCATCCTCACGGCCAGCCATTGGCTGATCGACGTGGCCAAGGCCCATGCCAATCCGCAACAGCTACGCTGGTTCCTGCTCGATCAGGTGCTGCATCTGCTGGTGATTGTGGCCCTTTGGCTCAGCTGGATCGGTAGCTGGCAACCGCTAGCCATCGCGACGGCATGGCTGATGACGCCCCAAATGCTGGGGCTCGCCTCGGCCTACCTACTGGTCACGCGGCCAATGTCGATCGCCATCGCCCTGGTGATGCAGCGCTGGAACCACCAGCTCGAGGATACCGGTACGCTCGCCGATGCCGGCGCCCGCATCGGAGTGCTGGAGCGCTTTCTGGTCTTGACGCTGGTATTGCTCGATCAGTTGATTGCCGTGGGCTTTCTGCTCGCGGCCAAGTCGGTTCTGCGCTTCGGCGATCTGCGCGAGGCGCAGGACCGCAAGCTGACCGAGTACGTGCTGCTGGGTACCCTGCTGAGCGTATCGGCTACCCTGATCCTCGGCATGTGCGTGCGCCAACTGCTCGGGTGACGAGGCCCGAGCGAGCACGACACGAAGGAGTGAGACGTAGACGGTGTATGTCTTGAGAGAAACACCCAGCCAGCCAGCCAGCCAGCCAGCCAAGACTAACCAGCCAAAAGCGGCCATTGCCGGATCCTGGCTGGTTTTTTTTGCTGGCTGGGCGACGGTTTGTGAAATCGGCATGCGAACAAGCCGACAAATACGCCCGTTACGACATGGCGCGACATTCTTCCGCGCAGCGCTTGCAGGCCTTGGCACACTCCTGGCAGTGGTTGGCATCGTGCTGGCCACACTCATCGCCACACTTTTGGCAAATGTCGGCGCAGACGCGACAGAGATCACGGGCAAACTCGCTGCCCTGCGCCATGAAGGAGGCGGCTAAACGACAGATCTGTGCGCACTGCATGTCCAGCCGAATGCATTCCGCCATCATCTGGACGTCATTTTCCTGCAGGCACGACGTCGCGCACCGGTCACAATAGGCGGCGCAGATGTGGCAGGCTTCGATACATGATTGATGCTTTCCAAAATCCATTTCGGACCTCCTAAGCTGTCTCTCGATAAAAAACCAGCTCTCGATGAAACCGGCGATTGCTGACTTGCGAGAGAAGGCTTGCTATGAATGACTTGCGAGTGAAGGAACAGCGTCTGTTCCCGCCCTTTAAGCTGTAGTCAGCCGACGAGACAGCGTCAAGACGCAGCGGACGCGACACGCCATGGCGCACTGGCGCCGGTGAGCAAGCTTTTGCCGCCATCGGTGCCTGCCCGTACAATGCGATCACTGCCGCCGCGCCGCGACTCGACCTGCGCGGCCCGACCTCAAGAAGAGCTCAAGGAAACGCCGGAACCATGCGCGCCACCCAACTGTTGATCGCCACGCTCAAGGAAACGCCTGCTGACGCCGAAGTCATCAGCCATCAGCTGATGCTGCGCTCGGGCATGATTCGCCGTCTCACCTCGGGGCTATACACCTGGTTGCCTGTGGGCCTCAAGACCCTACGCAAGGTCGAGCGAATCGTGCGGGAGGAGATGGATCGCGCCGGCGCCCAGGAAGTGCTGATGCCGGCAGTCCAGCCAGCCGAGCTATGGCAGGAATCCGGCCGCTGGGACCAGTACGGCAGCCTGCTGCTGCGCATCCGCGACCGTCACGAGCGCGACTACTGCTATGGGCCGACCCACGAGGAAGTGATCACCGATCTGGTACGCAACGAGCTGCGCTCCTACAAGCAGCTGCCATCCAATTTCTACCAGATACAGACCAAGTTTCGCGACGAGACCCGGCCGCGCTTCGGCGTTATGCGCTCGCGCGAGTTCATCATGAAGGATGCCTACTCATTCGATGTTGATCAGGCCGGACTCCAGCGTTCCTACAAAGTGATGTACGACGCCTATATGCGTATCTTCACCCGGCTGGGCCTGGATTTCCGCGCCGTCGAGGCCGATAACGGTGACATCGGCGGTAGCGGCTCCCATGAATTCCAAGTACTGGCCGACTCAGGCGAGGATGCTGTGGTTTTCTCTACCTCATCCGACTACGCCGCCAACATAGAGAAAGCCGAGGCGCTGCCGGCGCCGCTGGGCGAGACACCCGAACGTCCGGCGCCACAGGAAGAGCTGCGACTGGTCGACACCCCTGATGCCCGGACCATCGCCGCACTGGTCGAGCAGCACGGCCTGCCCATCGAGAAGACGCTCAAGACACTGATGGTGCATGCCGCCCAGGGCGGACTGATCGCCCTGCTGGTACGCGGAGACTATGAGCTCAACGAGGTCAAGGCCGAGAACCTCCCCGAAGTGGCGACACCGCTGACCATGGCCACGGAAGCCGAGATTCGCGCCGCGGTGGGTGCCGGCCCGGGCTCGCTGGGCCCGGTAGAACTCGATATGCCGATCATCGTCGACCGTAGCGTGGCGCTGATGAGCGATTTTGGTGCCGGCGCCAACGTCGACGGCAAGCACTACTTCGGCATCAACTGGGAGCGCGACGTAGCCCTACCCAAGGTCGCCGACCTGCGTAACGTGATCGAGGGCGATCCGTCGCCGGACGGCCAAGGCACCCTGTCTATCGCGCGCGGTATCGAAGTGGGCCATGTCTTCCAACTGGGCAAGAAATATTCCGAGGCGATGAACGCCACGGTCCTTGGAGACGAGGGCCGCGAGATCCACCCGTGGATGGGCTGCTATGGCATCGGCATCACCCGGGTGGTGGCCGCGGCGATCGAGCAGAACTACGATGATGCGGGCATCATCTGGCCCGATGTGCTGGCGCCGTTTCATATCGCACTGGTGCCGATGAACGCGCACAAGTCGCAGCGGGTGCGTGATGAGTCCGAAAGGCTCTACCAAGCTCTGACCGCTGCCGGGTTCGAAGTACTGCTGGACGACCGCGACCTGCGCCCCGGAGTCAAGTTTGCCGACCATGAATTGATGGGTCTGCCCCACCGTCTGGTGGTCGGCGACCGCAGCCTCGACAAGGGGGAACTCGAATACAAGGGACGCCGCGACAGTGAAGCCACCATGGTGCCAGCTGAGCAGATCCTCGACTTCCTGGGCGAGCGCGTCGCACGCTAGGCGCGTCGCGGCCTTCATCCTGGCGATGCTGGCCGCGCTTGCGGCAGGAGAGGTTCAAGCCAACGACACGCCCCTGCCCAGCTCCGCGGACGATGAACAGGTTCAGACACCGCGGGTGCGTGTAATATCCGAGGCACCCGCCTCCTTGCGCACCACGCTGGAAGACTCGTTGTCCGCACCGCGTTCGCCGGCCAATGTCTGGGCTGCACGTCAATGGCTCAACGACATGGAGCCTCGCCTGGCGCGCTTCGTAAAAGACCCGGCATTTCGCGTCGCGTTGTTGCAGCGTGTCTACCAAGAGGCGCAGCTGGCCGGGCTGCCGCCCGGGCTGGTGCTCGCGGTCATCCAGGTGGAAAGTGCCTTCCAAGGGGAGGCGGTTTCTTCCGCCGGGGCCGTTGGCCTGATGCAGATCATGCCATTCTGGATTCGCGAATTGGGCCTGCCCGTTGATGATCTCCAGGATGCCTGGCGTAACCTGCGCTACGGTTGCACGATACTCGCCCATTACCTGGCCGTAGAAGAGGGCGATTTCACTCGCGCTCTGGCCCGCTACAACGGCAGCCTGGGCAAGACCTGGTATCCCGAGAAGGTGATGAGCGCCTGGCAACGCCATTGGCGGCCGACCGCTGGAGGCCAGAAGCCGGTGCAGCGCTAGCCCGGAAGCCACAACCGAGCCCCAAAAAATGCCGACCCAAGTGGGTCGGCAACTGGGGGATGCCCCCCACCCCTGACTATCGGCTCGCCGGTCGAGCGACTCGGCTCAGTGTTTCTTATTGCGGTGGTCGCGGATGATAAACGCGACCCAGCCACCTAGAAAAGCGATCATCATCGCGACGGTGACCACCCCGAAAATAACGGCATCATCCCAGTACATGTACGTGTCCTCCCGTCTCGATTTGATGGGAGAACGATAACGCGATAGGCCCGTAACGTTTCTGACCTGAATCAAGTTTCTCACCAGGCGGCCTGGCCACCTGCTACCACTATTTAAAGTTCTTGATTCAGGACAATTTTCGCGCCCTTCGCCCAACCCATTACGCTTGAGGGCTTAAAGCACCTTGCGATCTTCCACTTCACCGGGCTCGGTGCCCGCCGGAAGGGGGTGACCCTTGGCCAATTCGGCGCGAGTCGCCTCGCGCACCGCGAGTACCTGCAATCGGTAGCGCAGGGTGTGGCCGGCCAGTGGATGATTGCTGTCGATCAATACGGCGTCGTCGCCCACCTCGAGCACGGTAACTACTTCCGGCCCAGCGTCCCCTGGCGTCTGAAACCGCATCCCCGCGCTCAGATCGTCCACCGGAAAGGCATCACGCCCGACCTCACGCACCAGCGACTCGTTACGCAGGCCATACGCCTCGGCGGGCATCAGGGTGACGGACAGCTCGGCGTTTTCGGCCTGACCATCCAGTGCATGCTCGAGACCGGCAACGATATTGTGATGACCATGGAGGTACTCCAGCGGACGTTCGCGCGCGCGGGAATCATCGAGGACCTCGCCGTCGGTGCCGCTGAGGACGTAGTGGAGTGTCACGACTCGCTGAGGGGCGATATGCATCACAGTCTCCTGAAGGTGAGAGGGGTAATTAACGTCTGACTCATGGAAAATGCTGTGGTGAGGGAAAGACCTTCAGTCTCGCCGCCGCAGGTGTTCAACGGGGAGATCCAGCCGCTGCTGCTGGTGGAGCATATTGAGCAACACGATGGCTCGCTCCTCTCCCTTGTGACTCGTGAACACGCCCTGCAGGTCCTTGAAAGGCCCTTCAGTAATCTCCACCATCTCGCCGGCACGAAAATACAGGTTAACCGTCGAGTCCTGTCGTTCGTTACCCTGGGAGCGCAACGCCTCGACCAGGGCATCGCCGACCGGCACCGGGGTGCCCAAGCCAAACGTCACGATCTTGAGCACACCGCGAGTGGAACGAATGGGGCGCCAGTTGCTGGCCAGGCGATCAAGCCGGATGAACAGGTAATAGGGAAAGAGCGGCTCGGTGATCCATTCGAGCTTGCCACGACGCTTCTTCTGCACCTCCAGCACCGGATGAAAGACCTCGTAGTCCTGGTAGCCGAGGTGGTCCGCCGCGCGAAAGGATTCGCCCCCCTTGCACTGGATCACGTACCAGCGCGGAATGGCGTCCTGATCATTCTCCGGATTACCACCGTCTACGTTCATAGGGCTCCTTGTCGGGTTTCCTGCTGGCATCACTGGCGGGGCTCTGCAACAATCCAGGCGCACGCCGAGAGCGGGTGACACCTGTTAGACAGCGAGCGTCCCAACGACCTATTCCGTAAGTTTATCATCCGAGCGAGTGGCCTGCGTGCCCCCTCGTGACACACCGCAAGGAGAGCCATCCAATATGCCGACCCCCATCGCCCGCCGCAGCTGGCGCGAGGCTATGGCCATCTATCTGCGCGCGCCGGTCATTACCATGCTGTTTCTTGGTTTCTCGGCGGGTCTGCCCTTCCTGCTGGTCTTCTCGACCCTGTCTGCCTGGTTACGCAGTGATGGTGTCGAGGTGGCCGCCATCGGCTTCTTCGCGTGGATCGGGATCCTCTATTCGATCAAGTTCTTCTGGGCGCCGATCGTTGATCGCACGGCGTTGCCACTGCTCACCCGCTTGCTCGGCCAGCGTCGCGGCTGGATGCTGCTCGCCCAGGCCATCATCGCCACCGGCCTGGTCGGGCTGGCCAGCCTCGATCCACAGGACAACCTGGGCCTGGTGGCGGCATTCTCGCTGATGGTGGCCTTCGGCTCGGCCACCCAGGACATCTCGATCGACGCCTTTCGCATCGAATCGGCGCCCGACGACATGCAGGCGGCCATGGCCTCGACCTATATCATCGGCTACCGCGGCGGCCTGCTGGCCGCCGGCGCCGGCGCCCTCTACGTCGCTTCGTGGATTTCTTGGGAAGCGGCCTACCTGAGTATGGCGGCGCTGGTGGGTATCGGGGTGATTACGGTACTGGTGCGCCCCGAGCCGCAGAGGTTGTCGCTGACCACGCATCTGATTCACGAGCCACGGGTGCGGGCCTTCCTGCGCGCCAGCCGCGGCAAGCCGCGCTGGCTACGCCGCTTGGGCGCCTGGCTGATCGGTGCGGTGGTCTGCCCCTTTACCGATTTCTTTACTCGCCATCGGCGCAAGGCGTTGTGGCTGTTGCTGTTCGTAGCGGTGTATCGCATCAGCGACCTGGCGATGGCATCCATGGCCAACCCGCTGTACATCGACCTGGGATTTTCGTTGGCGACGATTGCCAACGTCACCAATATCTTCGGCATCGCCATGAGTATCGGTGGGGGCATTCTCGGCGGTCTGCTGGTGGCCCGTTACGGCATTGGGCCGATTCTCATCCTGGGGGCCACGGCGGCGACGCTCACCAACCTGCTGTTCGCGGCCCTGGCACTCGCCGGCGCCCATCTGCCCATGCTGGTAATGACCATCGTCGGCGACAATCTCTCCAACGGCCTGGCCAGTGCAGTCTTCATCGCCTTCCTGTCGAGCCTGACCTCGCGGGCCTATACCGCTACGCAGTACGCCCTTTTTTCGTCCCTTATGACGCTGCCGGGCAAGTTTCTCAGCGGTTTCGGCGGCATGGTAGTCGCCGCCGACGGTTACGCCACCTTCTTCGTGATTGCCACGACGCTGGGCTTGCCGGCAATTGCCCTGGCGGTCTGGATCAGCCGCGACCACAACCTGGTGCCACCGCCGGTGCCTCGTACGGCCTGAGCTGGCCGGGTAGCCTCGATGCCGACGCGGGGGATCCTTCAGCGTCGGCGTGTCGTCTCGGCGAGGCGCAAGTTCAACCAGGTCAGCGCTCCCGGTGTCACGCGCCACTGGTCGCGCATCAAGGTGCGGTACTGCCAGGCCTCCTCACGACTGCCCGGCTCGGCGGCGGCATCATCTCCCATCGGTGTCGCACGAGCTTTATCACTACACAGGATGTCCAGCGCATAAGCATTGTGGGTCAAGGCCTCGTTCAGCGCGGCCTCGGCGGCCTCGCGACGCTCGAGACGAAACAGTGCCAGCACGCGGCCCATCAGCAATCCCAGCGGGGGTTCGTCGGAATCGTCGTTGGCAAGCTCGCTCTCGCTCATCTCGAGCGCCTCGAGATCACGTCCTTCACGCAGCAACTGGTCGAGCACCAGTTCACGAAGCCCCAGGCTATCCTGATCGTCCAGTGACAGTAGGTGTTCGGCGAGCTCACGCGAGCGCTGACGCGCGCCACGCTCCATGCCGACTACCAGGGCGAGACCGGTGCGCAACAGCACGGCGTTATCGGCATCGTCCCAGTTGAGCGAACCATCGCCCTCGGCGCGGGCCTGTTCGAGCCAGCGCTCCAGACGGTCGGCAAGCGGCGCGAAGAGACTCGGCGCCATCCACGGCAGGCTGCCGAAGCGGCTAGTCAGCGCCAGCGAGAGCCCCTGCAGGACCCGCGGCGAATCCAGCCACTCGGGGTGGCGGCAAAGCTCATTCAGCCAATCGCCGGCACGCGGCCAAGGGTCGTCGTCGAACCCCATCGGCGCCTCGCCCAGTACCTCGGACTGAAACTGGGCGTGCCAGGCGGCGAACAGCGTGTCCTCTCGGGCGCTGGCGTGGTACTCGAGCGCACCCGTCTCGCCCTGGTGGATGCCCAGCCGTGGGGCGATCGGCAACACCTCGAGCAAGGCCTGCAGCGCGGCCAGGGGGCCGGCCAGGTCCTCCTCGGCGTTAAGCAGTTGCTCGGCCAGGGTGGCACCGGGATTCTCGGCCAGATCGGCGAGGAACTGCAGCTGGTCGGAGTCCAGCTCACCCTGGCGTGACAGGCGACGGAACCAGAAACCGGCGCGCTCGGCGGCTTCGCGTTCATGCCCTTCGTGGAGCAGCAGCATCGCCTCGATATAGGCGAGCGTGGGGGAATCCGGCAGGGCTTGTTGGGCACGCACGAAGGCCTCGCGCGCGCTGTCCAGGTCGTCGTTGTCCAGATGCATCAGGCACAGCCGCTCGAGGGCCACGCCGCGCAGAAACAACGGACCACGGTCGAGTACGTCATCGAGCAGCGCCGTGCGCTTGCGATGGAAACCGCGTTCCTGATAAAGATCGACGAGGATCTCGAAGGCCGGCTCGGCCTGTTCGGGCAGCGACGACCAGTCGGCATGCTTGAACAACGATTCGAGGATTCGCTGGGCGCGTCCCCGCTGGCCGCTTTCGGCGGCAATCAGGCCGGCCTCAAGCAGTGCCTGGGCCGGGGCCCGACCGCTTTCGAGCGCCGCCTTGAAGACCGGCCCCTTCCAGTCGCTGAGCGAGAGCATCCACATCAGATGATCGGGAATATGTCCGGGCAGGGTCACGGCGCCACAACAGTCCTTAGTCATGCGGCCGGAATCACACCAGCACGGCTCGAGTCGCCCCGGACGGGCCAGGGTTTCGCAGGCAAAGTCGAGCCTCGCCAGCGGGGTCTGTGACCACAGTTCCGGCGCCAGCGCCTGGGCCAGTGCCGGATTACCTCCGACCAGTGCCGGGCCTTCGCGACGCGCCCAGGCCATCAAGCTCGGGTAACGCTCGTCTTCGCGAATGGCCACCAGCGCTCCCGAGGCAAAGCCAAGCAGTTGTTCCACCCAAACTGCCAGCATCGCAGCCTCCGCAAGTAACAAAACGCCATAGTCTACCAGTCCACGGCGGCGCTGGGCAGGCGGTAGTCAGCGTCAGCGGCGTTGGACTCCCGCCAGCAGGGGCTGGGTGCGCGCGTGCATATCGAGCCGGGCGCCGAGGCGCACCAGATTCCAGTAATGGCCGTTGAGAGTGCGCGACAGCAACAGGGTATCTGCCGGCGGCTGCAGGCGGTCCATGGCGGCCCAGACCTTGGGACTCAGGTCGCGCAGGCGGCGGTGCACCCTAACGTCACCGAAATCCTGCTCGCCTGGCTCGAAGAGGGGTGTCACGGCCTCGGCCGCCTCCTGATACAGCGAGAGCGGTGCCCCCTGGCCCTGTCGCCCGCCCAGTTCGAGCATGGCGGTATCCATGGCCATGGGATCGCCTTCAAGCGTGGCCTCGAGCAGGTGCATCATCGTCACCAGGCGCGCATCGGGGACGGGAATCACCGCGCCGAGGTCGTAGATCACCAGCCGGCCTTGGTCGTCGGCCGCGAAATTGCCGGCGTGGGGGTCGGCGTGCAATTCGCCGTGGGTGAAGAGCTCCTCGGTAAGCCAGTCGGCCAGCGTGGTGGCGACGGCCTGGCGACGGGCATCGTCAGCCGACTCCAGGTCGCGAAGCGGTGTGCCGGCCACATAACGCATGGCCAGCACCCGCGGACCGGACACCTCGGGCAGCGGTTCGGGAATCACCAGATCATCGCGATGGGCGTAGCGCTCACGGTAGCGCGCCAACGCCTCGGCTTCGGCGTGGTAGTCGAGCTCACCGCGCAGGCTGGACGCCAGTTCCTCGAACAAGGCATCGAGCCGTGCCTGGGGCACCTTGAACCAGCGCCCGAGCCGCAGCAGACGACGCACCTGCACCAGGTCGCTTTCCAGCACCTCGGCGAGCCCGGGATACTGCACCTTAAGGACCAGTGTCGCGCCGTCGTGTGTGACGGCACGGTGCACCTGGCCCATGGACGCGCTGGCGAAGGGGCGGGGCTCGATCTCGCGAAAATGCGTGTCGAGATCACCGTACTGCTCGACCAGGGCGCGACGAATGCCCTCCCAAGGCATCGGCTCGGCCTGGCGCTGCAGGCGCGCGAGTTCCTCGGCGAGGTCCGGCGGCAGCAGGTCGTCCCACTGCGACATGATCTGCGCCAGCTTCATTGCTGGCCCCTTGAGCTCCGAGAGCCCTTCGAACAACGCCTCGCCCAGTGCCCGCCAGTCGGCCTGGCCGCCCAGGCGGGTGCGGATCATTGCCCCGCCGGTGCGGGCACCGAGCCCCATCAAGCGTCGCGTCCGGCCACGTTCACGCATGGGATATCCTCTAGGGTTTTCGATACAAACATTGTACAACACGTGGCTCAGGTTACACCTGGCGATGGGCGAATATTACTGGAAGAATATCCATGCCATTCATCGCCCGCGAGACACGATGCGACTGATCATCGCCGAGAAACCCAGCCTGGCCCGCGCCATTGCCGAGGCACTGCCCGGTCACCTGCGCCGCGAGGAGGGCGCCTTGGTCGCCGGCGACACCACGGTCACCTGGTGCCTGGGCCACCTGCTCGAACAAGCCCCGCCCGATGCCTACGACCCGGCGTTCAAGCAGTGGCGGCTCGATCACCTGCCGATCCTGCCCGACCGCTGGAAGCACACCCCGCGACCCAAGGCGCGCGGCCAGTTGGCGGTGATACGTCGTTTATTGAAAGGCGCGCAGGAAGTGGTGCACGCCGGCGACCCGGACCGCGAGGGCCAGCTGCTGGTACAGGAAGTGATCGAACACCTGGGCTGGAAAGGGCCAGTATCGCGGTTGCTGGTCAACGATCTCAACCGGCCGGCGGTTCAGCGCTCGCTCGCCAGGCTCGAGGACAATGCCCGGTATCAGCCGCTCTACCGGGCCGCCGAATCGCGCGCGCGAGCCGACTGGTTGTACGGCATCAATCTCACCCGGGCCTGGACGCTTACCGGTCGCCAGGCCGGCCATGACGGTGTGCTTTCGGTGGGTCGAGTTCAGACGCCGGTGCTTGGGCTGGTGGTGCGCCGCGACAACGAAATCCGCGATTTCAAGCCGCGGCCGTTCTTCGTGCTCTGGGTCGACCTCGCCGTCACCCACGGCATGCTGCGCGCCTGGTGGGTGCCCGGCGAACCACACCCCCTGGATGACCAGGGCCGGCTGCTGTCCCGCGAGCCCGCCGCGGCGCTGGCCGAGCGGTTGCCCGGGGCCGAGGGGCGGCTCAACGCCCTGGATAGCCGCGAACGACGCCAGGCAGCGCCGCTGCCTTACTCTCTCTCGGCCCTCCAGGTCGATGCCGCGCGGCGCTTCGGGCTCTCCGCCAAGATGACGCTGGACGTGTGTCAGCGCCTGTATGAGCGCCACAAGCTGATCACCTATCCTCGCTCGGACTGTCGCTACCTGCCCGAGGAGCACCTGGCCGGAGCACGCGACACCCTGAAAGACGCTTGCCAGGCCGATGATACCCTGCGCGGCTGGTTCGAAGGCGCCGATTTTTCGCGACGCTCGAAGGCCTGGAACGACAAGCGGGTCGGCGCTCACCATGCCCTCGCACCTACCGGCAAGCCTGCCGATCTCACGCGGTTGGAAAAGGCCGAGGCGGATATCTTCCGCATGATCACCCGCAACGTCGTCGCCCAGTTCTACCCGCCGCTGGTCACCCGTGAGGTCAAGGCCGAGTTCACCATCCTGGATAACCTCTTCCGGGCACGCGGCCAGGAGATTCTGACTCCCGGCTGGAAGCCGCTATTCACCACTCGCGACGAGGCCCCGCCGCTGCCGCCACTGACCGAAGGCGAGGCATGCCGGGTCACCGATGTCGGCGTGGAGGACCGCGAGACGCGCCCGCCGGAACCCTTCACCGACGCCAGCCTGATCAAGGCGATGATGAACATCGCCCGCTACGTCGAGGACGCGGCGGTGCGCCGCACCCTGCGCGAGCACGACGGCCTGGGCACCGAGGCAACCCGCGCCGGCATCATCGAGACGCTGGTCGAGCGCGGCTATCTGGTGCGCCAGGGCAAGGCGCTGCGCGCCACCCGAATCGGCAGCGCGTTGATCGCCTCCCTGCCCGAGGCGGTCGGCCGGCCCGAGCGCACCGCGCTGTGGGAGCAGCGCCTCGGCGCGATTGCCGAGGCGGGCGACGACCCGGCCCCGTTCCTGGCCGCCCTGATCGAGGATCTGCATGGCCTGCTCGGCGCCGCCGATGCCGGCCGCCTCAGCCTGGCACTGCGCGACGCCCGCGGTGAAGCGTCGCCCCCGTCAACGCGCGCCAGGTCGTCAAATACCAGGTCATCGCGCGGCAAGTCGTCCAATAGCAAGGCCTCGCGGTCCCGGCGAGGGGGAGCACGCGGCAAGGCGACCAAGCGCTGAGGTATCCTGTTCATTGACGAGAACACCATGAACCCACGCGATGAAGCCGAGCAGACTGCCATGACCCTGTCCTCCCACTGGATCGTCGGACCCGGGGCCCTGGGCCGTTTGATCGCCCTGCGGCTGACCGACCATGCACGGGCCACGCTGGTCGGGCGACGCCCGCCATCCCCCATCCAGCGGTTACTGACGCCGGAGGGCGAGACGCTGACTCGCCGGCTGGCTGTCGCCGTGATCGGCGCCCTGCCCGACGAGACGCCAGCGATCGTGCACCTGACCACCAAGGCCACCACGGCGCTGGCCGCCTGCGACACGTTAGCGCGAGCGCTGCCTGCAGACACGCCGCTGGTGCTGTGGCAGAACGGTGTCGGAAGCCAGCAGGCAATCGCCCGGCGCTGGTCGGGTCCTGTCCTCTGCGCTTCCACTACCGAGGGCGCCCATGTGCAGGGCGACCTTCAGGTCACCCACGCCGGGCATGGTCATACCTTTATCGGTGCGCTGGATGGGCGCCACGGCGGGCTCGCCTCGCAACTGGCCGACGATCTCAGTCTCGCCGGCCTGCCCAGCGAGCTGGTTGACGATATCGGCGTCAGGCTATGGCGCAAGCTCGCCGTCAATGCCGCCATCAATCCGCTGGTGGCACACTTCGGCATTACCAATGGCGAACTTCGCAACCCGCCCTATCGCCTCCACGTTGAGGCGATGATCGAGGAGATAGCGGCGATCATGGCCGCGGAGAGCGTGACGCCCCCCGAGGGCGATGGCATCGACGGCTGGCGGCAGCTGGTCTGGCAAGTGGTCGATGCTACGGCGAACAACCTGGCCTCCATGCTGCAGGACGTGATGGCCGGACGCCCTACCGAACATGAGGCGATACTCGGGCCTCTGCTCGCGGCGGCAAGACGCCATGAACTCTCGGCGGAGCATATCCAGATGCATTTTCGGTATCTTGCAGCGCGTCAATCGACTTGACGACAGGGCTGGCGCTGGCGCTATGCTTGTGCCACTCAAATCATGAGAGGCGAAACGCCAGCGGCTTCTCTCGATAACCGACTTTTCTCACATCGGAGTAACCATAATGGGCTTACGAATCGGCGATACTGCGCCCGACTTTACGGCGCAAACCACGGAAGGCACTCTGAATTTCCATGACTGGATCGGCGATAGCTGGTGCGTGCTGTTTTCCCACCCCAAGGATTTCACGCCGGTCTGCACCACCGAGCTAGGATACATGGCCAAGCTCAAGCCGGAGTTCGACAAGCGCAACACCAAGATCATTGGTCTGTCGGTCGACCCCGTCGATAATCACGCAGCCTGGTCCAAGGATATCGAGGAGACCCAGGGCGCCGCACCCAACTATCCGATGATCGGCGACACCGACCTTCAGGTGGCCAAGCTCTATGACATGCTGCCAGCAGAACTGGAGGACACTGCCGAGGGCCGGACACCGGCCGACAACGCCACCGTGCGGGCGGTTTTCATGATTGGTCCCGACAAGAAGATCAAGGCCATGCTGATCTACCCGATGACCTCGGGACGCGATTTCAATGAGGTGCTGCGCCTGCTCGACTCCCTCCAGCTGAACGCCAAGCATACCGTAGCGACACCGGTGAACTGGCGCGACGGCGACGATGTGATCATCCCACCGTCTGTCAGCGACGAGGAAGCGAAGCAGAAATACCCGCAAGGCTTTACCACCCTCAAGCCCTACTTGCGCACGGTCAAGCAACCCACCTGAGCGCCCCGCCTTGACGGGAGATGCCTTCCCGCCCCCAAGCGAGGGGCGGGACACGTTCTTGCCAGACCTAGTCCTGGTCGCCAAAAAACGCGCAATTGGCGCAATCTACCTACCATTGCTATCTTAGAACGGTATCGAGTCAGCGCTGACCTTTTTCAGGGCACGTTTTGTACTCCTTTCAGCACTTGTCTTTTGTACCTTTCTCCGTACCGCTACGTGTAGGGTCAGGGACCATGAAAACCGCATGCCCCCGTTCTGCCTGGCTGGCAACCCCGTTGGCGCTTCTCGCCAGTGCTGCTGTGATGGCCGATGCCGCACCGCCTGCCTATGTCGCGCAATCAGGTGATCTCATGCATCTGGACAATGGTGTGATGATCGATGGACAGGATCTCGAGACACAGGATGGCTACACGTCAGGATTCCGGCTCACCGCCGGTTTTTCTCCTCTAAGGCTGCCGTTTCTGGACCTGGGCGCCGAGGTCAGTTATCGCGAGAGCGATGAGGTGCCCACCCGTTCTGGCGGCCAGGCTCTGATTCTCGATACCATCAGTCTCGGCGGCAGCCTGGTCGCTGGCCTTCGCTTTGGCCAGTGGGGACTTTACGCGAAATCGGGGTTCGCTGAATGGGAGGGCGATCCCATCGTTCCCAATGACACGCTGGCCCTGGATACCGCCGGCACCACTCGTGTTCAGGGCTTCGGGATTCGCCTCCAGTTCAACGGCCTGGTCAGTCGCGTGGAATACGAGGAATTCAATGAGCCCAGCATGGCACACCTCAACCTCGTGACTGCCTCGATCCATATTCCTTTCTAGCGATAGGCGATTTCTTCGCGCATACCCTTCTTGCATACGGCTTTTTCTTCAGCCCGTGTTGCTTCTTCAGCCCGTATTGCGCAGCCCGGCGGCGATCCCGGCCATAGTCACCATCAAGGCCCGAGAAAGATCGGCGCCAATGGCACCGTCGGCATCCCGATTGCGCTGCAGGAGTTCCGCCTGCAGACCGTGGAGCGGGTCGATGTAGGGATTGCGCACTTCAATTGCCTGGCGGATCAGCGGTGTCTTCTCCAGCAGCTCCTGCTGGTCGAGCACCTGCAACACAACGTCATACAGACGCGCAAAGCGGCCCCGCAGCCGTTCTCCCAGCGCCTTGAGTGAGGGCTCGTCGACCAGCCGGTACTCGTAATAAGTAGCGATATCGACATCGGCCTTGGCCAGCAGCATTTCTAGCATGTCCAGGTAGGTCCCGAAGAAGGGCCATTGGTCACGCATCTCCCTGAGGCTCTCGAGACCGCCCTCTTCCTCCAGGCGCTGGGCAAACGCCTCCCCGCTGCCCAGCCAGGCAGGCAGCATCAGGCGGATCTGGGTCCAGGCGAAGATCCAGGGAATCGCGCGTAGCGTCTCCACCCCACCATCCTGACGACGCTTGGTCGGCCGCGACCCCAGCGGCAGCCGACCTAGCGCCCCTTCGGGCGTCACCGCCCGGAAATAAGGCACGAAGTCGGGATCCTCGCGCACCACGCCGACATAGGCGCCATGCGCGATCTCCGCCAGGCGATCCATTTCTTCGCGCCACTCAGGCTTGGGCGCCGGAGGCGGCAACAACGATGCCTCGAGCACGGCACAGGCATAGATTTCCATCGAGCGCAGGGCAATCTCCGGTTGCCCGAACTTGAAGCGAATCATCTCTCCCTGCTCGGTGACCCGCAGGCTCCCGTTCACCGAGCCCGGGGGCTGGGAGAGGATCGCCGCATGCGCCGGACCGCCGCCACGGCCCACGGTACCGCCACGCCCGTGAAAGAGCGTCAGGTCGACTCCATGCCGATGACACACCTCCACAAGTGATTCCTGGGCGCGATACTGGGCCCAGGCGGCGGCCAGCTGGCCCGCGTCCTTGGCGGAATCCGAATAGCCGATCATCACCTCCTGGCGATCATCCACCAGGGCCCGATAGCCGGGAAGCGCCAGCAGGCGATCGATGACTTCACCGGCATGGTTGAGATCGTCGAGGGTCTCGAAGAGCGGCGCGATGGGCAGACTGACCCGACCGCCGACCTCCTTCATCAACAGCGCCACGGCCAGCACGTCCGATGGCTGCGCCGCCATGGAGATGATATAGGTCCCCAGTGATTCGGGCTGCTCGCTGGCGATGACGCGAAAGGTATCGATCACCTCGCGGGACTCGGTAGAGCATTCCCAGCGGCGTGGAATCAGCGGTCGGCGGGACACCAGTTCCTCGAGCAGGAACGCCTGGCGTTGCGACTCGTCCCAGTCGCGGTAATGACCGAGACCCAGGCCGTCGGTCAGCTCCTCCATGACCTGGGCATGGCGGCTGGCTTCCTGGCGCAGGTCGAGCTTGGTCAGCGTCACGCCGAATACCGAAATGCGACGCAGCGTATCGAGCAGCGCGCCATTGGCGATGGTGTCCAGGCCCACGTCGCACAGCGAGCGATAGCAGGCCAGCAGAGGCGCATACAGCTGGTCGCGGTTCTCGATGATCGCCCCGCCCTCGAATACCTCGCCGTCCAGCTGCGCCTTCGCCCAGTCACGGGTCGCCTCGACGCGTGCCAGCAGCCGGCGCAACAGTTCCCGGTAGGGTTCCGCGACGTCTCCCACTTCGGCCTTGAGCGCGCTGTTGGCCTTCCACATCGAGAGCTCGGCCTTGAGGGCGTCGAGATCGCGCAGGTACAGGTCGGCCGCCATCCAGCGTCCCAGCAGCAGCACCTCACGGGTGACGCGGGCGGTGACGTGCGGATTGCCGTCGCGATCGCCACCCATCCAGGAGGCGAAACGAATCGGCGCGGCGTCCAGCGGCAACCTTTCACCCGCGGTTTCCAGCAAGAGATTGTCCAGGTCGCGATGGAAATCCGGCACCGCTTGCCACAAGGAGTTCTCGATCACCGCGAAGCCCCACTTGGCCTCGTCCACCGGCGTCGGGCGCTCATGGCGGATCTCGTCGGTGTGCCAGGCCTGGCTGATCAGCTCCTCCAGCCGGCCCTGGGCGCGCACGCCGCGCTCGGGATAGTCATCGGAGGATTCGATCGCCGTCAGGCAGTCGTCGATGGCATCGTATTTCTGAATCAGCGTGCGGCGGATGACCTCGGTGGGATGCGCCGTCAGCACCAACTCGACCTGCATGCCGGCCAGGGTCTCGACCAGGCGACGTGGCGAATGGCCGGCGTCGCGGGCCCTCTGGAGAAGCTCGGAGAGCACCGGCTGGGAGCCGGGCCGGTAGTCCTCGACACGTCGGAAACGGGCGCGATAGTGCTGCTCGGCGATATTGGCCAGGTTGAGGAACTGGTTGAAGGCGCGTGTTACGGGTAGTAGATCGCGATCCGGCAAGCGTCGCAGGTACTCGATCAGCTCGCCACGACTCTGGGTCTCGCCGTGGCGGCCTCGCTTGGCGAAGGCGCGAATGGTCTCGATCCTGTCGACGAAACCGGAGCCAAGATCATCGGCGATGGTTCGGCCCAGGCTATCGCCCAGAATGCGGACATTGTCGCGCAGCGATTCGTGCAGGTCATGGCTCATGGCCGATGATCTCCGGAAACAGAAGAAGAAAGAGAGCGGGAGGATGGCTCGACGGGGCCGCCTTCCGTCGCGTCGGCGCGTTCCCGAACCTTGGCGTCGGTCCAGTGGTGTTCCATGGCCGCGAGTCCGGCATCCGGCAGGGCGACACCCTCAGCCACCAGGGCCGCTTCGACATGACGAAACCGTCGTTCAAACTTGGCATTGGTCGCCCGCAGGCACTGCTCCGGGTCGGCTTTGAGGGTACGCGCCAGGTTGGTCACCGCGAACAGCAGGTCACCGACTTCCTCGACGGCGTGCTCGTGATCGCCGTGGTCCAGGGCCTGTTCGACCTCCGACAACTCCTCGCGGATCTTGGCGATCACGCCGCGCGAGTCCGGCCAGTCGAAGCCAACCCTAGCGGCCCGTTTGGAGAGTTTCCCCGCCCGAGTGAGTGCCGGCAGCGTTCGCGGTACATCATCGAGGACCGAGACCGTCTCGGTGTCGCTGGCGCGCTCGGCACGCTCATCGGCCTTAAGGTGCTCCCAGCGTGAGTGTACCAGCCGCGTCTCGATTTCCTCGGCGCCGACGCCGGGCGGGCGCCGCGAGGCCAGCGTGCCGTCGGGGAACACATGGGGATGACGGCGCAGCATCTTGGCCACCAGGACATCGATCACGTCGCGGAAATCGAAACGTCCCTGCTCGGCACCGAACTGCGCGTAATAGACGACCTGGAACAGCAAGTCGCCGAGCTCCCCGGGCAGCTCGTCGAAGGCACGGCGCTCGATGGCATCGGTGACCTCGTACGCTTCCTCGAGGGTATGCGGCACGATGGAGTCCCAGTCCTGCTTGACGTCCCAGGGACAGCCCTGCTGCGGATCGCGCAGGACGGCCATCAACGTCAGCAGGTCATCGAGATCAAAACGAGTATCGCTCATGAGGTCTTCCCCTTACGCTTGCCGGGCTTGCCACCGCTGCGCAGTCGCCGCACCTCAATCACGTTGGACAGCTGCTGGATGCGTGAGAACAGGCGACCCAGCGTCTCGAGGCCATCGACCTCGACCGTGATAGTCATGCTTGCGATCCCGTCGTCGGTATCGGTGAGCGTGTTGACCGACAGCACGTTAACGCGGTCGTTGCTCAGCACGCCGGTCACGTCGCGCAGCAGGCCGGAACGATCCCAGGCCTGGATTTCGATGTCCACGGGATACTGGGTGCGGGCGCGCTCCCCCCACTCCACCTCGATGATGCGCTGCGGTTCGTCCAGACGCAGCTGCAGGATATTTGGGCAATCCTGTCGATGTACGGTGACCCCGCGCCCCTGAGTGATGAAGCCAACGATCGGCTCACCAGGCACTGGATGACAGCAGTTGGCCATGCTGGTCTTAAGGTTTCCCACCCCCAGCACGGTAATCTCGTCGGCACCACGCTTGCCCTGCATCTTGCGTGGCTTGGCCAGCAAACGGTCGAGCTGTTCCTGATCGTCGCTCTCGCCGAACAGATGCTGGGCCTGGCGAAGCACCTGGCCGATGCGAAGATCGCCGGCACCCAGCGCCGCGTACATATCATCCGGCGAGGTGTAGTTGACCTGGCGCGCCAGCTTGTCGAGATCTATGCCCTCGACATCCAGACGCTTCATTTCACGTTCGAAAAGCGTGCGGCCTTCGTCGAGGTTCTGGTCGCGGGCCTGATGCTTGAACCAGGACTGGATCTTCGCCCGCGCGCGCGACGTCCTCACATAGCCGAGCCCGGGATTAAGCCAATCACGGCTGGGTCCGCCCTTGCTGGCGGTGAGTATCTCGACCTGCTGGCCGGTCTTGAGCTTGTAGGTTAGCGGCACGATGCGCCCGTTGACCTTGGCGCCCCGACATCGATGCCCTACTTCGGTGTGGACCCGGTAGGCAAAATCAATTGGTGTGGCGATGCGCGGTAGGTCGATGACGTGACCGTCGGGTGTGAAAACATAAATGCGGTCCGGCGCCACGTCGCTCGAGAGCCCTTCACGCAGGTCACCGAAGTCACCGACCTCATCCTGCCATTCAAGCACCTGGCGCAACCAGGCGATCTTATCCTCGTAGCTATTGCTCTTGCCCTTGGTGTCATGCCCCTTGTAGCGCCAATGCGCACAGACGCCGAGCTCGGCTTCGTCGTGCATGGCAAACGTGCGGATCTGGATTTCCAGCACCTTGTTGTCGGGGCCCAGCACCGCCGTGTGCAGCGACTGATAGCCGTTCTTCTTGGGGTTGGCGATGTAGTCGTCGAATTCATTGGGGACATGATGCCAACACGAATGCACCAGGCCCAGCACCGTGTAGCAGTCGGTCACCTCGGGAACCAGGATGCGCACCGCGCGGATATCGTGAACCTGGGAAAAATCGATGCGCTTACGTTTCATCTTCCGCCAGATCGAGAAGATGTGCTTGGCACGGCCGTCGACGTTGTAGCGCGCAATGCCCTGAGCCTCGAGTAACCCCTTGAGCGTCTCCACCACGTCGTGGATATAGCGGTCACGATCGAGACGCTTTTCCGCTAGTTGCCGGGCAATAGTCTTGTATTCGTCTTCATGGAGATAGCGAAAGGACAGGTCCTCGAGTTCCCACTTGAGATGACCGATGCCCAGCCGATGCGCCAGAGGGCCGTATATGTCAAATACCTCACGGGCCACACGCTGGCGCTTCTCTCGCGGTGCATCCTTGACCTGGCGAAGCGCGCAGGTGCGTTCGGCAATCTTGATCAGGGCGACGCGCACGTCATCGATCATGGTGACCAGCATCTTGCGCAGATTATCCTGCTGGTCATGCTGATTCATCCCGTGACTGGGTAGCTGGGAGGTACTGATCGCCGCCATCTGCAGCACGCCCTCGATAAGGGCAGCGACTTCAGTGCCGAAGCGCTTGCCGATCGTCTCGATATCGATCAACCCCTCGCGCACGGCACGGTAGAGGACCGCCGCCTCGAGAGTCGTCTGGTCGAGCCTGAGTTCGCCGAGAATATCGGCCATCTCGAGCCCCATACGAAAGCTCGAACGGTTTCCCCGCCAGGTGCCCTGCGACTTGTCGGTGTCCTGTTCCAACCGCTGGGCCAGTTCGCAGGCCTCATGCAGTTCGGTTGCATCGCGCAACTTGACGTCTTCCTGAAGCCGCTCGATCCATTGACCGATGTCGACAAGCCCCGCATCGGTCAGGGGCTGGTCTTCACGGACTTTTACCATCGGGTCTCGCTCCTCGCGGCTACCATTGCTTCCTTGGATGCTCTAATAGCAGCATGGATTCCAAATGCGAAGTGTGCACGAACATATCAGCTACGGCGGCATGGACGATGCGGTAACCACCATGCACGAGCCGTGCCGCATCCCGAGAAAGGGTCGCTGGATCGCAGGCGACATACAGAATGCGCGCGACCGGATGCTCGACCAGTGTCTGGCAGACCCGTTCGGCGCCGGCGCGGGGCGGGTCGAGCAATACCGCCTCAGGCGCATATTCGCTCAACAGTGCCTCGATGGTGCTGGTCTGTGTCAAGTCGGCCTGGCGCGACACCACGTCAAGACCATTGATGCGGGCGTTGTCGGCCAGCCGCTCGACCATCGACACGTTGCCTTCCACCGCAGTAACAATGGCCCCGCGGGCGGCCAGCGACACGCTGAAATTGCCGACTCCGGCGAACAGGTCCAGCCACGACCGTCCGTCAATATTGCCGAGCCAGACCATGGCGGTCTCGATCAGCCGGCGGTTGACCGCGGCATTGGCCTGGAGGAAATCACCCGGGGCGAAGCCTAGTGTCAGCTCGTCACTCGGTCCTGTCCCTGGTCCCGGCCCCGGCAAACGATAGGTCAGCGCAGGCGGAAGTGTCAGCCAGTCGAGCACCGGCGTATCGCGCCCCAGCCAGCGCACGATATGCAGGCCGTGCATCTCGGCAAATGCCTGCCAGCGACGGGCATCAGCAGCATGCTCCTTCAACTGTCGCAGCACCAGCACCACTCCCTGGTCGCTTTCCAGCAATTCCAGGTGGCCCAACTGCCGTGGCGCTTCCAATGTTGCGACCTGATCGTGCAAAGGCCCCAGCAGCACATTGAGAGATGGCACCAGGATGGTGCAATCGCTGATATCCACCAGGCGCTGGCTGCGCCGGGCGCGAAAGCCGAGATGCACCCGACCCTCGGCGTCGACCTTGACCCCGAGACGGGCCCGACGCCGGTAGTGCTGGTCGTCGGTGGCGATGAGCGTGGGGGCCTCCGTCAGCTCGATACCCTGCCGGGAAAGCATCTCCTGCAGCACCGCTAGCTTGTGACCGCGTTGCGCCTCGATCGCCAGGTGCTGCAGGTCACAACCGCCGCACAGGGCATAGTGAATGCACGGCGGGGTCGTCCGGTCCGGCGAGGCCTCGATCACGCGGCGCACGTGCGTCTCGTCGTAGCGCTGGCGCGTTAGATGAATTGCCGTTTCGACCCGCTCCCCGGGCAACGCCCCTTCGACGAACTGCGTCTTGCCATTGGCGATGTGGGCGACTCCCCGTCCATCGTGCGCCAAACGTTCGATGATCAGGCCATCGTCTACAGAGCGCGTTGTAGCGGCATATTCGGCTGGTGAGGAGTGGCGGCCCTGGAGACCGGACACGCCCGAGCGCGCCCGCGAGGGGCGTCGTTTGCCCAACCCGACCATCTCAGACCTCCGGTGCGAACAGGCCGGTGGAGAGGTAACGATCTCCCCGGTCGCAAACAATGAACACGATCACCGCATTCTCGACTTCCTCGGCGAGGCGCAGAGCCCCGGAGAGGGCGCCCCCCGAAGACACACCGGCGAAGATCCCCTCTTCCCGCGCCAGGCGGCGCATATGTACCTCGGCCTCGTGCTGGCCGATATCCAGGGTGCGGTCCACGCGACTGGCATCGAAAATGCTTGGCAGATATTGCGGTGGCCAGCGGCGAATCCCCGCAATACTCGCCCCATCTTCGGGCTGCAGGCCGATGATCTGGACCTCGGGATTGCGCTCCTTGAGGTAGCGCGACACGCCCATGATGGTACCCGTAGTGCCCATCGAACTGATGAAATGGGTCACGGTGCCGCCGGTCTGCTCCCAGATCTCGGGACCGGTTCCCCGATAATGCGCCAGCGGGTTATCGGCGTTGGCAAACTGGTTCAGCGGCTTGCCTTCCCCGCGGGCGATCATGGTCTCGGCAATATCGCGCGCCTCCTCCATGCCGCCGGACCTGGTGGCGCTGATCAGCTCGGCACCGAAAGCTGCCATGGCCTGCTTGCGTTCCTCCGAGGCACTCTCGGGCATGATCAGGACCATGCGGTACCCCTTGATGGCCGCCGCCATGGCCAGCGCGATACCGGTATTGCCGGAGGTCGCCTCGATCAGGGTATCGCCGGAGACGATGTCGCCTCGGGCTTCAGCCTGCTCGATCATCGAAAGCGCCGGCCGATCCTTCACCGAGCCGGCAGGATTGTTGCCCTCCAGCTTGGCCAGCAGGGTATTGCCTTGCCCTGCGGTGATGCGCTTGAGACGCACCAATGGCGTACGGCCAACGGTGTCCTCGATAGTCGGAAACTGCATGCAACCTTCCTTATGGAAACAACTCTTTGGCATTATATCCTTGCCGCTGCGGGCTGGACAGGCATCCGCCCCTGCTGTGGCATACTGTTGTGCCAATCCTGTCGAAGGGCCGCTGATGTCGATCAAGACACGACTGCTGTTGCTGCTGCTGGTCCTGCCGATGCTACTGTTCGTCGTTGGTGCCACCGCCATCGTGATGGTGGAGGCCGAACGAGACGAGCAGCGACTTCGCGAGCGTCTATCATTGGCCACCGAGCTGCTCGCTCCGGAACTCACCTTGGCGGTGAACCGCGACGACCTCCCGACGATGCAGGCACTTGGCGGACGGCTGCTCAACATGCCGGAAGTCCGCGCGGTGGGCCTGCGTGACGCCGACGGGACGCCGCTGATGGAGCGCGGACGACTGCAAACCGGCCATTCGCTGCCCGACCAGGCGTCACGCCGACTGATCGCGGATGGCCGCCAGTGGCAGCTACAGATGCCGCTCACGCCAAGCCCTGCGTCCCGTAGCGAGCCGATCTGGCTGATCGTCGATGTCGATGCCCTGCCGCTGGCCGTGGCAAACTATCGCCGCCTGGCCAGTGCCGGGCTCGGTCTGCTGATGCTCGGCCTGTTGCTGTGGTTGATCGCCTACACCGCCAGTCAACGACTGATAGCGCCATTGAACGCTGCCAATCAGGCGCTCAGGCGGCTTTCTTCGGGCAAGGCGCCGCCTCGCCTGGTCAAGCCATCCACGCCAGAATTGGGCAAGCTGAGCGAGCGCATCAATGCTCTCGGTAAACATCTGGTTCAGACACGAGAGCAGATGCATGGCCAGGTCGAGCAGGCGACCGCCGAGCTGCAGGAGTCAATGGAAACCATCGAGGTCCAGAATATCGAGCTCGACCTCGCCCATCGCCGGGCATTGGATGCCAACCGGGTCAAGTCCGAGTTCATGGCCAACATGAGCCACGAGATTCGCACACCCTTGAATGGCATCGTGGGCTTCTGCCGCTTGTTGGGGCGCTCGCGACTCGAACCACGTCAGCGCGAATGGCTCGACCATGTGCAGCGAGCCTGCGACAACCTCTTGATGCTGGTCAATGACGTACTCGATTTTTCCAAGCTCGAAGCCGGGCGCCTTGAACTGGAGCACCTACCGCTCGACATGGTCAGCCTGGTCGATGAAGTGCTGGGGCTGCAGGCGCCCCAGGCCCACCAGAAGCGTCTGGCGCTGCTGGGACTGGTCTATGACGATGTTCCCGCGACACTGAACGGCGACCCGCTGCGCATCCGCCAGGTCTTGACCAACCTCGTCAACAACGCCATCAAGTTTACCGAACGCGGCGAGGTGCTGGTGCGTGTGATGGTCGAGCAGGCCGAGCGTGGCCGTGTGACCTTAAGGGTCAGCGTCAGCGACACCGGCATCGGCATGTCGCTGGAAAACCGCCAAGGGCTCTTTCAGGCGTTTCATCAGGCGGCCCCCAGCCATTCCCGGCAGTTCGGCGGGACCGGTCTGGGCCTGACCATTTGTCGTCAGCTGGTCGAGCAGATGGGCGGCCAGATCGAGGTGGAAAGCGTACCAAAGCAAGGCTCCACCTTCGCCTTCACACTACCCCTGCAGGGCGACGAGCATCTCGAACGCCCGCCGGAACTCACGCTGGCCGGCGAGACCGTGCTGCTGGAGGAACCGCACCTGGCGACCCGCCACGCGCTTCGCCATCTCCTGACGCGCTGGGGCGCCCGGGTGTTCGACGCGCAAACGGCCGTTACTCAGGACCACGCGGTATCGCTGCTGATTGTCGGGCTTGCTCATGACACCTTGGATGAGAGCGGCATCGCGACCTGGCAGCGCTGGCTCGCCTCGTTCTCTTGCCCCGCACTGCTGCTGATCGATGCCAGCCCCCTCGATCGTCCGATGCCGACTCTGCCTCACGGCGGCGAATTGCTGAGCAAGCCGGTCCCCCGCTCGGCACTGGTGGAGGCCGTGAAGCACTGGCTGGCCTCGGCGCCGGCTCCCCTCCTCCTGACCCAACAACCGAATCCAGGAAAAACCGACAAGGGTGCCGTGCGCCTGCTGGTGGTCGATGACACCGAATCCAATCGTCTGCTGCTGAGAGAATTGATTTCCCAGCCCGGCATCGACATCGAACTCGCCGCCAGTGGCGAGGAGGCCCTCGCCATGGCGCAGGGTCAGCGCTATGACCTGGTGCTGATGGATATCCGCATGCCGGGCATGGACGGTGTGGAAACCACACGGGCACTACGTCGACTGGGGGGCGATTGGCAAGAGCTGCCGATCGTGGCGGTCACCGCCCATGTCCTCGATGCAGAAAGGCAGCGACTGCTGGCCAACGGTCTGAACGACATTCTGGTCAAACCGGTTGACGCGAACCGCCTGGCCGACACCTTGCAACGCCATCTGGCACGACCGGTAGACATGCCGCTGGAGCCGCCGCCAGAGCCGCTTCGGCGTGATGAGCACGAGCTAGCGGACATTGATATGGCCCTGGGCACACAGCTCGCCGGCGGGCGCGAGACCCTGGCGCGCGATCTGCTGACCCGCTTGGCCGCCTGGCTGCCCGAGAGCGAGGTCAGGATTCAAGACGCGATCGACCATCAGGATGACGAGGCACTGATCGACGCTATACATGCCCTGAACGGGGCCTGCCGCTACTGCGGCGTGCCGCGGCTGGCATTGCTGGTCGAAACCCTGGAAACGCGGCTGCGCTCGCGGGGACGAATGGCCGTGATACCGCTGCTCGATGAACTCTACAGTGCCATGGCTAGCGTCAGGCACTGGGTGTCCTGTCATCCCTCGAGCACCACGAACGCCACGGCCATGTCGGCCTCGTCGGAAAGCGACAGGTGAAGCACCCTGACGCCAGCCGCCTCGGCCAGCGCGTGCGCCCTGCCCGATAGGTGTAGTGAAGGTCGCCCCAGCGCATCGTTGTGCACCTGAACCTCGGTCCAGCGCATACCATGGCGCAGCCCGGTACCCAGCGCCTTGACGAAGGCTTCCTTGGCGGCAAAGCGCTTGGCCAGAAACGCCGCCGGGGCGCCGCGGTCGTGGAATTGCACCAGCTCGGCGTCGCTAAGCAGGCGGCGCGAGAAACGCTCGCCATGGCGTCGCTGGGCACGCGCGAAGCGCTCTACGCGGGCCAGGTCGGTGCCGATACCGAGGATCATGGGCTAGTGAACCGCGCCGGGTCCATGCGCGTGGTCGTGATCATGGTCATGTTCCTCGAGGGAGGCCACGAATCCTGCCTCCTGGCCAGCGATGGCCAATCGCTTCATCTCGACGACCGCCTCCTTGAGCCCGACAAACAGCGCACGGGCGATGATCGCATGGCCGATATTGAGTTCGTGTAGGCCGGGGATCGCCGCGACCGCCTCGACATTGTGGTAGTTGAGGCCATGTCCGGCATTGACGACGAGACCCCGCTCGAGTGCCATCTCGGCGGCGACACCGAGCCTGGCATGTTCCCGTCGGGCCATCTCTCCGACAGCCTCGGCATAGGCGCCGGTATGCAGCTCGATGACCGGGGCGCCGGCCCTGGCGGCCGCCTCGACCTGGACGGGGTCGGGGTCGATGAACAACGAGACCTCACACCCCGCCGCGGCAAGCCGGCGGCATGCCGCCGACACGGCATCAAGATTGCCGGCCACCTCGAGCCCGCCCTCGGTGGTCAACTCCTCGCGCTTTTCCGGGACCAGACAAACGTGCGACGGACGCACCGCCTCAGCCAGGGCAATCATTTCCTCGGTGAGCGCCATCTCGAGGTTCATGCGCGTGTTGAGCACCTCCAGCAGCAGGCGTACGTCACGCTCCTGGATATGCCGACGATCCTCACGCAAGTGTACCGTGATGCCGTCGGCGCCGGCTTCCTCGGCCAGCAGTGCAGCCTGAAGCGGGTCCGGATAGCGGGTGCCGCGTACCTGGCGCAGGGTGGCGATATGGTCGATATTGACGCCGAGCAGAATGCGGGGGGGATGCATGATGTCTCTCCAGCAGGATGCCTTTTCGAGGGAATCAGTTTGGTTGGAGACGGCGGCGCGCCGCAAGCTGGCGCATCAGTTCACGCGAGCGCAGCGGGCGACTTCCCAGCAGCGGCGCCAGGGCGGCACGGGTCACGGCCTTGGCGGGACCACCGAGTCCGGGCTCGCCCCAGCCGCCACGGGCCAAAAGGCGCAGCGTACGACCATCGATGCCCGGCTCGCCAGGAATGAAGGCACGGGACGCGACATCGAAGCGATAGCGCTGCTGAGGGTCCAGCGCCAGCCCCTCGGGATCGGTGAAGCGGGGCTGACAATCCAGCGCCTCGAGAACCGCCACTTCCAGCCGGCGAAGCGAGGCTGCTCGCTTGTCGGGGCGCGGCAAGTCCTCAAGCAGTGAGGCGTAGAAGGCGAAAAGCTCGCCGACCGGGAATTCAATCGGCAGCACCCGGGTCAGCAGCTCATTTGCATAGAGGCCACAGAGCAGTCCTTCACCGGCCAGCAAGGCGGCCGAGCCGCGGCTCTCCATCAGCCGCAGGCGCTTGAGCTCGCCTTGGCCGATCCAGGTCAAATGCAGCGGCGCAAACGGTTGTAGTCGCCCTCGCGAACGGCTGCCGGGGCGCTGTACTCCCTGCGCCACGGCACGCACACGCCCATGCTCCAGTGTCAACAGATCCACCAAGGCACTGGTTTCGCGGTAGGGGCGCTTGTGGAGCAGGAAGGCCGGCTGGGGCTTCATATCAGTCTAGGTCGTAACCGAGGCTCTTCAACGCTCTCTCGTCATCGGACCAGCCGCGCTTGACCTTGACCCAGAGGTTGAGCATTACCTTGGCATCCAGCGCGCGCTCCATATCGAGACGCGCCTCGCGGCCGATACTCTTGATTCGTTCGCCATTCTCACCGATCAGGATCTTCTTCTGGCCCTGTCGCTCCACCAGCATCAGGGCGCTGATGTGGATGATACGCCCTTCGTCGCGGAACTCCTCGATTTCGACGGTCATCTGGTAGGGTATTTCGTCTCCCAACTGGCGCATCACCTTCTCGCGTACCAGCTCGGCAGCAAGGAAGCGTTGGCTCTTGTCGGTGATCTGTTCTTCGGGAAAATAGTGGACGCTTTCAGGCAGGTGACGGGTCAACTCGGCTTCGAGCTCCGGCACGTTGGTGCCATGCTTGGCCGAGATCGGCACGATGGCGGCAAATTCGCGCCGTGCCTCTATCGACTCGAGCCAGGGCAGCAGGCTAGCCTTGTCCTGGAGGCGGTCGACCTTGTTGACAGCCAGAATCACCGGCGCCTGGAGATGCTCGAGGCGCTGGAGTACCACCTCGTCCTCCTCGGTCCAGCGTGTTCGATCAATGAGGAACACCACCGCGCTGACATCACGCAGCGCCTGGGTGGCAGCCTGATTCATGAAACGGTTGATGGCCTTGTTGCGATCGCGGGTCTGGATGTGGATCCCGGGCGTATCGACATAGATGGTCTGCGCCTCGCCTACGGTCTTGATGCCCGTCACCTGGTGTCGCGTGGTCTGAGGGCGCCGCGAGGTGATGGAAATCTTCTGTCCCAGAATACGATTCATCAGCGTCGACTTGCCGACGTTGGGGCGGCCGACGATGGCCACGAAACCACAGCGTGTCATGGACGGGCTCCCTTGGGCTCTAGCTGCACAAGCGCTTGCTCGGCAGCCTGTTGCTCGGCGTGACGGCGACTCGCGCCCACCCCGATGGTATGAGTGTCGAGGATCTCGACATGGCAATTGACGGTAAACGTCTGGGAGTGCGCCTCGCCCTCCACCATGACGACATCGTAGAGGGGCAACGGAACCTGGCGCGACTGCAGGAATTCCTGCAGCCGGGTCTTGGGGTCCTTCTGGGTGTCCTGCAGGCTGATGGCTTCCAGCCGTTCGGCGTACCAAGAGAGCACACGTATCCGCACTGCTTCCATGCCGGCATCGAGATAGATCGCACCGATGACCGCCTCGACGGAATCAGCAAGAATCGACTCGCGGCGATGGCCACCGCTCTTCATCTCGCCCGAGCCCAGGCGAAGGTGTTCGCCGAAGCCCATTTCGCGCGCCAGTTCGGCCAGGGTCGGCCCCTTGACCAGCCTGGCCCGCAGCCGCGACAACTGCCCCTCGCGTGCCTGGGGAAAGCGCTGAAAGAGCGCTTCGGCGATCACGAAGTTGACGATGGAGTCGCCCAGGAACTCGAGACGTTCGTTGTTCTGCCCGCCGAAGCTGCGATGGGTCATGGCCAGCTCCAGCAGGTTCGCATCGGCGAAGGAGTGACCGAGAAGTCGGCTGAAGGTAGCGAGGGAGGTGCTCACGAAGCTCCTGAAATTGTCGTTGACGAGGGCATGCGGAAGATGCGGCTCAGTGGATGAGGCGAATGCTGGTAAAACTGGGCAATACGCCGTCCCAGCGCATCCATACCGCAAAGGCGCGGCCAACAATGTTCTGCTCGGGGACAAAGCCCCAATAGCGGCTGTCGTTGGAATGATCACGGTTGTCGCCCATGGTGAAATAGTGGCCTTCCGGCACCACCAGTTCACGCATCTGCGGTCCGAGTGAACGCGGACTGTTGTAAATGTGGTGCTTAACCTCACCCAGCGACTCGAGCAACAGCAGCTCTTCAGGCGCTTTCGTCGGCCCTTCCTCGATCAGGCGCTTGGGTACCGGCTCGCCGTTGACATAGAGTTGCTTGTCCTCATAGCGAATACGATCGCCCGGCAGCCCCACCACGCGCTTGATAAAGTTGACGGAAGGCTCATCGGGGAAGCGAAAAACCATCACATCGCCACGCTCGGGATCGTTCATGTCCACGAACTTGGTGTTGGTCACCGGTAGTCGCAGCCCGTAGGTGAACTTGTTGACCAGTATGAAATCGCCGATTTCAAGCGTCGGCCGCATGGACCCCGAGGGAATCTGGAAGGGCTCGACCAGGAAACTGCGCAGTACCAGCACCACCAGCAGCACCGGAAAGAAGGAGCGCGCATAGTCGACCGGCCAGGGTTCCTTCAGGGCCTTTTCGCGGGCAGGCTCGTCGAGTCCTTCCGTGGTGCCCGCTTCGGTGGCGGCAAGCCGTTGCCTTCGCAGGCCCCGCAGCCAGACCAGGTCCAGTAGCCAAACAAGTCCTGTGACGGCCACCGCCAGCACCAGCAAAAAAGAAAAGTTCATGCAGTCGTCCGCCCCTAGTCATTCACCTTGAGCACGGCAAGGAAGGCATCCTGAGGAATTTCCACTCGGCCGACCTGCTTCATGCGTTTCTTGCCCGCTTTCTGCTTCTCGAGCAGCTTCTTCTTACGGGTGATATCACCGCCATAGCACTTGGCGGTGACATTCTTGCGTAGTGCCTTGACCGTCGAGCGAGCCACGACCTGGCCGCCGATTGCGGCCTGGATGGCAACATCGAACATCTGACGAGGAATCAGTTCCTTCATCTTTTCCACCAGTGAACGGCCACGGCCATGCGCATGGTCGCGATGAATGATGACCGCCAGGGCATCGACCCGATCGCCGTTGATCATCACGTCCAGGCGCACCAGTTTCGCCGCCTCGAAACGTTCGAAGTTGTATTCGAGCGAAGCATAGCCCTTGGAGATGGACTTCAAGCGGTCGAAGAAATCCATGACCACCTCGGACATGGGCAACTCATAGGTGAGCTGGATCTGGCTGCCGAGGAACTGCATGTCAAGCTGGGTGCCGCGACGCTGTTCGCACTCGGTGATCACATTGCCCACGTAGTCCTGGGGCACCAGGATACTGGCCCGCACCACCGGCTCACGCATCTCTTCCACATCCGCCATATCGGGCAGCTTGGAGGGGTTGGAGACATAGCGTACCTCGCCGTTCTTCATGGCCAGTTCATAAACCACCGTAGGAGCGGTGGTAAGCAGGTCCAGGTCGTATTCGCGCTCCAGGCGCTCCTGGACGATCTCCATGTGCAGGGTGCCGAGAAAACCGACCCGAAAACCGAAACCCAGCGCGTCGGAATTCTCCGGCTCGTAGCCCAGCGAGGCATCATTAAGCGCAAGCTTTTCCAGGGCGTCACGGAAGTTCTCGTAATCGTCAGCGCTGACCGGGAACATGCCGGCATAAACCTGGGGTTTTACCTTCTGGAAGCCGGGCAGACGCTTGACGTCAGCGGTCTTGGCATGGGTGATGGTATCCCCTACCGGCGCGCCATGGATGTCCTTGATACCGGCTACTACGAAACCGACTTCGCCGGCACGCAGGATATCGGTTTCTTTGCGGGCCGGCGTAAAGATGCCCACCTCATTGGCCTGCCAGTCGCGGCCAGTCGAGACGATGCGAATCTTTTCGCCCTTCTTCAGGGTGCCATCGAACAGACGTACCAGGGAGACGACACCCAGGTAGTTATCAAACCAGGAGTCAATGATCAATGCCTGAAGCGGCCCGCCCGGGTCGCCCTTGGGAGGGGGGATGTCGCGCACCAGACGCTCGAGCAGCGCATCGATGCCGACACCGGTCTTGGCGGAAACCTGGCAGGCGTCGGTGGCGTCGAGTCCGATGATTTCCTCGATCTCCTGGGCCACCTTGTCCGGGTCGGCTTGGGGCAGGTCGATCTTGTTGAGCACCGGCAGCACCTCGAGCCCCTGCTCAATGGCGGTATAGCAATTGGCAACGGACTGCGCCTCGACACCCTGACCGGCGTCGACCACCAGTAACGCCCCTTCACAGGCATAAAGCGAGCGCGACACTTCATAGGAGAAGTCTACGTGTCCCGGGGTATCGATGAAGTTGAGCTGGTAGGTATGACCATCCTCGGCCAGATAATCCAATGTCACCGATTGCGCCTTGATCGTGATACCACGCTCACGCTCAAGATCCATGGAGTCGAGCACCTGCTCCTTGAGCTCACGATTGCTCAGTCCACCGCAGGTCTGGATCAAGCGGTCGGCCAGGGTCGACTTGCCGTGGTCGATGTGGGCGATGATCGAGAAATTGCGTATGTATTGGAGCTGTTCGGCGGGAGAGAGTCGGGACATCGAATTACTTCTGCCTGATAGGTTCGAGCCACGGCCGGCCACTTCTGCGAGCCGGCAGGCCCATGAATGCGCGCCATTGTAGCGGGATGCGGCGGCCAGATACAGCGACCCGGCGACAAATGCCGCCGGGTCGCTGTTTGCCGAGCGTGCGCGATGCTCAGTCGTCGCTAAGCCGCAGAGCAACGAACAGTGAGCGACCTTCACGATAGAGCCGCACCGGCACCGCCCGATCCGTAGGCAATGTCGAGGCCAGTTCGGCAAGCTGATCCGGACTCTCCACGGCACGATGGTCGAGGCTGACTAAAATATCGCCGGGCTGGATACCGGCCGCGGCGGCGGCCCCTTGCGAGTCCACCTCACGCACCCGGACGCCAGCGTCGATACCCAGTTGCTCGCGCTCGGCAGGCTCGAGTTCACTCACCGCCAACCCCAGACGCGCCTGCTGGCCCGGAACTTCCTGAGCACTGGCCAACTCGCCACCGGACTCGGGCCAATCGCCCACGGTCACTGTTTCCTGGCGCTCGTCCCCATCGCGTAGCACTAGCATCTCCACCTCGACGCCAGGCGTGGTGCGTCCGATCAGGCGCGGCAGGGTACTGGAACGATCCACCTCTTCACCGTCGACTTCGAGGATAACGTCACCGGCCTGCAGGCCTCCTTGCGCAGCCGGCCCCTCAGGGTCGAGGTCGGCGATCAAGGCACCACGCGGGCTCTCCATGCCGAAGGACTCGGCAAGATCACGCGATACAGGCTGGATCATGACTCCGAGCCATCCTCGACTCACACGGCCGTCATCGCGCAACTGGTCGGCGACTTCCATCGCCACATTGAGGGGAATGGCGAAGGACAGCCCCATGAAACCGCCGCTACGGGTGAAAATCTGCGAGTTGATACCCACGACTTCGCCGTCAAGATTGAACAACGGGCCGCCTGAATTTCCTGGGTTGATGGCCACGTCAGTCTGAATAAAGGGGACGTAAGCATCGCGCGGCAGCGTGCGATTGATGGCACTGACAATGCCGGCGGTCACCGAGGAATCGAAACCGAAAGGCGAGCCGATGGCGGCCACCCATTCACCCACTTGTAGAGTATCGGAGTCACCCAGCGTCAGCGTGGGCAGATCGTCTGCTTCTACCTTGAGCAATGCGACATCGGTACGCTCATCGGCACCGATCAGTTCTGCCTCCAGTTCGCGGCGGTCATTGAGACGAACGAGTATTTCGTCGGCCTCCTGGACCACATGCGCGTTAGTCAGAATGTAGCCATCCTCGCTGATGATGAAGCCGGACCCCAGCGACTGTCGCTCCTCGGAGCGCCCCGGTCCTGGCGTAGCCCCGGGTGGCGCGGGTAGTCGATCACCAAAGAAATGCCGGAAAATCTCGGGGATCTCCTGGCCACCAAAGCCCTGAAGCGAGTTCGGTCGCTCAATCGTGCGCGAGGTGGAAATATTCACCACGCCCGGCGCAGTTTCCTGCACCAGTTGCGTGAAATCGGGAAGATCACGCGCCATGGCCGATGCTGAGGTCAACCATGCGGCCAACAACAGCATCCCAAAAGATAGATGGCGGCTCATGCTTTTCATCAAGGACTCCTGCGAAGATGAGATAAGGGTTTTGTCACCAGTCGTTGTTCATCTTTTTTTTTACCAACTTGCTGCCAAAAGGTTCCGTCAGCCAGCGATGTGGCAACCGACAGTACACAGCAGCCACAAGATGCCGGTCTATCAGTCGGATTGAACTACTTTTTCGGAGGCTCGAATGTCGTCATTCGTCTGATTATCGCCATTCCATTGCAGCGTATCGGCGACACGCAACAAGACACGAGGTGGCAACTCCCCCATCACCACAACCTGACGACGCTGCCCGCCAAGATCACGATGGCGCACGGCAGCGTAGGAAATGCCCAGGCGATGCATGCCGGGCGAAAGAAAGATGGCGTCGTCAAGCGGTTCGACGAATAAGCTAAGGGTCGACAGACCATCACTGAACAGGCGGTGCACGACATCTTCATCATGTCTCGAGCTATTTGTTTCTACCGCTTGGGGCAAGAAACCTTCCGGCAGCCAGCCGGTACGCCAGGCAGCCTCTGGCGACACGCGCGGGATTTCCATCAACAGCTCACCCTGATAGAGCCGAGGGTTAACCAGGTCGGTAAACTGAAATGTCTCTATCGCCCGCCCTGTCTCGTCCTCCAGCACCTGTTTGAGGGGTAAGCCGGTGTCGGTATCAACCCAGAGGCGATGCCCAAGTCGCAGGCCATCCAGAGGATCGATATCGATGCGCAAGGTGCGACGATTAGCGATTCGCTCCTGCCCCCCCAACTGGAGGCGATAGAATTCGTCGAGATGATCGACAATATCGAAAGGTGACGCCGACGCATCGGTCCCATCTGCCCCCTTCAGTCGACCGATGCGTCCAGTGCGCTCCACCGCCACAGGAGGGCCATCGAGAAAGGTGATTTCCTCACGCTGAATGCCGTCCTGGACGACATGACTAAGCGACAGTGTCCTCACACCGTCGAAGCCGATGCGTACCGCACGCGCTTCGAAAACATAGCAATTGTTTGCCCACAGGCTGCGCTCGAACCATTCCAGAGCTGATGACGGTGTGGGCATAGCTTCCAGGTCACGACAGTCTACGCGATCACCGTCGGGCGAATCCTGCGCGGAAGCATGGATGGCGACGAACAAGCCTGCTGCGCCGATCAAGCCGGTCAGAATGACGGGGAATAGGTGGCTTTGCCTCATGAAATCATCCGCGGGGTCAATTCAATGCCGTGTCAACGACTCAATGAAGTATCAACGACCAGATCAGCGCTCCCCCAGAGACTCGCTGCCAGAGGCTCGCAACAGCGGCATCCAGGTATCACCGCTACGATACGCGGACCCTTCGGCATGGCGGTCAAGATAGGACTGCAGCAGGCGTGCCTGTTCCTCGTCGGCGCGCTGCGACTGGCGCGGACTCGGGGCCATGAACAGGGGATTATCGAGGCCGGCCGTGCCGAAGAAGGCACCATTAACACCGCTGCTCATTCCGCCAGTGCCCAGGCCTTGTCCCACCCCCACTGTCCTCAGACCCTGGCTTCCGGAGCTGCTTGCAGACCGGGACTGGAAGATCGGCAGATCCACCAATGATGGGCGCGTCGAATTATTGACGCTACCTCCATCGCCTGAGGCCAAGGAGGCAGGAGCCGACTGGGCACTTTCACCCCCGACTGCTAGTGTAGGATCGGAGCCGTCCGACCCAGTACCATTGTAGAACTGTGCACCGCCTATCACCATCAGTGAGACAGCCGCGGCGATGCCGGCACTTCGGCCGAACGGAATCGTACGGCGTGTCGAAGGCAAGGGAAGGTCGACGCGCGCGGGAGGCTGTTCACTATCGAGTCGCGTCATGATGCCCGCCGACAGATCCGTGGCCACGTCAACACCTGGCTCACGTCGCATCATGCTTCGCATCAAATGATAGCGTCGCCAGGTCTCAGCGGCGTCGGGGGAATCGTCAAGCGACTTGAGGACCCGACGCAGCTCGAGTTCATCACCTTCATTATCCATAAGGGCTGAAAGCGATTCCCGTGCGTTGTGACTCATTCTTAACACCTCGCATTCACAAGGCGCCCCGCCTTGTAGCCATTGACAACCTGGAAAACCAACATTCACCGCAACACTTCGTGATTGTCGATACGTTCCGATCCACCTCGGCAGATCGATTACCCCTTCTGACGTCGAGCAGGCCTGACAGTTCAGCCGTTCATCAAAAACCTTGCACTTTCCATCGACGCTTTCCTCATTCGGGGACCGGTTCACGATTACGCGCCGTGGTTACCAAGGGCTGAATGTGTTGATCGACCGCCTCCCGGGCACGAAAGATCCGCGAGCGTACGGTGCCAACCGGGCACTGCATGATGTTGGCAATGTCTTCGTAGGAAAGTCCATCAAGCTCACGCAGGGTAATGGCGGTTCGCAAGTCATCGGGTAGGTTTGCGATGGCTTCATAAACTGCCGACTCGAGCTGATCGCGAGCAATCGCCGCCTCGGGTGTCTCGGTATCGGCAAGGCGGCCACTGTGATCGAGGATCTCGGCATCAACGATATCGAGATCACTACCCGGGGGTCGCCGTCCCTTCGACACCAAGTGGTTCTTGGCCGTATTGATGGCGATACGATACATCCATGTATAGAAGGCGCTTTCGGAGCGAAACTTGCCCAGCGCCCGATAGGCCTTGATGAATGCCTCCTGGGCAACATCCTGAACTTCGGCATGATCGTGGATGTAGCGACTGATCAGACCCAGTATCTTGTGCTGATATTTTCTTACCAGCAGATCGAACGCACGGTTATCGCCCTGCTGAGCACGCTCAACGAGTTGTTGGTCGGTCTCCCTGTTGCCCATTCACTCCCTCCCTGGCAATCGGTGGGAAAAGCATGTCTCGCGCTGTCGTCGCGACCGGACCAATGAAAGATACATAGTGTCAACCTGAGGCCCTGGGGCAGCTGATAGTCGAAGGCTGGAGCCTGAAATACTCCAAGTGTTCCCGTTTCTCACGATTCCATCAAGCCAACCGCCTCACGGTGATGACCGCGCTCGGACCACTGAGGGCTGGGGCGAGTTCCTGATGATTGATTTTTGCCGTTGCCGCGGGTGATAGTAGGCGCATTGACTCACATTCGCCATCCGCGCAGATACTACACAGGTAGCACAATGTCCGAGCAGCAAGTCAACAATCTCAACGTTCTCGCACAGGACGTTCTGATCAGCCCCGAAGACCTGAAGCAAGCCGTCCCGCTCACTGCGTCGGCTGAACGCACTGTGATCGAAGGACGCGAGACGATACAGCGAATTCTCGATGGGCGTGATCCGCGCCTGCTGATGGTGGTCGGCCCCTGCTCCATCCATGATGTCGACGCGGCGCTGGACTACGCACGCCGCTTGCGCCGCCTGGCCGACGACGTCCAGGATAGTCTTTACATCGTCATGCGCGTCTACTTCGAGAAACCCCGCACCACGGTCGGCTGGAAAGGGTTGATCAACGATCCTCACATCAATGACTCCTTCGAGATCGAGGAAGGCTTGCACATTGCCCGCCGTCTACTGGTGGAACTGGCGGAAATTGGCCTGCCGCTGGCGACCGAGGCCCTGGACCCCATCTCCCCACAGTATCTGCAGGATTGCATCAGCTGGTCGGCGATCGGTGCCCGCACCACCGAGTCCCAGACCCACCGCGAGATGGCCTCGGGCCTTTCCTGCCCAGTCGGTTTCAAGAACGGCACCGACGGCAGCCTCGATGTCGCGGTCAATGCCCTGCAGTCAGTGGCTCATCCGCATAATTTCCTCGGCATCAACCAAACCGGCCAGGTCGCCATCATCCGCACACGTGGCAACGCCTATGGCCACGTGGTTCTGCGTGGCGGCAGTGGCAAACCCAACTACGATAGCGTCAGCGTGGCGCTTGCCGAGCAGGAACTCAAGAAAGCGGGCATCACACCCAATATCATGATCGACTGCTCGCATGCCAACTCCAACAAGGACGCAGCACTGCAGCCGTTGGTACTGGAGAACATCACCAACCAGATTCTCGACGGTAATCGCTCCATCATCGGACTAATGGTCGAGTCGAATATCGGCTGGGGCAATCAAAAGATCCCTGAAGATCGTAGCCAACTCAAGTATGGCGTCTCGATTACCGATGCCTGCATCGACTGGGAAAGCACCGAGCAAGCGTTCAGGGAGATGAATGCCAAGTTGGCTCCCGTGTTGGTGAAGCGTGCGGCGGCCTGAACCAATGACCGTCCCTCGAGCCCGCTCTATCGCGAGATCCCTGAGGGATAACGACAAGACCCGCCTGACGGCGGGTCTTGTTAGGGTTCATACCATTGGATCATGTTGTTGGCTCAATCCCTGAGCCCTGTCTATTGGTGCTTTCTATCTATCGCATGGCGGGATTCCTGGACGTCCTGCCGCACCCCATCGATCTCCCGCACGAAGGGCGGTAGCGCATCGAGCAGTGCCCGGCCGTAGCGACGCGTCAGCACTCGGCGGTCGAGCAGCGTGATACGCCCCGTATCGGTTTCCTTGCGGATCAGCCGGCCACAGGCCTGCACCAGTTTGATCGAGGCATCCGGGACACTGATCCGCATGAACGGGTTGCCGCCCCGGCTCTCGATCCACTCGGCAAGTGTCGCCCCCACCGGGTCGTCGGGAACCGAAAACGGCAGCCGGGTGATCACCACGTGGGTCAAATACTCGCCGGGCAGGTCGATACCCTCGGCAAAGCTCGCCAGGCCGAAGATGATGCTGCCTTCACCGGCATCGACGCGTGCGCGGTGGCGCGTGATCAGCTCGCGCTTGGGCAGGCGATCCTGTGCCAGTACCCGCTCGCGCCACGACGGGGTGAGCGCCTTCTCCACCCCTCGCAGCTGGGCACGCGACGAGAACAGCATGAGTACCGCCTCGCGCTCTCCGAGATCCTCCACGAAGGTCACGATGGCGCGCTCATGCCCCTCGCGATCGGCAGGGTCGGCGGCTTCGCGCGGCACGCTCAATACCGCCCGGGAGTAATCGAAGGGACTCGGCAGTCGCTGATAGCGATAGCGATTGGCCAGCCCCGCGCGCTCCTGCAGCCGTTCGAAGCGCCCCAGCGCGGTCAGCGTTGCCGAGGTGATCACCGCGCCATAGCAACTACCCCAGAGGGTCTTGGCCAGGGTATGCGCCGCCGAGACAGGGCTCGCCGAGAAGGTCAGCTCCGGCTCGCTGCCGAACCGCTCGAGGGTCAGCCAGCGGGCGCGCGGCGGCTCTTGCGGGTCGTCCACCTCGGTGTAGGCACGCCACAACGCGTGCGCCTCCACCGCCCTGCCGTGCAGCAGGGCGACCAATGGCAGCCAGACCTCGGCCTGCTCACGCGGCAGTCCGGTGTGCTTATCCGGGTCCAGACTCTCGCGCATGATATCGGCCATGCTCTCCAAGGTGTGCGACAGCTCGGCGACGATGGTGACCAGCGCTTCGGAAAGCGCCCGCAGCGGCTCGGGGATGCGCCCCATCTCGAAGCGCTGGTGGCGACTTGCCTCGTCATCGACGAGGCCGTCGGGACGACCGGCCAACTGGTGGCCCATGGCAAAAGCTTCGGAAAGCCTTGGCTCGAGCGCATCGATGGCCTGCGGCAGGCCGGCCAGCAGGCGCGCCAGGGTCGGCTGCACCGCGAGGGCGGTATTGAGCTCGGTCAGCGATTTCTTGAGCGTGCGCAGCCAGCGCAGCGCCCCGCCCACGGCAAAGCGGTGCGTGAAGTGCTGCAGCGCCTTCTCGGGCAGATGATGGCCTTCATCGAAGACGTAGATGCAGTCGCCGGGGGATGGCAGCACCACCCCGCCGCCCAGGGCGAGATCGGCCAGCACCAGGTCATGGTTGGCGACGATTACATCGGCGCTGTCGAGGTGGCGGCGCGAGCGGAAGAAGGCACAGGCCCCGAAGTGGCCGCAGCGGCGATTGGTGCACTGGCGGTGATCGACGGTAAGGCGGCGCCAGTGACTGTCCTCGATGGCATCGGGCCAGCTGTCGCGATCGCCCTCCCAGCGGCCGTTGCCATAGGCCTCGCCGAGCGAATGCACCAGCGCCTGGAAGTCGTCGCCGCCGCTGGCCAAGGACTGCTCGAAGAGCGACAGGGTGGGGTTCTCCTCACCGCCGTCCATGGCCTGGTCGAGGCGTGCCACGCAGACATAGCGCCCGCGGCCCTTTGCCAGGGCATAGTCGAAGTCGAGCCCGCTGTGCACCTTCAGGGAAGGCAGGTCCTGATGCAGCACCTGCTCCTGCAGGGCCACGGTGGCGGTGGCAATCACTAAGCGCTTGCCGCGCGCCTTGGCCACCGGCAAGGCAGCCAGCAGGTAGGCCAGGGTCTTGCCAGTGCCGGTGCCGGCCTCGAGCACGCAGACATGCTCGTCGCTGGTGCGCCGCCCGGCGTCGTCGGCCTCGATGCCAGCGAGAGTGCGAGCGATTTCGGCGATCATCAGCCGCTGCCCGTAGCGCGGCGTCAGCTCGAGACCCTCGAGTACCTGGCGATAGGCCGTCTGGATCTCGCCCCTCAGCGACTCGTCAAGCATGGGCCGTCAGAGCAAGCCTTCCGGTGGATGCTCGCAGGGCAGCTTGTCGTTGATGTAGCGCTCGATTTCCGGCAAGGAGAAAGCATCTTCCTCGCCGACGAAGCTGATCGACACGCCCTTGGCGCCCGCACGCCCCGTGCGGCCGATACGATGCACGTAATCTTCCGGATCTTCGGGGAGGGTGTAGTTGACGACATGGCTGACATCCTCGATATGAATGCCGCGCCCGGCCACGTCGGTGGCTACCAAGACCTGGATCTCGCCCTCGCGGAAGCTTTCCAGCGTCTTGATGCGCTGGCTCTGCGGAACGTCGCCGGACAGCATGGCGACACTGACGCCGGCTTTCCTGAGCAGATCGTCGAGCTTGCGCACCAGGTCACGGCGATTGCCGAAGACCATCACGCGATCGAAGCTTTCCTGCTTGAGGAGGTTGACCAGCAGTCGCTGCTTATCTTCATCGCCGACCAGGTAGACGCGCTGATCGATATCGGCGGCATTCTCGACCGTGACCTCGATCTCGACATGCGCCGGGTTGTGGGTCCACTGGCTCGCCAGCTCGAGGATATCCTCGGTGAAGGTCGCCGAGAACAGGAAGGTCTGGCGCTCTTCCTTCTTCGGCGTGTGACGGATAATGCGCTTGACGTCGGGGATGAAGCCCATGGACAGCATGCGATCGGCCTCGTCGAGGACCAGCACCTCGACCTGGGTCAGGTCGATATCGCGCTTCTCGTGGAAGTCGAGCAGCCGACCCGGCGTCGCCACCAGAATGTCGAGATTCTTGCCCAGGTTGTCGCGCTGCTTCTGGTAGTCCATGCCGCCGACTACGCTGGCGACGTTCAATGAGGTGAAACGCGCCAGCGCCTTGGCGTCCTTCTCGATCTGCAGCGCCAGTTCCCGGGTCGGCGCCACGATCAATGCACGCGGCGCACCCGGCTTCTGGGCATTTGGCGCTTCCTCCTCAAGGAAGTAGGCGAGAATCGAGATCAGGAACGCGGCCGTCTTGCCGGTACCGGTCTGGGCCTTGCCGACCACATCGCCACCCAGCAGGGTGTGAATCAGTGCCTCGGCCTGGATCGGCGTGCAATATTCGAATCCCAGGGCGTGGATGGCCCGCATCAACGGCAGCGGCAGATCGAAGTCATGGAAGCGCCACTTGCCTGCCACGGCAGGTACCTGAAACTGGCGAAGATCCCAGCCGGAGGACTGGCGACGGCGCGGTTTGCGACGACGTCGTTTGGGTTTGCGGTCCTGGGTCTGGGCCGGTGCGGTGGTCTGTTCCGACTCGCTCATAGGCTTGCTGTCTAGTCCGTTTCAGTGGATAGGATGTCTGGCATAAACCGCCATTGTACCAGCCAATCCAGTCAAGGGCGCCCCTGACACCGTGTCGTCATGAGGGATAACTGTCGAAGCAGGGGGCCCGGCTGCTAGAATGCGCGCCAGACACGCAAGGAGTCATGCGTCATGACACGCCGCAAGAAGACCCGTTCGCTGGCCGACAAGGTGACAATCCGCACCGGCAAGCGCAAGGATTTCAAGAAATGGCGCCACGAGAATCCCGACCAGGTGACGTCGTCGCGCCGCTTCACCCAGAAGAAACGCCAGCAGCGCAAGCTGCAGGCGGCTCGCAAGCTGGCCCGTCAGGACACCGAGGGCCAGGCGATTCCCATCCACCCGGACGCATCCGGGAGCACTCCCTCCCGTGGCGAGGAGTCCGACCGCTGATGCGTCTCGTCTCGTTCAATATCAACGGTATCCGCGCCCGCCTGCATCAACTGCAGGCGCTGATCGACGTGCACTGCCCTGCGGTGATCGGCCTTCAGGAAACCAAGGTCCAGGACAGCGAATTTCCGCGCGCCGCCGTGGAGGCGATGGGCTATCGCGTCTATTTCCTTGGACAGAAGGGACACTACGGCGTCCCCTGCTGTGTCATCCCTCGCTGTGCCCCGACGCGCCGGAGGCCGTCTGTTACGGCATGCCCGACGATGACGCAGAGGCCCAGTGCCGGATGATCGGTGTGCGCCTGACGATGGCAGACGGCGAACCGTTGACGGTATGGAACGGCTACTTTCCTCAGGGCGAGAACGTCGAGCACCCGACCAAGTTTCCCAACAAGCGCCGTTTCTACGCTCAACTGCAACGGCTGCTGGATGAAAAGCACCGGCCCGACGAGCGCCTGGCGATCATGGGCGATTTCAATATCTCTCCCGAAGACATCGACATCGGTATCGGCGAGGCCAACCGTCGGCGCTGGCTGCGCGAGGGCAAGACGAGCTTCCAGCCGGTGGAACGCGAATGGCTGAACGGCATCAAGGCCTGGGGGCTCAGCGACAGCTATCGGCTGCGTTATCCCGAGAGCGATGATCTTTTCAGCTGGTTCGACTATCGTTCACGGGGGTTCGAGCGCGACCCCAAGCGCGGCCTGCGCATCGACCATATCCTGGTCAGCGCCCCGTTGGCAGGCCATGTCGTTGACGCCGGGATCGACTACGACCTGCGCGGCATGGAAAAGCCCTCGGATCATGCCCCCGTATGGACGGAGCTTGCGATCTAGTCGCGCTGCGTCCCCTCGTCCAGCGAGGCTAACAACGTTTCGGCGCGCTCGGCACCGCGCGCCTTCGCTTCCTGCAACGCTCGCTGGGCGAGTTCCGACTCGCCCCAGGCCAATGCCAACTGGCCGAGATGTAGCCAGTCCTGACCGTCGTCGCTACGCTGGGCCAGGCTCTGCCACGCCTCGAGTGCCGCGCTGCGGTCACGGGCGGCCTGCCATGCCTGCGCGAGCAGGCGGCGATTGGCCAGGTCATCGGCAAGCTCGCCGCTGGTGATGGCCTCTTCCAGTCGCTCGGCGCCCCTGGCCGGCGTGCCACCCGCGAGGTGAAGTCGGATCAGCGTCAACAGATCCTCTCTCCCCTTCAGCACTCCCAGGCGCCAGCCGGCATCCCAGATAGCCGACGCTCGACCGACCTCATCCGCACGCTGCGCCACCGAGGCGGCACGTCGCCAGATATCGGCCTCCGCGCTGGCATCGAGACCCTCCTCCAGCAAGCTCAAGGCGCGCTCCCACTGCCCTGCCGTCTGGCGCAGGCCGATTTCTTCTTGCAGGCGACGTCGGCGCCACTCCGCCGGTGCGGCCTCGACGGCGCGCGCATCGGCCAGCAGGTCGGCGGCCTCGGCGGGTCTTTCGTCGCGGGCGGCGGCGCGAGCGGCCAGCTGCAGATAGAGGGCACGCGCCCAGCGATCGGCTGGATTGCCACCGGCCAGACGCTCGGCCTGGGTCGCGGCACGCTCGCTCACGAAGGCCATGTCACCGCTCTCCAGGCGTGCCTGCAGTGCCTCCAGGTCGGTGATGAAACTCGCGGGCAGCGCCGGCTGGGCCAGCCCGACCGTGGGGAACAGCAGGCCAAGCATGAAGGTGGCGAGTGAAGTGCGAAACGTCATGACCATGGGATTATCTCAACTGGAATTCCAGGCGCTGGCGGGCCTGGCGGAGGCGCTCGGCGGTGTCGAAGCGCCATTGCCTGACCGCCGCCAGCGCTGCCTTGTCGAAGATATTGCGGGGGTTGGCGCTCACGACCCTGATCGACTCGGGGTCAACGCGGCCGTCGCGCCGGATGACGAACTCGAGCTCGACGAAGCCTTCCAGGCCCCGGCGCTGGGCGCGCGACGGGTATTCCGGCGGCACCTGGCTCGTCGGCGTCTCCCGCCCCACATCGACCGGCACATTACTTGCCTCGGTCGCTTCGCCATCGCTCGAGGCGATATCACCTGCCGGCGGCGCGGCCGCTGTGTCTGCCGTCGACTCGGGGGCGGGCTCGGGCGCCGGTTCTGTTTCTGGTTCCGGCTCGGGGACCGGTTCTGGCTCGGGTTCGGGCTGTGGCTCGGGTGGTTGTTCGATCAATGGTGGCAGCGGCTCATCGAGTTCGACGTCGGCAAGCTCCGGCTCGGGCAGTGTCAGCTGACTATCGGGCAAGGGGGACGGCTCGGGAGTCGGCGGCGGCTCCGCGGGCGGTTCGGGAAGCGGCTCGGCCTCGGGGCGTGGCTCGGGCGTGGCCTCCTGGGACTGCGGCGCCTCGACCATGGCGAGCGGCATGGCCATTTCCAGCACGTCGATATTGTCCTGCGGAGGCGCGACGAGCAGTGCCAGCAACCAGAACAACAGCAACGCCAGCCCGACTCCCCCTGCCAACGCCAGCGGCAGTCGGATCATGAACCGCCTCGCCTGGCCGCCACGGCGACGTCCTCGATGCCGGCTTCGCGGAGCCGGTCCATGACATCGACCAGCAGGCCGGTCGTCGAATCACGGTCGGCCTGGATGACCACGCCACCGTCTTCGCTGACCAGTTCCCCGACGACATCACCGATTCGATGGATATCCACGACGTCGCCGTCGACCCATACCGAGCCCTCCGGGGTCAGGGCCACCATCACCTTGGCGTTGGGCCGGGGGGTCGCATCGCTGGATTCGGGCCGATTGATCTCCACACCGCTCTCCTTGATAAAGCTGGTGGTGACAATAAAGAAAATCAGCATGATGAAGACGACATCCAACATCGGCGTGAGGTTGATCTCGCTGGCCTCGCCGCTGTCGGCGCTGAGACGGCGTCTACGCATTGACGTCCTCCGTGGCGCGGGCCATGCGGTCGTGAAGCCGCTGATCCTCGCGCCGGATGATGAATTCGAGTCGCGTGGTGAACAACAGCCCGACGACGGCCACGGCCATGCCGGCGAGGGTCGGCAGCGTGGCGCGTGCCACCCCATCGGCCATGGCGCGGGCCTGGCTGGTCTCGCTGGCGGAGAGCCCGTCGAAGACGGCGATCATGCCGGTCACGGTGCCCAGCAGCCCCAGCAGCGGGCAGAGCCCCACCAGCAGTTTCAACCAGGGCAAGGGGCGTCTCAGCCGGGCGATCAGCTCGCGGGTCCAGACCTCGCGCAGCGTACGGGCGCTCCAGCTCACCTGGTCGTGGCGCGCCGCCCAGCGCGTCACCAGGTTGTGCCGGTCGCGCCGCCACACGAAGCGGAAATACCACCAGCGCTCCAGCGCCAGCGTGAACAGCAGCATGGCCACGCCGAGAATCGCCACCAGCACCGGTCCGCCGGACTCGGTCAGTCGCGTCAGCGGCTCGAGCCAGCTGCGGGCGTCCATTCCGACTGCCGCTTCAAGCCATGGCAGGCGCATGGTAGGACCCTTGCTGTGAAACCCGTGACGGATGGCGCTCGAGGTGCTCGGCGAGCGTGGCGCTGGCGCGCCCTTCCAGCAGCCCGATGAGGTGGCGGCTGCGGCTGGCCAGCGCTGTATGCGCAAAGAGCAGCGGCACCGCGGTGATCAGGCCCAGCACGGTCGTGACCAGCGCCTGACTGATGCCGCCGGCCATCAGCTGGGGGTCACCGGTGCCGTAGACGGTGATGGCCTGAAACGTCACGATCATGCCCGTCACCGTGCCCAGTAGCCCCAGCAGCGGCGCCACGGCGGCGAGTAGCTTGACCAGCGCCTGCCCTCGCTCGAGCCTGGGCAACTCGGCCAGCAGCGCTTCATCGAGGCGGGCCTCGAGTACCTCGGGCGCATGGCCCTGACCGAGCGACTGGAACTTGCCGAGTATACGACCCAAGGGGTTATCGGATCGATGCGAGCTCAGCGCCTTGAGTTGTCGTTTCACGCGCAGGGATACCAGCCATAGATAGGCGTACTGAAGCAGGGCGACCAACAGCCCCAGCGCGCCGAGCGCCACGACCACATAGCCGACGGCGCCGCCCTGGTGGAAGCGCTCGACCAGCGAAGGCTGTTGCGCCAGGGCCTCGAGCACCTCGCCCTGGGTCGGGTCGATGACCAGCTGCTCGCGCTCGTCGCGGGCAAAGGCCTCGAGCGCTGCCATCGCCTGGGCAGGCGTATGCTCGACCATCGCCGGGGGCATGTCGTTGTCGTCGCGCCGCAGGAAAGCACCGTCGCTGTAGGCGGCGAGATCGCCGGCGCGAATGATCTCGCGAGGCTGGACATCGCCATCGAGACCGGCCACCGGCGCGGTGAAGCGCGCGATCACCCCGGTCTGCTGGGTCAGCGCCAACAGGCTGTCGGCAAGGGATTCGAGATGGGCGGGCATCACCAGCTCACCGGCATCGCGACGTGCGGGAAGCGCAGGTCCGTCGAGCGTCAGCCAGCTTTGCGAGACGTCATCGCGCAGGTCACCGACATAGCGATTCACGACGGCACCCACGGCGTCCAGGTCGGCGTTCTGTTCACCGCGACGCTCGACCAGCGCTTCGAGCCGTTGGCGTTGTTCGGCCTGACGCGCCTCCAGCGTCTCACGACGTTCACGCTCGGCCGCGTGGCGTTCGCGGGCTTCGGCGAGGGCGCCCTCGAGCGCGTCGCGGTCTTCGATCAGCTCGGCGAGACGGGCCGTGTCGCGCTGGTTGGCGGCGTCGCGCTCGGCGCTGAACGAGCTCATCGTTGAGTCCTGCTGGGCCAATGACGATACGGGGCCGCCCAGCAGGCACAAGGCGGCCAGCGTGGCCAGCCAATGCCCTCGGCGGGCACGGCGGAGACAAGCGATCATGAGCGCTCCTCCTGCCGGCTCGCGTCACGCAGCGGTTGCGAGACGGGGAGGGTCAGCAATTCCGGCGCGCGCCGGTCACGCGCCATGTTCAGCCCTTTCTGCAGCTCTCGTCGCGCGACATCGTCCAAGGGATTCCAGTCCTGCTCGCCTGCCCGCCAGACGCCGCCCTCGCGACCATCGTTGGTCAAGTAATAGAAGCCGACGCGTCCCAGGCGTAAAAAATCCACCTCGCGCTTGCCGTCCAGCATCCCGCGCCAGGCGTCCATCTCACGGCCGTAGTCGAGTTCGGCCCGCCACGCCGAGAGCGTACGGTCCAGCCGCTCGGCGTCGTCCAGCCCGGGGTCGCTCAGCATTGATTCGAGACTGGTGACCCGCGCGCGTCGCTGCTCCTGAAGAAACGGCATATCGGCGGCGACCCAGTCGTCAAGTCGCTCGACCATGGCCCGCGTCAGGGCCGGCAGCGTCTCGCGCGTCGCCTGCGCCGACTCGAGTGCCGCCTGGCGCTGCGACAGCGACTCGGCCTGGCGATCCACGATCGGCTCGAGTTCGGCGTTGTACGCAGCGATTCGGCGCGTATCGCTTTCCAGGCGGCGCAGCGCCTGAACCATGCGGCGGGTCTGGTCATCGACGGCATCGATGTCCGCCTGTTGCTCGGCCTGGCGGAGCTGGGCCTCGATGCTCTCGTCGACCAGCGCCTCCTGAGCCTGGGCGTCAGACATCAGCAGAAGCCAGGTCACGAGAGCCAACAGGCCACGAATGCTAAACCTTTCCACGGACATTCTCCGGCGTGTGCAATACGAAAAGCGAACCCTGCCACTAATGCAAACAGTTATCAATACCAGAATACAGTGATTCCCTGTCCCGCCCCAATACCGGCGCCCCCATGACCACACTCACCCGGCGATGAGGGCGCCGCTGTCCACGGCGCCGGTCTGGACACGCCACTGCGCGGCATAGCGCCCGTTTCTGGTCAACAGCTCGGCATGGCGTCCCCGCTCGACGATGCGCCCTGACTCGACCACCGCGATCTCGTCGGCATACACGATCGTCGAGAGGCGATGGGCGATCATGATCACGGTACGGCCATGACCGATCTTGGCCAGTGAGCGCTGGATCGCCGCCTCGGTTTCGTTATCCACCGCACTGGTGGCTTCGTCCAGCACCAGGATCGGCGGATCCTTGAGAAGCGCCCGAGCCAACGACAACCGCTGGCGCTGGCCACCGGAGAGGCGCACGCCACGCTCACCCACCGCCGTCTGCAGCCCGTCGGGCAATGCCTGAATGAACGACCAGGCCTCCGCCGTCTGTGCCGCCTTGATGACGTCCTCTTCGCTGGCGTCCGGTCGGCCGTAGGCGATGTTGTCACACACCGTGCCTTCGAATAGATAGACGTCCTGGCTGACCAGGCCGATGGAGCCACGCAACGAGGCCAGGTTCAACTCGCGAATCGACTGTCCGTCGACGCGGATATCCCCCGACTGAGCATCGTGAAAACGCAGTAGCAGCTTGATCAGGGTCGACTTGCCGGACCCGGTGGCCCCCACCAATGCCAGCGTATGCCCGGCCGGCACGAGCAGCTGGACATCGCTCACCCCTTCCCCGCTGTTGGCATAGCGGAAACTCACCTTGGCGAACTCGACCTCGCCACGCACCGTTTCCGCCAGGTCGCGTCCGCCGCGATCATGCACCTGAACCGGCGTGGCCAGCAGGTCGAGAATTCGGCGGGTGCTGGCCATGGCACGCTCGAACAGGTCGATCACCTGCGCCAGGCCGGTCAACGGCCACAGCAACCGCTGGGTCAGGAACACCAGCACGCCATAGGCCCCGACATTCAGATCGCCGCGCAGCGCCATCATCCCGCCCACGGTGAAGGTCGCGAGGAAACCGCTGAGGATCGCCATGCGGATCACCGGGATGAACGCCGAGCTGATCCGTATCGCCCGCCGATTGGCCGTCACGTAGGCTTCGCTGGCCTCTCGCAATCTCTCTGCCTCGCGGGCCTCGGCGGTGAAGCTCTTGATGGTGGCGATACCCGCCAGGTTGTTGGAAAGCCGGCTCGACAGATCGCCGACTTTCTCGCGCACATCGGCGTAAAGCGGTCCTGCCTTGCGCTTGAAGTAGAACGCGCCCCAGACGATCAGGGGAATCGGCGTGAAGGCGAGCAGCGCGATCAACGGCGACAGCACGAAGAACACCACGCCCACGGCTAGCACCGTGACCACGACCTGGATCATGGCGTTGGCGCCACCATCGAGAAAGCGCTCGAGCTGGTTGACGTCGTCGTTCATGGTGGCCACCAGTTGGCCGGAGCTGCGCGACTCGAAGAAGCTCATGTCCAGGCGCTGGGCATGCTCGTAGGCGTCCTGCCGCAAATCGGACTGCAGACGCTGGGCCAGGTTGCGCCACAGCACCTGAAACAGGTACTCGAATATCGACTCCCCGGCCCAGATGAAGAACGTCAGCACGCCCAGCATCACGATCTGTTCCTGGGCCGACTCGAAGCCCAGGCGCGCCACGAAGCTCGTTTCCTGGTTGACCACCACGTCGATGGCGACCCCGATCAGGATTTCCGGGGCAATATCGAACAACTTGTTGACGACCGAGCAGGCACTGGCAGCAATGATCCGTCGGCGATACCCCCTTGCATATCTCAGCAACCTGACGAGGGCACCAAAACTCGAGGAGCTAGAGCGGGAATGATCGGCATCTGAACTCACGACAATCCTTATGAGACGCATTTATATCGGGCTACTAGCATACCCCAATCGCGGCATCCGCCATAGGCGCGCTCGCCTCCCCGACCGGCTGTAGGGCGTCGGCGACCGGGTAGCGATGACAACCCACGAGACGACGAAACATTGACAGTATCTATCGGGATCGCCTACAATCGATAATAAATTTCATTATCACTCGGCGATCTCGAGCCTGCTCCGCCATGAACGCTGAACGCTCCCGGCTGTACTACACCACCGTGTTCCTGCACGTCTCCTTCCAGGCGATCAAGCATTCCCTGGCCGGCAAGGAGAGTGATGCCCTGCCCTGCTGGCTGGACAGCAAGCTGTTGATGATGTTGTCAGCCGAACTGCAGGGTTGCCGCGACCAGGCCATCGGGTTCAGGGAGGCTCGAGTGTCTTTCGAGACCGCTTGTCACCACTGCGAGTTGCTGTTAGTGCAGTGTCCCGGGGCGCTTACCAGCACCATCTGCCATCGCCACCTCAATGCCATCCTGGCTCCGCTTCACGAAGCCATGGAAATGCTGGCAGCACCGGCGTCTGCTTCGCCTGACGGCGTCTGGCAAACCGCGACGCGTCGTCTCAGGCAACGCTGGACCGCTGGGCACCCTTGAGTTGTAAACGATAAGTCTTATCGTTTATATTGTGATCTTCTTTCACTGCGTGGAGTCGATCATGTTCGAGGTCAAGGGCGCCACCTTCGACGTTCATCACCAACGCCTACTCCACCCCGTCGATCTGACTTTCGATCCTGGGGAGATATGCGGCCTGATCGGCCACAACGGCTCGGGGAAATCGACCCTGCTCAAGTTACTGGCCCAGCAGCAGCTTGCCACCCAAGGCGAAATTCGCTTCGACGGCCGCCCGCTGCACGATTGGGGCCATCGTGAGTTCGCCCGGCAGGTGGCCTACCTGCCCCAGCATCTGCCCAGCGCCGAGAACCTGACCTGCCGAGAGTTGGTGGGCTTCGGACGTTACCCCTGGCATGGCCTGCTGGGCCGACATACTCGCGAGGACACGGCCGCCATCGAGCGCGCCATCGGCCTGACCCATACTGACATGTTCGCCGACCGCCTGGTGGATACGCTTTCGGGAGGTGAGCGTCAGCGAGTGTGGCTCGCCATGCTGCTCGCCCAGGGCAGCCGCTTCCTGCTGCTCGACGAGCCGCTGGCGGCGCTGGATATCGCTCACCAAGTCGAGGTCCTGGCCCTGGTGCGGCGCCTGTCCCACGAGCTCGGCCTGGGAGTGATCATCGTCTTGCACGACGTCAACATGGCTTCGCGTTACTGCGACCAGTTGGTGGCCCTGCACAGCGGCCGGGTGCTGTCCCGCGGCACGCCCGCCAGGATGATGCGTGGCGAGACCCTCGAGGCCATCTATGGCGTACCGATGCAGGTGATGCCCCACCCGCATACCGGCCACGCCATCGCCGTTGTGCAGTAGTCGACGAGCAACGCTTGGCGCCAGCCACTCCAACAACCTTCGGCCGCAACGGAGGCCTTCTTGTCACCACCCGCTTCCCCTGCCCGCTCCATTCGTTATCGGGCCGGCGCGGTATGGCTCGTCGCCCTCATGCTCTCCACGACACTGCATGCCGAGCCCGAGACGCCCGCTGTCGTCACCCTGGACTGGACACAGGCCGAAACCCTGGTCGCGCTGGGTATCGATCCCTTGGGCGTGGCCCAGATCGACGCCTATCATGACTGGGTCGGCGAGCCACGGATGCCCGAATCGACTGTCGACCTGGGATTGCGCAATCAGCCTAATCTCGAACTGCTGGCCAGCCTCTCGCCGGACCATATCCTGATCTCGCCGATGTTCGCCAACCTGACGCCGCGGCTATCGCGCATCGCCCCGGTGGAGAACCTCGCGCTTTACACCCCGCCAGGCGATACCTGGGGCCAGATACGTGAGCTGACGCGCGAGACCGGCGCCCTGGTCGATCGTACCGATGCCGCGGAGCGGTTAATCGAGACAACCGAGAGCCGGCTAGAGAATCTCAAGGGTCGGCTCCCGGACGCTTCAGCCCCGCTGCTGCTGGTGCAGTTCATGGACGCCCGCCATGTGCGGGTTTTCGGCGCCAACGGCCTCTATCAGGCCGTACTGGACCGCCTCGGGCTCACCAACGCCTGGACCGGCACGACCAATGACTGGGGATTTTCACTGGTGGGTATCGAGCGGCTCGCCGGCATCGAGGCTCGCCTGGTGGTCGTGGAGCCCTATCCCGTCGGCGTTCCGGCCGAGTTGCAGGAAGGCGGGCTATGGCAACATCAAGCTAGCGTACGCGACGCCACGCTAATCACCCTGCCACCGGTATGGAGCTTCGGCGCCTTGCCGTCGGCCCGCCGCTTTGCCGAGCAACTGGTTGCCGCGCTCGACGAGGCCACCTATGTCGACGACTAGCCAGCAGCGCCTCTCTCCAGCGGCGGTCTGCCTGCTGTTTGGCATGATATTCGTAGCGGCGGCCATCACCCACCTGGCCGCTACGGATATCGGCGACAGCTTGCGCTCGCTATGGACGGTCACGCCGGGAAAGGTCAACTCCTTGACGCTGCATTACAGCTGGTGGCCGCGATTGAGCATGGCGCTACTGGCCGGCGGCGGCCTGGCGCTGGCCGGCGTGCTGATGCAGCAGGTGTTGCGCAATCCGCTGGCCGCGCCCACCACGCTGGGGGTGGCCAGCGGTGCCAATCTGGCCCTGATGCTGGCGACCCTGATGGCGCCGGGACTGCTGATGCTGGGGCGGGAATGGGTGGCGCTGGCGGGCGGCGGCGGCGCCATGGCCCTGGTCATGGCACTGGTATGGCAGCGTGGCCTGGCCCCGGTAGTGGTGGTCCTCGCCGGCCTGGTGGTCAACCTCTACGCCGGGGCACTGGGCATGGCGCTGCTGCTCTTCCATCAGGAGGCGCTCAAGGGACTGCTGATCTGGGGGGCGGGGTCACTCGCCCAGAACGGTTGGAGCGATGTCGTGTTCCTGGCCCCGCGCGTACTGCTCGGCGCCCTCGCGGCCTGGCTACTGCTGCGCCCCTTGTCGGTGCTCGAACTCGACGATGCCAGCGCCCGCAGCCTGGGCGTGTCACTGAAACATCTGCGCCTGGCAGGGCTCGGGCTGGCGGTCTTCATCACCGGGTGCGTGGTCAGCGTGGTCGGCGTCGTGGGATTCATCGGCCTGGCCGCGCCCAACATCGTGCGACTGGCGGGTGCCCGGCGGCTGGGCGCGCGCCTGGCCTGGTCGACGCTACTCGGGGCGCTGATGCTGGCCACGGCCGATCTACTGCTACAGCACTCATCCGGGGCGCTGCCGACGCTGATTCCTACCGGCGCCACCACGGCCGCCTTGGGCGCCCCGCTGCTGCTGTGGCTGATACCCCGGCTGCGCCTGGGCGGCCGACAGCCCACCGCGTCACGACTCGACGTCAAGCGTCATCCTCGGCCGACCCGCTTGGCCTTGGGTCTGGCGATGCTGTTGAGCGTTGCGGTCATCCTGGCCGTGACCCTGGGCCAGACGGCCGACGGCTGGTTCGCCAGCCTGGCGGGAGACGTGCTGCAATGGCGGGTTCCTCGCCTGATCGCCGCGGCCGCCAGCGGCGTCATGCTGGCCATCGCCGGCACGCTGATCCAGCGCATCACCGCCAACCCGATGGCGAGCCCGGAAATCCTCGGCATCAGTGGCGGCAGCGCCATTGCCCTGATCGCCGCCATCTATCTACTACCGGCCCCCGGCAACCTGACGCTGGTCGGCATCGGCACCCTCGGAGCGCTGACGACCCTGGCGATCCTGGTTTTACTCAACCACCGTAGCGGCTTCGTTCCCGAACGCCTGCTGCTGACCGGTGTCGCGATCACCGGTGGCGTCGATGCGGTACGCTCTATCGTGCTCGCCGGCGGCGACCCCCGCGGCCAGCAGATCATTGCCTGGCTGTCCGGTTCGACCTATTACGTGGATCTGCCCAGCGCCGTGATTGTCGGCGTGCTCGCCGTGGCCCTGGGGCTTGCCGCCCGGCCCTTCACGCGCTGGCTCGACATCTTGCCGCTGGGGGCGGCCACCGCCACCGCCTTGGGAGTGAGCGTCGACCGCGCCCGGTTGAGCTTGCTGCTGCTGGTGGCGCTGCTGACCGCCAGCGCCACGCTAATCGTCGGGCCGCTCTCCTTCGTCGGGCTGCTCGCGCCGCACATGGCGAGGCTGGCGGGCTTTTCCCGTGCGCGCGATCACTTGCTCGGTGCCGCCCTGATCGGGGCCTTGCTGATGGTGTTGGCAGACTGGCTGGGCCGACAGTTGCTGTTTCCCCAGGAAATTCCCGCCGGCCTGATGGCCTCGCTGCTGGGAGGCGCCTATTTCCTGTGGGGATTGCGGCGGCTGTAAGTCGGCGACGACGAGGCTACTCCTCTTAATCAGCGAATCAGCAAACGCAGCGCAACATCAAAGGGGCCACCCTTTCGGGCAGCCCCTTGCCAACATTCCCGTATAGATCAGCCGTTTCAGTATTGCCAGGTGAGGTTGGCCATCACGCTACGTGGCGCCCCATGGAAGGCCTGGTCCCACTTCAGGCTGGTCAGGTACTTTTCGTCGGTGAGGTTGTTGACGTTCAGCGAAGCCGTCAGGTTTTCGTTGATGTCATAACTGGCCATCAGGTCGACCAGGGCATAAGCGTCCTGACGGGTCTTACCATCGACGAAATCACGCTCGCGCTCGATATCGTCCTGCCAGCGCAGTCGCGCGCCCACCTTGAGCGCGTCCAGGGCGGCCGGCCGATAGCTGGTGGTGGCACGCACCAGATGGCGCGGGATGTAGGTATTGGTGGCCTCGCCGTCGGCGTCCTCGATCTCAAGGTGAGTATAGCCGACGCTGGCCTGCCAGCCCGGGGCCAGCTCACCGGCGAGCGTCACCTCCACCCCCTCGCTGGTGATGCCGTCGCCGCCCGTGAAGACCGCGGTGCCGTCGGGCCGGGTGCCCGCCGGCTGGGCGACGTTGTCCTGTTCGATGCGGAACAGCGACAGCGACGCATCGGCGCCGCCGTCGAACAGCTCGGCCTTGAGGCCGACCTCCTGGCTGACCCCGTCGACGGGATCGAGATAGTCGCCGTTGCGGTCGATGGCGGTCTGGGGCTGGAAGATCTCGGTGTAGCTGGCATAGAGCGACGCCTGATCGGTGATGTCATAGATCAATCCCGCATAGGGCGTCAGGACGTGATCGGAGGACGTGTCCTGAGAAACGCCGTACTGCTCTCCTGTGGTATCAAACCAGCTCAACCGTGCACCCGCCACCGCCGTCCAGCGCTCGGCGAGGTCCAGCTTGGCGGCGCCGTAGACGCTGCGCTCCTTGACAGTGGCATCCCCATCGGTCCCGGGGAAAGCCACCCAGGCATCGGGCTCGGGGTAGCGACCGTCCCAGTCGTCCAGCGGCGGCAGCCCCTGGCCGCCCGCATCGAAGCTCGCCGTGGGATCGCGCGATTCCTGCTGGTTGCGGCTCTGGCTCCAGTCCGTGCCCACCACTAACTGGTGGGTGCGTCCGAAGGCGTCGACGTCGCCCTTGGCGTGCAGGTCGGCCACCCACTGCTCGAGGTGGCGATCGTACTTGCTGAGGGTCAGCTGCTCGTCGGCGATGCGCCCAGTCGCGGCATCGGGCACGCCGTAGATATAGAACAGCTGGGTGTCGGAAAGCATGTCCAGGTGGGTGAGCGTCCCCTTCAGCGACCAGGTCTCACCGAGGGCCTGCTGCACCTCGAGGAAGCTGCGGTGCGTCTCCACTTCCCAGTAGGACCAGTCGGGCGCCGAGGAGGTCGAGACATCGTAGTCGGTGGGGTTGCCGGTACTGTCATAGAGCGGCAGCGAGCCCCACATGTTGCCGTCGGTGTTGTTCTGCTGCCAGGTGTGGCCGAGGGTCAGCAGGGTGCTGTCGCTGACATCGGCTTCCAGCACGCCGTAGAGCAGCCCCCGCTCGCGGCTCAGCCGGTCCAGGTAGGAATCGCTGTCCAGGCCCGCCGCCACCAGGCGCCCGCGGACGCGACCCTCGGTGTCCAGCGGCCCGGCGACATCGGCCTCCAGGCGCCGCTGGTCCCAGGAGCCGACGGTCGCCGACACCGAGCCCTGGGGCGCGTAGGTGGGTCGCTTGCGCACGAAGTTGACCGTCGCCGCGGGACTGCCCGACCCGGACATCAGGCCGGTGGCGCCGCGCACCACTTCCACACGGTCGTAGATCGCGGTGTCCATGTCGCCGTGCACGTTGTTGTAAGGCATCGGTACACGCACCCCGTCGACCTGGAAGTTCGAGATCTCGAAGCCCCGCGCCGTGTAGTAGGTGCGATCCGTCTCGAGGCGCTCCACCGTCACCCCGGGGGGTGCTCTCCAGGACGTCATTGGTGGTGTCGAGGTTGAAGTCCTCGATCTGGGCCCGGGTCACCGTCGAGACGGACTGCGGCGTCTCGCGGGGCGTGAGGTCGAGTCGCGTGGCAGTGCTGGTGAGCGGCACCCGATAACGCTGCGTGCCCTCGGTGACCACCGACAGGGCCTCGGCCTCGACGGTGATCGTCTCGAGCGCCTCGGACTGGGCCAGTAACATGGGGGAGCCGAGCAGAAGGGTACTGGCGGTTGCCAGGCCAGCGCCGCGGCGCACGGCCCGAGTATGGGCAGCGCGAAAACAGGGAGATGAAGCAGGTAGTGGCATAGTGGGCAGGCCTTGTCGGGAACATTTTAATCTTATTGACAATCTTTCTTGTTCGCATTCAAATATACCGACTCCTTCAAGGCATGACAACTCGGCTGACCCGCCCCATGACCCCAGCCCTTTCCTCCCTTTGTGTTGGTCCTCTCGAGGGTCTGACACCGCCACGCATCTCGATGGCCCTCGGTGCTGACACCCTGCCCGCCCGTGAACTGCTCGACCCGGCCCGCCTCGCGGCCCTCTTCGACCGCTTCGGTATCCAGTATGGGCATGGCGATCGCCGGGCGGTGGGCTCACTATGGTCCAAGTGGTACTTCAGCGTGCTCAGCGCCCACTCCCTGGCTGCCAATCTGCTGCTGGAGCGCGACCTGCCGCTGGGGCTCGACGACCTCCATCTTCAGCAGTCCCCCGACGGGCGGATCAGTGGCCTGACGCTGCGCCATGCCGGGTGCCCGCTGAGTGATCTCGCCCCCTATCCGCGCTTCGCCACCCTGCTGGACGGCAATCTAACGCCTCTCATCGAGGCCCTGGCCGCGACCACGGGGGCCTCGCCCAAGGTGTTCTGGAGCAACGCAGGCAACTATTTCGAGTATTTCGCCGGCACCCTGGCTGGCCACCCCATGGCTTTACCAGGGGTGGCCGAACCCGCCCAGGTGCTGATGAAGAGCCGCACCCTGCCCGACGGCCGTCGGAATCCGCTGTATCGTCCGGTGCGCTACGTCGAGCCCGTCGCGCCGGACCGGCCCCGCCGCGTGCGCCGGCTCTGCTGTATTCGTTATTTGATCGAGGGGCTGGGCTATTGTACCAACTGTCCAATGGGGTGCCGGCGTACCACTAGAATCGCGAGGGAGGACGGGTGATTTTCTCGACCATCGACAGGCAGGTACATGCGCACAAAGACCTGCTGGCCTATGGCCCAAGGTTACGGGCTCGTCTATGGGATGCCCGGGCTGTCGTCTCGCGAGCCAAGCAGACGCACAAACGACAAGGGCTCCACCAGTTGGCGGAGCCCTTCAAGGAATCGGGTGTTTCCCGAGTCCTGATCTTGTCACCGCCTGTCAGGCAGTGGCTTGCTGGTAGCGACGCTCGACCTCGTCCCAATCGACCACGTTGAAGAAGGCCGCCACGTAGTCCGGACGCTTGTTCTGGTACTTCAGGTAGTAAGCGTGTTCCCAGACGTCCAGGCCAAGCACCGGCGTGTTGCCATGCGACAGCGGACTGTCCTGGTTCAAGGTATTTTCCACCACCAGCTTGCCTTGGGGGTTCACGCTCAGCCATGCCCAACCGCTACCGAAACGGCCCAGCGCGGCCTTGGTAAAGGCATCCTTGAAGGCGTCAAAACCACCTAGCTCGGCATCGATGGCCTCGGCGACCTTGCCTTTCGGAGCACCACCTCCGTTGGGCGACATGACCTGCCAGAAGAAGGAGTGGTTCGAGTGGCCACCACCATTGTTGATTACCGGCTGACGCTTGTCCTCGGGGACGCGATCCAGGCTGGTCAGCAGCTCATCGACTGGAACATCTTCGAGCCCCGTGCCTTCCAGTGCCCCATTGAGGTTGTTAACATACGTCTGATGATGCTTGGAGTGGTGGATTTCCATGGTCATCGCATCAATATGCGGTTCCAGCGCATCGTATGCATAGGGCAGATCGGGGAGAGTATGTGCCATTGAGTGGCCTCCTTGTGTTGGGGTGAAAACGTGTTGCCACGAAAACCTAGTACATTCACTAAGATGTGGTCGCAGGGGCCGTATTTCAACCGCCGTCTTGATAGGCGTTCAATGTCGGTCATCCCTTACCGGCATTCTGCCGATCCCATTGCGCTTCCTGTCCAGGGCATCAACCCAGCAAAATGGTCAGATAAGCCTAGATGAACCGCCGGCACCTTGCCAAATGAAAACGCCGATCCGGTTAAAGGATCGGCGAATCCGGCATTTCACTAGCCCCCTAACGGCAGCTGGCAGCTAGAGCTTTTGCTCCAATTCCGGCAGGATCTCGAACAGATCCCCCACGAGTCCATAATCCGCGACCTGGAAGATCGGCGCCTCCTCGTCCTTGTTGATGGCGACGATCACCTTGGAGTCCTTCATGCCCGCCAGGTGCTGGATGGCGCCGGAAATGCCTACGGCGATATAAAGTTCCGGGGCGACGATCTTGCCGGTCTGGCCGACCTGCATGTCGTTGGGCACGAAGCCAGCGTCGACCGCGGCTCTTGATGCGCCGATGGCGGCGCCGAGCTTGTCGGCGATGCCGTCCAGCAGCTTGAAGTTCTCTCCATTGCCCATGCCGCGCCCGCCAGAGACGACGATCTTGGCACCCGCCAGCTCGGGGCGGTCACTCTGTGCCAGGGCCTCCTTGATAAAGGTGGACTGGGCGTTGTCGACGACAACATCCACCGCCTCGATAGCGGCACTGCCACCCTGATCTTGTAGAGAGCCTACCGCGTCGAAGCCGGTGCTGCGTACGGTAAGCACCTTGAGGGGGTCGGCGCTCTGCACGGTGGCAATGGCGTTGCCGGCGTAGATCGGGCGCTTGAAGGTGTCGGCCGAGTCGACCTCGATGATCTCGGATATCTGGCTGACGTCCTTGAGCGCGGCGACGCGCGGCATGACGTTCTTGCCGGTGGTGGAGGCGCCGGCCAGCAGGTAGCTGTAGTCGCCGGCCAGCTCGGCCAGCAGCGCGCCCATGGGCTCGGCGAGCTGGTGGGCGTAGGCGGCGTGATCGGCGACGCGCACCCGGTTGACGCCGTCAAGCTTGGCCGCGGCCTCGGCCACCGCGGCGACGTGCTCGCCGGCGACCAGGAGATCGACATCGCCACCGCTGTGTTGCTGAATGGCCTGCGCGGCGGCCACCACGTGGGCGGTGGCGCCGGACAGTTGGCCATCATGGTGTTCGGCGAGGACCAGAAGGCTCATGGGATCAACTCCTTTCAAAGCTCTGTATTCAAAGAACGGTTGTCAAAGTACTGTTTTCAAAGAACTGCTTTCAAAGAACTTTGGCTTCGTTCTTGAGTTTATCGATGAGCTCGTCCACCGAGCCGACCTTGATGCCGCCCTTGCGCTCGGCCGGGGATTCGACCTTAAGCAGCGTGACCTTCGAGGCCATCTCGACGCCGAGCTCCGCAGGGGTTGTGACGTCCATCGGCTTCTTCTTGGCCTTCATGATATCGGGGAGCTTGGCGTAGCGAGGCTCGTTCAAGCGCAGGTCGGTGGTGACGATGGCGGGGAGCGTGAGCTCGATGGTCTGCAGGCCGCCGTCGATCTCACGGGTGACATGCATCTTGTCATTTTCGATAACCACCTCGGAGGCGAAGGTGCCCTGAGGCAAACCGGTGAGCGCGGCGAGCATCTGGCCGGTCTGGTTGTTGTCGGTATCGATGGCTTGCTTGCCGAGGATCGTGAGCCCGGGCTGTTCCTGTTCGACCACCTTGGCCAGCAGCTTGGCCACCGCCAGCGACTCGGCCTTCTCGTCGGTCTGGATGTGGATCGCCCGGTCGGCGCCCAGTGCCAGCGCGGTGCGCAGCTGCTCCTGAGCGGCCTTGGGCCCGATGGTCACGGCGACGATCTCGGTCGCCACGCCCTTTTCCTTGAGGCGCACCGCTTCTTCCACGGCGATCTCGCAGAAGGGGTTCATGGCCATCTTGACGTTGGTGAGGTCGACGTCAGAGTGATCGGGCTTGACCCGAATCTTGACGTTGTAGTCGACGACGCGTTTGACCGCGACGAGTACCTTCATAGTGTCCTCGCTTGGTTCGTTACGGGAGCCCGATGATGGGATAAACCACGCCTACCCTCCCTCGCTTTGACGGGGAGCGACCTGCCCCACCCGGCACCGGTCGGTAGGCCGTTCGATATTCATGCAAGCGTGTGATATGCGCCGCAACAAGAAGCCCTTTCAATGTGCCACAGCCTGCCTAGGGCCGACAAACCCGGCATGGCCGCTTATCGGTGAACGGGCGTCAGAATCGCAAAGCAGTGGCCAAATGACTATTATGCCTATGATAAGCCTTGGCTAGAAGCAAGCGACCGTCTAAAAGCTAATGGCGTTGTCGGGAAGACGGCCATGAAACCGCCGAACCGAGCGCCGAGGCCAGCAAGGAGCAATGCAAGTGGAAGATGTTGAACGCGAATCCATGGATTTCGATGTCGTGATCGTGGGTGCCGGCCCCGCCGGTCTCTCGGCGGCGTGCCGGTTGATGCAACAGGCCAATGATGCCGGTCAGGAATTGACGGTATGCCTCGTGGAGAAGGGCTCCGAAGTCGGCGCGCATATTCTTTCAGGGGCGGTCTTCGAGCCACGCGCCCTGCAGGAGCTTTTTCCCGATTGGGCCGAGCGTGGCGCGCCCCTCACCACACCAGCCACCCGCGACGAACTTTACTTGCTCAAGGACGCCGAAAAGGCCCAGAAGCTGCCCAACGCCCTGGTGCCAAAGACCATGCACAATACGGGTGACGATCTCACCCGCTATGTGATCAGTGCTGGCAACCTTTGCCGCTGGCTGGCCGAGCAGGCCGAGGGGCTGGGCGTGGAAATCTTTCCCGGCTTCGCCGCCCAGGAAGCCCTGCATGACGAGGACGGCACGGTGCGCGGCATCCTGATTGGCGACATGGGCGTCGCCGCGGATGGCACGCCAAAGAGCGGCCATATGCCGGGCATGGAGCTGCGCGCCAAGTACACCCTGTTCGCCGAAGGCTCACGCGGCCACCTGGGCAAGCGGCTGATCGAGCGCTTCAAGCTGGACGAGGGCAAGGATCCGCAGCACTACGGCATCGGTCTCAAGGAGCTATGGGATGTCCCCGAGGCCCAGCATGAGCCAGGATTGGTCCTGCACGGCTCCGGCTGGCCGCTGGACAAGCACACCCACGGCGGCTGGTTTCTTTACCATGTCGAAAATCAGCAAGTGGTGGTCGGCCTGATCATGGACCTCTCCTACCAGAACCCCTGGCTGTCGCCCTTCGACGAGTTCCAGCGCATGAAGCATCATCCGGTGCTCAAGCAGTCGCTCGAAGGCGGCAAGCGGGTCGCCTACGGAGCCCGCGCCATCACCAAGGGCGGGCTCAATTGCCTGCCGAAGATGACCTTTCCCGGCGGTCTGCTGATCGGCTGCGACGCCGGCACGCTCAATTTCGCCAAGATCAAGGGCCTGCACACCGCCATGAAGTCGGGCCTGGTGGCGGCCGAAACGGTCTTCGAGGCCATTGCCGACGGTGATGAAGGCGGTCAGGAACTGACCGCCTTCACCGGCAAGTGGGAGACGAGCTGGGCCTATGCCGAGCTCAAGGAAACCGCCAGCTTCGGCCCGGCGATCCACAAGTACGGCACCCTGGGCGGCGGCGCCTACAACTTTCTCGACCAGCTACTCGGCGGCAAGCTGCCCAAGGTTCATGACACCACGCCGGACCATGCCACGCTCAAGCCCGCCAGCGAGTGCGAGAAGATCGACTATCCCCGACCGGACGACAAGCTCTCCTTCGACAAGCCCTCTTCGGTATTCCTGTCGAACACCAACCACGAGGAAGACCAGCCGTGCCACCTCAGGCTCGACGATCCCGATCTGCCGATCCGCGAAAACCTGCCGTTATACGATGAGCCCGCGCAGCGCTACTGCCCGGCAGGCGTCTATGAGGTCGTCGAAGACGATGCCGGAAACCCCAGGTTCCAGATCAACTTTCAGAACTGTGTGCACTGCAAGACCTGCGACATCAAGGACCCGGCTCAGAATATCACCTGGGTAGCCCCGGAGGGCGGTGGGGGACCGAATTATCCCAATATGTAGCTGCCCTTTGGCGGCAGCTCAGTTCTCACCCGTAGCGATCGGTCGCCCGGGGTCTCGAATCCACTCGCTCCAGGAGCCCGGGTAGAGTGTCGGCAAGGGGCGGCCGGCGACAGCGTAGGCCAGGATATTATGGCAGGCGGTGACACCCGATCCGCAATAGGCGATGAGCGATTCGGCCTCGGGTAGCTCGGTCGCGAGCACCTCGGGGTCCTTAAAATGCCCTTGGGCATCAAGGTTCGTGGCGCTCGGGCGGCAGATGGCACCGGGAATATGACCGGTGACGGGGTCGATGGGTTCGGCGTCGCCACGATAGCGCTCGCGGCTTCTGGCATCGAGCTTGAGATCGCGTCCCGCGCCCACACGTTCGGCATCGGCCAGGCCATCCTGGCGATAGTCGGGCCGCCAGCGGGAGGGCTCGGGCAGGAGGAGCCGCGCATGCTGCGACAGGGTCTCGCCGCCCTCCACTGCCCAGGCCGGGAAGCCGCCGTCAAGGACGCGCACCTCGGGATGGCCGGCCCAGCAGCGGAGCATCCACCAGGCCCGCGCCGCCGCGAGCTGGCCGCCCATGTCATCGTAGACCACCACTGGCGTCGCCGGGGTGATGCCGAGGCGTTGCACAACGGCCGTGAATGCCTCGGGTTGCGGCAGCGGATGCCGACCGCCCTCTCCCGGCGGCCCCGCCAGGTCGCGGTCGAGGTCCATGTGCAAACTGCCCGGCAAGTGGGCGTTCCGCCAGAGCCGTCGTCCGGCTTCCGGGTCACCCAGCCTGGCCCGGCAATCGAGTATCTGCGGCGGATGTTCGCCCATGAGGGCGTCGGCCAGCTCGCTGGCGCTAATCAGTGCCCGTGTCATTCCAGGGCTCCTTCCAGAAGTTCGATGGGTGCGCGCCGGGCGATCAAGCGGCGTCGGCCCGCCTGGAGAAACCGTACTTCGATCACCGGATTGGCCGGGTCGCCCTCGATCACGGCGATCTCTCCCTCGCCAAAAACAGCATGTCGTATTCGCTGGCCGACGCCGTAATCATTGACTGACGGTTCGGGTTCGGCCACGCCGTCAGTGGCGATCGTAGCGGCGGTGATCGGCAATGCATGCCCCAGCGAGGTGAGGTAACGCTCGACCAGACCGGGGAAGGACACCGCCAAGGGGGAAGCATAGTCGCTCTGCCCTGCCGCACCGATACGCTCGCTGATTTTCTGGCATTCTCGCCACGCCGTCTCGCCGATGAAGCGACTGGGGCGGTGATCGCCGCCATCATGCACGATACACAGCTGCTCGCGGGCCCGGGTGATGGCGACATAGAACAGTCGACGCTCTTCCTCCAGTCGTTGCGGCGAGAGCGGGTTGTCGCGGCTGTAATGCGGGAAGTCTTCTTCGTTGCTGCCGGCAAGAATTACCAGCGGCCATTCCAGCCCCTTGGCGCCATGCACCGTGGAGATCAGCACGCCATCGTCGCGACTCTCCACCGGGCGGCGCAAAAGCTCGATAAACGCTTCGGTATCATTGCCAAGCTCGCTAGCCTGTTCGATCAATACGTCGAGCAGACGCACGTCCTCCTCGCCCTTTTCGCGCCGAGCAGCAGCCCGCTTGAGCACCTTTTCGGCCTCGACAGCTTCCACCACATGCTGAAGCAGCTTCGCCGGCGGCCAGTTGCTCAGTTTCGGCAGCTCGCAGAGCAGCGCCCAGCGACGCTTGAGAGTCCGCCGTTGGTAAGGCTTGAGTCCGTCGATGAGCGGATCATGGCGCTCCGGCCAGCGCTGTGCATCGGCAAGTCGAGCCGCCAGCGCGGCGAGCCGCTCACGAGCCACGAAAGGTGTCGGTTGGGCGAGTAGCAGGTGGAGATGCTCCGGGTCCTGCAACAGGGACGGGGCCCTGGCCAGCGTCATGTAACCGGCCAGCGCCTGCACCAGGGGCAGACGGAAGACGAAACGATCTTCGCGGGCGAGCCGGAACGGCACGCCCGCCCTGAGCAGCGACAACTGCAGGGGCACCGTGAGCGCCCAGCTGCGCACCAGCAGGCAGGCCTCGTCCAGCCGATGTCCTTGCCGGTGCCAATCATCGAGTGTGTCGAGCACGGCGCTGGCCCCCTGCCCGACCGACAGCCCGGTATCCGGGGTCTGCGCGCCCGCCAGGCAGAGCTGGTCGGGGCGCCGGCGATTCGCAGCGATGGCATGATTGGCGGCCAGCGCCAGGGCATGGCCGTGGCGAAAAGTGGTCGACAGCGGATAATCGGTTGCCGCGCCAAAGGTGGCGGTGAAACGTTCGAGCATGGTGTCGGGGTGTGCCCCCCGCCATTCGTAGATGCACTGGTTGGCATCACCCACCGCCATCACCGCCGCCTCACGCCCCGCGAGCAGCGCCAGCAGCCGCTGCTGGGCCACATTGATGTCCTGATACTCATCGATGATCACATGGTCGAGAAAGCCCTGGACCCTTCGGCACAGCTCAGGGTCGGCTTCGAGGGCCCGAAGGGGCCGATAGAGCAGATCCGCATAACTCATCAGACCTTGCTCGGCCAACAGCTGCTCGGCGTGATCGAAAGCATCGGGAAAATAATCGGTATTCTCACCAAAGTCGAGGCGGGTATGAAGGTCGGTAGGGGTGACCATTTCGGCTTTCACGAGTGCACAGAAGTGCGCCAGAGCCTCGAGACGCTCGGTATCGAGGGCCGCTTCACGTGCCTCTGGCGTGTCGGCGAGCGCGGCGAGGGTTGCCTGGCGCAACAAGCGCTCCAGCTGCCAATCCGCGGTCAGCAGCTGCCGCGACGCAAGCGCTCCCCAGCGGGTCAGGCTGCCGGTCAGGCGATGGCCCAGCGAATGGAAGGTGCGGACATCGGGAAGCGCCTGACCGGTTGGCGCCATGGCGGCCAGACGCGACTGGAAGTCCTCCCGCGCGGAGCGGTTGAACATCAACACCAGAATGCGCTTGGCCGGCACGCCTTGTTCGAGCAGCTGTTGCACCCGCGCCACCATGGTGGCGGTCTTGCCGGCACCGGCCACTGCCGCGACACGGGCATGACCAGCGCCATGCGCTACCACGGCCCGCTGTTCGTCGGTCAGGCGCATGGCGGTTCCGAGCCCGGCTCAGATGGGTCGAGCCGACCAAGGGGATGCCAGACGCCGCCGCTCTCCAGGCCCAGCTCCTGGCCACCATTTGTCAGCTCTCGGTTCTCGGCCTGATCAACCAAGCGATAATAGACGTTGCGACCCAGCCGGGCCGCTAGCCCGAAACGCACTGCCACCTCGGGCACGCACTCGCCGGCCGGCGTCTCGCTCAACGTCAAACGGTGGTGTTCATCGAGCACCAGACGGTCGCCGACATTGGTGGTCAGCCACCACAGCCCCCGCGCGTCGGGCTCTGCTTCGACAATCAGGAAGGGGCGATCCTCGACCTGGATGCGCTGCTTTTCGGCAGGCGTCACCAGGTAATAGCCGCCGTCGGCCTCGCGCCTCAGGATGGTCGAGAGCAGACGCACCAATCGCGTTCGGACAATGGCGACGCCCTCATGGATCCAGCGGCCATCGGCGGCAATCACCAAGTCCATCTCACTCTCATGCTCGGGGTGCCAGGCATCGAGAGGCGGGATATCACCCTCTGGGTCGATCTGGGCCAATAAGGGATCGAGGGTCATGGCAAGGCCTCGCAGGGAATCTCTTGGAAAGCTTAGACCAGTCCCGCCTGGGCCAGCGCCTCGCGAACGTTATCGGGGGCCTGGGGCGCCGCGGCACGGAACAACCGGTAGAAATTCGCTGTGGTCTGCATCGCCACTTCCTCCACGCTGATGCCGCGTACCTTGGCGATACACTCCGCGACTTCCACCACCCAGGCCGGCTCATTGGGCTTGCCCCGGTGAGGAACCGGGGCGAGATACGGGCTATCGGTCTCGATCAGCAGGCGGTCCAGCGGAATGCGCCTGGCCAGATCGCGGACCGATTCGGCGTTGCGAAAGGTCACGATCCCCGACAGCGAGATGAAAAAGCCATGACGTACTGCCTCCCGCGCCATGTCCAGATCTTCGGTGAAGCAATGCAGCACCCCACCCACGTTTGGATCGGTATGCTCGCGAATCAGTGCCAGGGTATCCTCGCGCGCCTCGCGGGTATGCACGATTACCGGCAATTCCAGTTCATTGGCGGCGATCAGGTGGCGGCGGAAACGCTCGAACTGGAGGCGGCGTGACGGCATCTCGGATACCTCGGTTCCCTCGCTCTGGGCTGAATCGGTATCGACGGCGTAGTGATAGTCGAGGCCGGTTTCGCCGATCGCCACGACATCGAAGCGCTCGGCGACCTCCTTGATCGTTTCGACATCGGGCTCCTCGGCGGCACTCTGCATGGGGTGCATGCCAGCGGCGATCACCACGTCCTTATGCGCCCGGCTGATGGCGGCCAGTGCCGGCACATCGTCCAGATTCACGGCGATGGCCAGGAACTGGCGTACGTCGCGTTCACGAGCGGCATTCAGGGCCACGCCGAGATCACCGTCGTGTGTGCGGGGATCGAGGCGGTCGAGATGGCAGTGGGAATCAACGAACATGCGGTGATAGACCTAGGAAAAAATGTGAGTGACTCGAAGCTCGTCAGAGCGTGTAGGTAGACGCGCCCTTGTCCAACTGACCGGCCAGCAGGCTCTCGATGCGACCACGGACCGCCTGATCCTCGGTGCCGAAATGGATGCCGATACCTGGAACGCGGCGGCCGGCAACGCCTTCCGGCGAGACCCAGACCACCTGGCCGGTCACCGGGACGCGCTCACTCTCGCCGGGCAGCATCAACAGCAGGAACACTTCCTGGCCGAGTTCATAGCGCTCGCGGGTGGGCACGAAAATCCCGCCTCGGTCGAGCGACGGCATATAGGCCGAGAGCAGGGTCGGAACATCCTGGATAGTCAGTGAGAGCGCTTTCTGGGCGGCCATGGCCATCTCCTCAGGTAACGACGCGAAGACAGGGTCAGGAGCGCAGCAACGCCGACCAGCGAACCAGCCAGGCTTCGAGCACCAGCTGGGGGTTAGGATTGCCTCCCATGGCCAGCAGGCGCCGCTGCTCACGGGCATAGTCGAGCAGCCTGAACCAGTCCCTCAGGCGGCCATTCTTGACGGCCTGACGATACAGCGGTAGCAGGTCGGGGTTGCGCAGCTCTCGGCTCTCACCGGAGAGACCCAAACGAATCAGATCCTCCAACCAGGCGATACCGTACCACAGGATTGCATCGATGGATTGCCGATCCAGTCGCGCCGCTTCGGCCACCGGCTCGGCCCCCCGGACCAGCGCCTCGAAGGTGTCATGCAGTTGTTGGCGCAGGGCGCGTGCCTCGGGTGTCGCCTGCTCCAGTGCCGCCAATGGCAGCCCACCGGCGACCCGCCACCAGAAGCGCGCATTCGCCTCATCACCCAGGCGCTCGGCCAGCCAGGCCGTGCATTCGTCGGCCGCCGGGGGCGAAAGCGCCCATTGCTGGCAACGCGAGCGAATGGTCGGCGGCATCCGCGAGGGGACATCGGCGATGAGCACGAACAGCGTCTGTGCACCGGGCTCTTCCAGGCTCTTGAGCAGCGCATTGGCGGCGGCCACGTTCATCGCCTCGGCCGGCTTGATGACGATCACCCGGTAACCGCCCTGTTGGGCGGTCTGGGCGACGAAAGCATTGACCCCACGAATGGGGTCGATACGGATCTGCCGCTTGCCCTCCTCAGGCTCGACCCGGAGCAGATCGGGATGGTAACCCGCCGCCAGCATCCGACAGCCGTGGCAGTGGCCGCAGGCATGCTTACCGGGATTGGCGCACAGCATCCAGGCGACCAACGCATCAACGAGCGGCTGCTTGCCCACGCCTCGGGGGCCCGAAAGCAGCAGCGCGTGGGGCAGCCGCCCGGAACGCGCCTGGTCGGTCAGGGCGTGGAACCGCGCCGCCAGCCAGGGCGGGGGCGTCAGGTCGCTTGATGCTATCAACGCCATGCGGCGACCTGCGCTTGCAGATGCGCCAGCAGCCGATGCTGCACCGTGGCCAGATCGTCCGATGCGTCAATCACGGCGATGCGATCAGGTGCCGCGGCGGCACGCTCCAGATAGGCCCGGCGAACCGCCTCGAAGAACTCGCCATGCTCACGCTCGAATCGGTCACGCTGCTCGCCATCGCGGTCCAGGCGGCCCTGCAGACGCCGCTGGGCCGCCTGCATGGGCATGTCCAGCAACAGCGTGAGGTCGGGCTGCAGCCCTTGCTGAACAAAGGCCTCCAGTGCACTGATACGCGCCGCGGGTATACCTCGACCGCCTCCCTGGTAGGCAAAGGTGGCATCAGTGAAGCGATCGCAGACCACCCAGGCACCGCGCGCCAGCGCCGGGCGGATCTTGCTGGCCAGGTGCTGGGCGCGCGCGGCGAACACCAGCAACAACTCGGCGTCGTCTTCGAGCGGCTCGGTGACATCCGCGTCGAGCAGCAGGCCACGGATCGCCTCGGCCCTGGCGGTTCCGCCGGGCTCACGCGTGCGCACCACCTCGATGCCTTGGGCCTCGATCCAGTCGGCCACCAGCGCCAGGTTAGTGGACTTGCCCACGCCTTCACCGCCTTCCAGAGTGATGAATCGTCCGCGCTGCGACATGGCGGCAGCCGCTCCCTGATCAACGATTGCGAATGTACCGATTCACTGCATTATTGTGCTCGCGCAGCGAATCTGAAAATTGATGCGTGCCGTCGCCGCGGGAGACGAAATACAGGCTCTCCCCCTCGGCTGGGTTGACCGCCGCTTCCAGAGCCCCACGTCCCGGCAGGGCAATCGGCGTCGGTGGCAGGCCATCGATCACATAGGTGTTATAGGCGGTGGCTTCGCGCAGGTCGGCCCGTGTGATATTGCCCTCGTAGCGCTCACCCATGCCGTAGATCACCGTGGGATCGGTCTGCAGGCGCATGCCGCGTTCCATGCGTCGCTTGAATACGCCGGCGATATCTCGGCGCTCCTCCGGGACCCCGGTTTCACGCTCGATCAAGGAGGCCATGATCAGCGCCTCGTACGCAGAGTCGATGGTCAAGTCGTCGTCTCTCTCTGCCCACACCTCTTCGAGGACGTCTTCCATTCGGTTCAATGCGCGGCGGAGAATATCCAGATCGCTCATTCCCTTCTGATAGCGATAGGTATCGGGAAAGAACCAGCCCTCGGGATGCGTGTCCTCGCGACCCATTCGCGCCATTAATTGGTCGCCGGAAAGACCGGCGGTCAGGACCTCTAGCTTGGGGGCTTGTGCGAGCCTGTCGCGCATCTGCTGAAGAGTCCAGCCCTCGGGAATCGTCAGCGAGTAGGTGACCACCTCGTGGCTATCCAGAAGCGCCAACACGTCACGGCCGCTCATGCCGGGTTGCAACCGATACTCGCCAGGCCGCAAGTCGGGCACGGCCTGCGGGTCCAGCCGCACCAACAGGCGGTAGGCCCAGGCATCACTGATAACGCCACGCTCGGCAAGCCCGCGCACGACACTATGAAAACCCGCCCCGCCGGGAACTTCGTAGATAGTCGATTCGCTCAGCACGATGGGCGCCTCGAGCCGCGATTCCCAATAACGATAACCGGCGAACAGCGCTACCCCGGCGATCATCAGCAAGACAATCAGTACCTTTAGTGAACGCAGCATGTGGTTCCTCGTTGCAAATAGCCAATGCGGGGGCCAGTGCGGCTCTAAGCGCTGTCATGTGAAAAGGGGATGGCCCAGCAGGGCATGAGCCTCGGCCTGGAGCGGACGATGGCGAGGACCAATTTTCCAGCGCATGAGCTCCCGGCCCTGGGCATCATCAAGGCGAGCCACCGGCCAGAGTCCCTGCAAAGAATTGCCGAGCCATACCGCCTCTGCGTTTTCCAGCACGGCTGGGTCACTCTCGACCTCATGAAGGCTGACGCGTTGTCGCAAGGCCTCACGCAGTGTTCCCGCCACCCCGCAGCGATCCAGCCGCGGGGTTTCCAGGCGACCGTGGCGTTGCCAGAAGAGGTTCATGCAGGTCGCCTCGACCAGCCGCCCTTCGGCATCACACAACACGCCCTCGGCAACCTTGGGCGTCGACCACTCCGCCCGGGCCAGGACGTTCTCCAGACGATTGAGGTGCTTGAGACCCGCCAGCGTCGGCTGAATGCCCAAGCGCAATGCGCAGTGACGTATGCGCACTCCGCTTGCCCAGTGGTCACTCATCGGCACGAACGGCGCCAGACGCCAACGAAGTCTTGGCTCAGGCTTCGCCGGCAGTTGGTACCCGCGGCCGCCGCTGCCGCGGGTGAGCATCAGCTTCAAGACCTGGAGACCCTTACCTGCCGCGGCCAGCGGCTCCTCCAGCGCGGCGCGCGCCGGCAGAGGAATGGCAAGCACCTCACAGCCTTTCGCAAGGCGGCCCAGATGCGCGTCCCAAAGTTGGGGCTCCCCATCCCTCAACAATACGGTTTCGAACAGGCCGTCGCCATAGGCGGCCCCACGATCGTCCAAAGGCCAGCTCTCGGGGCGAGAGGTCACCTCCCTCACACCTTGACAAACACCAGGGTGCCATTCGTGCCGCCGAAACCGAAGGAATTGGAGAGTGCGATTTCAACCTTCATTTCTCGCGCATGATGAGGCACATAATCCAGATTGCAGCCTGCCTGGGGGGCTTCAAGGTTGATGGTCGGTGGCGCGACCTGATCGCGGATCGCCAGCACGCTGAACACTGCCTCGACGGCACCTGCCGCACCCAGCAGATGACCGATCATCGACTTGGTGGAGCTCACTGCCACGGACTTCGCGGCGTCGCCCAGCACCTTCTCGACAGCGCGACTCTCGGCGAGGTCGCCGGACTGTGTCGAGGTGCCATGCGCGTTGATGTAATCCACCTGCGACGGGGAGATGCCGGCATCACGAATGGCATTGCTCATGGAGATGGCCGCACCACTGCCGTCTTCCGGCGGTGAGGTCATGTGATAGGCATCATCGCTCATGCCAAAGCCAGTGAGTTCGGCATAGACAGTCGCACCACGAGCCCTGGCGTGTTCGTACTCCTCGAGTACCATGACACCAGCGCCGTCAGAGAGAACGAAGCCGTCACGATCGCGATCCCAGGGACGACTGGCTGCAGCGGGGTCATCGTTGCGGGTCGACAGCGCACGGGCTGCAGAGAAGCCACCGAGGCCCAGCGGCGTCGTTGCCATTTCAGCCCCCCCGCAGACCATCACGTCGGCATCTCCGTAAGCGATAGTGCGCGCGCTGTAGCCGATATTGTGCGTACCGGTGGTGCAAGCCGTGGTAATCGCAATATTGGGCCCACGAAAGCCATGCTGAATCGCCAGGTTGCCCGAGATCATGTTGATGATCGAGCCAGGCACGAAAAATGGCGAAATTCGCCGGGCACCTCCCTTGAGAAGGGCATGGTGATTGTGCTCGATCATCGGTAGCCCACCGATACCCGAGCCGATAGCCACGCCGATCCGGCCGGAATTTTCCTCGGTGCACTCGACACCGGAATCCTCGATCGCCTGAGCCCCGGCAGCCATCCCGTACTGGATGAAGAGGTCCATCTTGCGAGCCTCCTTGGGATTGAGATAAGGGCTGATGTCGAAGTCCTTGATCGAGCCACCGAAGCGGGTGTTGAAGCCACTGACATCGAAATGCTCAATGGGCGCAATTCCGCTCTTACCGGCCACAATGTTGGCCCAGCTCTGGTCGACGGTATTACCTACCGGCGTGACCAGACCGAGTCCGGTCACCACCACCCTTTTACGAGCCATCCGTTTTCCTCCCCACGATCCTGGTACACGACCCACGAGCCGGAGTCGCCATTGCGCGCAGTATACCCGAGTCTCGTCTCCCTGTGCCGTCTGCGAGACTCACCCACAGACGAGAAAGCCGCCCTCAACGGGCGGCTCTTTCCGGGACATTGCCCGGGCGCATCAACAAGCGTTATCAAGCGACACCGTCTTACTGGTGAGCGTTGACGTAGTCAATGGCTTCCTGAACGGTCGTGATCTTCTCGGCTTCCTCGTCAGGAATTTCAGTATCGAACTCCTCTTCGAGCGCCATGACCAGCTCGACGGTATCCAAGGAATCAGCGCCCAGGTCTTCGGTAAAAGACGAGGAATTCTGGATATCTTCTTCCTTGACGTTCAGGCGCTCGGCCACAACCTTCTTCACGCGCTCTTCGATGGTGCTCATTGTACGTACTCCAGTCGTTCACGTTAGCCGTTCTGAAAACCAGCCATTTTGAAACCGCAAGCCCAAAGCTGCGGGGTAGTTTATAGACGCCATCTGGCCGGCGCAACCGCCGAACCCAGTGGCTGTCAATGCATGTTCATGCCGCCATTGACATGCAGGGTCTCGCCGGTAATGTAACTTGCCGTCTCCCCGGCCAGAAACCCTACCGCAGCCGCAATTTCCTCAGGCTGGCCCAGACGTGACAAGGGGATCTGGCCCAACAGCATCTTCTGTTGCTCTTCCGGCAGCGACTCGGTCATGTCAGTGGCGATGAAACCAGGCGCCACCGCATTGACAGTGATCGACCGTGAAGCCACCTCACGGGCTAGCGCCCGCGTAAACCCTTCCATGCCGGCCTTCGCCGCAGCATAGTTTGTCTGGCCAAGATTGCCCATGCTGGCGACCACCGAACTGATGCAGATGATGCGCCCGAAGCGTGCTCGGGTCATCCCGCGCAGACATGACTTACTGACGCGATAGACCGACTTGAGATTGGTGTCGATCACCGAATCCCACTCATCCTCTTTCATGCGCATCAGCAGGTTGTCTCGAGTGATGCCGGCGTTATTGACGAGGATCGTGGGAGCTCCGAACGTCTCGCTCACCGCCTTGATCAGCCCATCAATGCTCGATTGGTCGTTGACATCCAGAAGACGTCCCGCCCCTTCAATTTCCGCTTCCTTGAGGTCGGCATCGATACGACCAGCCCCGCTTTCGCTGGTGGCCGTACCGATCACAATATGGCCCTGTCGACCCAACTCATGGGTAATGGCCCGACCGATACCTCGGCTGGCGCCGGTGACCAGGGCGACTCTACGCTCGCTTGTCATTGTGTATTCCACCTTCATCCTGAGAGGTTTACATGCGTGAATGTCATGGCCCAATGAACGGCGACTAGCGCGTCGTGTCCCGGGCCAGCTCCAGCGCCGCCTCCAGGCTGTCCGGATCGTTGACGGCCAGTCCCTTGCTGCCCTTCGCAATGCGCTTGTTCAGGCCCGTCAGCACTTTGCCCGGGCCACACTCGATGAACACCCGAGCCCCCTGCCCGGCCATTGCCTCTACGCAGGAGGTCCAGCGTACCGGCTGGTAGAGCTGCTCGATCAATCGCGTACGCAATGTCTCGATATCTGCATGCGCCTGCGCATCGACATTCTGTATGACCGTATAACGCGGTGAACGCAACTCGATCTTGTCCATCGCCTCGGCCAACCGCTCGGCGGCCGGACGCATTAGTGCACTATGGAAGGGACCGGAAACCGGCAATTCCACGGCACGCCTGGCTCCCATTTGCTGACAGGCCGCGATCGCCCGCTCCACGGCAGCCTTGCTACCGGCGATGACTACCTGGCCAGGGGCATTGTAGTTGACCGCCGACACCACGTCGTCCTGAGCCGCACTGTCGCAGGCCTGTTCCACCTGTTCATCGTCAAGGCCCAGGATTGCGGCCATGGCACCCTCGCCGACCGGCACCGCCTCCTGCATCGCCTCCCCACGCAGCCTTACCAGCTGCACGCCCTGGGCAAAGGGCAGCGCGCCCGCACAGACCATAGCACTGTATTCGCCCAGACTGTGTCCAGCCATAACGTCCGGACGGGGCCCTTCGAGCTCCTGCCAGACTCGCCATACGGCCACACTGGCTGCGAGCAGCGCCGGCTGGGTGCAGGCCGTGGCGTTCAGCGCGTCAGCCGGCCCTTCCTGCACGAGCTGCCAGAGGTCATAACCTAACGCGTCTGAGGCCTCATCGAAGGTAGTACCCACCACGCTGTAGCGTTCTGCCAGCTCTCTCAACATACCCACTTGCTGAGAACCCTGGCCGGGGAAAACGAGAGCGAGGGGTTGCGTCATGTCAATCACCTTTCTCTTGTTGGCTTTTATCGCCATCAGGCCTGCTAGGCGAATCCGATGCAACTACGTCGGGTCGTTTATCACCTCGGCTGCCACCGCCGAGCGCATCAGCTGCTGTTCGTCGCTGACCGAGTTCAGCCCCCAACCGCGTTGGCAGGTCGCGGCTGACCTCCTGCACCGCCCGTAACACCGCGTAATGAAAGCCGGTGGCGTCGGCACTGCCATGGCTCTTGATCACGATGCCATCCAGCCCCAGCAAGCTGGCGCCGTTATAGCGAACCGGGTCAAGCTCACGCTTTAACCGTCTCAGCGCCGGCCGGGCCATAGCGCCCACCAGGCGGCTTCCCCAGTGAGCCTCGAAGGTCGCCTGAACGCGTTCGACCAACATTCGGGCAAGTCCTTCGCTTGCCTTGAGAACTGCATTGCCGACGAAGCCATCACACACCACCACGTCGGCCCTGCCACTGTAAATACCGTCACCTTCCATAAACCCTACATAGGCGATGTCAGTGTGATCGCGCAACCACTCATCGGCTTGCCGGACACTCGCAGGCCCTTTACTGCCTTCGACACCGAGGTTGAGTAATGCCACCCGCGGCGAAGTCAGGCCGTCCACATGGCGAGCCATTGCCTCACCCATCATGGCGAACTCCACCAGCCGGTTGGCAGACACCTCGATGTTCGCCCCAAGATCGAGCAGGTAGCATCGCCCTTGATCGCGAGTCGGAATCGAGGTGCTGATGGCCGGACGCGATATGCCTGGCACCGTGCCCACAGCACGGCGTGCCATCGCCATCAGTGCGCCGGTATTGCCGGCACTGACTCCGGCTCGTGCCTCGCCAGCGGCGACACAATAGAGCATCTTCGACATGCTGGTATCGGCCCCGTGACGCAGCGCTTCGGATGCACGCTGATCCTGACCAATCACCTGCGGCGCATTGATGATGCACATACGAGAACCCGCCGCGGCAAGATGCCGCGGCAGGCGGGAGATTTCATCGGCTAGCTGGCGTTTCGGGCCGAACAGACGAATCTCGAGATCCGGCACATCGATGACCGCGCTAGCTGCTCCTACGACAGTGGCGAACGGGCCATGGTCACCGCCCATTGCGTCGACGGCAATCCACATGAGGTCGTCAGAGTCCGGACGTCAATGAAGAAGGCGGGTCGCCTCAGGCGTCAATAACCTTGCGGCCGCGGTAGAAGCCATCCGGCGAAACGTGGTGACGCAAATGCGTGGCGCCCGTTTCCTGGTCCTGGGACAGCGTCGGTGCTGTCAACGCATCGTGGCTGCGACGCATGCCGCGCTTGGAACGAGTCTTGCGGGTCTTTTGAACTGCCATGTGGATCACTCCAGAATGAAACGATGATGAGTCAGGTTTTGCCCTTGAGACGTTTGAGAACCTCGAATGGACTCGCTGCGGGCGCAGCGGACTGCTCTGCTTCCACTCCGCTGCTCAGCTGATCCCGCGAGACTCGGCAATCGGCCTCGTCGTGGTAAACCACCTGAGGCAGGCTGAGGATCAGTTCATCCTCGACTACCTCCAGAAGGTTAAGCTGTTCGTTTTCCACCAGCACCGGCTCATGTGTATTCGGCAGCTCGGCGGCGAGGGCATCGCTGGTGACCATGCCGAGTAGAAATTCGCTTTCCACCTTCTGCGCCATCGGCATTTGACAGCGCCGACACGGCAGCTCGAGGTCGGCCTCCAGGCGACCGCGAATCTCTCGCTGGCCCTGGGCGTCAACGCCGAAGTCGAGCCACACCCGGCAGTCACCACTCTGAGGGCCGACGGCATCGGCCAGGCGCACCAAGTTGTCGAGGGACATGAGCCCTTCGAGGCGTTCGGCACGGGTGGCGAGCTTGTAAGGCTCGATCTTGTCAGGAAGTCTTGAGGTCAGCATAGGCGCGCAATGATAGGCACTCCCCCGTCAGCTGTCAAAGCTTGTCACCCTCCCCACCCTCAAGGCGTTAAACTGGCCTCTTCTGCATCGCCTTCCTGCGACATAAAGCCGACCTGAAAACCATTAGGAGACCCTGCATGACGCGCCTTGTTCTCGCCTCTGGTTCACGCTGGCGCCGCCAGCTGCTCGACCGCCTGGCACTCCCCTACGTATGGTCGAGCCCCGACATCGACGAGACGCCACGGCCCGGTGAAACGCCGGAGGTGCTCGTTGAACGGCTGGCCCTCGCCAAGGCCAATCGCCTGGCCAACGACTATCCCGATCACCTGATCATCGGCTCGGACCAGGTAGCCTTGTTCGACGGCGATATTCTCGGCAAGCCCCACGACGAAGCAACCGCTCGTCACAATCTGGCTCGCTTTTCCGGTCGGCGCGTCCGCTTCATGACTGGTCTGGCGCTCGTCGATACCACACGACGCCTTGAAAGGGTCTGCCACGACGTGTATGACGTTTTCTTCCGGCAGCTCGACGAGGCCGAGATCGCCCGGTACGTGGCGATCGAAAAGCCCCTGGACAGCGCCGGCAGCTTCCGCATGGAGGGACTCGGCATCACCCTTTTCGAAAGGCTCGAAGGAGATGACCCCAACACCTTGGTCGGACTTCCCTTGATCCGGCTGTGCGCCATGCTGCGCGAGGCAGGCTTCGATCCACTACGCCAGGTAGGCTGACGCCAAACGAGGGCCTTCCAACCCACTTGATGCCCTAACGCCTAGCCTTCAGGGAAGCTGATAGCGAATTGGCGAATGGGTCGACGACGTCGCCCCCAGCCACTCGGCGGCGACTCGACCGAACTGGCGTGAAATCCGCTCGAACGGATCCAGGCTCGGCGTGTAATCGCGCAGCTCAACATCGCCCAGGCGCTGGCGAGACAGGCCATGAAGAGAACCCAGCGAATCAATCAACCCGAGATCGAGTGCCTGCTCCCCACTCCAGACAAGCCCCGAGAACAGACTGTCGTTGTCGGCGAGGCGATCGCCTCGCCCTTTGCGCACGTCGTCGATGAACTGGCGATGCGTCGTTTCCAGGACCGCTTCCCAGAACGCCTGCTGCTCCGGCGCCACCGACGAGAAGGGGTCCAGAAAGCCCTTGTTGTCTCCGGCTGCATAAAGGCGGCGCTCCACACCCAAACGCTCGATCGCCTCCTCGAAGCCGAAGCTTGAGAAGATGACCCCGATCGAACCCACCAGACTCGATGGTGCGGCGATGACCTCGTCCGCCGCCGCGGCAATGTAATAGGCACCGCTGGCCCCGATATCCTCGATCACGGCGATGATGGGCTTGTCGCCCTGCTCACGCAGACGCATCACCTCTGTATAGATACGCTGAGACTGCACCGGGCTGCCACCGGGACTATCGATATGCAGCACGACTGCCTGACTGCCTTCGGCTTCCCAGGCGCGATTGAGCCCCTCGATGACGCGCTCGGCATTGGCGGGAGAATCGCCGTCGATCACTCCTTTCACCTCGACGACGCCAAGGTGTGGACCCGTCGGCGCGGCGGCTCTCGACAGGCCAAACAGGCTATAGAAGACCGCGGCCAGGGAGGCCAGGAACAGCGCGAGGAAGACAAATCGGAAGAACAGCTTCCAGCGCCGTGTGCGACGCTGCTCGACCAGCACGCCATCGACCCAACGCCCCATCATGTGCAGCTGTTCCAGCCGCTGGCGTTCGCGCAGTACCTCGGCATCCTCTCCTTCTGAACCACCTCCCGCCGACCCGCCTCCCGCTGAGCCGCGAGGCGCCGCTTGCTTTCTACTTGCCGCCCGCTGCTGATCGGCGCTCAACTCGGGCCCATCTATCCAAGGGTCCTGGCGGTTGTCATCATCACTCATGGTCTATGCCCCGTGAATATCACTTAATATCATGCAGCCAGCCGAATAGATCAGCAGAGCTTTCGGCGGTGAAGACGGGACGGCTGGCCGCAAGCCGTGATGGTGCATGAACGCCGTAGGTCACCGCGACGCGATCCATTCCAAGCGCTCTTGCCATTTCCAGGTCGTACTCGGTATCGCCGATCATCACTGCCTCGTTGACAGGCACCTCGAGTTCGGCAAGCAGTTCCTCGAGCATGCGCGGATGCGGTTTCGACAGGGTTTCGTCGGCCGTGCGGCTGGCATGGAACCAGCGGCCGCTGCCGCTTTCCTGGAAGATCCGATCGAGGCCGCGGCGACTCTTGCCAGTGGCGACCGCCAAACGCTGATTGGTGATGGCATGCAGGCTGGCGAGCCCCTCTTCCACCCCGGGAAAGAATTGCATCGAGGTGGTGTCGCCTTCGACGAAGTGAAAGGCGTAGCGATCACGCAATCGCTCTGCGCGGACCGGGTCGATGCCGGGACATAACGTGGCAATCGCTTCAGGCAACCCCAACCCGATGATGTCACGAACCGCCTCGTCGGAAAGCGGTCCCCATTCGGCTTCAAGGGCGGCGGCCTGCATGCTGGAAACGATGCGACTTGCCGAATCCATGAGGGTGCCGTCCCAATCGAAGATCATCAGTCGATAGCGCATGGTGGCTCCAGTCAGGACGGCCGACGGGCACGCACGAGCGCCGTCGCGAGATCGTCGGGAAGCGGTGCCTTGATCTGCACCGGCCGACCACTGGTGGGTTCGGGGAAGGTCAGCGCTTCGGCGTGCAGGAAGAGACGCGACAGGCCCAGGCCCGCCGCCAGCCGAGCACCTTCGCGGTTGCCGTACTTGTCGTCACCGAGTAATGGATGGCCGGCATACTGGGCGTGGACGCGAATCTGGTGGGTGCGCCCGGTCACCGGCTCGGCCTCGATCAGGGTGAGACGGTCGAAGGTTTCGCGCACGGTAAAGCGCGTCCGCGCCATCTTGCCGGCGGCATCGACCCGCACCCGCCGCTCGCCGTTTCCGGCCTCGAAGCGTTCGAGACGGGCACTGACGAAGTCGCGCCGGGCCGGCCAGCGCCCCGCCACCAGCGCCAGGTAGCGCTTGTCCATGCGATGCTGCTTGAGCGCTTCGTTCAGGGCAAGCAGGGCCGGACGCGACTTCGCCAGTAACAGGCACCCCGAGGTGTCGCGGTCGAGTCGGTGCACCAGCTCGAGAAAATCCAGATCCTCGCGCACCTGGCGCAGGGCCTCAATCAGGCCGATCTTCACGCCGCTTCCACCGTGGACGGCGAGCCCCGACGGCTTGTTGATGACGAGCCAATCCGGCCCCTCGAGCAGCACGCTGCCCGCCAGCAGATTGTGCAGGCTGTCGCTCACCTCGCGTACCGCCTCGAGAGGCGTCAACCGCAGCGGTGGTATGCGCACCAGGTCCCCCAACGCCAAGCGAGTATCCGCCTTGACTCGCTTCTTGTTTACCCGAACTTCGCCCTTACGCACGATGCGGTAAACGAGTGCTCTTGGCGCACCCTTGAGCCGAGACAACAGGAAATTGTCGACTCGCTGACCCACCTGACCTTCGGCCACTTCTATCCACTGTACGTCGCGCCCTTCGGCCATGCCGAGTCTCCGCTGTCAAACCGGCGTAAAAGCGCATTCTACCGCACCGGGTGGCATGCTGTGTCAATTGCTGGTCAACTCCATTACTGGTATATTGCTCGCTCACTCCAATGGACCAAAAAAGTCCATTCATGCGCCCGCACGACAGACACGCAGGCCGGAGTGACAAAAGATCAGGCCGCGACGACGCTTATCCGTCCCGCCGCCCAGAAGCGAAACAACATAGCGAAACCGATACAACGCCACGCCCGGATCCCCGCCGCTCCCCCAGTCACGGAGTGGCGATAGGCCACGGGACACGTTCAACATCGTGCCGGAGGCCGGCGTTGGCGAATCGATGTATGCCAGGTGTTGGCGGTGACCGCAGGGCCGGATGGGCGACCTCCCACCGAAACATGTCCTGACTCCGCCCCGTACTCAACAAGGTCGATCGTGACACCCACCTAAACATGGCGCTGTGACGATGCGACCAGGCGCCATCAAGCCTTAGAGGCAAGGGCCGAGCACAAGCACGCAGCACCCAGAGGTTCGCCCACGTCGACGCCTTGTCGCCGCCTTCCGGCGCGCAAAGAATTGCGAGACGACATGAAACGTATGCTTATCAATGCGACCCAGCCTGAAGAGCTGCGGGTCGCCCTGGTCGACGGACAGCGCCTCTACGACCTGGATATTGAATCCGGTGCACGAGAACAGAAAAAAGCCAACATATACCGCGGCAAGATCACCCGCGTGGAGCCTTCCCTGGAAGCCGCCTTCGTCGATTTCGGCGCTGATCGCCACGGCTTTCTGCCGCTCAAGGAAATCTCCAGCGAATATTTCGTCAAGGATGTCTCCGGACGCCCCAGCATCAAGGAAGTGCTGAAGGAGGGCCAGGAAGTCATCATACAGGTGGACAAGGAAGAACGCGGCAACAAGGGAGCGGCGCTCACCACCTTCATCTCCCTGGCTGGCCGCTTCCTGGTCCTGATGCCCAACAACCCCAAGGCCGGCGGAATTTCCCGGCGGATTGAAGGTGAGGAGCGCAGTCAGCTCAAGGACGCCATGAACCAGCTGACGGTGCCCGACAAGATGGGGCTGATCGTACGCACCGCCGGCATCGGTCGCTCTCCCGAGGAACTGCAATGGGATCTCGACTACCTCACCCAGGTTTGGGAGTCTATTACCGCCGAAGCCGGCAAGCAGCCCGCCCCCTTCCTTATATATCGTGAATCCAACGTGATCATTCGCGCCATGCGCGACTACTTGCGCCAGGACATCGGCGAAGTATTGATCGACAGCGAGCAGGTTCACCAAGAAGCGCTGGCTTTTATCCGCCAAGTCATGCCCTCCTACCAGCAGAAGATCAAGCTCTACGTCGATGAAGTCCCGCTCTTCTCGCGCTTTCAGATCGAGTCCCAGATCGAGACAGCCTATGAGCGTGAGGTCAAGCTGCCCTCTGGCGGCTCCATTGTCATCGACCACACCGAAGCGCTGGTCTCCATCGATATCAACTCGGCCCGCGCCACTCGCGGCAGCGACATCGAAGAGACCGCACTGCAGACCAACCTGGAAGCGTCTGACGAGATCGCCCGACAACTCCGCCTGCGCGACATCGGCGGCCTGGTGGTGATCGATTACATCGACATGAGCCCGGCGCGCAACCAGCGTGAAGTCGAGAACCGCATGCGCGACGCCCTCAAGCTGGACCGGGCCCGCGTGCAGATCGGCAGGATCTCACGCTTCGGCCTGATGGAAATGTCGCGTCAGCGCCTGCGTCCCTCGCTCGGCGAAACCAGTGGTGTGGTCTGTCCGCGTTGTGTCGGCCAGGGCACGATTCGTGATGTACGCTCCATTTCGCTCTCGATCATGCGCCTGATCGAAGAAGAGGCGATGAAGGAGCGTAGCGCCCAGATCCGCGCCATTCTGCCGGTGCCGGTTGCCACCTACCTGCTTAACGAGAAGCGCAAGGTACTGGCCGAGATCGAACGTCGCCAGGAAGTGCGCGTGATGGTGCTGCCCAACCCCGACATGGATACGCCGCACTACGACGTACAACGACTGCGCGACGATCATATGGACGAGGAAGGCACCGCTCCGCTGTCCAGCTACGAGCTGCCCACCGACACAGAGGTCGGCAAGGAGCCAGAAGCCGCGTTCGGCAAGCCGGTGCAACGTGCCGAAGCCGCCGTCAAGACCGTGATACACCATGAACCGGCGCCTGCCTCCCTGCAGCAGCAGGAAAAAATCTCCGAGGAAAAGGAAAAGCCCTCCGAAAGAGCACCCGAGGCTCGCAGCCCCGCCGCGCTACCGACACCGATCGCTCAGGAAGGTGTATTGGGCAGGCTAGTCAAGGGACTTGCCAAGTTGTTGGGCAACGAACCAACGCCTACCGACAGCACCAAGACGACACCCGCGAACCGTAGCGGTGAGCGTCGTGGCAGCCCGGAACAGCGACAGTCGAAATCCAGCGATGAGGATCGTGGAAATCGAGGAAGCCGCGGTGGACGCCAGCGCCGCCCACGCAATGACGAGCGACGCCCTGCCGCTAGTCAGGAGAGCGATACATCGCCGGTCAAGCCCGACAGCACTGAAGCGCGTAACGATAATCGTGGTAATCGTGGTGGCCGCAACCGCAAGCGCCAGGACGATGACCGTCAACCACGCCAGCAGGAAACGGCCAAGTCACGTGAAGAAACACCGCGTCGTCAGAAGCCGAACGACAAGCCCGATGACAAACGCAACGAAAAGCCGGTAGCCGCGGAACCCGTCGACGACGGCAAGCCCAAGCGAAGCCGCAACAACCCGCGTGAGCGCAGCCGTCAGGCCGCTATCAACCCAAAGGCCGAGGCAGAACAGCAACGTCTCCAGGCCGAGGCGGCAAAAGAGGCAAGAGCGGAAGAGCCAAGCCTCGGTGAGGAGTCTTTGCCGCCGCAGGGCGAATCTGCCCCGCAAGCCGAACCCAAGGCGAAGACTGAGGGGAAAACCGGACGCTCAAGGACAGCTGCCAAGTCTGACCAGGATGGCGAGACCCAGCAAACGGGCGCCAATCTGGCCGAGCCCGAGACTGCCAGGGCAGCCGCCAAGCAGGAGGAGAAGGTTGAAGCGTCAGTTCCCAAGGCGAACGCTGAAGAGACTGGGGCCGCAGAAGCTGATACGAAAGTGGATGCACCGTCAGTGCAGCCGGATGCCCAGCCACAGCCAGCGGCGGAAAGTGATACGCCCAAGGCTACCGGGACCGAGCCCGTCTCGGCTGAGGAGCCCCAGGAAACCGAGGCTAGCGCACAGGCGATGACCAGCGAGGAGGCTCACGAGGCCGAGACTCCGCGAGCCCAAGCCCCTGAAGGTCAAGTTACTGAGGCCGAGCCACCGCAAGTGTCCGAGCCCGAGGCTGCCAAGGCGGACGTCGAGTCGGCCCAGTCGCCTGCGTCCACACCTGCTGAAGAGCCGACCGCTGAAGCGCTGCCCGCTGAAGAGCCATCCGCTGAAGCCGCCCGATCGGAAGCCGATGTCTCTTCGGACACGACGCCTCAAACCTCGGTAGACGAGGCAGCGGCTGAACAGGCATCGGTTGAAGAGACGTCGGCTGACGAGGCACCGGCTCAAGCAGAAAGCGCCGAATCTTCGTCTATGGCCGATGACCAGCCCGAAGGCGAGGTCGCCAAGGGAGCGGCGGTCAAGGCGTCACGTCGGCGCCGTCGCGCGCACAATGACCCGCGCGAGATTCGCCGTCGCGAGCAGGAAACCAAGGCCGGAGACGGCCATCAAGGATAATATCCTGGCCTTCTGAACGGACAACGCCCGCGGCTTACACCGCGGGCGTTGTCGTTTTATGGCTGGCTAGGGGGCGTTGGCTAGGGCGTGCTGATCAGGCCAGCCGTGGCTCACGCTCCAGCACGACGCCGAAGCGGTCTGCCACCCTGGCGGCGACAGCGTCGGCGAAGGCCAGCAGTTCGGCGGCGCTACCGCCCCCCAAGTGAACCAGCACCAGGGCCTGACGATCGTGCACCGCGAAGTGCCCCCGCCGCCAGCCCTTGAGCCCACAGCGATCAATCAGCCAGCCGGCGGCCAGCTTTACCCGCCCATCCGGCTGGGGGAAGTGTGGCACGTCGGGATTATCGGCTCGCAGGCTGCCGGCCGTTTGCGCGTCCACCAGCGGGTTCTTGAAGAAACTGCCGGCATTGCCCAGCACCGCGGGGTCGGGGAGTTTCTCCTGGCGCATCGCGCAGACGGCCTCGGCCACCGCCAGTGGCGTGGGGTTCTGGCCGACCCGGCTCACCAGGTCAGCATAGCCCAGCCGGGGTTTTGGTTTGCACGAGAGCCGCAGCACCAGTCGGGTAATGATCACTTGCCCGCCCAGCGTTCGCTTGAAGACGCTGTCGCGATAGCCAAAACCACAATCGGCGGCTGCTATTACCGTCTCATGGCCATCATCGAGATGCACGACATGGACGGACTCCAGCACCTCGGCGAGCTCGACCCCGTAGGCGCCGATGTTCTGGATGGGCCCCGCACCGCAATGACCGGGAATCAGCGCCAGATTTTCGGTGCCCCACAGGCCTCGGGTTGCCAGGGCCATCACCAGCTCGTGCCAGACGACCCCGGCATCGACATGCACGCGCACCGCATCACCCTGCGCTTCCTCCAGCCACCAGTCGTTCATGGCCGGCTGCAACACAAGACCCGAAAGACGCTCGGGAAGGATCAAGTTGCTGCCACCGCCAAGTATCGTGAGCGGCCAGGCGTGGGTACGAGCCATGCGGAGGGTCTCGCCAAGGGCCTCGACATGGCGCGGCGCGGTGAAGCGCTCGGCGACGCTCGGAAGCCCAAGGGTATTGGCACGCGAAAGGTCGTGGTCGTGGTGCAGCGTCGCGCTCAAGAGCCGCGCTCCAGCCTGGCCTCGATCTCCTCGATCAGGCCCAGGGACGCCGCCTCAACCAGATCGAGCACCGTTTCGAAGCCGTTGTCGCCACCGTAGTAGGGATCCGGCACGGCCCCATCATCCTGGCCGGCAAAGGCGAGAAACAGGCCGACATGGGCCGGACTATCGGGGGGGCGGCGCGCCTCGATGGCGGCCAGGTTGTCGTGATCCATGGCCAGCAAGTAATCGAAGCGATAGAAATCATCATCGGCGAGCTGGCGGGCGCGCAGCGCGGAAAGATCGATACCACGCCGTAACGCCGCCTCGCGCGCCCGAGCATCGGGGCTCTTGCCGACATGCCAGGGACCGACGCCACAAGATTCCACGCTAACGCGATGTCCTAGCCCCCGCGCTTCCAGCAGGTGACGAAAGACACCCTCGGCGGTGGGCGAACGACAGATATTGCCCAGGCAGACGAACAGTACGCGCATCATCGATCTCCAAGCAGGTGATCAAGGCCCCTTAGGCCATTCACTCATTCTCGTCCCGGGCCAGCTTTCACCAACGCCCTGACGCGCGCCAGGTCCTCGGCGGTATCCACGCCGGTCGGGTTGGGCACGCGGGCCAGCGCCACCTGAATGATATGACCGTAGTGAAGCGCACGCAGTTGCTCCAGCTGCTCCAGTCGCTCGATCGGCGAGGGTTGCCAGTCCCGGTACTCGGCGAGAAAGCTCGCCCGGTAGGCGTAGATACCGATATGCCGCAGCCAGGCATCGGTCTCGAGCAGCGTCGGCCGCTCCATGAAGGCATTGCGGTCCCAGGCCTCTCTATTCCAGGGAATAGGTGCGCGCGAAAAGTACAGCGCCCGACCGGAGAGCGCCCGCACCACCTTGACCACGTTGGGATTGAACACGGCCTCGACATCGACAATCGGCTCCGCCAGCGTGGCGATCGAGGCCTGGGGATCGTCGAAGAGCCTGTCGGCCACCTGATCGATCAGCACCGGCGGAATCAGCGGCTCATCACCCTGCACGTTGACCAATACGCTCTCGTCGGCAAGCCCCAGCCGCTCGGCCACTTCGGCCAGCCGATCGGTGCCCGAGGGGTGCACGTCAGCGGTCATCACCACTTCGGCGCCGTAGGGGGCCATGGCGTCGGTGATACGCGCATCGTCGGTCGCCACTACGACCCGTGCGGCGCCGCTCTGACAGGCCTGTCGCCACACGTGAGCCACCATTGGCTCGCCGGCAATCTCGGCCAGCGGCTTGCCGGGCAGTCGCGAGGAGGCGTAACGAGCCGGGATCACGACGATATACTCCCGCTGCGGCATCAGGCTTCCCCCGAGCGTCCCGGAGACGTATGCAACTTCTCATCGACATCGAGGGCACGCGCCTCCTCGGCGAGCATCACCGGGATGCCGTCGCGTATCGGGTAGGCCAGTCCGTCGAACAGGCAGTGCAATTCTTCGGCGTCCCGAAGGTACTTGAGCTTGCCCTTGCAAAGCGGGCAGACCAGCATGGCCAGCAATTCCTTGTCCATCTGTGTGTCTCCTGTTGTCGCGCGAGTCGCACGACCTGAGTGCGTTCGTTTGTTCAGTCAACCGTGGCCCTGGCGCCATCGCTGCGCGGGCGGCGCATGGCCGGATGCTCTTCAAGCCAGGCCACGAAAGACGGCTCGGGCTCGGCCTCGACGTCCAACACCCAGCTATTGCTAGGCGCCAGCCCCCGACACTTCACCGCATCCTTGGCCGTCATCACCAGCGGCTTGTCTCTTGCCATGGCAAGATCCGCCTCTCGGTAGACATGATGGTCAGCGAAGGCGTGCAGTGTCGAGGTCACGCCGAGCCGCTCGAGGGTAAGCTGAAAGCGCCAAGGGTTGCCGATACCGGCGATGGCGTTCACCGGGCCGGAGAACGGCAACGGAGTCAGCGGCAAACGCCGGCCGTCATCCAGCGACCGCCATGCCACCGGGGCCAGCGCCATCCCATAGGCCCCGTCGGGCGTGTCGACCATTGGCCCGCCATTGACCACCACGGCGCTCACCGAGTCGAGTCGCGAGAGCGGCTCGCGTAGCGGCCCCGCCGGCAGGCAGCGTGCGTTGCCGAACCCCCGCTGACCGTCCACCACGACGATTTCCATATCCCGCCCCAGCGCCAGATGCTGCAGACCGTCATCACTCAAAAGAATATCGCAGCCAGCCTCGATGAGCCCGCGCGCCCCGCGCGGACGATCCGGGTCCACGACCACCGGCACCCCGGTCTGCTCGGCGAGCATCCGCGGCTCGTCGCCACATTCGTTGACCGGTGTCTCGCTCGTGACGCGTAGCGGATAGACCCCGGAGCGACCGCCATAGCCTCGCGCCACGATCCCCGGCCGCCAGCCACGTTCGGTCAACCATCTCGCCAGCCAGGCCACCAAAGGCGACTTGCCGGTGCCCCCCAGGGTGATATTGCCAACGACGACGACCGGCACTGGCGCGTGCCAGACGGGCGTTGCGCCTGATGTATAACGCCGGGCTCGCTGCGCCACCAACCATCGATAGAGCCACTCGAGGGGACGCAGGAGCATCAGCCAGGCGTCTCCCCGATAGGCGGCCTCGAGCCAACGTGCGGCGAGCCTCGCCTTTACCGTCAAGGCGCCTCCTGGAACTGCAGACGATGCAGGGCCGCGTAAGCCCCTTCGCGCGCCAGCAGTTCGGCGTGGCTGCCCTGCTCGAGGATCCTACCCTGTTCCATCACCAGGATGCGATCGGCCCGCTCGATGGTCGAGAGGCGATGGGCGATGACCAGCGTGGTACGCCCACGGCAGACCTCCTCCAGCGCCGACTGGATGTAGCGCTCGGACTCGGTATCCAACGCCGAAGTCGCCTCGTCGAGGATCAGCAGCGGCGCATCCTTGAAGATAGCTCGTGCAATCGCCAGGCGTTGACGCTGGCCACCCGAGAGCATCACGCCATTCTCGCCGACGATGCTGCGATAGCCTTGGGGCATCTTCTCGATGAATTCGTGGGCATGGGCGGCCCTGGCCGCCGCCTCGATGGCCGCCGGGTCGGCATCCGACACGCCATAAGCGATATTGTCGGCGATACTGGTATTGAACAGGGTGACCTGCTGCGATACCAAGGCGATCTGCCGACGCAAAGGCGCCAGTTGGTAGTCCTCTATCGGCACATCATCCACCAGCAGGCGGCCGGATGTCGGGCGATAGAAACGCGGCAGCAGACCTACCAGGGTCGACTTGCCGCTGCCCGAACGCCCCACGATGGCGATCATTTCGCCCGCCGCCACCTCGAGGTCGATCCCACCCAGCACCTCGGGCTGATCCTCGCCATAGGAAAACCGCACCCCCTCGAAGGTAATCCGACCCTCGAGACGCCCCGGGTCACGACTGCCTTCGTCACGCTCCTGCTCTACCTGCAGAAGCCCGAACAGCTCCGCCGCGGCGGCGATACCCTTCTGGATCTCGCTGTTGATCTCGGTGAGCTGACGGATCGGCTTGGCCATCAGCGCAGCCGCGGTGACGAACGCCACGAACTCGCCCGGCGTCATGTCGTCCATCAGCGCCGGCGACATCGCCAACCACACCAGCAGTGCCAGCGACAGGGCCACCAGTAGTTGGATCACCGGGGTGCTGATCGCCTTGGTCAGTGCCTCTTTCATGCTCTGCTGGCGATTGTACTCGCTGGCACGCGCGAAGCGAGCCTTCTCGAATGGCTCGGCGCCATGGGTACGCACCACCCGGTAGCCGGATAGCGCCTCGGAGGCCACATGGGTGACCTCGCCCATCGATGCCTGGATGCGGCTCGATATACGACGAAAGCGCTTGCTGGCGTAGCTGACCACCGCCGCGATCAAGGGCGTGACCGCGAGGAACAGCAAGGTCAGCATCCAGTTGGTCCACAGCAGATAGCCAATCAAGCCGATCACGAACAATCCTTCACGCAACAGGATAGTCAGGGCCTTGGTGGCAGCCCCCGTGACCTGCTCGACATGGTAGGTGACCCGGGAAATCAGATGGCCACTTGAGTGGGCGTCGAAGAAGCGCCCCGGCAGGTGCAGCATGTGGTCGAAGACATTGCAACGCAGCGTATGAACCACATTGCGCGCCACGTCACTCATGAAATAGGTGCCGAGGAAGGTACCCAGGCCGCGAGCCGCGAACATGCCTACCACGAACATCGGCAGAAAGAGACGAAAGCTGGCATCGGGATTCTGGATACCATCGATCAGCCGCTTCATCATTTCCGCCAGGGCCGTGCTCGATGCGGCATAAATCACGTAGCCGAAAACCGCCAGGGCAAAGGAGCGCCAATGCGGGCGCACATAGGTCAGCAGTCGCTTGTAGAGTTGCCAGCCGGAGTCTTGAGTCACGGTATCTCCGCTCGAGTGGTTGTCGCTTCGGTGGTGGCGATGCGAACCTGACGGATGCCGAGCGTGCCAGCAAGGTCGAGGGCTCGCACCACTGCCGCATGCCGGGCCTGGCCATCCGCCTCCAGTACCAAGCCATATTCTCGAGCCTGTTCGGCCTGGTCGGCCAGCACCTCGCTCAACTCATCCTCTGTGAGCGCACGCTCGCCCACTCGATACATCCCGGTGGCGGTGATCACCAGCGTGACCGGCGAGACTTCGGCCGCCAGGCCACTGACGCTTTCCGGCAGCTCCAGCTCCAGGGCCTGGCGGGTCTCGAAGGTCGTCGAGACCATGAAGAATATCAGCAGCAGGAAGACCACATCGATCAGCGGCGTGAGATTCACCTCGACCGGATCGCGGTGCGTGCGCGGAAACCTCACGAGGGTTTCACCTTGGGGGCAATACGGCCATCGGCCTCGAGGCGCTCGCCCTCCCGGCCGGTATCGCTGGATTCGGCCAGCGCCAGACCGCCGGGGTGATGGGCGAGAAATTCCACTACCTGGCTGGCCTGCTCTTCCATGCGCACGGTAATGTCTTCTACCCGACGCTGGAAATAGCGGTGAAACATCAGCGCCGGAATTGCCACAGTCAGCCCCGCTGCCGTCGTCACGAGCGCCTGCGAGATACCAACGGCCAGATCGGCCGTGCGGCTGGCACCCTCTCCCGAGACGATCACCGAGAACACGTCGATCATACCGACGACCGTTCCCAGCAGGCCGATCAACGGCGTGATGGCAGCGATGGTTCCCAAGGGACTGAGAAAACGTTCCATATCGTGAATCACCGCCGTCGCCGCCTCCTGAAGGCGTGCCCTGACCTGCTCATGCCCCAGGCGCGCATTGCGCAAGCCGGCGGCCAGGACGCCGCCCAGCGGTGAGTGGGCCTCCAACCAGAAGAGGTTAACCTGCCCCCGAGCGACCAGTGAGCAGACCTCCTGAGCCAGCCCCAACGGGGCGATACGCCCGGCCCGCAGGGTCCAGAGACGCTCGATGATAATAATCATCGCCAGCAAGGAGCAGCCGAGCAACGGTAACATCAACCAGCCCCCGGCGATCAGGGCTTCCATCGTGTCCATAGCATCTCCCGCAGATCACCGACACCCGGTGCCTTTATCCAGACGAGTCTAACGCAAGGCAGTCCCCTCCGACACCGGCGTGCCGCCACCCGGCAGGACGCTCGACGACTATCTCGCCTGGCGCGTCTTTGCCTAGCCACAGTGTCAGCGCGCCGTCCTGGGCCGTGTTCCACAGGCAACTCTCGGCCCGCCGGAAGCGTCGCACCACCTCGCCCGCGGGATGTCCGAAAGGGTTGTCGCGCCCGGCACTGAAAACGGTATGACGGGGCGCCAGCGTCTGGACAAGCTGGGGGCCGGAGCTTGAACGGCTGCCATGGTGACCGGCGACCAGTACCGTGACCGGTGTGCGGGTCTCCAGCAATAGGGAGCGTTCCACCTCGCGGCTGACGTCACCGGTGATCAACAGGCGATTCTTACCGGCACTGACTTCCAGCACGCAGGAACGGTCGTTGCTGGTGAGCTCACGGTGATTCGCAGGCGGCCAGAGCACACGGAACGCCACACCGTCTCGCTGCCATGCATCACCGGCTCGACAGGGCAAAGAGGGCGTCCCGAACGTGTCGGCGACGGGCGACCGAAAGCGCGCCACATGGTGGCTCTCGACCAGACTCGCGACCCCACCAGCATGATCGAGATCATCATGGCTGACGATTACCTCATCGAAGCGCTGCCCGGGTGCCCACAAGGTGTCCAGAGGAGCAAAACCCGAGGAGAACCGCGGCCCGGTATCGAACAGAGCGCGGTAGCCGGCCGTGCGCAGCTCGATGAGTTGGCCCTGACCCACGTCGTGAATCCTGACCCGCACCTGCCCCGATTCGATGGGCTCCGGCACCGTGGTGAGTGGCAGCAGGGGCAACAACACGCTCCCGGCCAGGCGTAATCGCTGGCCCACGCCCGGCAAGGCCCAGAGCAGCGATATGCCACCCAACGCCAGGGCCAGCGGTACCACCTGCGACGGTTCGGGCAGCCAGAGAGGCAGCCAGGCCACCGCCTGCGTCAGCCCCCAGGCCAGCACCTCGGTCAGCCAGGCGAACAGCCACCAGCTAAGATCAGCTAACGGCGGCACCCAGGCAAAGAGCCAGCCCAGCAGTCCAAGCGGAACCATCAGGCTGCTCACCAGCGGCACAGCAATCAGGTTGACCAGGGGAGCGGCCGGCGCCAGACGCTCAAACGACAGCAATACGGCCGCCGCCATCAAGGGCGCCAGCATCAGCTGGGTTCGCAGCAGCGCCCATAGCCAATCCGATACCCCTTGAGGCTTGGCCCGTCCCTGCCAGATCAGGATCAGCAGCGACACGGCACCGAACGACAGCCATAGTCCCGGTCGCCAGACGGCCAGCGAGTCGATCAGCAACACCAGCGCCAAGGCCAGCCACCAGGCCTGCCACGGGCCCGGGGAATGGCGTCCACTCGCCACCCACAACCCCACCAGCGTCATTACCAAGGCGCGCAGGGCCGGCGGTTCGAGGCCTGCCAGCCAGGCATAGCCCAGCGCCGAGGCCCCGGCGAACCACCAGGGCCAGACGGCCAGGCGCCAACGGCCGGGAGTGATCAACCGCGCGGCACCGCGGGCAATCAACAGCGCAAAGGTCGCCATCAATCCCACATGCAGGCCGGAAATTACCATCAGGTGCGTGGTGCCGCTGGCATTCAGAAGGTCCCAGTCCTCCTGAACCAGCCTCTCGCTGGCACCCAGCGTCAGCGCCGCCAGCCAGCGGGCGCTACGCGGGCTCAGTTCCTGGGCGTCGAGATGATCAAGCGCCGCCTGGCGTAGCGAGACATCCACCGGCGCGAGTCGCTGGGGAGCCGGCTCACCGCGTACATAGCCGGTCGCCTGGATGCCCTCCCGCCATAACCAGGCCCGGTAATCGAAGGCATGGGGGTTTGCGAAGCCCGAGGGAGGCCGCAGGCTTACGGTGAAGGCCCAGCGCTCGCCGCGCTCGATTGGCGGTGCGTCATAGGCGGAGAGCCGCACCCGGCGCAGCCTCTCGCAGGAGGTCCGGGGATCGGCCAGGGGTTCACAGGCCTCGACCGCCAGCGTCAGGCGCGTCAACGGTGCCTGCTCCGGAGAAACCGACAGCACCAGCCCCTGGACGGCCAGGTCCTCGCGGGTCAGCCCGTCCGCAAGTTCCGCGCCCTTGGCGAGCAGCAGGGTAATGGCCACGCCACCCACCACCACAACGGCGACCGCAAGCACCAGCCGCCTGGCGGCTATGGCCATCAGCAGGACGACGGCCAGGCCCTCCAGCAGCCCCTGTGGGGCGAGATGGCCGAGCCATGTTCCCATTAGGGCGGCAATGGCCAGCGGAATGGCCAGTCCAAGTCGCATCCGCCTGCTCCTGAGCGCTTGTTATTCCCCGGACTTCGCGATGGCGCCATGGCGAGTCAATGGGCTTGTATGGATAATGGCTCGGGTCCGCAGCTGCGAGACCATCGACATGCCGCGCCGCTTCCTGAAACGCTATATTCCCCACCCCGAGACGCTAAGGCGCCAACGTTCCTTGCGCCTGGTCAGTGGGTTGATGACCGACCCGTCGCTCTGGTTACTCTCACGGCGCAGCGTGGCCAATGCCTTCTCGGTGGGACTGTTCAGTGCGATGCTGCCGATGCCCTTCCAGATGGCCGTCGCCGCCTTCGGTGCCTGGCTGATACGCTGCAACCTACCCTTGTCGGTGGGCCTGGTGTGGATCACCAACCCACTGACCATGCCGCTGATCTTTTACGGCAATTATCGTCTAGGCGCCTGGTTGATGAACGCCAACGTGCGAGAGGCACCTACCCAGCTCTCCACCCGCTGGATTGCCGACAGGATGGTCGATATCCTGCCTGCGCTAATGGTGGGTTCCGTGGTATCGGCCGTCGGGGCCGCGCTACTCGGCAACGTGGTGATTCGCCTGATCTGGCGCTGGCAGGTATCGCGCAGCTGGAAACGACGGGCGCGGCGGCGGCGACGCCAGCAGCACGACGAGAGCTGAGTCGTGCTTCGCTGGCCGAAGCATCCTGCCGCGCGACGAAGTCTGGTCAAAACGATCATTGAGAGTTCAATGGGCTGCCGGCTGCTGCGTCAAGCGACCATCTTCGAGCCTGAGCATGCGATCCTGATGTGCCGCGACCGTGGGGTCATGAGTCACGACGACAAAGGCACAGGCACTGGTGCGCGCCAATTCATCCATCAGGCGCATCATGTTGGAGGCGGTGGTCTGGTCGAGATTGCCCGTGGGTTCGTCCATCAGCACTAGGCTGGGGTCCGTGACCAATGCCCGGGCAATGGCCACGCGCTGGCGCTCACCACCGGAGAGCTCACCAGGCTTGTGGTCGGCACGGGGTTCCATGCCCACCCTTGCCAGCAGCTTCAGCGCGACGGCTTCGGCCCGCTTCTTGCGAAGCCCCCTCACGATCAGCGGTAACGCCGCGTTCTCCAGCGCCGTGAACTCGGCCAGCAGATGGTGAAACTGATACACGAAGCCGATGCGTCGATTGCGAAAGCGTCCCAGCGCGGTGTCGCCCAGCTCCAACAGCGACTCACCGGCGATCTTAACCTCGCCCCGGCTGGGCCGGTCGAGTCCACCCAGCAGATTCAGCAGCGTGGTCTTGCCGGAACCGGAGCTTCCCACGATGGCGACCCGCTCACCGGCGTGTACGCGCAGTTCAAGGCCGTCGAGCACGGTGACGTCCTGCGGCCCTTCCCGGTAGATGCGGGTCAGATCGACACATTCCAGCATCGGCGGGGCATCGGCAGGCATCGGCGTCTCCTGATTCGGGCTCGGCTTACTCATAGCGCAGCACCTCGGCGGGTTGGACCTTGGCAGCGCGCCATGCAGGATAGAGGGTCGACAGGAACGTCAGGCCCAGGGCGGCGGCGACGATGTCGCGCACGTCGGTCCAGTTCAGCCGCGACGGCAGGTCGCTGATGAAGTACACCCCGGCATCGAGGAACTGGATACCGAAGGCGGTTTCCACCCACCCGATCAGGTCGGAGATGGTCAGCGCCAGCAGCACGCCCAGCCCCACGCCCACCAGGATACCGATCACCCCGATGGCCAGGCCCTGGACAATAAAGATGCCCATGATCGACCCTGGCGTGGCGCCGATGGTGCGCAAGATGGCGATATCGGCATGCTTGTCGGTGACCACCATCACCAGGGTCGAGACGATGTTGAAGGCCGCCACGGCGATGATTACCGTCAACAGCAGCGCGATCATGCGCTTCTCCATCTGGATCGCCTGGAAGAGATTGCCGTGCGAGTAGGTCCAGTCGAGCCCACGATAGCCCGAACCGAGCTCGTTGATAATCGCCTGGGTTTCGCTGCCGGCCGCGAACAGGTCGTCGAGTTCCAAGCGCAGGCCGCCGACCTCATCACCCATCCGCGCCAGCGTCTGCATGTCTTCGATATTGGCGTAGGCGAGCCCGGCATCCAGGTCGGCGCCAACACTGAACACCCCGCTCACCGTGAAACGCTTGAGCCGCGGAAATACCCCTGCCGGTGTAATTGAGGCTTCGGGTACCAGCAGGGTAACGCGATCGCCCATGCCTACGCCCAGCCGGCTGGCCAGGATCGAGCCCAGCACGATGTTCCACTCACCGGGCTCGAGATCGTCGAGCCGGCCGTCCTGCATATGCTCATCGATGATCGACACGCGATCTTCCCAGTCGGGTTGGATGCCATTCACCATGGCCCCTTCGTTGCGCCCCCCTACCGAGAACATCCCTTGCTGCTCAACGTAAGGCGCCGCCCCGATCACCCGCTCGCGCTCCATGAGGCGGTCGGCGAGCGATTTCCAATCCGACATCCCCCCGGGGGACTCGATCTTGCTATGCGGCACCATACCGAGAATTCGGGTGCGCAGTTCATGGTCGAATCCATTCATCACCGACAGCACCAGGATCAACACCGCCACGCCCAGCATCAGGCCCAGCATAGAGGTCAGAGAAATGAAAGAGATGAAGTGGTTGCGGCGCTTGGCGCGCACATAACGCAATCCGATTAGGAAAGGCAAACGGTCGAGCATGGTGTCGTTCCTTGTCAGGGGGGATCATGGTACGGTTTTTTCCAACGGCCTGCATCGGGATGCCGCGAGAACCCTTGGTCCTTGCATAGTTTTCGTCACGGCCCTACATTTCGATGGCCCGGCGCCATGGGTGCCGGGCCTGCGTTCTACTCGACGAGGGCCCCCTCTTGGCCAACCGCCTGCTCCCCGAATGGCATCCCCAGGATGCCGTGCAACTGACCTGGCCCGCTGCCAACAGTGACTGGGCGCCAATGCTCGAGCGCATCGAGGCCACGCTGGAAGCCATGGTGGTAGCCATCACGCGCTACCAGCCCGTTTTAATCAGTGTCCCGCTTCCCGCCATCCGTACGCACCTGAAATGGCGCTTTCGCTGTCTGGGCGTGCCCAATGAGCGACTGCAGCTTGTCGTGGCGGAAAGCGATGACACCTGGACCCGCGATCATGGTCCGATTGGCGTGGAACACGATGGACAGCCGCGACTGCTGGACTATGTGTTCACCGGCTGGGGCGGTAAGTTTGCGGCTGCTCGTGACAACACCCTTACCCGGCGCCTGGCGGATACCGGCCTCTATGGCTGTCCGGTCGAGTCTAAGCAGTGGGTACTGGAAGGGGGTGCCATCGAGACCGATGGCGCTGGCACGCTGCTGACCACCGAGGCTTGCCTGCTCAACCCAAATCGCAACCCCTCGCTCGAGCGTCTCGACATCGAGGCATGGCTCAGCGAGGATCTCGGTATCGAGCGCGTGCTGTGGCTCAAGCACGGTCATCTTGTAGGCGACGACACCGACAGCCACGTGGATACCCTGGCGCGATTCTGCGACCCCCAGACCATCGCTTATGTACAGTGCACGGACGTGGACGATCCTCACTATCCGTCGTTGGCCGCCATGGAGGCCGAACTGAAAGCGTTTCGACGCGCCGACGGCACGTCCTATCGCCTCGCTCCCTTGCCGTTGCCGCGTCCCTGCTACGACCCGATCGACGGTCATCGCCTGCCGGCAACCTATGCCAACTTCCTGATCCTCAATGGCGCCGTGCTGGTGCCGGCCTATGGCGAAGCAGCCGATCGCCGGGCGCTTGGGACACTGGGCGAGGTTTTCCCCGAGCGCGATATCATCCCCATCGACTGCTTGAGCGTCATCCGCCAGCATGGCAGCCTTCACTGCCTGACCATGCAGCTTCCCGCGGGCACGCTGGCGAGTGGGCACCCGATCGAACGCCAAGGAGACACGACATGACCCGAACCCTCAAGGTCGGCCTGGTCCAGCAGCCGGCCTGGCCTGACAAGGAGCGCAGCCTGGCGGAGAGCGAAGCCGGCGTGCGTGAACTGGCGGCGGCCGGTGCCGAACTGGTCATGCTCCAGGAGCTTCACGCAACGCACTACTTCTGCCAGACCGAGGACGCCGCGCTTTTCGACCTGGCCGAACCCCTGGACGGCCCCACCGGCAGCCGCCTCGCTGCGCTGGCCGCCGAGCTCGATATCGTGCTGGTAGGGTCATTGTTCGAGCGCCGCGCGCCGGGAATCTACCACAACACGGCCGTGGTCTTCGACGGTCATCGGGGCCGGGTGGGTCAGTATCGCAAGATGCATATCCCCGACGACCCGGGGTTCTACGAGAAGTTCTACTTCACGCCTGGGGATCTGGACGAGTCGCGCCAGCAGGGCTTTCAGCCCATCAACACCTCGGTGGGTCGGCTAGGGGTACTGGTCTGCTGGGACCAGTGGTATCCGGAAGCGGCGCGGTTGATGGCGCTGGCCGGCGCCGAGCTGCTGCTCTATCCCACCGCCATCGGCTGGCATCCGCCCGACGACGAGCCCGAGAAGGCGCGCCAGAAAGATGCCTGGACGCTGATCCAGCGCAGCCATGGGGTGGCCAATGGGCTGCCGGTGGTGGTCGCCAACCGGGTCGGCCACGAGCCCGACGCCTCCGGCGTGAGCCCCGGCATCGACTTCTGGGGTGGAAGCTTCATCTGTGGGCCTCAGGGCGAGTTGCTGGCCCATGCCGGCCAGCACGCCGAACGGCTACTCGAGACCCTGGACATGACGCGTAGCGAGGAAGTCAGGCGCATCTGGCCCTACCTGCGTGACCGTCGCATCGATGCCTACGGCGACCTGACCCGACGCTACCGAGACTGAACAGGCAGAGCGGTAAGCCCTATTTCCAGAAATCTCGGATCGAGGCGATGCCCTGGGCCCCCACGCCGCGGGCATGATCCGCGTCATGACGCGTCATACCGCCCAGCGCGAACACCGGCATGGCCGCATGCTCCACCAGTTGCTGAAATTCGTGCCAGCCTATCGGGGCTACCTGGGGGTGGGAAGGCGTCGTGCGCAGCGGCGAGAGCGTCACGAAGTCGCAGCCGATCCGACCGGCCTGACGCAGCTGCCCGAAATCGTGCGTCGAGGCCGACACCCATTTGCCATCGTTGAGTGGCCGGCGCTCCAACGACATCAACCGCTCGCTGGTCAGATGAATGCCATCGGCATCGACACGTTCGAGCAACCCAGGGTTGCCATTGAGCAGTAGCCGTGCCCCGTGCCGATGGCACAACGCCAACGCCTTTTCAGCGCGGGCCAGATAAGCCGCTTCGTCCAGCGACTTGTCGCGAAACTGCACCAGCTTGACCCGATCCTCGGTCAGGGCACGCTCGAGTCGCTCGAGAAAGCGGTTCTCGTCGTCCTCATCGCCCGTGATGAGGTATTCGGTGGGCAACATCACGGCACGCAGTATCGGCAAATTGGCCGCCGGAAAAGGATACTTGACCAGCTCCTCCATCGGCACCCAGCGAACCGCTTGGCCCTCACGCCCAAAGGGTTCGCCGGAAAATGCATGAACCTGCCAGACATCCAGCAGGATATGCTTTTCGGCGTACTCGTGGTGGATGCGAATCAATGGCTGAGCAGACTGAATCTCCACACCCAGTTCCTCGTGCAACTCACGCTTGAGCCCGCCCAGGCCGGTTTCGTAGGGCGCCAGCTTGCCACCGGGAAATTCCCACAGCCCGCCATGATCGACGCTGGAGGGCCGACGAGCGATCAGTACTTCCCGACCATCAGCGCTGATGATAGCCGCCGCCGCCACATGCACCCTTCTTTTCACCATTGCGCTCATTGATTCCTACCGCTTTTTCGCACGGCCATGTCGCCGCGCGGGTTGTCTATTGCTCGACCTCTGCTCGATATTGCCACCGGGTAATGGTGCCGGTTCAACTTCGATAATCGGCGTTGATGGAGATATAGTCATGGGACAGATCCGAGGTCCAGACGGTCGCTTTGTCCTTGCCACGCCCCAGGTCGATATGGATGGTAATCTCGTCACGCGCCATCACCTCACTGCCGGCGTCCTCCGCGTAGCTCGCGGCACGGCCACCCTGCTCGACCAGGCGCACGTCATCCAAATCGATGACCACGCGTGACACATCGAAATTCTCGACCGGCGCGCGCCCCACCGCCGCAAGAATCCGACCCCAGTTGGCATCGCTGGCATAGAGCGCAGTTTTCACCAGGGGCGAATGGGCCACTGTGAAAGCCACATCGAGCGCCTCCTGGCGATCACCAGCACCGCTGACCTGCAAGGTGACGAACTTGGTCGCGCCTTCGCCATCCCGAACGATCGCTTGGGCGAGTTCGGTCATCACCCGCTGCAGACCATTGCGGAAGATCTCCAGCGCATCGGGATCATTGTCAGCCACGACAGCACCTCGCCCCGTCGCCATCAACATACAGGCGTCATTGGTCGAGGTATCGCCGTCCACGGTGATGCAGTTGAAGGACCGGTCCAGCGTCTCGTGCAGCAGCGCGTCCAGCAACGACATCTCGATGCTGGCATCCGTCGCGACAAATGCCAGCATGGTCGCCATGTCGGGGCGAATCATGCCCGAGCCCTTGCTGATCCCGTTGATGGTTACGGAGCCATCGCCGATCTGCAGTGTCACGCTGGCGCCCTTGGCACGCGTATCGGTGGTGAGGATTCCTTGTGCCGCCTGATGCCAGGCCTGGGCTGTTCCATCGAGCGCCGCAAAGGCCGCGGGCAGGCCTCCGATCACGCGCTCCATGGGGAGTGGCTCGCCGATCACACCGGTGGAAAACGGCAGAACGCTATCTTCGTCGACGCCAGCCAACTGCGCCAACGCGGCGCAAGTGGCGCGGGCATCGCGCAATCCCGTCTCGCCGGTACCGGCATTGGCATTGCCCGTGTTGATCACCAGGTAACGCGCTGCCGCGCCGCGCGACGCGCAGCGAGCCAGGTGATCGCGAGCAACGATCACCGGCGCGGCGCAAAAGGCGTTGCGAGTGAAGGCCCCCACTACCTGGGCGCCATCGGGGATCTCGATCACCACCAGGTCTCGCCGTTCCGGCGACTTGATACCGGCCCGGGACGTGCCCAGGCGCAGACCGTCAATCACCGGCATGTTGGGAAAATACGCCTCACCCACCGCCATCGTCTCGTCTCCTCGTAGGGCTTAACGCTCAGTTCAACGTGCCGCAACACTGCTTGTACTTCTTGCCCGAGCCGCAGGGGCAAGGGTCGTTACGTCCCACCTTGGGTCCCTCGCGACGCAGCGGTCGACCGTCGGCACCCGGCGGCAACGGAGCACTCTCGGCCCTTGCCTCATCTGCGGGTGACTCGTCGGATGTCTCGGGAGCATCGTGTCGACTCGATGCACCGGCTTTCTCACGCGCCAGGGCATCGCGACGCTGCTGTTCGAGTTCCTCGACTTCCTCGGGACGGCGCACCTTCACATGGCTGAGAATGCGGATCACGTCCGACTTGATGTTGGTCAGCAGCGTCTGGAACAGTTCGAAGGACTCGCGCTTATATTCCTGTTTGGGGTTTTTCTGCGCATAGCCACGCAAATGAATTCCCCGGCGCAGATGGTCCATCGACTGTAAGTGTTCCTTCCAGCGCGTATCGAGGACCTGAAGCATTACCTGCTTTTCGAAGCGACGCATTAACTCGTGACCGGCCTCCGCGACTTTATCCTCGTAGGCTTCGCGATGCATCGCCTGCAGGCGTTCACGCAGCTGTTCTTCATGGAAGCGCTCGTCCTTCTCGGACCACTCCACGACCGGCGCATCAAGGTTGAATTCGGTTCTGAGGTGATCCTCGAGGCCGGCCAGGTCCCACTGTTCGGCGAGGCTCTGGGGAGGTACGAACTCGCTGATGGCCTGATCGAGCACCTCTTCCCGAATGCCCGCGATAGGGGCCGAGACGTCATCGGAACTCAGGATATCGTTACGCTGCTCGTAGATGACGCGACGCTGGTCGTTGGCCACATCGTCATACTCGAGTAGCTGCTTGCGAATATCGAAATTGCGGCTTTCGACCTTCTTTTGCGCACGTTCGACGGCGTTGGAGACCATCTTGTGTTCGATTGCCTCCCCGTGCTCAAGGCCCAGCGCCTTCATCATGCGCTGCACCCGGTCGGAGCCGAACAGCCGCATCAGATTGTCTTCCAGCGAGAGGAAGAAGCGTGTCGACCCCGGGTCACCCTGACGGCCTGCACGGCCGCGTAGCTGATTGTCGATGCGACGCGATTCATGGCGTTCGGAGCCGATCACATGCAGACCGCCGGCCGCCAGCACCCCATCGTGGCGAGCCTGCCAGTCGGCCTTGATCTTCGCCATCTGCGCCTCGCTGGCCTCGCCCTGCTTGGCGGCCTCGGCTTCCCAGTTTCCGCCAAGGACGATATCGGTGCCGCGACCCGCCATGTTGGTGGCGATGGTGATCGCACCCGGCTGGCCCGCCTGGGCGATGATCTCGGCCTCGCTCTGGTGCTGCTTGGCGTTGAGCACGTTGAACGTGAGCTCGGCCTTGCGCATCAGGGCCGCCAGGTATTCGCTGGTCTCGATGGAGGCGGTACCCACCAGCACGGGGCGGCCTGCCTCGGTCTGTGTCCTGACGTCCTCGATGATCGCCTCGTACTTTTCCTCGGCGGTGAGGTAGACCAGATCGTTCTGATCCTCGCGAATCAATGGCTGATTGGTGGGAATCACCACCACGTCCAGGCCATAGATCTGCCGGAACTCGAAAGCCTCGGTGTCGGCAGTGCCGGTCATTCCGGCCAACTTGTCGTAGAGGCGGAAGTAGTTCTGGAAGGTAGTCGATGCCAACGTCTGGCTCTCGCGCTGGACGGTGACACTCTCTTTGGCCTCCACCGCCTGGTGCAGGCCTTCCGACCAACGCCGACCCGGCATGCTGCGGCCGGTGTGCTCATCGACGATCACCACCTGCCCATCCTTGACGATGTAATCCACGTCGCGATGGTAGAGATGTCTCGCCCGCAGCGCCGAATGCATATGCTGAAGCAAGTTTAGGTTCTGGACCGCATAGAGCGACTCCTCCTCGCCCAACAGACCTTCTGCCCGCATCAGCTCTTCGACCTTGTGATGTCCCTGCTCGGTAACTTCCACCTGTTTCTGTTTCTCGTCGAGGATGAAATCCCCGCTTACGGTTTCCTCGTCCTCGCTACCCTGCTCCAGGTGAACGGACAGGCGATCGACAACCTTGTAAAGCTCGGTGTTTTCATCCACGGCACCCGAGATAATCAGTGGCGTACGCGCCTCATCAATCAGAATTGAATCGACTTCATCGACGATAGCGAAGTGCAGCCCACGCTGCACCTTATCCTCCAATGAGAACGCCATGTTATCGCGCAGGTAATCGAAGCCGAATTCGTTGTTAGTGCCGTAGGTGATATCGCAGGCATAGGCTGCACGCTTCTCCTCGGCGTTTTGCCCTGAGTAGATGATGCCAACGCTCAACCCCAGGAATTCGTAGAGCGGGCGCATCCACTCCGCGTCGCGACTCGCCAGGTAATCATTGACAGTGACAACGTGGACGCCTTCCCCGGACAGGGCATTGAGGTAAACGGCCAAGGTGGCCACCAACGTCTTGCCCTCGCCGGTCTTCATTTCAGCGATGCGGCCACGATGCAGCGTCATGCCACCCACCAACTGCACATCGAAGTGGCGCAGTCCCATCACGCGTTTGCTGGCCTCACGCACCGTCGCGAAGGCATCCGGCAGCAGCGACTCCAGCGTCTCGCCGGCCTCGATCCGTTCACGAAGCGTTTGGGTGCGCGCCTTGAGCGTATTGTCATCAAGGCTCTCGAGCTGGGTCTCAATCGCGGTGATCTGCGCGGCCTGACGCGACATGCTTTTGACTTCTCGGTCGTTCTTGGAACCGACGACTTTACGTAACAGGGAATTGATCATGAAATGTCCAATAGCTGCGTGTGGCATCGCGCCGGTGTCAATGGACGTCGGCGGTTTGGTTGGTTAGCGACATGCCCACACAGAGGGCGGCCCTCGTCGTGTCAGCACGTCGTGACCGGCGATAGCCCGCGGTTGCGGTGAAGCCATACGTTCCGGCGAGCGGAGGGTATCGATGGGTTGCCACGCAAGGCGACATAGCCATCGCACCATGGCTCGGCGGCGTGCCCGAAGCCTAGAACTGGCACGAATCGACGCCGGGGCCAGCACACAGATTTGGGCGATTCGCTCGGAATATCGCCATCCCTCGGCCTGCGCCAGGCTGGCCGGCAACAGACACCCCACCAGCAGGCCTGCCAACCACCATCGGGCCGAACGTCGTCCGATTGCACGGCGCCCCGTCGGACGACGCGCGTTTGAGCGAGAGTCCGGAACAGGGGGGTGGTGGCTGGGGATGGTCGGCATGCTGTCGATGGACTCCAGAGCGTGGTAGGCTCCCGCTGATTACCCTCTATCGACCACGGCACGGCGTGATCGAATACCATGTCCAGCGGGAAGGCCTCGAGAAAGCCAATGAGTATAAAGGTTAAGCGCGCACGCGCCCAGCCCATGTCCCGCCTGCTGGATAGCGGCGGTGAGCTGGGTTCGCTGATGCGCACCGCCAGGCTTATCGAACGGGCCCAGCAGCACCTGCGAGAGCATCTTGCCGGGGAGGTCCGCGAGCATCTTTATGTCGGCGGGTTCCAAGACGGTCGTTTGACATTGATTACCGACCGCGCCGTCTGGCTGACCTGGCTACGTTACGAACAACGACGCCTTCTACAGCTGCTTCACGAGCTTCCGGGCTTCGATGCAGTGACCAGCTTTCATTTCAAGGTGCGGCCGGTGCATACAGTGAAGGCACCACGGCGTTACGTTCGCGAACTTCCCGCCCGGGCTGCCAATGAGCTTTCCAGCTGTGCAGCCGACATCGAGGATACCCGTCTCAGGGGCGCTCTCGAACGCCTAGCCTCCCACGCCGAGAAAAAGCCATAAGTTCGTCTCAGTCAACAGCAAACACCCCCAAAGCAATGCTGTGGGGGTGTTGTCTTCTTCAGGCTTCAGGTTTATCGCTTCAGGCTCCCGACGACGCCGGGATCAGGCCATGGCCGGCGCGGCGTAGGAAATCGGGGCAATATCGGCCTCGGCCTCGAAGGTCACCACTTCATAAGCATCAGGCTGCGCCATCAAGGCACGACAAAGCTGATTATTGAGCGCGTGACCCGATTTGACGCCACGGAATTCACCAATCAGGCTGAAACCGAGTTGATAGAGGTCGCCGATGGCGTCAAGCACCTTGTGTTTGACGAACTCATCGTCATAACGGAGGCCACCCTCATTCACGATACGATAATCGTCAACCACGATGGCATTATCCAAGCTCCCGCCAAGCGCTAGATTATTGGAGCGCAAATACTCCAGATCGCGCATAAACCCGAAGGTCCGCGCCCGCGAGACTTCCTTGACGAAAGACGTCGTGGAAAAGTCGACCATGGCTGTTTGCTTCTGGCCGTGAAATACGGGGTGATCGAAGTCGATGGAAAACGACACCTTGAAGCCTCGATGGGGCAGGAATATCGCTTGTTTGTCGCCGTCATGAACGGCAACTTCGCGCTTGATGCGTATGAACTTCTTGGGGGCGTTCTGTTCGCTGATCCCTGCCGACTGAATCAGGAACACGAAAGGACCCGCGCTTCCGTCCATGATCGGTACTTCGGGAGCGCTGACGTCAACATAGGCATTGTCGATTCCGAGTCCGGCCAATGCAGACATCAGATGTTCGACGGTGGCCACCTTCGCTCCGCCCGCCGTCAACGCGGTACACAGGGTGGTGTCGGTGACGTTCTCTGCCCGCGCCGGTACCTGCACTTCTGGATCGAGATCGGTACGCACGAAGACGATACCAGTATCCACAGGCGCAGGGCGCAAGGAAAGATACACCTTCTTGCCAGAATGCAGGCCGACGCCTGTGGCGCGAATGACGTTCTTCAGGGTACGTTGTCTGATCATGGGCATTAACCGGGCTATGGTTGATTATCAAACACTGTTCACTGTATCACCGAACGGCTGTTCCAACAAAAAACTTTGCCCGGAATCATCGTTGGCTCCGATAGTCAACCTCAGTCCGCCTGGCGACGCAGGAAAGCCGGAATATCCAGATAATCATCGAGCTCTTGCGACTTACGCTTCTCTGGCTGAGGACGTTTAGCTTCCTGGGGGTCGGCGCGAGGCGCGGTTGCCTGTGCACGACCGACCGCGGGTTGTTGCCGTTGACGATATTCCGCCGCTTCGCGGCGCACCGTCTCCCGCGGTGTCGCTTTCTGGCGCGGTTGCTGGCCATCAAGACCGGCAGCGACCACGGTGACCCGCAACTCGTCGGTCATTTCCATGTCGATAGAGGTACCGACCACGATGGTGGCATCCTGTGAGGCGAACTCCTGCACCGTCGCGCCGACGTCATTAAACTCGCCGATGGAAAGATCGGGGCCAGCGGTGATGTTGACCAGGATGCCTCGAGCGCCATGCAAATCGATATCTTCGAGCAACGGGCTCCTGATGGCTTTCTCGGCAGCCTCTCGCGCCCTGTTCTCACCCGTAGCACCGCCGGTTCCCATCATCGCCATGCCCATTTCGGACATCACCGTGCGCACGTCGGCAAAGTCGACGTTGATGATACCCGGGCTGGTGATCAGCTCGGCAATGCCTTGAACGGCACCGAGCAACACATCGTTGGCGGCGCTAAACGCATTCAACAGGCTGGCATTCTTGCCAAGCACCGACAGCAGCTTCTCGTTGGGAATGGTGATCAGCGAGTCGACGTATTCGGATAACTCCTTCATACCCTCCTCGGCAGCCCGCATACGCTTGGGGCCTTCGAAGGGGAAGGGGCGCGTCACTACGGCGACGGTGAGAATACCCAGCTCCTTGGCCACCTGAGCGACCACGGGCGCACCACCGGTACCTGTGCCACCACCCATACCGGCGGTAATGAACACCATGTCGGCACCGTTGAGCAACTCGGCAATACGCTCACGATCTTCCATCGCAGCCTGCCGGCCGACTTCCGGACTTGCGCCGGCGCCCAGCCCCTTGGTGATCTCGCTGCCAAGCTGAAGGACAGTCTTGGCCGAGACGCGCTTGAGCGCCTGAGCATCGGTGTTGGCGCAGATAAACTCCACGCCCTCGATGTTGCTTTCGACCATGTGATTGACGGCATTACCACCGCCGCCACCGACACCGATGACCTTGATGACGGCACTGCTTGAGGGTGCGTTATCTACTATTTCGAACATTTGCCACGTCTCCTGGACCGCCACGGCGGCCCTGTCAGAAATTTCCTTTCAACCAACCCTTGAGCCTTACCAGCGCCGGAGTCCCTTCCTTCGATCCACCTCGGGAGATCTCTTCTCGTCTCGGTTGCATCGGGATCCCGCCACCTTCTGTTTTCCGAACACGCCCCTGACTAACTTCCTGCAGAGCGTAATGCAGTAAACCAACTCCCGTCGAATAGATGGGATTACGAACCACATCGGCCAATCCGCGGACATTCTGGGGGCAGGCGATTCGTACCGGCATGTGGAAAATCTCTTCGGCTAGCTCGACCACGCCTTCCATCCGCGAGGTACCGCCGGTGAGCACGACACCCGCCGCGACCAGGTCCTCGAAACCGCTACGCCGTAATTCATCTCGAATGAGCGTAAAGAGTTCCTCGTAGCGTGGCTCCACGACCTCGGCCAGCGACTGCCTGGAGAGGTCACGCGCCGGCCGGTCACCAACACTGGGTACCTTGATCATCTCGTCGCTAGCCGCTAGCTGGGTCAGTGCACAGGCGTACTTGACCTTGATCTCCTCGGCATATTGGGTCGGGGTGCGCAGCGCCATGGCGATATCATTGGTAACCTGATCACCCGCAATGGGGATCACGGCCGTATGCCGTATTGCCCCTTCGGTAAACACCGCGATATCGGTGGTGCCCCCACCGATATCGACCATACAGACGCCAAGTTCGCGCTCGTCTTCGGTGAGGACCGCATGGCTAGAAGCGAGCTGCTCGAGGATGATGGCATCAACCTCAAGACCACAACGGCGAACACACTTCTCGATGTTCTGTACCGCATTCAGGGCAGCGGTGACCAGATGCACGCGCGCCTCGAGACGCACCCCCGACATGCCCAGCGGCTCGCGAATTCCACCCTGAGTATCGATAGCAAACTCTTGGGGAAGCACATGCAGGACTCGCTGTCCCTCAGAAATCGCACGCGCTCTCGCCGAGTCGATCACCCGATCGATATCGGAAGGCGTAACCTCGCGATCCTTGATGGCTACCACACCGTCGGAATTCATAGAGCTGATGTGACTCCCGGCCACACCGACATAGACGGAATGGATGTCACAGCCGGCCATCAACTCAGCCTCCTCCACGGCACGCTGAATAGAAAGGACAGTGGATTCAATATTGATGACCACCCCCTTCTTCATGCCGCGCGAAGGATGCGAGCCAATACCGGCTATCTCGATGCCGCCATCGTCAGTGGGCTGACCTACGATCGCCACAACCTTGGACGTTCCGATATCCAGCCCAACTACCATATTGGACGCATTGGATGGGCCTGCCATGAGTCGGGATATCTCCTAGAGTCTGTCCCGCAATAGGGAACCTTAAATAATGAAAAATTAATGTCTTAACCAGTATAATAACAACTACCGATATTACACCAGCGTCAGGGAATAATTAGCGCTCACGATACGGCGATTCTGCCTTAAAAGAAACACCTCAATGTCCTGCCAGATAGGGGGTAGCCGAAAAACGGGCTTCAACCTTCTTCTGAATTGGCGTCTTGTGCAGTCTCGGTTTCTCCGTGCCAGGCCACTGAAACACCGTTGGGATAGCGCAGGTCTATGTAGCGAATATGCGACGCCTGAGAATCGAGCTGCCGATGCCAGGCGGCAATCAGTCGAGCCAGACGAGGCTGGCGATCGTTGCGACCGAGCATCACCCAAACACTGTCGTTAAGTTGGAAACGCCAGGCGCCACGAGCTTCAAGGCGCAACTGGGTTACCACCAAGCCGAGTTTATCGAAGCGCTCCATCAAATCACGATGATAAGCAAGCACCTCTTTACTGCTACCGCTGGGTCCGGCCAGGTCCGGGAGTGGTTCGGGAGGAGACACTTCTCCATAAGCAAAAGGCTCGCCCTGAGCATTGAGCAGGTAATCGTCGTTCCAGCGTGCGACCGGCTCCTGCTCGACCAGTTCAAAGGTCAGCGCATCAGGCCATTGACGGCTGACACGAACTTCGGAAACCCAGCCGATAGCCCTGGCGTCCTCACGCAACTCGTTCAGACTCACCGATAGCCAGGTACGGCCGCGGATCAGTGGTGAAAGCCGATCACGCAAATAGTCGGCATTAACGTGCTGCATCTCGCCGCGGATCGACACCCGCTCAACGGGGCGATCAAGCCAGACCCATAGCGCACGCCCTCCCGCACCCAGCAGGATCACCAGCAACAGCAGTCCAGCCAGGCCACCCTGTCTCATGTCAGTCCGGGCCTCGTTTCTTCGAGGATCCGCACCACGAGACATTCGAAGGGAATGCCTGCGTGCTTCGCGGCCTGAGGCACCAGGCTATGGTCGGTCATGCCCGGCGAGGTATTGACCTCGATCAGCCAAAAGCGTCCAGCGGCGTCACGCATCACATCAACCCGACCCCAACCCTCCCCTCCGATAGCGGTGAAGGCCTCGCGGCACAACGCGCCCAGCTCAGCCTCCTGCTCGGCGGACAGCCCACAGGGTAGATGATAGCGGGTAGCATCAGAGAAATACTTGGCCTCGTAATCATAGAAGCCGCCGCCAGGCACCTCGACGCGTATCGCCGGCAATATCTCATCGCCCAGCAACGACACGGTATACTCCACGCCAACGACAAAACGCTCCGCCATCACCCGGGCGTCAAAACGAGCGGCCTCTCGGTAGGCGCGCTCCAGCGCATCGCAACTGTCGACGATGCTGATCCCCAACGTCGAGCCTTCATGAACCGGCTTGACGATCAGGGGCAGGCCGAGCCGCTCCACGACTGCCCTCCAGTCCACATCCGGTCCGAGCATCTCGGCCTCGGGCGTCGGCAACCCCAGTGCGTGCCAGACCAGCTTGGTGCGCTGCTTGTCCATGCCCAATGCCGAGGCCAGGACCCCACTTCCGGTATAGGGGATTCCCAGCAGTTCCAACGCCCCCTGCAAGGTGCCATCCTCACCGCCGCGTCCGTGCAGGGCGACGAACACGCGATCCGGCGCCAGCGCCTCAAGCCCTGCGAGTCCGCCCTCGGCAGGATCGAAGCCGATCGCCTCGACACCCGCGCGCTGGAGGGCGGACAGCACTGCCGTGCCGCTCTTGAGCGACACGTCCCGTTCCGCCGACTCACCGCCGTAAACCACCACCACACGCCCCAACGCAAGACCTGCTGTGCTCACAGTGTCACCTCATCGAGTGTCAGCGCTGACTCGGCCAGACGAAGTGCGATACCGCCGACATCGCCGGCGCCCTGAGTGATCAGAATGTCGTCGGGGCGCAGTACGCGAGTCAGTAGTCCTGGCAGCTCGCTTTTCTCCTGGACGAAGATCGGGTCGACCGAACCACGCTGGCGAATCGAGCCTGCCAGTGTGCGTCCGTCAGCACCGGGGATCGGTGCTTCTCCAGCGCCGTAAACGTCCAGCAGCAGCAAGGTATCGACCTCGGCCAGCACCCGGACGAAATCCTCGTAGAGATCGCGGGTGCGCGAATAGCGGTGAGGCTGATAGACCATCACCAGCCGGCGCTCTGGCCAGCCCGCTCGCACCGCACGTATTACCATCTCGACCTCGCTCGGATGATGTCCGTAATCATCCACCAGCATGACCTCCCCATTGCCATCCGGGCTCGGGAAGTGGCCATGGACCTGGAAGCGGCGCCCGACCCCCTCGAAGCTTGCCAGGCCGCACCGTATGGCGTTATCGCCGATGCCCGCGTCGGTGGCCACGACGATGGCCGCCAAGGCGTTCAGCGCATTATGGCGACCGGGCATCGACAATCGAATCGCCAGTGGTGCCAGACCGTCGGGGCGCTGGACGCTGAAGCGCACCTCGCCCTGGTTCTGCTCAAAATCCTCGATGCGATAATCGGCATCCTCACTGAACCCATAGGTGACGAACTGACGATGCACCCGGTTGAGCAGACCACGCACATTGGCGTCATCGAGGCAGAGTATCGCCAAGCCGTAGAACGGCAGGTTATGCAGGAATTCGATGAAGGTACTCTTGAGCTTCTCGAAGTCCCCGCCGTAGGTTGCCATGTGATCGGCATCGATATTGGTGACGATCGATACCATCGGCTGCAGGTGCAGGAAGGAAGCATCGGACTCGTCGGCTTCGGCCACCAGATAATCGCCTTCGCCCAATCGCGCATTGGTGCCAGCACTGGTCAGCCTGCCGCCGATGACAAAGGTGGGATCCATCCCTCCCTCACCAAGCAGCGTCGCGGTCAGGCTGGTGGTCGTGGTCTTGCCGTGAGTGCCGGCCACGGCGATGCCATGACGAAAACGCATCAATTCCGCGAGCATTTCGGCGCGCTGCACAACCGGTACCCGGTGCTCGTGGGCCCAGCGGATCTCTGGGTTGGTCTCATCGACGGCGGTGGACACCACTACCACGTCGGCGCTGGCCACATGATCGGCATGATGCCCGATAGCCACGCGAATACCGCAACTGCGCAGGCGGGCCACGACCGGGGATTCCCGAAGATCGCTACCACTGACGGCATAGCCCTGATTGGCCAATACCTCGGCGATGCCGCACATTCCGGCACCGCCAATGCCGACGAAATGTATCTGACGGATGCGGCGCATACCGAGGCCTCGGCCGTGGCTCGGGAGGGGGGAAGGACCAGCGACCGGTCCTGCTGTGCTATCGCTCAAAACCTATCTCCATGCAACCGGCCACCAGGCGCTCGATGGAATCGAGCTCGGCACAGGCCCTTGCCTGTGTCGCCATGGCAGCGAGTGTATCGGGGTCCAACAATCTCACCAACTGCTCGGCAAGCGACTTGGCAGTGAGTTCGGCCTGGGGTATCAGGCGAGCAGCGTTTTGATTCACAAGTGCCTGCGCATTGGCAGTCTGGTGGTCATCGACGGCATGGGGAAAAGGCACGAAGAGCGCCGGCTTCGCCGCGGCCGCCAGCTCCGCCACGGTAAGTGCCCCAGCCCGACAGACCACCAGGTCGGCCCAGTCGTAGGCCGCCCCCATGTCATCGATGAAGGCGCTGACCCCAGCGTCGATACCCCTTTCATGATAGGCCTCGCGAGTCATGTCGTCCTTGTCGCGTCCGGCCTGATGACGCACCTCGGGACGCTGGGCCTCGGAAAAGCGTGCCAGAGCCTCAGGCAATCGCTCGTTGAGGGCTTGGGCGCCCAGAGACCCCCCCAGCACCAGCAATCTCAAGGGACGCCCCTGCATGTCATCGGCACTTCTGGGTCGCTCACCCAGGGTTGAGATGTCGTCACGCACCGGATTACCGACTACTTCGGCGTGGCCGGCAAACGCCTGTGGAAAAGCGGCGTAGACACGCGTCGCGAGTCGTGCCAAGGCGCGATTGGTCATTCCCGCCACGGCGTTCTGTTCGTGAATCATCAAGGGGCGTCGCGACAACCACGCCGCCAACCCACCCGGGCCACTCGCAAAGCCGCCCAGACCCACCACCAGCTGGGGATCGAACCGGCGAAGAATGCGCCAGGCTTGCCATACCGCCCGCGTCAGATTGAGCGGCGCCAGCAGCCAGCCCGCCAGGCCGTTGCCGCGCAGGCCTGCCACGGCAATCCGATGCAAGGCGATGCCCGCCTCGGGCACCAGCCGGTTCTCGATGCCTCGCGGACTGCCCAGCCACTCAACCACAACTCCCTGGGACTTCAGCCCCCGGGCGAGAGACAGGGCCGGGATGACATGCCCCCCGGTGCCACCAGCCATGATCAGCACACGCCGCTGCGCTTGCTTGCTCACTGCGTCACTCCTTCTTGCAGGGCGCGTTTTTGTTGGGTTAGCGACGATGCGACATCGCCAAAAGCTTGCCTGGGCGCCGCTGAACGCTTGCGCCGCAGCGCCCGGCGCGTCTCGATATCCGCCCGCAGTACCAGTGTCATCATAAGGGCACTGACCACCAGACTTGAGCCTCCATAGCTGAGCAGCGGCAACGTCAGACCCTTTGTCGGCAACATGCCGGTGCTGACGGCAATGTTGATGAAGGCCTGAGCGCCGATGATCAGCGCGATGCCGTAGCTCAGGAAGGCGGCGAAAGGCAGGCGCGCCAGTTCGGCACGCCGCCCCACGGCCATCGCCCGCCAGATCAACAGCGCAAACAGACCGATTACCGCAATGGCGCCGAACAGGCCCAGTTCCTCGGCGAGCACGGCGAACACGAAATCCGTATGTGCTTCGGGCAGATAGAACAACTTCTGCACGCTGTTGCCGAGTCCCATGCCCAGCCAGTGACCGCGCCCATAAGCGATCAACGCCTGGGTCAGCTGGTAACCGCTGGCGAACTGATCCGCCCACGGGTCGGCAAAACTGGTCAGGCGTGCCAATCGGTATGGCTCGGCGATAGCAAGCAGCACGGCCCCGCTGGCCACCAGGACCAACAACAGCACAAAGCGTCCCCAAGGCGCACCAGCCATCAGCAGCATGCCCATCACGCAGCTGGTCATGACCACCACGGCGCCATAGTCCGGCTCGAGAATCAGCAGCACAGTGATCAAGGCCATCACCACCAAAGGACGCAAGAACGCGCCCCACTGCTGACGCACCTGCGGCAGGAAACGCTCCAAATAGCCGGCCAGATAGATGATCAGAAAGAGCTTGGCAAACTCAGATGCCTGGACGTTAAAGGGTACCCCGGGGATCGACAGCCAACGACGGCTGCCGTTGACCTCGCGGCCAACCAGCAGGACCAGAATCAGCAAGCCAATACCTACCAGCAACAGCAAGGGCCCATTGGCCCTCCACCAGGCCAGCGGCACGTACAGCACCAGACACGCCAGAACCAGGGCGATGACAAGAAAGACGCCATGACGTATCGAGAAATAATAGGGATTGCCGGTGAGGCTCGATGCTACCTCTGTAGAGGCCGACGTGACCATGACCCAGCCGATCAGCATCAGCGACAAGGTCGCCACCAGCAACCAGCCATCGAAGGGCTGATCGGCGGTAGAGAGGCGTTGGCGCCAGTGCTTCAGACGGCTCATGATTGACCCTCGGATACCAGATGAGAGGCAAAGCGGCGAAATGCCTCGCCACGCGCCTGATAATTGACGAACTGGTCGAGACTCGCGCAGGCCGGCGAGAGCAACACGCAGTCTCCCGGCCTGGCCACCTTGACCGCCCGTGCCATGGCCGACTCCAGGTGGTCTACTCGGCTCAGCGCCACCTGTCCGTCGAGTGCCGACGCGAGCTTGCCGGCGTCCTCGCCGAAGAGTATTGCCTCGCGGCCGAAGCGGGCCAGCGGTTTTGCCAACGGCAGGAAGTCGGCCCCCTTGCCCACCCCTCCGGCAAGCAGGACCAACCGGCCCTCGAGCGTGGGGCCCAGCCCCTCGATGGCAGCAAGCGTTGCCCCGACATTGGTGCCCTTGGAATCATTGATCCACCGCACGCCATTCACGTCAGCAATCAGCTCTCCCCGATGGGGCAGTCCGGTAAAGCGGCGCAGCACCGAACACATGACGGCCATCGGCAGACCGAGACGATGGCCGACGGCCAAGGCGGCCAGAGCATTGGCCTGATTGTGGCGGCCGGGCAGGCGCACGTCAGCCGCCGGCATCAGCGGCTCGTCGCCATGGAGTAGCCAATCCCCGCCTTGGTGGCAGCCGATGCCCCATTCGTCGCACCGCGGCGTGCGCGTCGTGAAGGCGTCCTGATCGACAAGACGCGCGGTTGGCCAGGTCATCGGGTCCTCGGCATTGACGACGGCATGGCGAGCCCCGCGGAAGATGGGCAGTTTGGCGGCTCGGTAGCCGGCCATGTCGCCGTGGCGATCCAGATGGTCGGCGCTGAGATTAAGGAAGACCGCGATATCGGCGCCTAGCCATGGCGTGAACTCGAGCTGGAAACTGGAGAGCTCGAGCACGTAGAGCGCGGCTTCGGGCTCGTCCATGAGCAGATCCAGGGCCGGCGTGCCCAGATTGCCGCCGACGGCGACCCGGTGACCGGCCTCACGGGCCATGTCGCCGATCAGTGTGGTCACGGTCGACTTGGCATTGGAGCCGGTGATGGCGACGATGGGCGCCTGGCAGGCACGCACGAAGAGGGCTATCTCGCCCACCAGCCGAGGCTCCCCCGTCGCGAGTCGCGTGTGGTCGGCAAGCGATTCCAGACCCGCACTTTTAGGGTCTACTCCGGGGCTAAGTACCACTTCCTCGGCCTCGGAGATATCCAGCGTCGTCAATGGCCCGCAGTGGATCTCGATATCCGGATGGGCAACTCGGAAGTCCTCCAGACCAGGAGGGGCGGTTCGGGTGTCCGCAACCATGTAGCGGACACCCAGCCGGCTCAGGTGACGACAGATCGCGCGACCCGATACCCCGAGCCCAACCACCAGGCTAACGCCCCTAGGCACCTTGGGCATGATGTGCTCCTTGCCGATGGCATGACAGAGTTGCCGCTATTCAGCGAACCTTCAGAGTGGCCAGGCCGACCAGCACCAGCACCACGGTGATGATCCAGAACCGCACGATGACGCGTGGCTCCGGCCAGCCCTTGAGCTCGTAATGGTGGTGCAGGGGGGCCATGCGGAAGATGCGGCGCCCGGTGAGCTTGTAGGAGCCGACCTGCAGGATGACCGAAACGGTTTCCATGACGAAGATGCCGCCCATGATGAACAGCACGATCTCCTGGCGAACGATCACCGCCACCACGCCCAGCGCGGCGCCCAGGGCCAGGGCCCCGACGTCGCCCATGAACACCTGGGCGGGATAGGTATTGAACCAGAGAAAGCCCAGCCCGGCGCCGGCAATCGTAGCGCAGAAGACCGCCAGTTCGCCGGCCCCGGGAATCATGGGAATCTGCAGGTAGTCGGCAAACACGACGTTGCCGCTGGCATAGGCAAATATCGCCAGGCCCATGGCCACCAGAACGGTCGGCATGATCGCCAGGCCATCGAGGCCGTCGGTGAGATTGACCGCGTTGGAGCTGCCGACGATCACCAAGTATGTCAGCACGATATAGAAGACGCCCAGCGGCATGACGAAATCCTTGAACAACGGCACGATCAGGCTGGTTTCCACCGGGGAAGCGGCCGTGACATAGAGCACCACGGCCGCCGACAGGCCGATGACCGATTGCCAGAAATATTTCCAGCGTGCCGGTAGACCCCGCGGGTTCTTCTCCACGACCTTGCGATAGTCATCCACCCAGCCGATGGCCCCGAAGCCCAGGGTGACCGTCAAGACGATCCATACATAATGATTGTCGAGGTCGCCCCACAGCAGGGTGCTCACGGCGATCGCCATCAGAATCATGGCGCCACCCATGGTCGGCGTCCCGGCCTTGGAGAGATGAGATTGGGGCCCGTCGTCTCGCACAGCCTGACCGATCTGGCGCTCGACCAGCCGGCGGATCATGACCGGCCCGAGCCACAAGCAAAGCACCAGGGCCGTGAGCGTGCCCAGGATCATGCGCAGGGTCAAATAGTTAAAAACATTGAAGGCACTGAAAAATTGCGCCAGAAAATCAGCCAGATAAAGCAGCATGTATCTCGTTCACCTTGGTGCGTCCGGGCGGAGGTCAGCAACCACATGTTCCATGCCGGCACTGCGTGATCCCTTGACCAGCACGCTGGCCCCAGACGGCAGATGGTTGAGGACGTGGCGCATCAGCGTCACTCGGTCGTTGAAATGGCACCCGCCTTCACCGAAGGCTTGGCTCGCCGGTCGTGCCGGCTCATCTAGAGTGCCCAGGAACTCGACGCCCAATTCCCGCGCGTATCGCCCGATGTCGGCATGCAGCCGCTCGGACGCCTCCCCCAGTTCTCCCATGGCGCCGAGCAGGCACCAATGGGGGCCGGGCAGCGTGACCAGCAGGTCGAGCGCCGCCTTGACCGCGCCGGGGTTGGCATTATAGGTATCGTCCAGCAGCCGCGTGTCTCTAATACCCTCGGCAATGCTGAGGCGCCCCGCCATAGGCGAGACATCCGCCAGCCCAGCGAGGATGTCCAACGGTTCCAACCCCAGCACCAGCGCCGCCGCTGCGGCGGCCAGGGCGTTGGAGACGTTGTGACGTCCCAACAAGCCGAGCTGAATACGGCCCACTTCCTGGCCTTCCACGACAAGCGTGAAAGCATAACGCCCGTAAGCGTCACAGACCAGCGCCCGTGCATGAACACGCGCCTGCTGGAAGTCGATCGCGAAGTCGACCACCTCGCGAGGCGCAGCAAGCGTCGCCCAGGTGGCAAAATAGGCATCGTCGCGATTAAGCACCGCGACACCCTCGGCGGGTAAGCCGCTCAGGATCTCCGCCTTGGCCTGGGCGATTTGGCCCATGCCGCCGAACTCGCCCACGTGCGCTCCAGTGACATTGGTGATGACGGCGACCTGCGGCTCGGCCAGCGACACGGTCCAGGCGATCTCGCCGAGATGATTGGCCCCCAGCTCGATGACGGCCTGTTGATGGTGACCTTCCAGGCCAAGCAGGGTCAGCGGTGCCCCGATATCGTTGTTGAGGTTACCATGCGTCGCTAGCGTCGCCCCGCGTCGGCCCAGTAAGGCAGCAAGCAGCTCCTTGACCGTGGTCTTGCCGCTGTTGCCGGTTACGGCGACCAAGGGTCCGCCCCAGGCCCGGCGTCGTGCCCGCCCCAGCAGCCCTAGTGCCAAGCGAGTGTCTTTCACCTGGATCTGAGGTAGCGAATCCTGCACCGGATGCTCGACCAACGCCGCCACGGCCCCGGCCTCTCGCGCCTTGCCGAGAAAGTCATGAGCATCGAAGCGCCCGCCTCGCAGAGCCACGAACACGCTGCCCGGGACCAGTTGGCGGGAGTCGGTGACGATCGCCGTGATCGCCGTATCGACCTCCGGGCTCGTCACGCCAAGCGCCGAGGCGATGTCGCCGAGGGTCTGCGGGCCCACCGCCCTCATCGTCCCGGCCTCCCGATGCGTGCCGACAGGGCTTTTTCGGCCTCGACACGATCCGAGAAGTCGTGACGCACCCCGGCGATCTCCTGATAGGTCTCATGGCCCTTGCCGGCGATGAGCACGACATCGTCGTCTGAGGCCTCGGTCAGCACGCGGTCAATTGCCCTGCCGCGATCGTCCATGTACCAAGCAATTTCGCGTGCTCCACGGGAGAGCCCCGCGAGGATCTGCTCGCGGATGCTCGCCGGGTCTTCGCTGCGCGGATTATCGTCGGTCACCACGATGACATCCGCCTGGCGCTCGGCAGCGGCAGCCATCCAGGCTCGCTTGCCGGTATCGCGATCGCCGCCACAGCCGAACACGCACCACAGCCGCCCCTCGCCCGGCAAATGCGCGCGCAGCGCCGTCAAGGCGTTGTCCAGCGCATCCGGCGTGTGCGCGTAGTCGATGACCACCGTCGGGCTCCCAGGCGTTCCCAGCGCCTCCATACGACCGGGCACGGGCGCGAGGTCGGACGCGGCGGTGAAGAGCACCTCGAGCGAATGACCGAGCCCGTAGAGGACAGCGATCGCCAGCAGCACATTGTCGAGCGTGAAGCGACCCATCAGGCCAAGGTCGATCACCCGCTCGCCCTCTGGGGTGGCGATCAGGGCGCGCTGACCCTGTGCATGAGGCACCCAGTCGACCACGCGCAGCGTCGTTGCTTCTTGTTCGCCGACCGCCAGCACCCTGACGCCAGGCACCAGGCCGGCCAGCATCAGCCTCGCCAGGGGGTCGTCACTATTGACCACGGCAAGCTCGATCTCAGTACGCCGGAACAGGCGGGCCTTGGCCGCGGCGTAACCCGCCATGCTGCCGTGGTAATCCAGATGGTCGCGCGTCAGGTTGGTGAACACGGCGGCGCTGATCCGACAGCCATCGAGCCGTCCCTGTTCGAGCGCATGTGACGAGACCTCCATCGCGACCCGCGTCACTTTCGCCGCGGCCAAGTCACCCAAAGCCGCCTGTAGCGACAGCGCCCCTGGCGTGGTCAGGCCGGTATCGAGCAACCTGCTGATCCGTCCCTGCCCCAGGGTGCCGATCAAGCCGGTCGACACGCCAAGCGCTTCGCTTAACGCCGCCAGATAGTGGGTCACCGAACTCTTGCCATTGGTGCCGGTGACGCCGATCACTTCCAGGTCATCAGGCACGGCGAAGCATTCGCGTCCCAGCGTCCCCAGCGTTTCCTTGAGGCCTGACAACCACAGCACCCGTGGGTCATCGTGGTGATGGTGACCCTCCTGGTGAGCCAGCACCAGCGAGGCGCCGGCGGCCAGCGCCTCATCGATGAAATGGCGGCCATCGGCCGCGACGCCGGGTACCGCCACGAACACATCACCAGGGGACAACCGCCGACTGTCGACTTCCAGCCGGCACGCGGCCGGCAGCGACAACGCCGCCAGCGCCCGTCGACTGCGAGGCCAATGTTTGAGCAGACTGGCTTCGAGCCGAGAGTCGGCTACCTGCATTCCGTCACCTCGGTTTGACTGGCGTTCATACTCATTCCTCGCGAGCGTCAGGCGGCACATCGAGCAGGCGCAACGCATTACCGGCCACCCGCGAGAACACGGGGGCGGCGACGGCACCACCATAGTAATCGCCCGCCTTGGGATGATCGATCATCACCACGGTAACGATACTCGGGTCCGAGACGGGGGCGACGCCAACGAACAGGCTGCGATACGCATCTTCGGTGTAGCCGGTCGAGGAGCTCTTACGCACCGTTCCGGTCTTGCCAGCGACGCGATAGCCAGGAACCCCTGCTCGCCGCCCCCCCGTACCAGGCTGTACCGACTCTTCCATGATACGCAACAGGTCATGAGCCACGGCGGGATCGATCACGGAGATGCCCGTCGGCGGCTCGTTGAGCCGAAGTAGCGAAGGCGCAAACCGGATCCCATCGTTGGCGAGTGCCGTAAAAGCACTTGCCAGTTGCAATGCCGACACAGAAAGTCCGTAGCCGTAGGAAAGCGCCGCCCACTGGCTACTCGACCAGCGTACCGGGGCCGGCATGCTGCCGTTGGCCTCGCCAGGAAACCCCGTCCCCGGGCTCTCCCCGAATCCCAAGAGACGGTATTTCTCAGGCACCAGCGGGTCGTCAAGCTCCAGCACCAACTTCGACATGCCGATATTGGAGGACTTCTCGAGGATGCCGGCCATGTCCAGCTTGCCGTAATTGCGGATATCGCGAATGGTGAAGCGGTCGATGCGCATCCAGCCCGGTGAGGTATCGACCACGGTATCGCGATCAAAGGCACCACTCTCCATCACCGCCGCCATGGCCAAGGGCTTGACCACCGAACCCGGCTCGAAGACATCGACAATCGCCTGATTTCGAAGCCCCCGAGGGTCAAGGCCTGCTCGGTTGTTGGGATTGTAGGAGGGCTGATTGGCCATGGCCAGCACCTCGCCGGTATCCGCGTCCATCATCACCACCACACCGCCATCAGCCTGATGCTCGGCGACAGCCGTCTTGAGTTCACGATACGCCATGTACTGCAGACGCTGATCGATGGAGAGCGTCAGATCCCCCCCCGGACGGGCCTCGCGCAATACAGCAAGATCACGAACCAGACGGCCACGTCGATCCTTCAATACACGACGCTGCCCCGGGGTTCCCGCTAAATGGGACTGATAAGCGAGCTCCAGGCCTTCCTGGCCGGCATCATCGATATTGGTGACTCCCAGAAGCTGGGCCGACACTTCTCCCGTGGGGTAATAGCGCTTGTATTCCTGTCGGGAGTAAACGCCTGGAATACGCAGGTCAAGCACTCGCTTCGCCGCTTTCGGTGTCAGGCGTCGCTGCAGGTACATGAATTCGCGCTCGGCATAGCGATCAATACGCTCGTTGAGAGCGTCGAGTTCCATACCCAGGCCACGGGCCAGCATCAGCCGCTGGATATCATCGACAGGCAGATCCTGGGGGTTGGCCCACAGCGTGACGACCGGAGTGGAAATGGCCAGTGGCTCGCCATGGCGATCACTGATCATGCCTCGGTGGGCAGGAATCGTATCGGTGCGCAGTGTGCGGGCATCGCCTTGACCCTGCAGGAAGGGTCGATCGATGACATGCAACGTCACCACGCGTCCGGCGAGCAATCCCAGTCCGATCGCAATCAACAATAGCAGCAGGCCGTACCTCACGCCGCCCATCGGCTCCATGGGCGGCGGTCGCCGGGGGGTTACACCGCTTCGGGCATCAAGGCTCACGGACGAATCACCTCGACGTCCACTACCTCGGGCAGGCGCATTTCTAGCCGGTCCTCAGCCAGGCCCTCGACGCGGGCGGGTGAAGACCAGGCACTGTCCTCGAGCAGCAGTTGCCCCCACTCGGTCTGCAACTGTTGATGCTCACTCTCCAGGCGTTGCAGGTCCGCATACTGTTCACGGGTGAGATGGCTGGCGGTGATCACCGCCAGGGCGCTCCCCAGACAGGCCATCACAAGCAACACGACGAGCAGCAGCCGCAGGCCAGAAAATCGTGCTAACGGCCAGCCGACATCATTGGGACCTGGGAGCGTTCCCTTGGCCATGGCGCCTCCTCAGCTGCGTTTACGCGCCACGCGCATTACGGCACTGCGCGCGCGTGGATTGGCCGCAAGTTCCGTCGCGCTAGCACGTCGCGCCTTGCCCACCGCGTCGAGGCGCCGCGCCAGTTGGTCATCGCGGACCGGCACCCCCCGTGGCAGGTCGGTATCGCCCCGCACATGCCGACGGATGAAACGCTTGACACGACGGTCTTCCAGCGAATGAAAGCTGATCACCACCAGATGCCCCCCCGGTGCCAATGCTTCGAGCGACTCGTCCAATGCCGCGTCGAGCTGCTCAAGCTCGCCATTGACCTGAATTCGCAGCGCCTGGAAGACCCGGGTAGCCGGATGCTTCCCCTTTTCCCAAGCAGGATGTGCCGTCTTGATCACCTCGGCTAGATCCGCGGTGCGCTCGAAGGGCTGGTCGACCCGCCGGGAGACGATGGCCCTGACGAGGCGACGGGCGTAGCGCTCTTCTCCATACTGTTTGAACACCCTGACGATCTCGGCCTCATCGGCGCGGGTGAGAAACTCGGCGGCACTCTCGCCGCAGGAAGGATCCATGCGCATGTCCAGCGGCCCGTCGCGCAGGAAGCTGAATCCCCTCTCGGGATCGTCGAGTTGAGGCGAAGACACCCCTACGTCGAGCAGAATGCCGTCGAGGCGACCATGCAGACCCCGAGCCGTAGCGATACCACCGAGATGGGCAAACTCGCCACGCTCGATACTGAAGCGCGTATCCTCGATGCTTGCGGCGGCGGCGACTGCCTGAGGATCGCGGTCGATGGCCAGCAATCGTCCTTCGGGAGCCAGGCGCTCGAGAATCGCGCGGGAATGCCCCCCACGCCCGAAAGTCCCATCCAGATAATGGCCTTGCGGATCATGAACCAAGGCATCGACGGCCCCGTCGAGCAGCACGCTGGCATGGCGGAAGCCGCTGGCGGCGTGTTCAGAGGCGGATGACGTCATGCACTTCTCGTTCGAAGGGATGGAGGGGGACAGATAAAGTAAATGATAGGGGGAGTCGGCCGATAAGCCGGGTTCTGTCGTGGACAGCCATTCCTCTAGGAGCCGCGTCACCACGGCCCTCCAGCAACCTACCCGAACCCGACGCGGGCCACGCCAATGGGTTCCTATTTGGTCTTGCTCCGAGTGGGGTTTACCGTGCCACGCACTGTTACCAGGCGTGCGGTGCGCTCTTACCGCACCCTTTCACCCTTGCCGGTCTCCCGAAGGAGACGTAGGCGGTCTACTCTCTGCTGCACTTTCCGTCGGCTCACGCCGCCCAGGCATTACCTGGCACTCTGCCCTGTGGAGCCCGGACTTTCCTCCCCTGCGCCCGATCCGAAAACCTGGCGCGGCGGCGACTGTCTGGCCAACTCCCGCGGCAAGCATACCAGCGCCCCCGATACCCCTCAATCCCCGTCCTTGAGAGTCTGGGTCCTGGCATACCACTCTTTCTTCGAACCGCCCAGCACTCGTGATGTCACGGAGGCAGCCTGCTTCACACCCACGCCCTCCTCGAGCAGCGCCGTCAGCAGCGCATCCGCCTCAAAGGAGGCAGACGCCTCACCGCCTCGCGGTGCCGAACCAGCCACCATGATCACGAACTCGCCTCGCGCCTGATCGGGATCTTCATCCATGCGCGCCAGGAGGCCGGCGGCCGTACCGTCGAGAAAAGTCTCGAAGGTCTTGGTGAGCTCACGGGCCAGTATTAGCTGGCGCTCCTGGAGCGTAACCGCAAGATCGGCCAGGGTATCGCGAATCCGGTGCGGCGATTCATAGAACACCAGGGTTTCCTCGCGGCCGGCCAATAACTCGAGTCGGGCGCGCCGCCCCGAACTCCTGGCCGGCAGAAATCCTTGAAAAAGAAACCGATCCGTCGGCAACCCTGCCGCCGATAGGGCTGCCACCAGAGCGCAAGGACCGGGAATCGGAATGATCTGCCGCCCCCTGGCGCGCAACTCACGCACCAGCACAAAGCCCGGATCACTGATCAGTGGAGTTCCTGCATCGCTGATCAGGGCGACCGACTCGCCAGCAAGCAACCGTATATCAAGCTGCTCAACCCGTGCCGACTCATTATGCTCATGAAGCGAAAGCATCGGCACCGAAAGGCCGAGATGCCGCAACAAACGTGCACTGTGTCGAGTATCTTCCGCAGCGATCAGCGCCACCTCGCCCAGTACTCGTTTCGCGCGTGCACTCAGGTCTTCCAGATTCCCAATCGGTGTAGCGACCACGTACAATGCACCAGCAATCGCATCTGACATCTCGGCTCCCTGGGGTGCTCTCGACGATGGGGACAAGGAAGGATTCATGAACATCTCGATTCGCGGCCTGATGGTCGCCGCGCTCATGGCGATATTATTGGCAGGCTGCGGCTTGCAACCCAGCATAATGGAGCGTCGAACCCCCGACGACCCACAGCAATTACTCCAGCAAGCCGAGGAGCAGGGACCTGCTCAGGCGGCTCTCACCCGCCTGGAAGCGGCCAACATCCTAGCACGCCAAGGCAGCCGCACCCAGGCACTCGACGTTGCCAAGGAGATCGATGACCGTCAGCTCGAGGCATCTGAACGGTTGCGCTGGGCATTGTTGCTCTCGGAATTGGGCGAGGCGCTGGACGATCCCTGGGCGGTCATTCAGGCCGGCCAGGACATCGAGGCACTGCAGCCGACGCCGGATCAGTCGGTCAAGCTTCGTGAGCGCCTGGGGATGGCGCTTCTCGAGGTGGATGAGCCCCTTGCTGCCGCCGAAACCCTGATTGGCGTCCAGGCCGACACGGATCAGGAAGCGCTCAATGATCGGATCTGGGATGCCCTGACGCAACTGGAAGCTCGACAGCTGACTTCCCTCGAATCAGGAGCAAATTCACTCACTCAGGGATGGCTCGATCTGGTCGAGCTGTTTCGCACCAGCGGCGGTGACATTCAACGGCTGTTCGATCGGCTGGATGACTGGCGTGATCGTCAGGTCAACCACCCTGCGGCGCGGCGCCTGCCTGCTGAGCTCTTGGCGCTCCGTGAGTTACGCGGCCAGGAGGTCAGCCACATTGCCGTTTTCCTCCCGGAATCCGGCCCGCTTTCCGAAGTTGCCGCGGCAATTCGCGAGGGCATGCGCACCCACCACCTTAACGAAGCCAACCAAGGCAACAGCGCACGATTAACCTTCATCGATTCGAGCCATGGCGATCTCGAGGCCCTTTACCGCGAGGCAGAGAATCGCGGCGCCCAGGTTGTTGTCGGGCCGTTAGAGAAGCAGCTCGTCAGCGAACTGGAGCGTCGCGACGAGGTTCCGCTGCCCACCCTCGCCTTGAATTACGGAACGTCCGAGCGCAACCAGACCGACAACCTGTTCCAGTATGGCTTGTCCGCCGAGGACGAAGCCCGCCAGACTGCACGGCGTGCCTGGCAGGATGGTCATCGTAGTGCTGTGCTGTTGGTGCCTGATAATGACTGGGGTGGCCGGGTGGGCGAAGCCTACTGGGAGGAATGGCGCGACCGCGGCGGCGAGGTGACCAAGGCGGTTCGCTATGATCCTCAAGGCTCGGTGGCCAATGCCGTGAAACCCGCACTCAATGTGAGCAACGAGCGCGCCAGGCTGGGCAACGTCGATATGCTGTTCCTGTTGGCGCTCCCCGAGTTTGCTCGTCAGGTGCCACCGACCCTGGACTATTTCTACGCGAGTGAACTGCCGGTCTATGCCACCTCCCATCTTTACGAAGGACGCCTGCAACCGCGTCTGGACCAAGATCTGGATGATGTTCGGTTTATCGATATTCCCTGGCAGATTCCCGATGCCGCCGTCGGCGGCGAAGAGGCCCTGCCCTTCTTCGCCAGCTACCGTGAGCTGCGAGAGGAATCCGACCCGGCGATGTTCCGACTGCTGGCCATGGGGGTGGATGCTTACGAACTGGCCCGACGCCTGCCCCAGTTGCAGGCGTTACCTGACAGCGAGGTGTTCGGCGCCACCGGGACGCTGCGTCCCGGTGAGGACGGCCGCATCCTGCGCCAGCTGCCCTGGGCGCGATTCGTCAATGGCGTGCCGCAACCCATCCTGATTCCCGGACTTTTCGATCGGTCGACAGACGATGCCGAGAGCGATCAGCGCGATGACGACCCCACATGATGCACGCGCCCGTGGCGAAGCCATCGAGCGGATCGCCGCAAGCTGGCTTGCCAGGCGTGGACTGCGACTGCTGGCCAGTAATCAGCATGCCAAGGGTGGAGAACTCGACCTGGTAATGCAGGACGGCGACACTTTGGTGTTTGTCGAGGTAAAGCATCGCACCACGACACGCCATGGACATGCACTGGAAACCGTAACCCATACCAAGCAACGTCGGCTTGTGAAGGCGGCGCTTTTTTATCTCCAGCGCAACCGGCTATCATGTCCCTGTCGCTTCGACGTGTTGGCCGTGACCGGCCGGGCCCCAGCCTTTGATTTTCATTGGGTGCAGGGTGCTTTCGATGCCTTCTGACTGGCCGCGCCCATCAGCCATACGATCAGGAACCCCGCATGGATTTTCAGCAGCGTATTATCGGGCAATTCAACGCTAGCATCGACACCAAGACCTATGCCAGCGAGGTCCTGCCGCCCTTCATCGAGGTCGCCAGCCAGATGATGGTGCAATGCCTGGTCAGTGAGGGCAAGATACTCGCCTGCGGTAACGGAGGCAGCGCCGGTGACAGTCAGCACTTTTCATCCGAGTTGCTCAATCGCTTCGAACGCGAGCGGCCAAGTCTGCCCGCTCTAGCCTTGACCACCGACACCTCAACACTGACTTCCATCGCCAATGATTACAGTTACAATGAGGTCTTTTCCAAGCAGATTCGCGCCCTTGGCCAGCCCGGGGACATTCTGCTGGCCATTTCGACCAGCGGCAACTCGGCCAATGTCATCCAGGCGATTCAGGCGGCCCACGACAGAGATATGACGGTGGTCGCCCTGACCGGGCGAGATGGTGGCAACATGACCTCGTTGCTCAGCCAGGATGATTGCGAGATACGCGTCCCAGCCACTTCCACAGCTCGCATCCAAGAGGTTCACCTATTGGTGATCCACTGCCTGTGCGACTTGATCGACGAACAACTCTTTGGTGCCAGCGAATGATATTCATGACTTACAAAACTCTGTTTACAGCCCTTATCATCGGCCTGACGCTGGCCGTTTCCGGTTGCGCAGCCGTCAACTCGGCGGCCACACCGGGTACCCTGGAAGAGAACTATGGAGAACGTACCCAAGGTGCCAAGGTCGAGGACAACAGCATCGAGACCAAGATCAACCATAATCTCCCACGTACCGATGCGCGACTGGGGGATGCCCGCATCCATGTCGATGCCTACAGCGGCGTGGTACTGCTGACGGGACAGGTGCCGAGTGAAGAGCTCAAGGAGATGGCAAACGAGATAGCGAACAACGTCCGCAATGTCAGGGTAGTGCACAACGAGTTGTCGGTTGCCGCCAACCTGCCAGCAAGTCAGCGACTCGCCGATACCTGGCTCAATACTCGAATTCGCACCAGCCTTGCGGCAAACGAGCAGATCGATACCGGGCGCATCCGGGTGGTCACCGAGAATGCCAGCGTCTACCTGATGGGCATTGTGACGCGTGGTGAGGCCGAGCGCATCGTCGAGGCAGTCTCACGAGTTGGCGGTATGGAGCGTATCGTCAAGGTGTTCGACTACCTGGATTGACGGCCCCCTCGCCTCCTTTCGTAGCGGACCAGCAGGCCATCATCCGATCGCCGCTTACGCAAGACGGCAGAACAGTGGTCTGCCGTCTTGCGTAGTCTTTAGCATCCGCTAGCACTTCAAGTCGTCTGGCAATCACGCCGACTCAGCGACTCACTTGATGACACGCAGCGAGGGTTTTCCCTTGCGGGGCGCCTCATCCTCATCCGCTTTACCTCCGTCCTTGTCGCTTGTGCCATCCTCACCGCTGTCATCGATTTCCACACTACTCAGCGTCGGCGCCTGCTCGTCGGCTGGAGCTGTCTTTTCCCCGTCGGCGATCGGCAATTCCGGTTCGTGACCAAACACCATCCCGACACCATTCTCACGAGCGTAGATAGCCACCAGCGCTGCCATCGGCACCATGATCCGCATGGGCTGGCCACCGAAGCGTGCACTGAAGCCGAGCGCCTCGTTCTCCATGAAGATGTCACGCACCGCCGTCGGCGCCATATTCAGCACGATCTGTCCGTTTTGTACGAACTGACGAGGCACTTCAACGCCTGGATATTCGGCATCCACTACGATGTAGGGAGTTAGCGCATTGTCCAGCAGCCACTGGTTAAGGGCTCTGACAAGATAGGGGCGACTCGATTGCATCAGTTGGCCCTCCTGCTTGGGTATATATAAGTCCGCCAGTCCGGCTCGGGGCCAGAAGCGCGATATCACTGGCGCATCTCGCGCTCACTTTCGCTCAACGCGGCCTTGAACCCCTCGCGCTCGAAAACCCGCTCCATGTAGCCGATCAAAGGCTTCACTTGCTTGTCGGGGAGTTCAATCCCCAGCACTGGCAAACGCCAGAGGATGGGCGCCAGGCAGCAATCGACCAAGGTAAACTCCTCGCTCATGAAGTAAGGCATATCCTCGAAGATCGGCGAGATCCCTACCAGGCTTTCACGAAGTTCCTTGCGGGCTTTCTCGGTTTCCTTCTTGCCACCGTCGAGAATCTGCTCGACCAACGGGCACCACTCACGTTCGATGCGATGCATCCATAATCGGCTCTGGGCACGCGCCACGGGGTAGACCGGCAATAACGGCGGATGCGGGAAGCGCTCATCGAGGTACTCCATCATGACCTTGGATTCATAGAGCACAAGATCACGATCAAGAAGCGTCGGCACGCTGTTGTAGGGATTGAGGTCGGCGAGTTCTTCGGGGGGATGCTCACTGCTCACCTCGACAATATCCACTGCTACGCCTTTCTCGGCGAGCACGATGCGCACACGGTGACTAAAGTGATCACTCCCTCCAGAGTAGAAAATCATCGACGACCGCTTGGCCACTACACCCATGAAACAATCCTCACATCAGTTCGAACAGCAATAGTAACACGGTAGCCCCCTGAGTGAGGGGGCATGACCGCCCGACCATGCGGGTCCAGGTTGTATCATAAAAAGGCGCATGGCCTGCATGGCCACGCGCCTCAAGCATCATCGCTAATTACGAATCAGTGAATGTCGCGCCAGTACTCGCGCTTGAGCAGATAGGCAATGACACCAAAAATAAATATGAATATCAATACTTTAGGTGCAAGAGCCTGTGCCTGAAGCTTGGAAGGCTCGCCCACATAGGCCAGGAAGTTGGTCAGGTCATAGACGGCTTCCTCAAATTCTTCTGGCTCCATCTGTCCGGGCTGCGTCACCTGCAGAGTTTCACAGGATTGGTACTTGCCGGAGAGCGGATCAAGCTCGGCACCCTCCACGGGACGGTCCGTCTCGGCACACACCATCTCCTGTACACCCTGAAGCGGCTCGAGAACGTTGGGCATCGACACCAGGTCGAATACCACGTTGTTCACGCCGGTCCCAGTATCCGGATCCCTGTAGAAGGTCAGCAGATAAGAGTAAATCCAGTCGTTGCCCCGCAGGCGACTCACTAGGGAAAGATCCGGTGGCGCGGCACCAAACCAGTTGGCCGCGTCGTCGTTGCCCATCGCGATATGCATCTGATCGTTGAAGGCCAGATCCGAGGAGAATATTAGATTTTCTTCCACCAGCTCTTGGGGAATATTGAGATCCTCAGCGGCCCGCGAGAAGCGCTGGTGTTCCAGCGAGTGACACCCCATGCAGTAATTGACATAAAGTTTCATGCCATTCTGCAACGACGCCTTATCCTGCAGGTCCGGTTCCATGGAGAAAGGTACACCGGCAGCGGGCGCTCCCATGGCGACGACCGGCAGCAGCGCGAATAGCAGTGCAAACAGTTGCTTTTTCATTAGCCAGTCACCCTCTCCGGAACGGGTTTGGTCTTCTCCAGCCGCGTATAGAACGGCATCAGCAGGAAGAAGGCGAAGTAGATCGCGGTACATACCTGGGCGAGTAGTGTACGGGCTCCAGTGGTCGGCAATACGCCAAGCACGCCAAGTATCACGAAACTGATCGCAAACAAGGTGAGCATCACCTTGGACATCCAGCCCTTGTAGCGCATGGAGCGAACCGGACTACGATCAAGCCAAGGCAAGACAAAGAGCATCGCAATTGCCCCACCCATGAACAACACCCCGAGGAACTTGGCATCCAGGCCAAACACCGAGAAGGTAATGGCACGCAGGATCGCGTAGAACGGCGTGAAGTACCAAACCGGTGCGATATGATCCGGAGTCACCATGGGATTGGCAGGCTCGAAGTTGGGCTTCTCAATGAAGTACCCGCCGCCCTCCGGGAAATAGAAGATCACCACACAGAACACAAACAGAAAGACCGCCACACCAACAAGGTCCTTGAAGGTGTAATAAGGATGGAAGGGGATACCATCGAGGGGCTTGCCGGTCTCATCCTTCTTGGCCTTGATGTCGATACCATCGGGATTGTTGGAACCAACCTCGTGCAGGGCGATGATATGCAATACGACCAGCGCAAGGATCACGATGGGCAGCGCCACCACATGCAGGGCAAAGAAGCGATTGAGGGTAATCCCCGAAATCAGGAAGTCGCCGCGGATCCACTGGGTCAGGTCGGGACCGATCACCGGAATCGCCGAGAACAATGAAATGATCACCTGAGCCCCCCAATAGGACATCTGCCCCCAGGGCAGCAGGTAACCCATGAAAGCCTCGGCCATCAGCGCCAGGTAGATGGTCATGCCGAAGATCCAGACCAGCTCACGTGGCGCCTTGTAGGAGCCATAGAGAAGGCCACGGAACATATGCAGATAGATCACCGCAAAAAATGCCGTCGCACCGGTAGAATGCATGTAGCGAATCAGCCACCCGTACTCGACATCACGCATGATGTATTCGACGGAAGCGAATGCCCCTTCGGCGGTGGGGTTGTAGCTCATTGTCAACCAGACTCCCGTAAGAATCTGGTTGACCAGCACCAGGAGCGCCAGAGAGCCGAAAAAATACCAGAAGTTGAAGTTCTTGGGAGCGTAGTACTTGGCCATGTGGTCTTGCCACATCTGGGTCGCGGGAAATCGGTCATCGACCCAGCGCATGACACCACGTTCCGCCTTGACTTTGTTTGGGTTGGCCATCAGGCAGTCTCCTCATCTTCACCGACGATGATGTCGTCGCCTTCGAAGCGGTAAGGCGGTACTTCGAGATTGGTCGGCGCCGGCACGTTGGTGAATACACGGCCAGCCAGGTCGAAGTAGGAGCCATGACAGGGACAGAAGAAACCGCCCGGCCAGTCATCCATGTCAACCGCATCCGGCTCGGGACGAAAGAGCGGCGAGCAGCCAAGATGGGTGCAGATGCCAATGAGCACGCCGATCTCGGGCTTGATCGAGCGCAGAGGGCCCTCGATATAGCTGGGCTGCTGTTCCACCATGGAGTTGGGATCCGCAAGGCGGGACTCACCAATCTCTCGGGTGCGCTCGACCATCTCCGGCGTGCGGCTGATGACCCACACGGGACGACCACGCCACTCCACGGTCATCCGCTGCCCCGGCTCGAGCTTGGAAATATCCGCTCGCACCGGCGCACCCGCTGCCCTTGCTCTGGCACTCGGCTGCCAGGAAGCCACAAAGGGTACCGCTACCCCGACAGCGCCTACCGCTCCTACAACAGAGGTGGCGCCTACGAGGAAACGGCGCCGCCCTTTGTTCACGCCGTTATCTGCCATTTCTTGTTTCTCCCATCAGCTTGACCACCGGCATCACGGACCGACAACGCATCTCGCGACTACGGCTACCAAATGCAGTCTATGGTAAAAAAACGCGCCGCTCCGCACAAGGACAAGTGATCCTGACCAAGACGAAAGCGCCATAACAACTGGTTGATGCAGAAATAAAAACGCCCGAGCCATGGGACTCGGGCGCTGGAATCGAGCAAGCGAACGCTTAACGCTTGGAGAACTGTGGACGGCGACGCGCCTTGCGCAGCCCCACTTTCTTGCGCTCGACCTGACGCGCATCACGGGTAACGTACCCTGCCGCGCGAAGCGACTTGCGAAATTCTTCGTTGTAGACCAGCAACGCACGGGTAATCCCATGACGAATGGCACCAGCCTGCGACGAACCGCCGCCGCCCCTGACGGTGACATAAACGTCGAACTGATTCAGGGTCTCTGTCAACTCGAGCGGCTGACGAACCACCATGTGGCCGGTCACGCGGCCAAAATAGTCATTCAGTGCACGATCATTGACCGTAATCTTGCCGGTTCCCGGCTTCAGAAACACGCGAGCGGTGGAGGTCTTGCGGCGCCCGGTTCCGTAATACTGTTGTGTCATGGCGAAGACTCCCTCAGATGTTGAGTTCTTGCGGCTGCTGGGCAGCGTGCGGATGCTCGGTGCCGGCGTAAACCTTCAGCTTGGTATACATGGCACGACCCAGGGGACCCTTCGGCAACATGCCTTTGACGGCAGACTCGATTACGCGCTCGGGTGCGTGAGCAATCATTTTCTCGAAATTCATGGAGCGCAGACCACCGGGGTAGCCGGTGTGGCGGTAATAGGTCTTGGCACTGGCCTTGTTGCCTGTGACCTTGACCTTTTCGGCATTGATAACGACGATATAATCGCCGGTATCCACGTGCGGAGTGAACTCGGGCTTATGCTTACCGCGCAAGCGGAGAGCAATCTCGGTGGCCAGACGACCGAGGGTCTTGTCCTTTGCGTCGACGACGTACCAGTCGCGCTGGACGGACTGCGGTTTGGCAGTGAACGTCTTCATGAATGAATCACCAAATCAATGCATTGGGCCCTTGCGCCCGCTTCCGGGCTCGGGACCATCCCTATTTTTCTTGGTTGCGCCGCGCTCAAGGGCGACACAACGGTCGAGCGAGCCGACATTCTACACGACTCTCACGCTGGGGTTAAGAGGCAATCAGGGTTTATGCGGAAGGGCGAGATACTCGTGCGATTGCATTTCCTGCAACCGTGACAGCGTTCGCTTGAACTCGAATTCCAAACGGCCGCCGCTGTATAGCCGCTCGGCGGGCGCCTCTGCCGACATCAGCAACTTGACCCCCCGGTCATAGAACACGTCGACCATATTGATGAAGCGCCGGGCCTGGTCATCGGTCTTCCGATCCATGCAAGTCACGTTGGACAGCAGCACACTATGGAATTCCCGGGCCAATTCGATGTAATCGTTCTGACTACGCGGACCATCGCAGAGCTCACGAAATTCGAACCAGACTATGTCGTCATGTAGGCAACGAGTATGCAACACACGATAGTTGATCTCGAGGGTGGCGCCCTCCTCTCCTTCGTGACCGGCGATTTCGCGGAAGCTACGCGCCAATTCGCGCTCCGCCTCGGCGTCAAGCGGGGCATGAAATATCTCGGCACGCTCCAGGGCCCGCAGTCGGTAATCGATGCCGCCATCGATGTTGACGATATCGCAGTGCCGCTTTAGCAATTCAATTGCCGGCAGAAAGCGCGAGCGTTGTAAACCTTCCTTGTACAGGTCGTCGGGGACGACGTTAGAGGTCGCCACCAGGACTACGTCATGCTCGAAGAGTACTTCAAGGAGATTGGTAAGGATCATCGCATCGGTGATGTCCTTGACGAAAAACTCATCGAAGCAGATCACCCGGGCTTCGGCAGCGAACTTGGCGGCAACCAGCCTGAGGGGATTGTGTTCGCCCTTGTAATACTCGAGCTCGTTATGCACCCGCTGCATGAAACGATGGAAATGCGTGCGCATCTTTTCGGGAAAGGGCAGCGACTCGTGAAAGCAATCCATTAGATACGTCTTGCCGCGACCCACCCCTCCCCAAAGATAAAGGCCGTTGGTGTCGGGTAAGGTAGGCACCTGCTTCTCCTCACGCCGCCCGAAAAGTCCTGCCATGCGTGACGTGATCCGCTTGCCGGTCGGGGCGGAACGCTGCGATGCACGTGGCCTTGCCACCATGTCGTCGTAAAGCCGCTGCAGGTGCTGAACCGCTTGCTCCTGGGCGGGATCATAGTGAAAATCGTCCCGCTCGAGATCGGCACGATAACGCGCCATCGGGGAGGCCGGAGGGGTCGAATCAGTGGACACTGGCATGGTAGAAGAGTCGCTCATTAAGAATGGAAGATCCTGCTCGCGGCGCCGACGGCAACGATTATACCCAACCCCCCATGGGTTCGCATCGATGGTGCCGCGTTGACCCGGCCCGCGACTGAGGCCATATAATGGGCTATCCCCGCGGATCCGGCTAGCGCGTCGGGCCGCTTCCATCGCCGCAGGAGAAAGATGTGGACGAAAGCAACATCAATTGGGCACTGACGATTGCCGTGCTGCTCGCCGGCATCGGGATTGGTGCGATGAGCCACCACCTTTTAAACGCCCGGGCCGGTCAAGTCCGGACGCTCCGCAGGAAGATCGCCGAGCGTGATCGCGAACTTTCCGTATTGAAAAGTGGCGTCGATACGCACTTTACCGAACTCACGGAACTTGCCGAAAACCTGCGCCGGGACAGCGAGACGCTGATGCAGCGACTCGAGAAGGGCACCGAGACGCTGAACAGCCTTCCCCATCGTACAAGTGCGTTGAGCGTCCCCCCAGCCGAGGTGGAGAGAGATACCACTAACGAACGCCCGGCAACCACCCCTCGAGATTATGCGGATGGCAACGGCGGAACCCTCTCCGAGGATTTCGGCCTCAAGTCCCGAGATGTCGCGCTGCAACCGCCTCGCTACTGAGGGCCTGGCGCCTGCTGGCGATGAGACGCCTCTCGCCGCCAAACCGCTTGAGCCTTGTCAGGCTGGATTGTCGATATCGACGAAACGGTACTCGATGCCGAATTCTTCCACCAACCATTTGCCTAGCGCCTGTACACCATAGCGCTCGGTGGCGTGATGGCCCGCCGCCAGGTAATGGATGCCCAGCTCCCTGGCGAGATGGGTCGTGCGCTCGGATATCTCGCCCGAGATGAAAGCATCGGCCCCGGCCTCGAATGCCACCGTAATCATGTCCTGTGCTCCGCCAGTACACCAGGCGATGCGGCGTATCTCTCCTTTGCCGGGTGCTTCAATCAACAATGGCCGACGCGACAGGCATTTGTCCAGCTGGCCTGCCAATCCCTGAGCATCAAGCCCCCGAGGAGGATTGCCCAACCAGACCAGCCCCGTGCCGAGTTCTCCATCGGCACACCCTGTGACCTCAATGTCGAGCAGACGCGCCAGCTCGGCATTGTTGCCGAGCTCGGGATGCTTATCCAGGGGCAGATGATACGCGAGAAGGTTGAGATCATTGACCAGAAGGGTATGTAGCCGCCGGCGCTTCATGCCGGTAATCGCCATCGGTTCGTTCTTCCAGAAATAGCCGTGGTGAACCAGCACGAGATCGGCCTGCCAGGCCACGGCCTCATCGAGCAGCGCCTGGCAAGCCGTCACACCGCTCATCACTTTCCTGACCTCCGTCCGCCCGGCAACTTGCAGACCATTCAGGGTGTAATCAGTAATAGAGGCGGTATCGAGCAAGTGGTCGCAGGCGGCAACGAGTCGATCACGTTCCATCGGTCCCTCCGGGCATTGGCAAAACGGCAATGTTACACTGCGGCCATTGTATCGGTCGCGCCCTCGACCCGCGACCACCCCAAGCAAGGAACTCTCTCGCATGCGACGCTCCCTGTTGCCGTACGTCTGGCCCGCGCTGATCGGCGTGCTGCTGGCCATTGTGCTGCTCAATGCCTTTCCACAACTCTTGGGGCGCCATGACTCGTCGCCCGGCTCGCCACCGGCCACTACTCCCGGCATTACCTCGACGCCAATCGCCACGACAAACGAGGAAGCATCGCGTCCTTCACCCGAGGTGCGCCAGGCAGAACCGCTCTCCCGTGATCAGGGGCCTGCCAGTTATGCCGGTGCTGTGGAGCGTGCTGCACCGGCTGTCGCCAACATCTACTCCTCACGGGTCGTTGAGCGAGAAGAGCACCCGCTGATGTCGGACCCCTTCTTTCGCCAGTTCTTCGGTGAAGACATGCCCGCCCGACAACGGATGCTGTCGAGCCTGGGGTCCGGCGTCATCGTCAGTGAAGACGGCTTTGTCCTCACCAACCACCACGTCATCAATGGTGCCGACCAGATCCAGGTCGCACTGCGTGACGGCCGCGAGATTCTCGCCGAGGTCATCGGCACCGACCCGGAGAGCGACCTGGCAGTATTACGCATCGACCTCGACAACCTCCCCGTCATTGAGCTTGCCGATACGGGCGGCGTGGCAGTGGGCGACATCTCACTGGCCATCGGCAATCCGTTCGGTGTCGGACAGACGGTTACCATGGGCATCATCAGCGCGACGGGTCGCAGCCATCTTGGCCTTAACGCCTACGAGGATTTCATCCAGACTGACGCCGCCATCAATCCCGGTAACTCCGGCGGTGCCTTGATCAATGCCGAGGGATCGCTGGTCGGTATCAATACCGCGATCTTCTCCCGCTCGGGCGGTTCACAAGGCATTGGTTTCGCGATTCCCGCCAACTTGGCGCGGAGCATTCTGGAGGATCTGGTCACAAAAGGTCGTGTCATCCGGGGTTGGCTGGGCATCGAAGCCCAGGAACTCAATCAGGACCTGGCGGCCTCTTTCGGTCTTCAGGCGCCTCGTGGCGTAGTGGTGGCCGGGGTCGTGCCATCCGGCCCAGCCGACGAGGCCGGATTGAAGACCGGAGATGTACTGCTGGAGCTCGATGGCCGCCCCATACTCGATGCGCGCATCGCCATGAGCGACATCGCCGCTATCGAACCCGGCCAATCACTTCCCGTGACCGTACTCCGTAATGGAGAGTCGCAGGAATTGATCGTGGAAGTCGGCGAACGCCCACCTCCTGAGTTGCGCCGGCCAGAAAGATAGGCAGGCCTTAGTGAACATTACTGCCTCAGTTGCTTGTGTCGTGAGGGAGCAGTGCATGACGCATTACGTGGTCCCGATACTGGCAGGCGCATCAGGGCTTAATGCGATACTCGGCGGAACGCGCGTGTGCCGTCAGCGCCTCGCCTCTCGCCAGAACAGAAGCCACCCGGCCGAGCTCTGAGGCCCCTTCCGGTGAGCAGTGGATGATCGACGAGCGCTTCTGGAAATCATAGACACCCAACGGAGAAGAGAAGCGAGCAGTGCCAGACGTCGGGAGCACATGGTTGGGTCCGGCGCAATAATCACCCAAGGCCTCCGCAGTGTGACGGCCCATGAAGATGGCACCCGCGTGGCGAATGTCGGGCAACCAGTCATCGGGGTCGGACAGCGACAACTCCAGATGCTCCGGGGCGATGCGATTGATCAAGGAAATCGCTTCGTCACGGCCACGACACTGAATGAGTGCTCCACGGCTCGCAAGCGACTCGCGGACAATCGCCTCGCGCTCCAGCGTCGGCAAAAGGCGGTCGATGGCCTCCTGCACGGCATCCAGATGCGCGGCATCCCAGCTCACCAGAATCGCCTGAGCATCCTCGTCATGCTCGGCCTGGGAAAACAGGTCCATGGCCAGCCAGTCAGGGTCGGTGTCGCCATCCGAGACCACCAGAATTTCGGAAGGCCCGGCGATCATATCGATCCCAACCTGGCCAAACACCGCTCGCTTGGCCGTCGCCACGTAGATGTTGCCGGGCCCGACGATCTTGTCGACTCGAGGAACCGTTTCAGTGCCATAGGCCAAGGCTGCCACCGCCTGGGCGCCGCCCAGGGTAAAGACGTGATCGACGCCGGCTAGATAGGCCGCCGCCAGCACCAGCTCATTGAGCACCCCGTCAGGGGTCGGTACTACCATGATGATTTCGCGAACGCCGGCCACATGGGCGGGAATCGCGTTCATCAAGACCGACGACGGATAGGTGGCCTTTCCCCCGGGCACATAAATACCGGCGCGATCGAGCGGCGCGACCTGCTGTCCCAGCACACTGCCATCCGCTTCCGTGTAACGCCAAGACTCGGGCTTTTGTCGCTCATGGTAGAGCCGGATACGCTCGGCCGCCGTTGCCAGGGCGCCGCGCTGTTCTGCGGGCAGCCCCTCATAGGCCTGCTCGAGCCGAGCCTGACCGAGGGTCAGCTCGACCATCGAAGTGACCTGCAACCGATCGAGACGATTGCTGTAGTCGATCAATGCCGCATCACCACGCGACTTCACATCGGCAAGGATGGCGTCGACGCGCGCTTTCACCTCGGCATCGGACACACCCTCCCAGGCCAGCAGGGACTCGAGACGGGCATCGAAGTCGGCCTCATCGGTGACGAGTCGTGAAATAACGCCTTGCGCCAGGGTCTGGGTGACTTTCGTGGTCATGAATGCGTTGCTCCCTGACATGAATAACGCGGGATAGGGTCGTCCATGAGTGTGGCTAGACGCATTCGCGCCGCGCCGCCACCGCCTGCTCCAGCCGGGCGATCAAGGGCTTGAGCCGTTCATGCTTCATCGTCATGGCCGCCTTGTTGACCACCAGCCGCGTGCTGATCGGTGCGATCAGTTCACGTGGCCCCATGCCGTTGGCTCGCAGGGTGTTGCCGGTATCGACGATATCGACGATCTCGTCGGCGAGATTCATCAATGGCGCAAGCTCCATGGCGCCATAAAGCTTGATCACCTCGGCTTGGATCCCCTGCTCGGCATAGTAGCGGCGCGCCACATTGACGAACTTTGTAGCCACACGGCGACGTGCCCGGGCAGGCTCAGCACCGGTGATGCCGGCAGTCATCAGCTTGCACGCGGCGATCTCGAGATCCAGCGGCTCGTACAGACCTTCCGCGCCATGCTCGAGCAGGACATCCTTGCCCGCCACGCCGATATCGGCCGCCCCCAACTGGACATAAGTGGGCACATCAGTGGCACGCAGGATCACCAGCTTGACGTCGGCAAGATTGGTGTCGAACAACAGCTTGCGACTGGCGCCCAGATCCTCGGCGGGCGAGATGCCGGCATCGGCCAGCAGTGGCAGGGTTTCGTCGAGAATACGCCCCTTGGAAAGGGCCAGAATCAATTGCTTGCTCATGGTCTCGCCTGTATGGAAATGCAGTGCCGGGGCGCTAGCCGGGAATCCGTCGAATGCAAGCGCCCAGCAACTGAAGTTTTTCCTCGATGCACTCGTAGCCGCGGTCGATATGATAGATACGATCCACCAGGGTATCGCCATCGGCCATCATCGCGGCGATCACCAGCGAGGCGGACGCCCGGAGATCCGTTGCCATCACCGGCGCGCCGGATAATCGCTCGACACCGGTAATCACCGCCGTGTTGCCTTCCAGCGCAATCTGCGCGCCCATGCGGTTGAGCTCCTGAACGTGCATGAAGCGGTTCTCGAAGATGGTCTCGACCACTCTGGCGGTTCCCTCGGCCACTGCATTGAGTGCCACGAACTGCGCCTGCATGTCGGTGGGAAAAGCCGGATAGGGAGCGGTACGAATATTGACCGCCCTGGGGCGGCGCCCTTGCATGTCCAGCGCGATCCAGTCATCGCCGGTGGTGATGGAAGCGCCAGCCTCTTCCAGCTTGGCCAGCACCGCATCGAGAATGTCGGCCCGCGTGCGACGCACCCTGACCTTGCCACGGGACAGCGCCGCGGCCACCAGAAACGTGCCGGTTTCGATACGGTCGGGCATGACGTCGTGATAGGCGCCGTGAAGACGCTCGACGCCCTCGATGGTGATGGTATCCGTGCCATGGCCGCGGATCTCGGCGCCCATTGCAATCAAGCACTCGGCTAGATCGATCACCTCCGGCTCTCGTGCGGCGTTTTCCAGCACCGTAGTGCCAGCTGCCAGGGTGGCCGCCATCAACAGGTTCTCGGTGCCGGTCACGGTCACAGTATCGAAGAAGATGGTTGCCCCTTTCAGGCGATCCTCGACACGCGCCCGGATGTAGCCACCCTCGACACGAATGTCCGCCCCCATGGCCTCGAGGCCACGAATATGCAGATCCACCGGCCGGGAGCCAATCGCGCAGCCGCCGGGCAGGGAGACATCCGCATGGCCGAAATGCGCCAACAAGGGCCCCAGCACCAGAATGGAGGCGCGCATCTTCTTGACCAGCTCATAAGGCGCATCGCAATGACGCACTTGGGAACCATCCAGCTGAATGGACATCTTCTCGCCCATCACGGGTTCCAGGCCCAGATAGCCGAGCAGCTCCAGCGTAGTGGTGATGTCTTGCAGATGCGGCAGATTGCCGATGGTCACCGGCTCATCGGCGAGCAAGGTGGCACAGAGAATCGGTAACGCCGCATTCTTGGCGCCGCTGGCCCAGACTTCGCCATCGACGGGGCCATTGCCGGTAATGATCAACTTGTCCATGCGCGTCTGCCGTCAGGCTCCCTGGTTGGCGGTGGCCTGCCATTGCGCCGGCGTATAGGCCTTGATGCTAATGGCGTGCAGGGCGCCGGAGGCGATCTCGTCGGTCAGGGCACCATAGATCAGTTGCTGGCGCTTGACAGCGGACAACCCTTCGAACAGCTCACTGATGGCGACTACCTGGAAGTTGCAGCCTTCGCCCTGGATATGAAACTCGCAGCCGTCGATGCGCGACTCGAGCAACGTCTTGACGTCGTTGGGTTGCATGGCTCGGCACTCCTGTGAAACATAAACGTGTGATGCATAAAGCAAATCACCGATCACGAGGCAGTCGGTGGAAAAAGAAAAGGAACCCATGGTAATGAAAAGCGTCGCGTTTGGCGATGCCGGTCACCCTCAGGCTGCATCGCTCAAGGGCAGTAGCCGGTCGATACCGGCCAGGCGGGTAAGTCGTACCAGAGAGGTCGAGAGATGCACTGATGCCACCTCAAGCCCCGCCTCCTGCGCCCGGCGGGTCCACTCCAGCAGCACGCTGAGGGCCGCGCTGCTGACGCCGGCGACCCCCGTCAGGTCAAAATCAACGCGAGTACCCGATGGCAGCGCGACCAACCACTCGCTTCCCGCCGCCGCCAAGGCACTTGCCACGTCGAAATCGACCTCACCAGTCACTGCCAGCCCCTGCGGACCAGAGTCCAGCGCAAGGCCGTCTAGTCCGAGAAGTCGGGTCATTCGTCGCCGCCCTCCTCCAGCTCTTCAACGGCAAGCTCAGGTGCCCAGCCATCAATCACCGCATCGTAGTCACGATTATTTTCACGCATGGCCTGATCGAATTGGTTACGAAAGGTCAGGCCAAGATTGATGCCATTGACGATCACATTGACGACCTTCCACTCGTTGTCATCGAGGCGTAGCGAATAGCTGACCGGGTAAGCACTCCCGTCTTCGGCCACGACCTCCATGGCCACGCTCGCCTGGTCTTCGTAGCGAGACGCCTGCTGGGAATCGAGGACCCGGATATCGCGATAATCGAAAGTCACCAGGCCCTTGGTATAGGTATCGATCAGCGTCTGCCGGAAGGTATCGACGAAACGCGAACGCTGCTGGGGGCTGGCATTCTGGAAATAGCGACCCATCACGCTCGCCCCGATATAGCGGAAATCGGCGACGTCCTCGAGGCTGTCGTCGACCAGGGCTTCGAGTTCCTCGATGTTCTCGGCGAAGTAATCCTTGCGGCCTTCGATCTTGCCCATCAACTCGTCGACGCTGCTGCGAATCATCGCTTCGGGAGACGTCTCCGGCTGTGCCAGGGCAGGAACGGCAGAAAGCATCAGGCAACAGGCGACCACGAGGGGGCGTATACAGCTAGACAGGAATGACATAAACGTTTTCCTCACGATAATGCGTATAACGCCAGCCGTTCGGCGGCGCTTCAGTCGTTGATCATATTGGACACGAATTGCTGGATGAGTTCTTCGAGCACGACCGCCGACTGGGTATCGCGAATGGTATCGCCATCCGCGAGCATCTCGGTGTCGCCACCCATCGACAGGCCTACGTACTGCTCACCGAGCAGGCCGGCGGTGAGAATAGCCGCTGTGGTATCCCGCGAGAGCTCTCCTTCCAGATCGGAATTAAGCTCCATCACCACCCGAGCATCGTACCATTCAGTATCGAGCTCGATGGCGGAAATACGCCCTACCGTGACACCGGCCATGGTAACCCGCGCCCGCGGCTTGAGACTGCCGATATTGGCGAAATTGGCTTCAAGGCGAAAGGTATCGCCCGACGGGTTGAGCGACATACCGCTGACCCGCAGGCCCAGAAATACCAGCCCCAGGATCCCCGCCAGCATGAACAGCCCGACCCCCAATTCCATTGCCTTGCTGCGTTTCATGCTTTTGCTCCGACCATCAGGAAAGTCCTCCAAACATTACCACCGTCAGCACGAAATCGAGGCCGAGAACGGCCAGCGAGGAATACACCACGGTACGGGTCGTGGCCCGGGAAATGCCTTCGGATGTGGGGATCAAATCGTAGCCCTGGAAGACCGCAATCCACGTCACCACCACGGCGAAGACCATACTCTTGATCATGCCGTTACCCACGTCCTCAAGAAATTCGACACTGGACTGCATATTACCCCAATAGGAGCCCTCGAAACCGCCCAGCCACTCGACGCCGACTAGGTAGCCCCCCCAGATACCCACCACACTGAAACCAACGGTAAGCAGTGGCAGCGCCACGAAGCCGGCCCACAGTCGCGGTGCTACAACTCGGCGCAAGGGGTCGACGCCGATCATCTCCATACTGGAGAGCTGTTCGGTCGCCTTCATCAGACCGATCTCGGCGGTCAGCGCCGAGCCGGCACGACCCGCGAACAGCAGCGCGGCCACGACCGGCGCCAACTCGCGCAGCAATGACAGGGCGACCATCTGGCCCAATGCCTGTTCGGCGCCGAATTCGACCAGGATCGTGTAGCCCTGAAGCGCAAGCACCATGCCGATGAACAACCCCGACACCAGCACGATAGCCAGCGACAGGACTCCCACGAAATGCATCTGGCGCAGCCATAGCCCGAAGCCTTCGCGGCTGGGCACCGCAAAGGCGGAAAGGAACAGGAAGCCTCCTGCACGCCCTAATGACTCCAGCGCATTGCAACCAGAACGGCCGAGGCGCCTGATGCTGTCGATCATGAGCTAACTCCCGTATCAAGGATATCGCTGAAATACTCCTTTGCTGGGTAATGGAACGGAACCGGGCCGTCCGGTTCACCATGAACGAACTGACGTACCCGAGGATCCTGATCGACGTCGAGACTCTTGGGCGTGCCGTGGGCCATCACCTCCCCATCGGAGATCACATACACATAATCGACGATGGAGAGCGTCTCCTTGATGTCATGCGAGACCACCACGGACGTGAGCCCCAAGGCCTCGTTGAGTCGCTTGATCAATTGCACCAGCACCCCCATGGAAATGGGATCCTGGCCGACAAAGGGCTCATCATAAAGAATCAGCTGTGGATCCAGCGCAATGGCCCGAGCCAGGGCCACGCGACGTGTCATGCCCCCCGAGAGCTCGGCCGGCATCAGGTCTCTTGCACCGCGAAGCCCTACCGCCTCGAGCTTCATCAACACCAGATCGCGCACCATGGCTTCCGGAAGGTCGGTATGCACCCGCAGCGGGAACGCCACATTTTCGAAGACGCTCAGGTCAGAGAACAGCGCACCGCTCTGGAACAGCATGCCCATGCGCCGCCGCATGGTGAAGAGTGCCTTGCGGGGCAATGCGTGAATATCTTCGCCTTCGATCAGCACCCGGCCGGCATCAGGCTGAAGCTGACCACCGATCAGCTTGAGCAGTGTGGTCTTTCCGGTGCCACTGGGCCCCATGATGGCCGTCATCTTGCCGCGGGGAATTTGCAGGTCGACGCCGCGGAATATCTCCGTTTCGCCCCGCGAAAAATGTAATCCTTCCACCACCACGAAGGGCGTATCGCTCATCGGCTCGTATCCTTCGATGCATTATCGAACATCGTATCCTAACCTCCATGCCTTACGCCACCACCTACCCGCTTGCAGCATTGCGGCGCAGCAAGTTTAATGGTCGCCCATTCGCCAGGCCTGGAAACAACTTGCCGTGCTGCTACCGATAATCACCGTACTGCTGGGTTTTCTTGCCCTGCTGTGGAGCGCCGATCGTTTCGTCGGTGCCGCCGCCACAACGGCCTATCGGGCTGGGATGAGCCCCATGCTGGTTGGCATGACCATTGTGGCCCTGGGCACCTCGGCCCCGGAAATCGTTGTCTCCCTGATGGCATCGCTAGACGGCATCCCTGACCTCGCCACCGGCAATGCGCTTGGCTCAAACATCGCCAACATCGGTCTGGTACTCGGTGTGACGGCGCTGGTTACCCCCATCCCGATTCGCTTTTCGATTGTGCGTCGCGAGCTTCCCCTGCTGCTCGGCGCCACCGGCCTGGCGGGTTATGCCCTGGCCAACGGAATTTTAGGGCGCTTCGACGCCCTGTTCCTGCTGGCCTTGCTGGTATTCAGTCTCTGGTGGCTGTTTCGCGCCGACAGTACCGACGACGACGCAACCGGTGATATCCCGGACATGAGTCTGCCCCGGGCCCTGTTGTGGCTGATGGGAACATTGGCCATTATGGTCATCGGCTCACGCGCACTGGTCTGGGGCGCCAGTGAACTGGCCAGAGGACTTGGCGTCAGCGAACTGGCCATCGGCCTCACAGTCGTGGCCATCGGCACCAGCCTTCCCGAGTTGGCTGCCTGCGTGGCCAGCGCCCTCAAGCGCCACCATGACATCGCTATCGGCAATGTCATCGGCTCCAACCTCTTCAACTTGCTGGCGGTGCTGCCGGTACCGGGCTTGCTGGCCCCAGGCGTGATCGACGCCGCCGCCGGGGAGCGCGATTACCCGGTCATGCTGGCCTTGACGTTGGCTCTGGCCATGCTGCTGCTTTGGCAGCGGCGCGGCGCATTGGGCCGAGTGCCCGGCGGCCTGCTGGTGCTGAGCTATCTGGCCTATCTGATCTGGCTGGCTACCGGAGGTAGCGGTCTACCCTCTTATTGAGCCGACCGACTGGGCCAAACGACACCTTTAGCTTGAGTGCAATCCGACAACGGGCAACAATCATCGCATGAGTAAAGATACCCCACTCGGTTCGACCACTTCGCCCCTGCGCGAGAGTGCCCGCCGTACCCTGCAGCTTGAGCAGCAGGCCGTAGCGGCGCTCTGCGAACGTCTCGATGACGACTTCGATCGCGCCTGCGAGTTGATCCTGGCCTGTCGCGGGCGCGTGGTGGTTACCGGCATGGGCAAGTCGGGCCATATCGCCGGCAAGATCGCCGCTACGCTTGCCAGTACCGGCACCCCCGCTTTCTTCGTGCATCCCGGCGAAGCCAGCCATGGCGACCTGGGAATGATCACGCCAGGAGACGTGGTGCTGGCGCTATCGAATTCCGGCGAAACCGCCGAGGTGACTGCCCTATTACCGCTGCTCAAGCGCATGGGCATCCCCCTGGTCAGCATGACCGGCCGCCCTGAATCGACGCTGGGCCGACATGCCAACGCCCACCTGAACGCCGGTGTCGAGCGCGAAGCATGCCCGCTGGATCTCACTCCAACCTCGTCCACCACAGCGTCGCTGGCACTTGGCGATGCGCTGGCGGTCGCGCTTCTGGAGTTTCGCGGCTTCACTGCCGAGGATTTTGCCCTTTCCCACCCCGGCGGCAGCCTGGGCAAGCGCTTATTGCTGCGTGTCGCCGACCTGATGCACGAAGGCAGCCGCCTGCCCTCGGTACCGCTGGGGAGCCCGCTGCGGGATGCCCTGCTGGAAATCTCCCGCCAGAGGCTGGGTTTCACCTGCGTGGTCGACCCCGATGGCCGTCTGGCAGGCGTATATACCGATGGAGACCTGCGCCGGACACTCGACCATCACAATGACCTCACTGGCCTGGTAGTCGACGACGTCATGACCACCCCAGGCAAGCGGGTCTCACCCGATACCCTGGCGGCGGAAGCCGTACGCATCATGGAAGACAATCGCATCTCTGCCCTAGCCGTGATCGACGATGAGGAACGCCCTATCGGCGCTTTACACATGCACGACCTGCTGGCCAGCGGGGTCATCTGATGCCTTTTTCCTACTGCCATCCTGTGATTGGAGACTCCATGACCCTTGACACCCCACTGAAAGACAGCCATCTGACCGACCGCCTACGCCACATTCGACTGCTGGCGCTTGACGTCGACGGCGTACTTACCGACGGCCAACTGTATTTTCAAGCCGACGGGATAGAGATCAAAGGGTTCAATACGCTGGACGGCCACGGTATCAAGCTGTTACAACGCGCCGGATTCACGGTCGCACTGATTACCGGGCGTGACTCACCAATGGTCAGCCATCGTGCCACTTCTCTGGGCATCAAGCATCTCTATCAGGGGGTGGAGAGAAAGCTACCCAAGCTGCGCGACCTCTGCTTACAACTGGGACTATCGCTCGACCAGGTCGCCTACTGTGGCGACGACATGCCGGACATCGGCGCCATCAGGCATGCTGGCGTGGGCATTACTGTTCCCGGCGCGCCGGACTACGTCTGCCAGCTGGCCGACTGGGTGACACAGCGAGAGGGCGGCCATGGCGCGGTGCGCGAGATTTGCGACACCCTGCTGAAAGCTCAGGGGCACTGGGACGCTGTACTCGACACCTATCTTCACGGAGCCCACTGATATCCATGGCGCTGCAACTGCCACGCCCCTCGTTCAAGGTCTGGCTGTTCCTGCTGCTGTTGGGGCTGGGTGGCCTGCTGGCGTTTCTCGATCAGCGCGATGTCCTGATTCCCGGCCCCATCCCCCGCGACGAGGCTGGCGAGCCGGATTATTACCTCGAGGGTGTGCGACTGACCCGCTTCGACAGCGAGGGGCAGGCCCACCAGCGGCTCGAGACACCGCGCCTGGTACATACTCCACACGATGACGTGACTCAGCTGGAGACGCCGGACATGCGACTGATCAGCGAGGCCGGGCGAACCTGGCTGGCCAGCAGCAGCAACGGTACAATCGGTCCTGGAGGCAACCCGCTGACGCTGAGTGGCGATACCCGGCTTCGTGCCCCCGAGGAGAACTGGCAGCTCGACACCGAGATTCTGCATTACGATTCCGAGCAGGGTCGCGCCTGGAGTGAAACTCCCTCAGTCTTTCGCCAGCCGCCACAGGAGATGCGCGGGGAGCGATTCGACGCCTGGATTCATGACAATCTTCTTCGTCTGACCGACAATGTCCGTGGCTATCATCCCCCCGAGACAACGCCAACCACCGATGAGGAACCCTAGCCATGATGCCACAGCCCTCAGGCTTGCTGACCAGACTGGCGCTACTCGGCCTGGTCATCGCCACCATTGTTGCCACTCCCGCCATGGCGCTTGAGGGAGATGCCGAAGCCCCTGTCGAGGTCGTCGCCGACCAGCTCGATCTTGACGACAACGCCGGCACGGCGGTCTACACCGGCGACGTAGAGATTCAACAAGGCAGCATGCAACTCACCGGCGATCGTGTCGAGATCCAGCGCAACGCCGAGGGACAACTGACTCGGGCGACCGCCGATGGCGAGCGCGCCTACATCGAACAGCAGCCCAGCCCCGACGCCCCCCTGGTGCGCGGTTGGGGGCGCAAGGTGATCTACCATGTTGCTGAACGCCGAGTGGAATTGATCGACCGCGCCGAACTTCATCAAGGTGGCGACACCTTCGACGGCGCCTACCTGGAATATTTTCTCGATCGTCAGGTGGTTCAGGCCCGCTCCGAGTCTGAAGGCGTCGAGGATCGCCAGCGCGTGCGCATGACCCTGCAGCCGGAAAACTGAGGCCTTCATGAAGACCCTTCGTGCCAGCCACCTGGCCAAGAGCTACAAGAGCCGCCGCGTGGTGCAGGACATCAGTCTGTCCATCGAACAGGGTCGTGTGGTGGGTCTGCTGGGCCCCAACGGCGCGGGCAAGACGACCTCCTTTTACATGATCGTGGGGCTGGTACGCGCCGATGCCGGCGAAGTGCATATCGACGACCGCGACCTGTCGCGCGCCGCCATGCACGAGCGTGCCCGTGCCGGTATTGGCTATCTACCCCAGGAGGCCTCGATCTTCCGCAAGCTCTCGGTAGCCGACAATATCATGGCGATACTTGAGACGCGCAAGGATCTCGACAGTGCTGGCCGCCAGGCGCGCTTGGAAGAATTACTCCATGATTTCCATGTCGAGCCGATTCGCCACAACCTCGGCATGAGCCTTTCTGGCGGTGAACGGCGACGCGTCGAGATCGCCCGTGCGCTGGCCACGGAACCCGCCTTTATCCTGCTCGATGAACCTTTTGCCGGGGTCGATCCGATCTCGGTAGGCGAAATCAAGGGCATTATCCGCCAACTCAAGGCACGACATATCGGCGTGCTGATTACCGACCACAACGTCCGTGAAACCCTCGATATCTGCGATTCCGCCTACATCGTCGGCGATGGACGCATTATCGCCGAGGGGGACGCCGCGGCGATCATCGCCAACCAGCAGGTACGCGACGTCTATCTCGGCGAAGATTTCCGCCTATAAGTCTTATCCCATAGGATTTTCCTGACTTACCTGCATGATCTGTCAGCTTTAAATAGGCTGACGGCATGCTAATTGCCATTGGCATATTTATTGCAAAGAATCAAGTTGCATCCTGTCGATCAGCGGATTAGGGTGATTCTTTTCGGCAGACGAGCAAGTCTTTTTGATGGCCATGAAAGCGTCTCTGCAACTGCGCCTCGGCACTCAGCTGACCATGACCCCGCAGCTGCAACAGGCCATTGCCCTGCTGCAGCTGTCTACGCTGGATCTGCGTCAGGAAATCCAGCAGGCGCTGGAATCCAACCCCATGCTCGAGCTGGAAGATGAATTCGGCGAGCAATCTGCAAGCGAAGTATCCGAAGAGGAGTGGGCCAGCGATATTCCCGATGAGCTTCCCACTGACAGCAACTGGGCCGACACCTACCAGGACCTCACCCCGGCCGCCGGAAGCGGTGAAGGGCCGGACTTCGAACGTCAGGCCGACGGCCAGAGCCTGCAGGGCCATCTCGCCTGGCAACTGGCCATGACCGACCTGGAACCTCGCCAGCGACTGATTGCCGATACTCTGATCGATGCCGTGGATGGGGCCGGTTATCTGGCCCAGCCTCTCGACGAGCTTTGCGAGGGTCTCAGAAGCCAGGGGCTCGCAGGGCTCAAGAGCCGTGAGATCGAGCAGGTCCTGTTGCGCTTGCAGCAATTCGAGCCGACGGGCATCTTCGCCCGCGACCTGCGGGAATGTCTCATGCTACAGCTCGCTGCCCTACCCGATGATACGCCCTTGCTGCCCCAGGCCCGTCGGCTGGTTCGTCAGTTTCTCGAAGCCCTGGCCAGCGGTGACCGACGCTTGCTCAAGCGCCGGCTTGGCCTCGATGATGACGCCCTGGAGGCGGTAATCGCCCTAGTGCGAACGCTCGACCCCCGCCCCGGCAGCCACCTCGGCATAGCCAGCAGCGATTACGTGATTCCCGATCTCATCGCACGACACGACCGCCATGGCTGGCATGTCGAACTCAACGCGCATGCCCTGCCACGACTGCGCATCCAGACCGACTACGCTTCACTGATCCGCCGCGCGGACAAGAGCCGCGACAATCAGTTTCTCAAGGACCACCTGCAGGAAGCACGCTGGCTAATGAAGAGCCTATCGAGTCGCAACGACACCCTACTGCGTGTCGGACGCGAGATCATGGTGCGCCAAATCGACTTTTTGGAACGTGGCGAAGAGGCGATGAAGCCCTTGATCCTCGCCGATATCGCCCAAGTAGTGGAAATGCATGAATCGACCATCTCGCGGGTGACAACCCAGAAATTCATCCATACGCCTCGCGGGGTCTTCGAGCTGAAGTACTTCTTCTCCAGCCAGGTCGGCAATGGCGACGGCGACGCCCATTCCAGCACCGCGATCCGGGCGCGTATCCGCAAACTGGTTCAGGAGGAGCCGCCGCGCAAGCCGCTATCCGACAGCACGCTGGTGGCGATGCTGGAGGAGGTCGGCATTAACGTGGCCCGGCGCACCGTCGCCAAGTACCGAGAGTCCATGGACATTCCCTCGTCGAGCGAACGCAAACGATTGAAATGATGTTGTTCGCAGTGCTTTGGAATCCCGCTGGCAGCGGGGGTTTGCAAGCCCGTAAAAAGGGTTACAATCGAATCACCATTCGAAGGACGAAGGAGCGTGTCATGCAAGTCAACATCACTGGCCATCATGTGGAACTGACTGACGCCCTGCGTGACTATGTGAACGAGAAGCTCACCCGCGTGGAACGTCATTACGACAACATCACCAATGTGCAGGTCACGCTCTCCGTAGAGAAAGAGCGCCAATTGGCTGCCTGCACGCTGCATGCCGCCGGTGCCGATCTACATGCCGAAGCCCAGGACAACGACATGTACGCCGCTCTTGATGCCCTCGCCGACAAGCTGGACCGCCAACTGGTCAAGCACAAGGAAAAATCCCAGGCCCGCGCCCAAGGCGCTGGCGCCCGCTGACTCATCATGACACTCGAAACTATCCTGCCCCCCGAACGCATCCTCTTCAGCGTCCCCGGGGGGAGCAAAAAGCGGGTACTCGAATTTTTCAGTACCTTTATCGCCCAGAACACACCCAGCCTGGACAGCCAGGAAGTCTTCAGCCGTCTGATCGGCCGTGAGCGGCTCGGAAGCACGGGCATCGGCAATGGCGTAGCTATTCCGCATGCCCGCAACCCTCACTGCAAGTCGCCCATCGCCGGCTTCCTGAAGCTCAACGAACCAGTGGATTTCGATGCCATCGACGGCGAGCCGGTCGATCTAGTCTTCGTGCTGCTGGTACCCGAAGAGGCCGACGACGACCATCTGGCACTACTTGCCCAGGTAGCCGGCGTCATGAACGATGGTGAAACGCGCAGCCAATTACGCAAGACCACCAGTCAGCATGAACTCTACGAACACCTGATTGACGCAATCCGACGACAGGCAGATGCCTGATTTCCCTGGGACCGCCGGGCCAGCGACACGACCAGGAGACCCATCATGCAGCTAGTGATCATCAGTGGCCGTTCCGGCTCCGGCAAGTCGATTGCGCTGCAGGCGCTCGAGGATCTTGGTTATTATGCGATCGACAATCTGCCGGCGATGCTACTCGGGCCTTTGGTGGATGAATTGCGTCGAGATCAGGCCCCGCATACCTCGATCGCGGTCAGCATCGACGCACGCAACTTGCCGCACGCGCTCGAGCGATTTCCACGGCTGCTCGATGAAGTCAGGCAACGCCAGATCGACTGCCAAGTGGTCTATCTCACGACCGACGCTCGCATCCTGCTCGAGCGATACTCCGAGACGCGACGCCGCCACCCGTTGACACGGGGAAGCGACATGACCTTGGCCGAGGCGATCGACTCAGAGGAGCAGGCGCTAGCCGAGATTCGTGACCTTTCGGATCTGATCATCGATACATCGCGCTTGTCTGTCCACGATCTGCGCGGGCGAATCAGCGACCAGGTGGCCAGCCATCACTCCAACCAGATGACGCTCACTGTGGAGTCATTCGGCTTCAAGCGTGGTGTGCCGCTGGATGCCGATATCGTCTTCGACGCTCGCTGCCTGCCCAACCCCCACTGGGATCCAAAGCTACGCGATGCCACTGGGCGTGACCCCGAGATCATCGCCTTTCTCGAAGGCTTCCCCATTGTCGGCGACATGTATCGCGACATTGAGACCTGGGTAGAACGCTGGCTGCCTGCTTATCAAGCCAGCCAACGCAGCTACCTGACGGTGGCGATAGGTTGCACGGGGGGCAAGCATCGATCGGTCTATCTCGCCGAGCGTCTTGCGCGTCAGATGTTGCAGCATCGTCCCAGTGTGCGTTTACGCCACCGTGAACTCGGCATTCACGATACCCTACCGCACATCCAACAGCCGCCACTCATCGAGAATTCAAGCCAAGGAACCTGACGCGTGGCGCATCGCAAGTTGACCCTGACCAATCGACGTGGCCTTCATGCGCGGGCCGCGACTAAGCTAGTGAAATGCTGCCAGCCCTTCGATGCCCGGATCACGGTGAGCCATGCCGGACGGCAGGCGGACGGCGCCAACATCATGTCGCTACTGATGTTGGCGGCGCCATGCGGGACCGAATTGCGTATCGACGCCGAGGGCCAGGACGCCGAGGCAGCGTTGCAGGCCGTGGAGGCCTTGTTCGAGGCCCGCTTCGAGGAAGACGGCTAACCGCCGGCCATGGTCATTTCATCGATCAGCCAGCTACCGGTGTGAATGCTGCCGCGCGTATCGGTATCGCTGCCCACGCCCACCAGCCCCTTGAACATGCTCTCGAGATTCCCGGCAATCGTGAACTCCTCGACAGGGTGCTGAATCTCGCCATCCTCGACCCAGAAGCCGGCGGCGCCCCGCGAGTAATCCCCCGTCACGCCGTTGACGCCCTGCCCCATCAGCTCGGTGACCAGCACCCCGCGTCCCATGCGCTCGAGCAAAACCTCGGACGACGTCAGTGGCGCGTCGATACGCAGATTGCGAGCGCCGCCCGCGTTGCCGGTACTCTGCATGCCGAGGCGGCGAGCGCTGTAGGCTGAGAGCATATAACTGGCCAGGCGTCCCTGGTCGATGAACACGTTGTCACGAGTCTGCACCCCGTCGTTGTCGAACGGGCTGCTCGCCATGCCGCCGATCTCCATGGGTCGCTCACCGAGATTGAACCAGTCGGGAAACAGCGGATCTCCCAGGCGATCACAGAGGAAGGAGGCCTGACGATAGAGCGCGCCCCCGGCGATCGCCCCCATCAGGTGCCCGACTAGACCACTGGCCAATGTCGGGTCGAACAGTACCGGAAAACGCCCTGTGGCCGGACGACGGCCGCCCAGACGACGCAGGGTGCGCTTCGCCGCACTCGCACCGACCGTCTCGGGGCTCTGGAGATCAGCGGGATGCCGCGCTGTCGTATAATCGTAATCGCGCTGCATGCCCATCTCGTCCTCGGCGATCAGCATGCACGACAGTGAGTGTCGACTGCCGCGCTGGCTGCCCAGAAAACCGTGACTGTTGGCGTAGACGCGCACCCCTTCGCCGCTCGATAGTGAGGCCCCATCGGAGCTGCGAATGCCGTCGACGCCGCGACCGGCCGCCTCGCACGCCAGGGCCAACTCGATGCCGCGATCCGTGGTCAGCGCCCAAGGATGATGTACGTCGAGGTCCGGAAGCGCGGTTGCCATCGACGCGGCATCGGCCAGGCCTGCGGCCGGGTCTTCGCCGGTGTGACGGGCGATGGCCATGGCTTTTTCCACCACGACACGAATCGAGGCCTCGCCGGCATCCGACGATGACGCGCTGCCCTTGCGCGCACCAACATACACCGTCACCGCGATACCCTGGTCGCGGGAAAGCTCGACTGTCTCCACGTCACCCTCACGCACGTTGATGCCGATACCCTGATCAACGCTGGCACCGACCTCGCAGGCATCGGCGCCCAAGCGACGCGCAAGGGCCAAGGCTGACTCGGCTCGCGACTCCAGCAAACGCTGCTGGACGGCAGCATTGAACGCCTGTGTCATGATATTTCTCCTTGCTTGGCCGGCGCCATGGCCCAGCCTTTTGTCGGGTGCATTGTCCAGCCCGGAACCGCGGGCTGATATAATGATCGGGATACTGACTCTCACGAATGGGAACCGGCATGACTCAGGATGTTCTTTCTCCGGCCGACGAACGGCCCAGCAAATCCCAGCTCAAACGTGAGATGTCGGCCCTGCAGGCCCTGGGAGAGCAAATTATCGCCATGAGTGACGCCGAACGTGCGCGCTTTCCGCTCTCGGATGATCTGCTCGCCGCCGTCAAGGAAACCTCGCGAATCCGCTCCCACGAAGGCCGTCGTCGGCACATGCAATACATCGGCAAACTGATGCGCCGCGAAGACCTCGATGCCATCCATGCCGTGTTCGAGGAAGTGGAGCAGGAACGACTCCATCGCGATCGCGCCTTCCATCGCCTGGAAGGCTGGCGGGATCGGTTGATCGAGCAGGGCGATCCCGCCGTCGAGGCCTTCATCATCGACTTCCCCGATGTCGACCGCCAAGCCTTGCGGCAATTGATCCGCAACGCTCGCCACGAGCGCGACCAGAACAAGTCGCCGACCCATGCCCGCCGCCTCTTTCGTCTGATCCGCGATACTGCTGGCATATAACCGGCGCTCATCAGGACTGCGTGCCGCCCACCGTCAGCTCATCGAGCTTCAACGTCGGCTGGCCGACACCCACGGGCACGCCCTGGCCTTCCTTGCCACAGACCCCGATGCCGGTATCCAGCTCGAGGTCGTGGCCGATCATCGACACCCGCCCCATCGCCTCCGGGCCATTGCCGATCAGGGTCGCGCCCTTGACCGGCACGGTGATGCGCCCGTCCTCGATCAGATAGGCTTCGCTCGCCGAAAAGACGAACTTGCCGGACGTGATGTCGACCTGGCCGCCACCGAAACTCACCGCATAGATACCACGCTTCACGCTGCGCAGGATGTCACCGGGCTCGTCCTGTCCTGCGCGCATGTAGGTGTTGGTCATGCGCGGCATCGGCAGATGGGCGAAGGACTCACGACGCGCGTTGCCGGTCGGCGCCATCCCCATCAGCCTGGCATTGAGCTTGTCCTGCATGTAGCCGGTGAGAATGCCGTCCTCGATCAGGGTGTTGCACTGCCCCGGGGTGCCCTCGTCATCCACGCTCATCGAACCGCGGCGATCGGCCAGGGTCGCGTCATCGACCACCGTGACGCCTCGCGAGGCGACCTGCTGGCCGATGCGCCCGGCAAAGGCCGAACTGCCCTTGCGATTGAAGTCGCCCTCCAGGCCGTGGCCCACCGCCTCGTGGAGCAGGATGCCCGGCCAGCCCGGCCCCAGCACCACCGGCATCTGACCGGCCGGCGCGTCCACTGCGTCCAGATTGACCAGCGCCTGGCGCACGGCCTCCTTGGCATAGCGCTCGGCGACGTTCTCGTCGCGCAGTCGCGCCATGGGGTAGCGGCCGCCACCCCCGGCGCTGCCGCGCTCGCGGCGGCCGCTCTTCACCACGATCACGCTGACGTTGAAGCGCACCAGCGGGCGGATATCCGCCGCCAGGGTGCCGTCGCTGGCTCGCACCAGCACCACTTCATGAACGCCGGTCAGCGAGGCGCTGACCTGCGACACCAGAGGGTCCGCCGCCCGGGCGACACGGTCGGCCTCCTTGAGCATGGCGATCTTGTCCTCGGCGGACAGGCCGGTGAGCGGGTCCACGCCGGCATAGCGCGCCTCACCGGCGACCGCGATGCGCGGTGCCGAGGCGAGCCGCTTGCCGCTGCGCACGATACCCGAGGCGGTGCGTCCGGTTTCGGCCAGCGCCTCGCCGCTGATCTGGTTGGAATAGGCGAAGCCGGTCTTTTCGCCGGCCATCGCGCGTACCCCGACGCCGCCGTCGATGTTGTAACTGGCCTCCTTGACCTCGCCGTCCTCCAGCACCCAGCCCTCGTGCCAGCTGCGCTGGAAATACAGGTCGGCATAATCGATGCCGGCCCCCATGGCATGGTCCAGGCCGGCGTCCAGGTTGTCGAGACCGAGCCCGCCAGGGGCAAGCAGGATGTCGGTCGCGTCGTCAAGCAAGGTGTGTTGGCGTGATGTCATTCGGCACTTTCCACGGAGATCTGAGGCGAGGTCCAGGGACCCCGCACGCGATAATGAATTCGGGTCACGCGGTCGATGGCGTCACCGAAAAGCTTGTCGGCGATAAACAGGGCGCCACCGATGATCGGCGCACCAGCGATTACCGCCGCCAGCGGCAGATTACGGCTCACCGGGACTGTGACGCCCAGGCGCTGGTCGAGTTCCCGCCGCTGCAGGTCTACCTGACCCTCGAGCGTGAAGCGGGTAGCGGGTCCCTCGACCTCCAACGGTCCGCGGGTTTCCAAGATTCCACCATACAGGGTCGCCGCCCCGGTGACACGATCGAAGGCGGTGCCCTGCCCGGTGACGTCCGAGAAATCCAGACGCAGGCGACGCAGCAAGTTGTCGACGTTGAGCAGGCCCACCAGCCGCGCCGAGGGCGATTCGAGGTTGACGAAACGCCCATCGCGAAGGCTCGCCTCGATACTACCCCGCGAGCGCTCGAGGGCAAACTGCCAGGGTGCGCCCTGCCAGGCCAGCTGGCTCTCGACATGCGTCTCGGCGCTGCGTATCGATGCCCTCTGACCGAGTCGCTCCATGGCCGTGCCCAGGTCTCGGCCATCGAGGTCGAGCCGCGCGCGGCTCAGGCTATCGGCGGGCCCGGCGGCCTCCCAGACCAGCTCGCCACGTGCCGCTATCTCGCCCAGCGTCAGCCCCAATGGCGCGATCGTGAGCCGCTCCGCACTGGCCTGCCAGCGTGCGGTAAAGGGACCGAAGCGCCTCCCTTGGCGTTCGATGTCGGCGATGCGCAGGCGGCCATCGGGCAGCTCCGCGATCCATGCCGGAAAGGGTTCGGGCGCCGGCGGCGTGGCGATCTCGTCAAGCAGGTTGCCAGTGCCCGTATCGGCAGGAATCAGGTTGTCCAGGCTCAGCCGCGTCAGGGCAATGTCCAAGGGTTCGGCGGCTTCGGGGCGATAGTCGAGCCGACCCTCGCCAAGGCTGCCATCCAGCGACACGCCCCAGCCACCGCCGGTCTGAGGGCTGGCAGTGGCATCCAGCCAGCCCAGGCAGCGCTCGTTGATCGCCAGGCAATCGGTTTCCAGATGCACGGTCTGCAATATCCGAGAAATATTGGCGCCCTCGGTGGTACCGCCGCCACCTTGCAAGGAAGCAAGCACGCCTCCCCAAGCGTCGAGCTCGATCCGCGGCTGGAAAGCCTCGACCCACCAGCCGGCCTCTCGCGGCCAGTCGGAGGTCGGTGTTCTCCCTAACCATACCTGGCCCTGACCCGCCGGCGCATCGGCAAACTCACGCCAACGCAGGTGCATCTGCTCACCGAAACGGCCTTCAATGCGACCTTCGGATAGGCCAACATCGACGCGCAGTCGCTTGGGTTCGGCACGGGTCTTGCCGAGCGGTGTCGGCAGCGCAATCTCGAGCCCCTGCAAGTCGCTTTCGAGTCGTAGTGCGCTCGCGCCATCCGCGAGGGATAACCGCCCCCGCCAGTCGAATCTGCCATCGATACGCTCGCCCAGGCCGCTTCCCGGGGCATCACTGCCGATTATCTCGCCCAGGGCGGCTCCCTCGGCGCTGCCGGAAAGGTCGAGGCCGCCGGCCAGCGTATCGATATCGGCGTTGAACGGCCCACCCAGCAGACGGCCCGCGACACGTCCCTCGAGACCACCTTGCCCATCGCGCTGCCGCCAGCTCAGCGGGCCTTCGAGGTTACGAAACATCAGGCCCAGCGGACGATATTCGAGCCATGGAAAGTCGATATTGGTGGCGACCTTCAGTTCCAAGGCCTCGGGTGTTTCCAGCGGCAACGACAGGGCGAATTCACCCGTGGCTTGTCCCTCGCCCTGCCAGCTTTCCACGGCCTCGACGCCCTCGATCGGTAGCGCGATAAGAAAACGCCGCAATGCCCCGGCCGAGGCATCGAGGGCTCCGTCGACCTCGAGTCGACCCTCGTCCAGGACGACCCGCCCCTCCCGCGCCTCGACACCCAGGCTTAGGGCACGCTCGACCGTGGCCTCGAGAATCTTGTCCTGCAGATGCAGCTGACCCTCGATGCTTTCCAGAAACGGCCAGTCAGGCGCGATGGGCAGCCGGCCGTCCTCGACCGCCAATGACAGGCCGAAGGTGGGGTCGACACGCTCGCCGCCGCCTGCCATCGGCACATGCAAGCGCAGCGAGCCTTCCGGGACGCGCCCAGATACGCCATTGCCCAACCAGTCGAGCAGGTCGTCGCTCAGAATGCCGACCGGCAGCCATTGCATCAGCGGCGTACCGATCGCATCCACGTCGCGAAAATCGAGCGTCAACCCAAGACCGCCGCGCTGCCCCTTGCCTGCCGACAACCCGAAGCCACCGGTTACCTCGCTTCCTTGCCATCCAACGGCCAGGTTGCGACCGCTGACAACGCTTCGCGGTCCATCATAAGACCAGACGACCTCGCCTTGGGCATGGTCGAGCGTAAGGGGGTCGGCATAGATATCGGGGAAGATGAGCCGGCTGTCGGTATCGCCGGCGAAGCGTACCTTGCCAGTCAAGTCACGCGCCTCGACCCACATGTCCAGCGGCCCTCCACCGGGGGCCCGTTGCCAGGGAGATACCTCGACATCGTGCAGCGAGGCACGGGCCAGCCATTGGCCGTCCTCGCGCCCGACCCTCAGACCCGCCACCCTGCCCCGCGGATCAAGGGTGGCCACTGCCCTGTCGAGGGCACCAGGTAACGGCAGTCGGTCGCGCCAGGCCGCCATGGCATCGAGGGCAAACGCGCTGGTGTTGAGCCACCAGTCATCTCCCTGGCGCTTGATGTGCCAATGGGACGGCAGCGCCGGACCGCTGGCATCGGAGAGTGTCTCGGGAGCGTCCCAGTCGGCGCTGCCCGCCTCGCCTTCCAGCCAGGCCTCCCAACCGTCTTCGTTTCTCAGCCACTGGCCACGGGCTGCCAGGGTCTCGAGCACGATGGTGCGCAATTCGCCATTTCGTGCGTCATGACTCATCGCCAACAGGGGCACCTTGAGGTCGAGACGCGCATCAGCCAGCTCACCACGTTGCCAGCGCCCCCAGAGCCGAGCGTCACCACTGGCGGCTTCAAGGCGCATGGGAGCCCCGCGTCCCACTAATGCGGCCAGGCCCATCAGGCTGCCCAACCGCATATCAGCCTGCAGCGCAGCGCTGAAATCACGCAGCCCCGCCTGGCCGGGTTGTATTTCCATTACCGCCTCGATGGCAGCGTCACGCTCACCGTTCAGATAGACAGTACCTTCCAGATGGGTGCGTCGGTCATCACCCGTCATCAGCAGCTGCGGCGCCTTCAGCACCGCCCGCTGCTCCTGACCATGCAATACCAGCTGCACGTCCTCGACCCAGGCACGTTGGCGCAACAGCACGCCGATCCAGAAATCCAGACGGTCCAGGTTGAAGGCGGTGTCGGGAAACAGCTCACTGGGGAGTTCAGCCGGATCCGGCCAGTGCCAAAGGCCCTCCTCGTCCTGATAGACGTGGATCGTCATGCCCTGAAGGCGAGCGTCATCTACGACCGGCAAGCCATCGCGCAAGCTGGCCAGGGTATCCAGACGCAGCCTGCCCTGCTCGACCTCGATGAGCGGGAAAGCCCCCAGGCCGGTACGCGAGCGAATCGATAGACCCTCAAGCGCCAGACCAGGATCGAGATATGACAAGCCACCTTCCAGCTCGCGGATTTCCACGACGGCATCGAAGCGTGCCGATAACAGTGCCTCGAGGCGGGGTTTGGCCAGATCGATGAAGCCGAGGCCTAATCGTAGCGACAGCAGCACCAGGGCCACCAGCGCCAGCAACAGTGCTGCCAGTGTCAGTAGCCATCGTGTCAGTGAGCGGATCGCAGGCATGGACTCACATCAGCACGATATCGTACTGCTCCTGAGAATAGTGAATCTCGACCTGAAAGCGGATGGTCTTGCCGATAAAGGTCTCGAGATCCGCCACCGCCGCCGACTCTTCATCGAGCAGCCGATCCACCACGGCCTGGGAGGCAAGGACAGTATAGGTCTCGGCGCTGTAGGCACGATCCTCGCGCAGAATCTCGCGAAAGATCTCGTAACACACGGACTCCGGGGTCTTGAGAGTGCCTCGCCCCTCACAGGTCGGGCAAGCCTCGCAAAGGGTCTGCTCGAGGCTCTCCCGCGTGCGTTTGCGCGTCAGCTGCACCAGACCAAGTTCGGTGACACCCGTGCATTTTGTCTTGGCATGGTCCCGCTCTAGAGACTTCTCGAGCATACGCAGGACCTGGCGTTGATGCTCGGTATCCTCCATGTCGATGAAATCAATGATGATGATGCCACCGAGGTTGCGCAGCCGGAGCTGGCGAGCAATGGCATTGGCCGCCTCGAGATTGGTCTTGAAGATGGTTTCCTCGAGATTGCGATGCCCCACGTAGCCACCGGTGTTGACGTCAATAGTCGTCATCGCCTCGGTCGGGTCGATCACCAGATATCCGCCGGACTTGAGTTGTACCCTTCGCCCCAACGCCTTCTGGATTTCGTCCTCGACGCTGTAGAGATCGAACACCGGTCGTTCACCGGCATAGTGCTCGATCCGCTCGACGGCATGAGGCATGAACTCCTGGGCGAACTCGATCAACTTGACGTAGTTCTCGCGCGAATCGATGCGAACCTTTTCAATGTCATCACGCATCACATCGCGCAGGATGCGCATGAACAGCGGCAGATCATCATAGATGACGCTGGGTGCCGGCGCGGTCACCTTGCGTTCACTGACCTTACGCCACAAGCGCAGCAGGAAGTACATGTCGCTGGCGATCTCTTCGCCCAGCGCGCCCTCGGCAGCGGTGCGCACGATGAAACCCCCAGTCACTTCCAGGCTGTTCTCGGCCTGGCTGGTCTCCAGGAGCGTGCGCAGGCGCTCGCGCTCACGGTCATCCTCGATGCGCTGCGAAACACCGTGGTGCGGCGAGTCCGGCATATAAACCAGATACCGCGACGGCACCGACAGATGGGTGGTCAGTCGCGCACCCTTGGACCCAATGGGATCCTTGGTCACCTGCACCACCAGGGCCTGGCCTTCGTGAAGCAGCTGGCCGATAGCGATCTGGTCTTCGGCGGGGGAGCCCGGTGGCATGACTTCCTGGGCGTGGATGAAGGCGGCCCGATCAAGGCCGATATCCACGAAAGCCGCCTGCATGCCGGGTAGTACCCGAACCACGCGCCCCTTGTAGATGTTGCCGACGATGCCACGGCGCCGCGACCGTTCGATGAAGGCCTCCTGCAGGACACCGTTCTCCACTACGGCAACGCGGGTTTCCATCGGCGTCAGGTTGATGAGTACTTCACCGCTCATGCGGGAATCCTTGTCCAGTAGATTCTCTGGGTATTATGGCATAGCGCGATTCCACACCGGCACGCCCTGGCGTGCCAGCAGCGCCGCCGTCTCGAAGAGCGGAAGGCCCACTACCGCTGAATGACTCCCCTCGACACGCGCCACGAACACCGCGGCCAGCCCCTGAATAGCGTAGCCACCGGCCTTGCCGACCGGCTCGCCGGTGGCCCAGTAGGCGGCTATCTCGTCATCGGTCAAATCGCGCATCTCCACCCGAGTGGTCACGCAGGCGTCGAGCAAACCGAACGGCCCGCTCACCGCCACCGCGGTCAGCACCTCATGACCACGACCGGACAGCGAACGCAGCATCGTCGCCGCGTGCTCGCGACCTTCCGGCTTACCAAGAATGGCGCCATCACAGACCACGGCCGTGTCGGCGCCGAGCACCGGCAGAGCGCAGCGCCCGGCGGCATTACAGGCTTTCTCGCGAGCGAGTCGCATCACGTAGGTGGCAGGCGTCTCGTCCACCAGCGGCGTCTCGTCGATATCGACCGGCTGTACGTCGACCTTCACCCCAATCGAGGTCAATAGATCGCGTCGACGCGGCGAGGCCGACGCCAGACAAAGGACGAGGTCAAGCATGGTGGCACCTCCTGCATCAGTCGCGGGCCAGGCGTCGTCCCAGCTCTTCGAACAAGGTGGTCAGCCACGGCCAGAGCAGCGCCCCGATCAACGACGGCAGCAGAAACGACAGATGAATGGAAAATGGTCCGAGCAGGGTGCGTAACCACTGTTCTACTAGCTGGACAATGCCCAGCAGCACGAAGATCAACACCGCCTGCTGGACCAGCGAATAGGCGCGGAAACGGGGGTAGACCAGCGCGCACAGGAAGGCCAGCAGTGACAGGGTAAGCGCATTCTGCCCGAGCGGCGCGCCCTCGAGCAGATCGATCAGGATACCCAATACGAAACCATGCAGGACCCCGACGCGATAGGGTGCCTTCATGCACCAGTAGATCAGCATCAGCCCCAGCCAGTCGGGACGCCAGATCTGCCAGCCATCGGCCATCGGCATGACTTGCAGGCACAGCGCCATCAGCAGGGTGAACCATATCCACAGCATGCTGGCGGGCGACGACGGCTTCATCAACGCTCCCTTTCTTGAAGTGCCTGGTCTTGAAGTGCCTGGTCTTGCAGTGCCTGGCCTTGTGATGACCGGTCTTGCGGCGGCAAGCCAATCAGCAACCGCGCCGCCTCGATGGCCGGCTCGGAAAGCTCGCGGTCCCAGTCGCCCTCGTCCGGCACCGAAGGCACCGGGGGTGGAAACAGCAGCAGGAAGTGACGCGACCGCTGCAGCCTCGCCACCGGCGCCGCCGTGACCCGGGCGAAGGGCTCACCCGGATCGTGCTCCACGCGAGTGACTCGCGCCACGGGATAGCCCGCAGGAAAACGACCTGCCAACCCTGATGTTGTCAGCAAGTCATTTTCGCGGATGTCGGCGGTATCGGAGACATGACGGATCGCGAGCGCCTCGTAATCTCCCGCCCCCTGGGCGATGAACCGCAATCCATTGCGATTGACTTGGACCGGCAGGGCATGGCTGGCATCGGCAAGTAGCAACACCCGGCTGGAATAGGCCGACACGGCAGTGATCTGACCGACCAGGCCAGAGGCATCCATGACCGGCTGGCCGACATAGACGCCGTCACGTCGACCGCGATCGAGGACCATCTGGTGAGTGAAGGGATCGGGATCGAGCGAGAGCAACTCGGCGGTGATGAAGGGAACCTCGTCCCGCTGAGCCGCCGACAGCAGCTCGCGCAAGCGCACATTTTCCGCAGTGAGGCTGGCCATGCGCTGGACACGATGCGACAGCGTCAGGATCTGACCACGCAGGCGGCGATTTTCATCTACTAGCGCACGCTGATCCGAAAGCGCCAGCGCCGACCAGTTTAGGACACCACTGGGCAAGCTAACCACCCATTGGATAGGTGCCACCAGGGTGGAAAGCTGCGCTCGCACATCTTCCATACGAGTAAAACGCGTGTCAGCGAACATCAGTGCCGCTGCCGCCGCCAAACACAATGCCAGTCGGTAGCCGGGCAGTGGCCCATGCGAGAACAGCGGTTTGATAGACATTCTCCCGCGATGTTTCGATATCAGTCGCTGGAGAGCAATTCGAAGGTGTGCTTGTCAATCATCTCCAGGGCCTTGCCACCACCCCGGGCCACACAGGTCAGCGGATCCTCGGCGACGATCACCGGCAGCCCGGTCTCCTCGGCAATCAGCTTGTCCAGGTCGCGCAACAGAGCCCCACCCCCGGTCAACACCAGGCCACGCTCGGCGATATCCGAGGCCAGCTCAGGTGGTGACTGCTCGAGTGCGCTTTTTACTGCCGAGACAATTGAGCTCAGCGACTCCTGGAGCGCATCGAGAATCTCATGGGAATTCAGCGTAAAACTGCGCGGTATGCCCTCGGCCAGATTGCGGCCACGCACGTCAATTTCGCGTAGTTCACCACCCGGATACGCACAGCCGATTTCCTCCTTGATGCGCTCGGCCGTCGCCTCCCCGATCAGGCTTCCGTAATGCCGGCGAACATAGGCGATGATGGCCTCGTCGAAACGGTCGCCGCCGACGCGGATGGACTCCGAATAGACGATGCCATTCAGCGAGATTATCGCAATCTCGGAGGTACCACCGCCGATATCGACGACCATCGACCCCTGGGCTTCATCTACTGGCAGGCCGGCGCCGATGGCGGCGGCCATGGGTTCTTCCATCAGGAAGACTTCACGGGCTCCAGCACCCTCGGCGGATTCCTTGATGGCGCGCCGCTCGACCTGGGTCGACATGCAGGGCACGCATACCAGAACCCGAGGGCTTGGCGTCAGAAAGGTGCTCTGATGCACCTTGCGGATAAAATGCTGGAGCATCTGCTCGGTGACGGTGAAGTCGGCGATAACACCGTCCTTCATCGGCCGAATGGCCGTGATATTCCCGGGCGTACGACCGAGCATGCGCTTGGCGTCGGAGCCGACCGCCGCCACGCTGCGCATGTTACCGGACTGGCGAATCGCCACCACGGATGGCTCATCAAGCACGATGCCGCGACCGCGTACATAAATCAGCGTATTTGCCGTACCCAGATCGATCGACAGATCGCTGGAGAACAGCCCCCTCAAACGTTTGAACATGGAAGTCGTTACCTAGTGCAGTCCGGAAACCCTGTGCGGAGCCAAACGGTATCACCGCGGCCCCCCAGCAGCAAGCGAAAGCCCCTCCAAAGCACCGGCTTGCAGCCCTGCCAGCAGGACAGCGGATGTGATACCTTTTGCGATTATTTTCGTAAACCCGCTTGTAATCGCTAACCCTTCGAGGACAACCGTTCATGGCGATCGACAAAACCGACGTTCTCAGGGCCGCCCATCTGGCCCGGCTCGGCCTGAACGACGACGAAGCCCGCCACTATCAGGACGACTTGAGTCGCATCCTGGCAATGGTCGACCAACTCCAGGGGCTGAATACCGAGGGCGTCGCGCCCCTTGCCCATCCTCTCGACGCCACCCAGCGCCTGCGCGCCGACGAAGTGACGGAAACCGACCGACGCGAGCAGTTTCAGCGCTGCGCCCCGGTGGTGGAAAACGGCCTCTATCTGGTCCCCCGAGTGGTCGAGTGACCCGCCTCTCGTCCCGGTGTTACCGGCAAGCCTCAACGGAGCCCAAGGCCCATGCATGACAAGACCCTGACGGAACTCGCCGCCGGCCTTGCCGCCGGCGAGTTCTCAAGTCGCGAGCTGACCCAGACACTGCTCGCGCGCATCGAGCGACTGGACGGCCAGCTCAATTGCCTGATCACTGTCACCCCCGAGCAAGCGCTCGCGTCTGCCGACAACGCCGACGCCGCCAGGGCCAGAGGCGATACCGCCCGGCTCAACGGTCTGCCGCTGGCGATCAAGGATCTCTTCTGTACCGAAGGCGTCAAGACCAGTGCCGGGTCGAGGATGCTTGACAACTTCGTCGCGCCCTATGACGCCACCGTGGTCGAGAAGCTCAAGGCCGCCGGCACTGTGAGTCTAGGCAAGACCAACATGGACGAGTTCGCCATGGGCTCCTCCAACGAGAACAGCTTCTATGGGCCCGTGAAGAATCCCTGGGACCCGACCGCCGTGCCGGGCGGCAGCTCCGGCGGCAGCGCGGCCGCGGTGGCTGCTGGCCTGGTGCCAGCCGCCATGGGTACCGACACCGGCGGCTCGATCCGCCAGCCGGCCGCCTTCTGTGGCATCACCGGGCTCAAGCCCACCTATGGTCGCGTCTCGCGCTACGGCATCATCGCCTACGCCTCGAGTCTCGATCAGGCCGGCCCGATGGCTCGCACCGCCGAGGACTGTGCGCATCTGCTCGGTGCCATCGCCGGCCATGACCTGCGTGATTCCACCAGCGTGGCACGCGGCGTGCCGAACTATACCGAGGAGCTCGACGCCCCGTTGAGCGGACTCAAGATCGGACTGCCCAAGGAATACTTCGGAGACGGCTTGGATTCCGAGGTCGAGAGCGCGGTACGTGAGGCGGTAAACGTCTATGAATCGCTGGGCGCGACAGTCAGGGAGGTCAGCCTGCCCCATACTCACTATGCGATTCCGGCCTACTACGTCATCGCTCCCGCCGAAGCCTCTTCGAACCTCTCGCGCTACGATGGCGTGCGTTTCGGGCATCGTTGCGACGCGCCAGCCGACCTTATCGACCTCTACAAGCGCTCGCGTGCCGAAGGCTTCGGCGAAGAAGTCAAGCGACGCATCCTGATCGGTACCCATACGCTTTCGGAAGGCTTCTTCGATGCTTACTACAAGAAAGCCCAGCAGGTCCGCCGGCTGATTCGCCAGGATTTCCTCGATGCCTTCGAAGAGGTCGACGTGCTGATGGGGCCAACATCACCGACGCCGGCCTTCGACCTCGGCGCCAACAAGGATCCGGTCTCGATGTACTTGCAGGATATCTACACCATCGCCGTCAACCTCGCCGGCATCCCCGGGATCAGCGTGCCGGCTGGCTTCGTCGGCGACCGCCCCGTGGGGCTGCAGATACTGGGCACCCACTTCGCCGAGTCGCGCCTGCTCAATGTCGCCCACCAGTTCCAACAGGCCACCGACTGGCATAAACGCCGTCCCGCCATCGCCGAGGAGACCCACTGATGCAATGGGAAACCGTGATCGGGCTGGAAGTGCACGTCCAGCTGGCGACCCGCTCCAAGATTTTTTCCGGCGCCTCCACCGCTTTCGGTGCCGCCCCCAATTCGCAGGCCTGTGCCGTGGACCTGGGGATGCCAGGGGTGCTCCCTGTCCTCAACGAAACGGCCGTAGCCATGGCCGTGCAGTTTGGCCTGGCCATCCACGCCGAGATTCCCGAGGTCTCGGTATTCGACCGCAAGAATTACTTTTACCCCGACCTACCCAAGGGCTATCAGACCAGCCAGATGTACCATCCCGTAGTCGGTCCCGGCGAGGTGGAAATCGCTCTGGATGATGGCGCCACCAAGCGTATCCGCGTTCATCATGCCCACCTTGAGGAGGACGCCGGCAAGTCCCTGCATGAGGACTTTCATGGCATGACCGGTGTCGATCTCAATCGTGCCGGCACCCCGCTGCTGGAAATCGTCTCCGAGCCCGACATGCGCTCGTCCAGCGAAGCCGCCGCCTATCTCAAGGCGATCCACTCGATCGTCACCTACCTGGGCATCAGCGACGGCAACATGGCCGAGGGCTCGATGCGCTGTGACGTCAATGTCTCGGTGCGCCCTGTCGGCCAGGAAGCCTTCGGCACCCGCGCCGAGATCAAGAACGTCAACTCCTTCCGCTTCGTGGAACGCGCCATTGCCTTCGAGCTGGAGCGCCAGATCGAACTGCTCGAGGACGGCGGCACGGTCATCCAGGAGACGCGCCTCTTCGATCCCGACCGCGACGAGACACGCAGCATGCGCACCAAGGAGCAGGCCAACGACTACCGTTACTTCCCCTGCCCCGACCTGCTGCCGGTGGTACTCGACCGAGCTTACGTCGACCATCTCCGCGACACCCTGCCCGAGTTGCCCGCAGACAAGCGCACCCGCTTCGAGAATGTCCTTGGTCTATCCGCCTACGATGCCGGCGTGCTCTCGGCGAGCCGCGATATGGCCGAGTACTTCGAGCGGGTCAAGGATACGTGTGGCGACGCCAAACAGGCTGCGAACTGGGTACAGGGCGAACTCGCCGGGGCACTTAATCGCGAAGGACGTCAGATTCAGGACAGCCCCATCACTGCCGAGACCCTGGGCCAGCTCATCAGCCGGGTCATGGACGACACCATCAACGGCAAGGCGGCCAAGCAAGTCTTCCAAGAGTTGTGGAACGGCGAGGGCGAGAGTGCCGACGAGGTGATCGAAGCCAAGGGGCTCAAGCAGGTCACTGACACTGGCGCCATCGAGGCGATGATCGATCAGGTCATCGCGGACAGCCCCGCCCAGGTGGCGCAGTATCGCGACGCCGAGCCTGACAAGCGTGGCAAGATGATCGGCTATTTCGTTGGTCAGGTGATGAAGGCATCGCGCGGGACCGCCAACCCCCAGCAAGTCAATCGGGTATTGAAAGACAAGCTCGACGCCCTCTGCTGACGCGTTCGCCGGCTCGGGTCGGTCGGGGTCAAGAAATGGCGTGGGATGGCCCCGCCCGCCCCACCACGGAAGGCCGCTAGGGGGAAAACAACAAAATCGTTACCGAGGAGGTCAGGATGTCGGATGAGGTCGGCCCCCGCCTGCGCGCTTTGCGCACCCTGCGCGGCATTTCACAGCGTGAGCTCGCCAAGCGATGCGGAGTGACCCATTCCAGTCTTTCGTTGATCGAGCAGGGCAAGGTCAGCCCCTCGGTCAGCTCATTGAAAAAGATCCTCGATGCGATCCCCATGAGCGTCGGGGATTTCTTCACCATGGACTTGGAAAGCGGCCGAAAAGTATTCTACAGCGCTGAGGAGCTGGCTGATGTAGGGACCGGCGACGTCATTTACAAGCTGGTCGGCGCCGACCGGCGCGACCGCGCGCTGTCGTTCATGATCGAGACCTACTCGGCCGGCGCCGATACGGGCCGCGAAATGATCACCCACCAGGGCGAGGAAGCCGGGGTGGTCCTGGAAGGCAGGATCGAGATCACCATAGGCACGAGCACGCGAGTACTGGGTGCCGGCGAGGCCTACTACTTCGAAACCAATATTCCCCACCGTTTCCGCAATCCTGGCGATACCGCCTGCCGCCTGGTCAGCTGCGCCACGCCAGCTCGGGCATTCTGAGACGGATCATCTTTTGACAGAAAAATTCTTTCTACAGATATTGTACAACGGTGTTTCGCATGTGCCGACACCTATGGTCTGGAAAGCTGTAAGAGTCGCAGTTCGGATACCAACTTTGGCACCGAACAAGCCAAGTTAAATGACTTAAGAGGGCTTCAGCTTTTCGATCTCTGCCAACAGCGCGTTGGCTTCCTCCGTCAAGGTGGCGTTAGCCCGCATGTCGCCGTTGCGAGCCGCCAGCATGGCCTGCTCGAGCTTGCGCTCGTATTCCTTCTGCAGCTTCTTGGTGGGATCACGATTGAAAAGTCCCATGTTAAAGCCTCCTGTGGCATGGACAATGGCACTACCATACGACAAATCTTCTACAAATTCGATACATTATCTCTTGAATTGCCACGGACTTGCGACCCGCGCCGATCCCCTTCAACGACAACGCCGGTCGAGGCGACCGGCGTTGAGAGGGCAGCATGCCGCGTTGATTCAGGGCGTCAGCGACATCCACACCGTCTTGAGCTCGGAGTACTCCTCCAGACTATGGTGCGACTTGTCGCGACCATTGCCGGACTGCTTGACACCGCCGAACGGCACCGTCTGGTCGCCACCGGCCCAGTTGTTGACGAAGACCTGGCCGGAGTGCAAGCGGCGCGTGACGCGCATGATGCGATCGATGTCCTGGCTCCAGAAGCCGGCAGCGAGGCCGTAGTCGCTGTCGTTGGCCATGGCGATGGCTTCTTCCTCGGTATCGAAGCCAAATATCGCCAGCACCGGCCCGAATATCTCCTCGCGACCGATCACCATCTGCGGCGTCACCCCGTCGAATACGGTGGGGGGGATGAACCAGCCATCGCCCTTGAGCGCCTCACCCCCGGCGCGCAGCGACGCACCCTCCTCGACCCCCTGGCGGATGAAGTCGAGCACACGGCGATACTGGGTCTCGTCGACCATTGCGCCCATGAAGCTCTCGGGATCCAACGGGTCACCCGGCTGCATCGTCTCGGCGGCGGCCAGCACCTTCTCGACGAACGCCTCACGAATCGAGTTCTCCACCAGCAGCCGCGAACCGGCGATGCAGACCTCTCCCTGGTTGTGGAAAATCGCCTCGGCGGCATTTCGAGCGACCTTGTCCAGGTCCTTGCAATCGGCGAAGACCAGGTTGGGGCTCTTGCCGCCGCACTCCAGATAGACCTTCTTGAGATTGGACTGGCCGGCATACTGCATCAGCTGCTTGCCCACCTGGGTCGATCCGGTGAAGGACAGGCAATCGACGCCCATCGAGAGTGCCAGCGCCTTGCCGACGGTATGCCCGAAGCCGGGCAGCACCTGGAAGACGCCGCTCGGTATGCCGGCTTTTCGGGCCAGTTCTGCCAGGCGCAGTGCCGAAAGCGGCGACTTCTCCGAGGGCTTGAGGATCACGCTGTTGCCCGCAGCCAGCGCCGGCGCGACCTTCCAGGCGGTCATCATCAACGGGAAGTTCCACGGCACGATGGAGGCCACCACGCCAAGCGGCTCGCGAAGCACCAGGGCCAGCGAGTCGTCGCCGGTCGGGGCGACTTCCCCGAACAGCTTGTCGATCGACTCGGCATGGTAACGAAAGCAACCGATGGCCCCTTGCACGTCGCCCAGTGAGCTCGCGATCGGCTTGCCCATGTCCAGTGTGTCAAGCAGCGCCAGTTCGTGTCGATGGGTTTCCATGAGATCGGCGAGCACCAGCAGGATTTTCTTGCGACGGCCGGGGGCGAGTCGCGACCATTCGCCAGAAGCGAAGGCCGCACGCGCATGGCCGACCGCAAGCTCGGCATCGGGCGCATCGCAGCTGGCCACCCGCGCCAGGCACTTGCCGGTGGCCGGGTTGATCGTCTCGAAGGTGTCGCCGGACGCGGCCTCCACGAATGCATCGTTGATGAAAGCGCGGGTCTCGAACTGCCTATCCGCGGCCATCTGTTGCCAGTCGGCATGTCGCTGGGGGTGACTCATGCGTTTTTCTCCTCTATGTCTGAAACGTTGCCCGTCAGGTTATCCGCTCCGCGGGTAATCTGTGGCAACAGGCGACGGGCAACGCAGGCGTCGGCAAACGCCTGGAAGAGGGCGTCGTAGAGAGGGTGCTCGGAGGTGCGCCATTCGGGGTGCCACTGCACCGCCATGGCAAAACCGGGCGCGTCACGCACGGAGACCGCCTCGATCAAGCCGTCGGGTGCCAAGGCCTCGGCTATCAGCCCGAGCCCCAGTGTGGCGATACCCTGCTGGTGCAGCGAATTGACCCTCGCCCGAGGTTGCGGATAGAGCGCCTCCAGCCGCCCACCCGGCAGGATCTCGATATCATGGGCCGGGGCATAACGCTGTTCGCGATCGCCCTCCGGTTCGCGATGGTCGAGCAACCCCGGCACCGATTGAACCACCTGGTGCAGCGTGCCGCCGAATGCCACATTGATCTCCTGGAAGCCACGACAGATCCCCAGAAGAGGCAGCCCCATGTCCAGGGCCGCCGGGATCCAGGCCAGGGCAGCGGCATCGCGATGCCGGTCGTCCCGGGTGTTCTCGGGCGCTCGCTCGACACCATAGCGACCCGGCTCGACATTGCTGTAGCTGCCGGTCAGCAGCAGGCCATCGAGGGGGCGAAGCAGGTCGGGCTGCACGACACCCTCCCAGACCGGCAGGATCACCGGCGCCAGCCCGTAATCCCGCAGGGCGGTCAGGTACTTGTCGGTAACCGTATGGGCGGGGTGCCCCTCCACCTCGCGACGGCAGGCAATCACACCCACCAGAGGCCGGCTTCGCATGTCAGTCTCCTTGAATCGTCTCGTCTCTTAAATGTTATGCTTTGCTCAACATACGCCGCTGGAAGGCGACTGCCAAGTCAGCAGGCCCTATCGACCGGCGGCCACTACCTTTCCGCTTACCCACAGCGGCTGTGATGCTATCGCCGCCCCTGAAGCCAACCCTTAATGCCGGCCTCCCCGTAAAGTATTTGACAACATTCGAGAAGACTTCAAAGATAGCCGGCATAAATAACGAACAGGACATAAAGGTGCGCCATGCCCTCACATCCCGCCGATGAAGCCCTGAGCTTTCTCGAACGTCATCCCGAGATCGACAGCATCGATCTGTTGCTCAGCGATCTCAATGGTGTACTGCGCGGCAAGCGAATTGGCCGCGGCAGCCTCGAGAAAGCCTATCGGGAAGGTATCAACCTTCCGGCGTCGGTCTTCGCCCTGGACATCCTCGGCAATACCATCGAGAAAACCGGGCTCGGCCTGGAAAAGGGGGACGCCGACCGGGTGTGCCGGCCACTGCCGGGTACGTTGATGCCCACACCCTGGCGCCGCCAGGGCCGCCAGGGCCAACTCCTGATGGGCATGGTCGAGGCAGATGAAAGCCCCTTCTTCGCCGAACCGAGGCAGGTGCTGGCCCGCCAGCTCGAACGCCTCACCGCACGCGGCCTGACCCCGGTGGTCGCCGTGGAGATGGAGTTTTACCTGGTCGATCGCGAGCGCGATACCCTGGGCATGATCCAGCCGCCCTGCTCGCCGACCACCGGCGAGCGCGCTACCCAGAGCCAGCTCTACTCGGTGAGCGAACTGGACGAATACGCGGACTTCCTCGAAGCGGTGCAGGCCGCCGCCCAGGTGCAGGGGCTACCCCTGGACACCATGCTCAAGGAGTGCGCCCCGGGACAGTTCGAGATCACCCTGAAGCATGGCGACGACGTCCTGGCCGCCTGTGACGCCGCGGTGCTGCTCAAACGGCTGATCAAGGGTGTTGCGATCGATCATGGTTTCGAGGCGACCTTCATGGCCAAGCCCTACGGGCTTGAAGCAGGCAACGGCACCCATGTGCACATCAGCCTGCTCGGCGAGGCGGGCGACAATGTCTTCGCCGCCACGGACGGCGATTCGCTGGGCAGCGCCACCCTGCATCAAGCCGTGGCCGGCCTGCTCGCCCTCATGCCCGCCAGCGTCGCGCTGTTTTCGCCCAACATGAACTCCTTCCGGCGCTTCCAGCCGGGCCTGTATGTGCCAATGGCACCGACCTGGGGCTTCGACAATCGCTCGGTGGCGGTACGAATCCCCTCCGGCCCCAACACCGCCCGACGCATCGAGCACCGCCTGGCGGGCGCCGACGCCAACCCCTACCTGCTGCTGGCGGTCCTGCTGGCCGGCATCGAGCACGGGCTGGCCGCCGAGCTCACCCCACCCCCACCGGTCACGGGCAACGCCTACCAGCAGTTCCCCCCCAGCCTGACCAATAGCTGGAGCCAAGCCCTCGACCTGCTGGAAAGCAGTGATGTGCTGGCCCAGGCGCTGGGCCGGGATTTCTTGAAGGTCTTCCTGGCCAACCGCCACGCCGAGCGTGACCAGGCCATGCAGCACGTCAGCCGCCTGGAGGTCGACTGGTATTTGCGCCACGTTTGAGCCATCGGCCAAGGTCCCCTGCTGACAGCCAAGACGAGGATACTCATGACCCAAGCCCGCAGCCCTTCGTATTACGCCGCGTCGATCGTCGAGGAGTCCGACTATCCCGTTCTCGAAGGCGACCACCGAGTGGACATCGCCATCGTGGGGGGCGGTTTCACCGGCGTGGCCACGGCGGTCGAATTGAGCGAGCGGGGCTACCGGGTTGCGATCATCGAGGCGAACAGGATCGGCTGGGGGGCCAGTGGACGTAACGGCGGCCAGGTCACCGGCAGCCTCTCCGGCGAGGATGCCATGCGCCGCCAGATGCGCCGGACCCTGGGAGATGATGCTAACGATTTTGTGTGGAACCTCCGCTGGCGCGGCCACCGCATCATCCGCGACCGAGTCGAGAAATACACCATTTCCTGTGACCTCAAGCATGGTCACCTGCAGGCAGCTTACCAGCCGCGCCACCTGAAGGCGCTGCAACAGGACTACGAGGCCTCCCAGTCCCACTGGATCGGCGAGCATGTTCACTGGCTGGATGCGGCAGGCGTCGCGGAGGTGCTCGGCACCCGGCTCTATCACGGCGCCATCCGCAACGACTACAACATGCACCTCCACCCCCTGAACCTCTGCCTGGGCGAGGCCCGAGCGGCGGCGAGCCTCGGCGCCATGATCTTCGAGAGCTCACCGGTGGTGGAGATCCTCCACGGGGAGAGCCCGACGGTCGTCGGCAAGCATGGCCGGGTGCGGGCCAACAGCGTCATCCTGGCCGGCAACGCCTACCACGGCCTCGAACGCAAACGCCTGGGTGGGCGGCTCTTCCCCGCCTCGCTGGGCATCGTCACCACTGCTCCGCTGGACGAAAACACGACCACGGCGATCAATCCCCAGGATCTGGCCGTCTACGATACCCGCTTCGTGCTCGACTATTATCGCCTCACTGCCGACCGGCGACTGCTGTTCGGCGGGGGCACGAACTACTCAGGAAAAGACTCGGCGGACATCGCCGCCGAGCTGCGACCCCGCCTGGAGCATACCTTCCCGCAACTCGAGGGTGTGGCGCTCGACTTCGAGTGGCAGGGCCTGGCGGGAATCGTCATCAACCGCGTCCCGATGCTTGGCAAGCTCTCGCCCCACGTCTACTACGCCCAGGGCTATTCCGGGCACGGCATCGCGACCTCGCACATCGTCGGTGAGATCCTCGCCAAGGCGGTGAGCGGCAGCCTGGAAGAGTTCGATGCCTTCGCCGATGTTCGCCACTGGCGAATCCCGTTCAGCGACCGCTTCGGCAACGCCTTACTGGCGACCGGCATGGCGTACTACCAGCTACTGGAGCGGCTGCGCTGACACCTGCGCTTAAACGACTGAATGATGCCTTCGCCGCGCTCATCGAGCGACAACGATACCGACCGTGCCGTGGCGACTCACCCCTCGGAGGCGAGGGTTGCCCCCCACTGCGGCTGTCCCTCTTCGAGCAGCACGCGATCGCCTTCGGGTGCGCTATCGAGACGGCTGGTCTGCACTACGTCGCCGTTGCGCCAGGTCACTTCGTAGGCCTCGGTTTCCTGGCGAGTATCGGTGACGGTACGACACTCCTGGCGGGTTGTGGTACGCGGCTGGGACTGCGCCGCCTGGGCATGCTGGCGTGCCTCGACGCGTTCCTGTACTTCGCGGCCGGCCAAGCCGCCGCCGATGGTTCCGGCCAACGTAGCGATCTTCTTGCCACTGCCGCCGCCGATCTGGTTGCCGAGAAGGCCGCCGACGATCGCCCCAGCAGCGGTGCCCACCACGCGATGGGGATCACGGCTGGCGCCCTGACCCGCCTGGGCTTCTGTTGACAGTTGGACGACCACGTTCTCACACACTTCGCGCGGGGTTTCCACGACTCGCGTCAGGGTTTCCACATGGGTGATCTCGGCATACTGCGGCGTGTCTTCCTGCTGGACCTGCCAGGCCCCGAAGGCCAGTCCGCCCAGCCCCAACACGGCCAGGATGGTTCCCACCACGATCGACTTGCTCATTTTTCACCTCCTAGAGGGCGCTCACGCGCCATCATCATTCGAGAACCGGCTTCGCGGAGGCGTGACAAGGACGATGAAAGGCGCATCGCTTTCTGCACCGCGCGAGAGACGAAGATCAGTATATGCTTTTACAGGAAGCGGGAAAGCGCTCGTCATGGACATCCACATTTATTGCCCCGCCGTCGCCGGAGGCCGACAACCGATGCCTTGTGAGAACGTGCTCAGATCCCCAGACCGTCACGCGCCTGGTAGTACCAGGCGCCGATGGCCGAGAGCGGCACCCGCAGCAGATGCCCTCCCGGGAACGGCAGATGGGGAAGCTTGGCGAAAGCGTCGAAGCGCTCCTCGCGGCCGGTCATTACTTCGGCGATCAGGCGACCCGCCAGATGGGTGCAGGTGACGCCGTGGCCGGAATAGCCCTGGGCATAGAAGACGTTGTCATTGATGACTCCAAACTGCGGCAGGCGATTGAGCGTCATCAGGAAGGTGCCACTCCAGGCGTAGTCGACCTTGACGTCGTCGAGTTGCGCGAACGTCTTGAGCATCTTGGGACGAATCACCGCCTCGATATCGGCCGGATCGCTGCCGCCATAGTTGACCCCGCCCCCATACAGCAAGCGGTTGTCGGCGGTCAGTCGAAAGTAGTCGAGCAGATAGTTGCCGTCCTCCACCGCCATGTCGTTGGGTATCAGCGAGCGGGCGCGCGCCTCGCCCAGTGGCTCGGTGGTGATGATCTGGGTGCCGCAGGGCATTGACTTGCCCTCGATCTCGGGCAGCACGCCCTTGAGGTAGGCATTGCCCGCCATCACTGCGCGCTGCGCCCGAACCCGGCCACGTGGGGTGCGCAGCTCGACCGGAGCGCCGTGCGTCAACGACTCGACGGGGGTCTGTTCATAAATCGTGCCACCCAGCGACTCGAAGGCCGCCGCCTCGCCCAGCACCAGGTTGAGCGGGTGCAGATGCCCGCCCGAGTGGTCCACCAGGCCACCCACGTAGCGATCGCTGACCACCTCGCGCTGCAGCGCATCACCCTCGAGCAACTCCAGTTTTCGATTACCGTAACGCTCCCAGAGCGCCTTGTGTTCGACCAAGCTCTGCATCTGCTTGGCGTTGCAGGCGGCAAACAGATTGCCATTCCTGAGATCGCAGTCGATGGCGTACTGATCGATGCGCTCGCGAATGATCCGGTTACCCTCGAAGGCCATGTCGCCCAGGGCCCGGGCGGTCTCATCGCCGTACTTGGTCTCGATCACGTCCATGTCACGGCTGTAGCTGTTGACGATCTGGCCACCGTTGCGACCCGAGGCGCCATAGCCGACGCGAGCGGCTTCCAGCACCACGACGCTATGCCCCTGTTCGGCCAGATGCAGCGCGGCCGAGATGCCGGTGAAGCCCGCCCCCACCACGCAGACGTCACACTCGATCTCGCCTTCCAGCGCCGGACGTTGCGGTGTCGGATTGGCCGATGCCGCATACCAGGACCGCGCATGCTCGGGGTGGACGGAAACGCTCATGGTAGCCTCCAGTGGGTGTTGATTGATGGCATGGCATCAGCAGGCGACAGATGCCAGAAAAAACCGGGGCAGCGACCAAGGCCGCCGCCCCATCGATACTCTTTCATACGTACCGGATTCACGTCTGTCGCGATCAGCGACTGCGCGCTTCACTCCACAACTCCTGTAGCAGCTGCAGCTGGTCGCCGCTCACCGACGGCGTGAAATGCAACCGCTCGCGGGCCGCCTCGTCGGGCATCACCGGCGGCTCGCGCAGGGCATCGTCGACCAGCGCCAGTGCCGCCTCGTTGGGCGTGGTGTAGTAGTTGTAGTTGGCCAGTCGAGCGGCGACGTCCGGGCGCAGCAGGTATTCGATAAACGCCCGCGCCGATTCAGGGTTGGGAGCCCGGGCGGGAATGGCCATCACGTCGACCCAGCGCTGCGACCCTTCCTCGGGGATGAAGAAGCCCAGCTTGCCGTAGGTCTCCGGCGACTCGGCACGCTTGGCCGCCAGGTCGCCGTTGTAGGCGATGCCGGCATGGATCACACCGCTGGCGACCTGCTCGATGGCGGCCGTGGCATCGACGAAGCCGACGAAGTTGTCACGACCACGGGTCTCGATCACCGCCTGGGCGGCCTCGGTCCAGGGTGCCTCACCGATGCAGTCAAAGCCACTGCCTTGAAAGGCACAGAGTGTGCCGAAGGTGAATTGAGCGTCGCCCTTGAGCATCGCGAACGGATAGTCCGGGTTGACCGTCGGGTCGTACAGGAGGCCCCAGCTGGGCTCGGGGTCAGCGAAGGTCTCGGTGTTGTAGACCACGCCCGTCACGCCCCAAAGGTAGGGCACGGTATAGTCGCCCTGCGGGTCGTAGGAGGGCTGACGGAATTCGTCGAGAATGTTGTCGTAGCCCTCCAGGCCTTGGCCCTTACGGGCCAGCGGCTGTACGAGCCCGGCATCGATCAAGCGCGGCACGAAATAATCCGAGGGTACGATCAAGTCGTACTGGGCATCGCCACCGGCGGTCAGTTTCGAGAACAGCTCCGCGTTGGAGTTGTAATAATTCTGCACCACCTCGATGCCCGTCTCGGCCTCGAAGTCCTCGATGATGCCCGGGGCCATGTAATCCGACCAGTTGAACAGGCTCAGCTTGTTTTCCTGGGCAGACGCGGCAATCCCCGCGCTCATCAACCCCAGACCGACCAGCCCCACTACGTATTTCGACAGCATGTTGTCTCTCCTCGGCAATCTGATAGCGGGGCTCTCAGGTCTCTTGCACATTCACGCCCTTGAGCACTCGCCCATCCAGGTGATCGTCCTGGTCGTTACATCCACTACATCTTCTACATCTACTAGACCCGCAGCAGCAGGTGCTCGCGTTCCCAGGAGCTGATGACCTGGAAGTAGGCGCGGTGCTCGGCGCGCTTGACCGCCAGGTAGCTGTTGGTGAAACGTTCACCAAGAATATCGGACAGCGGCTTGCAGTCATGCAGCATATCCAGCGCCGGGCCGATGTCGTCGGGCAGCTTGTTGCCGCCGGACCAGGCGGACCCGACCATGGGTGGACGCGGCTCGAACTGGCCCAGCATGCCCAGATAGCCGCAGGCGAGCGACGCCGCCATCACCAAATAGGGGTTGGCGTCCGCCCCCGCCAGGCGATTCTCGACGCGAGTGGACTCGGCGGAAGACATCGGCACTCGCAACCCCACCGTGCGGTTGTCCAGCCCCCACTCGACATTGATGGGGGCCGAGCCGCTGGTATCGGTGCGCATCAGGCGGCGATACGAATTCACGTTGGGCGCCAACAGCGGCATCACTGCCGGCAGGTAACGCTGCAGCCCGCCGATGAAGTAGTGGAAGAGTCGGCTAGGCTGGCCATCCTCGCCAGCAAAGATATTGTGACCATCCTTGCTGTCGAGCAGGCTCTGGTGGATATGCATGGAGCTGCCCGGCTCGTTGGCCATGGGCTTGGCCATGAAGGTGGCGTACATGCCATGGCGCAGCGCGGTCTCGCGCAGGACGCGCTTGAACATCACCACCTGGTCGGCGAGGGTCAGTGGGTCGCCATGCTGGAAGTTGACCTCCATCTGCCCGGCGCCCTCTTCATGGATCAGCGTATCCAGATCCAGGTTCATGGCCTCGCAGTAATCGTACATTTCCTCGAATAGCGGATCGAACTCGTTGACTGCGTCGATGGAAAATGACTGGCGGCTGCTCTCCTGACGCCCGGTACGACCGATCGGCGGCTCCAGAGGGTAGTCGGAGTCGGTATTAGTCTTGACCAGGTAGAACTCGACTTCCGGTGCGATTACCGGACGCCAACCGCGGTCCTCGTAGAGCGCCAGTATCCGCTTAAGCACGTGGCGCGGCGAAAGATCCACCGGCTCGCCAGTGAGGTAGAAGCAGTCGTGGATGATCTGAGCGGTGGGGTCGTCGGCCCAGGGCACCAGGTAAATGGCGTTCGGGTCCGGCACCAACTCCATGTCGCGTTCGGCGGGGTTCCAGAAACGAATATCCTCGTCATCAGGATAGCCCCCGGTGACGGTCTGGATGAAGATCGAATCGGGCAGCCGAGGCCGGCCGCCGTTGAGATATTTGCCGGCAGGCATGATCTTGCCCTTGAGGATGCCGGTCAGATCGGAGACGAGGCACTCGACCTCGGTAATACCGTGGGTCTGGAACCAGTCGTTAAGGAGCGGCTGCTCCTGTCGGTTACTCATGGGACATTCCTTGCTCGGGATGACGAGCCCCCGGCCATCGCCGGGCGCTCTGAGCTCAGCGCGACTGCACCTCTGACCACAGCTGCTGGAAAGTTTGCAGTGCATCGCCTTCCAGGCTCGGGGTGAAGCGGAGGCGTTGCATATCGTCTTCACTCGGCTGGACGGGTGGCTCGGTCAGCACCGCATCGAGATGGGGCTCGGCGGCCGCATTGGGGCTGGCGTAGTAGTTGTAGTTCGAAAGCTGGGCACCGACTTCGGCATCGAGAATGAAATCGATGAACTTGTGGGCCATGTCGGGATTTGGCGCCTCGGCTGGAATCAGCATCGAGTCCACCCACATCTCCGCGCCCTCATCGGGAATCATGAAGTCCAGCGACGCGAAGGTCTCGGGATCTTCATCCTTGAAGAAGAGGTAGTCGCCGTTATAGGAGAGCCCCACATGGGTCACGCCGCGTGCTAGCTGCTGGAGTGCCGGTGTGCCATCGGTAAAGCCGCTGAAGGTCTCGCGCTCCTTGGTATCGAGAAGCAGCTGTGCTGCCTCGCGCCAGGCCTCCATGTCGATGCAGTCGTAGCCGTGGCCGAGGTAGGCGCATGCACCGCCCATGCTGACCTGGCCGTCACCCATCATGGCGAAGGGATGCTCGGGATTGACCTCGGGGTCAAAGAGCAACGACCAGCTCTTGGGCGCGTCCGGAAATGTCTCGGTATTGTAGACGATGCCGGTGGTTCCCCACTGGTAGGGGACGCTGTAGTCAGCACCGGGGTCGAACGATGGATCCTGGAACTGCTCCATGACGTTGTCGAGATTGCCCAGTTTCGACTTGTCGAGCTTCTGCACCAGGCCGGTCTCGATCAGCCGCGGCACATAATAATTGGATGGCACGATGATATCGTACTGGGATACCCCCCCGGCGTTAAGCTTGGCCAGCATCTCGGGCAGCGAATTGAAGTAGTTCTGTACGACATCAACGTCGTATTTCTCCTCGAAGGCCTCGATGATCTCGGGGTCCATATACTCGGTCCAGTTGAACAGATAGAGCTTGTTCTCCTGCGCCTGGATGCTGCCGGCAAGCATTAGCCCGCCCAGTGAAAATGCCAGTGTCGTCGTCTTGTTGATCTTCATTATGGATTTTCCTCGGTTCCCTGTGGGAAGGTTTACCGGCTTATGCTTGCCGGCGACGGCTCATGGTGAGGCTCAGGATGGCAGCAATCGCCACCGCGCCGATCATCAAGGCGGCAATGGCATTGATTTCCGGCGAGACCCCCTTCTTGATCGCGCCCCAGATATAGATGGGCAGGGTCGCGCTCTCCGGCCCGGCGGTGAAGAAGCTAATGACGAAATCATCCACCGACAGGGTAAAGGAGAGGAAGAAGGCTGAGATCAACGCTGGCTTGATAGTCGGCAACATGAAATGCACCACCCGTTTCACCGGCGTGGCATAAAGATCCTTGGCCGCCTCGAACAGCGTCGGGTCCAGGCCCACGAAGCGCGAGTAGACGATCAGTGCCACGAACGGTATCTGGAAGGTCACGTGGGAAATAATCATGGTCAGCAGTCCGGGCTGCAGCAGCCCCGTCAAGCGATGGATCTGCACGAAGAAGGCCATCTCCGAGATGCCAAAGACGATATCGGGCAGCACGATGGGCAGGTAGATCAGCACGATCAGCCAGCCGAGCTTGCGATGCCGATGGCGATACATGCCGTAGCCGATCAGACAGCCGATGCACAGCGCGATCACCGACGAACAGATCGCCAGTATCAGGGTATTGCCGAAAGCCGAAAGGATCTGCTCGTTACCCAGCAACGCTTTGTACCAGCGCAGCGACACGCCGGTGAAGGTCGCCGCACTGTTGGAGGCGTTGAACGAGAACAGCACCACAACGGCCAGGGGCAGATACAGAAACGTCAGCGTCAACCACCAGAACCCGGTCAGGCCACGCTTCAAGGTCCGCTTTCTCATATCACCACCTCCTCGCCGCCACCCAGGCGCTTGCCGATACGTCGCATGGCGAAAAGCCCGATGAAGGTGGCAATCAGCATCAGGATCGCCCCAGCGGCCCCCAGCGGCCAATTGGCGCCACCGGAGAACTGCGTGGCCACCAGGTTGCCGAGCATCATGCCCTTGCCGCCACCGAGCAGTTCGGGGATCACGTACATGCCGAACGCCGGGATCGCCACCAGCACGATGCCGGCCAGCAGCCCCGGCAGCGTCTGGGGAAAGACCGCGTGCCAGAAGGCGCGTACCGGCGAGGCATAGAGATCCTGCGCGGCCTCGACCTGGGCGGTATCGAGCTTCTCGAATGCGGCATACAGCGGCAGCACCATGAACGGCAGGAAGTTGTAGACCAGGCCCAGGGTAACCGCGAAATTGGAAGGATAAAGCCCCATGTTGGGAGGAATGAACCCCAGCCCCTCGGCCAGCGACGAGAGCGGCGTACCCGGCGCCAGCAGGTTCATCCAGCCGAAGGTGCGGATTACCTGATTGGTCCAGGACGGCACTACGACGAGCAGTAGCATGATCGGCCGCCATTTCTCGCGACAGGTGGTGATGTAGTAGGCGATCGGATAGGCAACGATCACCACCAGCCCGGTGGAGACCAGGGTTTGCCACAGCGAGCGAAAGAGCGTGTAGAGATTGCCAGGGCTCCAGCCGAGAAAGCCGAAGCCGGCCAGCCGCCGAAACGACTCCAGCGTCAACGGCAGCTCGGGCAGGCCATAGGTGCCGTTGCTCATGAAGGCGACACCCATCAGGTAGGCGCTGGGCAGCACCAGGAAGACGACGATCCAGGTCGCCCCGGGGGCCACGGTGAACAACAGGTGCCGAGACTCGCGCACCATGCCACGACTTCGTGCGCTTACGGTCGCGCCAGCATAGGCCATGATGCGCTCCTCATTCGCTCAGAGTGACAAGGTCTTCCGGCGCCACCACCACGGTGACCCGGTCGCCCACCTCGGGCAGGTGGCGCCCACGATTGTTCAGCGTCGCTTGCAGGGTGGTATCGCCGATCGCCAGGCAGTATTCGGCGTGGCTGCCGCGATAGAGGCGCTCCGTGACCCGCGCAGGCAGATGATTGGTGCCCGTCACGTCTCCCGCCAGCAGGTCCAGGGTCTCGGGGCGAATCAGCAGCAGATCACCCGCCCCCGGCGACTCCGCCTGCAGCTCGCCGAGGGTCGTGGTCAAGCGATCGCCCTGCCGCGCGGTGATCGCGAAGAGATTGTCGTGGCCCATGAAGCGGGCGACGAAGGCGTTGACCGGACGTTCGTAGACATCCCGCGGCGGCCCGACCTGTTGGATGATGCCGCCATTGAGCACGGCGATTCGGTCGGACATCACCATGGCTTCCTGCTGATCGTGGGTGACGAAGACGAAGGTCATGCCCAGGCGCTTCTGCACGCGCAAGAGCTCCACCTGCAATTGGCTGCGCAGGCCGGCATCCAGCGCCGACAGCGGCTCGTCGAGCAGCAGCACGTCGGGCTCGCAGACCAGCGCCCGGGCCAGGGCGATACGCTGTCGCTGGCCACCGGACAGTTGCTCCACCCGCCGGTCGACCAGGTCGCCCAGCTTGATGAACTCGGCGATCCTGGCGACGCGAGCGTCGCGCTCGGCAGCCGGCAGGCCACGCATCTTGAGGCCGAAGGCCAGGTTGTCGCGCACCGACAGATGGGGGAACAACGCGTAGGACTGAAACACGGTATTGACGCTACGCTGGTGGGGCGGCACCTCGGTGATGGTGCGGCCACCGATGCTCAGCTCGCCAGCGTCGGCGTCTTCCAGCCCGGCGAGAATGCGCAGCAAGGTGGTCTTGCCACAGCCCGAGGGGCCGAGCAGGGTAAAGAACTCGCCCGCCTCGATGGTTAGATCGACCCCATCCAGGGCCACGGTATCGGCCCCGAAACGCTTGTGGAGGCCCTGCATCTCAATGGACGAAGGCTGTCGCCTCGGTTCCTCGAGGTCCACTGCCGGCGGCGCATCCGCTGAATCGGTGACGTCCGCCGTGAAGGATTCGCTCATGGGGGGTGCCCTCTTGGTTCTTGTTGGCCCGGATTAAAGCCGGTCGCGCAGCTTGAAGAAGTGGGTGGCCAGCACCAGCAGCGGCTTGCGCAGCATGCTACCCCCGGGGAAACGACGATGGGGCATGGCCGCAAAGACATCGAAGCGCTCGCTCTGACCAGCAATGGTTTCACTCAAGAGCTTGCCGGCCAGGCTCGCCAGCGCCATGCCATGTCCGGAATAGCCCTGGGCGTAATAGAGATTGCTCCCCAACCGACCGAAGTCCGGTGCCCGATTCTGGGTAATCGCCACGTCGCCGCCCCAGCGGTAGTCGATGCCGACCCCGGCCAGCACCGGAAACAACCGGGCGATCTTGGCGTCCATGCGCGCCTGAAGGCCTCGGGGTTCTCGGCCATCGTAGCTGACCTCACCGCCATAGATCAGGCGGCGGTCGGCCGTGAGCCGATAGTAGTCAAGCACGAAGTTGGCGTCGGACAGCGCATCGTTGAGCGGCAGCACCTGGGCCGCTTGCTCGGCAGAGAGCGGCTCGGTGGCGATCATGTAATTGGCGGCGCGCATGATGCGCCCGGAGAGCGCCGGCACCAGCCCCGCCTGGTAGGCATTGGTGCCGAGCACCACGAAGTCTGCGGTGACCCTGCCTTGTGCGGTCAGCACCCTGGCCGGCTCGCCGCGTTGTATCTCCACGGCGGCACTATGCTCATGGATCGCCGCGCCGGCAAGGCGAGCCGCCCGTGCCAGGCCCAGGGTGTAATTGAGCGGATGCAGATGGCCGCCTTCGCTGTCATGAAGCGCTGCCGGGTAGGCATCGGTGACCACGTGCTCGCGAAGGGCCGCCCCCTCGAGCCAGCTTAGTGCCGGGTAGTCGTAGTCGCGCGCCATGCGATCACGAAACGCCTGCAGCTCATCCACGTGGCGCGGCTTGACCGCGGCGTGCAGATAGCCCCAGGCGAGTTCGCAGGGAATGGCATGACGCTCGACGAGCTCGGCGGTGAGACGCACCGCCTCGCGGCTCATTTCCCACATATCCCGGGCTTGCGCGAGACCCAGCGCCTTCTGCACGGTCGCGATATCGGTGCCCAGGCCGGGCAATATCTGCCCACCGCTGCGCCCGGAAGCCCCGTAGCCGATCTCACCGGCCTCGAGCAGCACGACCGAATAGCCGCGCTCGGCCAGATGCAGCGCCGCCGAGCAGCCGGTGACGCCACCACCGATCACGCACACGTCGGCCCGCACCTCGCCTTCCAGCGCAGGGCAGCTGTCGAGATCGACGGCGATGGAGTCGCGATACCATGAGGCGGGACGCTTGAGGGAGGAAGACATGCCGGACGCCTGTGAAATCATGCGCGTTTGCGCTCATTGTTATTGAATGACGACGTCTCTAAACGCCGTAATGAGCCTTCAGTGTGACACCAGCACGCCTGTCGATGTCAAGTATTCAATAACAACGCAATCGGGAATTTCACGATACCAGGCATGCCTGTCAGACTGAAGAAATCGCCGATTTCTGGCTCTCCAGCGCCTCGAGAAAGGCCTCCAGCACTCGATTTGGCCGTCGGTCGCGACGCACGATGACCACGAAAGGCGTCAAGAAATGACAGTCACTCGGCCAGAGCGCCCGCAAGCGTCCCGCGCTCACCCACGGCGCTGCCTGATGATCGGGCAGATATCCCAGGTAAGCCCCGGTCAGGATCAGGAAGGCCGCTCCTTCGCGATCGGAGGCGGTCGCGGTGCCACGCAGCCGCGCATGCTGGGCCCGCCCCGACGCTGGTAGCGGGTAGGTCGGCACTACGGCGTCCCACTCGGCCAGATCGTCCGGAGGTGAGGTCGGCTTGGCGGCAAACAGGGGATGCCCGGCGCTGCAGTAGAGCCGCGACAGCTCCTCGTAGAGCGGGCGCCGCTCCAGGCTCGCCGGCAGGTCGACGTCCGGCACGACCCCCAGTTGCAGGCGGCCGTCCAGCACGGCCCTGGCGATCTCGCCCGGTGGGTCCATGTGCATGTTCAGGCGCACCTCTGGCCCTCGCGCCTTGAGGGTCGCCAGGGCGTGAGTGATGCGCATCTCGGGCAGGCTGACCAGCGTATCGGTAATGCCGATATCGAGCTCGCCGCGCAGGCTCTCGTGCAGCGCATTGACCTCGGTACGAAAGGCCTCGAGACCGGCCAACAGCGTCTCGGCCGCCTCGAGCACCTCCCGGCCCTCCTCGGTCAGGGCGAAGCCTCCCCGGCCACGGCGGCAGAGGCGCAACCCCAGGCGCCGCTCCAGATCGCCCATGTGCAGGCTGATCGCCGAGCGACTGATACCCAGCTCGCTCTCGGCGGCAGAAAACCCGCCACACGCCGCCACGGCCTTGAACACCCTGAGCAAGCGGATATCGAAATCGGTCACCGGCCCCGTCAGCGCCTGGCGATGCGCCATGGCGTTCACCCCCCGCAGACCGGGCAGGCAGGATCCTTCGGCACCCGGAAATGGCGCCATTGGCCACTCAGCCCATCGAAGGTCGACAGACCCTGATGCGGTGAGCCAGCGCCACTGAGCCACTTGACCGCCTCCAGCGCCTGAAAACTCCCGATCAGCCCCACCAGGGGCGCTACCACCCCATTCTCGGCGCAGCGCAACGCCTCGTCATCGTCCTCGCCCGGCGGGTAGAGACAGGCGTAGCAAGGGGCCTCGGCGTCGTGCGGATCGGCAACGAAAAGTTGACCGGAGAAGCGAATGGCCGCCCCGGATACCAGTGGAACGCCGGCCTTGCGGCAGGCCGCGTTGATCGCGAAACGGCTGGAGAAGCGGTCGGTGCAGTCGAGCACCAGGTCGGCAGCCGCCACCGCTTGGGCCAGCGATTCACCCTCGAGATGGTCGGTCAGCGCCTCGATGTGGCAATCGGGGTTGAGCGCCTGTGCCGCCTCCTGCGCCGATTCGGCCTTGCGGCGCCCCAGGTCGGCCTGACCGTGGGCGATCTGGCGCTGCAGGTTGGAAAGCTCCACCTCGTCGGAATCGGCCAGCGTCAGGCGCCCGACCCCGGCAGCGGCGAGATAGAGCGCCACCGGTGAACCCAGCCCACCGGCGCCGATCACCAGGGCGTGACTGGCCAGTAGCCGCTCCTGACCGTCGATATCGATCGGCGCCAGCATGATCTGACGGCTGTAGCGCAATAGCGCGTCATCGTTCATGGTCGCGCTCACTTTTCATCGAACTCCTCGATATCGGGCACATGCAGCGAAAACTCCTCCTTGACCTCCTCCATGACCACATAGCTCTTCGACTCCTTCACGCCGGGCAGGGTCAGCACCACGTCGCCGAGTAGCTGGCGATAGGCGGACATCTCGGGAATGCGGCACTTGAGGATGTAGTCGAATTGGCCCGAAACCAGATGGCATTCCTGAATCTGGGGCAGCGTGGCCACGGCGCGACGAAACTCGTCGAAGACCGCCGGCGACTGGGTCTCGAGGCTCACCTCCACGAACACCAGCAGGTTGGCCTTGAGCGCGCGGGGGTCGAGCAGCGCCTTGTAGCCACGGATCACCCCGGACCGCTCCAGGCGTTTGACGCGTTCCAGGCAGGGCGTGGTGGACAGGCCCACCTGGGCTGCTAGCTCGACGTAAGAGATGCGCGCGTTGTCTTGTAGGCAGCGCAGAATGTTCAGATCGATACGGTCGAGCGAGCGGGTCTTGGCTTTCATCGTCGTTGGCACGCCGGTCATGAGGGCTGGAGAACCCCAGAGGAATCGACTGAAATACACCCTGCCATCGCGGCCATTTGGTGTTCGGTCATGTTGTAGAGGGTGCTCGTGGTGATTTTTACTGCTCGTGATTGTTACGGCTCATGTGTAACACAGCCACCCCCGCGGCTCCAGCGTCGCCGCTCAACGCGGCGCCTCCCCCAGACTGACCCGCTCATGCCCGGCCAGGTCATGGCGGCTCTGTACCGCCAGCAACCCCGTCACAGTCAGCGCCTCACGCACCGGGCCCGCCTGGTCGAAGCCATGCTCCAGCAGCAGCCAGCCACCGGGAAGCAGATGTCTTCGCGCCTGACCGGCGAGATGACGCAGATCGGCCAGCCCGCCCTCGCCTGCCACCAGCGCGCTGTGCGGCTCGAAGCGCAGGTCGCCGCGACGTAGATGAGCATCGTCGGCGGCGATATAGGGCGGATTGGAGACAATCAAGTCGAACCGCTCGACACCACGCTCATCCTTCAGCGACTCGAACCAGTCGCTCCGAAAAAACGTGGCGTTGGCGATGCAAAGCCGCTCGGCGTTGCATCGCGCCAGCGTCACCGCCTCGGGGCGTATATCCACGCCGGTGATATGCCAGTCGGGTCGCTCGCTGGCAAAGGCCAGGGCGATCGCCCCGGTGCCGGTTCCCAGGTCGAGCAGGCGACCCGTTTCGCCAGGGGCGAGCTCCAGGGCCGCCTCCACCAGGGTTTCGGTATCGGGTCGGGGAATCAGGGTGTCGGCGGAGGTCTTCAGCGGCAGTCCCCAGAACTCGCGCTCACCGGTGAGGTGTGCGATCGGCTGCCCGACCGCGCGCGCCGCCACGAGCGCCTCGAAGCGGGCGCGTGCCAAGATCGCAACATCATGATCGTTCCAGGTATAGAGCCAGGTGCGATCGACCTGCAGCACCTGGCAGAGCAAGACTTCGGCATCGAGCCGAGCGCTGGGGGAGCCGGCCTTTTCCAGTCTGGCCGACGCCCATGCCAGCAGCTGATCGACGCGCCTCATGATTCCTGCTCGCACTTCATGATTCCTGTTGGAGCGCCGCGAGCTGTTCAGCCTGGTATTCATGGATCAACGGCTCGATCACCTCGTTGAGGTGCTCACCGGACATCACGTCACCGAGCTTGTAGAGGGTCAGGTTGATGCGGTGGTCGGTCACCCGTCCCTGGGGGAAATTGTAGGTGCGGATGCGTTCGCTACGATCACCGGAGCCAACCAGCGAGCGACGGGTATCCGCCTGCTGCTGTCGCTGGCCTGCCACGGCCTCCTGCTTCAAGCGCGAGGCCAGCAGCGACATCGCCTTGGCGCGATTCTTGTGCTGACTGCGCTCTTCCTGGCACTCCACCACCACGCCGCTGGGAAGATGGGTCAGGCGGATTGCCGAATCGGTGGTATTGACGTGCTGGCCCCCCGCTCCGCTGGAGCGAAACGTATCCACACGCAGATCATTGGTATCGATAGTGATGTCACCCACCTCATCGACCTCGGGCATCACCGCCACGGTGCAAGCCGAGGTGTGGATGCGACCCTGTGACTCAGTGGCCGGCACCCGCTGCACACGATGGGCACCCGATTCGAACTTGAGACGCGCATAGACATCCTCGCCCTTGATGCGCGAGATGATCTCTTTGTAGCCGCCCTGCTCGCCGTGGCTGACGTTGACGATCTCCACTTTCCAGCCTTGCTGCTCGGCGTAGCGGGAATACATGCGGAACAGGTCTCCGGCGAACAGCGCGGCCTCGTCGCCCCCGGTGCCGGCCCGCACCTCGAGAAAGACGTTGCGCCGGTCGTCGGGGTCGCGCGGCACCAGCAACTGCTTAAGATGGGTTTCCGTTTCTGCTAGCCGTTCGCGTCCATCGGCGAGCTCCATTTCGGCCAGCTCGCGCATCTCGGCATCGTTGTCTTCGGTGAGCTGCGAGGCGGAGACAATATCGGCTTCGATGCGTCGATACCCCTGCCAGGCCTCGACCAGCGCCTCCAGCTCGGCATACTCGCGGGAATAGTCGCGAAAACGCCGCTGATCATCGATCACCTCGGGGTCCGCCAGCAGGGCGGAGAGCTCCTCGAAGCGCTCGGTAAAGGCATCGAGGCGCTGGCGCAGGGAAGCTTTCATCGGTAGGTCCTATCGGGGCTTGTCGGATGAACTGTCGAGCAGCAGGGTCGCAGCGGCATCGAGCAGGTCGTGCCGTTCGGCGGAGGCCGCCTCGCGCAACGCCACCGTGGGGCTGTGCAACAGGCGGTTGGTGAGCTGGTGGGCCAGGCGCCGTACCACGGCCTCGGGGTCATCTCCACGCGCGAGTTGCGCCAGTGCCTGCTCTTCAGAAAGCTCGCGAAGCGACTGGCAATGTGCCCGAAAATCGCGGATCAGCTCGCCGCCGCTACGAATGCGTCGTTCGTGCTGCCAGGACTCCACGCCATGCTCGATCAGCGCCTCGGCCTGGTCGGCGGCGACCTGACGATGACGGCGATTCTCGCCGATCACCTCCTCGAGGTCGTCGACGGTATAGAGGAAGACATCGCTGAGCTCCCCCACCTCGGGTTCGATATCGCGAGGAACGGCGATGTCGACCATGAAGATGGGGCGATGACGGCGCTTTTTCAGGGCCCGCTCGACCATGCCCTTGCCGAGGATCGGCAGGGGCGCGGCCGTTGAAGTGATAACGATATCGGCCTCGACCAGGGCATCGGGAATCTCGTTGAGTGTCACGGCCCGGCCACCCAAGGGTCCGGCGAGCAGCTCGGCGCGCTCACGGGTGCGATTGGCGACGGTCAGCTGGCGTACGCCGGCTTCATGAAGATGGCGGGCCACTAGCTCGATGGTCTCACCCGCGCCAATCAGCAAGGCCCGGGAACGGCCAAAATCGCCGAAAATACGACTGGCCAGGCTGACCGCCGCATAGGCGACCGATACCGGATTACGCCCGATGCCGGTCTCGGTGCGCACCTGCTTGGCCACCGCAAAGGTGTGCTGGAAGAGACGCTCCAGCTCGCCACCGAGTCCCTTGGCCTCGCGCGCACTCTGATAGGCATCCTTGAGCTGACCCAGGATCTGCGGCTCGCCGAGCACCATGGAATCGAGGCCGACCGCCACGCGCATCAGATGACGGGCGGCGTCGTTTTCCAGGTAATGATAGGCACAGCGCGTCAGCTCCTCCGGCTGCAAGCCGTGGTAACGCCCCAGCCAGTCGAGTATCGCCTTTTCGCCAGTGGTGTCAGCGATGCAGTAAAGTTCAGTGCGATTGCAGGTGGAGAGTACCGCCGCCTCCTTGACCTCGGGCAGTTCGCGCAGCTCGCCCAGCGCCGCTGCCAGCTGGGCGGGCGAAAAGGCGACCTGTTCGCGCACCTCGACGGTGGCGGTTCGGTGATTGATTCCCAAGGCAAGCAGCGTCATGCAGTCGGCGTCTTCACTCAGATAAACGGCGCTCGGGGGCTGTACCACCCGGCTCTCGGAGCGCAAGATTCTACCACAGCACGAGGCTGTGAGGCGCCATGGCCTGATCGTGCGCTTTGCCCGGGGAGGCCGAGCCGTTATGCTGGCGGCTCGGCATTTTGAACGAGACCCGCATGCCATTTGTATTAGCGCTTCCTCACCCGTTGGCCCGACACATCCTGTCGCCTCTGACGCTTGTCGCTCTGCTCGCCGGCTGCCAGTCGCTGCCTTCCAGTGCGCCCGGCATAGCAGCAGAGAACGACCCCATGGCAAGCGCCCCACCCATCCAGCGTGGATTGGACGCCCAGGGGCTCGCCGGACTGATGGCCGCCGAGATCGCCGGCCAGCGCGGCGATTACCGACGTGCCACCCAGGGCTACCGGGAAGGGGCCGAGCGTTACGACTCGCTGGAGCTGATCGAGCGGGCCGCGCTGGCCGCCCGCTTCAGCAATGATGCGCAACTGCTGGCCGACACCGCCCAGCGCTGGCAGGCCATGGCGCCCGAATCCGAAGAGCCCGCCAGGTTGCTGGCCAGCCTCGCCGTGCAGCAGGGCGACTGGCCAAGGGCGCTCGACCAGCGGCTGCGCCTTATCAAACTGGGGGGCCAGGGCGAGCTCGTCGCTTTCGTCGAAAGCGCCCTCGCCGAGGGCGCCGACCCGGCGCCGCTGCTCGAGCGGATGCACGCTCACCTGGCCAGTCGGGATGCGACCGCTGCTCCCGAGTCCCACGATGCGGAGCTCGCCACGGCAATGCTCGAAGTGGCGACGGGCGACACCGCCTCGGCCTCGCGTCGACTCGACCGCCTCACGCAGCGCTCACCCGAACTGCCTGCGCTATGGCTGACCCGCGCCCAGCTCGCCCAGCAAGCCGGCGACTTCGCCAAGGCCCGTGATGCCGCTCGTCGCGGCCTGACGGTGGCACCGGGTGACGCCCGCTTCATCCTGCTGCTGGCACAGTCGGAGCTACGCCTGGGCAATGTCGCCGCTGCCGAGGCACAGACCGATGCCCTGCTCGGTGAGCATTCTGGGGACGAAGGCTTGCGCCTCGCCCTCGCCCAGCTTTATTTGGATGAAGGCCTGGCCGAGCCTGCGCGCCGTCTGCTGCTGCCGTTGATTGGCGAGAGCGACGCGCCACCATTGACCTTTTACTTGCTTGGCGCCATCGCCGAATCACAGGGCGAGATCGACAATGCCCTGCTCTATTATCGGCAGGTGACTGCCGGGGAAGAGTTCATGCCGGCCCGTCTGCGCGCCGCTCGCATGCTGATCGATGACGATCGCCTCGTGGATGCACGCACTTTCCTGCGCACCGAACGACTTCGCCATGACGACGCCTTCACCGACCTGATCTCGCTTGAGGTGGAGCTGCTCGACCAGCAAGGACTTGCCGATCAGGCCGACGCCCTGATCGACCGGGAACTCTCGCGCACCCCCAATGACGAGGAGTTGCTCTATCTGCGGGCCATGCGGGCGTTCAACGCGGGCGATGTCGAGGCCATGGAGCGCGATCTTGAGCGTATCATCGAGCGTAATCCCGACAGTGCGGCGGCGCTGAACGCATTGGGGTACACCCTGGCAGAGCTGGGACACGAATCGCGCCTTGAAGAGGCACGCAGAATGATCGAACGCGCCCATGAACTCGAGCCCGACAATCCGGCCATTCTCGACAGCATGGGCTGGATCCGCTTTCGCCAGGGAGAAACCGAGCAGGCCCTTCCCTGGCTGCAGCGTGCCTGGGCGGCAATGCCCGACCAGGAGGTCGCCGCCCACCTGATCGAGGTACTTTGGACCCTCGATCAGCGCGACGAGGCTCGCGAGCTGCTGCGCGCGGCGCTTCGGCGCTTCGAGGAACGCCCGGCACTCGAGGAATTGCTCGAGCGTCTACCCGAGCTGAGCCCAGCGCCTCGCTGACACCGCCACTCCATGACCCGAGAACTCTCCATGCCCTTAGTCTCGTCACCCACGCTCACCTCCATGGCGAAACGGATCACGACGCTGTTGATCATCGCCCTGCTCGCCGGCTGTGCCGGCCGTGCGCCCGCGCCGGAAGGCGAGCGAGCCAGCGGGCAGTGGAAATCTCAGCAAGACCGCCTGGAAGCCCTTGACACCTGGGTCCTGATCGGCAAAGCCAGTCTGCGAACCCCGCAGGACGCCACCAGCGCCAATCTCGACTGGAGCCAGACCCTGTATTACTACCGACTACTGATCAGCGGCCCCTTCGGTAGCGGCCGCAGCACGCTGGAAGGACGCGAGGGGCGATTCTCGCTGACCACGGCAGAGGGACGCTTCGAGGCCGAGACCCCGGAGGCGCTAATGGAAGAGCAGCTAGGCTGGTCGCTGCCGGTCAGCTCGCTGTCCGACTGGATTCGCGGCCTGCCCGACGAGCAGACCGAGCATCGTCTCGAAGAGGACTCGCTGGGCTTTCCCGCTACCCTGCAGCAGGACGGCTGGACCATCGATTACCGCGACTGGACACGGGTGGAAGGCCTCTGGCTGCCGCGCCGCCTGGTCATGGAATACGACGAGCTGCGCGTCACTCTGGTGGTCACCGATTGGCAGCCCCAGCTCGACGATGGCTAAGTCAACAATCATGAACATGAAGTCGACCATGTCCGAGTCAATAAAGCCCAGCCCGACGCTTCCCGACCGCCTGGTACTGCCGGCCCCCGCCAAGCTGAACCGGCTGCTGCACATCACTGGCCGTCGTCCGGATGGCTATCATGAACTGCAGACACTGTTCCAGTTTCTCGATGTCGGCGACAGCCTGAGTTTCGAGCGCCGGGGCGACAGCGAGATCGGCCTGACCCCGCACCTCGACGATATACCTCTCGTGGATAATCTGGTCATGAAGGCAGCCCGGCAACTGCAGGCGGCCACGGGCTGCACGCAAGGCGCCAACATCCATCTTGACAAACGCCTCCCACAGGGGGGGGGGCTGGGCGGCGGCAGCTCGGATGCCGCCACCACCCTGCTTGGCCTGGATGCGCTCTGGGGACTCGGTCTCGGGCTGGAACGACTCGCCTCGCTGGGCCTCTCCCTGGGCGCCGACGTGCCGGTATTCGTGAAGGGCCATGCCGCCTGGGCCGAGGGTATCGGCGAGCGCCTGACCCCCGTCGAGCTCGACACGCCTTGGTTCGTGGTAATTCACCCCGGCATCGCGGTGTCCACCCCGGCGGTGTTCGGAGCGGCACAATTGACACGCAACACCCCCCCGATTACCATGGCGCGCGCACTAAAGGGGGGAGCGACGAGTTGGCGCAATGATTGTGAGTCGACGGTACGCCACCTCTACCCTGAGGTAGCAAGCCTGTTCGACTGGCTGTCGGGTCGAGCACCGGCAAGGCTCACCGGAACCGGTGCCTGCGTTGTCGCAAGCCTGGAAAATGAAGCCCAGGCCGAGCACCTAAAGGCCGAGGCGTCACATCATTGGCTGACGTTCAAGGCACAAGGCCTGAACCGCTCCCCTCTTCATGACGTGCTGGCTTCATGACGTGCTGGGTCGATAAGCATCGCGTCCCGGCCGGGGCAATCGATCCCCATCCCGAGACCCAACACTGCAAAGGTGGCTGCACGTGTCAAAACTGATGGTTTTCGCCGGGAACGCCAATCCCGAACTGGCCCAGAAAGTGGCTGAGAGTCTGGATAGCCGTCTGGGCAACGCCACGGTAGGTCAGTTCAGCGACGGAGAAGTCGCGGTCGAGATCAACGAGAACGTGCGCGGCAAGGATGTATTTCTTCTTCAGTCCACTTGTGCACCGACCAACGACAACCTGATGGAGCTGATACTGATGGTCGACGCTCTGCGCCGGGCGTCGGCCACACGGATCACCGCCGTGGTGCCTTACTTCGGTTATGCCCGTCAGGATCGCCGGGTACGCTCCGCCCGGGTCCCGATCTCCGCCAAGATCGTCGCCGACATGTTAGTCAAGGCCGGCGTCGACCGTGTGATGACCATGGACCTGCACGCCGACCAGATTCAGGGCTTCTTCGATGTCCCGGTGGACAACGTCTACGGCTCGCCGATTCTGCTCGACGATATCGAACGCCAGAATTACGAGGATCTGGTGGTGGTATCGCCGGATGTTGGCGGGGTGGTGCGGGCCCGCGCCATCGCCAAGCAGCTCAACGCCGATCTTGCCATCATCGACAAGCGCCGCCCACAGTCCAACCAGGCGCAGGTGATGCACATCATCGGTGAGATCGAAGGACGCAACTGTGTCGTAGTGGACGACATGATCGATACCGCTGGTACGCTGTGCAAGGCCGGCGAGGCACTCAAGGCCCATGGCGCCTGCCGCGTGGTGGCATACGCCACCCATCCGATCCTCTCGGGGCCGGCGGTCGACAACATTACCGGCTCGGTACTCGACGAAGTGGTCGTCACCGACACCATCCCGCTGTCAGAGGTTGCCCGTCGCAGCGGAAAGATTCGCCAGCTCAGCGTGGCCGGGCTGATCGCCGAAGCGATCCGCCGTGTCAGCAACGAGGAATCCGTCAGCGCCATGTTTCATTGAATTCGCTTCACTGAAAAAGGTGCCGACGACGCCCCCGGTCATACCGGGGATTACGAAAGCGTCATCGCCTGGTCGCGGGGATGGCGCTTTCTTGCTCAACCCACGAGGTTACAATCCATGTCAGACTTTACACTCAACGCCAGAGTTCGCCACGACCTGGGGAAAGGTGCGAGCCGCCGCCTGCGTCGTGCGAACGAGCAAGTGCCGGCCATCATCTACGGTGGCGAGCAGGCTCCAGAACCCATCTCCGTCGAGAAGACAAGCTTCTACAAGGCGATCGAGGAGGAGTCGTTCTTTTCCTCAGTGCTCACCATTCAGCTGGATGGGAAGTCGCAGCAGGTCGTGGTTCGCGACCTTCAGCGTCATCCCTACAAGCCGCTGGTAACGCATGCCGATTTCCTGCGCGTCGATGCGACCCACGAGATCACCCTCAACGTGCCGCTGCACGTGGTGGGTGAGGAAGCCTGCAAGGCCATCAAGGACGACGACGGCGAGCTGCACATCCTCTCCAACGATGTCCAGATCAGCTGCCTACCCAAGGATTTGCCCGACTACCTGGAAGTCGACATTTCCGAACTCGAGATGGGCACTACCCTACACCTGTCCGACCTCAAGGTACCGGCAGGCGTGACCCTGGTCGACCTGACCCATGGCGAAGACCACGACAACGCCGTGCTCAGCGTCACCAAGGCGAAGGTGCGGGTCGACGAAGATGAAGACGAAGACGCCGAAGGCGATGATGCCGCCAAGGGCGACGACTCAGCTGAAGGCAAGAGCAGCGACGAGTAATCGTCTTGTTCCGGCGCCATGCCCGGTATGGCGCCTACCTTTCTGATCAAGCGCCCAGGCGCTTGATTTTTTTTGGAGGCAGTGACGATGCGTCAGGTTAAAGCGATCATCGGACTGGGCAACCCCGGTAGCGACTACGCCGCCACGCGGCACAATGTCGGCGCCTGGCTCGTCCAGGCCGTGGCCCGCCAGGCCGGTGGCGAACTGCGTCCCGACAAGAAATTTCTCGGACTTCACGCTCGGGTTCGCCTGGAAGGGCACGACATCCATCTGCTGGAACCGACCACCTTCATGAACCGCAGCGGTGGCGCAGTGGCCGCGCTCTGTCAGTTCTTTCGCATCGAGGCGGACGAGTTGCTGGTCGCGCATGATGAGCTCGACCTGCCCGCCGGCACCGCACGTTACAAGCAGGGAGGCGGCCACGGCGGCCACAACGGCTTGCGCGACATCATCAGCGCACTCGGCAACGAACGCGGCTTCCACCGCCTGCGCCTGGGCATCGGCCATCCCGGTGAGGCTCCCCAGGTCACTAACTACGTGTTGGGACGTCCCGGCAAGGCTGAACATACCGCCATCGACGCCGCCATCGAGGAGTGCATTGCCACCCTGCCAATGGCCATCGCCGGCGACTGGGCCAAGGCCATGAACCGGCTGCATAGTTTCAAGCCGTAAGCGCAGCCTGTGGCTGATACCGCAGGCGTCCCGTAGAATACCGGCCATTCTCCATCCTCGTATTCGCTTTCCAGGAAGATTCCATGGGTTTCAACTGCGGTATCGTCGGCCTGCCCAACGTCGGCAAGTCCACGCTCTTCAATGCGCTGACCAAGTCCGGCATCGACGCCGAGAACTTCCCCTTCTGCACCATCGAGCCCAACGTGGGCATCGTGCCGATGCCGGATCCGCGCCTGGATGCCCTGGCCGAGATCGTCAAGCCGCAGAAGGTGATCCCCACTACCATGGAGTTCGTCGATATCGCCGGCCTGGTGGCAGGGGCCTCCAAGGGAGAGGGACTCGGCAACCAGTTCCTGGCCAATATCCGCGAGACCCAGGCGATCGCCCATGTGGTGCGCTGCTTCGACAACGACAACGTCATCCACGTGGCCAACCAGATCGACCCGCGGGCCGATATCGAGATCATCAACATGGAGCTCGCACTGGCCGATCTCGACACCGTCGAGCGCGCCATTCAGCGCCTGACTCGCGTTGCCAAGGGCGGCGACAAGGACGCCATCGCCACCAAGGCGATCCTCGAGCGCATCCAGCCACATCTCGCCGAGGGCCTGCCGCTGAGAAGCGTCGGTCTCGACGACGACGAGCAGCGTCAACTCAAGAGCTTCGGCTTCCTGACGCTCAAGCCCACCATGTATATCGCCAACGTCAACGAGGACGGCTTCGAGGCCAATCCCTACCTTGACGTGGTTCGGGAAATCGCCGCCGAGGAAGACGCCGTGGTGGTGCCGGTGTGCAACCAGATTGAAGCCGAAATCGCCGAGCTCGACGATGACGAACGCGCCATGTTCCTCGACGAGATGGGCATGACCGAGCCCGGTCTCGACCGGGTCATTCGTGCCGGTTACGCCCTGCTGGGCCTGCAGACCTATTTCACCGCCGGGGTGAAGGAGGTTCGTGCCTGGACCGTGAGGATCGGCGCGACCGCGCCTGAAGCAGCTGGCGCCATCCATACCGACTTCCAGAAGGGTTTTATCCGCGCCGAAGTCGTCGGTTACGACGACTTCGTGACCCTGGGCGGCGAACAGGGCGCCAAGGATGCCGGCAAGTGGCGCCTGGAAGGCAAGGACTATGTAGTGCGTGACGGCGACGTCATTCATTTCCGCTTCAATGTGTAAGTCGTCAGCAGTGTGTTACACCAGCCACGCCGGGCTTGACCCCGGTAACCTGCATCCGTAGACTGCGCCTCCGTTACACGGCTACGTAGCTCAGCTGGTTAGAGCACATCACTCATAATGATGGGGTCCCCTGTTCGAATCAGGGCGTAGCCACCAGATACAAGAAAGCTCGCGAAAGACTACTTTCGCGAGCTTTTTGCTTGCCGCTTAGAGCGGTCCGCGGCGATTCAGGAAAGCCGTCAGCACCGTGGTCAGCGAGGCCACGTCGCGCGCGCCGGCCGTCTCGCGGATCGAATGCATCGCCCATTGCGCCACGCCCACGTCGAGCGTCGGCACGCCAAGTTCCGTCGCGGTGATCGGCCCGATGGTGCTGCCGCAGCCCATATCGGCGCGTGTCACGAAAGTCTGCGCCGGCTCGTCCACCTCGCAGCACAGGTCACGAAACATCGCGGCGGTGGCGCTGTTGGTGGCATAGCGCTGGTTGGCATTGATCTTGATCACCGGGCCGCCGTTGATGGCGGGGCCATGCGACGCATCGTGCTTGTCGAGAAAGTTGGGATGCAGCGCATGGGCGTTGTCGCAAGAAATCATCCGCGACGCCTGGATCAGGCGGATGAAGGCTTCTTGGTCACCGCCACCTAGCTGTTCAACCACGCGACGCAGCACATCAGCGAGGAAAGGCCCCTGCGCGCCGCACGCGCTGGCACTACCGACTTCTTCATGGTCATTGGCTACCAGGACCGCACCCTGGCTGCCGTCGCTTTGCAGCATGGCTTCGAGACCCATGAAGCAGGACAACAGATTATCGAGTCGGGCGCTGCAGATGAGCTCCCCTGCCACTCCCACGCTTGCCGGCGGCTGCGAGTCGTAGAACCCCAGCTCGAAATCGAGAATCTCGACGCCCTCGAGCCCATGCTGTTCGGCGAGCCAACCCTTGAGCAGGCGATCCAGGTCCTGGTGATCCCCGCCCTGCAGAAAAACCGGCGCCATCTGGGTCTGAGCATTAAGTTCGCGGCCACTGTTGGCCTCGCGGTCCAGGTGGATGGCCAGGCTGGGAATCGTCGCCACCGGCCGGTCGACATTGAGCAGTACACCCTCGATACTCCCGTCAGCGCGCCGCACATGCACGCGGCCGGCAAGCCCCAGGTCGCGGTCGAACCAGGGGGCCAGTAGTGCACCGCCATAGACCTCGACGCCCAACTGCAACCACCCCGCCGAGCTCTGTGCAGCATTGGGCTTGAGCCGCAGTCCTGGGCTATCGGTATGGGCGCCAATCATGCGCAGCGCGACGAGCGCATTACTGGGGAGCTGCAGCGCGATGATCGATGAGTCGTTGCGGGTCACGTAGACCCGCTCCCCAGGGGTAAGGTGCCAGGCCTCACGCTCATCGAGGCGTCGGAAGCCTGCCGCCTCGAGCCGGGCGGCCATATTGGCCGTCGCGTGCCACGGGGTGGGAGAAAGGCGCAGGAAATCGAGCAGGCGCCCGATCGGATCGTCCTGGGTCATGGTTTTCCTCTTCGGGGAGACATAGACAAGTTCAGAAACATGGCCGGGGAATATGCAGCAATTACCTATCTCCGCTCATCCAAGGTCATACGCCACTGTACGAGCTGGTACAATAAGTGTTGATCCACGCAACTCATTGGCCTAATTCGGGTCTAGGGCAAAGTGTACATGAAACCGAGAGAGCTTAATCGATGAGCCTGTTTGCCACCCTGGGGCGTTCGATTGCCCTGACCGGTTTGCTGCTGGTCGCCACCACCGCCTCGGCTCAGCTGCAACCTACCGACAGCCAGCGTCAGGCCGCCATGGAGGTGGCCGAATCCCTGCGCCAGGGCCACTATGCCGACGTGGAGGTCGATGACGAATGGTCCCGTCAAGCCTTCGAGCGCCTGCTGGACATTCTCGATGGCCAGCGCGCCTACCTCTTGCATGATGATGTTGAGCGCTTTCGCGACCTCGAAACCCGCATGGACGATGCTATCCTCGAGGGCGAACTGGCGCGAATCTTCGACCTCTATGCCCTGCACCACGAGCGCGCCGAAACGCGCCTTGAATGGCTGCTGGCGAAGCTTGACCGAGGCATCGATTACGATTTCGATACCGACGCGCGTCTTGATCTCGAGCGCGACGAGGCCCCCTGGGCGCGGACAGAGGCGGAGCTTGACGAGCTCTGGAACAAGCGCTTGATGAACGCCGCCCTGACCCAGGAAATCAGCGGACAGGATACCGAACAGGTCGAAACGAACCTGCGTCAACGCTACGAAGGCCAACTGTCGCGGCTGGAGCAAACCGAATCCGAGGACGTCTTCGGGCTCTTCATGGCCGCCGTGACCGGTAGCATCGATCCTCATAGTGAGTATCTGTCGCCCCGGCAAGGCGAATCCTTTGATATCCAGATGCGTCTGTCACTGGAAGGCATCGGTGCCCTGCTGCAAGCTGACGGCGAATACGTCAAGGTCTCAAGCCTGGTGCCGGGTGGCCCTGCCGAGCAGTCCGGCGTGCTCGAACCGGCTGACCGCATCGTCGCTGTCGGCCAGGAGGACGAAGAAGAGATGGTCAACGTGGTCGGCATGCGCCTCGATAATGTCGTTGACCTGATCCGCGGCCCCAAGGGCTCGGTGGTGCGTCTCGATGTCGTCCCTGCCCAAGCCGTGGACATGACCCGCTCCAAGGTCGTCGAGATCACTCGCGACACCGTAGATCTCGAGGATCAGGCCGCGCAGGGCGAGGTGATCGAGATCGAACGCGACGATGGCGTCCACCGTATCGGCGCGATCAAGATCCCGACCTTCTATGTAGATTTCGAAGCCTGGCAGGCGGGAGAAGAGGATTACCGCAGCACCACCCGCGATGTGGCCCGCGAGATCGAGCGACTCCAGCGCGAAGGCGTCGAAGGTATCGTACTGGACTTGAGAAACAACGGCGGCGGCGCCCTGCAGGAAGCCAACTCCCTGATCGGCCTGTTCATCGACCGCGGTCCGACCGTACAGGTGCGCGACGCCCGTGGCCGAATCAGCCTCTACGGTGATACCGAGGCCGGTACCCTCTATGACGGCCCGCTCGGTGTGCTGGTCAATCGCCTTTCCGCCTCGGCCTCGGAAATCTTCGCCGGTGCCATTCAGGATTACGGGCGTGGTCTGGTACTGGGTACCTCGACCTTCGGCAAGGGAACGGTACAGACGCTCAATGACCTCAGCCATGGCGAGATCAAGCTGACCCGAGCCAAGTTTTACCGGATTTCCGGTGAAAGCACCCAACACCGCGGCGTCGAACCCGATATTGCCTTCCCGAGCCTTCTGGACCCGGAGCAGATCGGCGAGAGCAGCCTCGACAACGCCCTCGAATGGGACACCGTCAGGCCGGTGCAGTACCGTACTTATGGCGACCCGAACCAGTACCTGAGCACCCTCGAAACGCGCCATCAACGGCGTGCTGAGGAGCTACCCAACTTCCGCTATCTGGAAGATCAGGCCGCCTTGGTGCGTCGCATGCGCGAGCAACACACCAGCGTCAGCCTGAACCGCGAAATGCGCCAGCAGGAGCTAAAAGATCAGGAAGCCGAACAGCTTGCCCTCGAGAACGAGCGCCGTATTGCCTTGGGTCTTGACACACTCGATGAATGGATCGACGCACGCGACGAGGATGAAGTAGACCCTGATGAGCGCGAAGAGCCCGTCGAAGAGGTACAAGTGCTCGAGGCCGCTCATATCCTGCTCGACTTCACTCAGCTAGACGGCAGTTACCGTCTGGCAGGTCGGCAATAAAGGCCCTCGCCTGATCGGTAAACACCAACGCCGGGCGTGAAGCCCGGCGGCACACAGCGCGCTCGATGATGGCTATAAAGCAAGCGGGATGGCTCCCCGAACAGGACTCGAACCTGTGACCCAGTGATTAACAGTCACTTGCTCTACCAACTGAGCTATCGGGGAA